>NZ_JAPFHA010000018.1 GCF_026586805.1 Niveibacterium sp. 24ML | reverse complement strand
GTACGTCCCGGATCGCTGGCCTTGCCCGGCAACTGTGCGGCGATCCGCTCAAATTGATCATCCCGCAGCCACATGCGTACCATCCTGACTCCACTCAAAAGTCAGGATATGAGCACAAGCAGCCATGCGTGAACAGCCCCTTTGTAAGCGATTGAACGTAAACGGAAAATTTGCGAATGCATCCCGATGGCATTTCGACGTCAAGTGATTGTCAACAGCCCCTAGTACGCAAAGGCTGGATCACCGCTGCGCGTCTTTGAGGAATTGCAATCGCGATAGCCGCCGTGCTTTGGTTCGGCGTGCTTCGATGGCTACCCGCCAGGACGGCTGCACCGTTTGCCAACCTGACTGTGATTAGTGGGCGAGTTGTTGTGGATCGCTGCTATTTCGGCGGTCGAAATCCCGTGAATTCGTGCTACCGATTAATAAGAGATGGCAAACGCGCCGCGCCGTTCGTTTCGAAAGAACTCGTTGATCGAAGTCTCGGTAGAACAATAGACATTGCCACCTCGCCCGTAGGGACCATGTGGATCGATCCGGCTGTCGCGCAGAAAGATCCTCGCGGGAGCGTCTATCAGCTAGCCATTGACGGTGTAGTCGTTCCGAATATGTCCTACGACCAAATTGTCGGGCGTATTCGGACATTCGAAATGCTTGGGCGGACCCTCGATCGGGCACTTGGCTCTCTTGTTGCTCTGCTCGTGATTGCAGCATCGATTGCGTTTTTAAAGTGCCGTCGGCTGGGCTGAGCACGGCGAAGCCCTGCGATTCGGCTTGCGATTAGCCGTATCGCGTTGCCACGGCCTGCCCGCTCAAGCCGGGTCCCGCCCCGGCGGGCGTCTTACTTTCTGGCAACAGCACCAGAAAGTAAGCAAAGAGTGCCGCCCGGCGTTCGCGGTCAGACACTGCGTGTCTGACTTCCCTGCGCTGCTCGCGAAGTCGGGCGGCTGCGGAACTCGCGCCGGACTAAGCCCGCCGCTCAGACAGTCCTCGCCGTCGGCGCTGCGCGCCGATCCCCCGACCCCGCTGCGCGGCTCGGCGCTCTCGACGGGACCCAAGGTCAAAACCGTCGGTGTTTCAACGTGCGTTGCGCATTCGTGGCGTCGATGCAGCGAAGCGGAGCCCAACTCAAACGCAGCTCCCGGATTCCGGCCGGAGGCCTGCATCCGCGCTGCATGAGGAGCACAACGGTTAAACGTCGACGCTTTTCCAATCCCCTCTGAAACGCCGAGCAGCGCAGAAGCATCGGGTTCCGACGCGTAGCGGCGGTGGCGAGGACTGTTTGAGGCCCACAGGGCCGAGTTCCGCAGCCACCCGATGCTTCGAGCAGCGCAGGGCACCCCTTGCGCAGCAAGGGGCGTTGAAGCGGGGCGACTTTCTTTGGGTACTTTCTTTGTTCGCACAAAGAAAGTACCCCGCCCGCCGGGGCGGGTCCCGGCTTGAGCGGGAAGGCCGCCGCAGACCGGCAGCGCAGATCGCAAGCCAAAGCGTTGAGCTTCGCGACACGAAGCACCAGCACGCGCCCAGCGCGCCGCTTGCTAGTCCCCCCAAGCCATGCCACCCGAAATCCAACAAGAAACCCAAGCCCCCGACCCCGTGCAGCGGGTAATCAAGATCCGCCGCGGCCGTCGCATTGCCGGCGAGGCGATGACGTGCTTCGCGCTGTCGGTCTCTGGCAGACCATCATGGCCGCCAAATCAAATGCTTACAGATTCTTCTTCAAGAAGGCTTCGACCCTAGCCCAGAAGTCGATCCGTGTTTTGCTCATTGCCCAACCGTGACCTTCATCCTGGTAGACAACGAGATCGGCAAGTGGATTGTGCTCGCGGATCGCTGCATACATCGCGTTGCCGTGCTCTATCGCGACTCTGGAATCCTCTCGCCCATAGGCCATGAGGAGCGGTTGCTTGATCTGCGCCGCAAAATTCACTGGAGAGACACTCTTCAACATGTCGGCATCGCGATCTGGATCCCCAATCAAAACCTTTAGGTCATAGTTCCGAGCATCCGACGAGATGTCACTCAGCCGATCCTGATACAGGTATCGAATGTCTGAAACCCCCACCCATTCAAAACCGCAGCGAAACAATTCTGGGTTCTTCGCCAACCCCATCAATGTGGCGTAGCCTCCGTAGCTAGCCCCTGCGATTGCCATGCGTTTAGGATCCGCGACGCCACTGGCAATGGCCCACTTGGCTGCATCAGCCAAGTCATCCTGCATTGCAAGTCCCCATTGCTTCCAGCCTGCTTTGAAGTGTGCAAAGCCAAAACCGGTGCTTCCGCGAAACTCGGGTTCAATGACGACATAGCCCCTCGATGCGAGGAACTGTGCCTCATCGGACCACTCCCAAGTAGCACCCCTCGCCCACGGGCCGCCATGGACAAGGACAACGGCAGGACGCGGTGCCTTGCTCTCACCAGCAGGCAGTGTCAGGTACACGGGGATCGATAGTCCGTCTCTCGCCACAAAGCGATGGAGTTCTCGGGTCCCAACCTGCTGCGGTTTGATTGACGGGCGTGATGCCCCAAGGAACCGCGGTTTGTCGTTCGCCCCGCCCACTAGCCAGAATGACACAGGCTGGCGGTCAGATACGGCGCTGATCAGATAGGCAGGCGACTCGCTGCAGTTACCACATGCGAGATGGTTGATCGTAGTCGGCAGGTACTCGTCCACGCTCTTCTGAATACTGACCATCTTGGGGTCGGTCCACGTTGTGCCCCACGCGTCGCTGAGATGGCGGAAGCCAAGCAATCGATTGGCGCGGCGATCAAATATGGGATATCCATTGAAGTCGTACCCTTCGATTTCGATGATCGCTTCACCTTCGGGTTTTCCTGCCTCTCGACCAAGTTTGTAAATTGCGCCTAAATCCCCTTTGGAGGCCGTTACATAAAGGTCCTTGCCGATTACGAATTTGGGCTGAAAGCCTTCACCCGAGAAGGCATCGAAATCCCCAATCGTGCGCCAAGCCTGGCCTTCTCTGATATGGATGCGATGACGCCCCTTATCCCATGCCTCGCCCGCCACCACTTCGTTTTGCGCATTTAAAGTCCAGCGAGAGATCCGCTCTGGCTGTTTTCCATCAAGCAGATCACGCAGTTCCAGCGTCTTGGTGTTTAGCCTGAACAAGCGTTCTGCCGTAATTTCCCAAACAGCCCGATCAACAATCAAGCGGCTCACCAGCACGTCGTCGGAACCATCGTGGAACGAGCCCTCAATCTGGTAATCCCACGGCAACATGCGTCGCTTGATCGTCGTTCCAGTAGTCTCTTGCTCATAGCCACCGCTCGCAGTTCTCAACTGCTTCCTGCTTTCACCATCCCGATTTACCGCGAACACCGCACCATTTGCTCGCCATGATGCGCCGCCCCGTACCGACGTCCGGTAGTACAAGCGGTCGTCGTTGATCCATCCCATATCGCTGACATCGGCGTCATTGAAGCTGGCAACTGTGTGCACCGATTTGAGCGTTGCGGTATCAAGAACAAGCAATGCTGTTCGGCCGTCACCGTTGATCCGTTGAATCGCGAGATGCTTGCCGCTTGGCGAAAGTTCAGCGCCGAGTACCGCGGACTCCGATTCGCCAAAGAAGTCCGGCACGCTCGGGGGTGAGACTTCAATCGAAGCGCCGTGAGTCGTCGAGTTCATGGCAAACAAGCACAGCGTCAGCGTGAAATACAGAAACCTCATGGGAGTTCTTTCATGGCCCGCCGATCGCCAGCATCCAGCGCATAGGCGGGCAAGGGTTGAAGGGGCGTGGGTGGCTCAACTTCCTGCTCAGACTGGATCTTATTGATGTGGCTATTGCTCCGCGCGGCAATGGATCACAAGCCGGCAGCATGGCCAAACGAATAGAGAAACCCGGCTGACATATTCAAACCTCGCGAAAGAGGCCACGACAGCGGAGGATGACCATGCAAGGGCCGTAGGTTGGGTTGGGTTGGGTTGGGCGCGGCGAAACCCAAAGTCAAATCCTCCCGCCACCAGATCACTACGGTGCGTTGTCCGGCGTCCCACCCCGGCTTGAACGGGAAGGCCGCCGCGAGCCGGCAGCGCACATCGCGAGCCAAGGCGTTGCGCTTCAAGAGGCCCAGCGCCAAACAGGCCAAAGCCCGGCGCGCCGCTTGCTAGTCCCCCCAAGCCATGCCACCCGAAATCCAACAAGAAGCCCAAGCCCCCGCTCCCGTGCAGCGGGTGATCAAGATCCGCCGCGATTACAACAGCTGGGTCGCGCGCGAAACCATGGAGGACTATGCGCTGCGCTTCACGCCGCGCAGCTTCCGCCGCTGGAGCGAGTTGCGGGTGGCGAACACGGCTTTTGGCGTGGCGTCCTTTTTGGTGCTTGAGGCGGTGGGCGCCACCATGTTGGTGCAAGCGGGCTTCATCAATGCACTGTTTGCGATCATCGCGACCGGACTGATCATCTTCCTCGCCGGCTTGCCGATCAGTTTCTACGCCGCCCGCTACGGGCTGGACATGGATCTGCTCACCCGTGGTGCAGGTTTTGGCTACATCGGCTCGACGATCACCTCGCTGATCTACGCTTCCTTCACCTTCATCTTCTTCGCGCTTGAGGCGGCGATCATGGCCTATGCGCTGGAGATGGCCTTCGGCATTCCGCCGGCATGGGGTTATGTGATCTGCGCGCTGGTGGTGATTCCGCTGGTGACGCACGGCGTCACGACAATCAGCCGCTTGCAGACGCTCACGCAACCGGTGTGGCTGGTCCTGCTGGCGCTGCCCTTCATCTTTGTGCTGTGGCACGAGCCGACTGTGCTCAAGGGGTTGGCGAACTATCCCGGGGCTGATGGGCAAGGTGGCAGCTTCAGTGTGCCGCTGTTCGGTACTGCCCTGGCGGTGGGCATCGCGCTGATTACGCAGATGGGCGAGCAGGCGGACTACCTGCGCTTCATGCCCGAACGCACGGCCGCCAATCGTTGGCGCTGGCTGGCGGGCGTGGTGATCGGCGGGCCCGGCTGGGTCGTGCTGGGCGTGGCGAAGATGCTGGGGGGCGCCTTGCTGGCGTGGCTGGTGCTGCGCAACGCGGTGCCCGCCGAAAAGGCGGTGGACCCGAACCAGATGTACCTGATCGGCTTCTCGCATGTGTTCAGCGCACCGGGCTGGGCGCTGTGGGCCACCGTGCTGTTCGTCGTGATTTCGCAGTTGAAGATCAACGTCACCAACGCCTACGCCGGTTCGCTGGCATGGTCCAACTTCTTCGCGCGGCTCACCCACAGCCACCCCGGCCGGGTGGTGTGGATGGTGTTCAACACGCTGATCGCGCTGATGCTGATGGAGCTGAATGTCTTTCAGGCGCTGGGGCAGGTACTGGGGCTGTACTCGAACATCGCAATCAGCTGGATGATGGCGGTGGTGGCGGATCTGGTGATCAACAAGCCGCTCGGGCTATCGCCGCGCGGCATCGAGTTCAAGCGCAGCCACCTGTACGACATCAACCCGGTGGGCGTAGGCAGCATGGTGATCGCCTCGGCGGTGAGCATCTCGGCCTGGGTGGGGCTGCTGGGCCCGGCGCTGCAGCCCTTCGCATCCTTCATCGCCATCACCACGGCGCTGGTCTGCTCGCCGTTGATTGCGTGGGCCACCGGCGGCAAGTACTACCTTGCGCGCGCGGCCGAACCGCGCAGCGCCGGCGCACACCGCTGCTGCATCTGCGATCGCGAGTACGAGTCGGACGACACCGCCCACTGCCCCGCCTACCAGGGGCCGATCTGTTCACTGTGCTGTTCGCTCGACGCGCGCTGTAACGATCTGTGCAAGCCGCACGCGCGACTCTCATCGCAGTGGAATGGCCTGCTGCGCAGCCTGTTGCCACGCGCCGTGCTGCCGTATGTGGATACCGGGCTGGGGCACTACCTGCTGCTGATGGCAGGTATCGTGCCTTTCCTCGCCTTGCTGATGGGGCTGCTCTACTACAACGAATGGGTGGTGATCAGCAGCGTGGATGCCGCCCTGCTGCCCCATCTGCAGCAGAGCTTCATCAAGGCGTTTGCCGCCTTGCTGCTGGTCAGCGGTGTGGTGGCCTGGTGGATGGTGCTCACGCACAAGAGCCGGCAGGTGGCGCAGGAAGAATCCAACCGCCAGACGGCGGCGCTGATGCAGGAAATTGCATCGCACCGCCGCACCGACGAGCAGTTGCAGAAGGCGCGGCAGGTGGCGGAACAGGCCAACCTGGCCAAGAGCCGCCACATCACCGCGATCAGCCACGAACTGCGCACGCCGCTCAACAGCATCCTCGGCTACGCACAGATCCTTGACGGTGACGAAGCGATACCGCCGCATCGGCGGCAGGCGGTATCGGTGATCCGGCGCAGCGGCGACCACTTGCTCTCATTGATCGAGGGCACGCTGGATCTGGCGCGGATTGAAGGCGGCAAGCTCACGCTCGACATCCGCGCGCTCGACTTCCCCGCATTCATTTCGCAGATCGTGGCGATGTTCGAACTGCAGGCCCACAACAAGGGCCTTGCCTTTCACTTCGAGCAGATCGGCGAGTTGCCTCCGGTGGTGCGGGCAGATGAAAAGCGGCTGCGCCAGATCCTCATCAACCTGCTTGGCAACGCGGTGAAGTTCACGCAGCGCGGCGAGGTGCGCTTCCGCCTGCGCTACCAGCGCGAGATGGCGCTGTGCGAAATCATCGACAGCGGCCCCGGCATCGCGCCCGACGAAGTCGAACGCATCTTCGAGCCTTTTGCGCGCGGCCGGGCGGCCAGCCAGGGGGGCGCCGGCGGCACCGGGCTCGGCCTGACCATCACCCGCATGCTGACCGACCTGATGGGCGGCGAGCTTTCGGTGAGCAGCAAACTCGGCCACGGCAGCACCTTCCTGGTTCGGCTCTTCGTGCCGCAGGTGCATGGCCTGCAGGCGGTGCGTGCGCGCGCGCATGCGCATCGCGTGGGCTATGTGGGCGTGCGGCGCCGCATCCTGATCGTGGACAATGAACGGGTCGACCGCGAACTGCTCAGCAGCATCCTCGCGCCGCTCGGTTTCGAGCTTGCCGAGGCGGCCAACGGCTACGAATGCCTCGAGCGTGCAAGCGAGTTCAAACCCCACCTCGTCTTCATGGATCTGGCAATGCCCGGCATCGACGGCTGGGAAACCCTTCGTCGCCTGCGCGAGCAAGGCTGCGACGCCAGGTTCGCCGTGCTCTCGGCAAACGCCTTCGACCGCGGACTCGAAAACGAGGTCGGTTTGCCGGCCGAGGACTTCCTCGTCAAGCCGCTGCGGGTGCAGCATCTGCTGGACTGGATCGGCAACAAGCTCGCGCTCGAGTGGGTCAGCACCGAGTCGCCGGCCCGGCCAGACTCCCCCAAACCCGCGCCCCCAACGCCGATGCGCTACCCTGACGAAGCCGCCCTCGCAGCGCTGGAATCAGCGATCACGCTAGGCTATCTGCGTGGCATCCTCGACACCCTGAGCACGCTCGAAAACCATGACGCGGCTTACCTTGAATTCGTTCGCGTGATGCGCGACCTGGCACGAAAATTCCAGTTCGAACCCATGCAGGAAATCATTCGCAAAGCGCGCAGCGCACAACACGGGCTGAACCATGCCGATCAGTGATCGCGCCGGCGTCGTGCTGATCGTCGACGACGTCCCCGAAAACCTTGCCTTGCTCCACGATGCGCTCGACGAAGCCGGCTACACCGTGCTGGTCGCCACCAACGGCCACGATGCGCTGATGCGCGCACGCCAGAGCCTGCCGGACGTGATCCTGCTCGACGCGCTGATGCCCGGCATCGACGGTTTCGAAACCGCGCGGCGCCTGAAGGCGGACTTCGCCACCCAGGCGATCCCGATCGTGTTCATGACCGGGCTGACCGAAACGGAACATGTCGTGGCGGCCTTCTCCGCCGGCGGCGCCGACTATGTGACCAAGCCGATCCGGCCGCAGGAAGTGCTCGCCCGCATCGCCGCGCACCTGCAGAACGCGCGCCAGATGCGCCAGGCACGCAGCGCACTGGACGCGTTCGGCCAGGCAACCGTCGCCGTCCGCGCGGCAGATGGCAAGCTGGTATGGCAAACGCCACTCGGGCGCGAACTGCTCCACGCCTACTTCGGCACCGAACGCAACGAAACGCCGCCGCGCCTGCTCGAATGGATCGCCGCCGCCGAGGCCGCACGCCGCGAGGGGCGGGAGTATGCCCCGCTACTCGTCAGCACCGAATCACGCCGCCTGCTCGCCAGCTTCCACGACCAGACCGGCGACGACGAATGGCTGGTGGTGCTGCGCGAAGAGAACGACGCCTCCGCGATCGAAGCACTGATCGCCGCCTTCCGCCTCACCACGCGCGAGGCCGAAGTGCTCTACTGGGTGGCGCAGGGCAAGACCAGCCCGGACATCGGCGCCATCCTCGGCAGCAGCCCCCGCACCGTCAACAAACACCTCGAACATGTGTTCGAGAAACTCGGCGTGGAAACACGCACCGCCGCGGCCAACCTCGCGCTCAAACGGATCCGCCTACGCGCTGACAACGGTGTTGGCTGAGATCAACAACGGCCAGCCAGTAGCCGCGGATTCCACACGATCATTGATCCGTGCTTTTGCTGGCCGACGTCGCTTTTGCGGTGAACAAGGGGTTGCGCCCGGCGCAGCGGCTGCGAGCCCACCGGACGCGACTTCGCACCATCTTCAGGTAAAGCGTTGCTGCGCAAGCGCAGCGCGCCGGCGGGGCGAAGGCTCAAACGCGCGGCGCGAAGCGGGTTTCAAGCCCGACGAGGACTGATCGAGGAAGGATCACGCCTGGGTTTGGGCAAGCGCGCTTTGTGCTCGGCGCAACCAGTCGCGGTTGATTGATCGTGCATGGGAATGCCAATGCGCAGCATCCGTAACGACCTCGCGGTACAAGGCGCTGGCGCGCCCGATCTCGCCTTGACTCACGAGCCAGTCTGCATAGCGGCACTTGGTCTCGGGCCCGTTTGCGACCCGAAGCGCACGCTCAAACGCATCGGCGGCACGATCAGGGCTTGCCAAGGCGCATGCGCGCGCAAACGCGAGCGACAGATCCGGATGGGCACGACGCTCTGGCTGCGCGGCAAAAAAGGCGTCGAGCACCCGCAACGCGGCAACGCCGTCATCGGTCGCCAACTGCGCGCAAACCAAGCCTTGAACGACAGCAAGGTCTTCCGCAAACGGCCCCTGCGCGGCCTGCTCATAGTGCTCGCGTGCAGCGCGGACATCCCCGGCATCGAGCAGGGCCCGCGCAAACTGCAAGCGGTTATCGACGGTCGGGGTGCGCTCAAACGCCTCACGGGCAATACGTAGCGCCCGCCCCGGGTCAATCGTTTTGACTACCAGCTTTCCTGCGGCCCGCGCACCACGACTATGGCGCGCTTCGGGCAAGTAGATCGCAAAGAAATAGGCAATGCTGCCGAGCAAGGGGAAGGCAAACAGGATCATCAGCCAGTAAAGGTTCTGTCCCCGCCGAATGGCGTGGATACCGAAGAACAGGGCAACGATCAGGTGGAATCCGATTCCGAGAATAGGCATGTTGTCAGCGTCCGCGTGGTCGGGACGAGATGGGAGGGAAGGCCTGAATGATGACAAAGATGCCGCGCCGGCGCTTGTGCGCAATCAACCCGCCCCATAGACAGTCAGCGCCGGATGCTCGGGCGCAACCTCCGCGATCGTCGCGTTGATCAGGCGCCGCGCGATCGTGATCTGGTGCGGCAGCGGCGGCAGCGCATCGATCGGGAACCAGGCGGCATCGAGGATCTCGGCCGGGTCGGCGACGATCTCGCCGCCCGCCCAGTCAGCCACAAAAGCGATCATCAGCGAATTTGGGAAGGGCCAGCACTGGCTGCCGAAGTAGCGCAGGTTCTTGATGCGCAGACCGACTTCCTCGAACACCTCGCGATGCGCGCAGTCCTCCACCGACTCGGAAGGCTCAACGAAGCCGGCCAACGCGCTGTAGATCACGCCGGGGAAGCGCGCACCGTGCGCCAGCAACAATTCACGCCCGGCAGGGCCGTCACGCTTGACCAGCACCATCATCGCCGGTGCAAGCCGCGGGTAGGCGATCTGCCCGCAGGCCGGGCAACGTTTGGCGCGGCATTCGTCGAAAGCTTCGTTTGCCGCGCCGCATGCGCCACAGAATCGGTGGCTGCGTTCGAAGTCGAGCAGTTGCTGCGCGCGCCCTGCGATGGCGAGCAAGGCTTCAGGCAAGCGATTGAACAGGCTGCGCAAGGGTTCGGCCGAAAAGCCCGGCGGCAGTTCTTCGCACTGCGTATGCGCAACCCAACAGCACGCCTTACCGAGACGGCCGACACCGCGCACCTGCGAAGCGTCCACCCCCAGGCTATGCAGCGCGGGGGCTGTCACCAGCTCAGCCGCCCCTTCTGCGCCGGTAATGACCAGCCCTTGGTGATGAAAGATGAACCAGAGCCCCGCCTCGGCAGGGCCGGCGTACGGAAAGCTCACCACTTGGAAAGTTTCAGGTAGCAGCATCGGGCTTGCGTGACGGGGTCGGCCTTACGGCAAACCTCGGATATTGCCTCAGGCGTATTCGTCCTGCCCGGCTAGCTCCACCCGCCCCTTGCCGGCGCCCTTGGCGCGGTACATCGCGGCATCTGCGGCGCGGACCAGGACGCGGGGATCGGAATGCCTTGACTGAGCGAGCGCGACGCCCACGCTGGCGCCCACCTGAACCGTCCCGCCGGCAAGATGGATCGGCTCGGAAATCGTGCGAATCAATCGCTCGGCGAGGGCGCGCGCTTCGCCGGCACCGTCCGAAGTGCTCGCAAGCAGCGCGAATTCGTCGCCCCCCAGACGTGCAACCAGATCGCCTTGACGCAAGGCACGCTGCAAACGCTGCGCGACCACCTTGAGCAGTGCGTCGCCGGTGTCATGGCCAAAGTTGTCGTTCACTGCCTTGAACCCGTCGAGATCGACAAACAAGACCGCAAACGGGCTGCCTTGCGCATGGCGCCGCTCAAGCTGTTGGTCATAGGCGCGCCGATTTGCCAAACCGGTGACGGTGTCGCTCAAGGCCGCATCGCGCAAGGCATCGGATTCAGCGCGTGCGGCCGATACATCCTGCGCCACATAGACGATCGACGCGGCACGCCCGGCACGCCCGACCGGCGTGCCCGACAGCAACAACCAGGTGTTGCGCTGGCTGCCGCGCACCCGCGCCTCGACGTTCTTGAGGCCGGAGGCTCCGGCAAGATCAAGCAATTGGCCAAGCGGTTGTCCAAGTACGAGTTTGCCGGGCTGATCGAGCAAACTCATCATGGCAGCATTGGCGTATTCGACCAGGCCTTCCGAGTTCGCAACGAAGACAGGTACTGCGACTTTGTCGATTGCGGCGCTGCGCCATGCGGCCAGGCGACGCGCCTCGAAAAACCTGCGCATTGCCCGCTCGGCCAGCAATTGCCCCGTAATCACAAACGCGGCAGCCGGAAATGCCACGCTGGAATACGCCACCACATGAAAACCGTCGGGGATCCCGCTGAGGGCATGCAACACAAGCGGCGCCACGGGCAACGCCAGGTTGAGGGTGAGATTGACCCGAAACGGGAACACGAAGCTCACGACCGGCGCGAGCAGGTAGAAGAACATGAAGCCCGGCATGCCAAGCAAGGCGCCCTGGGTGATCTTGTCGTGCACGACACAGAGCAGCAGCTCGATCAGCACGGTGCAAAGCGCCGCGAGCCAGGCCCCGACATCGCTGCGGGCATAGAGCTTGACGCTCAACGGCACCACCAGGCTTAGCAAGACCATCGCAATGCGCACATGCAGGGTGTCCATCGCATGGGGAGGGTCCACGCCCCATTCCCAGCCCCACATGGCCGCCGTCAGTGCAGGCGTGAACAGCGAGGCGTGGAAAGCCAGGCCGCGAAACTGTTCGTACTTTTCTGCAAGGAAGGGGTCGGAAAAACGTTCGCGCATTGGGCGGTTCGGCTACGGGTTATGCACATAACGACGCCTCGTCGCGTTTCTTGAGCGGCACCAGTGGCTGCATGGCAGGTGGCGCAAGGCACCGCGCGCCCCTACGCAATCTGACGTATTCCGCGATCCGGCCGCCGGCCCTACTGTGGCACCGCAGCATCCCCACTCACCCCGTTACTCCAAATCCGAATCGAGGAAGAGCGCTCATGAGCACCCGCCGCAATTTCGTCAAAATGACTGCGCTGTCCGCCGCACTGGCGATCAGTGGTTTCACCTCGCTTGCCGCACAGGCGGCCGACACGATCAAGGTCGGCATCCTGCATTCGCTGTCGGGCACGATGGCCATCTCGGAAACGGCGCTGAAGGAAACCGCGCTGATGGCGATCGAAGAGATCAACGCCAAGGGCGGCGTGCTGGGCAAGAAGCTCGAACCGGTGGTCGTTGACCCAGCCTCGAACTGGCCGCTGTTCGCCGAGAAGGCACGCCAGCTGCTGTCGAAGGACAAGGTCGCCGTCACCTTCGGCTGCTGGACCTCGGTGTCGCGCAAGTCGGTGCTGCCGGTCTACAAGGAACTCAACGGCCTGCTGTTCTACCCGGTGCAGTACGAGGGTGAAGAGCTTGAGAAGAACGTGTTCTACACCGGCGCCGCGCCCAACCAGCAAGCGATTCCGGCAGTGGAATACCTGATGAGCAAGGATGGCGGCGAAGCCAAGCGCTTCGTGCTGCTGGGTACCGACTATGTGTATCCGCGCACCACCAACAAGATCCTGCGCGCCTTCCTCAAGAGCAAGGGCGTTGCCGATACGGACATCATGGAGGAGTACACCCCCTTCGGGCACTCCGACTACCAGACCATCATCGCCAAGATCAAGAAGTTCGCCTCTGAAGGCAAGAAGACCGCGGTGGTGTCGACGATCAACGGCGACTCCAACGTGCCCTTCTACAAGGAACTGGGCAATGCCGGCCTGAAGGCCACCGATGTGCCGGTCGTCGCCTTCTCGGTGGGTGAAGAGGAGCTGCGTGGCGTCGATACCAAGCCGCTGGTCGGCCACCTCGCCGCATGGAACTACTTCCAGTCGATCAAGAACCCGACCAACGACGCGTTCATCAAGGCTTACCGCGACTGGGCCAAGAAGAACAAGCTGCCGAAGGCTGAAACCGTGGTCACGAACGACCCGATGGAAGCCACCTACATCGGCATCTACATGTGGAAGCAGGCGGTCGAGAAGGCCAAGAGCACCGATGTCGACAAGGTGATCGCCGCGATGGGCGGGCAGACCTTCAAGGCACCGTCTGGCTTCACGGTGAAGATGGACGAGAAGAACCACCACCTGCACAAGCCGGTGTTCATCGGCGAAGTGAAGGCGGACGGCCAGTTCAACGTGGTGTGGAAAACCAAGGGCCCGATCAAGGCGCAGCCGTGGAGCCCGTACATCCCCGGCAACGACAAGAAGAAGGACGAGCCGGAAGGCAAGTAATCGCCTGAACGCAGTACCGATGCCGCAGTGCAGTCGCGCTGCGGCCCTCGCGGCCGGTGCCCTCGTCAGGGTGCCGGCCGCCACCCCGAAATCGAAACGGCCCCATCATGATCAGACGCCTGATCCTGCTCGCGCTTCTTGCCCACCTGACCTGCCTGCCGGCCTTTGCGGCGCTCGATCCCGCGCAGCTTGCGCGCCTCGGCGCCGAAGACTCGGACGAGAAGATCGCCGCCATCGCAGCACTCGCCGGTGCCGACCCCGAAGCGATGCTGCCCATCTTCAAGGCGATGTCGGAAGACGCGCTCTACCTTGCCGGCGACACGCTGATCCGGGTTGAGGGCGACAACTACATCGACGCTGCCAGCGGCAAGACCCTTACTCCGCCGCCGGACAACATCGAATCGATCACGATCAACAACCGCGTGCGCCGCACACTCGACGGCGCCCTCGCCGGCCTGCGCCTGTTCGCGGCCGAGCGCGACGTGCGCCTGGCAGCGGCGAAAGAACTCACCGCTTCCGCCAGCGCTGAAGTGCTGCCCCTGCTCGACAAGGCGCTCGCCAAGGAAGCAGACCCGCAGATCAAGCAACTGCTCGTGCTCGCGCAAGCCAAGGCGAGCCTCGGTTCACCCGACGCGGCCGCGCGCCTTGCCGCGGTGAAATCGCTTGCCGACAGTGCCGACCCCGCGGTGCGCCAACTGCTCGCCGCGATGCTCGACAAAAGCAGCGGCAGCTACAGCGAACCGGACGAAGCCGTGCGCATCGCCGCCGTCGCATCGCTCACCCAGATCGAACGCCGCATCGCGATCGGCGAGAACCTCGGCCGCGTGTTCACCGGCGTCTCGCTCGGCTCGATCCTGCTGCTTGCCGCGCTGGGCCTCGCCATCACCTACGGCGTGATGGGCGTGATCAACATGGCGCACGGCGAACTGCTGATGGTGGGCTCCTACACCACCTGGGTCGTGCAGGGTCTGTTCCGCAGCTACGCCCCGCAGTGGATCGACGCCTATGTGCTGGCGGCGATCCCGCTCGCCTTCATGGTCGCCGCACTGGTGGGCGTCGCGATGGAACGCCTCGTGATCCGCCACCTCTACGGCCGCCCGCTCGAAACCCTGCTCGCCACCTGGGGCCTGTCGCTGGTGCTGATCCAGGCCGCGCGTGTGATCTTCGGGCCGCAGAACCAGGAAGTCGCCAACCCCACCTGGATGAGTGGCGGCATCGAGCTCTACGCCGGCGCCATGCTGCCGCTCAACCGCATCGCGATCATCGGCTTCGCGCTGTTCGTGCTGCTGATCGTGTGGCTGATGATGCAGAAGACGCGGCTCGGCATGTTCGTGCGCGCGGTGACGCAGAACCGCGCAATGGCCGGTTGCGTGGGCGTGCCGACGCGGCGCATCGATACGCTGGCCTTCGCGATCGGCTCCGGCATCGCCGGCCTCGGCGGCGTGGCGCTCTCGCAGATCGCCAACGTCGGGCCCGACATGGGCCAGGGCTACATCGTCGATTCCTTCCTCGTCGTGGTGCTCGGCGGTGTCGGCCAGCTCGCCGGCGCGGTGTGGGCAGCGCTCGGGCTGGGCATCGTCACGAAATTCCTCGAAGGCTGGGCCGGCGCGGTGATCGCGAAGATCCTCGTGCTGCTCTTCATCATCGTCTTCATCCAGAAGCGGCCCCAAGGTTTGTTCGCCCTCAAAGGGCGCTTCGTGGAGAACTGAGCATGCGCACGCCACTGACCATTCGATTCCTCACCGCCATGCCACGCAGCGGCTGGATCGCGCTGGCGATCTTCGCCCTTGTCGCCTGGGTGCTGGTGCCAGTCGCGCACCTGGCCCTGCCCGAAGGCCACCCGCTGCATGTATCGGACTACTTCGTCACGCTCACCGGCAAGGTGCTCTGCTACGCCGTGGTTGCGGTGGCGATGGATCTGATCTGGGGCTACGCGGGCATCCTCTCGCTCGGCCACGGTCTGTTCTTCGCGCTCGGCGGCTACGCCTTCGGCATGTACCTGATGCGGCAGATCGGGCGCGACGGCAGCTACAAGAGCGATCTGCCGGACTTCATGGTCTTCCTCGACTGGAAGGAACTACCCTGGTACTGGGTCGGCAGCGACAGCTTCCTCTGGGCGCTGGTGCTGGTGGTTGTGGTGCCGGCCGCGATTGCCTGGGTGTTCGGCTACTTCGCCTTCCGCTCACGCATCAAGGGCGTGTACTTTTCGATCATCACGCAGGCACTCACCTACGCTGCGATGCTGCTGTTTTTCCGCAACGAAACCGGCTTCGGCGGCAACAACGGCTTCACCGACTTCAAACGCATCCTCGGTTACTCGATCACCGCGCCGGAAACCCGGCTGGTGCTGTTCGGCCTCTCGGCGCTGCTGCTGATGTGCACGCTGCTGCTCGGCCGCTACCTGGTCACCTCGAAGTTCGGCCGCGTGCTCGCGGCGATCCGCGATGCCGAATCGCGCGTGATGTTCATCGGCTACAACCCGCTGCACTACAAGCTTTTCATCTGGACGCTCTCAGCCGTGCTGTGCGCGCTCGCCGGCGCCTTGTACGTGCCGCAGGTGGGCATCATCAACCCCGGCGAGATGAGTCCCGCGAACTCGATCGAGATCGCCATCTGGGCGGCGGTCGGCGGGCGCGGCACGCTGATCGGCCCGGTGCTCGGCGCCTTCACCGTGAGCCTCGCGAAGAGCTGGTTCACCGTGAGCTTCCCCGAGTACTGGCTGTTCTTCCTCGGCCTGCTCTTCATCCTCGTCACGCTGTACCTGCCGGAAGGTCTGGTCGGGCTGTGGCGGCGCATTCGCGGCGCGCGCGACAAGGCGCCGACCGCTGCGAAAAGCGAGCCGGCCCAAACCTCCAAGGACGACTCGCGCCTTCCGCCCGACGCCGCAACCAAAGGAGCCTCAGCATGAAAGTGGGCACCCTCGAACACGCCGATCCGAACCAGCGCGAGCAATGGGAAGACGGCGCGCCCAGCGGCCGCATCATGACGCGCGGCGAGCTCGATCTCTCGCACAAGGTCATCCTCTACCTGGAAGACATCACCGTCAGCTTCGATGGCTTCCGCGCGCTCAACGCGCTGACGCTGACGATCGATGCCGGCGAGCTACGCTGCATCATCGGCCCCAACGGCGCCGGCAAGACGACGATGATGGACGTGATTACCGGCAAGACGCGGCCCGACGCTGGACGCGCCTTCTTCGGCCAGACGATGGACCTGACGCGCATGCGCGAGCCGGAAATCGCCCATGCCGGCATCGGCCGCAAGTTCCAGAAGCCGACCATCTTCGAGCAGCACACGGTGTTCGAGAACCTTGAGCTGGCGATGAAAACCGACAAGCGCGTTTGGCGCAGCCTGCTCGCGCAACTCACCGGCGAGCAGCGCGACCGCGTTGCGGAAACGCTCAAGCGCATCCGCCTCACGAGCGAAGCGGATCGCCCCGCCGGCCTGCTGTCGCACGGCCAAAAACAGTGGCTTGAGATCGGCATGTTGCTGATGCAGGAGCCGCGCCTGCTGCTGCTGGACGAGCCGGTTGCCGGCATGACCGACGAGGAAACCGAACGCACTGCGGAGCTGTTCGTGTCGCTCGCCGGCGAGCATTCGCTGATGGTGGTCGAACACGACATGGCGTTTGTGAAAGCGCTGGGCGGCAAGGTCACCGTGCTGCATGAGGGCAGCGTGCTGGCCGAGGGCGATCTGGAAACGGTGCAGAACGATCCGCGCGTGATCGAGGTCTACCTTGGCCGCTGATCTGCCCGCCCCCTCTGCCACAGCGGCGCCGGGCCTGCTACGCTGTGCACATGGTCACCGCTACCGGCAAGTTCGACTATTTCCTCTGGCGTACGTCCCTCAAATGGAAGGACGCGGTCGCCGCTGCTTCGGCGGTGGTCGACAAATGGAACACGCTGACGCCCTTCGTGCAGAGCATCGATCAGCGCGACGGGGTTTGGATTGCGCGCCACGGCTCCACCGCGGCGCCCTTCTTCCAGTTACGCGAGGATTCGCTGCGCGGCTCGGTGCCGCGTGTCGGCGACCCGCTCGCCGCGCTGCTGATGCTGTGCCTGGTGCGCGCCCACGGCGACAAGTTCCGCCTCACCTTCACCGACGGGCAACCGATCGACGCAGCCAAGTTGGTGCCGGAAGAACTCGCAGCACTCCTGCCGCACGCCAATCACGCGGTCTTCCGCAAGCTGCTGATTGCCGGCAGCGAACCGCCCGCACCGCCTCCGCCGCCACCCGCGGCCTGATCGGTAGTCCCCCTCAATCGAACCATCCGCTGCGCGCGGAGGGTTCTGCACGTTCCCACACTCCATACGGGGCCTGACGATGCTGAACGTCTCGCAACTCAATCAGTACTACGGCGGCAGCCACATCCTGCGCGATCTGTCCTTCGAAGTGCCGACCGGCAAGGTGACCACGCTGCTCGGCCGCAACGGGGTCGGCAAGACCACCCTGCTGAAAACGCTGATGGGGCTGGTGCCGGCCAAGACTGGTTCGGTCACCTTCGGTGGCGCAGACCTCACGCGCAGCGCTTCGCATGCCCGCGTTCGCGCCGGCATCGGCTATGTACCGCAGGGGCGGGAGATCTTCCCCCGCCTGACGGTCGCCGAGAATCTGCAGATGGGCCTGGCGACGAAGTCCGCCAACGCACAGGTGCCCGAGCGCATCTTCGAGATGTTCCCGGTGCTCAAGCAGATGATGAAGCGCCGCGGCGGCGACCTTTCCGGTGGGCAACAACAGCAGCTTGCGATCGGCCGCGCACTTGCCGCTGGCCCGAAGCTGCTGATCCTCGACGAGCCGACCGAGGGCATCCAACCCTCGATCATCAAGGACATCGAACGCGCGATCCGCGCGCTGGCCGAATCCGGCGAAATGGCGATCCTGCTTGTCGAGCAGTACTACGACTTCGCCCGCTCGCTCGCCGACCAGTACATCGTGATGGAGCGTGGCGAGATCGTGATGCGCGGCGAAGGTAAGAACATGGACGCCGACGGCGTGCGCGAGCGGCTGTCAGTCTGAGTCTTACCCGTGCGCGCTCTGCCGCCGCCCGCGATGGGCGGCGGTGCCCGTAAAGGCATCGCCGACAAGACGTAATCTCCTGCCCTCGCCGCGGCTTCTCCGTCGCGCAAGGCCTATCCGCCTTACCCCGTCGTCGTCCTCCAGCTAAAGAAGTCGCCCCCCGATCCGATAAGCCTTTGAGATCACCGCGCTCGTTGATGAAGGTCTGGGGCGGTTCGCTTCGGGCTGGCCGACGCCGCCGCGCGGATTTTTTGCATGCCCCGCTCCGCTGAAGGCGCAGCGGACGCAACCGGAGGCCGCAATCTCGCCACGAGGGGTACGACACACATGCAGACCGTGCTTCTCATTGACGACGAACCGGCCAACCTGGCTGTGCTCGCTGACGTGCTCAGCGCACAGTATCGTGTGCGCGCCGCCACCTCTGGGCGACTGGGCATCGCGGCCGCAACGTCAGCACCGACGCCGGACCTGATCCTGCTCGACGTGATGATGCCGGACCTGGACGGCTACGCAGTCATCAAGGCGCTGCAAGCGGAGGCAACCACCCGCCAGATCCCGGTGATCTTCGTCAGCGCCCTCAGCGACGAGCACCACGAAGAATACGGGCTCAAACTCGGAGCGGTTGATTACATCTACAAACCGATCAGCGCTGCGGTGGTTCAGGCCCGCGTCGCCGGGCAACTCGAACTCAAGTCCGCGCGCGACCGGCTGACAGCGCAAAACGCTGAACTCGAAGCGGAGGTTGCGCGCCGAGTGGACGAAATCGCAGCGATTCAGGAGGTCGGCATCCAGGCTCTCGCTGAACTGGCAGAAACCCGCGACCCGGAAACCGGCAACCACATTCGACGCACCAAGGCCTACGTGCTGGCGCTGGCGGGTGAGCTGCGCGCGCACCCGCGTTTTTCCCATGCGCTCGCCGGCAATCGGATGGCCCTGCTGGGGGCATCAGCGCCACTGCACGACATCGGCAAGGTCGGCATTCCAGATCTGATCCTGCTCAAACCGGGCCCCCTGACCAAGCAAGAGCGCGCACTGATGCAGACCCATGCGGCGCTTGGCGCCGATGCCATTGAGCGCGCCTTGCACCACGGTCATCGCTCGGTCGATTTCCTCAACATTGCCAAGGAAATCGCGCGCTGGCATCACGAGAAGTGGGACGGCTCCGGCTATCCAGACGGACTCGCGGGCGAGCAAATCCCGGTCAGTGCCCGGCTGATGGCTTTGGCCGACGTGTTTGATGCGCTGGTCTCGCCCCGCATCTACAAACGCGCCCATCCCTTCGAGCAAGCCTGCCGCGCCATCGAAGCCGAACGCGGCACACATTTCGACCCGGATGTGGTCGACGCATTCGTGGCATTGCGCGCCCAGTTCAAGGCAATCGCGGCGCTCTACGCGGAAGCGCCGCAGGCGCCGGCGTAAGGAGAAAGGCGATGTCCAAGGGTCGGCCTGCGCCAGAACATGCTCAATTGCTGCTGCACGACGATGGCTCGCTTGCCAGCTGGAATGCCACCGCGATTGCGCTGTTCGGCTTTGATAACGCTGAATTGCGTGGCAGGCCGCTGACGGCCTTTGTCTCGGCCGCGGCGGGCGGTGTTTTGCCGACACTGCCAGCGCCCGACGACGGGGTGTTGCGAGTGGTCGTGCACCACAAGGATGGTAGGCGCATTGCCGGCGAGCTGCTCGCCGAGTCGATGCAGACAGCAGCCGGCGCCCGGCAAACCCTCGTCCGCATAGGGGTGAATTCGATTACTGATGGCGCTGCCGCGCGAAGCCGGCGTCGTGCAGATCGCTCGCTGCGCCTGTTGCGTGAGGTGAACCACGCGATCGTCACTGCGGACGACGAATCACGGCTGCTGACAACAAGCTGCGACCTGGCGGCAAGCATCGGCGGTTACCTGATGGCCTGCATCGGCGTGCCGCTGCCCGACGAACATCGTTCGGTCGCGATCGTTGCCGCCGCGGGCTTGAACACCAGCTATCTGGAGACAGCCGACATCCACTGGTCGGATGATGCCCGCGGCAACGGGCCGACCGGTACGGCAATCCGGGAGCGCCGGGTGGTGGTCAACAACGACACACGCTCAGAGTCGGGCATGAATCCGTGGCGGGACGATGCGATCGCCCGGGGATTCCTGTCGTCGGCCGCCGTTCCGTTGGTGGCGCATGGCGAGCTGTTCGGTGCCTTGGCCCTTTATGCCGAGGACGCGGGGGCGTTCGACGAGGATGAACTGGCGCTGCTGGAGCAGATCGGCGCCGACATCGCCTGGGGCATTGCCGCACTGCGCGAACGCGGCCGTGCAGAGAGAACGCTCAAAGAGTCCGCTCGACTTGAACGCCTGCTAAGCGAATCGCAGCGCATTGCGCATATCGCCAGTTGGGAATTTGATCCCGCGTCGCGCCGTTTGTTCTGGACCGACCAGATGTACGACTTGCTGGGGGGCGATCCGTCCGAGCGGATCGAGACCGCAGCCCAGTTTGCCGGACTGTTCGTTCCGGAAGATCAGCAGAACTTTACCGTCTGGCTTGACCAGCTAGCGGCCGGACTCCCGCTCGGCGAGATCGAACTGCGAACGGCCAGAACCGGCGCGCAAGCGCGCTTCGTGCTGATGCGCGGCGAACTTGAAGTCGGCAAAGGATCCCGTGAGCGCAAGGTGATCGGTACGGCCATCGATGTCAGTCAGATCAAGACCATCGAACAAAAAGTGAAGGCGGCGCTGACCGAATCAAGACGCTTCAGGGATGTGCTCGATCAGGTGCCTGCCTACATTTACCTGAAAGACGCGCAGTCGCGCTATCAGTATGCCAACAAGGCAATCCTCGATCTCGTGGGATGCTCTGCCAGCGCAATTGTCGGCAAGGACGCGCGGGATTTCTTCCCGCCCGAAACCGTCGCGCAGCTCAGCGCCGCCGACCGGCGAGCGCTCGGCGGAGAGCAGACCGTGGATGAAATCTGCGTCGTTAATCCGCAAAGCGGGGCAACGAGCTTCTACCTTGACGTCAAGACACCGATTACCGATCCGGATGCGCCCGGCACCGTCTGGGGCCTGTGCGGTATATCGACCGACATCACCGAGCGGAAGATCGCACAGAGCCACCTGGAATCCTCCGCGCGCCGGGCCCATGCCCTGCTTGAACTGCCACGCCAAGCCGAGACGCTGGACGAGAAGACCTTCATGCAGTTGGCGGTTGAACACGCCGAGACGCTGACAGGCAGCGTTGTTTCCTTCATCCATTTCGTCAATGACGACGATGAGTCGCTCGAACTGATCACCTGGTCCAAGAACACGCTCGAAAACTATTGCCACGCCGCATTTGAAAACCACTATCCGGTCAGCCAGGCGGGCATCTGGGCCGACGCCATCCGGGAGATGAGGCCGGTCATCTTCAACGACTACCCCGCTTGCCCACACCGCCGGGGTCTGCCGGAGGGGCACTCACCCCTGAGCCGATTCATCTCGATACCGGTGATTGAGAACGGTCGCGTCGTGATGATCACCGGGGTGGGGAACAAGCCCAGCGCTTACGACGATCAGGACGTTGAAACCGTCCAGCTGGTCTCCAATGAAATCTGGCGCATCGTGCAACACCGCCGCTCGGTGGAGCGCCTGCGGCAGAGCGAACTGCGGCTCAGTGAAGCGCAGGCCATGGCCCGCCTTGGCCACTGGCAGATCGACCGCAGCGGCGCAGGCGCCAACTGGTCTTCGTCGATCTACCAGATTCTCGGCGTTCCTGAAACGGACAATACCCCGCGCTTTGACCGCTACGCGACACGCTTCACCCACGAGAGCTGGAGCACGCTCGCCCGCCACCTTCAACGCTGCATCACCGACGGCACCGCATTCGAATGCGATGTCGAGCTATCGAGCGGCGGTATCGACAAGTGGGTCACGGTGCGCGGCCTCGCCGTGCGGGACGCAACAAGCCAGCTTGCCGGGGCACGCGGCACCATCCAGGATATTTCCTCGCGCAAACGGGCCGAGCTGGCGGTTGCGCGCAGCGAAGAGCTGATGCATGTGCTGATGGACCAGGCGCCGATGGCAATGGCCATGCTCGATCGCTCAATGCGCTACGTCGCCTTCACGCAGCAATGGCGAATCGACTTTGGCATCACCGAGGCCAACCTCGTCGGCCGATCGCACTACGAGTTCTTCCACGACATTCCTGACGAGTGGCGCGACGAACACCTGCGCGCCCTCGACGGCGAACACATCCTCAAGGAGGAGGACTACTTCCGCCATGCCGACGGCCGCGAGCAGTGGCTTCGCCGACAAGTGCGGCCGTGGTATCACGCGGATGCCACTGTCGGTGGCATCGTCCTGTCCAGCGAAGACCTCACCGAACGCGTCAAGTCACAACAGCTGATCCGCAAGCTCTCGCTCGCGATTGAGCAAAGTCCGGCAAGCGTCGTGATTACGGATACCGATGGCCATATCGAGTACGTGAACCCCGCGTTTCTGGCGGCCACTGGCTATCTGCGTGAAGACGTGCTGGGCAAGAACCCGCGGATCCTGCAGTCAGGAAAGACCCCGCAAAGCACTTACACCCAACTGTGGGACGCGCTTCAGGCGGGTCAGGCGTGGCAGGGCGAATTCGTCAATCGGGACAGGGACGGTGAGGACTACGTCGAGTTTGCGCATATCGCCCCGCTGCGCCAGGCCGACGGGCGAATCACCCACTATGTCGCGGTCAAGGAAAACATCACCGAAAAGAAACAGATGGGCTATGAGCTGGATCTCTACCGCCTGAACCTGGAGCATATGGTCGAGACCCGCACCCAGCAGCTTGCGGAAGAGAAAGCACGCGCGGAAGAGGCGGGCAAAGCAAAGAGCCGCTTCCTGGCGAACATGAGCCACGAGCTTCGGACACCGCTGAACGCAGTACTCGGCTTTGCCCAGATCGCCTATCGCGAAGTGCAACAAGACAAGGCCCGGCTGACCCTGCGCCGGATCATCGACGCGGGGCAACTGCTCAGCGGCATCATCAACGACATCCTCGACTTCTCGAAAATCGAAGCGGGCAAGCTTGAGCTGCTGATCGATGTTGTCGACCTGCGCTCACTGATCGAACAGTGTCGCAGCCTCGTCACGGTAAAGACCAAACAGAAAGGGCTCGTCTTCACCATCAGCGCCGACGAAGGCTTGCCCGCAAGCTTTCACGGCGATGCTCTGCGCTTGACCCAGGTGCTCGGCAACCTGCTCTCGAACGCAGTGAAGTTCACCGAAAAGGGAATGGTGGAGCTCGCGATCAAACGCGACGGCGACACGCTCCACTTTGCGGTTCGCGACACCGGAATCGGGATCGATGCGGACCAGCTTGCGCGGCTCTACCAGCCCTTCGAGCAACTCGATGCCAGCGCTACACGCAAGTTTGGCGGCACCGGCCTGGGGCTCTCGATCAGTCGGCGACTCGTCTTGCTGATGGGCGGCACGCTTCAGGCAAGCTCCACGCGCGGCGTCGGCTCCTGTTTTGAAATCGCGATCCCGTTACGTCATCCTGAGGGCCACTTCCAGGCGGCAGCGAACCCCCTGGCAGCCGTGGGCGAAGCCACAGTCCAGGGGCAGCGCCTCACGGGCCTCGCGATCCTGGCGGCCGAAGACAACGACGTCAATCGCCTGGTGCTCGACGAGTTGCTCAGTACCGAAGGCTGCAGCTTGCACATCGTTGAAGACGGCGCCCTGGCCGTCGACGCGATCAGGGCCAAGGGCGCCCAGGCCTACGATCTGGTTCTGATGGACTTGCAGATGCCGGTGATGGATGGTTACGAGGCTACCCGCCAGATCCACGCACTTGCGCCGGATCTGCCGATCATCGGTCTCACCGCTCACGCGCTTGAAGAGGAACGCCGGCGGTGCCTTGAGGCGGGCATGGTGTCGCATGTCGCCAAGCCTTTTGATATCGAAACGCTGATTGCCTGCATCCTCAAGCACTGCCTGGCCGCTGAGCCGCGCCCGCATTCCCCGCCAATGGCTGCCACGCCCGCAGCGCAGCCTGCCGCCACGCCGAAAGCCGGCACCGAGAGCGCATCATCCGATCACTTCCGCCAGAAACTGACGGCACTCACCGTAGCGCGGCTAGACCGGAGCCTGCAGGACATCCGCGCAGCGGCAGCCCGCGCTGACGGACCCATGCTGGCGACCATCGCGCACAGCATCAAGGGCATGGCGGGCGACTTGATACCGGCAGACCTGCGCTTGCAGGCATCCCGGGTGGAATCCGCCGGACGCGCCGGCGAGGCCAACTCGGTCGCCGAGGCACTCGCGTTCTCCGTGCGGATCGAAGAGGTATTGATGGCACTGCGCGCCGTCCGCGAAGCAACACCTCAGCCGGCCGCCACAGCCCAAGCCCTTGTCCTTGATTGGAGCGCGGCGGGGCGCTTGCTTGATGAGCTGGAAACCCTGATCAGCGAATCGGACACGCGCGCCGCCGTGCTGCTCGACGACAACCACCGATTACTGCAACACGCATGCGGCAAAGCGGCCGACACCTTGCGCGAGGCGCTCGATCTGTTCGACTTCGGCGCCGCGCAACACGCGCTCGAAACCATGCGCAGGCACTGCAAAGACCATCTGAAGGGGCAGTCATGACTTCGCCGGCAATGCAATCCAAAGACTCACCCGGCTCGAGCACCATCCTGATCATTGATGATCAGCCCGAGAATCTGATGGTGCTGTCGAAGATTCTTCAGCCACGTTACCGCGTCCTTGCGGCGCGGTCAGGTGCCGACGCGTTCGCCATCGCAAAGCGGCATGCCAAAATCGATCTGGTGCTGCTCGACATCATGATGCCGGAGATGGACGGCTACGAGGTCTTGCGCCGCCTGCATGAATACCCGTCGGTGGCGGGCGCTCCGGTGATCTTTGTCAGCGCGCTGTCCGATGAGCCCTACGAAGAAAAAGGTCTCAAACTCGGCGCGGTGGACTACATCACCAAACCGATCATGCCTTCGATCGTCCTCGCCCGGGTCGGCATACAACTCGAACTCAAGGCGGCGCGCGATGCGCTGGCGAGCCAGAACGAACTTCTGGAAGCAAAGATCCAGGAACGCACTCACGCCTTGCGCGTTGCACTCGAAACCACAAAGAACCATCACGCCGCACTCAAGAAGACCTATTTCGGCACGCTGCTGGCAATCAGCGCAATCACCGAGATCCGCGGCGGTGACATCGGCGAACACGGTCGTCGGGTTGCCGACCTGACGCGCGGGCTCTCCAAGCATTTCGATCTGGACGAAAGCGAGGCTCAGGCGGTCTTTGTCGCCAGCCTGGTGCACGACGTCGGGCTGATCGGCGCCTCGGACGATCTGCTTGCTTCACCGATCAGCATGATGAACACGCAACAGCGCACCGAATACCACACCCACCCGAGCGTGGGCGCCACCGCACTCAGAAAGGTCGAGCAACTGCGCGAGGTTGCTGAAATCATCGAGTGCCATCACGAACACTTTGATGGCCGTGGATTCCCGGCCGGGCTGGTCGGGCTATCGATTCCGATTGGCGCTCGCATCATTGCCGTCGCCAGCGACTACGACGATCTGCGCAGCGGCAAGATGACGGGCAAACCCTGCTCGGTCAAGCAGAGCTTCGAGTTCATCTCCGACGCCCGCGGCACGCGTTACGACCCCCGTGTCGTGGATGCACTCGAAGTGCATTTGGGCGACGAACTTCGCAGTTCGATCATCGAGCTGCGACTTTCGCCGTCGCAACTGCAAGAAGGCATGCTGGTGACACGCGACCTTCTCCATTCGGATGGCTTGTTGCTGCTGTCTCGCGGCTCGATCATGACCCGGCCGGTCATCAAGCAGTTGAGCGCGCTTGAGAAGGAAACCGGCGGAAAAATGTGCATCTTCGTCGCCAAAAAGCCGACCCAGGACGCGCGCTGATCGCGCCACGGCTACGCCAAACGTTCGGCAAGGCCCGCGTCAAGAGCCACTGAAAGCCGAACCAGCGCACCGAAGCGCAACCCGAGCGCGCCATCCACACACCAACCCCTCCCTGCTGCGCGGCGATGCAGGGCAAGACCTGAATCCGAACGCAAAGGTCGCAGGCAATCGGATGTCAGCGTGGTTAATCCACCCATAAGCAATCAACAGCCCGACTTGATTGTTTCTGCTATCAAGCGATTCCATTGTTCGATCTAAATGCTTTTGTGTGATGCATCAAAGACTTGCGTAGAGTTCGCTCCATACCTCACGAAAAGGAGATCGCAACATGATGATGCTTGCACTGACCGTACCGCTCGTGATTCTTGCCGCATGGCCCAAGCACGACGATATCGCCGAGTTTCTTGAGAAGCTCGATCAGGAAGAGCGCGCGGAGTAAGCGCAGACGGCAAGTACAACGCCGCTTTGCCAAGCCGATTCGGCACCGAATAAACAAGAAAGCCCACCTCTCGGTGGGCTTTCTTTTTGGTTCCTTGTTGAAGCAACCGCTTCCTGGAACCTGAGGTTTGCGTGCCAGGCACGCGGGCGACACGCAGTCGCCGGGGGCTGCGCCCCCAATGGCCCGCTCAGGGCCCTGTACTGAAGTGCTACGCCTTGACGTTGATCACTTGTCCGATAGTCTGTCCGTTGAGATTCGTCGTTTGGGTTGGCTGCCTCACCTGTTCGGTCTGTTCAGACCGATCACGTTCGGACTGCTGAGCCTGACGCGTAGTGGCGGCTTCCCTGGCTTGAGCAGCCTGCTGCGCATCGGGTGTCTGGACGACGCTCCCCGAAAGGGGACTTACCTCCATTGGCCCTCCTTCGCTGAACCGACCGATACGAACTTACCGGCCTGTTTGTAATATAGGCAGAACAAATCCGTTGCACAGGGGTACGACGTGCCGCGTAGTTATAAAAAGTGTGTCATCTCGTGAGACCGCATCCGTGACCCAGAGCCAAAACCCTTCAAACGCGCCTGAGGCCTCGCCGCTCGGCAAAGCCGTGAGCTATTGCGACCAATACGCGCCGCAGCTTCTGTTCCCGATTCCGCGCAGCGGAAAACGGGCCGAAATCGGGCTTGGTGAAGACCTGCCCTTCACCGGCCACGACCTCTGGAACGCCTACGAACTATCGTGGTTGAACGCGCGCGGCAAGCCGATGGTCGCGCTCGGCACCCTGCAAGTCCCGGCGCAATCCCCCTGCCTGATCGAGTCCAAGTCGCTCAAGCTCTACTTCAACAGCTTCAATCAGACCCGATTCGAGTCGGTCGATGCGGTGCGCAGCACGATCATGCGCGACCTGTCTGCCGCGGCCGGCGCGCCGGTGCTCGTGCAGATCGAGACGCTCGATTGCCGCCCGCAGCGCGAGCTGGCCTACCCCGAAGGCGTGCTGCTCGATACGCTCGACATCGCAATCGACACCTACGAACCGCGGCCCGAACTGCTTCGCGCAAGCGGCGCCCAGGTGGACGAGACGCTGTATTCGCATCTGCTCAAGTCGAACTGCCTGGTGACCGGCCAGCCCGACTGGGGCATGCTGGTCGTCCGCTATCGCGGTGCAAGCATCGATCGCGAAGGTCTATTGCGATACATCTGTTCCTTTCGCACCCACAACGAATTCCACGAACAATGCGTCGAGCGGATCTTCGTGGACATCACCCGCCAATGCAGCCCGGATCGCCTTGAAGTCTGGGCGCGCTACACCCGGCGCGGTGGGCTCGACATCAATCCATGGCGATCCAGCATCGCGCTTCCCGGCCCCGGAAACCAGGGCGAAGTCCGGCAGTAAACATGTCGCACCAAGTCGGTGCCACGCGCTTGACGCCTTCATTGCCGCGCACCCGGACGGTGCGGTTGCACGCTGATGGATGGCGCGCTCCCCCGGGCTCTGCCTCGCACTCAGACGTCACCCTTCGATGGCCCGAGTCTTGCTCAAGTAAAGGGATGCGGGCGAACACCCAATCCTTGCAGAGAGCAGAGAAAACTGACTGCGTGCCGGCTGCCGGCTTGTGCGGCGCCGGCCACGCGGCAAACCCGCAGGCCTGGCAAGCGCGCCTCGCCCTGGAGTTTGAGCGGAGGGAAGCCCGCACGGTGCTCAGCCGGCGGGAGCACTTCGGCCCGCTGCGGGTCCAGAAGGCCCTGTACCCCGAAGGCGACGCGCTCAGTCACGCGATTCTTCTACATCCGCCCGCCGGCATCGCCGGCGGCGACACACTGGATATCGACGTCACGGTCGGCCCCGGCGCCCAAGCGCTGCTGACCACACCAGGCGCCGGGAAGTGGTATCGCGCGGACGGCCGTCGCGCCCGGCAAGACATACGCCTCAAGCTCGCCACCGGCGGCAGCCTGGAATGGCTACCGCAAGAGAGCATGGTGTTCGACCATGCCGACGGCCTTGCCACGCTCGACGTCCAGCTCAGCGGCGATGCCCGCTTTGTCGGTTTCGACCTCTGGTGTCTCGGGCGCCGCGCCCGCGGCGAGCGCTTTGAGCATGGGCGCATGCAAACGCAGGTACGCATCAGCCGCGACGCCCGGCCGGTGTTCGTCGAACGTGCCGTCCTGCAGGGGGGCGAAGCTCGGCTTGCCTCACCCACTGCGCTCGGTGGCGCCACCGTATTCGGCAGCCTGCTGATTGCGGCGCCTGTTATCGACGCCACGCTGCTCGACATCTGCCGGACGGAGAACCCGGCCGAGGGGCGGGGTGCCGTGACACGGCTTCCCGGCCTGCTGGTCGCGCGCTATCGTGGCGACGACGCCGAAGCCGCACGCCACTGGTTCGCCCGCCTCTGGGCGCTTTCCCGGCCGACACTGCTTGGCCGCCCGGCCTGCCCACCCCGCATCTGGAACACCTGATTTCCGCGAGAACCCCATGGAACTGACGCCCCGCGAAAAAGACAAGCTGCTGATCTTCACCGCCGCACTGCTGGCCGAACGACGCCGTGCGCGCGGGCTCAAGCTCAACTACCCGGAAGCGGTCGCCTTCATCTCCGCCGCCATCATGGAAGGCGCGCGTGACGGCCGCACCGTCGCCGAGCTGATGAGCTTCGGCACCACGCTGCTCACCCGCGACGATGTGATGGACGGCATCCCCGAGCTGATCCCCGAGATCCAGGTCGAAGCCACCTTCCCCGACGGCACCAAGCTGGTCACGGTGCACCACCCGATCATCTGACTCTCACGCACTCAAAAACGCCATGGAAGACAAGATCGAACACGCCCGTCTGCTCGCCCGCTTCAAACTCCAGGTTCGCCGCCAGCTCGACCAGAGCATCGACCTCGACCGACTGGTGCAGGACGCTGAATACGCCCGCACCCGTCTTGCCGAAATCGAAGACCTGGCCGAGGACGAGGAGCTGCTGGTGATGCTGCTGACCCTGCGCGACGTTCTAGTGCCGCGCAAAGCGGCCCCCATCGCCGTGGCCGAAGCATCGCCGCCGCCGAAGACCGCCGAATCGCGCAACTACAAGTTTGGGGCACGAGGCTGGTAAGACCATGCAGATCGAACGGCTGACGCCGGCCCGCTTCGCGGCCCACCGCGATGCCCTCGCAAACCTGCTGATCGACGCTGTCGAGGGGGGCGCATCGGTCGGCTTCGTGCTGCCGATCAACCGCGAAACCGCTTTGGCTTGGGTGGACGGGCTCGCCGCGTCCGTTGCCGACGGCTCTCGCATCATCTGGCTCGCGTTCAAGGCAGGGCAAGCGATTGGCACGGTACAGCTCGAACTCGCCACGAAGCAGAACGGTCGCAACCGCGCTGAAGTGCAAAAGCTGTTGGTGCTGCGCAGCGCGCGCCGGCTGGGTGTGGCCCGCGCATTGATGGCCGCACTGGAGGAGAGCGCGCCGCCCTTGCAACGCGGCCTGCTCTACCTCGACACCGAAGCCGGATCGCCGGCAGAGGATTTTTACCGCAGCCTTGGCTGGCAGTACGCCGGCGGCCTGCCCGATTACGCCTGCTCGCCCGATGGCGTGTGGGCCGCCAACGCGATCTACTACAAGACCCTGTTCCGGAGGAACCCCGCATGATTCCCGGAGAACTCGACACGCCCGAAGGCGACATCGAACTCAACGTCGGCCGGCCGACGATCACGCTGGTCGTCGCCAACACCGGCGACCGCCCAATCCAGGTCGGCTCGCACTACCACTTTGCCGAAACCAACGCCGCGCTGGACTTCGACCGCGCCGCCGCGCACGGCTTCCGCCTCGACATCGCTGCGGGTACCGCAGTGCGTTTCGAGCCGGGCCAGACCCGCACGGTCACGTTGGTCGCGCTGGCGGGCGAACGCAAGGTGTTCGGCTTCCGCGGCCTGGTGATGGGCGCTCTTGAAGGGGAGTCGGGAGTCGTGAGTGGGGAGTAAACCCACCCGCAGCGCCCTGCTCACCACTCACCACTCCCTACTCCCGATACGACCATGACAAAAATCTCCCGCCGCGCCTACGCGGAAATGTTCGGCCCCACCGTCGGCGACCGCGTGCGCCTCGCCGACACGGAACTGTGGATCGAAGTCGAGAAGGACTTCACCCTCTACGGCGAGGAAGTGAAGTTCGGCGGCGGCAAGGTGATCCGCGACGGCATGGGCCAGGGCCAGAAGCTCTCGCACGAAGTGGCCGACACGGTGATCACCAATGCGCTGATCCTCGACCACTGGGGCATCGTCAAGGCCGACATCGGGCTGAAGGACGGCCGCATCGCCGCGATCGGAAAGGCCGGCAACCCGGACATCCAGCCCGGCGTGACGATCCCCATCGGCGCCGGCACCGAGATCATTGCCGGCGAGGGCATGATCATCACCGCTGGCGGTATCGACACGCACATCCACTTCATCTGCCCGCAGCAGATCGACGAAGCGCTGATGAGCGGCGTGACGACCATGCTGGGCGGCGGCACCGGGCCGGCCACCGGCACCTTCGCCACCACCTGCACGCCAGGGCCCTGGCACATCGCGCGCATGCTCGAAGCGGCCGAGGCCTTCCCGATGAACCTCGGCTTCCTCGGCAAGGGCAACACCTCGCTGCCCGGCCCGCTCGCCGAGCAGATCGAAGCCGGCGCGATCGGGCTCAAGCTGCACGAAGACTGGGGCACCACGCCGGCCGCGATCGACAACTGCCTCGCGGTGGCCGAGCAGTACGACGTGCAGGTCGCGATCCACTCCGACACGCTCAACGAATCGGGCTTCGTCGAAGACACCGCCGCCGCCTTCAAGGGCCGCACCATCCACACCTTCCACACTGAAGGCGCGGGCGGCGGCCATGCGCCGGACATCGTCAAGCTCGCCGGCCTGCCCAATGTGCTGCCGAGTTCGACCAACCCGACGCGGCCCTACACCGTGAACACCATCGACGAGCATCTGGACATGCTGATGGTGTGCCACCACCTCGACGCCTCGATCGCCGAGGATGTGGCCTTCGCCGAGAGCCGCATCCGCCGCGAGACCATCGCCGCCGAAGACATCCTGCACGACATCGGCGCGATCTCGATGTACTCGTCCGACTCGCAGGCCATGGGCCGGGTTGGCGAAGTGGTGATCCGCTGCTGGCAGACCGCGCACAAGATGAAAGTGCAGCGCGGCGCGCTGCCGGGCGACGGTGAGCGCAATGACAATTTCCGCGCCAAACGCTACATCGCGAAGTACACGATCAATCCCGCCATCGCGCACGGCATCGCGCATGAGGTCGGTTCGATCGAAGTCGGCAAGCTCGCCGATCTGGTGGTGTGGAAGCCTGCCTTCTTCGGCGTGAAGCCCAGCCTCATCATCAAGGGTGGCATGATCGCCGCCGCTGCGATGGGCGACGCCAACGCCTCGATCCCGACCCCGCAGCCGGTGCACTACCGCCCGATGTTCGGCAGCTTCGGCCGTGCCCTGAAGACCTCGGTGATCTTCGTCTCGCAGGCTTCGCTCGACAACGGCAGCGTCGCGAAGCTCGGGCTGTCGAAACCGTTGGTGGCGGTGAAGAACATCCGCGGCGTCACCAAGTCGCACATGATCCATAACGACTGGTGCGGCCGCATCGACGTGGACGCAGAGACCTATCAGGTGCGTGCCGATGGCGAGCTGCTGACCTGCGAACCGGCCAGCTCGCTGCCGATGGCGCAGCGCTACTTCCTGTTCTGATCATGGTCACCGTCGCCGACCTTCGCATCGTACCCGCCGACCCCGGCGAGCCGGCGATCCGTGACCTCATCGCTGAACTGGATGCGCTGATGCATTGGCTCTACCCGGCTGAGAGCAATCACCTGCTCGATGTCGATGCACTGCGTAAGCCGAACGTGCGCTTCTTCGCCGCGCAGTTGGCGGGGGATGTGGTCGGTTGCGGCGCGTATCTCGCCTGTTCGGATTATGCCGAGATCAAGCGCATGTTCGTCGCGCCGCGCTGCCGTGGTCTGGGCATCGCACGCCGTATGCTTGCCACGCTGGAAGCCGACGCAGTAGCGGCCGGTCTGCCGTTCGCGCGGCTAGAAACCGGCATCCACCAACCCGAAGCACTGGGCCTCTACGAGCGCGCCGGCTACTGCTACCGGCCACCCTTCGGCGACTACGCTGAAGATCCGCTCTCGGTGTTCATGGAAAAACCCCTCGCGGTGGCGGAGCCCTGAGCATGGAACTGCACGCCTGGGCGATCTTCGCCTCCGCCTATCTCGCCACCACGATTTCGCCCGGCCCGAACGTGCTGCTGGTGATCCGCAACAGCCTGCTGTTCGGTGCGCATGCACGGCTGCCGACGATTCTCGGCAACCTCACGTCGCAACTGGTAATCGTGGTGCTGATCGCCCTGGGCGTCGGCTCCTTGATCGCGGCCTTCCCGCCCTTCTTCACGGTGATGAAGTTTCTCGGCGCAGGCTACCTGATCTGGCTTGGTCTCAAACAGTTTGCGTCGGCCAGGGCGAGCGCAGGCGCCCCGGAAGGCGCCGCGAAAGCGCCAGCACTTCGCAGCAAGCGCGCCTTGTTCGCCGAGGCCTTTGTGGTCTCCAGCGGCAACCCCAAGACGCTGGTTTTCCTTTCGGCCTTTTTGCCGCAGTTCGTCGACCACCAGGCACCGCTGGCGGCCCAGTTCGCAACGATGTACCTCACGATCGCCACCACCGTGCTGATCGTTCACTGGATCTACGCGCAATCGGCGAGCCGACTTGGCGAACGCGTGCAGATATTGGGCATCGGCCGCATCGTCAAACGACTTGGCGGCACGCTCTTCGTCGGCATCGGCATCAAACTGGCGATGAGCGAGCGGCCATGAAGCATCTGCCAGCCATCCCGCCAACGCACCCACTTACCCGCGACGAACGACCATGCTGCTGATCGAAACCCTCTACACCGGCGATACCGCGCCGACTGAAAAACTGGTACTCAATTTCGACGCCCGCACCAAGAGCCGGCTGCGCACCGCGCTGGCCAACGGCGAGGAAGTCGGCCTCTTCCTGCCGCGGGGCACCATCCTGCGTGGCGGCGATCTGCTGCTGGCCAAGGACGGCCGCGTCGTCGAAGTGGTGTCGGCACCCGAGTCGCTGCTCGAAGCACAGTGCGCGAGCGCGTTCGAACTCGCCCGTGCCGCCTACCACCTTGGCAACCGGCACGTGGCGGTACAGGTGGGGGCCGGCTGGCTGCGCATCCAGGCCGATCATGTGCTCGAAACCATGCTGGTCGGACTTGGCGCCACCGTGCGCAAGGTCACCGCCGCCTTCGAACCGGAAGCCGGTGCCTACGCCCACGGCCACCACCACAGCGAGCGCGGCGCCACCGAAGCGAAGATCCACATGATGGCGGGCGGTGCGTGAGTTCGCTTGCCGCCCTCACCCGCCTGCTGCATCTGGCCAGCCCGGCTCTGCCGGTGGGCGCGTTCAGCTATTCGCAGGGGCTCGAATGGGCCGTGGAGTGCGGCTGGGTCACCGACGAAGCCGGCACCCGCGTATGGATCGGCGACCTGATGCGCTACGGCATCGCGCGCTGCGAAGCCCCGGCGCTGGTCGCGATGATGCGCGCCTGGCGCACCGGCGAAGTGAACGAGGTGCTGCGGCTCGATGCCGAATTCCTCGCTACGCGCGAATCCATGGAGCTGCGTGCCGAAACCGTGCAGATGGGCTACTCCTGCGCCCGCCTGCTGCGCGAACTCGACACCCTGCCCGCCTTCACCCGCCAGGCGCTGACCGGCATCGGCGAGCTTTCCTACCCTGCCGCCTGGTCAGCCGCCGCGGCCGCCTGGACCCTGCCGCCCGAAGACGCTGTCGTCGCCTACCTGTGGGCGTGGCTGGAAAACCAAGTGATGGCAGCGGTGAAGATCGTGCCGCTCGGCCAAAGCGCCGGCCAGCGCCTGCTCGTCGCCCTCGGCGAACCGATTCCCTCGCTGGCACGCGCTGCGATGACGATCGCGCCGGACGAATGGGAGAACTTCACGCCAGGGCTGGCGTGGGCGAGTGCGATGCACGAGACGCAGTACACGAGGTTGTTCAGGTCATGAACGGCGGCATGTACTTCTTCCTCACGGCTTCGATTCGGTTACCACTGTTTAACGGTGTGTCCGATGAAGCCGGGTCCCGCCCCGGCGGGCGGGGTACTTTCTTTGTACGAACAAAGAAAGTACCCAAAGAAAATCGCCCCGCTTCAACGCCCCTTGCTGCGCAAGGGGTTCCCTGCGCTGCTCGAAGTATCGGGTGGCTGCGGAACTCGGCCCTGCGGGCCTCAAACAGTCCTCGCCACCGCCGCTACGCGTCGGAACCCGAAGCTTCTGCGCTGCTCGGCGTTTCAGAGGGGAAGGGAAAAACGTCGACGTTTGACCGCTCGTACCGCTCGTGCCCAGCCCCGGACTACGCTGCGCTGCATCCGGGCTACGAAGGCGTGGTGCACGGTGAAACTGCGACGGTTTTGACTTCGGGTCCCGTCGAGAGCGCCGAGCAGCGCAGCGAACTCGGGGCATCGGCGCGCAGCGCCGACGGCGCGGACTGTTTGAGGCCCGCAGGGCCGAGTTCCGCAGCCGCCCGACTTCGCGAGCAGCGCAGGGAAGTCAGACACGCAGCGTCTGACCGCGAACGGCGTAAGCGGGGTTTCGCGGAGCACTGCTCCGCGCCGCTGGAGCGGGCAGTGTGTGCAAACACTGCACTACTTCGGGTGCCCTTCTCTTTGGTTCCTTTCTCTTGGGCAAGCAAGAGAAAGGAACCCGGCCGCCGGGACGGACTCCCGGCCAACGTGCCGCTGTACTGGGCAAGCGCCAGCCTGCGGCACAGCCAACAAACAAATCCAAATCCATGACCACCCAACAAGCCCTCCGCGTCGGCATCGGCGGCCCCGTCGGCTCCGGCAAGACCGCCCTGACCCTTGCGCTGTGCCAGGCACTGCGCGAAAAGTACAACATCGCCGTCGTCACCAACGACATCTACACCGCTGAGGATGCGCAGTTCCTCGTCCGCAACGAGGCGCTGGCGCCGGAGCGGATCATCGGCGTGGAGACCGGCGGCTGCCCGCACACCGCGATCCGCGAAGACGCCTCGATCAATCTAGAAGCGATCGACCGCCTGAACCAGCGCTTCGCGGGACTGGAGATCATTTTCGTCGAGTCGGGGGGCGACAACCTCGCCGCGACGTTCTCGCCAGAACTCTCCGACCTGACGCTGTACGTGATCGACGTCTCGGCCGGCGACAAGATCCCGCGCAAGGGCGGGCCCGGCATCACGAAGAGCGATCTGCTGGTGATCAACAAGATCGACCTGGCCCCGCTGGTCGGTGCATCGCTCGAAGTGATGGACCGCGATGCGAAAAAAATGCGCGGAGAAAAGCCGTTTGTTTTCAGCAATCTCAAATCCGGGCAAGGACTTTCAGACATCATCGCCTTCATCGAAACCCAGGGCATGCTTGCCCCCGCCTGACCTTCCAAGGAGAACACCCATGCGACCCATCCGCCCCCTGCTCGCTGCCGGCCTCGTCATGGCTTCGGGTACCGCGCTCGCCCACCCCGGCCATGAAGTGCTGAGCCTCGCAAGCGGGCTCGCCCACCCCTTCGGCGGCGCCGATCACCTGCTGGCCATGCTGGCGGTCGGTCTGTATGCGGCCCGCCAAGGTGGCGCGGCGCGCTGGGCGCTGCCCGCAGCCTTCGTCGGGGCGATGCTTGCTGCGGCGGCACTGGCCAATGCCGGCATGCACCTGCCCCTGGTCGAGTTCGGCATTGCCACCTCGGTGCTGGTACTGGGCCTGATGATCGCGGCCTTGGTGCGCTTGCCGCTTGCGCTGTCGCTGCCGCTGGTCAGCGTATTTGCCCTGTGCCACGGCGCGGCCCATGTGGCTGAGAAGGGCAGCGCGGGTTTGCTGGCTTATGCCGTCGGCTTCGCGCTTGCCAGCGCAGCCCTGCACGGCCTTGGCTGGCTGTTGGGCCGCCAGTTGCCGCAAAGCGATCTGGGCAAGCAAGTCCAGCGCGTGGCCGGTGGCGCCATTGCCATCGCGGGCGGCGTTTTGCTCGGCGCCTGAGCGCAGCCGATCTGTCTGGCCCGTCAGCGCGGCGATTGACACCCGCCGCGCTGCGGCCCGATGCTGGAAGCGATTTCACGCGGAGGGCCTCACATGCTGTCCTGGATCGCACGCCTGCTCGGCAACGCTCGGCGCACCACCCCACCCGCAGATACCGAAGCGCCAAAGAACGCCCATGCGATTGCCAAGCCGCACCCGGTAGCGGCCACGCCCGAAGCCGATCCCGCCGCCGCCGAAGGTGCCTTGCTGCAGCAAGTACTGCTCGACCGCCAGCGGCGCAGCACCGGTTACCTGTTTTCGCTGCAGGAAGGCCACGGCGCCCAGATTGCCGCACAGTCCACGCGCGTCCGCGCGCTGCTCGATGACATCCTGATTGCGCGTCTGCTCGCGCTTGCCGAGCACTGGCCGGGGCAGCGGCGTGCCTGGCTGGCCATTGATGAAGGCGCGCTGCTTCACGGTTCACTGCCCCGGCTCGCGTCACTGCATGCGGTATTGCGGCTTCACGCGTGCGACGCCGAACAGGCGGCGGCGCCGGATACGATTTCCCGCCTGCGGGCGCTGCAACGCGCCGGCCTGCAGATTGCCCTGGATGCATCGCCCGGATCGCCCTGGTTCGAATCGCTTGCCTGGCTTGCCGACCGCTTCGTGCTGGATTTCGCCAACCCGCCCGAAACCCTGCAGCGCTGGCATGCGCAGCTTTCAAGCCAGTACCCGCTGGTGCCGCGCACGGCCATTGCAGTCGATACCCTCGATGCGCTCGACGCCGCGTGGAAGCTCGGTTGCAGCGAAGCGAGCGGCGCCTTTTCGCAACTGCGCGGCGACTGGCAGGGCAACCGGCTCGCGCCCGGCCTGCTGCATGCCGCGGCTTTGCTGGCGCGGGTTGGCGCCGATACCGAGAACAGCGAGATTGCCGCCGCGCTCAAGCAGGACATGGCGCTCTCGTACCGGCTGCTGCGCTATGTGAACACCGCATCGGGCGGCTTGCAGCATTCAATCGGCTCGATCGAGCAGGCCTTGCTGCTGCTCGGCCGCGAACAGCTCTACCGCTGGCTCGCGCTGCTGGTCTGCGCCAGTGCCAAGCGGCCTGACGGCGATGCAATGATGGAGACGGCGCTGGTGCGCGCGCGCATGCTCGAACAACTGGGCGACAAGATCGCGCCGGCGGCGCGCGACGATCTCTTCGTCACCGGCTTGTTTTCACAACTCGACATGCTGCTGCAGGTACCGATGCGCACCGCGCTCGAACCGCTCGCGCTCACGCCCGCCGTGCGCGAAGCCTTGCTCGAACGCAGCGGCCCCTGCGCCGACTGGCTGGCGGTGGCCGAAGCCGGTGAGGCCGGCGACCCGGTCGCGCTGCTGGTGGCCTGCCGCAAACTGGGCATTCCGGCGATGCGCGCCGCGGGGGCGCGCCTGGCGGCGCTGGCGTGGGTGCATGCGCTATCGGCAGAACCCGCCGTCGCGGAGACTTAGTCTTCGAGGCGGCGATCGGAAAGCTGGTAGAGGATGTCCGGCAAGCCCTCTTCGTTGTCTGCCGCGCCGCCTTCGCGCTTGAGCAAGACCTCGAAACCACGCCGCTCGTAGAACTGGCAGGCGCGTGGGTTGTCGCGGAAGCACCAGAGCCGCACCGGGAAGGGCAGCTCGCACACCGCGTAGCCGAGCAAGGCACTGCCGATGCCCGAATCAACCGCCTCCGGGCGCACGTAGAGTTGATCCACCCAGCCGCAGCCGCCCCGTTCCGCCAGCGCGCAAAAACCCAGCACGCGCGCGCCACGTTCAGCTACCAGTACGTGGCCGCAGGGGATCAGGTGCAAGGCCACCCACTTGCGGATCGACTCGTTATCGTGCGCCAGCGGGATCGCGGGCATCAGGGTTTTGCGCGAACTGAGCAGGACGTCGGCCACGGCGGCCGCATCGCGGCCTGTCGCGGGGCGGATGTTCAGCATCCGGCTTTACACCGCGGCGACGCTGGGCGCGCCATGACGCAGAACGCCCCCCAACCGCGCCGCAGCCACGGAGCACGCGATGGCGCTGAGCGCCAGCACCAGCCGCGTATCGAGCATGATCAGCGCTGCACCAACCAGGGCCACCGCCACGTTTGCCAGGCAGAAGGTGGTCGATAGCAGACCCATCACCGCGCCCTGCCCGTGGCGATCAAACGCCTGCGACCAGTACACCGGCATCGAGGTGCCGTAGATTGCGAGTGGCGCGCCGAGCAGCACGATCACAACCAGGCCCGGCATTTCCAGCCCGCTCGCGAGCACCGCGAACCCGGCAGCGGCGCACCAGGCCATCGCGCGCGCCGCCCCGAGCGGCCGATAGCGGGCGCCGATGCGCGGCCACACGACCGCGCTCATCAGCGTCATCACCGCACAGAGCGCGGCGGTAACCCAGGAAATACCAGTTGGCCCAAGCCGCGCGAACTCGACCAGCCAGAGCGGATAGAACTCGTAGAAACCGTTGAGGCCAAAGGTGAAGGCGAGCTGCAACCAGAAGATCCGCAGCACCGCCGGGTCTTCCAGCAAGCGGAAGGCGTGCTGCTCGCGCGCAAAGGTGAGCCAGCCACGGCCGCTCAAATCCACCTTGGCGCCGGTGTTCGGCACCAGCCAGGCAAGCAGCACGAGCGCCGGCAACATCATCGCCGCCGCCACCACAAAGGGCACCCACGCCCCGAGCGGCATCAGGAATCCGCCCAGCAGCGGCCCGACCAGCCAGCCGATGTAGAGCGAAGCATTCACCATCGAGAACGATCGCGTCTTGTCGATCTGAGGATGCAGATCCGCGGCAATCGCGCGGGCGATCGCAGCATTGCCTTCGCACAGGCCGGTCGCAAAGCGCGCGAGCGCGAACAGCGGGAAGTTCTCGCTTACCAACGCAAAGGCGCTCAGCGCGTAGCCAAGAATCGCAAGTGTCAGCGTCGCCAGCATGATGCGGCGGCGCCCGTAACGGTCGGACATCGGTCCCAGCACCAGACTGCCGAGCAGGATGCCGAAGGGGTTCAGCGCGATCGCGATCCCCAGCAGCAGCTTCGGGTTGAGCCCGGCCCAGTGGGTGAAACCGTTGACCGGGCCATCGATGAACAGCGGCGAGAGGATCGGGTACGGCAACGCGACGCCCACGGTGGACATCAGGGCGACGCAGCAGACGGAAAAGAGGACCAGGCGCGGGTGACGCATGAAGTGGAGGCGCCGCGAATCGTTGTGCGATCGCGGCGCTGGCTCGTTTAATTGTTGAGTATTTTACTCAACAATGGCCGGATTGGCGAGCCGGACGGCGCCGCGCGGGTAGCGCGGCCACCGCCGTGAGCCCTGCATGCGGCGGATCACGCCGAAGCAGGGGCGGGTTGGTCGAAGCTTGAAATCCTTTGCGTTGCCCGAGCGACTGCGCTGACCAAGGCGAGAATCGCAGCGGTCGTGACGTTGCCGTGCAGGCCGGCGCCAAACGCGCTGCCCGGTACGCCGTCCATCGCGATCTCGACGAAGGCAATCGCGCGCGCATCGGAGCCCGCCGTCAGCGAGCGCTCCTCGAAGGACACGACGCGCACCGGCAATCCCAGCGCATGCACCGCGGCGTCGAGCGGGCCGTTGCCAGTGCCCTCGCGGCGCGTTTCCACGCCGCCGTCACGGGTGACGAGGCGGATGCCCTGCTGCTCACCGGCCTCGAACAGATGATGTTCGACATAGGCCGGCGACTCGGCCGCGAGGTAGGTCTCGCGGAAAATGCGCCAGAGTTCGGACGCAGTCACTTCGCGGCCCACATCATCGAGATGGCGCTGCACTTCGGCAGCGAACTCCACCTGCATGCGGCGCGGCATCGCAACGCCGTAATGCTCTTCGAGCAGGTAGGCGATGCCGCCCTTGCCCGACTGGCTGTTCACGCGGATCACCGATTCGTAGCTGCGGCCGAGATCCTTGGGGTCGACCGGGAGGTAGGGCACTTCCCAGATCGCATTTGGGTCCTGCACCGCGAGGCCCTTCTTGATCGCATCCTGGTGCGAGCCGGAGAAGGCGGTAAACACGAGGTCGCCCACATACGGGTGGCGCGGATGGATCGGCAACTGCGTTACCTCTTCCGCCACGCGGGCGACCGCGTTGATGTCGGAGAAGTCGAGTTTCGGGTCGACGCCCTGGGTGTAGAGGTTGAGCGCGAGCGTCACGAGGTCCACATTGCCGGTGCGCTCGCCGTTGCCGAAGAGGCAGCCTTCGATGCGATCGGCACCCGCCATCACCGCGAGTTCCGCCGCCGCCACCGCGCAGCCGCGATCGTTGTGCGGATGCACGCTGAGGATGATGCCGTCGCGGCGCGCGAGATTGCGGTGCATCCACTCGATCTGGTCGGCGTACACATTCGGCGTCGCGCCTTCGACCGTCGCCGGCAAGTTGATGATCACGCGCTTTGCGGGCGTCGGCGCCCACACCGTGGTCACCGCGTCGACGATCTCCTTGGCGAATTCGAGTTCGGTGCCGGAAAACACTTCCGGGCTGTACTGGAAGGTCCAGTCCGTCTCCGGCCGTTCGGCGGCGAGTTGCTGGACGAGCTGCGCGCTCTCCACCGCGATCGCCTTGGTGCCCTCACGATCGGTGTTGAACACGATGCGGCGGAAGTTCGGCGCAGTGGCGTTGTAGAAGTGAACAATCGCGCGGCGCGCGCCGGCAAGCGATTCAAAGGTGCGGCGGATGAGGTGTTCGCGCGCCTGGGTCAGCACGCCGATCGTCACGTCATCCGGAATGTGGCCGCCTTCGATGAGGGTGCGGACGAAGTCGAAATCGGTCTGCGAGGCGGAAGGAAACGCGACTTCGATTTCCTTGAAGCCGACCGCGACGAGGGTCTTGAAAAGCTTGAGTTTGGCGGCGCCGGACATCGGCTCGAAGAGGGCCTGATTGCCGTCGCGCAAGTCGGTCGAGAGCCAGATCGGCGCCTCGGTGATCACCTGATCCGGCCAGCGGCGGTCGGCAAGGCGAACGGGTTCGAATGCTCGGTACTTGGTGGCGGGCTGCTTCAACATCGTTTTCTCCTGGATGCGCTTTCGATACGGTGGTTTCGAGTCGCGGCGCGGGCCCCGATCAGACGGACACCCGGACTGCCAGGCTGCCGCAATTGCACGGCCCGGCAGTCGGTCAGCAGTCGTAGCGCAAACATCAGAAGCATCAACATCGGGGAGTCCTCGGGATCAGGGAAGCCGCCGGCGGACGCGCGAAGACGCACGAATCCCGCAAGGCGGAGGGGTACTGCTCAACAGGAGGGGTTGGGATTTAGATGCGCGCGGGGCGCAGCAGTCGGCCCAGACCCAGGAAGTGGGTCAGGGAGATCAGGCTCAGCAGGAGAGCGAGGGCCGAAAGCGAAAGCATGGCCCGACAATAGCGGCGCGCTTGCCTTGCCGTCAAGCATCGCGCCGATAGCCACTGCCAATTGGCCCTGCGTCAACGTCGCCGCCTGCCGGGCGTTCAAGGCAGTGGGAGCATCGCGGCCCCGCCCGCGCGGATGTGGACTCGGCAAGGGCCGAGTTGTTGCGCTAGACTGGCCCGGCTGCTCTAACCACCCTAGAGAGGATCAAGAGACATGAAACGCATTCTGACCATCGTCGCCATTGCCGGCGTGCTGTCGTCCGGCGCTGCGCTGGCCAACGCAGACTTGGCCAAGGCAAAGAATTGCATGGCCTGTCACGCTGTCGACAAGAAGGTCGTCGGCCCAGCCTACAAGGACGTCGCCGCCAAGTACAAGGGCGACAAGGCCGCCGAGGCCAAGCTGATCGAAAAGGTCAAGAAGGGTGGTGCTGGCGTTTGGGGCAATGTGCCGATGCCGCCGAACCCGCAGGTCAATGACGCGGAAGCCAAGCAACTGGTGCAGTGGGTCCTGAGCCAGAAGTAAGCCGGGCCCGCCAGACAAAAAACCGGCCAGATGGCCGGTTTTTTGTTTCTGCACACCGGATACGCGGCATTCAGGCTGCGACCATTTCCGTCTTGATCTTCGACTTCGACTTGAGCTCGTTGCAGCGATTGCACCACCAGTTGCTGGCGCCGCAAGCCGCCACCTTCTCAAGCTCGCTGCCGCAGTCGCCGCACTCACCGCGTACCTTGTAGAGCGCATTGCAGGCCTCGCAATGCCAGAGCTTGCCCCGCGATTCCAGCGGCGTTCCATGTTTGGGACACAGTCGTTCCATCTTGCTCACCCGAATTGCAAACTGTCAGCAAAAGCCACGGCGGCGACCAGCGCCTTGCTCACATCCCCGGCGCGCAGCTTGAGCTTGGCGATCTGTTCGGCCAGTTGGGCGGGATCAAGGCGTTCGCAAGCAAGCGCCAGATCCAGGAAGGGCTTGTACATGCCTTCACCGCGCAGCAGTGCATCGGTGATGGGCTCTGGCAGTGTCATCTCGGCCAGCACGGCCTCGGGTGTGGAGCCCAGCAGCACATGGATCAGCGAAAACGCGCCGGTGATAAAAAGGTTATCGACCTCGCGCTTCTCGACGAAGGCCGCGCCGATCAGCTCCATGAAGCGGCCGCGCGCGATCGCCGCCTGCATCAGGGCGGGCGCCAGCGGATCCTTGCTGGCGGATACCAGCAGCAGCGAAAGCCACTTGTTGAGTTTGTCCATACCCAGGATCGTGACCGCGTGGCGGAAGGACTGCACCTCGACCATCAGGCCGAAAGCCGGCGAATTGATGTAGCGAAGCAGCTTGTATGAAAGCGCCACGTCGAGCTTGAGCGCCGCCTCGATGTCCTTCACCTCGGCTTCGTTCCGCACCAGGTTGAGCAGGCGCACGATCTGCGCGTGCGAGGGCGCAAGCTCTTTGGCGGCCGTCACCCCGCGCAGGAAGAACCAGCCGGAAGCCCCGTCGTAGCCATTCTTCACCGCCTGCGCAAAGGCCTGCAGATCGGGCAAGCCAGTGGCAATGGCAATGCCGGGGAAACCCTCGGGCGTTGGCGTCTTGTTGGCGTCAGCCAGCACGAAACGGAAATCCGCCCCTTCGGGGACTGCCATGCCCGGCTGGAACCATGACAGGCAAACATTGATCCCAGCCTCCTGCAATTGCGGAATCAGGGCACGGGTCTGCTCGTAAGCAAGCGCCGGCGCCGGGATCTCGATCATGGTGTTGGGCGGCATCTGCCACGCCATCAGCTCGGCCGTGGGCACAAGGCGCCCCAGGCTGACGAAGACCGTGTGGCTGGCCGGCCAGGTCTCAGCCAGCGCGTTCAGGGTGGCCACGGCAAGCGGCACGCTGGGCGCGTGTACCACGAGCCGGTTTGCAGTGATCGAGCGCTGCTTGTTAACGACCGGTTCGCGGGTGATCAGAACAGCTTGGCTCATATTCGCGCAGTTTCAGGTAGAAGTGCTGTCGGATGAAAAACTGAATGCGTCGGCAAAAAACTCGTCGGCCGGCAAACCGCAATGCGCGGTGAAATCAGCCCGCGCAGCGTCGATCATGGGTGGCGCCCCACAAGCGTAGACCTGCACGCTGCTCATGTCCGGAAAATCCTCGCGCGCGGCCAGGTGAACCAGACCGGTGCGGCCCTGCCAGCCGGCCTCAGGTTTATCGGATATGACAGGGACAAACTTGAATCCGGGCAGCACGCCTTCCCATTCGCGGGCCAGATCGAACATGTAGAGCCCGGCACGATCACGCGAGCCCCAGTACAAAGTCACCGGGCGCTGGTTGCCCGTCGCGATCATGTGCTCGATCAGCCCCTTCATCGGCGCAAATCCAGTGCCGCCGGCCACCATCACGATCGGTTTGGCGCTCTCGCGCAGGTAGAAGCTGCCCAGCGGCCCCTCAAAGCGCAGGATGTCGCGCTCTTTCATGGCGTTGAAAACATGGCCGGTGAAGCTGCCGCCTTCGACAAGGCGAACATGCAACTCCATCTCGCCCTCCCGCTCGGGCGCGTTCGCAATCGAAAAGCTGCGCCGCTTGCCGCCGGCAAGCAGAAAGTCGATGTACTGCCCGGCAAGAAAACGGAAGGTATCGTTGGCCGGCAGCTTGAGCGTCAGCACGATCACATCGTCGGCGGCGCGGTCGATACGCTGCACCCGGCACGGCAGTTTCTTGATCGGGATGTCGGTCAGGCGGCGCACGTCACGCACTTCCAGCACCAGGTCGGAGGTCGGCTTGGCGCAGCAAAACAGCGCAAAGCCGGTTTCCCGTTCGGCCACCGGCAAAGAGGTTTCCGGCGACTTGCCGTGATCCACCGAGCCTTCGAGCACGCGACCTTTGCACGAACCGCAGGCGCCGTCGCGGCAGCCATAAGGCAACATCAGCCCGGCGTCGAGCGCGGACTGCAACACAGAGGTATCGGGATTGGCCGCGAATTCGAGACCGGATGGTTGAATTTTAACGTGATGTGACATGGGATTCTTGAGCTTGACGGCAATGCGATAATCCCCGGATGGTAGCCCAACCGAAACCGAAACGCCGCCCCGCCCGCCCCGCCACCGGCTTGCGCCCGGCCGGCCGCATTGCACGGCAACGGGTGCTGATCATCGGCAGCGGCGACGTGGCCGCGCGCGCGATCCCGCTGCTTGTGCGGCACACCCGCGTGTTCGCAGTAGTACGCCGGGACGACGCAGCCAGGTGCCTGCGCGCACTGGGCGCGGTGCCACTGCGGGCGGACCTGGACGAAGCCCGCAGCCTGCAGCGCCTGTCTGGCCTTGCCCCAAGCGTGTTGCACTTTGCCCCACCGCCCGACCGCGGTGACAGCGACCCGCGCAGCCGTCGCCTCACTGCGGCCCTGGCACGCCGCAGCCTGCCAAGGCGCCTTGTCTACATCAGCACCACCGGCGTCTACGGCGATTGCCGCGGCCAATCGGTGCCGGAGACCCGCCCGCTGCGCGCCAGCACCGCCCGCGCCAAACGCCGGGTCGCGGCCGAACGCATCCTGCGCAACTTTGCCCGCCGCAGCGGCTGCCGCCTCGCGATCCTGCGCGCGCCGGGCATCTACGCGGCCGAACGCCTGAATCTGGCAAGGCTCGAACGCGGTGACCCGGTATTGCCGGCCGGCGAAGACGTGTTCACCAACCACATCCATGCCGACGACCTTGCACGGCTTGCGATCCGAGCGCTGTTCCGGGGCGGCAATTGTCGGGCGTGGAATGTGACCGACGATTCCGAGCTGCGCATGGGCGAGTGGTACGACCGCATGGCGGACACCTTCGGCCTGCCGCGCCCGCCACGCGCAAGCCGCAGCGAGCTCGAACGGGTTCTCAGCCCGATGATGCTGTCCTTCATGTCCGAATCGCGCCGGCTCGACAACACCCGCATGCACCGCGAGCTTCGCGTGCAGCTGACCTACCCCACGGTCGATGCCGGGCTGGCGCAGGCACGCGCCTGGTTCGACCTTCAAAAGGAAAACTCCCGATGATGTACATGTGGCTCAAAGCCTTTCACGCCTTTTTTGTTGTCAGCTGGTTCGCCGGCCTGTTCTACCTGCCGCGCATCTTCGTGAATCTGGCGATGGTGCCGGCCGACAGCCACGCCGAGCGCGAGCGCCTGCTGCTGATGGCGCGCAAGCTCAAGCGCTTCATGCTGCCGCTGATGATCGGCACCTGGATCTTCGGCCTCGCGATGATCTTCTACGGCGGCAAGGAAGCTGCATATGGCTGGATGTCGCAGGGCTGGCTGCACGCCAAGCTGTTCATCGTTCTGTTACTGACCGGCTACGACGGCTACTGCAGCCGCCTGCTGCGCGACTTTGCCGCCGGCCGCAACACCAAGAGCCACGTCTGGTTCCGCGTCTTCAACGAACTGCCGGCGCTCGCGCTGCTGTTCGTCGTGATCCTCGTGATCGTCAAACCCTTCTGAGGCCGCGCTGCCATGACCGAAAACTTCTTCGCCCCCTGCCCGCGCGGCCTTGAAGGCCTGCTTGCCGACGAACTGACGGCGCTGGGCGCGCAGTACGTGAAGCCGGTGCACGGCGGCGTGGCCTTTGCCGGCGACTGGCCGCTGTGCTGGCGCGTAAACCTTGAAAGCCGACTCGCCACGCGGGTGATGTGGCGTGTGGCCGAACGCGGCTACCGCAGCGAGGAAGACATCTACGACCTTGCGCGCGAACAGCGCTGGGAGCAGTACTTCAAGGTCGATCGTACGCTGCGCATCTACGTCACCGCGATCCGCTCACCGCTGCGCAGCCTCAACTTCATCACGCTGCGGATCAAGGATGCGGTCTGCGACCGCTTCCGCGACCTGCTCGGCGCCCGCCCGTCGATCAACACCGAATCGCCCGATGTGCGGGTGCACGCCTTTCTCACCGCCGAAACCTGCACGCTCTACCTCGACACCTCGGGCGAATCGCTCACGCGGCGCGGCTTCAAACGCGCCAAGCACGAAGCCCCGCTGAAGGAAAACCTCGCCGCCGGCATCCTTAGCCTGAGCGGCTGGCAGCCCGACGAAGCCCTGCTCGACCCGATGTGCGGCAGTGGCACCTTCCTCATCGAAGCCGGCCTGATGGCGCTGGACATTCCGCCCGGCGCGGAACGCGATTTCGGCTTCGAACAGCTCAAGAGTTTCGATCCGACTGCGTGGCAGCGGCAGCGCACCATGGCCCTGCAACGCCGGCGCCCGGCCAGCGATGTACGCCTGTACGGCGCCGACATTGACCGCCGCGCCACCGACGCCGCCGGCTACAACCTGCGCGCAGCGGGCCTGGACGATCTGGTGCAGTTCCGCACCAGCGACATCCTCGACCTGGAAGCACCAGAAGACAGTGGCGTGCTGCTGTGCAACCCGCCTTACGGCGTGCGCCTGACTTCGCCGACGGCGGCGGGCGAGCGGCGCCATGCAGAGGAAGAAAACGCGGAAGCGCAGAGCGAACTGGCCGGCTGGTATCCGCACCTGGGCGACCACCTCAAGCGCGCCTTCCCGGGCTGGCGCTGCCTCTTTTTCAGTGGCGACCCGGCGCTGCCGAAGAAGATTGGCCTCAAGGCCAGCCGCCGCACACCGCTGATGAACGGCGACATCGACTGCCGCCTCTACGAATACCGTGTCGTGACCGGCTTCAACCGCGACAAGCCGCCGGCCGCCAAGGACTAGGCCAGCCCGACCACCGCAGCGCGCGGCACCAGCTTCACCGGTGCGGCAGCCAGGCGCCGCGCGAGCGCGCGGCGGCGGCGGATGGGCCAGTGCTCGTAGAGCCACAACTCTGCCGGGCGCCACATGGCCACCCAGGCAAAAATCGTGAAGCTCTCGCGAATCCCGCGCGCAAGCTGTGAGGGCGATTCCGCATCGATGGCATTGGCGATCGCCAGCAGGATCACGACAAACACCAGACCAACCGCCGTCGCCGTTCGCGCTGCGGCGAACAGGCGGGCGAGCTCGCGCGTGCGCGCCGCATAGTCCAGTTCGAAGTGGCCGCGCAGCGCTGCGCACACGGTGGCTTCACGGCTCAGATCCGCCGGATCGACGATCAGTTCGATCCGCAGCGGTGCCCGGCGCGGCAGCGGATATGCGCCTTCGTAAAGCCGGAACGCGGTGGCATCGTCGATCCGCTTTTCAAGCAGCGCGCTGCCCTCAACGGCCAGCAGTGCATCGACCGAGCGCAACTCGACACTGATCAGGATGGGTGTCGCGTTATCCGGCATTGCGCCTCCGGGGCGTGGCAACTCAGTCGATCAACATGCTCCGGGCATTCATGCCCTCGGCGGCAAATTGCTGCAGCAGCTCGTTCTGGTGCGCGAAGTCACGCGTTTCCATCTGCAGGATAACCTCTGTCTTGCCCACCGGCACATGCAATTCGCCGCGTCGGTGTTCAACATGGCGCACGTTGATGCCCAGCGCCGCAACCGTGCGCAGCAAGGCCAGCAAACGGCCAGGGCTGTCCGGGATGGTGACCGCGACACTCATCAGGCGCCCGCTTGAGGCCAGCCCGTAGTCGATCGAACGCCCCACCAGACTCATGTCGATGTTGCCGCCCGAGATAACGACCACCGCGCGATCGTCCGGCCGCAGGCGGACCTTGCCGCGCATCAGCGCCGCCAGGCCCACCGCGCCAGCGCCCTCGGCGATCGTGCGGGTGCGCTCAAGGGTAGCGACAATCGCCTCGGCAATCGCGTTGTCGTCCACCGTCACGATCTCGTCCACAAAGCGCGCGATCAGGGGCGAGGTAAAGCGCCCGGGCGCCTTGACCTTGATGCCGTCGGCGATGGTGTGGGCGCCCGGCGCAACCGGCTCGAACTGGCCGTCAGTCAGAAAGTGGCGGTAAGGCGCCACGGTTTCTGTCTGCACGCCGATGATGCGGATATCCGGCCGCTGCAGCTTCAGCGCCAGCGCGATGCCCGAGAGCAAGCCGCCACCGCCCAGCGGCACGACGGCCACCGTCATGTCGGGGCAGTCTTCAAGCATCTCCAGCCCGCACGAAGCCTGGCCGGCAATCACATCCTGATCGTCGTAGGGATGCATGAAGGCCAGGTCCTGCTCCAGCGCGATACGGTCGGCCAACTCGCGCGCCTGCTCCAGGTTCTCGCCATGCAACAGGATCGTCGCCCCCATGCGGCGGCATGACTGCACCTTGGTGATCGGCGCGTTTTCCGGCATCACCACGGTTGCCGGCACCCCCGCACTGGCGGCCGCGCGGGCCACCCCCTGCGCATGGTTGCCGGCCGATACCGCAACCACGCCGCGCAAGCCCGGGCGCGTGGCCATCAGGCGGCGCATCTTGTGGGTGGCGCCACGGATCTTGAACGAACCGGTGCGCTGCAGGTTCTCCATCTTCAGCCAGACGGGTGCGCCCATCTCCTCGCTGAGCATGTCGTTCTGCCATTGCACCGTGCGCAGCACGGCGTCGGAAATGCTCCGGGCAACGGCCTGCAGGCTGGCAAGTTCAGGGACAAGGCTGGCGGGATCGTCTTGCGCGTTCTGGCTCATGGCGGCTCGCGGTTGGATCGGCCGCACCGGGTGGGCGCCGCCGCAAAACGCCGGATTCTGGGCCTGCCGGCCGCACCAGGGCAAGCACACGGCGGGCCGCAGCGCGCCACCACCAAGAGCGCATGGCTTCGGCATAGAATTGAAATCCCGCTACGCCCGGAGCCCCCATGCAGGCTTGGTTGCTGGTTGCCCTGCTCGCGCTTGCCCTGCTTGCCGCGACGCTCGCCCTGCTGCGCGCACGCAAAGACGCGCGGGCAAGCGCGGGTAGCGTTGCCGTAACGCAACACGAGCTCGAGCGCCTGCAGAACCTGTCGGCCTTCACCGCCGACTGGCAGTGGGAACAGGACGCCGAACTGCGCTTCACCCGCTTTTTTGGCGGCACGATCTCGCGCCACAAGGTGCCGGTAGAGCACCTGCTGGGCTACCGCCGCTGGGAGATCCCGGGCCTGATCTGCGACGCCGACGAAATGGCGCGCCACCGGCGCACGCTCGAGGCCCACGAGGCCTACTACGACTTTGAGTACGGCGTGCAAACCCCGAGCGGCGACTTCCGCTGGTATGTCAGCAGCGGCAAGCCCGAGTTCGACGCCCAGGGCCGGTTCACCGGCTACTTCGGCTACGCGCGCGACGAGACCCGCCGCAAGCTGGCTGAACGCGCCGTGCGGGCAAGCGAGCGGCGGCTCGCAGACGTGATCGACGCGCTGCCGGTGGCGCTGGTCGTGCTCGACGCCGAAGGCCAGGTGCAGCTCTGGAACCTTGCTGCCCAGCGCCTGTTCGGTGTACGGCGGGAGGACATCATCGGCCGCAGCGCATCGCGCGATATGCGTGACACCATTGCCGCCGCAATGGGTGAGCACCTGCTGCATGCCGCCGAACCCACCGCGCAGATGCCGCGCAGCGAAGAGATCCGCTGCGAAACGGTGCGCGGCCAAGCCATGTGGCTGCACACGCTGAGCGTTGCGCTGCACGACGAGACTGGCGCCTTCAGCGGCACGATCCGGGTCGTGCAAGACATCACCGCGCGGCGCAATGCCGACGACAAGGCGCGCCGCGAACACACCGATCTGGACGAAGCGCAGCGGATTGCCGCGCTCGGCTCGCTGCGCTGGGTACCCGGCACCCAACTGGCCCATTGCTCAAGCCAGTTGCTGGCGCTGCTCGACCTGCCGCCGGGCGAAGTCGACCAGCCGATCCGGCGCGTTCTGCACCAGATCAGCCGCGCCAGCCGCCACGAACTGTTCGAGCAATGGCAGGCGCTGCAGAACGGCGGCCTGTCGATGGAAGCGCGCTGTGAAGTCCGCCACCGCAGCGGGCGGCATCTGCTGGTGCGCGGGCATATCGAATCGGGAAGCGGCAACGATCAGCTGCTGCGGGTGACCGCAACCGATGTCAGCGAACTCGAACAGGCCCGTGCCGCCGCCGCCGGCGCGCGGCAGCTCTTCGAGGCGCTGTTCGAACACAGCCCGGTCGCCTTGAGCCTGACCGACATGCAACGCACCACGCTGGTCAAGGTCAATTCGGCCTGGCGCAGGCTCTTTGGACTCAGCTCGGATGACGTCGAGGGCCACACCTCGCTCGATCTGGGGATCTGGTGCAATCTCGACGAGCGACAGGAGGTGATCCGCCGCATCGAGACCGACGGCCGTGTCGACCGCATGCAGGTGCATGGCCAGCCGCGCAACGGGCCGCCGATCATCGTTGAAATGTCCGGCACCACACTCAACTCGGAAGGCCGGCATCTGCTGCTCACTTCGGTGATCGACATCACCGCGCAACGCATGCTGCAGCGGCGCGTCGAGTCGATGAACGAAGAACTTGAAGCACGGGTTGAACGCCGCAGCGAACAACTGCGCGCCAAGCACGCCGAGCTGGGCCTGGCGATGCAGCAACTGGTGCAGGCCGAAAAGCTTGCCGCGCTGGGGGGGCTGGTGGCGGGCGTCGCCCACGAGCTCAACTCACCGCTTGGCAACACGCTCACACTGGCCAGCAGCCTGCGCGAGCGGGTTCGCCTCTTTGCGCAAAGCCTTGAAGAGGGGAGCCTGCGCAAGTCTTCGCTTACCCAATTCACCGAAGATAGCGCTGAAATGGCGGCGCTGATCGAGCGCAGCGCACGGCGCGCCTCGGAACTGATGGCCAATTTCAAGCAGGTTGCGGCCGACCAGACCAGCGAGCGCCGCCGCCGGTTCGACCTGAAGGAAACCGTCGAAGGCGTGGTCGCCGCACTCAGGCCGCGCCTGGCCCATGTGGCGCAGACGCTGACACTCGAGATTCCGCCCGAGATCGAGTTCGACAGCTATCCAGGGCCGCTCGAACAGATCGTCACCAACTTCATCAACAATGCCCTGCTGCATGCCTTTGACGATCGCAACGAAGGGCACATGACCCTGCGCGCGCAACTGATCGATCCCGACCATGTGCGCATCGTGTTTGAAGACGACGGCAACGGCATGAGCGAGGACACGGCCCGGCGCGCATTCGAGCCCTTCTTCAGCACCCGCGTGGGTGCCGGCGGCACCGGGCTGGGGCTCTACATCGTGCGCAACCTGGTCGAAGGCCGCCTCGGCGGCCAGCTCACGCTCGATTCGGCACCGGGCCAGGGCACCCGCCTCACCGTCGATCTGCCTCGGCTCGCGCCCGCGGATCAGACCACCCCTGCGTGAAGCGCGCGCCGGGGTAGACGGGCGCGGCGCAAGCTGGGATAGTCGCCCGCCCGCAGCACTGGAAGTACCACCATGTCGCCCACGCCCAACCCGATCGCCAAAGCACGCCCCCGACGCTGGGCCATTGCCCTGCTGCGCATGATCGGCTGGCGCCTCGATCTGCCTGCGCCCACGGCATCCAAGGTACTGGTGATCGTCTATCCCCACACCTCGAACTGGGACTTCCCGCTTGGCTTGCTGACCCGCTGGGCAAGCGGCTGGCCGATCCGCTGGCTGGGCAAGCACACGATCTTCGTCGGCCCCTTCAACCGCATCCTGCGCCGCTGGGGTGGCATTCCGGTCAATCGCGCAGCGGCGGGCGGCTTCATCGAATCCCTCGTGGCGGACATCAATCGCCGTGAAACCCTGATTCTCGCCATGGCGCCAGAAGGCACGCGCGCGCGGCAGGAATACTGGAAGTCGGGCTTCCTGCGGATTGCCCACGCCGCGAAGCTGGATCTGGGCATCGGCTACATCGACTTCGCCACCCGCACGATCGGCATTCGCGAGTACATGCGCCTCTCCGGCGACGAAGCGGCCGACATGGCCCACATCGCCAAGGCCTACGAAGGCATTCGCGGCTACCGCCCTGAACAGGCGGGCCCGATCCGCCTGCGGCCGCCGGCCCCCTGAAGGCGGCGGCCGGCGCCGGGCGCCTCAAAGCAGCGGCTTGATGCGATCCAACTCGGCGGCGAGGCGATCGAGCGCCGCCGTCAGTGACACAGTGAAGCGCCGTGTGGCCGCCACATCCCCCGCCTTGGCGGATCGCTCCAGATCGGCCGCCGCCGCGCCGACCCCGGTGAAGCCAGCATTGCGGGCGCCGCCCTTGACCCGGTGCGCAAGAAAGCGCACCGCTTCAAGATCATTCACATCGAGTTTGTCGCGCAGTTCGACCAGATCTTCGCCGGAGGCATGCACGAAACCATCAGCAATGTCGTGCGCGCGGTCCATCGAACCGACCAGCCCGGCCAGGTGCGCCAGCGGTTCAACCTCTTCGTCGTACTCGGGCTCCGGCATCAGGCCTTGCGGCGGCATCGCCGGCTGGCAGCCCAGGCGCGAGAGCGTCGCATGGAGGGTTTCAAGCGTCAGCGGTTTGAGCAGGACGGTATCCATGCCCGCGGCAAGACACGCGCTGGCGGTCGTCTCGCTGCCGTCCGCGGTGACGGCCGCAATCGGCGTACGCACCAGACCGCGTGAACGCTCACGCTGGCGCATCCGCGCCGCGAGGCTGATGCCATCTTCACCCGGCATGCGGTAGTCGAGCAGGATCGCTGCAAAGCTGCCGCTGCAAAACGCCTCGAAGCCGGCCTGCGATTCGCCCGCCAGCACCACCTCGAAGCCCATCAGCGCGAGCAGATCCTTTGCCACACGCAGGTTAAGGGGCTCGTCATCCACCACCAGCACCTTGCGCGTGCCAGGCGCGGCGGCCTCACTCGGCGCCTTGCTCGGCGCCTCGGCAAGCGGGGCGGGCGGCGGCGCGGCCGGGGCCAAGGCCTTGTTCAGCGTTTGCAGGAAGCGGCTCGGCAACAGCGGTTCGGCGCTCAGGGTGAGGCACTTCTCGCGCGCGGCCGCGACGGCCCCCGTAGCGCCGCCTCGCAGCAGGCGCACCCAGGCTTGCGCCGGCAGCGGTGCGGCGCCGTCCGACACGGTGATCTGGCTGAATTCGCGCGCTTCGGCCGAGACCACCTGCGCCCCCCAGTTACGCAACCAGGCCTCGCATTCAGAGCGCCAGGCCTTGTTGGACACTGCCAGGCGAACACAGATGCCGACCAGGCTGCGTTCGTCGTTGGACGCAAGCAGATGCGCGTCCGCCTCGACGGTGAAGGTGAAACGGCTGCCGCCCAGGGTGCCAGGCGAATGCTCAAGCCGCCCGCCCATCGCGTCGCTTAGGGCACGGCAGATGGCCAGACCGAGCCCGGTGCCGGGTGCGCCAGGTCCGCCGAGGGGCTCGAAGGGGTGGAACAGGCGGTGACGATCACTCTCGGCAATGCCGGCACCGCTATCCTCGATTTCGATGATCAGCCGCCAGCGGCGCGTTGTCAGCGGTGCGCCATCGATCCGCAGCTTCACGCCCCCATGCTCGGTGTAGCGGATCGCGTTCGAGAGCAGGTTGGCCATCAGCTGCCGCACCCGCACACCGTCGAGCACCAGAGGCGGCAGTTGCGGCGCGGTGAAGAGCTGCAGGCGCAGGCCGCGCTCGACCGCCATTGGTGCGAACAGCGCGGCCACGTCTTCGGCCATCGCACGGATGTCCGAGACTTGCGGATCGAGCACAAAGCGGCCCGCTTCGATCCGCGCGTAGTCGAGCGCGTCGTTGAGAATCGTCAGCGCCATGCTGGCCGAACGCCCGACCACGCCCATCTGGTAGCGCTGGTTTTCATCGAGCCGGCTGTGGATCAGTGCATCGACCATGCCGATCACGCCATTCATCGGCGTGCGCACCTCGTGCGAAAGCGCGGCGAGGAAGGCGGCCTTGCGGTCGGCCGAATCAAGCGCCGCATCGCGCGCGTCGGCCAAGGCCTTTTCAACGACCTTGCGGCGCTCGACTTCGCGTGCCAGGCGGCGATTCCACATCACTACCAGCCAGATGATGAAGCCAAGCACCGCCACGATCGGCAGCCCCACGCTGAGCAGCTTGGTCCACGGCAGCACAAACCGGTACTTGGGCACCAGCCAGCGCTGGCTCAGCTCATGTTTCTCGGCCGGCGTCATCGAATCGAGCGCCAATTTGAGCAGGCCAACCAGCTCCGGCCAATCGCTGCGCACCGCCAGGTGCAGTTCGCTCGGTGCATCGACCCAGCTGCCCACGATGCGAAGCACCCCCGCGTAGCGCTCGCCCAGCGGTGCCGTCACGGCGGTCAGGTCATTGAGGCTGGCATCGGCCGTGCCGCGCGCGACCGCGTCAAGCGCCAGATCCAGCGTTTCGTATTCGACGATCTGGATGCCGGGGTACTGGCGCTGCAGGCGCGGCAGCAGGAAATGCCCGCGCTTCATCGCCAGCACCTTGCCGTTGTACTGGCCCGGATCGCGGAACAGGGCGCCGTCGTTACGCGCCACCGCCACCGTGGCATTGGTCAGCATGGGCCCGGCAAAGCGCGCGAATTCCTCGCGCTCGGGGCTGCGCGACAGACCCAGGGCGATATCGATCTCGCGCGCCGCCAGGGCACGCTGCAGATCGGCCAGCGAGAAGGCACGCGGCGTTTCCAGCCCCACGCCGAGGCGTCGCGCCAGCAGTTCGATCTGGTCGGCAAACATGCCGTGCATGCGGCCATCGGGGCCCAGTTCGGTCAGTGGCGCGTAGTCGGCGATGTAGCCCACCCGCAAACGCGGGTGCGCCGCCAGCCAGGCACGCTGGGCCTCATCGAGCTGCAGCGGGGAAGGCGCGGCGGCCAGCTGCAGCGACACCGGCATCCAGCGCCGCACGATCTGTTCACGGGTACCCGAGTCGATCGATGCGATCGCGCGATCGAGCAACGGGGCCAGGGCCGCCGCATGGCGACCGATGCCCAGGCGCAGACCGGTATCGAGCTTGACCGGCCCTCTCACCGCAAGATTGGAGAGCAGATCGCGCTCCACCACGAAGGAGGCTGGCGCCAGCGCGCCGAAGTAGGCATCGGCCCGGCCGTCGGAAACCGCACGCAAGGCACTGGCGGTATCGGCGAACTTCTGCACCTTGGCCTTCGGATAGCGCTGCGGCACCAGTTCGTCGGCGGCAAACCCGCCTTCGACCGCAACCGCACTCCCCTCCAGCGTGGCTTCAGGCGTCAGTCGCGTGGTTTCGCGCCGCGTGATCATGACCACCGGCGTATCAAGGTAAGGCTGCGAGAACAGCATGTAGCGCTCGCGCCCGGCGGTGCGGCCGATCGAAGGCACGATGTCGATCTCGCCCGCACGCACCTTGGCAAACAAGGCCTCGGCATCGCGCTCGACGTGGATCTCGTAGGTGATGCCGCTGCGCCTGGCGATCTGCTCGACCAACTCAGCCGACATGCCGACATATCGGCCGCTGGCATCGAACTGCTCGATCGGCGCCCAGTCCTGTCGCGCCACCCCCACCCGCACCACCGGGTGGGTTTCCAGCCAGGCGCGCTCGGCGGCGGTGGGTTCCAGGGGGGGGGTCTGCGCAAGGGCAGGCAGGCCACCGGTGCATGCGGCGGCAAGGAGCAGGTGCGGCACAAGGCGCGCAATGCGGCGAAGCACACGGGGGATGAGCTGCATGGCGGCATGATAGCGGTGACGGCCGCGCCGTGGCACACGTAGGCGCCTCGCCCACGCCGGCAGCGCCGCCGGCCCGCCTGCCGCAAGCGGCGCCACCCCGGCCGATCGGCTAGAATCACCGCTTTTACAAGCGGAGCGAAGCATGTTCTCCGGAATCGTGGCCGCAACCGGCCGCATCGTGGCGGTGACCCCGCTCGAACAAGGCGTGCGCCTGACCACCGACGTTGGCGACTGGGATCTTTCCGACGTTGCGCTCGGCGACTCGATCGCCCATAACGGCGTCTGCCTCACCGTCATCGCCAAGGAAGGCCAGCGGATGCAGTTCGACGTGTCGGCCGAATCGCTCGCCTGCACTGTCGGCCTCGCCGAACCCGGCGAAGTGAACCTCGAAAAAGCGCTGCGCCTGGCCGACCGCATCGGCGGCCATCTGGTCAGCGGCCATGTCGATGGCGTGGGCGAAGTGCTGAAGTTCGAGCCGATCGGCGAAAGCCACGAACTGGTGATCCGCGCGCCGCGTGCGCTGGCCGGCTACATCGCGCGCAAGGGCTCGATCACGGTCGACGGCGTGAGCCTTACGGTGAACCGCGTCGAAGGTACCGACTTCTCGATCAACCTGATCCCGCACACAGTGGAAGTCACCACGCTCAAGCGCCTGGCACCGGGCGCGAAGGTCAATCTTGAGGTCGATCTGATCGCCCGCCATGTCGAGCGCATGCTCGCATGGGAAAAAGAATCGCAAGCCGGGGAACCAAAGGCATGAGCGTACTGGCACCGATTACCGCCATCATCGAAGACATCCGCGCCGGCAAGATGGTAGTGCTGGTGGACGAGGAAGACCGCGAAAACGAGGGCGACCTCGTGCTCGCCGCCGAACACGTCACCCCGGAAGCGATCAACTTCATGGCCAAGCACGGCCGTGGCCTGATCTGCCTCACGCTCACGCAGCAGCGCTGCAAGCAGCTTGGGCTGGGGCTGATGGTCAAGGACAACCGCTCGCCCTTCTCGACCGCCTTCACCACCTCGATCGAAGCGGCCGAGGGCGTCACCACCGGCATCTCGGCGCAGGATCGCTCGGTCACGGTGCAAGCCGCGGTGGCCCGCAACGCCAACGCCGATTCGATCGTGCAGCCCGGCCACATCTTCCCGCTGATGGCGCAGCCCGGCGGCGTGCTGGTACGGGCTGGCCATACCGAAGCCGGTTGCGACCTCGCCCAGCTTGCAGGTTGCGAACCAGCCGCGGTGATCTGCGAGATCCTCAAGGACGACGGCACGATGGCGCGCCTGCCGGATCTGCTGGAATTCGCCAAGGAACACGACCTGAAGATCGGCGCGATCCGCGACCTGATCCAGTACCGCGCGCACGCCGAAGTGCTGGTTGAGCGCGTCAGCGAAAAAACCGTCGAAACCGCGCATGGCGCCTTCCAGCTGTGTGCCTTCGCCGACCGCGTATCCGGCGAAGTGCATCTGGCACTTTCGCGCGGCGACATCACGCCGGACGCAGAAGCGCTGGTGCGGGTGCACGAGCCGGTCTCGGTGCTCGACTTCATCGACCCGGCCGGCAGCCCGCACAGTTTTGGCATCGACGAAGCGCTCGCGCGCATCAAGGCCCACGGCAAAGGCGTGCTGATCCTGCTGCACCGGCCCGAGAGCGGTGAAGACCTGCTCGCGCGCCTCGCGCCGGGCGACGGCAAGCGCCCCGCCGTGAAATGGGACCCGCGCATCTTCGGGATCGGCGCACAGATCCTGCGTGATCTGGGGGTCGGCAAGATGCGGGTGCTCGCCAGCCCGCGCAAGATCCCCAGCATGACCGGCTTCGGCCTCGAAATCACCGGCTACGACGCACCCGGCGCCTGATCCGCCCAACCGCAAACATCGCACGGCGCCCCGGCGGCGCCAGCAAGGACGAACATGCCCCGCTTCAACGACATCCCCGAGATCGAACCCGAGCTCAACGGCGCAGGCCTGCGCATCGGCATCGTCATGAGCCGCTTCAACCAGTACGTCTGCGAGGGCCTGCTCTCGGGGGCGACCGGCGAACTGCTCACGCGCGGCGTCAAACCCGAAGCGATCCAGATCGCCACCGTGCCGGGCGCGCTGGAAATTCCGCTCGCCCTGCAAACCATGGCGCGTTCCGGCCGCTTTGATGCGCTGATCGCGCTCGGCGCCGTGATCCGCGGCGAGACCTACCACTTCGAGCTGGTGTCGAACGAGCAAGGCGCGGGCATCACCCGCGTCACCCTCGACGAGAGCATCCCGATCGCCAACGGCGTGCTCACCACCGAAGACGACAACCAGGCCGAATTCCGCATGCACCAAAAAGGCCTCGAGGCCGCGCAAGCGGCAATCGAGATGGCCAACCTGCAAAAGGCACTCCGCGCATGAACACCCCGACCCCGAACAAGACGCCGCGCCGCCTCTCGCGCGAACTGGTGCTGCAAGGCCTCTACCAGTGGCAGCTGACCGGCAACTCGGTGCCAATGATCGAGGAACACCTCGAAGTCTCCGAAGAAACCGCCGGCGACTGGGTCCGCTCGGACCGCATCCTGCTGCGCGCGCTGCTGACTGGCACCGTCGAACACGCCGCCGAGCTTGAAGCCGAATTCGTGCCGCACATCGACCGGCCGGTCGGCGAGCTGTCGCCGATCGAACGCGCGATCGTGATGCTGGGCGTGTATGAACTCAAGCACTGCCCCGAAACACCCTACCGCGTCGTGATCAACGAAGCGATCGAGCTGGCCAAGAACTTCGGCGGCACCGAAGGGCACCGCTTCGTCAACGGCGTGCTCGACAAGTGCGCCGCACGCCTGCGCTCAGTCGAGATCGAGCACGCCAAGAACAACCCACGCCCGCGTTGAACCGAGCGCCGATACTGTTCGATCTGCCCGCGCAGATCGACACCCCGCGCCTGATCCTGCGCCCGCCCCGAGCGGGCGATGGCGCGGCGGTGCTGGATGCGGTGGGTGACTCACTCACCGAACTGCGGCAGTGGCCCGCCAACCTGCCCTGGGCAGTACCCGAGCCCGAACTCGACGCCTTCGAAACCTTCTGCCGCCGCAGCCACGCCCAGTTCATCCTGCGCGAGCACCTCAACTACCTGATCCTCGATCGCGACACTGCTCGCCTGCTCGGCGTCTGCAGCCTGCACGCGCTCAAGTGGCCCGAACGCTTCGCCGAAATCGGCTTCTGGGGCCGCAGCGGCACCCACGGCCAGGGCTATGTGACTGAAGCCGTCACCGCCCTCAAGGCATTCGCGATCGAAACCTTCGGCGCACAACGCATCGAGTTGCTCACCGACGCGCGCAACACCCGCGCCCGCGCCCTCGCCGAACGCGTCGGCTTCAAACTCGAAGGCGTGCTCCAGCACTACGCCAAAGCACCCGACGGCAGCCTGCACGACACCGCGCTCTACGCGCTGATTCCGTGAGCACCGCAGCGCTCTACGTCTCCGATCTCGACTTCACGCTACTCGATAGCTCGGGCCAGCTATCCGCGACGACACGCCTGGCGCTGTCATCCTGGCTCACCGACGAACTGCTGTTTACCGTCGCCAGCGCCCGCGCATGGACATCGATCCGCGACGTGCTCGACGGCATCGCACTGCCGCTTCCCGCCATCACCAACAACGGCGCCTGCGTAACGCACCTTGCAGCCGGCCGCCATCTAGACATTTGCAGCCTGCCTGCGCCACTCGCCCGTGAGGTCTATCGAATGCTTGACGAGGCCGCGCTCCATCCCTTGGCTGCCAGTACCACCGGCGACGCCGACAGGCTTCGCTTCGGCAAACAGGCCAATGCAGGCATCGCCGCCTACTTTGCAGACCGAACCGAACGCGGCGATCCGCGCCTGCGGTCAAGCGAACCGCCGCACGCCGCACTTGATGAGCAGGTGCTGGGTCTGACAGTCATCGCACAGTCAGCAGAAGTGCAAGGCGCCATCGCGAAGCTGCAGACCCACTTCGCCGGGCAACTGCAATGGAGCCACATGACAGCAACGATGCATCCCGGATTCGAGTGGCTAAGCATTGGCGCCAATGGGGCAACCAAAGGCGATGCGCTACTACGCCTGAAAGTGCTCGCCGGCCTCGACAACCATCACACCGTAGCCTACGGCGATGACCTTCAAGATTTGAGTCTGCTCGCTGCTGCAGACCACGCAGTTGCCGTAGCAAACGCCCACCCGCGGGTTCGCGATGCAGCGGCAAGCCTCACAGCCCGCCACGACCAAGACGGCGTGGTCCGCCACATCGCGCAGCACAGCAAACGAATGCTGCCATGACTCACTTCCTGACTGGCCTGCTCGTCGCGGCAGGGCTCATCACAAGCATCTACGCATGGCAGGCGGGCTTTGTGTTGCTGGCGCTTGCCGGCATCCTTTACCGCTGGAGTCAAGGCGGGCCCCTGTTCGGCGAATCGGCATTGAGTCCGGGCCTGCGGGCCAGCAGCATGGAAATCATCCGCGAATCTGAAAACGAGCTGGTGCTTCGAGGCAGTGAGCGGGTCATCATCCTGGACAGGGTGACACGCAGGATCAGGGGAATCGATCATGAGCTCGCGCGCTTTGACGAGATCAGCGAGATCCATGTCAACGCCGAACTCGACGCAGAAACCCAGAGCGAATTCGGGCGCTACTCGCTTGCGCTCAAGCGCCGTCGGGGCGGACCGATCCGCCTTGGGTACACCGATGACCAACTCGATGCATCGATCATTGGCGCGAAGCTAAGTACCTGGCTAGCGGTGCCCGTCGTCGCCTGAGCCGCGATAATCTCGGATTCACAAGAACCGATTGCAGCCCCAAATGCCCTCCGAATTCAGCCTCATCGCCCGCCATTTCACCCGCCCCACCGCGAACACGGTGCTCGGCGTGGGGGACGACTGCGCGATCGTGGCGCCGCGTGCCGGGTACGAGTTGCTGGTGTCGAGCGACATGCTGGTCGCGGGGACGCACTTTCTGCCGGACACCGATCCGGCGCGTCTTGGCTGGAAGACCGCTGCGGTGAATATTTCGGACATTGCCGCGATGGGCGCTCAGCCGCGCTGGATGACGCTGGCGCTCTCGCTCAGCGCGCCGGATGAGCCCTGGATCGCGGCGCTGGCGCAGGGTTTTGCGGATTGCTGCGCGGCTTTCGGCGTCGACTGGATTGGCGGCGACACAACGCGCGGGCCGCTCAACCTGTGCGCTACGGTGTTTGGCGAAGCCCCCGCAGGGCGGGCGATCCGGCGCAGCGGCGCGCGAGCGGGCGACGACATCTGGGTGTCCGGCTGGCCGGGCCTGGCCGCGCTGGGCCTCAAACATCTGCTCGAAGGCACGCCGCTGAATGGCGACTGGCGCGACACCTGCATCGAGGCGCTTGAGCGCCCGCAGCCCAGGGTGGCGCTGGGGCTGGCGCTCAACGGCATGGCCAGCGCGATGCTGGATGTCTCCGACGGGCTGGCCGGCGATCTGGCGCATATCCTGGAACGCTCGGGCTGCGGCGCGGAGCTTGAGGACGCCGCACTGCCACTGGGCCCAGCGCTGGCCGCCTGCAACGACGCCCGGCTTGCGCGCCAATGCGTGCTCGGCGGGGGTGACGACTACGAACTGCTGTTCACTGCGCCGCCGGCGCTGCGCGAGGCGATCGCCGCACTGGTACCCGGGCTTGGCCTGCCGATCAGCCGCATCGGCCGGTGCCTTGCCGAGCCGGGCCTGAACCTCAAGCACCGCGATGGATCGGTCGCTCCGCTCGCAATCACTGGGTTCGATCACTTCGCATGAATCGCCCGGCACTGACCCTGATCGGCACAGCAATGTGCTGGGCCGCGATCTGGTGGCCCTTCCGCTGGCTGCAGTCGCAAGGCCTGAGCAGTGCGCTGGCCAACACGCTTGCCTTCGCCTTTGGCGCGCTTATCGCGCTGGCCTGGTCGCGCGGACGCGTGGCGAATTTCTGGCGCGACCCGCGCCTGCTGGTGCTGGCGCTGGCCTCGGCCACCTGCAACCTGGGCTACAACGCCGCCGCCACCCACGCGCCGGTCATGAAGGTGGTGCTCTTGCTCTACACCGCGCCCCTGTGGACGATCCCCCTGGCCTGGTGGCTCTTGCGAGAGCGCCCGGGCTTGCGGGGCAGCCTCGCGCTGCTGCTGACGGTGTGCGGCGCGGCACTGATGCTCTGGCACCCGGCCTTGGGTTACCCCTGGCCGGCAAGCGGCTGGGAATGGCTGGCCTTGCTCGCGGGCCTGAGCCTGGCGGTGTACAACGTGCTGATCCGCGCGCTGCCGCATGGCGACGAGATCGAGCGCGTCGCGCTGATCTTCGTCGTGGAGTTCCTGCTGGCCCTGGCCTGGGTGCTGGGCGAAGGCAGTGGCACGATACCCGCCACGGCACCGCTGGCGATGGCCGCACTCGCCGGCATTGGCATGCTCGGAATCATCGTGGCGATGCAGTGGGCACTGCAACGTCTGCAAGCCAACCTCGCCGCAGTGCTGATGAGCACCGAACTGATTTTCGCCGCCGTCTTTGCCTGGTGGTGGGCGGACGAGGCGATGGGGCTGCGCGAGGCGGCGGGCGCGATGCTGGTGGCCACCGCGGCGCTGGTTTCAGCCTGGCAGCCGGCCACGCCTGCCAATTCGCCCACCCAGGCCTGATACGATCACACCATGAGCCTGCGCCCCAACCTTCGCTTCCTGTTCGCCCACCCGGCGCACTTTCTCGCGCTGGGGCTCGGGTCCGGGCTTGCGCCAAAGGCGCCCGGCACCTTCGGCACCTTGGCGGCGTGGGCGCTGTGGCCGATGCTGCGGGGGCTGTTCACCGCCGACTGGGCGCTGCTGCTTTTTCTGGCATGGGGATTCGTGCTCGGCGCCTTCGCGATCGAGATCACCGGCCGCAAGCTCGGCGAAATCGACCACGGCGGCATCGTCTGGGACGAGTTCATCGCGATGTGGCTGGTGCTGTTCTTCACCCCGCCGGGCCTCGCCTGGCAGCTGCTCGCCTTCGTACTGTTCCGCGGCTTCGACATTCTCAAACCACCGCCGATCCGCCAGGCGGATGCGCGTTTCAAGAACGGCGTCGGCGTGATGTTCGACGACCTGCTCGCGGCCGGCTACGCCCTGCTGGTGCTGGCGATACTCAAACGGATGATCGGCTGATGGAACACGAACTCGAACGCCTCTCACACGATCTGGGCGACTGGCTTGCCGGCCGCGAACTCAAACTCGCCACCGCCGAATCCTGCACCGGCGGCTGGCTCGCCGAAGTGATCACCGCCACCTCAGGCAGTTCATCGTGGTTTGACCGCGGCTGGGTCACCTACTCGAACGAGTCCAAGCAAGAGATGCTCGGCGTGCGGGCCGATACGCTTGCAGCACACGGCGCGGTAAGCGAGGCGGTGGTGCGCGAGATGGCCGAGGGCGCGCTGGCCCGCTCCGCCGCGAGCCGAGCGATTGCCGTATCCGGCATCGCCGGCCCCAGCGGCGGCACGCCCGAAAAACCGGTCGGCACCGTCTGGATCGCGTGGGCGCACGCCGATGGCGAGACCCGCACCGAACACCACTGTTTTGCTGGCGACCGCGAAGCGGTGCGGCGGCAAACCGTCGTCCGCGCGCTGAGCGGGCTGCTTGAATGACGCAGCTGCGATTCACGCAGATCGACCTCGCGCGCCACGCAGCCGATTGCGTGGCGATGCGGCGGGACAGCTTCGTGATTAGTTTTGGTGATGCTTCGCGCTTCGAAGCCGAAAGCGGCGACGAGGGCACGGGCTACCTGCACTGGCTTCAGACGCATCGGTCGCGCTACCCGCAAGGGCTGCTCCATGCCTGGGACGGTGAGCAACTTGCCGGGCAGATCGAAGTCACCCGACCCGAGAGCGCCGATTATCTGTACGTGAACCTGTTCTACCTGCAGCCCGCCTACCGCCATCGCGGCATCGGCGCGCAATTGCACGCCCGGGTGCTTGCCTTGCTGGACGGCGACGAACGCCAGAGCCTGCGGCTGTGCGCCGCCAGCACCAATGCAGCGGCGCTGCGCTTCTACCGCAAGCACGGCTGGCAGGACGATGGCGTGCGCGCTAACGCCCCCGATAGCCGTTACTGGCGCTGGTCTGCACGCTGAGCAATACGCCGCGCCTCCAAACCTTCGAACGTAAATGCCAATGACGACCGAAATCCTCCGCGCCGACCTCTCCCTCCCCGCCCATGCCGATGCACTGGTGCTGCTACTTGATGCCTATGCGCGCGACGCGGCGGGCGGCGGGCATGCGCTGTCCGACGACATCAAGCAACGCCTTCCCGGCGAACTGGCCCGCCGCAGCGGCGTGCATGTGCTGTTGGGCTTTGTCGACGGCGAAGCCGCCGGGCTGGCGATCTGCATGGAGGGTTTTTCAACCTTCGCCTGCGCGCCGCTGTTGAACCTGCACGACTTCGCGGTGCGGCCGCAATTTCGCGGGCAAGGGCTGGGCAAGGCGCTGCTGGCCCGCGTGGCAGGCCTAGCTGAGGAGCTAGGGTGTTGCAAGGTGACGCTGGAGGTGCTGGAGGGCAACGCGCGCGCGCGCGGCCTCTACCTGGCCTGCGGCTTCAAGGACTACGCCCTCGACCCGGCTTTCGGCAAGGCGATGTTCATGCAACGCTGGCTCGCCAAGGACTGAGCCTTACTTGAGCTGGTGCGCCGAGAACAGCACCGCTTTGCCCGCGACGAAGTTCACCTTGATGTTGCGGGCCTCGTCGCCCCAGACGCAGCTGCGCACCGCGAGCGCCTCGTCACACTGGCTTGCCTTGCCGATGATCGCCTCGACCTCGTCGAAACTCATGCCGGCGCGGATGCGCTCGTAGTTGCTGACGGTGAGTTTGCTGCAGCCTGCGAGCGCGACAAGCGAAATCAACGCGATCAAGCCAAACGAAGTCTTTGTCATGGCTGGCCCTCAGTTTGGCCGGTAAGCGCCGGCGCTGTATCGCCCCAGCGCGCCATCAATTGATGTGCAACGCCAAGCTGGTCAAGGATCCGTGCAACGACAAAATCAACCATGTCCTGCACGGTTTGCGGATGCGTGTAAAAGCCGGGGCTGGGCGGCAGGATGACGACGCCCATGCGCGAGAGCTTGAGCATGTTCTCCAGATGCAGCGTGGAGAACGGCGTCTCGCGCGGCACCATCACCAGCGTGCGGCGTTCCTTGAGGCAGACGTCCGCCGCGCGTTCGATCAGGCTGGACGATAGCCCCGCCGCAATCGCCGCCAGCGTGCCCATGGTGCAGGGGCAGATCACCATGGCATCGGGCGGGTTCGATCCCGATGCGAGCGGCGCAAACCATTCCTCGCGGCCATAGACCGAAAGCTGGCCTTCGGCTGCGCCGAAGCGCTCGGCAAACAGCGCTTGGACTTCCGCCGGGCGGGCCGGCAAGGCGAGATCCATTTCCTGCCGCGCCACGACCTGCGCCACCTGCGAGTACAGCAACTCCACCCTGATGCCCGCGGCGAGCAGGCATTCGAGCAAGCGGATGCCGTAGGGCATGCCGGAGGCGCCGGTGAAGGCAAGGGCGACGCGGCGGGTCATCGGGATACTCCGTGGGCTGGCATCTGGCGATTGTACGTGGCGCGGCGGCCGCCGATGCAGCGCCTTAGCCCTCAGCCGGCTTCGCCGAGCGCCGCCAGCGTGTCGATGATGATTTCGGCTGCGGCGTGAAGGAAAGTGCTCATGATGTGCCCTCTGCGGCGCGGTGGTAGTTGATGGGCCGAGTCTAGAGATTGCCAGTGGCGGCGACCAATCGATTGTCCCGATCCAGCGGATAGGGCCGTGCTATCCGCGCGCCCAACAAAAAGGGCGCCCACGAGAGGGCGCCCTGGTCGCGGCGTGGCGTTGAGTCAGCGGAACACGACGGTCTTGTTGCCATGCACCAGCACCCGGTCTTCCAGGTGGTAGCGGAGGCCGCGCGCGAGCACGGCCTTCTCGATGTCCTTGCCGTAACGGACCATGTCCTCGACCGAGTCGGAGTGGTCCACCCGGATCACGTCCTGGTCGATGATCGGGCCCTGGTCCAACTCTTCGGTGACGTAGTGGCAGGTGGCGCCGATCAGCTTCACGCCGCGCGTGTGCGCCTGGTGGTAGGGCTTGGCGCCGACGAAACTGGGCAGGAAGCTGTGGTGGATGTTGATGATCTGCCCCGGATAGTCGCAGCACATGTCCGGCGGAATGATCTGCATGTAGCGCGCGAGCACCATCACGTCGCCACGCACATCCTCGAAGATGCGGCGCACTTCGGCATAGGCGGCCGGCTTGTTGTCGGCATTAACCGGCACATGATGGAAAGGAATGCCATGCCACTCGACAAAGCCACGGAAGGTATCGTGGTTCGAGATCACGCAGGGGATCTCGATATCCAGCTCCTTGCTCTGCCAGCGGCCGATCAGGTCGTAGAGGCAGTGCTCCTGCTTGCTGACCATCAGCACGACGCGCTTCTTCACCGCGCTGTCGGTGATCTTCCAGTCCATGTCGAACTCGCGCGCAATCGGCGCAAAACGCTCGCGCAGTTCGGCCAGCAGGAAGGGCAGCGAACTGGCGCGGATCTCGATGCGCAGGAAGTAGCGCTGCGCTTCGTGATCGGTGTGCATGTTGGATTCGAAGATCCAGCCCCCGTGTTCAGCAATGAAGCCGGTGACGCGCGCAACGATGCCGGCGCGGTCGGGGCAAGAAGCGGTGAGGGTGTAGAAGCGTTGCGTGTGCATGGTCGGGGGAGTGGGGAGTTGGGAGTGGGGCTTAGGGAGCAAGGAGTAATGCGTCGCGGTGGCGTTCCACTCACGACTCACCACTCAAGGCCCCACTCCCGAAGCATCGCTAGATGCGGGCGGCGGCTTCGTCGATGTAGCGACGCAGCGTGTCGTAGTCGCGCGCCACCGGATACTGCGGGAACTCGCGGATCACGTTCTCTGGCGGGTGCATCAGGATGCCCGCTTCGGCCTGGCCGAGCATCGCGGTGTCGTTGTATGAATCACCGGCGGCGATGCACTTGAAGTTGAGGCCCTGGAAGGCTTTCACGGCGGCGCGCTTCTGGTCCGGCATGCGCAGGTGGTAATTCACCAGCTTGCCGGCGGCATCGGCTTCGAGGCGATGGCAGAACAGCGTCGGCATGCCAAGCTGCGCCATCAGCGGCTTGGCGAATTCGTAGAAGGTGTCGGACAGGATCACCACCTGATACTGATCGCGCAGGCCATCGATGAAAGCCTTGGCACCCTCCAGCGGCGCGAGGCCGGCGATCACCTGCTGGATCTGCGGCAGACCGAGCCCTTTCTCGGCCAGGATATCGAGGCGGTACTTCATCAACTTGTCGTAGTCCGGCTCGTCGCGGGTGGTGCGGCGCAGCGCTTCAATGCCGGTGGCTTCGGCGAAGGCGATCCAGATTTCGGGAACGAGTACACCTTCGAGGTCGAGACAGACGATCTTCACGGGACTTCCTGGTCAGGGGTTGCGGGCAGCCTGCGATTCTATCAGGCCGCCCCGCCGCATCCAGCCGTGCCAGATCACGCCCGCAGCGCGATTTGCCGCCTAGTTGCGAAAGCTCACATCACAGCTGCCCTGCTTGCTGACTTCGCGCTCAGCAGGGGCGCCAAGCACTTCGATATCGCCGGACCCGCTGCAGGACACTTTCACCCGCTGGCTCGCGCGCGCAACCAGATCGCCGGAACCGGCCAGCGCCAGCGTGGCTTCGCGCGCAGCCAGATCCTTCAGCACCAGATCGCCTGACCCCGCCAGGGATGCCGCCACCGTTTGCGCCTCGCCGCTGACAAGCACATCGCCCGAGCCCGAGAGCTTCACCTGCAAGCGTTGCACCTTGAGCGCGCTGGCGCGCAAATCGCCCGAACCCGAGAGCGCCATCGAGAACGCCGGCGCGGCAAGTGCGCGCACTTCCAGGTCGCCGGAGCCCTGCAGCTTCGCCTCGCTCAAGGATGCTGAGCTGACGATGATGTTGAGCTTCTTGTTGAATCTCCACGTGGCGCTGCCATTCGTCGCGCTGATTCGCAACACACCATCGCGGGACTCGAAGCTGAGCCGTGCCAGCAGGTCCGCATCGCCCTCGGCCTTGATCGCCGGCGCGCCAGCCTTCCAGACCACATCAAACGGGCCGCTCAGCTCAATGCGATCAAAGCCTGCCAGGCCCTGATCGAGACGCGCAGCTTCAGCGTGTGCGAGAGATGGGACGGCGGCAATTGCCAGAACAAACGATAGTGAGCGCAGCATCGTGGGGCCTCGTTTCAATTCGATGGCCCCAGACTGCCGCGCGGATGTAGCTCCTGTGTGTCAGCGCTACATCCGGATACCCGCGCGGGTCAAACGATATCCAGCCCCTGGATGCCCGCGTTGAGGTCGCGGTCGGAGTGCTTGCTGTTGAGCTTGATCTGCAGGCGCAGGTCGTTGATCGAATCGGCGTTGCGCAAGGCGTCTTCGTAGGTGATCTGGCCGGCTTCGTACAGATCGAACAACGACTGGTCGAAGGTCTGCATGCCCAGTTCGCGCGAGCGCTTCATCAGATCCTTGATCTCGGCGATCTCGCCCTTGAAGATCAGGTCGGAAATGAGCGGGGAATTGAGCATGATCTCGACCGCCGGCGCGCGCCCCTTGCGATCCTTGAGCGGAATCAGCCGCTGCGACACCATGCCGCGCAGGTTGAGCGACAGATCCATCAACAACTGGTGGCGTCGGTCTTCCGGGAAGAAGTTGATGATCCGGTCGATCGCCTGGTTCGCGCTGTTCGCGTGCAGGGTGGCCAGGCAGAGGTGGCCCGTCTCGGCAAACGCGATCGCGTAATCCATGGTCTCGCGATCGCGGATTTCACCCATCAGGATCACGTCCGGCGCTTGGCGCAGGGTGTTCTTCAGGCCCATCTCCCAGCTGTCGGTATCGATGCCCACCTCACGCTGCGTCACGACGCAGTTCTTGTGCGGGTGCACGTATTCGATCGGGTCTTCCAGCGTGATGATGTGGCCGTAGCTGTTCTCGTTGCGGTAATCGACGAGGGCCGCCAGCGATGTGGTCTTGCCGGTGCCGGTACCGCCGACGAAGATCACCAGGCCGCGCTTGGACATCGCGATGTCCTTGAGGATCGCCGGCAGCCCCAATTCGTCGATGGTCGGAATCTTCTGCGCGATCGTCCGGCACACCATGCCAACCCGGCTTTGCTGGATGAAGGCATTGGTACGGAAACGGCCGATCCCCGCCGGCGAGATGGCGAAGTTACATTCCTTCGTCGACTCGAACTCGGCGGCTTGCCGGTCGTTCATCACCGAGCGGACCAACTCGGCCGTGTGCTGCGGCGTCAGCACCTGGTTCGATTGCGGCACGATCTTGCCGTCGATCTTGATCGCCGGCGGAAAGCCCGCAGTAATGAACAAGTCCGACCCCCGCTTGCTGATCATCAGCTTGAGCAGGTCGTGCATGAATTTGAGTGCCTGATCGCGTTCCATGGTGCTTCTTCCCTTCGCTGTTCTGGTGATCGCCTCGGCGATTCGTGCAGTGGCCGTCGTGAGCGGGTCGAGGTCGATTCGAGAAGCGTAGCCGTACCCGAGTACGGCGAGCATCGCAGGATCGAGATCGGCCCGCGCAACAGGCCAATGCGCGGATCTAGCCGGGGAAGTTGTCCTTGTTGGCGGCCTTCAGTCGCGCTTCTGCCGTACTGACGATATTGCGCTTGACCAGTTCTTGCAGGTTCTGGTCGAGCGTCTGCATGCCGAACTGCTGGCCGGTCTGGATCTGCGAGTACATCTGCGCGATCTTGGCTTCGCGGATCAGGTTACGGATCGCCGGCGTGCCGATCATGATTTCGTGCGCGGCGACACGGCCGGTGGCGTCCTTCTTCTTCAGCAGGGTCTGCGAGATCACCGCACGCAGCGATTCGGACAGCATCGCGCGGACCATTTCCTTTTCCTGCGCGGGGAAGACGTCGATGATACGGTCGATCGTCTTGGCCGCCGACGAGGTGTGAAGCGTACCGAACACCAGGTGGCCGGTTTCGGCCGCGGTCAGCGCGAGGCGGATCGTTTCAAGGTCACGCAATTCGCCAACGAGAATGACGTCCGGGTCTTCACGCAACGCCGAGCGCAGCGCATTGTTGAATGACTGGGTGTCGCGCGAGACTTCGCGCTGGTTCATCAGGCAACGCTTGGATTCGTGCACGAATTCGATCGGGTCTTCGATCGTCAGGATGTGGCCGTACTCGTTCTCGTTGACGTAGTCGACCATCGCCGCCAGCGTGGTGGACTTGCCCGAGCCGGTAGGGCCGGTCACCAGCACGATGCCACGCGGGTTCTGCGCGATATCCTTGAAGATCTTCGGGCATTCGAGCTCTTCAAGCGTCAGCACCTTCGAGGGAATCGTCCGGAACACCGCCGCGGCGCCGCGATCCTGGTTGAAGGCGTTGACCCGGAAGCGCGCAAGATTGGGCACATTGAAGGAGAAGTCGGTCTCCCAGATGTCCTCGTACATCTTGCGCTGCGAGTCGTTCATGATGTCGTACACCATGGCGTGCACTTCCTTGTGCTCCATGGGCGGCAGGTTGATCCGCCGTACGTCGCCATGAACCCGGATCATCGGTGGCAGGCCCGCCGAAAGATGTAAGTCGGAAGCCTTGTTCTTGACCGCGAAGGCAAGCAGTTCTGTGATATCCATGGCGTCTCTCAGGATGCGTGGCGCAGACAGTGGGCGGCAAGTGCGCTGCTATACTCGACCAGCCCGGTCGAATGACTCGAAACGATTATATGACAGCCCTTTCGGCCAATCTGCAAGCAGTTCGCGAACGAATTGATCAGGCCTGCCGCCAGGCAGGGCGAAATCCGGCCAGCGTGAGCCTGCTCGCGGTCAGCAAGACCTTCCCCGCCGAATCGGTTGCAGCGCTTGCGGCGGCTGGCCAGCACGCCTTTGGCGAGAACTATGTTCAGGAAGGCTGCGGCAAGGTTGAGGCCCTTGCAGCGCTGAAACTGGATTGGCATTTCATCGGGCCGCTGCAAAGCAACAAAAGCCGCCTCGTCGCGCAGCACTTCCAGTGGGTGCACTCGGTGGACCGCCTGAAGATCGCGCAACGCCTCTCGGAACAGCGCGCCGCCCACCATGCGCCGCTGAATGTCTGCATCCAGGTCAATGTCAGTGGCGAAGCCTCGAAATCGGGCGCTGCGCCCGAGTCGGTCGAGTCGCTCGCGCTTGAAGTCGCGGCGCTGCCGCGGCTGCGCCTGCGCGGCCTGATGGCGATTCCCGAGCCGAGCGATGACGTGGCCGTGCTGCGCGGCCGGTTTGCGCAGCTACGCGAGCTTCGCGATACCCTGAACGAGCGTTACGGCCTGGCACTTGACACCCTTTCGATGGGGATGTCGTCCGACCTCGACCTTGCGATTGCCGAAGGTGCAAGCATCGTGCGCGTCGGCACGGCGATTTTCGGCACCCGCACCGCGGGCACCCCCTGATCCTGTTCCACGAATCACAGAGACACACGTATGCGAATCACTTTCCTGGGTGGCGGCAACATGGCAGCGGCACTGATCGGCGGCCTCATCGAACGCGGCTTTGCACGCGAAGCGCTGCAAGCGGTGGACCTGAGCCCCGACGCCCGCACCGCGCTGTCAGATCGCTTCGGCGTGCGCGCAGTTGAATCGCTGGACGAGGCCGCGCTGGAGTGCGACGTCCTGGTGCTCGCCGTCAAACCGCAACACATGCGCGATGCCCTCGCGCCGCTTGCAGGGCGCCTGGGCTCGCAACTGGTACTGAGCATCGCCGCGGGCATCCGCATGGAAGCCTTGTCACGCTGGCTGGGTGGTTACCGCCGCATCGTGCGTGCCATGCCCAACACACCGGCCTTGATTGGCGCCGGGGCCGCCGGCCTGATTGCGGACAACGACGTCACCGATGGCGACCGTGATGCCGCATCGAGCATTCTCGGCGCGGTCGGATCGGTGGTCTGGCTCACCGACGAAACGCAGATCGATGCCGTGACCGCGCTCTCCGGCAGCGGGCCGGCCTATGTGTTCTACTTCATCGAAGCGCTGATCGAGGGCGGCGAAGCGCTCGGCCTGCCGCGCGACACCGCACGCACGCTCGCGATCGACACCGTGCTTGGCGCAGCAAGGCTGGCCGCCGCAAGCGATGAAGACGCGGCAACCCTGCGCGCCCGTGTCACCTCGAAAGGCGGCACCACCGCGGCAGCGCTCGGCGCAATGGAAGAGGCGGGTTTCAAGGCCTTGATCGCCCGCGCACTCGTTGCAGCCGAGACCCGCGGCCGCGCGATGGGCGAGGAACTCGGGCGCGACTGAACGCCGCCCCACTGACTGGAGAGATTGCGCAATGGTTCAGGGCTTGCTGATGCTGATCGTCGAAGCCGTTGGAAGCTTCATCACGGTGCTGCTGCTGGTGCGCGCGCTGATGCGCTGGCAACGTCTTTCCTTCATCAACCAGATCGGGCAGTTCGTGCTGGCCGCCACCGACTGGGCGGTGCGCCCGGCGCAGAAGGTGTTCGGTTCGAGCGGGGGCTTCGACTTGTCATGCATCGTGCCGGCCTGGCTGGCGCAATGCCTGGTCGTTGCGATTGATCTGGCACTCAGGGGCGCGCTCGACAACCCCATCGGCCTGATCCTGAGCGCGGCAATCGGCGGCGTGTTCGAACTGCTGCGCAGCATGCTCTACCTGATCATGATGGTCGTGATCGCCGCGGCGGTGCTGTCCTGGGTGAACCCGCGCGCACCAGTCGCGCCGCTGATCAACGGCCTCGCCCGCCCCTTCCTGCTGCCCTTGCAGCGGCGCTTGCCGCCGCTGGGCGGGGTGGACCTGTCACCGCTGGTGCTGCTGCTGATCCTGCAGATGCTGCAGTTCGTGCTCATGAACCTGCGCCAGGCCGTCACCCTCGCTTTGCTGTGAGCTGGCTGAGTCATTGCGCCGATGGCAGTGTCGTCATCGCCTTGCACATCCAGCCCGGCGCAAAACGCACCGAATTGATCGGCTTGCACGGTGAAGCACTGAAGATCCGCCTTGCGGCGCCGCCCGTCGATGGCAAAGCCAATGCCGCCCTGCTCGCGTTCCTCGCAAAAGAACTGGGCGTTGCCAAGCGGGCAGTGACGCTCGAATCCGGCGAGGCATCACGCCAGAAACGGGTTCGCGTCAGCGGAGCAAGCCCCGAACGCCTCGCAGCCCTGCTCACTGGCAACAGAACCGATTGAGCCCGCGACACTCGAACAGCAGATGGCGCCCCGGCGCCTTCGCGTTGCCCCCGAAACCCGATCCGGATATCCCCATGAGTATCGACGTCCCGAACCCCTTCACCCTCTTCGGCGAATGGCTTGCCGAGGCGAGCGCCAGCGAACCCAACGACCCGAACGCCATGGCCCTATCGACCGTTGGCGCCGATGGCATGCCCTCATGCCGCATGGTGCTGCTGAAAGACTTCGATGAGCACGGCTTCGTCTTCTACACCAACCTGGGCAGCCAGAAAGCGCACGAACTGGCCGTCAACCCCAAGGCCGCCTTGCTTTTCCACTGGAAGAGCCTGCAGCGCCAGGTGCGCGTGCAGGGCGCCATCACGCCGGTGAGCAAGGACGAAGCCGACGCCTACTTCGCCAGCCGCGCGCGCGATTCACGCATCGGCGCCTGGGCATCGAAGCAATCGCAGCCGATGGAAGGCCGCTGGGAGCTGGAAAAGCGCGTCGCGGCCTACGCGCTGAAATTCGGCATCGGCGAGATCCCGCGGCCGGACTTCTGGTCCGGCTTCCGCGTCACCCCTGAAGTGATCGAGTTCTGGAAGGCCGGCGCTTTCCGCCTGCACGACCGCGTCAAGCTCGAGCGCCAGGCAGACGGCGACTGGTCGCGCACACCACTCTTCCCCTGACGGCTTTGAGTGCCCACGCGCAGTCCCGCCAGTGGGCAAATCTGGGCCTTTCCAGAATGGCGGATTTCGCGAAGTCCCGAGTATTTCGCATTGATGATGGATCGCCCACCCACCCGCCAAGGGTCGCCGGGAGCCGTCCGCAAGCGGGGCATTCACGGGCCAACTGTTCTCCGGCGTGATCTGCTACGCAAGGCCAATTCGCTTGGCATTTCACGCACGCGCGTTCACGCGCATGATTTAAGGAGTCTTGACAGCCCCCACACGCCATCAGGCGCATTCAAAAGAGGTCGATCACATGCTCAACGTATTCTCAGGCTCATGGTTGCAGAGCTGGAGCGTGTTTGCGGATGCGGTGTCGAGCTACGGTTACCTGATCGCGGTATTCATGGGGCTGGCGCTGGTGTTCTTCTGCACCGCACCGCTCTTCCGGCCAGAACCGCTGACCCCGGCCGAGCAGCGTCAGATCGTACCGCCGGCCCCAAAGCGTCGCGCAGTACTGGTGGTCGACGACTCCGCCGTGGTGCGCGCAAAACTGCAGAAACTGCTCGAATCAGCGGGCTATGAAGTCGCACTGGCGCAAGACGGCATCGAAGCAGAAGAGCGCCTGGCCGAGCGCCGTTTTCATTTGCTCATTACCGACCTTGAAATGCCGCGCATGAACGGATTCGAGTTGATTGCGTCCGTGCAGGGCAGCCTCGCGACCGAACGACTGCCGATCATCGCAATCACCGGGCACGATGCCCTGCAAGCGCGCGTGCGCGACTGTGAAGGCATTTTCGGTATTTTTCAGAAGCCCTGGAACGATCGTGAATTGCTGATGCGTACCGAAGCGCTGACACAGCTGAGCGAACTGACCTGGAACGTGCAGAATCCCCGCCCGCAGTCGCTGGCCGACGCCTGAGGCGGGCCGCAGCGCCAGCGCCGACTACAGCGGCGGGTATTTCTTCGCGTTAAGCGCGATCTTGTCGCGCACCGCGGCATCCAGATCGACCCCAAGCACCATCGCAAGCCGCATCAGGTAGAGCAGTACATCGGCAATTTCCTGCCGCACATGTTCCGCCTGCTCGCCGGCCATGATCGCCTCGGCCTGTGCGTCGGTCTTCCACTGAAAGATCTCGGCAAGCTCGCCCACTTCACCCGTCAGCGCAAGAATCAGGTTGCGCGGGGTGTGGAACTGATCCCAGTCCCGCTCGGCCGCAAAGCGCGCGAGTTCCACTTCCAGCGCGGCGGTATCGATCAAACGTGCCATGGTCAGGGCCGCGCGCCAATCAATTGAACAACGCTCGCGCGGCCGGTGTGGCCGATCCCCTCGATGACTTCGCGCTCCAGCTCGGCCAAGTGCTCGCGGCGCAGCGCGGCGAAGTCGCTCGCCAGCGTCCGCATTTCGTAAAGCAGGCTCTGATCCTTCGGCCCACCGGTTCCGAGCTGGAGCTGTCGCGGCGTGTAGGCCTCCAGCAAGACCAAGCCGCCCGGCCGCAGGGCGCTGACGGCACGCGCATGCACGAAAGCGCGCAGGGGCGGCGGAAGATGGCAGAAGATCGAGACAACGGCCGACCACCGGGCTGAGCCGAAATCGTACTTGGCAAGATCCGCGCAGACAGTTCGGATCAGCAGCCCACCCGCTTCGGCCCGCTTGCTGAGCTTTTCAAGGCCGACCGCAGAGCTATCCACCGCGGTGACCTGATAACCCAGCTGAGCCAGATAAAGGGCGTTGCGCCCCTCACCTTCACCGAGGCAGAGCACCTCGCCGGGTGGAATGCGGGAAGCATGCTCGCGCAGGAAGTCATTGGGCGTATCGCCGTAATAGAAACCCGGCTGCGAGTAACGTTCGTCCCAGACGTTGGCCATGCCACCCCCATTCGCAGAAGCGCGCGGCACCTTGCGGTGCCGCTCCAGAGGGCGCGAGTCTGCATCAGCGGGGCGGCTTACTCAAGCTGCATTGCTGTTACAGCCAAGGCAGAGGCATCGCAATGCGCACGATAGCCGAGCCTCTGCACAGGCGGTCGGTGCTCAGGCACCAAGCATGACCCGGCCTTCAACCAGGGTGTGCGTCACCACGCCTGGCAACTCGTAACCAAGGAAGGGCGTGTTCTTGCCCTGGCTGCGCAAGCCGGCGCGGGTGATCGTGCGGTGCGCGTCCGGGTCGAAGATGCAGACATCGGCGCGCGCGCCCACACCGAGGTGGCCGCCTTTCGTGATCCCCATGATCCGCGCAGCGTCGGCGGTGACGCGCGCGAGCGTGGTCGAAAGCGGCAGCTTCATCTCGGCCCCCCACTTGAGCGTGAGCGGCAGCAGCAGTTCAAGGCCGGTGGCACCGGGCGCCGCCTCGGCAAACGGCGTCTGCTTCTCGTCATCGTCAACCGGTGTGTGGTCCGAGCACACGGCGTCGATCTCGCCGCCGGCCAGCGCCGCGCGCAGGGCTTCACGGTCGCGCTGGGCACGCAGGGGTGGCACCAGATGCGTGAGCGGGCTGAAGAAACCGATATCCACGTCACTCAGATGCAGGTGATGAGCGCTGACATCGCAGGTGACGTTAAGCCCTTCAGCGCGCGCACGGCGGATCAAGTCCAAGCCGGCGGCCGAAGACAGGCGCGTGATGTGCAGCTTGACGCCGGTGCTGCGGGCCAGTTGCAGTTGCGTCGCGAGCGCGACGGTCTCTGCTTCAACCGGAATGCCGGTCAGGCCCAGGCGTGAGGCGACCTCACCGTCGTGCGCAACGCCGCGCGACATGTAGGGATCAAGCGGCTGCAGCCAGACGCGGTAGCCGAAGGTAGCGGCGTACTGCATCGCGCGCATCAGCACCAGGTTGTCCTTCATCGGGGTGTTGGCCTGGCCGAAGGCCACGCAACCGGCCTCGGTCAGCTCCGCCATTTCGGTGAGCCGTTCGCCTTTGAGGCCGGCGGTGAGGGCGCCGACCGGATAGACGTGCGCGCAGTTGAGCTTGCGTGCGCGGTGGCAGAGCATTTCAACCAAGCCCGGTTCGTCGAGCGCCGGGTCGGTATCGGGCGGGCAGGCAAGGCTGGTGACGCCGCCGGCCATCGCAGCCTGCATTTCGGATTCGAGCGTGGCCTTGTATTCGTTGCCCGGCTCGCGCAGGCGGGCAGAGAGATCAACCAGCCCGGGCGCGACCACCGCGCCGTTCGCATCGATCACGCGGTCTGCAACAAAACCGGCCGGCGCGCTCCCGAGCGCGACGATCTTGCCTTCGGCGATGAACACGTCTTGCCGGGCATCGAGCTTGTTGGCCGGGTCAATCACGCGGCCGTTCGAAATCTGGATCTTCATCGTCATGGTCTCAGTGCCCCGCCAACATGCTCATCACCGCCATCCGCACCGCGATGCCGAATGTCACCTGCGGCAGGATCACCGCATTGCCGCCGTCGGCAACCGCCGAATCGATCTCGACACCGCGGTTCATCGGGCCGGGGTGCATCACGATCGCATCGGGTTTGGCGAGCGCGAGCTTCTCGGGTGTCAGGCCCCAGACCTTGAAATATTCCTGGCTGGAGGGCAGCAGCGCGCCTTGCATGCGCTCGTTCTGCAAGCGCAGCATCATGACCACATCGACGCCCTTGAGGCCTTCGCGCATGTCGTGGAAGACGCGCACGCCCATGCGCTCAACGTCGGTCGGCAGCAGGGTCTTGGGGCCGATCACGCGCACTTCGGGCACGCCCAAGGTGGTCAGCGCGGCGATCTCGGAGCGCGCGACGCGCGAATGCAGCACATCGCCCACCACCGCCACCGTCAGGTTGGTGAAGTCCTTCTTGTAGTGACGGATCGTGTACATGTCGAGCAGGCCCTGCGTCGGGTGCGCATGGCGCCCGTCGCCGGCGTTGACCACGCTGATGTGGTCGCGCCCGGTGGCGCGCAAGTGCTGCGCCAGCAGGTAGGGCGCGCCGCTCGATGCGTGCCGCATCACGAACATGTCAGCGCCCATCGCGCAGAGGTTATCCACCGTATCGAGCAGGGTTTCGCCCTTGCTCGTCGAGCTGGTCGACACATTCAGGTTGATCACGTCGGCCGAGAGCCGCTTGGCGGCAATCTCGAAGGTGGTGCGGGTGCGCGTGCTGTTCTCGAAGAACACGTTGAACACGCTCTTGCCGCGCAGCAGCGGGAGTTTTTTGACCTCACGCTCGCCCACTTCGGTGAAGGGGGCAGCGATGTCGAGGATCTCGGTGAGGATGCTCTTGGGCAGGCCTTCAAGCGTGAGCAGGTGCGCGAGCTTGCCGTCTTTGGAGAGTTGAGGGTTAAGCATGGATCAGCCTCAAGGTGAGTGCGCCGTCGGCCGCCTCTTCAAGCTGCAGGCTGTCGGTGGGAGCGATCGGGGTTTCCAGCGTGTGGGCAACGAAGCGGGCAGCGATCGGCAGCTCGCGGCCACCGCGATCGACCAGCACTGCCAGATCCACCCGCGCCGGGCGGCCGTAGTCGAACAGTTCATTGAGCGCCGCGCGGGTGGTGCGGCCAGTGTAGAGCACATCGTCCACCAGAATGATCGGTGCGCCGGCGACATCAAAAGGGATCTCGCTCTTGCGCGGGCTCGGGTGCAGGCCCTTCTTGCCGTAGTCGTCGCGGTAGAAGGCGACGTCCATCACGCCGAGTGGCTTGCTCAGACCGAGTGCCGCATGCAGCCGTTTGGCGAGCCACACGCCGCCGGTATGAATGCCGACCATTGCAGTGTCGGCGGTGACATGGGGACGGATCTGATCCGTCAGGGCAGCGATCAGCTGTTCAGCGTCCGGAATGGGCATTGGATGTCTCGAACCAGGTTTGAAGAATGCGCTGGGCGGCCACCGCGTCCAGATGCCGCTTGCGCGACTTCCAGCCGTGGCCTGCCTGGGCCAGCATGGTCTCGGCTTCGGCCGAGGTCAGGCGTTCATCCACCAGTTGCACCGGCAGCCGGAAGCGGCCGCCCAGCTGGTTGGCAAAGCGGCGCGCGCGCGCGGTCATCTCGTGCTCGGTGCCGTCGATATGCACCGGCAGCCCGACCACCAGCGTTTGCGGGCGCCACTCGTCGATCAGTTTTGAAATGGCCGCGAAGCGCGGCTCGTTGGCTTCGCCCTCGATCACCTGGATCGGCTGCGCCATGCCGACCTCGGTCTCGCCCACGGCAACACCGATCCGGGCGGTGCCGAAGTCAAAGCCGAGCACCGTAGCCATCAAGCGTGGCCGGCAGTGTCCGACAGGCGGGTGAAGTCGATCCCCAGCAACTTCATCGCCGCGTCGAGCCGCTCATCGGGCGGCAGATCAAAGACGATGCTCAGATCGGCCGGCACCGTGAGCCACGCGTTCTGCGCCAGCTCGGCTTCAAGCTGGCCCGCCGACCAGCCCGCGTACCCGAGCGAGATCAGCACATCCGACGGCTCGCCGGTGGCACCGAGCGACTCAAGAATGTCCTTCGAGCTGGTCAGCGCGACGCTTTCATTCACTGTCAGCGAGGAATGCCATTCGCCGGCGGGGCGATGCAGCACAAAGCCGCGATCGGTCTGCACCGGGCCACCGAAGAACACCGGCCGCTGCGCAAGCTCGGCCGACTCGAGCGGAATGTCGACTTTCTCGAACAGCTCCGCCAGCGTCATTTCGATCGGGCGATTGACGATCACGCCCAGCGCGCCTTCGTCGTTGTGCTCGGCGATGAAGGTCAAGGTGCGGGCGAAGTTCGGATCCGCCATGGCAGGCATGGCGATCAGGAAATGATTGGTCAGATTGATGGGATCCACGCCCACATTCTAGCAGGCACGCGCCCCAGCGCCGCGTATCGCCGGCGTGCCGTGCTTTGCATGCCCCCGGCCGATGGCCGCCGTCGCCGGCCCGCCCGGCGCACCGCATGGCAGCCGCTCAGCAGGCAAAGCTTTCGATGAAACGATCGGGCCCGGGCGCATCACAGCGAACCGTTGTGGCGCGAACCTCGAAAATGCTGCCGTTGATCAAGCGGCATTCCCAAACCAACGGGCCTTCCAGCGCCAAGGGCAATGCCACCCGGCCAAGGCGCACGCCATCGTGGGTCAGCCAGCCGTCCGCAATGCCGCCGACACACGCGGCCAGATCGCCGTCGATGAGCGCATGCTCAAAGCAGATCTCAAGCCCGCCGGCGTAACCGGCAAGCTCGCTGCCGTCGGGGGCCCGCCGGTAAACATGTGCAGCCGCGCAGCGGATCGACAATTGCCCGCCGCGCAACGTCGCCGCCTCGATCTCGGTGCTGTAGAACGATAGCTCGTAGCGCATTGCCCCTCCCCCTCTGGCGCCTGTCTGTGACGCCGGTATGCTTGCAAGTCCTGACGCTCGACTCAAGCCATGGATCCGCTGCCAACGCCCGAACAGATCATCGCCCAACTTGCCGCGCAAGGCGTCCGCCTGCCGCCCGGCCGTGTGCATGTGGATGGCTATGGCGACTCGCCGGCCTTGTCGCAAGCCCTGCTGGCGCTGATTCGCGACGGGCAGAAGCGCGCCGGCACCGGATTGCTGTGGGGGCACGAACACGAGCAGCTTGGCTGGGCCGAGCCGGGCGACATCGAGGTGATTGTCGATCATCTGAACCGGCCCTCGGTCATCGCACGGACCCTGAGCGTCGAGATCAAGGCCTTCTGCGATGTCGATGCCGCTTACGCGGCCACCGAGGGTGAGGGCGACGGCTCCCTTGCGTACTGGCGCGAAGTCCACTGGGACTACTTTTCACGCGAATGCGCGCGGATCGGCCGCACGCCCAGCGAACGCATGCCGGTGGTGTGCAGCATCTTCGAAGTGCTCGATGTCCTCCCTCAAGCCGACTGAAGCGCGCAATGGCGCGCACCGCATCCTGTGGATCGTGCTCGGCACGGTCTGCCTGCTGCTCGCGGTACTCGGGGCCCTGCTGCCGCTGCTGCCCGCCACCCCCTTCGTGATTGCGGCCGCAGCCTGCTTTGCGCGGTCCTCGCCCCGCATCCATGCAAAGCTGCTCAACAACAAGACCTTCGGGCCGATGATCCGCGACTGGGAAGCGCGGCGCTGCATGCCACGCAAGGCCAAGGTAGTGGCCATTGCGATGATGAGCCTGATGGGCGGCATCTCGATTGCCTTCTTCGTGCCACCGGGCTGGCCCAAACTCGCCGGCGCCGCCTTCATCCTGATCGGCTGTGCAACCGTGCTGCGGATCAGAACCTGCCCGGCCGCAGCGGCATCCGATGCGCCACGCAGCTAGCCTGCTGCGCTACCTGTGGGCGTCGCCGGCAAGCGCGCTGGGCTTGCTCGCCACCGCACTGCTTGCGGCGTGTTTCGGCACACGACCAAAGATCGTGCAAGGCGTCATCGAAGTCGACGCGGGCGCCCTGGTGCGACACCTGCCGCCACTGCGCTTTGAGGCGATCACCCTCGGCCATGTGGTGATCGGCGTGAGCGCGCAAGCCCTTGCGCGCTGGCGCTCACACGAACATGTACACGTGCGGCAGTACGAACGCTGGGGCCTCTTGCTGATCCCGCTCTACCTTGGTGCCAGCGCATGGATCGGGCTGCGCGGCGGTGATGCCTACCGCGACAACCCGTTCGAGCGCCAGGCCTACGATCCGCGCGAGCACCGCCCGCGGCGCTGAACTCAGCGCTCGAAGATCTGCGCGAACTGGGCCAGATCGGTGGTCGCCTTGCGTGCGTCGGCCAGCGCGATCCGCTTGGCCTTGAGCAGAATCTGCAGATCCGAATTCATGGTGTGCGAACGCGAATCGGGCACCGCGTTGAGCTTCTCAAGCAGCGGCCGGATGCCGGCGACATTGCGCCCGGCGATCAGGGCCTGCGCCTCGGCGTTAGGCGTGAGGCATTCGGTGGCGAGGTAGTAGGAATCGCCCTTGAGCGAGGGCACCAATGCCTGGCAAATCACACCGCGCAATGCGGTCGAAAGGGCCTGCGCCTGGGTCTCGCTGTTGCCGAGCAGGCGCAGCAGCTTCTGCAAACCTTGCTCGGTGGTCTTGGCGTGCAGGGTTGCGAAAACCAGCGGGCCGGACTCGGACAGCGCGAGCGCTTCCAGCGCGGTCTGCGCATCGCGGATCTCGCCGATCAGGATCACATCCGGCCGCTCGCGCAGCGCATCGAGCGCGCCGAGGTAGTAGCTCTCAACGTCGCCGTCGGCGCCCACCTCGCGCTGGGTAATGATGCAGCGGCGTTGCGGGATCAGGGTTTCGACCGGATCTTCAATCGTGATGATGTGGCCCGAACGCGTCTTGTTGATCTCGTCGAGCAGCGAGGCAATCGTCGTCGACTTGCCCTGACAGGTGTCGCCGATGAAGAGCACCAGCCCGCTGTTGAGCTTCACCAGATCCTGGATCGAGGGGCGCAGGCCAAGGTCTTCCATTGCCATCGGCTCGGTCGGGAAGCGGCGGATCACGCAGCCCAGCCGCTTGCGGCCCTGGAAGGTAAAGCAGTTGGCGCGGATGCGCGCGCTGTAGAGATCCTTCGAACGGTCGAAGGCGCGCTCCATGATGCGCTCTTCCCAGTTCGGCTCGATCACCTTGAAGAACTCTTCAAGGTCTTCGCCGGTCACCGGCGTATCGCAGGCCGCCACCAGCCGCTTGGGCTGGCGCAGCATGACCGGGCTGTTCTGGTGAATGATGATGTCGCTGAACACGATGTTCGAGTTGAGCAGGTGCAGGATCTGCTCGACCAGCGTGCCCAAGGCGGGATAGCCCGCATTTTCGGCCGCCGAAAGCGTCTCGATCATCGAGTAATTCTGGTGTTCCATCAAAGCTCCCGGGGCAAGCAATTTATACGATCGGCCGTGACTATATACCGCGCAAAGGAAAAGTCACGAGCCACAGCGACAGGCGGTTGCACACCAATGCCCTGTACAAAATGCCAGCTTCATTCCGGCGCGACGGAAAGGCCCGAAAACCAGCTCGAAGCGGGCTTGCCTGCTGCGATAACACCGCAGCAAGGCCGCCGCGCCAGCGCTTCAAGATGCGCGGCCGGGCATCCCCAAGGACATGACGACCAACAGCCTCACCCCCCGCCCGCAGCAGCGCTAAGATTGCAACTTCAACGGTGCTGCGGCCCTCGATAGCGGGGCCGGTCAAACAGCCCTCCGCGACAGGAGCCGAATCGATGCCTCGCCCTTACTGCGCCGCGCTGCTCGCCTTGTTCTGGCTCCCCCTGGCCGCTGGCGCCGAATGCACGCAACTGCGCTACGCCACCAACCCAAATTACCCACCCTTCAGTTGGCCCGGCGAGCACAACGACTACAAGGGCGCGAGCATCGAACTGCTCAAGCTCGTGGCGCCGCCTGGCGTCGCGCTTGCGCCAGTGGTTGTCCCGTGGAAGCGCTCGCAAGCCATGGCCGAGGCCGGCGAGATCGACTTGCTGCTGAGCCTGCGGATCACGCCAGAACGCGAGCGCTACCTCAGCTTCACCCGCGCCGCCGCCTTTGCCAACCCGATTGTCGTGTTCGTCAAAGAGACGAGCCCGATCAGGTACGCCGACTGGCAGACCCTCAAGGACTATCAAGGCGGCGTGAGCCTGGGCGACGCATTCGGCAATGGTTTTGACGAATATATGCGCGACAACCTCCGGTTCGAGACCGCGCTGACGATGACCGAGAACTTCCGCAAGCTCAAAGCCGGGCGCATCGACTATTTCGTCTCTGGCGACTACCTCGGCCGCGCCTACCTGCGCAGTGCCGCAGGCAAGGCCGGACCTCGCGTGATCAGCCTCGATCCGCCCATCAGCAGCGGCGGCATCCACTTCGGATTCAGCCGCAAGTCCGCGTGCGTCAGCCTGCTCAAGGAAATGGACGCACGCCTGGCCGAACTCAACTCGAAAGGTACGCCCACGCGATTGCTCGATGAAGCGCTCGGCGCTTTCGCGCTCGTCTCCAGCTACGACTGGAAGTAGCGGCCCGGCAACTTCAATGACCTTGGTTGCGGCTAGACTCAAGGCCCCCTTGAGCCCCCAAGTGCCATGATCCAGACCGACCTGCACGACTGCCATCTGCGCCCCTGGCTGCACACCGACAAGCCCGAGCTGATCACGCTCGCTAACAACCGCAAGATCTGGCGGAACCTGACCGACCTGTTCCCGCACCCCTACACCGAAGCGGATGCCGACTTCTGGATCCCCTTCGCCAGCCATACAGGCGCTTCCTGCCACCTCGCGATCGTGCATCGTGGCCGGCTCGCAGGCGGCATCGGCATCATCGCCGGCGAAGGCAATGCACGCTTCACCGGCAACTTCGGTTACTGGCTGGGGGAGCCCTGCTGGGGCCAGGGCATCGCGAGCGCGGCGGCCCGCGCGATGGTCGATCACGCCTTCACGCAGCTTCAGTTTGAACGGCTCGAAGGCGCAGTCTTCGAATGGAACCCGGCATCCATGCGGGTGCTGGAAAAGGCCGGTTTCAGCCGTGAAGGCGTGCTGCGAAAAAGCGTCTTCAAGGACGGGCAGCTGATCGACAGCGTGATGTATGCCCGGGTGCGCAGCGGCTGAAGCGCCCCCTCTTCTCGCAAAACACCGCCCCCAAAAATAGCCAAGCCGCCTGCCCCTCCCAACACGATGACGCTGAACTACGAAACACTCGACACGCTGGCCGACGCCTACACACCGCTGCTGGCCCTGTTGTGGCTCGCGCTGATCCTGCACCCGCTCCTCGCCCGCCAGTGGCGAACAGCGGTGCTGCGAAGCGCCCTCGGCATCTCATGCCTGGCCGTTTGCTACGGGCTGATGTTCGCCGACCGCGTGCTTGCGTTGTGGCCCGCGATCGGCCTTGACTACAGCACCCACAGCGCGGTGGCCATTGCATTCGTTGCAATCCTCTGCACGCTGCTGCCGCGCCAGCGCCTGGCATGGATCGCCAGCTTGCTGGCGTATTTCCTCCTGATGCTGTACCAGCGCTATCACACCGTCGCCGATATCCTCAGCACCGCCATCGCGGTCACGCCGCCCGTGGCTTACCTGTGCGTGCAGCTTGCCCGCGCGGGGGCGGCCAGCCGCCGGGCGAACAGCACGGCGCATTGAGCGACGCGGCGGCGGGGCCGGCATGTGGGAGAATCCGGCCCCGATGATAGAACTCAGCAGCCCCTCCCGCAGCGAATCCGTCGCCCCCACCTTTGATGTCGCACAGCTGGGGCAGGTCTTTACGCCCGAACCGGTTGTGCGGGCCATGCTCGCGCTGCGCCAGAAGCGGGGCCGCACGCTTGAACCTTCCTGCGGCAACGGCGCTTTCCTGCGCCACCTGCCTGGCGCCGTCGGCATCGAACTTGACCCGCGCCATGCGCCGCCGGGCGCACTGATCGGCGACTTCTTCGCGCTGCCGGCACACGAGAAGTTCGACACCATCATCGGCAATCCACCCTATGTGCGGCACCAGGACATTGCCGCCAGCACCCGCGCCCTGCTGCCCAGCACGCTGGGCTTCGATCGCCGCAGCAACCTGTTCCTGTTCTTCATCGCCAAGTGTCTTGACCACCTCACGCCTGGCGGCGAGCTGATCTTCATCACCCCGCGCGATTTCCTCAAGGCGACGAGCGCGGGGCCGCTCAACCGGCTGCTGCACGCACGCGGCACCCTCACCCACGTGATTGAACTGGGCGACAAGAAGAGCTTCGACGATGCGCTGCCCAACTGCCTGATCTGGCGTTTTGTCGAGGGCGATTTTTCGCGCCGCACGGCACTGATCGACGCCGCCCACCACCGCACACTGGGCGATGCGCTCAGCGCCGCCGAACGCGGCGAGTGGGAAGTGCGCGATTTCGTTGAACACGCCGGGCAACTGGCCTTCGTGCGCAGCGCGCACGACCTGGCGCTGACCGACGTGTTCGCGGTCAAGGTGGGCGCGGTCTCCGGCGCCGACGCCGTCTTCAGCAGCGACGCCTGCGGCACGCGCGATTTCGTTTGCTCACACACGATCACCAGCGGCAAGACGCGGCGGATGATCTGGCAGCCCGAGTCCCCCCACCCCGCGCTGCTGCCGCACAAGGCCGCACTGCTGGCACGCCGGATCGCGCCCTTCGATGAAAGCAACTGGTGGCACTGGGGGCGCGGCTACCCGCTCACCAGCGCGCCACGCATCTATGTGAACCACCGCACCCGCGTGGCCAAGCCCTTCTTCCTGAACGACAGCCCGCATTTTGACGGCGCGGTACTTGCGCTTTTCCCGCATCGCCCCGATGTTGGTCTGAATGAGCTGTGTGCCATGTTGAATGCGGTCGACTGGGCGGAGCAGGGCTTCGTTTGCGACGGGCGCTTCATCTTTGGGCAGCGCGCGCTGCAGCATGCGCGCCTGCCCGCGGCCTTTGCCGCATTCGCACGCGAAACCAGCCCCGCTGCACCCTGAGCGCAGGTGATCCCCCGCGCGGGGGTGCCGGGGTTAAACTTGGCGCCCCGACCGAGGAGAACCACCAATGGTCCCGCATTTGACGACGGCCCTGACCGGGCCGCTTCTGGAACTGGAACGCTGCTTCCTCGACAACGCCACGAGCATCGAGGCCTGGCTGCGGCAACAATGGCAGGATCACATGCCGCCTTTCTACGGGTCGGTCGATCTGCGCAACGCGGGTTTCAAGCTCGCCCCGGTGGACATGAACCTCTTCCCGGGCGGCTTCAACAACCTGCATGAGAGCTTTCTGCCGCTGTGCGTGCAGGCCGCACAATCGGCGGTCGAGCGCATCTGCCCGGACGCTTCGAAACTGCTGCTGGTACCCGAGAACCACACGCGCAACCAGTTCTACCTGATGAACGTGGCGCGCCTGGCAAACATCCTCGGCCACGCCGGCCTCAAGGTGCGCATCGGCAGCCTGCTGCCGGAGATCACCGCGCCGACCACCCTGGATCTGCCGGACGGCCAGAAGCTCACACTCGAACCGCTGGTGCGCAAGGGCGACCGCCTCGGGCTGAAGGACTTCGACCCCTGCGCGGTGCTGCTCAACAACGACCTTTCCGCCGGCGTACCGGACATCCTCAAGGATCTGGATTCGCAATGGGTGATGCCGCCGCTGCACGCGGGCTGGACCACCCGCCGCAAGTCGATCCACTTCGGCGCCTACGACCGCGTTGCCGAAGCCTTTGCGAAGATGCTCAAGATCGACCCCTGGCTGATCAATCCCTACTTCGGCCGCTGCGGCAAGGTCGACTTCCATGAACGCGTGGGCGAGGAATGCCTGGCCGCGCAGGTGGACGCCACGCTGGCGAAGATTCGCGCCAAGTACATCGAATACGGCGTCGAAGACCAGCCCTTCGTGATCGTCAAGGCCGACGCCGGCACCTATGGCATGGGCGTGATGACGGTGCGCGACGCCTCCGAAGTCACCGGCCTCAACCGCAAGCAGCGCAACAAGATGTCGGTGATCAAGGAAGGCATGCAGGTCAGCGAAGTCATCATCCAGGAAGGCGTGCACACCGTCGAAACCGTGAACGGCGGCGTCGCCGAACCGGTGGTGTACATGCTCGACAAATACGTCGTCGGCGGCTTCTACCGGGTGAACACCGAGCGCGGCATCGACGAAAACCTCAACGCCCCGGGCATGCGCTTCGAGCCCCTGGCCTTCGAAACCTGCTGCAACACGCCCGACTGCGCCCAGGCGCCGGACGCGCCGCCCAACCGCTTCTACGCCTACGGCGTGGTGGCCCGGCTGGCGCAGCTGGCGGCGTCGGTAGAGCTGGAAGAAACCGCCCCGGCCGAGCTGGAAATGGCATGAAGATCGCGTTCATCGTCGACCCGCTCGAGGGGCTCAAGGCCTACAAGGATTCGAGCATCGCGATGATGCGCGCGGCACAGGCGCATCGCTTCGACGTGTTTGCGATCCTGCGCGAAGACCTGCGCCTGCGCGACGGCCAGGTCCGCGCGCGCGCGCAGGCCCTCAGCCTGAGCGAGGACAACAAGCACTGGTACCGCGCCGGTGACAGTGCCGACTTCGACCTGCGCGAGTTCGACGCGGTGCTGATGCGGCAAGACCCGCCGTTCGACTTCGAGTACATCACCGCCACCTGGCTGCTCGAACGCGCCAAGGCACAAGGCGCCAGGATCTGGAACGACCCGCGCGCAGTACGCGATCACTCCGAGAAGATCGCGATCACCGAGTTCTCGCAGTTCACCGCCCCCACCCTGGTGGCGCGCGCCAGCGACGACATCAACGCCTTCATCAACGAGTTCGGCGATGTGATCCTCAAACCGCTCGACGGCATGGGCGGCAGTGGCATCTTCCGCGTGCGCCGCGACGACCCGAACCGCAACGCGATCATCGAAACGCTGGGGCAGCTGGGGACGCGCTCGATCATGGCGCAGCGCTACATCCCCGAGATTTCGGCGGGCGACAAACGCATCCTGATCATCGGCGGCCTCGTGGTGCCGTACTGCCTGGCACGCATCCCCAAGGCCGGCGAATCGCGCGGCAACCTGGCCGCCGGAGGCACCGGCGTGGCGCAGCCGATTTCCCCGCGCGACCGCGAGATCGCGGAAACCCTCGCGCCCCAGCTGTGGGAACGCGGCCTGCTGATTGTCGGCCTCGATGTGATCGGCGATTACCTCACCGAGGTGAACGTCACCAGCCCCACCTGCATGGTCGAGATCGAAGACCAGACCGGCTACGAGGTGGCCACCAAGGTGATCGAAGCGCTGCTGCCCTGAGGCCGGTGCCTGCGCGGTCGGTCTGATTCAGATCAGGCCCGGCGCGGGCGGCGGGGCGGGTGCCCGCAAGCGCCCCGCCACACGCGGTAAAGTGATGCGTCCGCCTCCCCCCGAGACCCACGCGTGCGCCTTCGACTTCACCTGACCCTCGCCTTGCTGGTGCTGGCCGGCCTGGCCGGCTGCGGCCGCCAAGGCACCCACCATGAAGAATCCTTCGTCTTCGGCACACGTGTCGAAGTCACCACCTGGGGCGTGCCTGAAGCGCAGGCCCGCGATGCGGTCGGCGCAGTGCTGCGCGAGTTCGATCGCATGCACCGCAGCTACCACGGCTGGCAACCCTCTGAACTGACAGCGGTGAACGAAACGATTGCGCGCGGCGAGGTCGCCACCGTATCACCCGAACTGGCCGGCATGCTGAGCGAGGCCCAGGCGCTCAGCGCCCGCGGCGGGCAGTTGTTCGACCCGGCAATCGGCAAGCTGATCGGCCTGTGGGGCTTTCACCGCGACCAGTTCGAGCCGACCAGCCCCGACGCCGCCGCACTGCAGGCAGTAGTTTCCGCCCGGCCGTCGATGGCCGACCTGACGATCGAAGGCTCGCAAGTACGCAGCCGCAACAAGGCGGTGCAGCTTGACCTCGGCGGCTATGCCAAGGGCTGGGCGCTGGACAAGGCGGCCGAACTGCTCAAGGCCCGTGGCGTGCACAACGCCCTGGTAAATATCGGCGGCAACGTGCTGGCACTTGGCGCCAAGGGTGACCAGCCCTGGAAGGTGGGGATCCAGAACCCGCGCGGCGGCGGCGCCCTGGCCGCGCTGCCGCTCAAGGATGGCGAAGCGATCGGCACCTCAGGCGATTACCAGCGCTTCTTCGAGCGAGACGGCCAGCGCTTCTGCCACCTGATCGACCCCCGCACCGGCCGGCCGGCCACGCAGACCCAGAGCCTGACGATCCTGATCACCGCCAGGCCGCGCGCCGGCACGCTCTCGGATGCCGCCAGCAAGCCCGCCTTCATCGACGGCGAGCACTGGCGCGAACGCGTGGCCGCCTTCGGCATCGAACATGCGCTGCGCGTCGATGCCCAAGGGCACATCGTCGTCACCAATGCGCTGGCACGCCGCATCGAATGGCTGGGCGAAACCCGGCCCGACCGCCTGGTCGACTGAGGCACAGGCGGCGTGCTGCGGTTAGAATCCATCGGCTAGTTCGGCGTCGCCGATCGGAGACAGGCATGCTCGGAATCTTCCTTGTCACTCACGGAACCCTTGGCGAGTCGCTGATACAATGCGCTTGTCATGTCCTCAACCGCCGGCCGCTGCAGATCGCGCAGCTTGGCGTGTCGGCCGCCGACGACCCGTTGGACGCCCTGCCGACAGCACGCACCCTGATGGCCACCGTTGATAGCGGCGACGGCGTCATCGTGCTGACTGACATCTTCGGGGCCACCCCCAGCAACATCGCACTCAAGCTGCTCAAGCCCGGATCCGTAGAAGGACTGGCCGGCGCGAATCTGCCGATGCTGCTGCGGATCCTGACCTACCGCGAAAAGAACGACATCCAGACCGTGATCACCAAGGCGATCGCTGGCGGATGCGATGGCGTGTTGCACATGAAAGTGGATCGCGATGCCAAAAACTGAAGTTGAAATCATCAACAAGCTCGGCCTGCATGCACGCGCCTCGGCCAAGCTCACGCAGGTTGCCAGCGGGCATGAGTCGGAAGTCTGGCTCGAACGTAACGGCCGCCGCGTCAACGCCAAGAGCATCATGGGCGTCATGATGCTGGCCGCCGGCAAGGGCTCGAAAGTCACGATCGAAACCGAAGGCTGCGATGCCGACGTTGCCATGCAGGCTCTGGTGGCACTGGTGGCCAACCGCTTTGGTGAGTCCGAGTAATGCCGGCGACGGTGGCCAAGCCCGAATCGGTTTCGTTCGCGCTGCACGGGCTGCCCGTCTCGCACGGCATTGCGATCGGCTACGCACACCTGATTTCCCATGCCTTGCTTGAAGTCCACCACTATGTGGTCTCGCCCAAGGCCGTCCCGAAGGAGCTGAGCCGGCTCGACGACGCGGTGGCCTCGGTCGGCGCTGAACTCGATGTCCTGCGCCAGACGCCCAGCGCCGCCGCCTCGGAAGTGGCTGTGTTCGTCGACCTGCAGATGGCGCTGCTGCGCGACCCGCTGCTGATCGACGAGGCCCGCTCGCATATCCGCACCCGGCGCTGCAATGCCGAATGGGCGCTGGTGCAGCAGATGGAAGTGCTGGTCGAGCAGTTCGACGCGATCGAAGACGCCTACCTGCGCGAACGCAAAGCCGATGTCGTGCAACTGGTCGAGCGCCTGGTGAAAAGCCTGCTCGGCCACCCCGGCTATGTGCCACAGAAGCGGCGTGACGGCTTTGCCACCATCGTCGTGGCACACGACCTGTCGCCGTCGGACACGATCCACTTCAAGGATGCACAGATCGCCGGTTTCGTCACCGACATCGGCGGCTCTACCTCGCATACCGCCATCGTCGCGCGCAGTCTCGCGATCCCGGCGGTGGTTGGCCTGCAGCATGTGCGCCATACGGTGCACGACGGCGACGTACTGATTGTCGATGGCACGCGCGGTGTCGTGATCGTTGCACCCGACGAGCGGGTGCTCGAGGAGTACCGCATCCGCCAGGAGCAGCTTGAGCTCGAACGCACAAAGCTCAAGCGCATCACCGGCGCCACCGCGCGCACGCTGGATGGCGAGCGCGTGCAGATCAAGGGCAACATCGAACTGCCGCGCGACGCGCAAGGCGTGCGCGAAGTCGAAGCCGACGGCGTCGGCCTGTTCCGCACCGAATTCCTCTTCATGGGCCGCGACGAGTTGCCCGACGAAGACGAGCAGTACGAAGCCTACCGCAGTGTGCTCAAGGCCCTGCCCGGCAAGTCGGTCACCATCCGCACGCTCGACATTGGCGCCGACAAGGCGCTGCGCGGCATGGAACTGCATAGCGACCAGAACCCGGCGCTCGGCCTGCGCGCCATCCGCTACTGCCTCGCCGAACCGCGCATGTTCATGACGCAACTGCGCGCCTTGCTGCGCGCATCGGTGCACGGGCAATTGAAGATCATGCTGCCGATGCTCGCCACGCTGGACGAGATCACCCAATCGATCGCGATGATCGAGCGCGCCAAGAGCGAACTGCGCACCGAGAAGATCAAGTTCGATGACGCGGTGCCGGTCGGCGGCATGATCGAAATCCCCGCCGCAGCGCTATCCGTCGGTCTGTTCGCGCGCAAGCTCGACTTCCTCTCGATCGGCACCAACGACCTGATCCAGTACACCCTGGCGATCGACCGCACCGACGCAGCCGTCTCACACCTCTACGACCCGTGGCACCCGGCGGTGCTGATGCTGATCCACCGCACGATCCAGACCGGCCTGCGCGCCAACGTACCGGTATCGGTGTGCGGCGAAATGGCGGGCGACATTGCCAACACCCGCCTGCTGCTGGGCATGGGCCTGCGCGACTTCTCGATGCACCCGGCGCAGATCCTCGAAGTCAAACAGGAAATCCTGCGCGCCCACACGGTGGAACTCGGGCTCAAGGTCGGCAAGCTGATGAAGCTCGACGAACCGGACAAGGTGCGCGAAGCGATCGAGCGGCTCTAGCCCCGCACCGCTGCGGGGCCCGCCACACCCACTCAGACTTGGACCGTCTGCGGCCGCCAGGATTCCTGGTAGGCGCCGATGAGGCTGGCGCGGGTGTCCTTGTAACGCTCCCAGTCGAAGCCTTCAAGGAAATCGAGCGCCGCTTTCGCGCCACGCTCGAAAAGGTCGAGCTTGGCCTCGTCGCTGAGCCGGAAGTTGAGCCAGTCGTGATCGGCGGTGTCGATGTAGGCCACCAGTTGCCTGAAGTCCGGGTTCTTGCGGATGAACTCGTAATCAAGGCAGTGACGCGAGGCATTGAAGGTCTGCGTGATCAGCTTGAGCGGCCCGGTAATGGTGTGGGCGCGTTCATCCCATTGCAGCTTCACGCCAAAGGTCGGCCGCGTCGGCACCTTGTGGGTGCTGTGGAAGGCATCGATCGGGAAGTTCGACAGCACACCGCCGTCCACGAACACCGCCTCGGGCGGCGGGAAACCGATGTTGTCGTCGGCCACCAGGCCCGCCATGTCCTCCCAGCGCTTCACATGCGCCGCATCGCGCAGCGCCAGCGGCACGCGCACCGGGGCGAAGAACAAGGGAATCGACATCGAGCAGCGTGCATAGTCCGCCGGGTTCACCGCGCCCACGTCGGCCCAGTACAGGTCCGCCATGCGGGGGAACTCCACCTTGGTCTCGGTTGCAATGTCGGCCGCCACGACGCACAGGTAATCCTTTGCCGGATCAAGCGGTGGCAGCGCATCGCGCCCTTCCAGTTGCGAAGCCCGATGCCGCGTGCCGTCGCGCAGCCGCCATCCGGCAGGGGTGGTGCCCATCAGGCGGCGCAGCGCGGTGGTGCTGGCGACCGCATCGCCCAGGACGATGTCGCGCATCCAGGCGTGGAAACGCGCACCACGGTTGAGGCCATGAATCTCGTTCATGTTGTCGACCACCTGCATCGCCTTCCACAAACCCTTCGCGAGCCCCGGTCGCTTGAGCATGGTGTTGATGAAGTCCGGCGCGTCGTCATCCTCGTCGTCCTTGCCGTCAACGAAACTCTCCATCGGCATGTTGGCGACGATCTCGGTCAGGCGTTCGCTCTTGGCCACCGCGGGCGCGCCAAGCGCGGCGAGCGCCAGCGCGGTGATCGACCCGGCCGACGCGCCACCGAGGCCGGAAAAGCGCAGGCCCGCTTGCTCCAGCACATAGACATAGCCCAGCAGCGCCACGCCCAGCACGCCGCCGCCTTCCATCACCAGATCGACATACTGGTGACCGGCGTCGTCGATCACGTCGCTGTAGACGCGCTGGTGAAGGCCCTTGGCCCGTAACTCAGTCAGAACAGGCTCAACGCGCACGATGAAGTCGCTTGCGGTTTGAGGCATGGTTTGCTCCTTTTCTTCAATGAGGTTCCGGCATCACCATTCGAATCCGGAAGAACGCCTAGGTGGGTTGAGGATTCGGAATCGACACCGACAGCGTTGGCCCAAACGGCGTGAAACTGACGCCCCCGCCCTTCTTCTTGGCCCGCAATTGCTGCCACTCCACAGAAAGACTGGTGGCGAGTTCATCAAAGATGTCGCTTGGACTGCCGCCGGGGTAGTTCACCTGCACCGAGTAGCGCAGGATCTTCTTCTCGCTGAGCACCAACTGTTTGACGTCGACCTCGGCGCGATTCTTGTGCAGGCCGTTTGCCGATGACGTAATCGGCGAAAGGTTCGACAAGGAACCGCCGGGGCCGCCCAGCTTTGCGTTGAGCAAATGCCCCTGCACATAGCGCTGGCCATGCACTTTTCGGATCAGATCCCAAACCTTGGCGTTCGGCGCCGACCCGGTTGCGGAACCGTCGCCCGCGTTCTGTTTCGTCAGCCCATTGATGACCATGCTGCGACCGCCCAGCGATTCACCCGGCACGATTTTGCTCGCCTGGAGGCCTCCGTAAGAAGGCGACTGCTTGGGCACGTCATCAGCTGACAGGCCATCGAGCACGCCGGCATCAACCAGGATCTTCGCGACAGCATCCATCGCTTCGTAGAGCGCCTGTTTCTTGGCTTTGCCACGCTCGATATCGGCCGGTTTCGCGTCCTCCGGCTTGATCGCGTTGATCGTCTTCAGATCGCCCATCAGCGTTGCGATCTCGTCGCGTTTGACCGTAGCCGATGCTTTGAGACCCGGATCATCGATTTCCCCAATCGTCGCGTTCAGGTTGGTGACGTCGCTGTGCACCATCACTTTCACGTGCGGCGGTTCGCCTTCAAGCTGGATTGAATGCGACTCACCCGACTTGGTCTTGAAGTCGACCCGCTCGTGCCACCAGTCAATCAACGCCGCCACCGCCGATTTGATCGCCCCCAGCACCGCCTCGATTGCGCCCTTCACCTTGTCGATCAGCCACAGGATCGCCGCATCCACCTTGGCGCGAATCGCGTCCACCAGCTCGCGTATCTTCTTGCCGACACCGCCCAGGCCCACCTGCTCAGCGAGGAATCCGATCACGATCGGCATGCCGCGCCGCATCAACCCTTCCACCCGCGCACCGGCCTTGTCGATGGCACCACTGGCGATTTCGGATGCCGAGTCGAGCGCACTGATCGCCATGCGGATGATCTGCTGCGCGTAGCGTTTGACCGTTTTGAACACCTTGTAGATGCGCCGCGCGATGTCGACGATCTCCGACAAACCGCCGGACGCCGCCGCCGCGGCCGCGACGATGGCGATCTCTTCGGCCACCTTGCCCGCCACCCATTCGGCCACGCCCTGCAGCACCGTGCTGCCAAATTCCTTGGCCTTGTCGATGATGCCCTTGGTGTTCTCGGCCGGCGACTTGGAGGTATCAATCGCGCCGCGCACCCACGCGATGGCACTGCCAAAGCGGCGCATCCAGACCTGGAGCTTGGCGACCTTTGCCGGATCGAAACGCTTCTTCAGCAATTCGAAGATGTGATTCACCGACAAGCCCATCACATCGAGCGCGAAGCCAAACACCGCCATCGGGTCTTTCCAGCTTCTTGGCGCACTGATGCCTTTCTCGGCAAGCTCGCCGAACAGCCAACCCTCGATGCCAAAACCCAGGTGGCTGAGGATGTTCTTGCCGAAGCGCTTGAAGCCGGCGCCGGTGGCGCGCACCGCGTTGCGCACGAAGGCGATCGGCGCGCGCATCACGCGGTCCCACACCGAGAAGGCCTTGCTGATCAGTTCGCCCAGCAGCTCGGGCGGCACGTCGAACACCCGCAGCACGAGGCGGAAACTCGCCTTCACCGCCCCCATCAGATCGCGGTTCTTGAACACCAGCTTGATCAGCGCGCGGATCTCGGTCTTGGTGCGCGCCCAGGCCTCGCCGTCACGCACGAGCGCTTCAAACAGCTCGATCTGGCGCAGGATGATCGGGATCAGGAAATCCACGAAGGGGTCGCGGATGCACTTGGGGATCATGTCCCAGATCTTCTCGGCCAGCAGGACAGGGATGCCCCAGACGTCGAGCACCACATTGGCAATGCGCTTGAAGAAGTTGATCGCGCGGGTAATGAAGCTCCCTAGCAGGGTGAACCCGGCAATCACCGCATCAGCAAGGCTGACGAGCTTGCCGCTGGCCCAGGCCGCAAGCGCTTCAATCTGATCGGCGACCCACTGCGTGGCACGCACGATGAACGCCAGACCGACCCCCGCGGCCGCCCCCACCCAACCGCCGGCAGCCTTGGCCAGGCGACCGATGGCGCCCGAGAGACTGCGCGCAAAACCCACCAGCCCGCTGCCAAATCGCTGTGCGGCGCGCTGCAGGCTAGGGAGCAGGGTGTTCTGCAGATAGGCACGGCCGCGCACCACCAGATCGCCCTTCCAGTTCGCCTTGATCCAGCGAACCCCTTGCACCACCCCCACGACCGCCGCTGCCAGCACGACGAAGGGCCCTGCCGGCGACGCAAGAATCGCAAGCCCGGCCACCACCGCCGTGACGGTCGCGATCTGCTTCTTGTAGGGCTCGAGCACTTGCTTGATCGCATCCCAGACCTTTTCGACCTTGCCCTGCACCCACTGCAGGATGCCGTTCTGTCCTTCAGGCCCTTCACCGATACCCAGCTTGTTCTTGACCCAGGTCCACGCCGCGGCAAGCGCCTTGCGGATCGGTGCGCACTTGTCCCACACCCAGGTGGCGAACTGCTCGATCTTGTCCCACTGCTGCTTGGCGATCTTCTTGATCCAGCCCCACACCGGGGCGCCCACCTTGTCCCACAGCGCCTTGCAGAGGTCCTCGACCTTCTTGACCACGGGTTGCAGCTTCTCGACGATCGGTTGCAGCAAGCGCGTTGCAAGTTGCTCGATCTTCGCGGCCGCCTGCCGCAAGGGCGAACAGTCATTCGCCGCGATCTTCCCGACGGCTTCCTGCACCCAGGCGATCATTGGCGCAAAGCGCGCCACCAGCGACTTGCCTGCACCGGCAATGCTGCGGACCGGCGCCATTACGCTATCAATCAGCCGCTCGAATCCGCTGGTGACCTTCTCCTTGAGCCAGTCGACGATGCCAGCCGGCCCTTTCTCGATGAAGGGCACCAACTCAGGGGCATAGCGGCGCAGCAGATCCATTGCCACATCCGCGCCGGCCTGCACAACGGTGTTGACCGCGCTACCGAGCAGCGCCGCACCACGCGCCAGCAAGCCCGGCTTGCGCTGCACCGTGGCGCCCTCGGTGCGCCCGACCACCGAGAAACCGGTGCCCGCCACCACCGCGGCGCTTGCGCGGCTCGCCTCCGCCTCCAGCGCATCGCTGCCGCCGCCCAAGCGCTGCACGCGTGGCCGCGCCGGGCCGCGCTGCTGGATCACATGCGCCGCTTCATGCGCGAGCAAGGCGATGTCGTCGGGCCGCTCGCCACGCGCGAGCACGATGTCGTTGCCGTAGGCGAAGGCACGGGCGCCCTCCTGTTCGGCCGCCCGCTGCGCGGCGGCATCGGTATGCACCCGCACGGCGGAAAGATCGGCCCGCAGGCTTTGCTCCAGCCGGCGCCGCACCGGCATTGCCAGCGGCTGGCCAGCGCCCAGTCGCCCCGGCATGCGCTGCGCGCTGCCCTGGGCCGGGCGGGCACGCGCTGGCGCGGCCGGCGCAGGCCGCGCCGCAACCGCTGCGCGTGCCACCGCGCTCATGTTTCGCCCCCCTCACGCAGCGGGCAGACCTGCCCGCTCTTGCGGTACTCACGGCGGATCGCCGATTCGAGCGCCGCCGCGTCGATCACGCCACCGGCATCAAGCGCCAGCAGCGCCGCATGCAGCACCACGTTGCGCCACTGCCCGCCCGACAGCGCACAGCGCGCCGCAAAGCGCGACAGCACCGCCGCCGGCACCGCATGATCGGCCGGCAGCTGAATCGCGAGGATGCGCTCGCGCACCGCAGCATCCGGGGCCGGGAAGTCGATCGTCACATCAATACGGCGCAGGAAGGCGCTGTCGATCCGCTCAGCGCTGTTGGTGGTGATCAGCAGGATGCCGTGGAAGCGCTCCACCGCCTGCAGCAGGAAGTTGGTTTCAAGGTTGGCGTAGCGATCGTTGGCATTGCTGACGCCGGTGCGGCCTGCCATCAGCGCATCGCCTTCGTCAAGCAGCAGCACCGCGTCGATCGCCTCGGCGGCTTCGAAGATGCGCGCGAGGTTGGCCTCGGTCTCGCCGATGTACTTGCTCACCGTGCGCGCGAGGTCGATGCGGTAGGCGGGCTTGCCCAACTGCGCCGCCAGGATGCGCGCCGCCGCGGTTTTGCCTGTGCCGGACGGCCCCTTGAACAAGGCCCGCACCCCGGGCGTGAGGCCGGCCGCGAGCGCCTCGCCCACGCCATCGGCCAGTGCCTCGCGGCGGCGGCAGCGCAGTTCAAGCCAGCCCATCTCTTCAGTGGCACGCGCAGGCAGTGCCAGCTCGCGCCAGCTGCCCGTCGTCGGCAAGACTTCGGCCAGCGCCGCCAGCGCCGCATCGCCCCGGTGCGCCAGTTGTTCGGCCAGTGCGTGCGCGGGTTCGGGCCGCGTCAGGGCGCGTTCGATCTGACGCCGCCACACCCCGGCGGGCAGACGGTGCGGCAGCGCAAGTGCCGCCGGGCAATCGTCGCGCCCGGCCGCCAGCCAGGCCTCATGCAGAATCGCCACGCGCTGCGCCGGTGTCGGCGGCCGCAGCGGCAGCAGTGTGACCTGCGCGGGCAATTCGCCCCCTGCGACCGGCAGCAGCGTGTAGTCAGCCTTGGTGACAAGGCGCGGCAGGGCATCGGGCAGGCTGTGGCGCGCATCGAGCACCAGCGCCGCGTTCGAAAGCAGGGCCACGCAGCGCGCGCTATCCAGATCGGTGAGGCTGGTGGCTGCCCCCGCGCGCAGGCTCAGGCAGCCGTGCCCGCCCTGCGCCGCGAGCGCGGCGGCAAGGCTCATCCGCCCGCAGCCCGGCAAGCCGCGCAGGGCCAAGGGCTTTGGCAGATCGGCCACTCCCGGCGGGGCGACCAGGCCTTCGAGCGCGCGCGCCTGCGTCGGCTCGCGCAGGCGCAAGGCCGGGTCCTGCACCGGGCGCGCGCAGAGCGCGTCCCACACCGCCAGCGGCACCGCCAGCGGCCATGCCGCGCGCGGCCCCTGCTGTTCGGCCAGCAGCAGGCCGGCCTTGAGCACCTGTTGCAAACGTTCGCGCACCGCGTCGGGATCAAGCGTCGGGTGGCAGGCCGACAGCCAGCCCCAGGCGGGGCGCGCGGCGCCATCCTGCAAGTCGGCCGCCAGTGCGGCAAAGCGCGGGTCGTCCTCGATCAGGCCGACCTGGAAGACCAGCCCGATCGCGGCATCGCCCAGCCCGAGCGCGTGCTGCAGGCGCCGGATCGGCAGGCTGAACTGCGGCGCGGCCCAGGCGGCCGTGGCCTCATGCCAGACCTGCCAGCAGGTTTCCAGCGGCAGACCTTCGAGTTCCGGCCTGTCGATCTGGTCCAGATAGTCCTGCAGGAAGGGATGCTGCGCGAACAGCGCATCGGGCGAGCCCGCCTTGCGCAGCGCCGGCGCCAGCCACGCCAGCACCGCACCGAAGAAGAACAGGCGCGCATGGTTGGCCGCGCCGGGTGCCACGTCGGCAAAGGCCAGCGGCGCACGCGGCGCGTTCATTGCCCGGCCTCGGCGGTGAAGCGGTAACGCAGTGCGCATCCGGCCGCGGGCAACCACCCGAGGTCGCGATCGAGCCCCGCCAGGCGCAATTCGATCGGCAAGGCGGCCAGCGACATGCGCACTTCAAGCGCCTCGCCGCTGCGCACGATGCGCGCGGCGCGGCGCAGCACACGCCCGACCACCTCATCCGGCGCAAAGCCCGTGGCCACCGCGAGCCGCGCCACGACGAAGGGGGCAAGCCGTGCCACCCAATCCGCCCAGTCGCCGATCGGGCGCGGCGCCGGCCGGCCGCGTTGCGCGATCCGGCGTGGCGCTACCCAGCCGGGCCAGTCGTTGCCGCGCAGCACTTCGCGGCGCGGCAGATCGGCCACGCAGAAGCCGGCCGGATGCCACAAGGCATGTCGATCCGGGCCTACCACCTGCCGCCAGGCGCGCTTCTGATCAGCCCAGGGCGCCAACCAGTCCTCTGGCAGGCACCAGTCGGCCCGCGGCGGCGGCGCCCAGCTGCCCGCTTGCAGCTCGGCCGGGCGGCCGGCCGCTGCGGCAAGCCAGGTCGCAAGCGGATCGGCATCGAAAGCGGCGCCGAGCAATCTGCGCGCAAGAAGGCTGAGCAGATCCCAGGGGTGCAGGCCAATGCCACGTTCGGCGGGGCGGGTGAAATCCGGGTAGAGCCCCAGTGCAAGCGCAAGGTTGAGCAGGTGGAACACGCCACCGAGCCCGGTCTGCACGGCGGCCAGCGGGCTCGCCACAAAGGCTGTATTCGCCGCTGCGTGCGCGGCGCCGGATACCGCGCGCGAAGGTAGCGCGATCTGCTGCAAGGCAGGGATAAGCGGCAACTCGGGCACCGGGAGTTCGCCCGCCGTTTGTTCCGGCAGCGCGGGGGGCGTCGGCGCTTGGTCGTGCCACTGCACGGCCGGCGGCGAGCGCGGGCCGTCTGCGGCTGCGGTGTCAGTCGGCGCGGCCGTAGCCGGCGCCTCGTCCGGTGATTGCGCCCCCGCTGCGCGATCCGCATCGGCGGCACCGGGCGGGTACGCGGAAGCCAAGCCCTGCGCACTCTGCGAAGCGGGCACAGGCGGCGCGCTGAAAGCAGCCGGCTCATCGCTCGCGGTGGCCCCGGCCACGGAAGGCGGAAGGGCGGCGGGCGCCGGCGCGGCCACCTCATCACCCAAGGCCAAGCGCGGCAAGTCTTCGACGGCCATGCCCTCAGCCGCGGTGGCCGCCGCTGGCCCATGTGCCGCCAGCCATGTGTCTGGCGGACAGGGCGCGGCGCTGGCAGCGGCCGGCACCCGGGCCAGCCCCAAGGCCAGCCACAGCCAGGCGCGCGCGGCGGCGGGCAGATCAGCGCTTTCGAACCCGGCACAATCGGCGAGCGCCTCGGCGATGGCCCGTACCGCGTCGGCGGGTGCCGGCGTGGCCCCTGCCGGAATCACGAAGCACTGCGCGAGGGCTTGCCGCAAGCCTTCTGCCTGCGGCGCGCAAGCGCGTGCGAATGCCACCGCCCGCCCTTCCCCGGCCAGGAGCGCAAGCGCGGCCGGCACCGCTTGCGGATGCGTGCGCCAGGCGGCGAACACGCCTTCGGCACCTGCCTGCGGCAAGCTGCACCACCACCAGTGATCGATCGTGCCGGCCAGCAGATCGCGCGCGGCGCAGGCCAGCCATTCGGCGGTATCGGCAAAGCGCACCGCCTCGGCTGCCGGCCCCACCGACTCGATCCAGGGCCGGCGCGCCGCGGCCAGGCGGCTGCGTGCCTGGGTGATGACGGCTTGCCAGTCTGGCGACGGGCGATGCAAGGGCCGCTCCAGCGCATCGGCCGCAATACGCCCGCCTGCCCGGCGCAGGCACAGGATCGCATCGCCCGGATCGAGCGCGCCCAAGGCTGCATCGACCCGCCGCGCCAGGCGCGCCTGCACATCGGGGGCGTGCGCAGCGCCACGCACGCGGGCTTGCACGATGTGCACGCCGTCCATGTCAGCGCCCTTTCGGCGGTGTCTTCTTCGGCGCGCGCTTGGCGGCCGGCTTGGCCGCAGGCTTCGGCGCGGTGTTCGTTGGCGCCTTGCGCGACGCCGCCTTGGGCGTCGGCAGATCGCGCATGTTGCCTCCCAGGTTCACCGGTGTGGACAAGCTGCCGAGCGCCACCGGCTGCGCCACCCCCACCACCGGCGTGGCAACGACACCGGGTGCAAGGCCGGTGTTCCCGATGCCCACGGGGTTGAAGAGGCCCGGATTGGCATTCACGCCGGTGAAGTTGCCCGGCGCCGCAATCACACCGCCGGGCACGCTGTTCACGCCGCCCGTTGGCAGCGTTGCGATGGTTCCGGGCTGGGTCGTGATGCCGCCAGGAAGCGTGTTGATCGCACCCGGATTGAGGATGCCACCCGGCTGCACGCCAATGCCGGTGGGCGGATTGAGCACGGTGCCGGGGTTGATCACTGTGCCGGGGTTGATCACTGTGCCCGGATTGATCACCGTGCCCGGCAAGGTCGTGATCCCGCCCGGTAGCGTCGTGATGCCGCCGGGGTTTGTCGCAATGCCGCCCGGCGGGTTGGTGATCCCGCCGGGGATGGTCGTCACCCCGCCCGGGATGGTCGTGATCCCGCCGGGGAAGGTGAAGCCGCCCGGCGGCAGGATGAAGAGCTTGGGATAGGCCGCCACCTCCAGTTGCAGGATCAGCCCGCCGTCGAAGCTCGCGCCGGGGCTCAGCGGCTGGAAGCCCAGTTCAAAGTAATCCGGGTTCTCACGGAACACGTAGGGCATGACCGTCGTGATGCCGCCCTTGCCATCGGCGTCCTTGAGGGTGAGGCGATAGACGTAGTGATTGAAGGACGGGTTGTAGCCGCTGAACGCCAGTTGCGGCATGCGCGCATCCTTGCTGACCACGCTGCCCTTGAGCGAGGTGACGACCCAGTCATTGACCCCGCTGGTGCGGCGGATAAGCGCAGCGGCGACAATCTCGGGCGTCTGCTGCGCCGCTTGCGGGGCCGCCACCGGCCGCCACGCGTTGTTGGTGAAGCCGAGCAACTGACCCTCTGCCGGCGCGCTGGCCTGCACGCTGCGCCCTTGCAGCGCGCCGATCTGGTTGGCCGCAGTGGTGCCGCTGACATCGCCGCTCATCGCGTCTGGGCCGACGTCGCCGGCCAGCGCGTTGAGGCGGTCGATGATCGCGTTCATCAAGTTCGCGGTGATCAGCTCGCCGGGCTGCACATGGGCGAGCGTCGTCGGACGCTGGGGCGGCCGCAGGATGCCCGGATCAATCGTCCCGACCAGGCCGGGGTTGAGCAAGCCGGGCGCCACGGTCATCCGATCGCCAAGCAGGGAAGTGTCCACCATCGGCTGGGCGAGCGACGAGAGACCGGTACGCTGGATCTGATCGCCGCGCAGTGCATCGGCAGAGAGGGCTTTGAAGTCGGCCATGTCGGGCTCCTCAGAAAGTGGGGTAACGGTCGTGATCGAAACGCGCGCGGTTCTCACGCGACGCAGCCGGAAGCGGCAGGTGCCGGTGGCCGAAGAGCAGCGCGCCGCTCTCGGCGCCGCCATCTCCACGCAATCGGAATCGCCAGATCAGTTGCTGCGGTTCGCTCGCCAGATCGATCGGCGGCAGCATCGCCGCGCCGCGCCACAGCGGTTCGAGCAGCGCGCCATCGAGGTAGTCGTCCTCGCTGACAGCCAGCCCGCTGAAGAAGGCGTTGGGCTGGATGCCGCGGCGCGTGGCACTGGCGATCGGCAGCACACCCACCGGCGGCAGATAGGCAAAGACATTGCGCGCCGTCATGATCGTGGGCGCATAGTCGGCGGCGCCGATCAGTTCGGCGGCCTGCTGCGCGAACTGCCGGATGAAGGCCATGCCTTCCGCCGCACGGCGTCCGCTACCGAGCAGCAGCAAGTCAGCCGCCGAAGCCGGTTCGTGTAGCGTGCGGCGCACCGCCCACATGTCGAGCCAGGCCAGGCCAGCCGGTTGCCAACCAAACAGCGCAAGCGGCACTTCGTCGTCGGCCACCACACCGGCGGCATCGAGCAGGCCGTAGGCGCGCAGCGGGTTGTTCAGCCCACCGAGCGGATCGACCAGCGCTTCGGCCACGACGTTTCCGCCCAAGGCCGCAAAGGCCGCGATATGCCGCGCGCGATGGCGGCCCAGGGTGCTGGTATCGGCCAGCGTGGATGCTGCGGCGCCAAGCAGCGCCACCGGAATCGTCGCGAGCCGGAAGCGCAAGCCATTGAGCCGCCAGCGCGCACCGCAACGATTGATCGATTCGCTGCCGGCGCCCGACACGCCCGGCGCCTGTTCGGATGACAGCGCCTGCGCCGGGCCCACCAGCAGCACCTGCAAGGCGGTGCCGTAACGCACCGAAGGCCCGGGTCTGCCGCCCGGCTTCGGCCCGCAGAGCCGGAAAGCCCCCGGCCCGAGATTGGGGGGTGGCGGCGTCGAGGTATCCGGCGCCAGCTGGATGCGCAGCGGTGAGGCGAGCCGCAGCACCGTGCCGTCCGGCGCGATCGCGGTGCCGGGCGACAGATCCACCGCCTCCAGCAGACTGCCATTAGCGCTACGTGAACGCGTCACCACCAGCCCGCGCGCAATGCCGGTGCCGGCGGCCGTGGCGATGGCCGCGTCACGCTCGGCGCTGGCCGCCTGCTCATCCGCCAGATCGCGGCCGGAGAGCAGGCGGCCAGCGAAGAAATTCACCGCACGCTGGGCGCCATCGAAGTAGCCCGCGGCGGCGGCTTCTGCAAGCGCGCTCATGGTTTCTCTCCGTACTCGCTGACTTCGAGCATCACTTCCCAGCCCGCTTCAAGGCTGCTCAGTTCGGTGCCGAAGGAGAGTGAAATCAGGATGCCCTTCTCGACGAAGCCAGCGCAGCCTACCGACGGGATCGGTTTGTCGAGCGTGCCCATCGCGATCGCTTTCAGGATGTACATGTGCCCGCCGTCGAAGTTAGGCCGCACATAGCCATCGAAGCGGATCAGCATCGGGTTGTTGTCCACCAGCTCAAGCCCGCCGAACACCGGCCCGCGCGCGCCATTGAAGCCCAGCACCCCTGCTGCAACCACGCGCACCGGCGACGCCGCTGCGCCAGCCGGGCGCGGCCGCCAGGCCTCGGCTTCGGCATCCCACACCAGCGCATCGCCATGTGCCGGCGCCTCGTCCGACACCTTGCGCTTCTGCAAGCCGGCAACCACGTTGTCACCCGCCGGGCCGTTCGCATCGCCACCCAGCACCACCGGGTCACCGCCCACCGCGGGCGGCGCCACCGGCCGCCAGACCGTGCCGTCGAAACCAAGCAACTGGCCGCTCGCTGCACCGGTTGAAACCAGGCCGACGCCCTGCAAGGCGACGACCTGCGCGGCGTCGATAGGCCCCGTGAGATCGCCGCCGCTCACCGGCATCGGCGGGCTGCCGTGGGTGTGGTCGGCACGCGCGTAGGCCTCGCTCACGCCGACCGCTGGTGCAAGGCCGAAGGCGGTTTCCGACGCGACCACCGCGGCCGCCACCGGCTGTGCCGTCTGGCCCAGCGCATAGCGTTCCTGCAGGGTGCGGGTGTTGAGCAGCAAAGGCCGCGCACTGTCGTCGAGCGTCAGCGTTGCGGCATCCAGCACGCCGGCATTGAGGCGGAAGCGCAGGCTCGCGAGCAGCACTGGCTCTTCCGGCTTCAACACGGTCGGCGCTGCGGGCGGGCCCGCATCCACCGGGACTTGCGGCCGCACTTCGGTGATCCAGACCCGTTCGGCGAGCGCGATCACCGCGTCGAAATCCGCCGCCGCAACCTGCCACGGCCCACCCAACGCCTCACCGGCGATCAGCGTGCGCACCAGCGGCGGTACATCGGCCAGCGCGAGGGGCGTGCCCGGCGCGGGCGCCAGACGAATCGCGCGTAGCAGGCGGCCGAAGCGATCGGTGAGCCACTCTTCCACCTGCGCCGGCGGCTCGGCAACGAAGGCGAGGCTGAAGGTCTCCGCAATCCGCGTCGCCACGCCCTCGCCTTCACCGCAGCAGGGCGTCACCGGCAGCGGCAAGCGGTTGGTATCGCACTCGTGGTAGCCCAGCACCACATGCGCGCGCTGGAAGCCGGCATCGTCCGCCGGCAGCAGGGCGGAGACATTGGCGCCGACCCAGGCGGCGAAGTCGGCGCACTGGCGCGCATCAACCCGCACCACCTTGCCGGCCACCGTCAGCGCAAGGCCGGGTTCAACCCGCACCTCACTGCCCGAGAGCGACACCGCCAGCCCGAGCGCCGTGCCGTAGCCGTGCAGCACCCGGTTGTGCTGGCGGTCGCGCTCGAGGAAGTAGAACTGCTCCTGCTCGAATTCATCGGCGCCAAGGATCTGGCCCAGGCTGTAGCGCACCCGCTTGTCGGCCTCGGGGGCAGACGGCGTGGCGGCAGTGGAGAAGGCGGCATCACTCATGAGCGATTCTCCCGAAGAGGGATGTTGGTTAGCGGGGAGGCCGCGCGGGCCTCTTGTCTTTGAATCCAGTGAATTGGCGCAGCGCCGCCATGCGATGCAGGCTTGGCTTGCGGTTGGCGTTGTTTGCTTGACGCGGCTGTGCCGGTGAAGCCGGGTCCCGCCCCGGCGGGCGTGTTACTTCTTTTGCTTCGCCAAAAGAAGTAACCAAGAAAAGGCGACCCGGCCTTCGCGGTCAGACACTGCGTGTCTGACTTCCCTGCGCTGCTCGCGAAGTCGGGCGGCTGCGGAACTCGCGCCGGGCTGCGCCCGCCGCTCAGACAGTCCTCGCCGTCGGCGCTGCGCGCCGATCCCCCGACCCCGCTGCGCTGCTCGGCGCTCTC
>NZ_JAPFHA010000017.1 GCF_026586805.1 Niveibacterium sp. 24ML | reverse complement strand
CCCAGAGTCGTCAAGAACCGAGCACACAAATTTCCGACGAAAAAAATGCCAGACAGCGGTTAACTGACTGGCATTGCGCCGGTGGGCGGGGTTGCAGGGGTGGGGCCGCGGGCTGCTTAGCCAGACAGGCACTCACTCATGAATTTCTTGCGCTCGTCACCCTTCTTGCCGGTGGCCTTTTCGTTGCAAACCTTCATCTTGTCTTGTTGCGAGGTGGTGGCGGGTTTGGCATCCGCGGCCTTTGTTTCGGCGCCCGCTTTCGCATCAGCGGCTTTGGTGTCCGCGGCAGGCTTGGCGCTGAGGCATTCGCTCATGAACTTCTTGCGCTCATCGCCCTTCATGCCGGTCGCCTTCTCGTTGCAGACCTTCATCTTGTCTTGCTGCGAGGAGTTGGCCGATTTGTCGTCGGCCGCCTTCGCATCGGCGGCGGGCGCTTTCGTGTCCGCCGCGGAGCTCGACTTGGCGCTAAGGCACTCGCTCATGAACTTCTTGCGTTCGTCGCCCTTCATGCCGGTGGCCTTCTTGTTGCACTCGGTCATCTTCTGCTGCTGGGCGGTGGGTTGCTTTGCTTCCTCGGCGGCGTGGGCGGGCAATACGGCGAACTGCGCAGCGAGCGATGCGGCCAGAATCATGAGCTTGTTCATCAAGATCTCCGTGAGGGGGTTGAGGGTGAGGGCCGCAGGGTGCGGCGGGCAGTGCATCCGGGCTTACGGCTCGCTGTCGTCCATGTCGAGCGCAGAGCGTTGGCGATCAACGAATTCCTGCATCGAATCGATGCCGCGCAATTGCAGGATGGTATTTCGCACGGCCGCTTCCAGCAACACGGCAAGGTTGCGGCCTGCGGCAACCGGCAGCGTGACGCGCCGTGTCGGCACGCCAGCGATGTCCTGCATGTCGTCTTCGAGCGGCAGACGCGGCAGCGTTGCGCCTTCGCCGCGGGTCTGGCGGTGCAGGTGCACCACGAGCTTGAGCTTCATTTTCCGCCGGCAAGCGGTTTCGCCGAAGATCGTGCGGATGTTCAGGATGCCGAGGCCGCGCACTTCGAGGAAGTCCTTGAGCATCGGCGGGCAGCGGCCCTCCAGCACGCCCGGCGCAATGCGCGAGACTTCGACGACATCGTCGGCCACCAGCCCGTGGCCGCGTGATATCAGCTCAAGTGCCAGTTCGGACTTGCCGGCGCCAGAATCGCCGGTGATCAGCACGCCAAGCCCAAGCACATCCATGAACACGCCGTGCAGCGAGGTCTTTTCGGCCAGATTGCGCGCCAGGTAGGTCCGCAGAGAATCGATCACCCGGGCAGACTCCGCCGGCGTGGTGAACATCGCAACGCGGGCACTTTCAAACGCGGTCTGGATCAGCGACGGCACTTCGCAGCCGTCGGCCACAATCATGGCGGGCGGGTGGGCGAGCAGGATGCTTTCGAGCTGGTGCTGCACCTTGTCGCGCGCCTGGCGCCGTATCCACCCCAGCTCGGCTTCGCCCATGACCTGGATCCGATTGGGGTGAATGATGTTCAGGTGGCCAACCAGCTCTGCCGGCCAGACCTTTTCGTTCGGGACTTGCACCTCGACATCCAGCGGCCCAGCAAGGTGGGTGAGCGCGAGGCGCTCGCGGTTGTCTTCGAAGATCTTCCCGACACTAGTTCGCCGCATTCGGGGCCCAGTTGATGAAGAGGGTGTGTACCTCCGAGGCATCGCCGGCCAGCGTCAGGGCGTCGCGGAAATGGCGGTCGGAGAACATCTGCGCCAGTTCAGAGAGCAGGCGCAAGTGGTGCTCGGTGGCGCTTTCGGGCACCAGCAGTACGAAAAGCAGATTGACCGGCTTGCCGTCCGGCGCTTCGAAGGGCACCGGTTGAGTCAGGCGGATGAAGGCGCCGACCGCGTCACGCAGGCCCTTGATACGCCCGTGCGGGATTGCGATGCCCTGACCCAGGCCCGTGGAGCCAAGCTTCTCGCGCATGAAAAGCGCGTCGTAGACGGCTGCGCGCGCAAGGCCCTGGTGGTTCTCGAACAGCAGCCCGGCCTGCTCGAAGACACGCTTCTTGCTGCTCGCATCAAGATCGACGAGTACGTTGGAGGGCGGCAGCAGTGGTGCGATGAGATTCATGCTTGGGGTTCAGAAATGCACTGCGCGCCCGAAGGCGCGCAGATCCGGGGGTCAGCTCATGTTCGGTGCGCGGGCTTTCCGCAAGCTTACGCGCCGGGATTCAATTGAGCGACCGAGTTGTCAGGATTCCGTAGCCTGGCGCTTGTGCGCCTCGTGGCCGTGATCGTAGGACTTTTCCTTGTGTTTGAGAACCTGCCGATCGAGTTTGTCGATCATGGCGTCGATTGCGGCGTAGAGATCTTCGTTCGTACTTTCGACGAAGATGTCCTTGCCACGTACATGTACCGTCACTTCCGCCTTTTGGTTCAGCTTTTCTACCGACAGGATCACGTTCACGCTGGTGACGTGGTCAAAGTGGCGAATCACGCGATCCAGTTTCGAGGTCACATAGTCACGGAGAGCTGCGGTGACTTCGACATGGTGTCCGGTGATGTTCAGGTTCATGATCACTCCTCTTAGATCATCTTGCGCTGGCTGACCGGCGGGATGTTGAGCGACTCGCGATACTTTGCGATGGTGCGTCGCGCAACGACAATCCCCTGCTGGCCGAGAAGATCGGCAATCTTGGCATCGGATAGCGGTTTTTTGCGATCCTCTGCCGCAACCAGCTGGCGAATCAACGCACGAATCGCCGTCGCTGAGCACTCGCCGCCAGAATCCGTGGCGACGTGGCTGCCGAAGAAATATTTAAGTTCAAGAATGCCACGTGGTGTGGACATGTACTTCTGTGTCGTCACCCGTGAGATCGTCGACTCGTGAAGCTCAAGCTGATCGGCGATCTCGCGCAGGGTGAGCGGACGCATGGCCACGTCCCCATAATCGAAGAACTGCCGCTGGCGGTCAACGATGGCCTGCGATACGCGAAGAATCGTGTCGAAGCGTTGCTGTACGTTCTTGATCATCCAGCGTGCTTCCTGAAGTTGGCCAGCGAGCGAGCCGGCCGAACCGCGATGCTGCTGCAGGATCCCTGCGTACAACTGGTTGATCCGCAGCTTTGGCATTGCATCCGCGTTCAGTGTAACGCTCCAGTGATTGCGGACTTTGCGCACGATCACGTCCGGAATCACATAACGCGCGTCGAGCGCTGCAAAGCGCGCGCCGGGGCGCGGGTCAAGGCTGCAGACGAGCTGATGCGCCTCGCGCAGCACGTCGTCGCCACAACCGAGCTGGCGCTTCAGTCGCACGAAGTCGCGCGCGGCGAGCAATTCTAGGTGGTGTTCGACGATTGCAATGGCGGTATCGCGCGCGGCGCTTCGCGGGTGCTGCACAAGTTGCAGCTTGAGGCATTCCCCCGGTGAGCGCGCGCCAATGCCGGCGGGGTCGAGCTGCTGAAGGTGTGCGAGCGCAATCTGCAGGTCGTCGAGTTCGACTTCGTCTTCGGGCGGGAGCAGCTCAAGCAGTTCTTCGAGCGGCTGGGTCAGGTAACCGTGGTCGTCGAGTGCCTCGATCATGAAGCGCAGCAGGGCGCGATCACGATCGCTCAGCGGCATCAGGGAGACTTGCGCGTCCAGGTGATCGCGCAGACTGGTTTGCGCGGCGCGAAACTCCTGGAAGTCGGTCTCGTCATCGTCGTCACGTGTCCCGCTGCCACTCCCGCCGCCTTCGCCTTCGCCCGACCACTCGGTGGGGCCGTCGTCGTAATTGGCGGCTTCTTCAAAGCTCGGCTCTGCCGGTTCGGGCGGTGCTTCGGCTGCCTCGGCGGCGGCCTCGCTCTGCGCTTCGCTGCCGGGGACTTCGGCCGACTGGCCCCAGGCTTCGGGGTCGGACTCGGCGTCTTCCCGCTCCAGCAGCGGGTTTTCGAGCAGCATCCGCTCAATTTCGCTGTTGAGCTCCAGCGTCGATAGCTGCAGCAGCTTGATCGACTGTTGCAGCTGCGGGGTGAGCGCGAGCTGCTGGGAGATTCGGAGCTGGAGCGAGGGCTTCATGGTGATCCGGGGAGGGGCTCAGAGTCTGAAGTGTTCGCCGAGATAAACCTCGCGAACCTTGTCGTTCTGCACGATTTCGTCGGGCCGTCCGCTGGCCAGCACGACGCCGTCGGTGATGATGTAGGCGCGGTCGCAGATGCCAAGCGTTTCACGGACGTTGTGATCGGTGATCAAGACACCGATGTTGCGTTCCTTGAGAAAGCGGATGATCTTCTGGATGTCGATCACGGCGATCGGGTCGACGCCGGCGAAGGGTTCGTCCAGCAGGATGACCTGCGGCTCGGTCGCCAGCGCGCGGGCGATCTCCACCCGTCGCCGTTCGCCCCCAGAGAGGGCCATGGCGGTGGCGTCGCGCAGATGAGTGATGCCAAGCTCGCCGAGCAGTTCGTTGAGGCGCTCCGCTTCGCGCGCCTTCGGCAGGCCTTGCAGTTCGAGCACTGCGAGGATGTTCTCGGCCACCGTGAGCTTGCGGAAGACCGAGTTTTCCTGCGGCAGGTAAGACAAGCCGAGCTTGGCCCGCTTGTGGATCGGCAGGTGCGTGATGTCTTTCTGATCGAGCAGGATCGTGCCGCCGTCGGCACGCACCAGGCCAACGATCATGTAGAAGCAGGTCGTCTTGCCGGCGCCGTTCGGGCCCAGCAGTCCGACCACTTCACCGCTGCCCACTTCAAAGCCGACGTCTCGCACCACCGTGCGGGCCTTGTAGCGCTTGGACAGACCGCCAACCTTAAGCAGACTCATCAAAAGGCTCTTTCAATACTCGTTTCACGACATCCGCGGAAAACCCGCGCGTGATCAGGAATCTTGCCTGGCGCGCCCATTCCTTTGCGTCGCCCGGCGCGCGACCGAATTTGCGCGCCCAGACATCGCGGGCGCGCGCCTGTTCGCTTTCGCCCAATTCACTTCGCAGCGCTTCGTTGATCGTATCCGGATCAACACCACGCTGCGCCAACTCGTGCTGCAAGCGCCGCTCACCCAGCCGCGCTGCGCGGCTGCGCACGAAGCTTTCGGCAAAGCGCGTGTCTGACAGCAAGCCCAGCTCGGCCATGCGATCGAGCACCGCTTCAACTGCGTCCGCCTCGCCGTGCGCGGCGAGCTTGCGTGCCAGCTCCGCCCGGCTGTGATCGCGTTGTGCCAGGCTGCGCAGGGCTCGCGCCTTCAACTCGTCGCTGCTCATCGCTGCGCCGCAGGTTGGTGGCGCGGGCCGGTTCAGGCAGCCGCTTCAGCCGGCGGCAGCTCGGGCAAACCAAGCTTTGCGCGGATCTTGTTTTCGATTTCACGTGCGGTTGCCGGGTGTTCCCGCAGAAACTCGCGCGCATTGTCCTTGCCCTGGCCGATCTTCTCGCCACCGTAGGCGTACCAGGCGCCGCTCTTGTCGACGAGGCCCTGTTCGACGCCCATGTCGATGATCTCGCCTTCGCGCGAAATGCCTTCGCCGTAGAGGATGTCGAAACGCGCCTCCTTGAAGGGCGGTGCGACCTTGTTCTTGACGACCTTGACCTTGGTTTCGGATCCGGTCACTTCATCGCCCTTCTTGATCGCGCCGGTGCGGCGGATGTCCAGCCGTACCGAAGCGTAGAACTTGAGCGCATTGCCACCGGTGGTGGTTTCCGGGTTGCCGAACATCACACCGATCTTCATGCGGATCTGGTTGATGAAGATGACCATGGTGTTGGTGCGCTTGATGTTGCCGGTGAGCTTGCGCAGCGCTTGCGACATCAGCCGCGCCTGCAGGCCGGGCAACTGATCGCCCATCTCGCCTTCGATTTCCGCCTTGGGGGTGAGCGCGGCGACCGAGTCGACGACGACGATGTCGACGCCGCCCGAGCGCACCAGCATGTCGGCGATTTCGAGTGCCTGTTCGCCGGTGTCCGGCTGCGAGATCAGCAACTCGCCGACGTTCACGCCGAGCTTCTGGGCGTAGGTGACGTCGAGGGCGTGTTCCGCGTCGATGAAGGCTGCGACGCCGCCGAGCTTCTGCATTTCGGCAATTGCCTGCAGGGTCAGCGTGGTCTTGCCGGAGGATTCCGGGCCGTAGATTTCGATCACGCGGCCGCGTGGCAAGCCGCCGATGCCGAGCGCGATGTCGAGCCCGAGCGAACCGGTGGAAACGGCCTGGATGTCCGATTCAACTTCGCCGTCGCCCAGCTTCATGATCGAGCCCTTGCCGAACTGCTTCTCGATCTGTGCCAGGGCTGCCTGGAGTGCTTTCGCCTTGTTGTCGTCCATGAGTGATCCTCAGTGCTGTTGCGGCAATTATGGCACAGAGATTGCGTGCATCCGCGAGCCGGGGCTGCGAACGAAACGTGGCACACTTGCGCGATCCAGATCCATCCGGACATGCCAGTCCGTGACCACGAGACTGATCCCCATGGCCGAGCACCCCACCGAACTCCCGCTGTTTCCGCTGCACACCGTGCTGGTGCCCGAAGCGCACCTGCCCCTGAAGGTGTTCGAGGCGCGTTACATGGACATGATCAAGGACTGCATCAAGACCGGCGAGGCCTTCGGCGTATGCCTGATCGAAGAGGGGCAGGAAGTCGGCGCGCCGGCCGTACCGGCCAAGGTGGGGACCAGCGCGCGCGTGCTTGAGTGGGACATGGCAGAGCTGGGCATCCTGCAGATCGTGGTGGGCGGTGAGCGGCGCTTTCGCGTGGCGCACGCGGTGGCGCAGCGCGATGGCCTGCTGCGTGCGGTGGTCGAGTGGCTGCCCGAGGCAACAACCCAGGCGCCCAGTGCGGCGCTGGCCGATACCCTGCCCTTGCTGGAAGCAGTGGTGGCGGATGCGGGCATCAAGGCGATTCCGCAACCGCATCGCTTTGACGACGCGAACTGGGTTGGCTATCGCTACACCGAGATCCTGCCGATTCCGATGAAGGCGAAACAGAAACTGCTGGAACTGGACGACCCGCTGATGCGGCTGACGATCATCCGCCAGTTCCTGATCCAGCGTGGCCTGCTCAAGCCTGCGGGCTGACTTGCGTTGCGGATGGCAGGCCGTCGAGCAGGCGGCGGATCGGCGTTGGCAGGCCCAGTTCATCCCAGGCCCGGGCGTCCGCCCAGCGCCATCGCGGGTCATGCAGGCTGCTCCCGGCCACTTCGCACAACTGCGCTTCCAGCGTGAGCCGGAAGTGCGTGAAGGCGTGGCGAATCGGCGCCAAAGGCACTGCCGGCCCGTGGCAGCGCAAGCCCAGTGTCTGGGCGTAGGCTTGTGCGTCCATCCCTTCGGGGATCTCGGGCAGGGCGTGCAGGCCCCCCCAGATGCCTTGATCGGGTCGTCGTTGCAGTAACACGCCCAGTTCGCCGCGTGCGAGCAAAACACGGCTCTGGCGCTCGGGAATGGCGCGCGGCGGGCGCGGCGTGGGCAGCGTGCTCTCCCGCCCCTCGCGGTGGGCAACGCAAGTGCCTGCAACCGGGCAACGCTGGCAGTGCGGGCGGCTGCGGGTGCATACCGTGGCACCCAGATCCATCATGGCCTGGGTGTAATGCGCCACCCCTTCAGTGGGCAGCAGGCTTTCGGCAAGTGCCCACAGGCTTTGTTCGATGGCGCGCGTGCCGGGAAAGCCCTCGATGCCCGCATGGCGGGCCAGTACCCGCTTGACGTTGCCGTCAAGGATGGCCGCCCGCTCGCCAAAGCAGAACGCCGCAATCGCCGCGGCGGTGGAGCGGCCAATGCCGGGTAGCGTCGCGATCACTGCCGCGCTTTGCGGAAACTGGCCGCCGTGGTGGGTCATGACTTCGCGGGCGGCGCGGTGCAGGTTGCGCGCGCGGGCGTAGTAGCCAAGGCCGCTCCAGAGTGCCAGCACATCATCCACCGGCGCGCTGGCGAGGCTCGCCAGCGTCGGGAAACGCGCCAGGAATCGCTGGTAGTAGGGGATCACCGTGTCTACCTGCGTCTGCTGCAGCATGATTTCAGAGAGCCAGACCGTGTAGGGGTCGCGGCTGGCCTGCCAGGGCAGGCCATGGCGGCCGTGTCTTGCCTGCCAGGCGATCAGCGTTTGCGCGAACTGACTCATTGCTTGGCCTCGTGCCGGCGGCTTGCAAAGCCCAGCCAGATCAGGGCGAAGAAGGGCCACAGGCTGCCCACCAGTTCGGTCAGCCCGTGGAAGTTGAGTACATGGCCCTGGTGGCGGACGCGGGTCATCACATCCCAGTAGGGGTTTTCGGGAGCCAGGTTCATCAGGGCGGTGGCGGCGAGCAGGGCGAGGCTGATCAGCGACTGGCGAGCATGCGTACCCAGTCGCCAGGCCAGCGCCAGCAGCACGATGCCCAGCCCGAGGCCGCGCAGGCCACCCGGCGTGGCCCAATGCCAGGGCTGGGCCGGGACCAGGAAGACCGAGGTGGCGAGTACCTTCACCGCAACCCCGAGCAGGAGAATGCAGCCCGCCAGCCACGGCGAAGACGCGCGCATCGCATGCCGCGCGATCAAGCCAATCGCCAGTGTGTTGGCGGCCGTCAGGGCCATTTCCACGTTCAGGAAGGCGCGCCCGCTCAGCGTGTAGTTGGCGGTAATGTCGAGCAGTTGGCGCAGGTCGCCGTTGGCGAACAGATAGCTGCTGGGGTTGAGCAGCGACAGCCACCACAGGCCGATCACCAGCAGGCCGAAGCCGCCGGTGCGTCCGCTGAGGATGCGGCGCTCGCGCCATCGCGCAAGCGCGCCGCCGGTATCGAATATCTGCCCGAACCGCAGTGCGAGCAGCGCCCCAAGCAGGGCGCCGATGCTGTTGGCGGCGATGTCGAGGTTGCTCGCCACCCGTGTCGGCAGGTAGTTCTGCAGGATTTCGAGGCCAAGGCTCAAGAGCGTGCCACCGAGCCATACCAGTACGACTCGTCGGCCCGGCTTGAAGCGGCCGGCGAGCGCGGTACCCCACGCAAAGCCAAGCGGCAGGAAGCCGGCAATGTTCAGCCCGATGTCCAGCCAGGTGAAGTAGCGTGGCCAGGGTGCCGACATGAAGAAAACCGGGCCGACACCGATCGAGTGCCAGCCCGAAAACGGGTGCAGGCACGCGTAGGCAGTCAGCAGGCTGACTGCAATCGCGAGATCGCGCGGCAGGTGGTAACGCTTGGGCTTCACGGGCTGGGATGCTGATGTAGCGGCTGGGGCAACGTCACGGTATCACGTTGCAGTGCCACAAAAGAAACGGGCCGCCACCTCGCGGCAGCGGCCCGGTATGTCGCATCACGCTCAGTGGCGCGGCGCGTGCGGTGCAGTGTGCTGCGCGGCCGGGTGATGGCCGGGCGCACCGGGGTGACCATGTAGCTCATGGTGCGAGCGGATCTTCTGCGGCATCAAGGAGCCGATCACCATTCCGAGCACCGAGCAGATGAAGCCGGCAAACTGCGGCGGCAGGATGAAGTCTTCCGGCAATGCGCCGAAGTTGATTGCCACCTCAAGCGGGATCCAGCCGATCAGGCCGGCACCAATCGCGAACAGTGCGCCCTGGGTGGTCGCGCGCTTCCAGTAAAGCCCGAAGGCAAGCGGCACGAAGGTGGTTGCGAGGGTCACCTTGTAGGCGTTTTCGACCATCTTGTGGATGGTGGCCTCGGTTGACATCGCGTAGAGCGTGACGCCGAACGCGAAGAGCACGACCACGATGCGGGTCAGGCGCAGGAAGGCACGGTCGGTCATGCCGGGGAAGAAGCCGCGGATGATGTTTTCGGAGAAGGTGACCGAGGGCGCCAGCAGTGTCCCCGAAGCGGTGCTCATGATGGCCGACAGCAGCGCGCCGAAGAACATCACCTGCGCAAAGAGCGGCGTGTCTTGCAGCACCAGTTGCGGCAGCACCTGCTGGGTATCGATCTCCTTGTACTTGGCCACCAGATCCGGGTTGATCAAGCCGGCGGAGTACGCGATGAAGAGCGGCACGGCGGCGAACACGAAGTAGCCGGCACCGCCGAGGATCGAGCCGCGCACGGCGGTGTCTTCGTCCTTGGCCGAGTTGACGCGCTGGAATACGTCCTGCTGCGGGATCGAGCCAAAACCCATGGTCAGGATGCCGGCCATGAAGGCGATGATGTCTTTCGGGTCCAGCGCAGGCAGGAAATCGAGCTTGCCCGCCGCGTGGGCATGCGCGACAACCGTGCCGACACCCCCCGCCTTCTCACCCACCAGCCACGCGATGTACAGCAAGCCGATCACGATGATCGTCATCTGGAAGAAGTCCGTCAGCGCAACCGACCACATACCGCCGAACAGCGTGTAAGTGAGCACGATTGCCGCGCCGATCGCCATGCCGGTGTTGTTGTCGATCTGCCCGTCCGAGAGGATGTTGAAGACCAGACCGAGCGCGATGATCTGGGCCGATACCCACCCGAGGTAGGAGAGCACGATTGCGGTCGAGCACAGCAGTTCGACCGTGCGGCCATAGCGCTGGCGGAAGAAGTCGCCCAGCGTGACCAGGTTCATCCGGTACAGCGGCCGCGCGAAGAACAGGCCCACCAGGATCAGGCACAGCGCAGCGCCAAAGGGGTCGGACCAGAGCCCGCGCAGGCCCTCGTCGAGAAAGGTGGCAGAGATGCCAAGTACGGTTTCGGACCCGAACCAGGTCGCGAAAACCGTGGCCACGGTGATGTACAGCGGCAGGCTGCGGCCGGCAGCGACGTAGTCGGTCGAATTCTTGACCCGGGTCGCGGCGTAGAGGCCGATGGCGATCGATACGAGGAGATACAGAACTACAAAGGTGACAAGCATGTTTGCGAACGCCCGTTAGGTGCATCGCCGTCGCTGGGTACATGCAGCATGAACGGCGCGGTGCCAGCAAAAAGCCCCCGATTCGCACCGGAGGCCCCACTCGACTACCCGCGCAAGCACCAGAACATGTGGGCGCCGCGCGATCGATCGGGCGCGATTATAGCCCTGATCCGATTGAAAAAAGTGGGCGATTTGTGTGCTGCAACAAGGCCCTTTCAGGCCCCGGCGCAGGCGAACCAGATGCGCCAGACTTCAAGCACGGCCACCAGCACGGCGGCAAGGCCCACCCACTGCACCGCAAGCGCGGTGCGGCGCTGCTGGCGGGCAATGTTGGCAAGGCTTTCGCGCATCGATTCGGTGTCGTCGCGCTGCAGCGCCTGATGGACCAGGCGCGGCAACTGCGGGAAGTAGCTGGCCCAGCTCGGCGCCTCTTCTTCAAGGTGGCGCGCAAACGCACGCCAGCCGATCTGCTCGTTCATCCAGCGTTCAAGAAAGGGCTTTGCGGTTTTCCACAGATCCAGTTCCGGGTCCAGGTCGCGCCCAAGTCCTTCGATGTTGAGCAGGGTCTTCTGCAGCAGCACCAGTTGCGGCTGCACTTCCATCTGGAAGCGCCGCGCGGTCTGGAACAGGCGCAGCAAGGTCTTGCCGAAGGAAATGTCCTTGAGTGGCTTGTCGAAGATCGGCTCGCACACCGCGCGGATCGCACTCTCGAACTCATCCACCCGCGTGCCCGCCGGCACCCAGCCAGCATCCACATGGGCCTGCGCCACCCGCTTGTAGTCGCGCCGGAAGAATGCAATGAAGTTCTGCGCCAGGTACTGTTTGTCTCGCTCTTCGAGGGTCCCCATGATGCCGAAATCGAGCGCGATGTACTGGCCGCTGGGTGAGACGAAGATGTTGCCCGGGTGCATGTCGGCGTGGAAAAAGCCGTCGCGGAACACCTGGGTGAAAAAGATCTCGACCCCGGCGCGCGACAGCGCCTTCAGATCGACCCGCTGCTCGCGCAGGCGATCAAGCTGCGAGATCGGCGTGCCCACCATGCGCTGCATCACCATCACGCGTGACGAGCAGTAATCCCAATGCACCTCAGGCACCTGCAGCAGCGGCGAGCCCTTGAAGTTGCGCCGCAGCTGCGAGCAGTTCGACGCTTCCCGCATCAGGTCCAGTTCGTCACGCAAGTGCTTGGCAAATTCCGCCACCACTTCACGGGGCTTGAGCCGGCGGCCGTCAACCCAGACCCGTTCGATCAGGATCGCCGCCGCCTCGAGCAAGCCCAGATCGTGCTCGATGACATGCTCGATGCCGGGGCGGACAACCTTGACCGCGACTTCGGTGCCGTCCTGCAATTCGGCGAAGTGCACTTGCGCGATCGACGCCGACGCGATCGGGGTGCGATCGAAACGCTTGAACACCACGTCCACCGGGCGGCCGTATTCGATTTCAAGCAGTGATAGCGCCTGTTCGGTCGGGAAGGGCGGCACCCGGTCCTGCAGCCTGGCCAGTTCATCGGCGAAGTCAGGCGGGATCAGGTCGCGGCGCGTCGAGAGCACTTGCCCGAACTTCACGAAGATCGGCCCGAGCGATTCGAGCGCTTCGCGCAGGCGCACGGCACGCGGCGCAGAAAGATCGCGCCAGAAAAGGATCCGGCCAAGCCAGGCGGCAAGGCGTGCGGACGTGCTGTCGAGCACGATCCGGTCAAGACCGAAGCGAACGCTGACGTGGACGATCTTCAACAGGCGGAACAGGCGCACGGCGGGTTTCAGGGTGAGTGGGCGACCAAGGGGCGCCAGGCGCTCAGCGCGCGGCGAACAAGAGCGCGACTCTACCGGCAAAGCCCTGTCACACAAAGCCTGGGGCCCCAACGCGCGGCGATCGGGCCTCGCGCTATACTTGCCCGTTATCTGTCTGAAGCCCTCTTGCCATGAGTCGCGCACCAAAATCGCGTCCCACCGCTGCCCGCAGCAGCAACCAAGGCAGCACCCTGATCGGCGTGTTCGTCGGATTGGTCATCGGCGTGCTGATCGCGGCGGTGCTCGCCTGGTACTTTTCCCGGCCCTACGACTTCCAGAAGGCGCAAAGCGTGCCTGCCGCCAATCAGAGCGGCACGGTGGCGCCGATTGCCCTGCCCGGCAAGCCCGGCGACAAGCCGGTGGAAAAGCCCGCCGCGCAGGCGTCGGGCAATGCAACGCAGTCGGCTCCGGCCGACGACAAGAAGTTCGATTTCTACGAGATCCTGCCCAAGGGCGATCAGGCTGCGCTGCCTGCCGCGGCACCGGCCAAGCCGGCTGCTGCCGAATCGGCTGATCGTTTCTACCTGCAGCTGGGTGCCTTCAGCGATCCGTCGGAGGTGGATAACCTCAAGGCGCGTCTTGCGTTAATGGGGGTGGAAGCCTCGGTGCAGCGGATCGAATCGCCGGAAAAAGGCACCCTGCATCGGGTTCGCCTGGGGCCCTACGCCAAGCCCGAAGACATGAACGCCGCGCGCGCGCAGCTTGTGCAAGCGGGGATCGAAACGAACATCATCAAGGTCAAAGCCGCGGCACCGGTTGCCGCGCAGTCTGCCCAGTGAATCCTTTCCGGAGTTGTCCCGCATGAATCGTCGTCATCTTTTCAAAGCCGCTTCTGCCGCCGTGATCACCATTTTGGCCGGCCCCGTGTTTGCCCAGCGCGCGCTGCAGGCGGGCAAGGATTACCGCCAGATCAGTCCGGCTCAGCCGACCGAGAGCGGCGACAAGATCGAAGTGCTGGAGTTCTTCTCGTACGGATGCCCGCATTGCCGCGACCTCGACCCGATCTTGGCGGATTGGGAAAAGCGCCTGCCCAAGGATGTCGCCTTGCGCCGCATCCCGGTCACGTTCAACCGCGATGCCTGGACCGTGCTGGCCAAGCTGTATTTGAGCTTCGAAGTCATGGGTGAAGCCGCGCGCATGGCGGCGCCGACCTTCGTTGCGGTGCACGACGAGCGCTTGAACCTGGGGGACGAAGCCGTACGCAATGCCTGGCTGCAGAAGCAAGGGGTGAATGTCGCCAAGTTCAACGAGACCTTCCGTTCCTTCGCGGTTGCCAGCAAGTTGCAACGCGCCACGCAGCTCGCCGGCGCCTATCAGATCCAGGGCGTGCCGAGCTTGATCGTCGATGGCAAGTACACCACGGCGCCCAGCATGGTCAATTCGCTCGAAGGCACGGTGACCGCGGCTGACCAGCTGATTGCCATGGCGCGCAAGGAGCGCGGCCGCAAGTGAGCACGCCATCGCGGCAGCGCGTCTTTCTGACCGGCGCCTCCAGCGGTATCGGCGAAGCGCTGGCGCGGCACTACGCCGCGCAGGGCGCCGTGCTGGGCCTGGTGGCACGGGGGGCCGAGAAGCTTGGCGCCCTGGTCGCCTCGCTGCCCGGTGAGGGGCACATGGCGCTTTCGGCCGATGTGGCGGATCTGCCCGCGATGCGGGCCGCGGCGGATGCCTTCATTGCGCGGCACGGGGTGCCCGACCTGGTGATCGCGAATGCCGGCATCTCGGTGGGGGTGCTCACCGAGCATGCCGAAGACCTGCCGGTGTTCGAAGCCGTGCTGCGCACCAATGTGCTGGGCCTGTTTGCCACCTTTCATCCGTTCATTGCGGCGATGCGCGCACGCGGCAGCGGCCGCCTGGTCGGCATCGCATCGGTGGCTGGCGTGCGGGGCCTGCCTGGTGGCAGCGCCTACAGCGCGTCAAAATCGGCGGCAGTGAAGTACCTCGAAGCCCTGCGGGTGGAAATGCGCAGCAGCGGTGTGAAAGTGGTGACGATTGCGCCGGGTTACATCCGCACGCCGCTGACCGCAGTGAACCCGTACAAGATGCCCTTCATCCTTGAGGCGGACGAGGCGGCCCGGCGTTTTGCGCGGGCGATCGAGGCCGGCGTCAGCTACACCGTGATTCCGTGGCAGATGGGCCTGGTGGCGCGGCTGCTGGCGATGGCGCCGAACTGGCTGTTCGATCGCGTGTTCGCCAAGGCCAAGCACAAGCCACGCAAGTTGCCGACCTGAGCCCTGATCGAAGGCGCCCGCCGGTTGCTCAGTCGTAGCGCCGGCGGTCTTCGATCACACGGCCGTCGTCGGCCAGCGTGCCGGGCGCGACCATGCTCACCTCTGCGCGCAGGCGCGTCAGATCGCGCAAGGCATGGGCCAGTTGCTCGGCCACCCCTGCGTCGTGCTGCGTGACCTCGCACTGCAGATGCATGTGGTCGTATCCATTCGGGTTATCCACCACCAGCCTGACCCGCGCAAGCTCAGGGAATCGCCGCGCCAGCGCCGTGATCTGCCCCGGATGCACGAACATCCCGCGCACCTTGGTGGTCTGGTCCGCGCGGCCAAGCCAGCCCGCCAGCCGGGTATTGGTGCGGCCGCAGGGGCTCAGGCCCGGCAGCACCCGCGACAGATCGCCGGTGCCGAAGCGGATCAGCGGATAGGTCGGGTTGAAGGTGGTCACCACCACTTCGCCGACTTCGCCTTCAGGCATCAGCGTGTCGCCCCCTGGCTCGACGATTTCAACGATCGCATGCTCCTCCACCACAAGCCCGTCGTGCGCCGGCGTTTCATAGGCAATCGCGCCGATGTCCGCGGTGGCATAGACCTGATGGCTCGCGATGCCACGCTCGATCAGCGCTTGCCGTGTGGCGGCCGGAAAGGCTTCGCCCGACACCACCGCATGGCGCAGGCTGCCGCAGTCGAGCCCCATTTCATCGGCCTTTTCGAGCAGGATGCGCAGGAACGAGGGCGTCCCCACGTAGGCGTGCGGACGCAGGCTTGCGATCGCCTGCACCTGCATTTCGGTTTGCCCGACCCCGGCCGGGAAGACCGAACAGCCAATCGCGTGCGCGCCCGATTCCAGCATCGACCCGGCCGGCGTGAAGTGGTAGGAAAAGGCGTTGTGCACCAGCATGCCGCGCCGCAGGCCGGCGGCGTGGAGTGCGCGCGCCATGCGCCAGTAGTCGCGCCGCGCTGCCTCGGGTTCGCTGATTGGTCCGGGTGAGACGAACACCCGCGCCATTTCCGGGCCCCAGGCGGCGGTGGCGTAGCCGCCAAACGGTGGTTCGTCCCTTTGCCGCGCCAGAAGATCGGCTTTTCGCAGTACCGGCAGGCGGGCCAGCGCGGCGCGTGAGCGCACCGCCGCCGCATCAATGCCGCGCAGGCGCTCGGCAAAGGCCGGCGCCATGGCCTGGGCGCGCGCCACATGGGCCGGCAGGCGCGCCATCAGCGCCGCTTCACGGTCAGCCGGGTGACGGGTTTCCAGCGCATCGTAGTGATGGGGCATGGCAACGAAGCCTGCGGATGGCGCAAAGACGCGCAGCACGATCTTGCGAGCTTGGGCGGGCCGAGTCTGTCGTCCGGACGTCAGCGCGCGGTGCGGATGTGTTTCAATCCCATGACGTGTCATAAATCGTTCAAATGAACGCAATACACTGCACGCCGAACCCTCTACCCCGAGGCGACCGGAGTCAGACCATGCCTGCCAACATCCTTCTTGTTGAAGACGAACCCGCGATCCAGGAATTGATCGCCGCCAACCTTACCCGCGCCGGCCACACGGTCGTGCGTGCCGGCGACGCCGAAACCGCACAGCGGATCGTCCGCGATGCGCTGCCCGACCTGGTCTTGCTGGACTGGATGCTGCCGGGGGTCTCCGGCGTCGAGTTCGCGCGCCGGCTGCGTGCCGACGAACGTACCCGTGCGATCCCGATCATCATGCTGACCGCACGCTCTGACGAGTCCGACAAAGTGACCGGCCTTGAAATCGGTGCCGACGACTACATCACCAAGCCCTTCTCGCCGCGCGAGCTGGTGGCGCGCATCAAGGCGCTGCTGCGCCGCCGTGCACCGCAGGTGACGGATGACGCCGTCGAATTGGGCGGCTTGCGGCTTGATCCGGCCACCCACCGCGTGTCGGCGGGCGCGACTGCGCTGGCGCTGGGCCCGACCGAATTCCGCCTGCTGCACTTCCTGATGACGCACCCGGAGCGCGTGCATTCGCGCGCCCAGCTGCTCGACCAGGTGTGGGGCGACCATGTTTTTGTCGAGGAGCGCACGGTGGATGTGCACATCCGCCGCCTGCGCTGCGCGCTCGAACCGACCGCGCATGATGCGTTGATCCAGACGGTGCGCGGCGCCGGTTACCGCTTCTCGTCCGACGTCGCTGTGACCAGCGACCCGGCCTGACGATGCGGCCTGCCGGATACGTCTGGGGGGGTTTCGGCGGGGCGCTGCTCGGGTTTGTCGCGCTCGCGCTGATTGTCTGGCCGCTGCTGGGCGGCACCGTCGCGTTGCTGGTCTTCACCGCCTTGCTGGCTGCGCTGTTCGTCTATCACATCCGCAGCCTCAAGAAGCTGGTGCTGTGGACGCGCGAACCCATCGGCGCGCCCTTGCCGCAGGCCTTCGGCGTGTGGGACTACGTTTTTGCCGATCTGTCGCGGCGCTCGCGCGCAAGCCTCGATCAGCGCGACCGCCTGGCGCAGGCGCTCGCCCGCTTCCGCGAGGCCACCTCGGCCATGCCTTCGGGCGTGATCTTGCTGTCGGCTGAGAACTTCATTGAATGGATCAATCCGGCCGCCGAAATGCACTTCGGGCTCGACGGCGAGCGCGATACCGGCAAGCCGATCACCAACCTTGTGCGGCAGCCCGATTTCGTTGCTTACCTTTGCGGGGAACGCACGGCCGAGCCGCTGACCTGCCGCATGGCGCGCCAGGCGGGCCTGGTCCTGTCGATCCAGATCGTGCCCTTCGGCGAAGAGCAGAGCATGGTGCTCTCGCGCGACGTCACCCAGTTCGAGAAGCTTGAAACGATGCGGCGCGACTTCGTTGCCAACGTGTCGCACGAACTGAAGACGCCGCTGACGGTGGTGTCGGGCTTCCTTGAAACGCTCGATGACATGCTGGATGAGCTGCCGCCGGAAGATGCGCGGCGCTACCTGCGCCTGGCCAGCGAACAGGCGATGCGCATGCAAAGCCTGGTCGACGACCTGCTGGCACTGGCGGCGCTGGAGACCAGCGCCCGCGCTTCGTACGATGAAACGGTTGAAATGGCGCCGCTGATCCAGACCGTGCTGGGCGAAGCGCAGGCCTTGTCGGCCGGCCGGCACGAGATCTCGCTTGAGCTCGACGGGCCGGTCAGCCTGCGCGGTTCGCGCAAGGAAATCCACAGTGCCTTGCTTAACCTTGCCAGCAACGCGGTGCGTTACACCCCCGCAGGCGGTTCGATTCGCCTGTGCTGGAATGTAGCGGCCGGTGGTGGTGCACGCTTCGCGGTGATCGACACCGGGCTGGGCATCGAAGCGCAGCACATCCCGCGTTTGACCGAGCGTTTCTACCGGGTCGACCGCGGACGCTCACGCGAGAGTGGCGGCACCGGGCTCGGGCTGGCGATCGTCAAACACGCCCTGGGGCGGCATCAGGCCACCTTGCAGATCGAATCACAGCCGGGCAAGGGTTCAACGTTTTCGGCGCTGTTTCCGGCCGAGCGCGTGGCCCGGCCGCAAATCTGAGCCTAGCCGGGCAGGCGTTCGAAGGTGACGCGGTCAAAGGTGGTACCGCGCGAGACCAGGCGCACGATGCGCGCGGTGTAGGGCTTTTCGCCATGCACTTCGATCAGCCGGTCGGCCTGGTACCAGCCGGCCGGCAAGACCAGCGAGGACTCGGACTTGAGCGCAGGCACGGCCGGCAGCACAAAGGCCTGGTGATAGTTTTCACGCAAGCCCGCGCCGTTCGCGTTGCGGATGCGGGCACCCACCATCTGCGGGCGGCCCGCCATCAGCGACACCCCGGCCAGCAACTGGCCGCTGTTGCGATACATCAGCCAGCTGATTTCGGCGAGCAGGAAGTTCTCGCCATCGCTGGGCCGAAGGGCAACCAGCTGACGATGGTCGATGCGCGAGCCGGATGTCTGGCGAGTGATGCGAAAGCCTTGCAAGGATTGATCGGCGATGTCCCAGTGTTCGAGTACCAGGCCAAGCTGGGCGGCGCGTGCGTAGATCTCGTTGTCGCTGCGATCGGCCATTTCGACCTGTTCGCCGATCGTGTACACCGAAAGCGTGTCGCGGAAGGTGCCGGCGCGCACTTCCGATGGCTGCTCGAAGGGGTGGCCGGCAACGAAATAGCCGATTGACGGCAGGTCGGTTGCGATCTGGATCGAGCCGTTGGTCGCCTTGCGCGGGAAGCGGCGTCCGGCCGCCGCCAGGCCCCATGGCCGGTAGAGCGACACCAGCAGGCGCGCGCAGGCCGGCTGCACACAGTCTTCGCCAAGCCCGAGCGAGGCCGGCGAGGCGCCGCGCTTGAACTGTGCGACAACCGCCTGGATGTGTGCGGCAAGGCGCGCGCTATCGATGCGCCGTAGCTGTTTGCCGGGTTCAACCGCTGACAAGGGGCGCAGACCGAAGTCGTGGGCCAGGTTGATCGCATACGAAGCCTGCTGCTCGTCGGGCACATCGGTGTGGATCGAACAGTGCGGGGCAAAGCGCTGCGCCCAGCGCAGGATCCAGGTGAATTCGCGTGGTGTTCGGCTGTAAGGGTTGGAGGCATCCACCAGCAGCACCGCGATGTAGGCCTCCGCGCAGCTTTGCGCGCGCCAGGTCTCGTTGAGCGGCTCGCCGACGCGCACGGTGGCGACGCTCCAGTCCTCGGCGGCGCTGTAGAGCCGGTGCAGCTCGGCCCACATGCCGGGCGGCACCTCGCGGCGGGCGCGAAAGTGCTCGACGATCAGGCTGCCGTGATAGTGGATGCGCCGTTGCGCGAGCATCGGCCGGCGGTCGATGAAGGCCGGGTCGAGCGCGCTGCGCTGCGCAATCAGCGTGTAGCCGCGCAGCATCTGTTGCCAGAGCTCCAGCACGATGCGCAAGGTATCGTCTTCCTGGCTGACGGGCGGCAATGGGCGCGCGGCATAGCGGCGCGCCAGCTCGGTCTGGACGAACTCGACCGGGCTGCGCGAGGCTTCAAGGACTTCGAGGTGGCGGGCCGGCAACGGTGGCGTTTCGGACAGTGCGCTGAACATATCCAGCAGCAAGGCATGGGCTTCATGCAGATTGGTCGGATTCAGATTCGCAAGCCAAGCGAGGCAGGCTTCCGGAGTGCTGAAATCGGGCCGGTTTGCGGTCGCGATTGCCATTTGTGTTCCTCTCGATGCCGCGTGAAGCGGCCTCAATGAATCAGATTTTCAGCGTGTCGGCGGCGTCAGCTTTGGGCGAGCGCCCGCGTCAGCGCGTCAAGCAAATCGGGTGAAGCCGGTGCTGCATGGGTGGCGCCATCACGTTGCGGCTCGCCCCAGATCGGTTGCGGAAAGTGCCGATCGTCCGCAAAGCGGGGGATCACGTGCCAGTGCAAGTGCGGCACCATGTTCCCGAGGCTCGCGAGGTTGATCTTGTGCGGCGCCATGGTTTCGCGGATGGCCCGTTCAGTGGCCCAGACAACGTGCATCAAGTGTGCGCGATCCCGTGCATCGAGGTCACTCATTTCCGCGCAGTGTGCGTTCCAGACCACACGACAGAAGCCCGGGTAGTGCGGATCGGCCACCTGGATGACGCGGCAGTGATCGTCTTGCCAGAGCAGCGTGCCGCCCGGTGTTGCGCAAAGCTCACACGGTGGGTGGCTCATGCCACGGCCTCCAGGCTGCAGCCGGGCTCGCACCCGGCGCCGGTCTTCATGTCATCGTAATGCACGGCTTGGCCATCCTTGAAGGCGAGCAGGGTACCGCGATCGATCTGTTGCCACGGCTCGTCGTCGGTCAGCGGAATCGTTGCGATCACTGCGACGCGGTCGTCGGGCGTGGTCACTTCCTTGAAATCGACACTCAGGTCCTGATCCTTTAGGTGTGCCACGCCAAACGGGGCCTGCCGCACGATGTAGGCAAGGCGTGATGCGCAATGGGCATAAAGCCGCAAGCCGTCGGCGAGCAGGAAGTTGAACTCGCCGTAGGCGCCCAGCTCACCGGCAAGGGCGCGGAGCGCCTGGTACAGGCTGTCGGCGTCGGGCTCGCCCTGCGGAAACTGCATCCGCAGCGATTGCAGGATGTAGCAGAACGCACGTTCGCTGTCGGTGGCGCCGACCGGCAAGAAGCTGCCGTCGAAATCGGGCGCGAAGTCGCGCAGATGGCCGTTGTGCGCAAAGATCCAGTAGCGCCCCCACAGCTCGCGCTGAAACGGGTGGGTGTTCTCAAGCCCGATCGCGCCGCGGGTTGCCTTACGGATGTGCGCAATCACGTTCTTCGAGCGGATCGGGTAGTGGCGGACCAGCGCGGCGATGGGCGAGTCGATCGTCGCTTGCGCATCGAGGAAGATGCGCACGCCGTTGCCGTCATAAAAGGCAATGCCCCAGCCGTCGCGATGGTGGTCAGTCAGGCCGCCGCGCGCCTGGAAGCCGGTGAACGAAAAGCAGATGTCCGTCGGCGTGTTGCAGTTCATGCCAAGCAACTGGCACATCGAGTATTGCCTTCCTGCGGCAGTGCCACATTTGCGCTGTGTGAAGAGCGTTGGCGCAGGCTGCGCGGTGCGCGAGCCGAACGACCGGAGCTTGGGTGGAGAGTGCCGTGCAAAGGCTTTGTCGTCGGTGAACTGCTTCACGACACCAAGTCGAAGCCATTTGACTCAAACCCTCATGGCGCAAGGCTTTGCGATGACATCGGCGTGCGCCGATGTGGCTGTCATGGCAGCCGTATGAGGCCGTGCGCTGCGCCCGGCGCTGGCGCCGGGCGGCCAAGGGCAGGCCCGAAGGCGTCTGATTAATGCAGCGCAGCAGTCAGAGCGGGCGCAGGCGATTGAGGAAGGCGGGTAGTTCGAGCGCGTCGAGGTGGTTCTTCAGTTCAAGCCCGAGTTCAGTATCACCTTCAATCTTCAGGCGGCGCTGGAAGAACAAGGTGTCCGGGTCTTCTTCGCGCAGCGTGATCTTGAGGTAATCGGCGGCGCGCGCAGCAAAACGCACTTCCGGCGCACTGCTGACCGGGCGGAAGCGGCCGGCGGCGGCGGTGAAGGTGACGCCTGCGCCAAGATCTTCCACCTCGATCCGCACCGTGCGGCCTTCGAGGAAATCCCAGTCGCCGGGCAGCTTGCCGGCGCGCTTGGCCAGATTCAGTGCGGTGGTGAAGGCGAATGCGGCGGGCGCCTCAGGCAAGCGGCGCGCGATGGCGGCGAGCGGTGAGGGCAGGGTGAAGTCAGGCAAGGGCATCGAGCTGTTCCTTTTCAATTCCGGGTACGCCGCGCCAGTAGCCGTCGCAGGTGGAGGTGGGGGCGAGCGCATCGGCCGGTGCGCCGGGGGTGCCCGCGAGTTCGGCGACGAAGCGCGCAATGATCTCACCGGTGTGCTGCCCCTGCGGGCTGATTCGCAGTCGTTCGATACCCAGCTCGGCGACGCCGGCCAGGTGACCCAGCAGCGAGTGGCTTGCGGCCGATTGCGTCTGGATACCGTTGATGGCGAGGAAGGCCTGGCCTTCGCGGGTATCGAGCTGCATGCCGTCGGGGTGTTGCAGGCAGCGGAATTCGCACTCGTCCTTGCGCAGATTGAAGTGGCGGGCGGTGAAGCAACGGGCCGAAAAAGCCAGCGGCAGTCGGCCCCAGGCGAAGACTTCAGTCTCGATGCCGGCCGGTTTGTCGGCCAGCACTGCGGCGAGGCGCTCGCGGCTCATCTCCACCGGCGGCACCCAGCGGCTGGCGCCGAGGCCGGCGTAGAAGGCCAGGGTTTCGGCGTTGTAGATGTTCAGGTGCGGGCCGGCGACGAAGGGGCCCTTGCCGCGCAGGCAGTTCACCGCGCCCAGATCGTTGGCTTCGACCAGGTACTCGCCGTTCTCGGCCAGCTTGCGCAGGGTCTTGAGCTCCGACTCGGATTCGAGCAGGGCCTGCGTCGATAGCACGACTTCCTTGCCGGCGGCCTTGAGGTCTTGCGCGAGGCCAAGCCAGTCGGCCAGCCGCATCTGCTGGCGGCGGCTGCAGACGACTTCGCCGAGGTGCACCGTGTCGACCGGCCACTGCGCGGCTTCGGCGTAGAAGGCCATGACCGTGTCGCGTGGCCAGAAGTAGAGCAGGGGTCCGAGGGAGAGTTTCATGGTGAGGATCTCGAGCAGTCTGCGGCGGCGCGCAGGCTGCTGTGGTTTGCTTACTTCCAGGGCCGCGAGTAGGCGCCCAGCGTTTGTTGCTGGCCTTCGGCAAGTTTGCCGAGCCCGGCCTGCCACGCAGGCTTGACCTGGTAGCGGCTGGCGTCGCTGCAGGCGGCGTCGATCGCGGCGCGCAGCGTGCGGGTGACTTCGGCAACGTAGGCGGGGCTGCGCTGGCGGCCTTCCACCTTGATTGCGGCGACGCCGATCTTGATCAGATCGGGCAGCACCGACAGAACGTTCAGCGAGGTCGGCTCTTCGAGCGCGTAGTAGGTCTCGTCGCTGACCTCGAAGCGGCCCTTGCACAGCGTGGGGTAGCCGGCCGGCTCGTCGGCCGCATAGCGGTCGATCAGGATGCCCGAGAGGCGCGACTCCATCCCCTTGTCCGTCTGCACCCAGCGCACCGCCTTGGCGGGTGAGCAGACACCTGCGGTGTTGGGCGACTCGCCGGTGGCGTAGCTTGATAGCAGGCAGCGGCCTTCCACCATGACGCAGAGGCTGCCGAAGCCGAAGACCTCGATCTCGACCGGCGTGTTGGCGATTACATGCTCCACCTGCGGCACCGTCAGCACCCGCGGCAGCACCGCGCGTTCGATGCCGAACAGGTCGCGGCACAGGTTGATCGCTTCGTAGTTGGTCGCCGAGCCCTGCACCGAGAGGTGGCGGCGCAGGCCAGGGTGGGTCTTGGCGGCGTAGTCGAGCAGCCCAGCGTCGGCGAGGATCACCGCGTCGACGCCCCAGTCGGCGGCGGTGTCGACCGCGCGCTTCCAGGTCGCGTGTTGCCCGGCCTGCGGGAAGGTGTTGATTGCCATGAGCACCTTGCGGCCCTTGGCGTGCGCGTAGCGGATGCCCTCGCGTGCCGAGGCGGCGTCGAAGTTCAGCCCGGCGAAGTTACGCGCGTTGGTGGCGTCCTTGAGGCCCATGTAGACCGCGTCGGCGCCGTGGTCGACCGCAGCCTTGAGCGAAGGCAGGCTGCCGGCGGGACAAACGAGTTCGGGTTTACGCAAAACACCCCTCCTGAAATGAGCCCGCGGAGGGTAAGGCGCAGCGCCCGGGAGGGCCTTGCGACGGGTCAAGGCGCGGGCGATCAGGGGACGGCGCCGCGCCGATCGACGGATTTTGAAACTTCGTTGACATAAGTGGTAGCAATGAGAATAATTCGCGTTAACGTTCCGTGTGCGGATCCCGGTCAGCTGATCGGTGGCGGCGCGGAGCGGCACCTTTCGCGCCGCCGAGTTCTTGCTCCATGCCCACTTTCCTTGCGGCGCCATTGCGCCGCGGCCTGATTCCGATGATTGCGCTCGGCGCCCATGTGCTGGTGCTGATGCTGTTGTTTGCGCCGCGTACCCACGCGGATCGCACACCCAGCATCGCCACGATGTCGGTGTCGATGCTCGCGCTGGAGGCCGAGGCGCCCAAGGCGGCGCCCACGCAGCCGCCAAAGCCAAGCACGCAGACGCCGGCGACCCGCACGATGCAGACACGCCCGCAGCCGCAGCGCGAGGCAGTGATCAGCGTACCGAGCAGCGCGGCGGCATCGGCCGAGCTGGTGACGTCTGCGCCGCAGCCGCCCGCCCCGGCCGAGTCGTCTGCCGCTGCCCCAAACGGCGAACCGGCACCGCCGAGCGCGCCGCGCTTCGATGCCGACTACCTGCAGAACCCGCGCCCCGAGTATCCCGCCTTGTCACGCCGCCTGGGCGAGCAGGGGCGGGTGGTGCTGCGGGTGCGGGTGGAAGCCAACGGCAGCGCAGGGCTGGTGGAACTGCACCGCAGCAGTGGCTTTTCGCGCCTTGACGAGGCTGCGCTGCAAGCCGTGCGCCGCTGGAAGTTCGTGCCGGCGCGCCGCGGTAACGAGGCGGTTGCCGAATCGGTGCTGGTGCCGATCCCCTTCATTTTGCATTGAGCGCGCCGGCGCGCCGCGCGAACCCATTACTCATAGGAGCATCCCGTGGAAGCCTTCACCGCATTGAGCCAGCTTGTTGCCGCCGCCGACGGTGTCATTCGCAGCACCTTTTTCATCCTGATCGCCGCCAGCATCGGCAGCTGGACGCTGATCCTCACCCGCCTCGTCAGCGGCATCCGCCAGCGGCGCGCCAGCGCGGGCTTCCTCGCGCATTTCTGGCAGGCCGGCTCGATCGAGGAGATTGCACAGTGGCTGCGCGCACGTGGCGTGACCGACCCCTTCTCGCATCTGGTGCACCACGGCTTCAATGCGGTGGACACGCTGCGTAATCGCGGCCGTGAGGTGGCGGGCGTGATTGCCGCCGCGAGCCCGGACGAGTTCATGACCCGCGCGCTGCGCCGTGCGATCGAGCAAGACCGCACACGGCTCGAGAACGGCCAGACCTTCCTTGCCTCGGTTGCTTCGGTGGCGCCCTTCGTTGGCTTGTTCGGCACCGTGTGGGGCATCTACCACGCGCTGTCGGCGATCAGCAAAGCGGGCAGCAACACGCTCGAAGCGGTTGCGGGCCCGGTTGGCGAGGCCTTGATCATGACCGGCGTGGGCCTGGTGGTCGCGATTCCGGCGGCGCTGGCCTACAACCTGATCGCACGCGAAAACGCGAAGACGCTCTCGCAGCTCAACGCCTTCGCTTACGACGTGTTTGCCTTCCTGTCGACCGGCGTGAAGACCGATCTCGCCAACCAGGATGCCCGCCAGACCGGCGAGCGGGTCATGACGCTTGCCGCGCACGCCCGCGGCAACGCCGCCTGAGGCCGCCACGATGTCATTCGGAAGCTTCGAGGCCGACACCGGCGCGCCGCGCGCCGAGATCAACATGGTGCCGCTGATCGACGTGATGCTGGTGCTGCTGGTGATCTTCATGGTCACCGCATCGGTATCGCAGGCGGTCAAGCTGCAACTGCCGCGCGCCAGCGCCGTGCCGCTGCAAGCGCCCAAAGACCCGCTGCGGATCGCGATCGATGCGCAGCGTCAGGCGCACTGGAACGGCGAGGCCTTGAGCCGTGAGGCGCTCGCCGAGCGGCTGGCCGCGCTCGGGCAACGCAACCCGGCGAGCGAGATCCAGTTGCTTGCCGACGAAACCGTGCCCTACGGCGATGTCGCCAAGCTGATTGCCGACGCGGCGCAGGCGGGCCTCACACGTATCCAGTTCGTTACCAAACCCGACGCAATCCGCCGCTAAGTGCGGAGCGCCACCCCAACCCCAACGGAGTCACCAGTGAGCATCAAGAGTCGCAAGAAACCCGTCGCCACCTTGCTCGCGGCAAGCCTGTTCGCCGCCCATGGCGCCCATGCCGAAGGCGGCAAGGACGGCACCGAGAACACCCTCAAGGAAGTGCCGGTCGAGGCCACCCGCGAAGTGGCGGACGCCCCGCGCCAGACTTACCAGCCGGGTGCCACGACGATCGGCAAGTCAAAGCAGCTGCCGCGCGACATTCCGAACACCTACACCGCGGTGCCCGAGCAACTCACGCGCGACCGCGGCCAGGATACGATGCGCGAGGCGCTCTCGAACGTGGCCGGCATCACCTTCAACGCCGGCGAGGGCGGCCGGATTGGCGACAACATGAACATCCGCGGCTTTTCGGCGGTGAATGACATCTACATCGACGGGATGAAGGACGTTGGCCAGTACAACCGCGACCTCTTCAACAACGACCGGGTTGAAGTGCTCAAGGGCGGCGCGTCGATGCTGTTCGGCCGTGGCACCACCGGCGGCGTGATCAACCAGGTGAGCAAGCAAGCCTATCTGATGGACCAGACGCGCCTCTCGGCGACGGTGGGTTTCGACAACTACCTGCGCACCACCGCCGATGTGAACCAGCGTATCGGCGAGGAAGCTGCGGTGCGGGTCAATGCGATGTGGACGACCGGCGAAGCCGGCCGTGAGGGGCCTGAAACCAACCGTGTCGGCGTGGCGCCGAGCGTGCGTTGGGGCATCGGCAGCGCAGACGAATTCACGCTGGCCTACTATCACCTCGACTACAACGACAACCCCGACTACGGTTTCCGCTGGCGCAACGGCAGCCCGGTGGACGAAGCGGCGGGCCGCTGGTACGGGTTGGATCAGGACTACCAGCGCGACTCTGCCGACTACGGCAGCTTCAGCTGGACCCACCGCTTCGATGCGAAAAGCCAGATCAAGACGACCGCGCGTTACGGCGAATACAAGCGCGACCTGTGGGCCAGCACTGCGGGCGTCAACAGCGGCAACGGCGCAGGCCAGTGGCCGCTCACTTCACCGGTGACCGATGCGACCCCGGTAGTACGCGGCAACCAGACGCGCGGCGGTGACTACCAGCAGCGCTTCATGCAGTCTGACTACACGACCGAGCAGAACTGGTTCGGCATGAATCACCAGATCGCCAGCGGCATCGAGATCGGCCGCGAATCGGATGAGCGTTGGGGCTACACCGGCACCAAGGCCAAGCCGAGTGCAACGATCGGTAACCCGAACGGCGGCGCTACGGTGATCGATACGCGCGTGCGTGCCAACTACAACAGTTTCGATGCCGAGAGCTTCGCGATCTACGGCCAGGATCTGGTGGAATTCGTGCCGCACTGGAAGGCCCTGCTGGGCCTGCGCTGGGACAACTTCAGCGGCCGCTACGAGCGCACGCCGACCGCCGCCGACCCCAACCCGATCTACGAGCGCAGCGACCGCGAGGGGAGCTACCGCACCGGCCTGATCTACCAGCCGGACGACGTGGCCTCTTACTACCTGAGCTACGGCACGGCCTTCGCCACCTCGGGCGACCTCTACCAGTTCGACGCGCGCGGCGCCAACACGCCGCCCGAAGAGAGCCGCAACATCGAACTCGGCGCCAAGTGGGATCTGTTCGAAGGCAACGTCTCGATCGCCACTGCGCTGTTCCGTACCGAGAAGTACCACGAACGCAACACCGACGTGGAGTCGGCCAGCCAGACCAACTACCTGCTTTCGGGCAAGCGCCACACCAACGGCTTTGAAGTCTCCTTCGCCGGCCGCATCGTTGAAGGCTGGGAGATGTTCGCGAACTACGCCTTCATGCTGGCCAAGATCGACGCCGGCACGGCATCGCAGGTGGGGCAGATTCCGGGCAACACGCCCAAGCATTCGGGCAGTGTCTGGACCACCTACGCGCTCGGCAACTGGAAAGTGGGTACCGGCGTGCAGGGGGTCAGTGGCCGCACGCCGCCGGAGAACTACACCAACTGGGCGCCGGGCTATGCGCGCTGGGATGCGATGGCGCAGTACGCGGTGCGCAATTACACGGTGCGGGTGAACCTCGATAACCTGCTCGACAAGCTCTACTACGATGGCCTCTACCGCGGCCATGTGATTCCGGGCGTCGGGCGCTCGGGCTCGATTACCGCCGAAGTCTCGTTCTGACCGTAACGGCCGCTGCGCTTGGCGTGGCGGCCTTCTCAAATGCAGGAGCTGCCATGCTGATTGAAGTCCCCGCCGTACTCGACGCAGACGAGCTTGCCCGCCTGCGGCAATTGCTCGATCAGGCCGACTGGGCGGATGGCCGCATCACGGCGGGCAGCCAGAGTGCGCAGGTCAAGCGCAACCGCCAGCTGCCGGAAACCGCCCCTGAGATGGCGGCGGCGCGCGAAATCGTGCTCGCCGCGCTGTCGCGCAATGCGATGTTCTTCTCGGCGGCGCTACCGGCGCAGATCTATCCGCCGCTGTTCAATCGTTACGGTGGCGGCGAGCACTTCGGTGCGCATGTCGACAACGCCGTGCGGCGCCTGCCGGGTGGCGGTGGCCGCCCGGTGCGCACCGATGTGTCGGCCACGCTGTTTCTGGCGGAGCCCGACAGTTACGAAGGGGGTGAGCTGGTGGTGGAAGACACCTACGGCGAGCATGAGGTGAAGCTTGCCGCCGGCAGCCTGGTGCTCTACCCCTCGACCAGCCTGCACCGGGTTGAGCCGGTGACGAGCGGTGAGCGGGTGGCCTGCTTCATGTGGCTGCAGAGCATGGTGCGTGAAGACAGCCGCCGTGCGCTGCTGTTCGATATGGATCTGGCGATCACCCAGCTACGCCAGCGGCATGGCGACGAGAGCGAGCTGGTGCGACTCACCGGCAGCTATCACAACCTCTTGCGGATGTGGGCAGAGGTCTGATTCAGCGCAGGCGTCGCGTGGTCTCCCGGATCATCAGCTCGACCTGCGGTTGTTCGAGCTTGAAGGGCTTGTTGGTGATCAGGCCGAGTACCGCGCCCGCCGCCATGTGGCCGATTTCATACACCGGCTGCCGCATCGTGGTCAGCGGCGGCGTGGTGTAGAGTGAGCCGGGCAGATCGTCGAAGCCGATCAGCGAAATGTCTTCCGGCACGCGAATGCCGCGCCGGTAAAAAGCCAACCGGGCGCCGTAGGCCGTCTGGTCGTTGGCTGCGAAAACCGCGCTGAAGGGCACGCCGCGATCAAGCAGTTGGTTGGCGCACAGCATGCCGCCGGATTCGCGGAAGTCGCCTTGCACCACCAGCGCCTCGTCGAACGGAATCCGCGCGTCTTCCAGAGCGTGCTTGTAACCCACCAAGCGATCGTTCGCATCCTGCAGATTGGGCATGCCGGCGATATGTGCGATCTGCCTGTGCCCCAGTTCGATCAGGTGGCGGGTTGCGCGATAGCCGCCCCACACGTTGTCGACGCGGATCGCGCGGGCGTTGTCGGCCTCGCAGCCGTGGCCGGTGGCGACGATGGGCACCTGTTCCGAAAAGCGCACGATCTGGTCGTCGGGGATGTTGCCGCTGACCATGATGATGCCGTCCACCTTGCGTGCCATCAGCAGCGCCACGCGCTCGGCTTCTTCTTCCGGATTCCAGTGGCCGCTCACGATCAGCGCCGCATAGCCGCTCCCCGCGAGCCCCGCTTCAATGCCCTTGAGGGTTTCGTTGAAGAAGGGGCTGTCCAGTGCCGGGGTGACGACACCGATCGTCATCGACTGGCCGCGTTTGAGGCTTTGCGCCAGCACGTTGGGCGTGAAGTTCAAGTCAGCGATCGCCTTTTCGACGGCCTTGCGCTTGTCGGACGACACACGGGCCGTGCCGTTCAGGATGCGCGACACCGTGCTGGCAGACACGCCCGCAGCCTCAGCCACTTCGACCAGCGTGGCGCGGGAGGGCCCCGACGGATCCCGTTTGCGTTGGGTGGGTTTGGCAGTCGTTTTCATGACGTTCTTTGCTTTGAATGCGCACGATTCTAGCGTGGCATGCCCTGGCAAGGCAGTCTTGACCCCAAGCAAAGCCCCAAGGAAACTGCCCATGGCAAGCTTTCAACGAATTGCCGCTGGGCTTTCAGTTTGGTGCTGTATGGCATTGCAATGCACCCAGCCGCCTGAAAACATTTTCAAGTGGCCGGGTGAAATCGACGCGATCAAGGCCTGCGTGACAGATTCACGCCCTGCACACCAGTCAAAAGCAGGATGTACCTTACGCACCGACTGGTGCGCATCGCGCTGGGCCTGACCGTCGGGCGGGCCTTTGCTGGCGCCCGCGCTGCGTGTTCGTGCCGTGCGTGCCGCCTGCGTATGCGCGGGTCGCATGCGCCAGCATCAGTCGCTCCGCCAACGCCGCGCAGACAGCGTGTGAAGCGGCTCAGGCCAGCACCAGCAGGCGGTTGAGGTGTTGCGTGCCATCGAGCTCGAACCCGCGCTCACCCTCATCAACGAAGCCCTGCGCCTGGTAAAAGCTCAGGGCCCGCGGGTTGCGCGCGTTCACCGTCAGCCAGACGGCGGCATCGCCGCATCGGGCGAGCGCTTCCTGCCGCGCGCGATGCAGGAGTGCACCGCCGATACCATGCCGCGCGAAGCCCGGATGCACATACAAGGTTTCGATTTCGCAGCGGATGCCGCGGTGCCCGCCGCCAAAGCGCAGCACGGCATAGGCCAGCAGCGTGTTGTCGCGTTCGGCCACGATCAGGCGCCGCGCGGGGTCCGCGATCAGGCGTGCGATGTGTGTTTCATTGAGGCTATCGAGCACATGCCGGGCGATCGCATCGCTGATGCCATCGGACGCATAGGTGTGCAGCCACACGAAGATCCCTAGGGCGGCAATGCGTGGGGCGTCTGCCGGTGCGGCGAGCCTCAGCGGGGTGGTGATGGGTGCCATTGCCGTGATGCGGCGCCCGCCTCAGCGCACGCTGCTCAGATAGCTCGAAATGGCTTGCCGGGCTTCGGCGCCCAGATTCACGAAGCTGAGCCCGACCTTGAAGCCGTCTTCGCGGCCGCTGAACACGCTGTGCAGCACCTTGGCTTCGACTTCCACCAGCTTGATTCCCTGCGCGCCGGCAGGCAAACCAACACGCAACACGCAGGATGTTTTCGATGGCGGGTTGGCCGTAGCAATGATGCTCATGCCACCCAGACTGATATCCACCGAACGCACCGCCGTCGGCCGCGAGCCGGGCAAGCGCAGGTAGGACGTGGTGCGCAAGGGTTTGCGTTCGTTCTGGCGGCGATCACTGCTGGGTTTTGAGGGGTCCATCGCTTGCTTGTTTGCCGGCGGCATCGGTTCTGGCGAGATATTGTGCCCTGAAGCAAGGGGCTTCGCAGCAGTAAGGCTGACACTGGCGCCGTTTGGCGTCGATTCAGCGCCTGTTGCCGTCGTTTCGCGCCAGAAGCCTCGCGTGGCGGGAGGGCGCCTGCCAGGCTGGCGCCTGATCGTTCAACCTTCTCTGTCATGGAGTGCCTGATGCTTCGCATGCGTAATGGTTTTGCCGCACTGCTTGTGTTCCTCTCTCCGCTCGCGCACGCCGGCGCCGGCGATCCGTTCGACGGGGCGCGTTGGCTGCAGCATGTGCGTGAGGATTTGCTGCCGTGGTGGACGCAGCCCGCGGCGCAGGGCAAGCCGATTGGCCAGTTCCCCACCTTCCGCTGCCACGACGGCCGCGCCTACGATGCCGCCAAACCCTGCGACGAGCTGGCCAAGGCGCCGGCCTGGATCCGCAGCGAACTGGGGCGCGACTATGTGCGCATGCAGGCACGGCAGGTGTACGCCTACGGCATGGGTTTCCACCTCACCGGAGACCCGGCCCTGCTCAAGCTCGCCGAGGCCGGCGTGCGCGACATCCGCAGCCGCGCGCTCGACCCCGCCACCGGCAGCCCCGTCACCTACTGGCAGAACGGGCAAGGCCTGCCGGCGGTGGAACTGCGCAATGCGCAGGACGTGGCCTACGCCGGCGCCGCGCTGGGCGTGTGGTACTACCTCACCCGCGATGCCGCGACGCTGGCCGATCTGGATCGCCTGCACCGCCACCTGATGAGTTACTTCGACGCCGCCGCCGGCCGCATGAAGTGGACCCTCGCCGGGCCCGAAGCCGACAAGGCCGAACTGGTGGCCCAGCTCGATCCGCTCAACGCCTACATGGTGCTCGTTACCCCGCTGCTGCCGGACGAAATGCGTGCCCGTTGGCAGGCTGACATGCGCCGCCTCACCGGTGCAATCCGCAGCCAGTTCTGCAGTGCCGACGCGCCGCGTTGTGCCGGCACCCTGGGCGACGCTGCGGCGAGCCAGCCCGGCGCGCGTCACAACGATTTCGGCCACACCGGCAAGGCCTTCTGGATGACCTGGCTGGCCGCCGAGCAAACCGGCGACACCGCCCTTGCAGACTGGGCGCGCGAGCAGGGCCGCGCGGTGTTGCGTGATGCCTATGTGCAACGCAACGGCAGCTGGGCGCGGCGCTGGACTGCCAATGGCGTGCAGCCGGGCAACGACTGGTGGATCTACGCCGAGCTCGACCAACTGGCGGCCACACTGGCGCAGCGCGGACGCGGGGATGCGGCCTGGCTGGCGCGCACCTGGCCCTACTGGTTCGATCACTTCGTCGAAGCCGGCGTGCCGGAAGTCTGGGGCAGCGTGTCGCCGACCGGCGAGCCCGACCGCAACGAACTGCGCCAGCACCAGTGGAAGAACGGCTATCACGCAATGGAGCACGCGCTGGTCAGCTACATCACCGCGGAAAGCCTCGCCGGCAAGCCCGCGCAGCTCTACTTCGCGCCCAGTGCCAAGGGCGCGGCGCTGCCGGCCTACTACTACGGCGGCACCGCTGCCCAGCCGCGCATCGAAACCCGCAAGGGTGGCAAGGTGCTGGTGGCCGACATCCGCCTGCCCGCGCCGGCGGACACCCCGGACGCCGTCGTAAGCCTGCCGCCGCCGACGGCCGACGTGCCGCCCGGCACGCCGGTGGCGCTCACCGAAGAAAACGCGGCGGCGAAGCTGCTGGGTGAATGGGAAGGCGTCTGGCTGGCGCCAGCGGCTGGCGGCGAAGGGCGTCTGACGATCCGCTTCGAAGCCATCGACTCCGGCAGGCTGCAGGGCCGACTCAGCGCCTTCGATACCGGCATGGACGAGCGCACCCGCGACATCCCGATCAACACCGAACTGCGCTTCGAGAACGGCCAGGCGCTGGTCAGCGACAGCAGCGGCAAACCCTTCGCGGTGCGCTACACGCTGCGCCGCGATGGTGAAACCGACCGGCTCGACTGGACCGACCGCGCGCAGGGCTATCTCTTGCAGATGCGGGTATCGCGCGTGCAACGCTGAACGGCCGTGACGACGCAGGCGGCATGACCTGGCGCAGCCGCCTGCGCGCGCTTGCCGCTAAGATCGGCGCTCCCGAATCTGTGCCCCCACCATGAACACATCCGATCACAACCCCTACGCACCCCCCAACGCCGAGGTCGTCGAGCTCGATCCGGCCGGGGACGAGGCGCCGGGCCTCGTGCGGCCCTTCTCCCCGCGCGGGCGGCTCGGGCGCGTGCGCTACCTCGCTTACGGGATGGTTGGGCTGCTGGTCCTGGCGCTGCTCTTTGGCCTGGGGACCGCGCTCTCGGCCATGGGTGGCATGCCGGTACTGGGGATGCTGGTGATCCTTGTCGCCTACCTGGGCTACTTCGTTTTCAAGCTGGTGCTGGTGATCCAGCGCGCGCATGACTTCGATCAGCGCGGCTGGGTCGGCCTGCTCGCCTTCGTCCCGCTGGCCAACCTGGTCTTCCTGTTCGTCCCCGGTAGCAAGGGGCGCAACCGCTTCGGCCCCAAACCCCCGCCCAACGGCAAGCTGGCGGTGTTTGCCGCATTCGCGCTGGTGTTCGTATTCGTGCTCGGTGTGCTCGCCGCGATCGCGCTGCCCGCCTACCAGGACTACGTGCAGCGCGCGCGGGCGGCGCAGGCGGGGCGCTGAGCGCCGCGCGGCGGTTCAGTAGCGCCCGACGCTGATCGGCGTTTCGCCGTCGATCGGGCGCGGGCGATGCGGCCGCGCGTGACGCCGCACTCAGTCGATCGTGATTTCGACCCGTCGCGTCTGGGCGTGCGTTTTCTTCGGAATCCGCAGCCGCAGTTCGCCGTGCTTGAATTGCGCTTCGATGCGCTCGGCATCCAGTTCGCGCGACAGCGTGAACGCGCGGTGGTAGCGCGGTGCGCTGACTTCCGTGTGAATTGCGCTGGCCCCCTCGGGCACCGGCAGCACGATCGTGCCCGCCAGGCTCAGCACATCGCCTTCGACATGGATCGACAGCCCTTCCTTGCTCACGCCGGGCAGGTCGGCCAGCAGCAGAATGCCTTGCGGGTCCTCGATGACGTCGACGGCCGGCAACAGGGTGTCGTCCTGGCGTGCGGGGTTCATGGTGTCGTGGTTCATCTGTCTGGCCCTCAGTTGATTTCGATCTTGCGCGGCGACTCGGCGGCGCGCCGCGGTACGCTCACATGCAGCACGCCGTTGCGGTAGCGCGCGGCAACCGCCGCCCCGTCAATATCGTCGGGCAGCGTCACGACGCGGCGGAAGCGGCCAGCGAAGCGCTCGCCGATATGCACGGTGGACTGGGCATCGCTGGCGGGCAGCGCCGAGGCGCGCTCGCCCGATACCGTGAGCACGCCGCGTTCGATCTGCACATCCAGCGATTCGGGTGCAATGCCCGGCGCAAAGACGCAGATCTCGATCGCCGTCGGGCTGCTGCTCAGGTTGATGGCCGGGAAGCTGCCCGGCGCGCCGCCACGAATGCTGGGCGAGCGTTCGGCCGGATGCTGGAGTTCGCGCTGCAGGCGATCGAGTTGCGCGATCACTTCGCGGGGAATGAAGCTGCGGTAGATCATCGGTCACTCCTTGGACTGGTTGCCGCACATCGATTGGGCTGTGCCGTGATGCTGAAATTGGGGGCCGCCGGGCAGCAGTTCAAGTACTTGAAAGGACGCCGCTGCAGCCCCAGTTATCGCGCGCAACCAAGTCGCGCAGGTAGCGGGGCGTGCTGTGCAGGTGCTGGTATCCGGGGGGGTACAGAGTGGCCAAAGCAGCGCGCCGAGTTAGCCGGCTGAGCTGAAGCCATGGGCGGCGCTTTGGGGGAGTGTTCGTGCCGGGCGCCGGCGCCGGTGCTAAGTCGTCGGTGGCTATAATCCGAGGCTCTTTGTCCTTGACGGGCGCAGCACGGCCCCCCACAGATCCGGATGACTACTGACCTTCTGGCGCCGATCGAGACCGCGCTCTCGCTTCAGCGTGACAACGACGCGCTGATCCGTGCTTACCTTGAAACCGCCATCGCGGCGGGGCAAGCTGCACGAGCCACTGATCATCTGTTGGAGCAAGGGGTTGCGCTGACAGCGCTTGACCCAGCGTTGTGCGCTCGTGTGGCCGAATCGCTGCACATGGATGGACTGCCTGCGCGCGCGCTCGAGTGGCTTCCGAATGATCATCCTCGGTATGCCCTGCTGCGTTGCCGCTGCTTGCTGGCAATTGGCGATCGTGCGGCGGCACTGGCTTCCTACCGTGCGGCGGTGGCGGCGAACCCGGCGCTGGACGACGCGGCGCTGCTCTCGGAACTTGAAGGGCGCGTGGTGAGGCTCGATAGCCACCGCAGCGGTGAGCGCGTGACCAGTCTCGCGGCCGACCAGACGGGCGCGAGCGACGTGATCCGGATGACCCAGCCAGTCGGTGACCGCATCACGTTTGCCGATGTCGGTGGGCTCGATGCGATAAAACAGCAGATCAGGCGCCGCATTCTCACTCCGTTTCAGAAACCCTCACTTTTCCAGCGGTTCGCGAAGAAATCCGGGGGAGGCGTTCTCCTCTACGGACCGCCCGGTTGTGGCAAGACGCTGCTTGCTCGCGCGACTGCCGGCGAGTGTGGCGCCAGCTTCATCAACGTAGCGGTATCCGACGTGCTCGACATGTACATCGGTGAGTCCGAGCGCAAGCTGCGCGCGGTGTTTGACCAGGCTCGGCGCCAGCGGCCGGCCGTGCTGTTCTTCGACGAAGTCGAGGCGTTGGGCGGTAAGCGGCAGTACAGCCGCGAAGCGACGAGCGCGAAGCTGGTCAGCCAGTTCCTGTCGGAACTTGATGGTTTTGCGCAGAACAACGAGGGCGTGCTGGTGTTGGCGGCGACCAACGTGCCGTGGGCCGTGGATCCCGCATTTCGTCGTCCGGGGCGATTTGACCGCGTCCTCTTCGTGCCACCACCAGATCTGGTCGCTCGCCGCCAGATCGTTTCTGCGCTGCTGGAAAAGCGGCCGACCCGTGACCCGATTGATCTGGACTACGTGGCGCGCCTCACCAGCGGCTTTTCCGGCGCCGATATTGCCGACGTCATCGAGACAGCCGCGGACGAGGCGATCGATGCCTCAATCGCGCGAGGCGAGGAGGTTCCTATCGACGACCTCTGCCTGAAGGCCGCGCTCAAGCAGGCACGGCCAACCACCCTTGAATGGCTGACCACGGCGCGAAACTACGCCCGTTACGCCAACGAAGGCGGCCAGTACGACGAGGTACTGGATTTCCTCAAGGCAATGGGCCAGGCATGAGCGCGCGTCGATACGCCATTGCTGACGAACCCTTGCCTGGCGCAGCGGCGCGTTTCATCGTGAACCCGATCTGGCCGGTACTCGCGACAATGATTGTCGGCGGTCTGCCCGGACTTGCCTGGCTGGCGCTGAACGGCTTTGCGCTCGGCTCACCGACCCGTGTTCGCGAGGCGGTGCTCTGCGCGGCGGGTATCGCGCTCGCGTTTGCCGTCCTTTGGGGCACCCACCTTGCTCATGAGGCCGGGTGGTTGAGCACCCAGCTCGCCCGCTATGTGCTGTTGCTAGCGCTTGTCAGCAAACTCGCCTGCGCCTATCGAGCCTGCTTCATGCAGCAGCGTGCCATCGAGCTTTACCAGTATTACGGCGGGCGGGTGGCCAACGGCTTGATTCCCCTGCTTGTAGGCGCTTTTTTTCTGGCGCCGGTGCTCTCTCGCGGCGTCACTACACCTTGGCTGCGTAATCTGGTGCTTTCATGAGAGGCGCACACCATGAGATTGAGCTCGCGGTTCAGCTCTCGGCGCAGGGGCATCACGCCGCAGCAGTCGAGCGTTTGCGCCGCGTGCTGGCTGATGCGCCCGAGCACGCCGCGGCCCACGCATTGTTGGCGTTTGGCTTGCTGGGCATGCGACGGATCCACGCTGCATTGCATGAGGCGAAACAGGCGATCGCACTGGCGCCCGACGAACCTCTGGGTCACCGTGCGATGGCCGCTGCGCTGCTTGCACACCGCCGCACAGCCGAGGCGCGCGGACACGTCGAACAGGTGTTGACCCAATCACCTGACGAGGCGCACGGGCACCTCATCCGCGCTCAGCTCGCCGCACAGGAGCATCGACCCAGCGAACAGCGCGCGGCACTCGAGCGCGCGCGCGAGCTGGCGCCCGATGATCCAGATGTCCTGACTGCCTGTGGCGATTTCGATTTCAGCGACGGGCGCACCGACGCGGCATGGCAGGCGGCTCGTGAAGCGCTCGGTGAGCAACCCGCGCATCAGGATGCGCTGGTGCTGATGGGGCACGTTCTGTTGCGCCGCGGCGATGTTGCTGCGGCGCGGGAGCATGCGCTCTGGGCGGTGCAACACAACCCCTCGGATGAGGGGGCGCTGAGGCTCTTGTCGTCGGTCAAGGCCAGGCAAAGCCTGACGCTTGGGATTTGGTGGCGATGGCAGTCGTGGGTGGGAGGCGGCAGCCCGTTGCGTGCCACCTTGCTATTGATCGGCGTGTTCCTGGCCTATCGCGTTGCGGTACTGGCGCTGCAGGATCTGGATTTTGGCGCCGGCGCGCTTGCGCTCAATTTCGTGTGGTTGGCATTCGTCGTCTACACCTGGGTGGCGCCAGGCCTGTTCTCGCGGATGCTGGCTCGCGAACTGGAATCTGTGCGTCTGCGGCCGGACTATTGAGCGCAAGCGGGCGGGTCACCGCCACCGCGGCGCGCGCTGCACATGGCCACCGCCGCGGCGTGCAGGATCGTGTTTCGAGCCCCGCGCACGAGGCTTGAAAGCGATGGGGTTTCGCCACATATGCGGGGTCTACCAGAATCTGCGGACGCGTGGCGTATCCGAGGAGACTGCATGACCAATCTGTGCCCCTTCCTGCCTTGTGGAAGCAGGCTCTTCGCTGGCGCCGTGCTCAGCGTGATCGTCAGCTTGCTGCCGCCCCAACTACTTGCAGGCGTTTCCGCCGCGGCTGCCCCGCGCCCGGTGAGTCCGCGCGGCGAGCTGCAGGCCGACGAGAAGGCGACGATCGCGCTGTTCGAGCGCAGCCGCGATGCGGTGGCCTACATCACAACGAGCCAACGGGTGCGCGACCTGTGGAGCCGCAATGTGTTTTCGGTGCCGCGCGGCAGCGGATCGGGCTTTCTCTGGGATCAGTCCGGCCATGTGGTGACCAACTACCATGTGATCGAAGGCGCGAGCGAGGCGACCGTGCGACTGGGCGATGGCACCGACTACCGCTCTACCCTGGTCGGCGCGAGCCCGGAACATGACATCGCGGTGCTGCGCATCAAGCTGGGCAAGAGCCGGATTGCACCGATCCCCCTGGGCAGCAGCCATGACCTGCGGGTGGGCCAGAAGGTGTTCGCGATCGGCAATCCCTTCGGCCTCGACTGGACCTTCACCAGCGGCATTGTCTCGGCGCTTGACCGCTCGCTGGGCGAAGAGGGCGGCCGCGCGATCCACCACCTGATCCAGACCGACGCGGCGATCAACCCGGGCAATTCGGGTGGGCCGCTGCTCGATTCGGCCGGGCGGCTGATCGGCATCAACACCATGATCTACAGCCCGAGCGGGGCGAGCGCCGGCATCGGTTTTGCGGTGCCGGCCGATACCCTCAACAGTGTGGTGCCGGAACTGATCCGCAGCGGCCGCTACGAGCGCCCCGACCTTGGGCTGGAACTCGACGAGCGGGTCAACGCGCGCCTCTCGCGCATGCTGGATGTGCGCGGCGTGGTGGTGGTGCGGGTCGAGCGTGGTTCCAGCGCCGACCGGGCCGGCTTGCGCGGCATTACGCAGACCCCCGGTGGCGGCTTTGTCGCTGGTGACATCATCACCGCGGTGGATGGCAAGCCGGTGGACTCGGTCGACAAGTTCCAGGCGCTGCTCGACGACAAGCGGGGCGCGGATCAGGTGATGCTGAGCGTATCGCGCCAGGGCAAGGTGCAGCGGATTGCAGTGCGCAACCTGCGCTGAGGGTTCGGCCGCTTGCCACCGGGCCGGCACCCACAAGTCACGACTTCGCTGCGCTGACTCAAGTGCTGGCGGCCAATCGCCGGTAATCTGGCGTGCGCGGTGTGCGAGAGCGTGGCATCGATCGGCCATCAATGGGAGTGCGCAGGCGTGAGGGCGAAAGCAAAGGTAAGCGCGTACTGGGTGACGCCGGATGGCGAGGATCGCGCGGGCAAGCTGGGCGCGGATCTGCTGCGTGCTGCGGGCTACGAAGTGAAGGTGATTGCCGCCGGGGCCGAGCCTGCACAAGCCGATGCGGTGTGGGTGATCCGTGCCGATCTGGGGATGAGCGAGGGCGATCTCAGGCGTGCCCTCGGTGGCGGCAACCGCCCGACCGTGGTGGTGGTGGACAACGCGGAGCATGCAATGCGCGTGCTGCCGATGCTCGATGACAGCGACCCCTCCGAAGTGCTGCAAGACGTCGTCAGCGTGAGCGATGCGCCCAGCCAGCTCGTCTGGCGCATCCGTCGCCTGCGCCGCATTCGCCGGCGTGAGCGCGAACAACTTGCGCAAGTGCATCGAGACCGGCTGACCTCGCTCTTCAACCGCAGCACGTGGTTCGAGCGCGCCGAAACGATGATCAGGGGCGAGGGCGCTGTTGGCTTGCTGCTGCTTGATCTGGACCACTTCAAGCGCATCAACGACAGCTACGGCCACGATGCCGGTGACGAGATCCTCATCTTCGTGGCTGATTGTCTGCGCGAGTGGGCCGCGCCGGATGACCTGATCGCGCGCTTTGGTGGCGAAGAGTTCGCCGTCATGATGAGGCGCCCGGATGAAGTGACGGTGGCCGATGATGCCCGCCGCTTCATCGAGCACTTCTGCTCGATCCGCTATCCGATCCTGCCCGGCGGCGCTTCCGACGTACCGGGCGCGCGTTCGCGCAATCTGGGCTTCTGGTGGGGCGCGCCGCCCCCGGCATCGCAGCAACGTGACGTGACGCCGCTGAGCATCAGCGGTGGCTTGGCGCTGGTGCGCCCGAACCTCGCGCTCGATGAGTTGCTCGCTTCCGCCGATCAGGCCATGTACCGCGCCAAGGGCGAAGGGCGTGGGCGCCTGGTGGTGGCGGACGAACTGGCCGAGGTGCTGGCGCGCGAGGGCAAGGATCTGCGCATCGACCACTTTGAAAACGTCACCCGCGTGGTGACCGAACGGGTCACCAACCTGATCACCCTGATGGGCCGGCGCCTGATGAGCGAGGCCACCCGCGATGCCCAGCAGGACGGACTGACCGGCCTGCACAACCGGCGCTACCTCGATCTGCACCTGGAGCGCGAGCTCGAAGCCTCGGTCCGCAACCATCGCGCGCTCTCGCTGGTGTTCATGGATCTTGACCACTTCCACGACATCAACATGACCTACGGCTGGCCCACCGGCGACGCGGTCCTGCGCGCCTTTGCCGGCGTGCTCGAAGGCAGTGTCCGCACGATCGACTGGTCAGCCCGTTATGGCGGCGAGGAATTCTGCCTCGTGCTGCCCGACACCGATCTGGATGAGGCGCTGGATGTGGCCGAGCGCATCCGCCAGAAAACCGAGCAGCTTGTCGTGCTCAGCAACGATGGCCGGCGGGTGCCGGTCACACTCAGTGCCGGCGTTGTTCAGCGTGGCGATGAACTCGTCACGCGTGCCTTGCTCGATCGTGTTGCCTTTGCCACCCGCAGCGCCAAGGAATCGGGCCGCAATCAGGTGGTTGCCGGCTAACCCCTTGCCTGGATGTGCCTGAACACAGCTTTGCGTGGCGTGTGCCACGGCCGATCTAACGCGGGGCCTGATGCATCGCAATCGCTTGATCTTTTGCATCCATCAGCGCTTGACATGGGGCTAGATTGGAATGGCAGTTGCAGTCAACCAACAACAAGCAAAGGGGACTGAGATGACAAGGCAAATCAAACAACGTCAATGCGCGGTGGTGGTGGCGCTGCTGTTCGGCGCGCTTTCCGGTGCAGCCCTGGCTGAAACCAGCAACGACCGCTACTGGGCGCAACTGAGCGGGTACTGGGCGTCGATTTCATCTTCCGCCCGGCTCGACTTTCCGGGCACCAAGATTCCCGGCACCTCGCTGGAACTGGAAGACGAGCTGGGTCTCTCTGATCGCGATGTGCTGCCGGCGATCCAGATCGGTGGACGTATCAGCCAGAACTGGCGCATGGAGTTCGAGTACTACTCACTTGAGCGCAATGGCACCCGGTCAATTGATCGCCAGATCAACTGGGGTGACCTGAGTTTTCCCGCCAGTGCATCGGTCACCACGAATTTCGAAACGACGATCTATCGAGTCAGCGCCGGCTATTCGTTCTACAAGACGCCGCAGGCCGAAGCGGGCCTCGTGTTCGGCCTGCACATGACCGACTTTGTCATCGCGCTGAGCGGACAGGCCAGCGTAGGCGGTAACGCCGCGTCCTTCCAGAGCGAATCGAAAGACCAGCTCGTGCCCTTGCCAACGCTGGGCCTGTATGGCGGCTATGCGATCAACGACAAGTTCAACCTGCGTGCCCGCCTCGACTACTTCAGCTTGAACTACGACGACTACGATGGCTCGTTGATGGCGTTGTCTGCAGCGGTGGATTGGCGCTTCCACAAGAACTTCGCCGCCGGTATTGGCTATCGCTATGTCGACTATGGCCTGGAAGCCACCAAGGACAGCTTCCACGGCGAGGTGCAATACAGCTTCAGCGGCCCCACGCTGTTCCTCGAAACGGCATTCTGAGCGGGCGATTCGCACCGCCAGCTCGCGGGCGCCGTCTTCAACGGCGGCGCCCCGAAAGCCTCTAGCAGCTTGAATGGCGCAGCCTGGCTTGGTTGCGTATCAAGCCAGGCTGTGCTGCCGCCATAGGCCCAGCCCGGTCTGCTAGCCGCTCAGGCCCGATTCGTCTGAACCGGCCAGCGCGCGCTCGAAGTCGTCGAGGATGTCCTGCTGGTCTTCGATGCCGACCGACACGCGGATCAACGATTCGGCGATGCCCATCTCGGCGCGCTTGGCAGCGCCCATCTCCCAGAAGATCGTGTGCGCGACGGGGATGATCAGCGTGCGGGTGTCGCCCAGGCCGGTGGCGATGATCGGCAGGGTGAGGCGGTCGATGAAGGGCAGGCAGTCGGCGTCGTCTTCGAGTTCGAAGGCGAGCAGCCAGCTGTTGCCGCAGAACAGTTGTTTGGCGCGTTCGTGCTGCGCGTGGCTCTCCAGCCCCGGGTAGTAGACCCGCCGCACCGCGGGGTGGGCTTCGAGCATGCGGGCGAGCGCGAGCGCGTTGGCGCCGGTGGCGTTCATGCGCAGGCCCAGGGTCTCGGCGCCGACCGACAGGTGATGCGAGGCTTCTGACGACAGTGCGCCGCCCTGGTCGCGCAGGCCCTTCTTCTTGATCTGCCCAAGCCCCCAGCCGGCCGGGTTGCCCTTGCGGTAGGCCTCGAAGATGTTGGGGTACTCAGACCAGTCGAAAAGCCCGGTGTCGGTGACCGCGCCGCCGAGTGCATTGCCGTGGCCGCCGATCGACTTGGTCAGCGAGTTGATGACCAGCGAGGCTCCGACCGACTTGGGCTTGAACAGCCAGGGTGATGTGACGGTGTTATCCACCACGTAGACCAGGCCGTGCGCCCCGCACAGTGCACCGATGCCGGCAACATCGGCCACTTGCGTGCGCGGGTTGGCGATGGTTTCGACGAAGACCATGCGGGTCTGCGGCGTGATCGCGGCTTCCACTGCCGCGGCGTCTGTGGCTTCGACCATGCTTACGCGGATGCCGAGCGCCTGCAGGGTGCCAAGCAGGCTGTTGGTATTGCCAAAGACGTACTTGCTCGCGATCAGGTGATCGCCGGCCTTGAGCAGGGTGGTGAATACCGCAGTGATCGCGGCCATGCCGGTCGCGAAGCAGATCGTGCCGCGCCCGTCTTCCATGCGGTTGACGCTGGCTTCGAGCGCGGCGACGGTGGGTGTGCCCTGGCGAGCGTAGTTGAAACCGGCGATCTCGCCCTGGAAAACCCCGATCAACTCCGCAGCATTGGCATAGCCGTACTGCACCGAGGTGTGCATCGGCTTGTGGATGCCGCCGTGCTCGACGCCGCCGAGGCGATCGCCATGAACGGTGCGGGTGGTAAAGCCCCAGCGGGCAGGATCGGGTTTGCTCATGTTCGTCGGGCTTCGGTGAGAAGGGGGAAGCGGCGATTTTACGCTGTTGGTGCCATGCCTTCGGCAACCCACTGATGGATCTGCCGCCAGCAGCGCGCTTCGTGCAGCATGCCCATGTGGCCAAGGCCGCCCAGTTGGGCGGTGGCGACATTGGCCGCCGGCGGGTCGGCCAGCGCGCTGTCGGGCGTGACGAGGCCATCGCCGACGTATTTTCCGAAGGCGCTGTCGGCATCGTCGGCAATCGTGGCGCCGAGAAAACGCAATTCGACATGCGGCGGGTCTTCACCGCAGCCGTCGCCGAGGCCGTCGTGCAGATTGCGAATGCCGGCGCTGCGCCGTGCCGCGATGGCGCCGATCGGGGCGGTGACGTCAAAGCTGTCGAGCACCCGGTTGGTGATCGCGCCAAGGCGTTCGAGTGGTGAGCCCAGTTGCGGCGAACCCAGGCAGATCAACATCCGCGTCTTTGTTTGCCAGGTGCTGCCGTGCGAGCGCCGCAAGGCGCTGCGCGCAACCAGCCCGCCCATGCTGTGGCCGATCAGCAAGAACTCGTCGATATCGGGGCGCGCCTCGCACAGCGCCTGCATCTGCTCGACAAAGGCGACGCCGTTTTCGGGGATCGTGAGGCCGGTGTTGTAGCGCAGGTAGAGCGGGGTGTAGCCGAAATCCGCCTTGATCCGCGCGCCGTAATCGGGCTCGTCGCTGTCGGCTGCGGGCGTCCAGCAGTGCTCGTCGCAGGCAAGGCCGTGCAGGAAGATGCAGACCCGGCGGTGCGGAACCTTCAGCGTCGCCAGATCAAGCGGGGTGCTCTGGCCGCGCGCGAACAACTGCATCGGCGTTGCCAGCGCTTCGCCGTTGGCGGCGAGGTGGTCGCCGAACACGCCGTTGATCGCTGCGCGCAGATTGCTTTCACGGCGGCCCGGTGGCGCATCGCGCTTGAGCGCCTGCTCGGCATCGCCCGCCAAGCCCATCAGGCCGCGATTGCCCAGCCGCACCGAGGCGTGGATGCCGCTGCTGATGGCGTCGTGCACGGTTTCGATCAGCGCGGCGGGCAGCGACACCACCGGTACCTGCTTGAGTGCGCCGAAAGTCTTGCCCGCAATCGCGCGGTGCATCGCCTCGACCTGGTGGCTCAACTCATGCAGCCCGCGTTGCAAGGCGGGTGCGTAGTGCGCTTTTGGCTTGTCGTGCTGCTTGCTCATGGGCCACCCCGGGTGTCTGCGCGATCAGACATTGTGCGCCTTGCGGGCTTCAGCTTGCGTGGCAGTAGCGCAACAGATCGGCGAGGCGGCGGCCTTCGGTGTCGGGGAAGTGGTCGCCCGGCAGTTCAAGCTTCAGCAGGCGGTCAAGGCGGAAACTGCGGAAGTCCTCGCGCAGCTCGCACCAGGCGCCAAGCGTCCAGACCTGGCCCCAGAAGAAGAGGCCGAGCGGCCACGCGAAGCGCGTGGTGCGTGTGCCTTCTTCGTCGGCATAGTCGAAGGCGATCCGCAGGCGGCGATCAACCGCATGGCGCAGCGTTTCGATGTGCTGGGTGCCGGGCGTGATGTTGAAATCCGGCACATGCAAAGCGGTGGTTTCGAGCCGGATGCGCAGCGCCGGGCCCACGGCGGCGCTGATTTTCTCGAGCGCGCTGGTGGCGTGAAGGGCAAGCTCGCTGCCGCCCTTGGCGCCAACGATGCGTGCGCCGAGCGCCAGCGCGGCCAGCTCGTCGGCGCTGAACATCAGCGGTGGCAAATCAAAACCCGGCCGCAGCCGGTAACCGACACCCGCCTCGCCTTCCACCGGTACGCCGGAGGTGGAAAGGTCGGCGACGTCGCGGTAGATGGTGCGCTCGGAAACGCCGAGCCGCTCCGCCAGATGCGCCGCCGTCGTCAGCCGGCGGCCGCGCAGGATCTGCGTGATCTGGAAGAGGCGGTCGGCGCGGCGCATCGGGGCTCAGCCCATCGGCGTGCAGAGTTCGATCAGTGTGCCTTCCGGCGCGCGGACGTAGGCGACGGTCTGCCCCCAGGGCTTGGTGAGCGGCGCGGTGATCGGCGTGGCGCCCGCCGCCACCGCATGATCGAAGGCCGCTGGCACATCACTGGTGGTGAAGCCGACTTCGATGCCGGCTGGCTGCGCATCGGCATCCAGCGGCCGGTAACCCTGCGGCAGGCTGCTGGCGGCCACGTCGTGGCGCGCGAAGGCGAGCGCGGTGCCGCCGGTATCCAGCTCACCGAACTGCGCGTCGTCGGTGACGAAGCGCGTGGCAAACCCGAATGCACGTCGATAGAAATCGAGCGTCGCGCTGACGTCGGCGACGTAGACGATGGTGTAGGCGAACTTCATGGCAGCGTCCTTTCGCATCAGGCTTCGTGCAGCCCGACGAGGTTGCCCTCGGTGTCGATGATGTGCGCAAAGCGGCCCATGCCCTCGGGCAGCGCAACTGGCGGAAGTGCGACTTTACCGCCGGCGGCTTCAACGCGCGCAAGCAGCGTATCGAGCCCGGAATCGGCGTTGAGGTAGACCAGCGTGCCGCTCGCCGCCGGCCGTGCATCTGGCGCACGCATCAGGCAACCCGAAACGCCGGTGCCGTCATAGGGAAACACCGCGATCGTCCCCTCTGGCCCCATCTCTTCGCGCCTGAGCGATTCATCGAACAGCTGTTCGTAGAAGGCTGCTGCGCGATCCAGATCGACGACCGGAATTTCAAACCAGACAGCGCGCTGTTGCTCGCGGAGTGCTGTGTCCATGGTGCTGCTCCTGTTGCGGTTGAGGTGCAGACAGGATGCAGGGGGGCTACTGACAGCGTGGTGTCAGGAGGCGGCACTCAAGGGCTGGGTTGCTGCGGCGCTATTGGTGAGCAGGGCGTCAGAATCCGGTGATGACCCGCAACACCGCGAAGCCGCTCCATAGCCCGCACACCCCAAACGCCAGCATCCCGATCATGAAGCCGGCGCCGCGGCTTGCGGGATCTCGCTGGTAACTCACCGCGTAGAGGATGCGTCCAGCGAGCCCGACGAGGCCGGCGATCATCGCGTAGAGGTCGTTCACATAGGCGGCGAAGATCCACAGGGTGGGCAGGAAAATCAGCGCCCACTCGATGGTGTTGAGCTGGATCCGGTAGGCGCGTTCGAAGTATTCGTTGCCGGTGGTGGCGGGCGCCTTGATGCCGTACTTCTCGCGCGCGCGGCCCACGTTCCAGGCGGTGCCGAACATCAGCAGCACCAGTAGAAGCGTGACGCCGGCGGTCAGGGGATAGGCGTGCATGGTGTGTGTCCGTGGCTGGGTCAGGGGCGTTCGCGCAACTGGGCGATCTCGGCTTGCAAGATTTCGGGCCTTGCGTTGCCGGGCGCGATGGGTGCGCCGATGCTCAGCTTGATGCGGCTGAAGAATCCGCGCCGGAACGGCTTGCTCATGGCCGGGCCGTCCTTGCGCGAGAAGAAGCTGCCCCACAGCCCCGACAAGGCCATCGGCACCACCGGCACCGGGGTGCGTTCGACGATTCGTGTGACGCCGCTCTTGAACTCGTTGAGCTCGCCGGTATCGGTGATCCGCCCTTCCGGGAAGATGCCCACAAGCTCACCCGCTTCAAGCGTCTTGGCGACTTCGTCGTAGGCGGCCTCAAGCATGGCGGGGTCTTCCTTGGCTGGGGCAATCGGAATGGCACGGCCTTCGCGGAAGACGAAATTGATGATCGGCATCTTGAAGATCCGGTGATCCATGACGAAACGGATCGGGCGGCGGCTCTCCGCCATCAGGATCAGCGGATCGACGAAGCTGACGTGATTGCACACGATCACTGCCGGGCCTTCGGCAGGAATGTTGGCGTAGCCCTTGGCCTCGACGCGGTAGAAGGTATGCACCAGCAGCCATACGATCAGGCGCTGGAGGAATTCCGGCACCACGCTGTAGATGAAGATTGCCACCGCAATGTTCATCAACGCGGCGTAGAGGAACATCTGCGGGATCGAAGCGCCCTGGCTCAGCGCGAAGAACGCATAGCCGGCCGACGCAACCATGAAGCCGGCGTTGAGGATGTTGTTCGCGGCGATGATGCGCGAGCGATATTCCGGATCGCAGCGCGTCTGGATCAATGCGTAGAGCGGAATCGTGTAGAGGCCGCCGAAAACACCGATCAGCACCAGATCCGCCATCAGGCGCCAAGCGCCGGGTTGCGCGATGAAGCCTGCTACGTCCAGGCCGGGATGCGGGGCGCTGGGGCTTGCGAAGTACAGATCAACGCCAAAGACGGTCATGCCGATCGAAGCGAGCGGGACAAGGCCAAGCTCGACCTTGCCGCCGGATGCCCGTTCCGCAAGCAGCGATCCGAGGGCGATGCCGATGATGAACGTGGAGAGCAGGAAGGTCGATAAGTGCTCGCTCCCCCCGATTACGTCTTTCACGAAGGGCCCGAACTGCGAAAGCATCATCGCGCCATAAAACCAGAACCACGAGATCCCCATCATTCCCATCAGCACGGCACGGTTGCGGCCGGCGATGCGCATGTTCTGCGCGATCTCGCTGAACGGATTCCAGTTGAGGGCAACCTTGGCCAGCGGTGGCGCATCGGGAATCGACAGGCTTGTCAGCCAGCCGCACACCGCCAGCAGAACGCAGGCCCCGCCCGCCCAAATCGGGCCGGTATCAGGAATGGCGATCAGCACGCCACCGAGGATCGAGCCGAGCAGGATCGCGACGAAGGTGCCGCTTTCAACCCATGCGTTGCCGCCGACGATCTCGTCATTGTGCAAATGCTGCGGGAGTATCGAGTACTTCAAGGGGCCAAAGACAGTTGAATGCAGGCCCATCAGGAACAATGCCGAAAGCAGCAATGGCACCTGCTTGAAAAAGAAACCCGCCGCGGCAATCAGCGCAATGCCGACCTCCGCCAGCTTCACCCAGCGGACGAGGCGTGCCTTGTCAAACGCGTCGGCGATCTGCCCCGCCGAGGCTGAGAACAGGAACATCGGTAGCACGAACAGGCCCGAGGCCACTTGCACCATCAGGGCCGGCGACAGCCCCATGACCTTGCCCCCCTGGAAGGTGATCAGCAGCAACAGTGCCTGCTTGAGCACGTTGTCGTTGAACGCGCCGAGGAACTGCGTTGTAAAAAGCGGCAGAAAACGGCGGGTCTTAAGTAGAGACAAGGGGTTGTGCGCGATTGTCATGATTTGGCGTGGCAGGCGCCGGGGGGCTTCCCGGCGCAGCGATTATGCCGGGCCAGATGAATCCTGGCTGCAGATTTGAAAGAGGGGTGTGGAGCGCGCGGCCCGGTCGGTGCTGCGCCGCCTCATTTGCGTGCTGCAGCGCAGCGGATTTGCCCTCATAGGGCAACTACTAAGTTTGACTTCGATCAGCTAAATACCTAACATTGCGTGGTTTTTCGAGGCGCGCAGATGTACGCGGCACTGCAGGGAATGTACAAAGTTGTTGTCCTGCAATTGGCAACCGCCCTGATCGGCATCGCTCTTGCAGCGGTGTTTTTCGGGTCACGCGGTGCGCTCTCGGCGGCGTTGGGGGGCGCCGCCTGCGTCCTTCCCACTTGGCTGTTTGCAATCAGGCTCCACGCAGCGTCAAAGCGCCCAGGCGCCTCGTATGCGGTTGCCTTTTTTATTGGCGAACTGATCAAGATCGCGTTGTGTATCGGATTACTGGCGGGCGTCCGCCTGGTGTATCCCGACGTCCATTGGGGCGCGGTTGTCATCGGGCTGGTCGTGACGCTCCAAGCGAACTTTTTTGCATTTTTAGTTAAGACCTGACATGGCCACCGGACACGAAGTGCAAGCGCCCACCGCCGGCGAGTACATTAATCACCACCTGACCCACTTGAATCAGACGGGTCATCCGCAGCAGAACATCGTCGATTGGTCGCTCATCAACATCGACACGATGTTCTGGTCCATCACGATCGGTGTCATTACGTTGTTTTTCCTCTGGCGCGCGGCCTCGAAGGCAACTTCCGGGGTGCCGGGTCGCTTCCAGGCAGCAGTCGAAATCATCGTCGAGATGGTTGCAGATCAGGCCAAGGGCATCGTTCATAGCGCCGAGTCGCGCAAATTCGTTGCACCCCTGGCGCTAACCGTGTTCGTCTGGATCTTCATGATGAACGCGATGGACCTGCTGCCGCTCGATCTTCTGCCCACGCTATTTCAGCTCGCAACCGGCAACAGCCATGCGTACATGCGCATCGTTCCTACGGCCGATCTGAACGCGACGCTTGGCATGTCGATCGGCGTGCTGACGATCTGCCTCTGGTACAACATCAAGATCAAGGGTTTTGGCGGTTGGGTGCATGAGCTGTTTGCCGCGCCGTTCGGCGACAAGTGGTTCCTGTACCCGGTTAACTTCATGATGCAGTTGATCGAGTTCGCCGCGAAAACCATCTCTCACGGCATGCGACTGTTCGGCAACATGTACGCAGGCGAGCTGGTATTCATGCTGATCGCGCTGATGGGTGCTGCTTGGGGCACTGCTGGCGTTGCAGGTCCGCTACTGTTTGTCGGCCACGTTCTGGCCGGTTCTGCGTGGGCAATCTTCCACATCCTGATCATTACCCTGCAGGCATTCATTTTCATGATGCTGACCCTCGTATATGTGGGTCAGGCTCACGAAAGTCACTGACGCTAGCGTCGTACCAGCGCTGTTAAGTTTTTGATTCAACCCCACTTTTTCTGAAATAGAGGAGTCGTCATGGAACACGTTCTTGGTTTCGTTGCTCTGGCCGCTGGTCTGATCATCGGTCTTGGTGCAATCGGTGCCTGTATCGGTATCGGCATCATGGGTTCGAAGTACCTTGAAGCTTCTGCTCGTCAGCCTGAGCTCATGAACGCGCTGCAGACCAAGATGTTCCTGCTGGCTGGTCTGATCGATGCTGCATTCCTGATCGGTGTCGGTATCGCGATGATGTTTGCCTTCGCTAACCCGTTCAAGCTCTGATTCCGCACATCAAATCCACTGATTTTCCGGGAGTGATGCCGTGAATCTGAACGCAACGCTGTTTGCCCAGTTCGTTGTGTTCTTCATCCTCGCGTGGTTCACGATGAAATTCGTGTGGCCGCCGATCGTGAAGGCACTCGACGAACGCGCAAAGAAAGTCGCAGATGGGCTCGCTGCTGCGGACAAGGCGAAGACCGATCTCGCGCTGGCTGAAAAGAGGGTTGTCGAGGAGCTGCGCAAAGCGCGTGAATCCGCAACCGACGTTCGTGCCACTGCCGAGAAGCAGGCTGCCATCCTGATTGAAGAGGCTCGTACCGAAGCGGCGCGCATCGTTGCCGCTGCGCGGACTGCCGCTGAACAGGAAGCTGGCGCCGCCATGCAGAAAGCCAAGGAAGGCCTGCGCGACCAAGTCGCACAGCTTGCCGTGGTCGGTGCAGAGCGGATCCTGCGCAAGGAAATCAACGCCGAAGTCCATAGCGACCTGTTGGCCAACCTGAAACAGGAACTGTAAGACGCCATGGCCGAAAACGTCACCGTCGCTCGCCCGTATGCCGAAGCGGCGTTCAAGTTGGCTCGTGATGCCAACGCACTGAACGCGTGGGCTCAAGCGCTCGCGCGCTTGGCGGCGGTCGCGAGCGAACCGCGTATCCGGGCGAACATCGACGACCCGAGTGTGTCCGCTAGCGCGGCTGCACAACTGTTCGTTGAAGTCGCTGGCGACCTCACCGCAGATCAGAAGAACTTCGTGACCATTCTCGCCGAAAGCGATCGCTTGGCCGTTCTTCCTGAAATCCTTTCGCTCTTTTCGGCGCAGAAAGATGCGCATGAAGGGGTCAAGGATGCGCTGGTGAGTTCCGCCTTTCCGATTGATGACGCGACGCTCGCTCGCCTCGTTGCCGATCTCGAGACTCGCTTCAAGTCCAAGGTCAAAGCGACCGTGCAGATCGACCGTGAGTTGATCGGCGGAGTGAAGATCGCCGTTGGCGACGAAGTGATCGACGCCTCGGTCCGCGGCAAGCTCGCCGCGATGGCCGCCGCGCTACAGAATTAGGAGCTTTAGGTATGAACCTCAACCCGTCTGAAATCAGCGATCTCATCAAGAGTCGCATTCAGAACCTGCAACTGGGGGCGACGGCGCGCAACGAAGGCACCGTGGTTTCCGTGACTGACGGTATCTGCCGTGTGCACGGCCTGACCGACGTCATGCAGGGTGAAATGCTCGAGTTCCCGGGCAACACCTTTGGCCTCGCCATGAACCTTGAGCGCGACTTCGTCGGCGCCGTGGTGCTGGGCGAGTACGAGCACATTTCGGAAGGCGACACGGTCAAGTGCACCGGCCGCATTCTGGAAGTGCCGGTTGGCCCGGAACTGATTGGTCGCGTCGTCAACTCGCTCGGCCAACCGATCGATGGCAAGGGCCCGATCAACGCCAAGGAAACCGACAAGATCGAAAAGGTCGCGCCGGGCGTGATCTGGCGTCGTTCGGTGTCGCAGCCGGTGCAGACCGGTTTGAAGTCGATCGACTCGATGGTGCCGATTGGCCGGGGTCAGCGTGAGCTGATCATTGGCGACCGCCAGACTGGTAAGACTGCCGTTGCGGTTGATGCGATCATCAACCAAAAAGGTCAGAACATGATGTGTATCTACGTGGCGGTCGGCCAGAAGGCCTCGACCATCGCCAACGTGGTGCGCAAGCTGACCGAGCACGGTGCGATGGAATACACCATTGTCGTCGCCGCATCCGCATCGGAATCCGCCGCCTTGCAGTTCATTGCGCCGTATGCCGGCTCGACGATGGGTGAGTACTTCCGCGACCGCGGGATGGACGCGCTGGTCGTGTATGACGATCTGACCAAGCAAGCTTGGGCCTATCGCCAGATCTCGCTGCTGCTGCGCCGCCCGCCGGGCCGCGAAGCGTATCCGGGCGACGTGTTCTACCTGCACTCGCGCTTGCTTGAGCGCGCAGCCCGTGTGAACGAAGACTACGTCGAGAAGTTCACCAATGGTGCTGTCAAGGGCAAGACAGGATCGCTGACCGCTCTTCCGGTCATCGAAACCCAAGCGGGTGACGTGTCGGCCTTCGTTCCGACCAACGTGATTTCGATTACCGACGGCCAGATCTTCCTTGAAACCGACTTGTTCAACGCAGGTATCCGCCCCGCAATCAACGCCGGTATCTCGGTGTCGCGCGTCGGTGGTGCAGCGCAGACCAAGGTCATCAAGAAGCTCGGCGGCGGTGTGCGTCTCGCTCTCGCGCAGTACCGCGAACTCGCAGCTTTCGCCCAGTTCGCGTCGGACCTTGATGAAGCAACCCGCAAGCAGCTCGATCGCGGCCGTCTTGTGACCGAATTGATGAAGCAGGCGCAGTACGCACCGCTGTCGGTTGCCGACATGGCCGTGACGCTGTTTGCTGTCAACAAGGGTTACTTCGACGACGTGCCGGTGAATCGTGCGCTCGCGTGCGAAGCTGCCATGCAGCAGCATGTGCGCGCGCAAGTCGCCGATCTCCACGCCAAGATTGAACAGACCAAGGATCTCGACGCCGAAGGCGAGAAGACCCTCGCGGCTGCGATCGAAGCGTTCAAGAAGTCCTGGCAGTAAGGGACGGAGAACGACATGGCGGGCGGAAAGGAAATCCGTAACAAGATCAAGAGCGTGCAGAACACGCGCAAGATCACCAAGGCCATGGAGATGGTTTCGGCCTCCAAGATGCGTCGCGCACAGGAGCGCATGCGTTCGGGTCGCCCTTACGCCCAGAAGATCGGTCGGCTTGCCGCCAATCTTGCGCTTGCCAACGTCACTGACTATCGGCATCCGTTCCTGGCGAAGGTTGAGAACCCGACGAAGGCGGGGCTCATCCTCATCTCTACCGACAAGGGTCTTTGCGGCGGTCTGAACACCAACCTCTTCCGGATGGTGCTCAACCGTCTGAAGGAATGGGAAGAGGGCGGCGTTAAGGACATCCGTGTGACCTGTATCGGGAATCGCGGCTTGGGCTTCATGCAGCGCATGGGTGCGAAGGTCATCTCCCACGTTACGCAGGTGGGCGACGCGCCGCATCTGGAGCGCCTCATCGGCCCCGTCAAGGTGATGATCGACGCGTACCTGTCAGGTCAGGTCGAAGCGGTGTACATCGGCTTCAATCGCTTTGTGAACACCATGAAGCAGGAACCGCGCGTGGTGCAATTGCTCCCACTGACCGGTGAGAGCATGGGCACGCCTGACAGCTCGTGGGACTACATCTACGAGCCGGATGCGCAAGCGGTGATTGACGAGGTGATGCTCCGTCTGGTCGAGGCGGCGGTCTATCAGACAGTTGCCGAGAACATGGCGTCCGAGCAGAGCGCACGGATGGTGGCGATGAAAGCTGCGTCGGACAATGCCGGCAACGTGATCAAGCAATTGCAGCTCGTCTACAACAAGACTCGTCAGGCAGCGATTACGCGCGAGATCTCTGAGATCGTCGGCGGCGCAGCGGCGGTGTAACGGTTTTAATGATTGGGGAAAGACGATGAGTCAAGGAACCATTGTTCAGTGCATCGGCGCGGTGGTGGACGTTCAGTTCCCGCGTGACCAGATGCCCAAGGTCTTCGAGGCGCTCCAGCTGGACGCTTCAGAAGACAACGGTCTGGTCGAGTCCGGCCTGACCCTGGAAGTGCAGCAGCAACTCGGTGATGGCGTTGTCCGCACCATCGCCATGGGTTCGTCTGACGGCCTGCGTCGTGGGATGAAGATCAACGGTCTGGGGACTGCGATTGCAGTGCCGGTCGGCCACGGCACCTTGGGTCGCATCATGGACGTCCTGGGCCGTCCGATCGACGAAGCGGGTCCGATCGCAGGCGACGAGCGTCGCGTGATCCACGCGGCTGCGCCGAAGTTCGACGAGCTGTCGCCGTCGGTTGAGCTGCTCGAAACGGGTATCAAGGTGATTGACTTGATCTGCCCGTTCGCAAAGGGCGGCAAGGTTGGCTTGTTCGGTGGCGCCGGTGTCGGCAAGACCGTGAACATGATGGAGCTGATCAACAACATCGCGAAGCAGCACTCGGGTCTTTCGGTGTTCGCTGGTGTTGGTGAGCGTACCCGCGAGGGCAACGACTTCTATCACGAGATGAAAGAGTCGAACGTTCTCGACAAGGTCGCGATGGTGTTCGGCCAGATGAACGAGCCGCCGGGTAACCGTCTGCGCGTTGCACTGACCGGCCTGACGATGGCCGAGAAGTTCCGCGATGAAGGCCGCGACATCCTGTTGTTCATCGACAACATCTACCGCTTCACGCTGGCCGGTACCGAAGTGTCCGCGCTGCTCGGCCGTATGCCTTCTGCTGTGGGCTATCAGCCGACGCTGGCGGAAGAAATGGGCCGCCTGCAGGAGCGGATCACCTCGACCAAGGTGGGTTCGATCACCTCGATCCAGGCCGTGTATGTGCCTGCGGATGACTTGACCGACCCGTCGCCGGCAACGACCTTCTTGCACCTTGACTCCACCGTCGTGTTGTCGCGCGACATCGCCGCGCTGGGTATCTACCCGGCGGTTGATCCGCTCGATTCGACTTCGCGCCAGCTTGATCCGCTGGTCGTGGGCGAAGAACACTACAACACCGCCCGTGCAGTGCAGGCGACGCTCCAGAAGTACAAGGAATTGCGCGACATCATCGCGATTCTTGGTATGGATGAACTGGCTCCAGAAGACAAGCTTCAGGTTGCGCGTGCTCGCAAGATCCAGCGCTTCCTGTCGCAGCCCTTCCACGTTGCTGAAGTGTTTACCGGCTCGCCGGGCAAGTACGTCACCCTCAAGGAGACGATCAAGGGCTTCAAGATGATCGTCAGCGGCGAGTGTGATGCGCTGCCGGAACAGGCGTTCTACATGGTTGGCGGCATCGAAGAGGCCTTCGAGAAAGCCAAGACCCTGCAGTAATGCGAGATCTGTGACGCGCGGCCCGAGGTCGCGCGTTGCCTCTCGAGCGGAGATACGCAAATGGCAATGACGGTTCATGTCGACGTGGTCAGTACCGAAGAGCAGATCTTCTCGGGCCTGGCTGAGTCGGTTTCGCTTCCGGGTGAAGCTGGCGAATTGGGCATTCTGCCCGGTCACACACCGCTGCTGACTCGCATCCGCCCCGGCGCGGTCCGGCTCAAGCTGCCGAATCAGGAGCAGGATGAGCTGGTTTTCGTTGCGGGCGGCGTGCTCGAAGTTCAACCCGGACTGATCACCGTTCTGGCTGACACGGCAATTCGCGGGCGTGACCTCGATGAAGCCAAGGCGATGGACGCCAAGCGTCAGGCCGAGGAGGCCATGGCGAACCAGGGCTCCAAGCTTGACTACGCACGCGCACAGGCGGAACTCGCCGAAGCGGCAGCGCAGCTGGCGATGATCGAGCGGATGAAGAAGCGCGGTCACTAAGCGCCGTAGGAATTGGCAATACCCGACTCAGGGCAGCGCAAGCTGCCCTGAGTCGTTTCTGTCTTGCGCTTTTGCGCTCCACCCCCGAAATTCCACCGTGTCGGCGGCGCCGGAGGGCCGCATACTTTGCTGATGGCACCTCGCCCGACCAAAGGGCAAACGTTTTCAAGGAAGCGCAGTAATGAGTACGCACCTCACCCCGCCGCGTCCGCGACTTTTCGCCATCACCTGGCCGATCTTCTCTGAGCATCTGCTCCATGCATCGATTGGCCTTCTGTTTGTCTGGCTGACGGCTCGCATCTCTGACGACACCGCGGCGGCCTTCGGGCTATCCAACCAGATCATGGCCTTCTTCATCATCCTGTTCCGGCTTGTCGGGGTGGGCGCAAGCGTGGTGATCACCCAGTACCTTGGCGCGAATGATCGTGCTGGCGCGGAGCGGATCGCTCGCGCGAGCCTTGCGGCCGCGCTCTGGCTGGGCATTGCTTCGGCAGCGCTGGTGGCATTCGGTGCGGGTCCGCTGCTCAGTTTGATGAAATTACCGGAAGCGTTGCGGCCCGAGGCACAGCCTTATCTGGTGATCCTGGGTGTCGTCCTGGCCGTGGATGCGTTGATTGCGACGATGTCATCGGTCCTGCGCGCCTACACCTTCACGCGCGACACCCTGATGTTGATGTTGCTGATGTACGCCATGTCGCTCCTGGCGGGCTTGCCCTTGATGTTTGGCTTTGGCCCGATCCCGAAGCTGGGGCTGGTCGGCATCGGCGTGGGCTACCTGCTCGCCCGCATCGCTTCGCTTGTCTGGCATCTGGTGCTTTGGCGAAAGCGCTTGGCGATCACGCCTGCGGGCCGCGACTGGTGGACCCTGCGACGCGGGGCCTTGGCTGAAATGGCGCACATCGGATTGCCCGGCGCCGGGGAGAACATTGCCTACCGCGTGGCCTTCACCTGGGTGCTGAGCTTCGTTGCGGCGATGGGCGCGACCGAACTCGCCACCCACACCTACATGCTGCAAGTGAGCTACTTCATCCTGCTGACCGGACTGGCGATAGGCTTCGGCACCGAGATCGTTGTCGGGCACCAGATCGGGGCGGGCGATCTCCATGACGCCAATCGGGTCGTCAAGAAGGCGCTCGCCTGGGGGCTGGGTGTCTCGACCTGCGTTGCACTGATTGCCGCCGTGTCCGGCAAGGCGATCTTCGGCTTCTTCTCGGACGACCCGACGATCGTTCAGGTCGGCAGCCAGCTACTTTGGGTGCTGGTTCTGCTCGAACCCGGCCGCTCATTCAATCTGGTCGTCATCAACGCGCTTCGCGCCACCGGCGATGCAAAGTTCCCGGTGGCATTCGGTGTCTTCTCGATGTTTGGCGTTGCCGTCGGCCTGGCCTGGCTGCTTGGCGTCAGTGCGGGATGGGGTTTGCTCGGGATCTGGCTGGCGATGGCTGCCGACGAGTGGGTGCGAGGCATCGCGATGTATATCCGCTGGCGCTGCCTTGCCTGGGTATCGCATGCGCGCGCCACGCGCCGCCGCATCCTTGCCCAGCAACCCTGCTACGCAGAGCCGGTCGAGGCGACTTGAAGCACCTGCCTACAGTGTCGGCAGGTAAAGCGTCTCCTTGACCTCTTCCATCACCACATAGCTGCGGGATTCTGCTGCGGCGGGCAAGCGATTGAGCACGTGGCCCAGAAGCCGGCGGTAGTCGGCCATCTCGGTGATGCGCGCCTTGATCAGGTAGTCGTAATCGCCCGACACAAGGTGGCACTCCATGACCTCGGGCATCCAGGCCAATGCGCGTTTAACCTCGTCGAACAGTTCGCCAGATTTGGACGCGAGGCGGATCTCGACGAATACCAACAGGTTGAAGCCGAGCGCATGGGGGTCGATCCGCGCGTGGTAGCCGGTGATGACTTTCTCGCGTTCGAGCCGCTTGACCCGCTCGGCAACCGGCGTTGTTGAAAGGCCCACCTTCTCGGCCAGTTCGGTCATCGTCATCCGCCCGTCTTGCTGCAGCAGGTCGAGGATTTTCCGGTCGGTTTTATCGAGTTGGCGCATTTTGCTGGAAGCCCTGGGCAATGCGCCGGTATGGCGCGTTGAATCCACTCTAATGCACCAAAAAGCAGGTGAAAAGCACTGGTCCAGCCTCAATAGACTTTCGCCATCAACGAACTTCCTGCGAGACGGGCTATGAAAGTACTAGTTCTGGGTGGTGGTGTCATCGGCGTGACGACCGCCTACTACCTTGCCCGCGGTGGCGCCGAGGTCACGGTGATCGATCGTCAGCCCGGCGTAGCACTCGAAACGAGCTTTGCCAATGCTGGCCAGGTTTCGCCGGGCTACTCCACGCCCTGGGCGGCGCCTGGCATCCCGTTCAAGGCAATGAAGTGGTTGTTCCAGAAGCACGCGCCGCTCGCCATCCGGCCCGACGGCAGCCTGTTCCAGCTGCGTTGGATGCTGCAGATGCTGGCCAACTGCACATCTTCCCGCTACGCGGAAAACAAGTCGCGGATGATGCGGCTGGCGGAATACTCGCGCGATTGTCTGCGCGACATGCGCGACGAGATCGGAATCAGCTACGAGGCGCGCACCCGCGGCACCTTGCAGCTCTTCCGTTCCCAGGCACAGCTTGATGCCGCAGAGCGCGACGTGGCCGTGCTGCGCGAACTGGGGGTTGCGCACGAGTTGCTCGCTGCGTCGGAACTCGCGCGGGTCGAACCGGCGCTGGCGAAGGCGGCTCATCGTCTGAGCGGCGGCCTGCGTCTGCCCAAGGACGAAACCGGTGACTGCCAACGCTTCACCATGGCCCTTGCTGCCGAGGCGGAACGCCTTGGCGTGCGTTTCCGCCTCGGCGAAACGCTCGACGGCATCGAGGCACACGGTGGGCGAATCGAGGCCGTGCAAGTCGGGGGCGAGCGGCTCAGCGCAGATCGCTACGTGCTGGCGGCCGGCAGCTACTCGCGGGGTTTGGCCAAGGCGCTGGGCCTTGATCTGCCGGTCTATCCGGTCAAGGGTTACTCACTTACGGCGCCTCTGTTGGACGCCGAGTGTGCGCCGACATCAACGGTGCTCGACGAAACCTACAAGATCGCGATCACCCGTTTTGACCAACGCATTCGTGTAGGCGGTATGGCTGAGTTGGCCGGTTTCGATCTGCGCCTGAATCCGCGCCGCCGTGCAACCCTGGAGATGGTCACCCATGATCTCTTTCCGGGCGGCGGCGATCTTCCCAAGGCGGAGTTCTGGACCGGCCTGCGCCCGATGACGCCGGACGGCACGCCCATTGTTGGTGGCACTGCGCTGAGCAATCTCTTCATCAACACGGGCCACGGCACCTTGGGTTGGACGATGGCTTGCGGTTCGGGCCATGTGCTTGCCGATCTGGTGCTGGGCCGCACGCCGGCTATCCGCTGCGACGACCTGTCGCTTGCCCGCTACCAGGGCGGGGCCAGCGGCTGGCAACTCAAGCCGGGTGCGGTCAGCGCCTGAGCCGCCGCTTGGCCGATGCGCATGCCCCATGCTGGAGGGCGCGACGGCCTTGCCTTGCGCGGTAGCACATTGATCGCCGTGGGCGCTTGAGGGCGCCCGCGCCCGCCGCCTCGGCATGTCAGGCGAGGTGCGCGCCCCGGATCTGCGGCACTGCGACCCCGCAGTATCTTTCCCCCTCGGCGGGAGGATGCATTACGCCGCGGGTTGCGCCGTGATCCCCAAGGTCTTCTTCGAAACAGCCGACAGACCCTGAGTCCGCAGCGGCTGGCGCCTGTCGGCGTGCCTCGTGAACCACGCCCTGGCGCGATGGCACCCGATCAGTGCCTGGGAGTTACTTTCACGACATCGCATCGCCCGTCTCCTGTGTGAGGGACCGACGATCGCTATCCGAATTCCATTCAGCGCCGCTCGAGCAGCTGCCGAAGCGCGCTGCCAATTGATCCAGCGCATCTTTCGCGCGGCTTGCAGACTGCCTTGGCATGGTGTTTGCGAAACACACCAGGGGGAGCCGGAATACGTAGATTCCGAGCCATGCCGTGCGCCACCGTGGGGCATAATGCCCGGCGCCTTGCCGCTTTGAGTACCATTGCGTCGCACGGATACGTAAGGCCCTCCGGCTTGTTCCGGAATGTGTCCGCCGTATGCGCAGCCCCTTGCTACGAATACGTGCAGACGTACCCGTTTGTGTTTCACGCTCAATCCAGATCGTTGTCTCAACAGGAGAACGCACTCATGAAGCAGACCGTAATTGCCCTCGCATTGCTCGGCCTCGGCATCTCTGCCGCCCAGGCACAAGAAGTGATCAAGATTGGCCACGTCGGCCCGCTGACCGGCAACATTGCCCACCTCGGTAAGGACAACGAAAACGGCGCCAAGCTCGCCGTTGAGGAATACAACGCCAAGGGCATCAAGATCGGTGGCAAGGCGGTCAAGTTCGAGCTGATCGGCGAAGACGATGCGGCTGACCCGAAGACTGGCACCACGGTGGCGCAGCGCCTGGTGGATGCCGGCGTCAAGGGTGTGGTGGGTCACTTGAACTCGGGCACCACGATCCCGGCTTCGCGGATTTACGATCAGGCCGGCATTCCGGTGATCACCCCGTCGGCCACCAACCCGAAGCTCACGCAGCAGGGCTACAAAGCGGTCTTCCGCACGATCGCCAACGACGTGCAGCAAGGCGCGGTGATCGGCAAGTACTCGGCACAGAAACTGGGCAAGAAGGTTGCGATCATTGATGACCGCACCGCTTACGGTCAGGGTCTCGCCGATGAAGTGGACAAGGGCGTGAAGGCCGGTGGTGGACAGGTGGTTGCACGTGAATTCACGAACAACCAGGCCACCGACTTCATGGCGATCCTCACCAAGATCAAAGCCACGAACCCGGACGTCATCGTCTACTCCGGCATGGACGCCCAGGGCGGCCCGATGCTCAAGCAGCTCAAGCAACTGGGTATCAACGCCAAGTGGATCACCGGCGACGGCGGCTGCACCGGCGAGATCATCAAGCTCGCAGGCGATGCAATCAACGCCAACACCTACTGCACCCAGGCTGGTTTGCCGCTTGACCAGATGCCGGGCGGCAAGGACTTCAAGGAGCGCTTCAAGAAGAAGTTCGGCGCCGACGTGCAGATCTACGCGCCTTACGCCTACGACGCTGCTGCGGCGATCATCGAGGCAATGAAGAAGGCTAACTCGTCCGATCCTGCGAAGTACCTGGCTGCGCTCAAGAGCAGCAACTTCAAGGGCGTGACCGGTGTGGTTGCGTTCGACGACAAGGGCGACATCAAGGCCGGTTCCGTGACGGTCTATCAGTTCGAGAACGGTGCCTGGAAGGCGCTGAAGAACTGATCTGCTCAAGGCGCGCGCCGGCCGGCGCGCGCTGCACGCGGATTGACCCCGCAAGGGGTTTGAGGCTTGCGACCCAGACGGGCGCAAGCCTTTCCTGAACGGGGGCCGATCGCCCCTTCCGCGAGGATTCCTATCGTGATGCAAACGCTGCTTCAACAAATCGTGAACGGGCTGGTCGTCGGCAGTGTGTATGCCGTCGTCGCGCTCGGCTACACGATGGTCTACGGCATTCTTGGCCTGATCAATTTCGCCCATGGCGAAGTGCTGATGGTCGGCGCGCTGGTCGCGCTGTCGGCGATCACCTTCTTCCAGTCCGTGCTGCCCGACCTGCATCCGATTGCGTACTTCGTGATGGGGCTGCTGGTGGCGATGCCGGTGTGCATGGCAGTGGGCTACACGATCGAGCGCACCGCCTACCGGCGCCTGCGCAATGCGCCGCGGCTCGCACCGCTGATCACCGCAATTGGCGTCTCCTTCCTGTTGCAGACGCTGGCCATGATCATCTGGGGCCGCAACTACCACAGCTTCCCGCAACTGATTCAGACCGCGCCGATCGAGATCGTCGCGGGCGTGTTCATGACGCCGGTGCAAATGACTACCGTCGGCGTGTCGGCCGCCATGATGATCGGCCTCGTGATTCTCGTGACGCGCACCAACATGGGCCGCGCGATGCGGGCGACGGCCGAAAACCACCGCGTCGCCAGCCTGATGGGCGTGGACACCAACCGCATCATCGCGCTCACCTTCATCATCGGTTCGGCCCTCGCGGCGGTGGCCGGTGTGATGATCGCCTCCAACTACGGCGTGGCGCACTATTCGATGGGCTTCCTGCCGGGGCTCAAGGCCTTCACCGCGGCGGTGCTGGGCGGTATCGGCAACCTTGCCGGCGCCATGGTCGGTGGCATCGTGCTCGGCTTGGTCGAAGCCATCGGGGCCGGCTATATCGAAACCTGGACGGGCGGCTGGCTCAACTCAAGCTATCAGGACATCTTCGCCTTCCTGATCCTCGGCATCGTGCTGATCTTCCGCCCCACCGGCCTGCTCGGCGAGCGGGTTGCGGACCGCGCCTGAGGCATCGACGACCATGAACAACATCTCTCAAGCGATCCCCTTCCTCGGCTCGCGCAACCCCAAGGCCGCGTTGATCACGCTGGTCGTCCTGGTGCTGACCGCGCCGCTGTTCGCGGGCCTGTTCGGCAACACCTGGGTGCGGATTCTCGACTTTGCCCTGCTCTACATCCTGCTGGCGATTGGCCTGAACCTGGTGGTCGGCTTCGCCGGTCTGCTCGATCTGGGTTACATCGCTTTCTATGCCGTGGGGGCCTACACCTGGGCCTTCCTTGCTTCACCGCATTTCGGGCTGCATCTGCCGTTTTATGTGGTGCTGCCTGTGGGCGCGGCCTTTGCGGCCCTGGCCGGCATCGCGCTGGGCTTCCCGACCCTGCGATTGCGCGGTGACTACCTGGCGATCGTGACACTCGGTTTTGGCGAGATCATCCGCATCTTCATGAACAACCTGACCCACCCGGTCAATATCACCAACGGCCCGCAGGGGATCGACCAGATCGACGGCATGACCATCCCGCTGGTGGGGCTGGAGCTCAACCGCGGCCTGCAGGTGACCGATGATTTCAAGATCTCCAGCCTGTTCCTGTACTACTACGTCTTCCTCGCCTTCGTCGTGCTCGCGGTGATTCTGGTCAAACGCCTGCAGGTGTCGCGCATCGGGCGGGCGTGGGCCGCGATCCGCGATGACGAACTGGCCGCCAAGGCGATCGGCATCAACACGCGCAACCTCAAGCTGCTTGCCTTTGCGATGGGCGCAACCTTTGGCGGCGTCGCGGGCGGCCTGTTCGGTGCCTTCCAGGGTTTCGTCAGCCCGGAGAGTTTCACGCTGATGGAGTCGATCGCGATCCTCACGATGATCGTCTTTGGTGGCATGGGCAATCTGGCCGGTGTGATCGTCGGTGCGCTGGCCTTGTCCTTCCTGCCTGAAGTGCTGCGCCACATTGCGCTGCCGATCCAGCAGGCGCTCTTCGGCAAGGTCTACCTCGATCCTGAAGTCCTCCGCATGCTGCTGCTTTCGCTGGCCATGATCCTGATGATGCTGATGAAGCCGGCCGGCCTGATCCCGGCCCAGTCGCGCTACTCGCGCGCTGACCTGCTTGGTGACAAGGAGGCACGCCATGATCAAGCTGCTTGAGGCGCGTGGCATCGGCAAGCGCTTCGGTGGCTTGCGTGCGCTCACCGAAGTCTCGCTGACGATCAACAAGGGCGAGGTGTATGGCCTGATCGGCCCGAACGGCGCCGGCAAGACCACCTTCTTCAACGTGCTCACCGGCGCTTACACGCCCGAGGACGGCGAGTTCGTCTTCAACGGCTCGGAGCTGCCGCTGGGCAAGCCCGATCGCATCGTGAACCGCGGCATCGCGCGCACCTTCCAGAACATCCGCCTCTTCCGCGAAATGACGGCACTCGAAAACGTCATGGCCGGGCATTTCATCCGCACCAAGACTGGCCTGCTCGGTGTACTGCTGCAGACGCGTCACACGCGTGAGGAAGAAAAGCTCACCACCGAGCGCGCCTACGAACTGCTCAAGTATGTGGGCATCGAACGACATGCGCGGACGCTGTCGCGCAATCTTTCGTATGGCGACCAGCGCCGTCTTGAGATTGCGCGCGCGCTGGCGACGGAACCGCGCCTGCTGGCGCTCGACGAGCCGGCGGCGGGCATGAACGCCACCGAAACCAGCCAGTTGCGGACCCTGATCGAAACCATTCGCAGCGACGGCACAACCGTTCTGCTGATCGAGCACGACGTAAAGCTGGTGATGGGCCTCTGCGACCGCGTCGCGGTGCTCGATTTCGGCAAGAAGATCGCCGAAGACGTGCCGGCTGAAGTGCAGCGCAATCCTGCGGTGATCGAAGCCTACCTTGGAGGGGCGCACCATGCCGCACACTAATCCGGCATCGCCAATTCTGCAGTTGCGCGGCGCTCAGGTGGCCTACGGGCAGATCCAGGCGGTCAAGGGTGTTGATCTGGACCTGTTCGCGGGCGAGCTGGTCTCACTGATCGGTGCCAACGGCGCGGGCAAGACCACCACGCTCAATGCCATCGCGGGCACGCTGCAGTTGTCCGGCGGCAGCATGAGCTATGGCGGAGATTCGATTGCCGGCCTGCCGGCGCACAAGCGTTTGCGTGCGGGCATTGCGCTGGTCCCCGAGGGCCGCGGCATCTTCACCCGCCTCACCGTCGAAGAAAACCTGCGGATGGGCGCCTACACGCGCAAGGACAAGGCTGAAATCGAAGCCGACATGCAGCGCGTTTACGAACTCCTGCCGCGCGTGAAAGAACGGCTGCAACAGGTGGCCGGCACGCTTTCTGGCGGTGAGCAGCAGATGGTGGCGATTGGCCGCGCCTTGCTGTCGCGCCCGAAACTGCTGTTGCTTGACGAGCCTTCGATGGGGCTAGCGCCGCTTATCGTCGAGAAGATTTTCGAAGTGATCCACACCGTGATGAAGCAGGGCGTGACGGTGCTGCTGGTGGAGCAGAACGCCAACCTGGCGCTGGGCTACTCCAACCGCGCTTATGTGATGGATGGCGGCAAGATCACGATTTCAGGCAGTGGGCAGGAGCTCCTGCACGACCCCAAGGTGCGCGAGGCCTATCTGGGCGAGATTGCCTGAGCTGCGCCGACCAAAAAAAGAAAGCCGCCCAAGGGCGGCTTTCTTTTTGCGCAGAGAACCATCACAGCTCGTTGCGGCGCCCGAGCGGAATCCCCAACTGCTTGAGCTTGCGATAGAGGTGAGTGCGCTCCAGGCCGGTCTTCTCGGCCAACCGGGTGATGTTCCCGCTTTCAAGCTGCAGGTGGTATTCGAAGTACATCCTCTCGAAACTCTCGCGCGCTTCGCGCAGCGGCAGATCCAGCGGCAGCGCAGAGGCGGCCGCAGTGGGCGAGCGGCCAAGCAGGCGTTGGACGTCCTCAGCGCCGATTTCGTCTTCCAGGGTGCCCAGCGCGAGTGAGCGCACCGCGGCCCGCAGCTCGTTGAAACCGCCCGGCCAGGCTTTGTTGCGCAGCACGTTCAGCGCAGCCGTGGCAAAGCGGCGTGCCGGCACCTCGCCGGATTCCGAGAGCTGCACCAGCGCCTGATTCGCCAGCTCCGGGATCTCGTCCTTGAGTTCGGCCAGCGACGGCGGTGCGAGCGTGACTTCGAACAAACGCTTGAGCGTCAGCGGATCCCATCCGTCGGCGGCCAGCTCTTCGCTGCCGCAACTGGCGCCAACCACCGCATGCAGTTCATATTTGTCCAGGCGTTCAAGTGCGAAGCCCAAGTTCTTTTGCTGCGCACGCGAAAGCGCGCCGAGGTCTTCGACAAACAAGACGCCACCCCGCGCGCTTTCAAGCGCCGAGAGGTCGATCGGTTGCGTCAGCGTCGCCAGATCGAACCAGCTTGCGCCGGGTTTCTGCAGCGTGCGCGCGCACAGTTCGATGATGCTGCCACTGCCGACGCGCAAGGTGAGGACGCGCGACTTCTCTGTGATCTGTTCAAGCCGACGACGCAGTTCCTTGAGCGGGCCTGATCGCGGAAAGGATGCCAGCGAGAGCGCTGCGCGTGGCCGCACCGTGGGCTGGCGTTGAAGGCCGCGGCGCACGGCGGAAAGGAGCTTTTGCAGGGCGATCGGCTTCTCGAGGAAATCCATCGCGCCCAAGCGCACGGCCTCGACGGCCGTATCGATGGTGCCATGGCCGGACATCATGATCACCGGCATCGTCAGCAGATCGTTGGCGGCCCATTCCTTGAGCAGGGTGACGCCATCGGTGTCCGGCATCCAGATGTCGAGCAAGACGACATCGGGGCGGGCCGACAGGCGTGCGCTGCGCGCAGCTGCGGCGTTCTCGGCGAGCACGATGTCGTAGCCTTCGTCCGAGAGGATTTCAGAGAGCAGTTCGCGAATGCCGACTTCGTCGTCGACGACCAGAATCTTTGCCATAGCCTGCAACGGTATCAGACGGAGATTGCGAGCGGAAGCCGAAGGCGCACTTCGGCCCCATGTGGATCAATGTTCTGAATCGAAATCTCGCCGCGATGCTCGTCGGCGATCTTTTTCACGATGGCCAAGCCAAGGCCGGAGCCGCGTGCCTTGCTGGTGACATAGGGTTCAAAGGCGCGCGCCAGCATCGCGGGTGGAAAGCCGGGGCCATTGTCGCGCACGGCAAACAAGACCTTGCGGCCATCGCGGCGGGTGAGCAAGGTCACGCTTGGTGCGGCTTCGTCGGCGAGCGCGTCTTCGGCGTTGGTGAGCAGGTTGTGGATGATCTGCCGCAACTGGCTGGCGTCGCCCAGCACCCGCGGCAGATCGGCCGCGAGCTCGTGCGTGACCTTGACTCGCGAGCTTTCATACAGGCCCAGTACTTCGCGGATCAGTTCGTTCAGATCGAGCGGTGCAAGCTTGGAGGGGGGCATGCGCGCGTAGTCGCGGAAATCGTTGACCATGTTCTTCATGGCTTCGACCTGATTCACGATGGTCTGTGTGCTGCGCGCGAGCATGGCCTGCGAATCCGGATCGAGCTTTGCCGAAAGCTTGTGCTGCAACCGCTCGGCCGAGAGCTGGATCGGCGTGAGCGGGTTCTTGATCTCGTGTGCCAGGCGCCGGGCCACTTCGGCCCAGGCGGCATTACGCTGCGCCGAAATCAGTTCGGTCACATCGTCGAACACCACCACGAAGCCGCCGGCGCTGCCCGGCGGCAGGCGTGAGCCACGCAGCAGCAGGGTCTGCTGGCGGCCGTCTTCGCGGGTGATCTCGATCTCGCCCGACCAGTCCGCATCGTTCGCTTCAAAACCGCGCAACGCGGCGTCGCGGAACACATGGTGACGGGGCCAGGTGTCCAGCGTCAGACTTTCGAAACCGGCTAGATCGTCACCCAGGATCTGCATCGCCCCGCGGTTGGCCGCACGCAGGCGGCCGTTGTCGGCAAATGCCAGCACACCGGCTGAAAGGTTGCCCAGCACGCTTTCGAGGTACACGCGCGCCGCCTCCACTTCCGCACGGTTGCGCTCGGCCTGGGCGCGTGCGTCCTGCAACTGGCGGGTCATGCGGTTGAAGCTTTGAGTCAGCACACCCAGCTCGTCGCGGCCTGGCAAGGCTTGGCGCGGGCTGAAGTCGCCCGAGGCCACCGCCTGGGTGCCCTCGGCAAGAATGGAAAGCGGCGCCGACAAGGAACGCGCAATCTCGAAAGCCGCCGCCACGGCGGCGAACAGTGCCAGCAACAGGGTCAAGGTGAGCGTGAGGCTGTAGATGCGAATCAGGCCCTCGCGGCCCAGCAGCAGCTCCTGGTAATCGCGGCTGCCGTTCTGGATGTTCTCCATCGTCCTGACAATCTTCGATGGCACGCGCTGGGTCATTTCGAGGAACTCGATGTTCACCGCAAGCTTGCGCGCCGGCACCGGCACGATCACGCGCAGCCACAATTCACCGCTGCCTTCGCCGTCGACCGTGCGCAAACCGCGCGCGCCGCGCGCCAGGCGCAGCGTGGCGGTGGAATGTGCGCCGGGGCTCAGCAGGCTGCCGCTCGCGACGCTTGAAAGGACGATGCGGCCGTTGCTGGCGAGCAAGCTTGCGGTGTCGGCCCCGGCCTCTTCCCGCAGGCGTTCAAGGCGGCCGGCCGAGATGCTCACCGCACTGGACTCGGCGAGGGCTTCGGCGCTGTCCAGCGTGCGCTCGGCGAGCTGGTCGAGAAGGTAGTCAAGCGCGTTTCTGCCGAGTTCGATGCCTGAATCGAGCGCCGCATCGACCTTGACATCGAACCAGGACTCGATCGATCGGGTGGCGAACTGCATCGATACGCCGTAGATTACCACCCCGGGCACCAGTGCCATCACCGCAAACAGGCCCAGCAGCTTGACCTTGAGGCGGGAGCCGAACTGGTGCTCGCGGTATTCGATCCAGAGCGTACGGACCTGAAAGATCACCAGCCCTAGCAGCACGGCCGCGACCGTGCCGTTGAGTGCCAGCAGCAAGGGGTAGTTCTGGATCAGGACGGACGACTTCGAGCTCGCGGCGGCGAGCAGGAACAGCGTGATTCCCGCAATCGCGGAAACGGCGGCAACGACTGATCTCATCGGCGCTCGGCGGCGATTGCGAGGAAGGTCCAGCGCGACCAGTCGGTTTCGAGCTTCCAGTCGCTTGAACCGATCGCGGTCACTTGAAAGGGTTTGGGCAACTGTTCGGTGTCGAGCCGGAAGCGCACCGCCACGTTGTAGGACTCGCCGCCGCGCAGGCGGGTGCGATCAACGATGCCCCAGTTGCGGATGCGCGTCATGGTGCGCAGCGCCTCATCGAGCGAGTCGAAGTTCTGCCCCAGCGTCCCGATTGCGAGCCGGTACTTCTGCGTCAGCGCGTGATAGGTCAGGCGGTAGGGGGTGCGACGCTCGACGATGGTTTCGTCGAGCCAGTACCAGCGCGAGCGGGTCAGGATGCACTCGGCCACGAAGTGCAGCGGAATCCCGCGCAGCACGATTTCGTCCAGGCGCGGATTGAGATCGAGCGTGATGTCGGCGTTCAGGACGTACTGGTCTTCGGCCGGCAGCAGCTCGGCGTAGCGAATCGATGCAACGTTCTGATCCGCCGCGCCCGCGCTGCCAAAGGCGAGTACCAGCAAAACCGTGCAGAGCAGGCGATGCAGTGGTGCCAAACCGTCAGGCCAGTTTTTCGAGGAGCGCAAAGAAGAAACCGTCATGTTCCGGGCTGGGCAGCAGCGTCTTTTCGAGCGCGGCATCGGGTGAGGAATCGATTGCGACGCGCTTGCAGTCGCCATGCCTTGAGGCGAACCGTGCCACTTGAAGGCTGTTCTCTTCCGGGAACATCGAGCAGGTCACGTAGAGCATTTTGCCGCCCGGCGCCAGGAGCGGCCAGAGCGCGTCCAGAATCTCGCGCTGGATTGTGGCGAAATTGCCGATATCGTCGGCTCTGCGCAACCATTTGATGTCCGGGTGGCGGCGCGCCACGCCCGAGGCGGAACACGGCACATCGGCAAGGATGCGGTCGAAGGGGGTGCCGTCCCACCAGAAGCGGCTTTCGCGGGCGTCGCCGCCGCGCACGTCGGCTTCAAGGCCGAGGCGCCCAAGGTTGCTGACAATCCGTTGCAGGCGGCGCGGATCGGGATCTATGGCCGTCAGGTGGCAGTCGCTCAGTTCAAGCAGATGAGCGGTCTTTCCGCCGGGGGCCGCGCACGCGTCGAGCACCCGCATGCCGGGCTGAACATCCAGCAAGGGCGCGGCCTGCTGCGCGCCCCAGTCCTGCACCGACAAGCGCCCTTCCGCGAAGCCCGGAATGCTTGCAATCGGCACCGGCTGGTCGAGCCGCCAGGCCAGCGGCCCCGGCGCGCTGCCGTGATGGCCGGCGGCGACAAGCTGCGCCAGGGTTTCGGCGGGATCGCCGCGGCGCGGGTTGATCCGTAGCGTCATGGGTGGGTGCTGATTGGCTGCCTCCAGCGCCGCCTCCCAGCCCTGCGGCATGTTGCGTTTGAGGCGCTCGATCCACCACAGCGGGTGGCGGAAGTGGGTTTCCGGATTGCGCGCCAGTGCGCTTGCGAGGGTGTCGCGTTGCCGCATTGCGTTGCGCAGCACCGCATTCACCAGGCCTTTGAGTCCGCCGCGGGCCACCCGCGCGGAGACTTCGACTGCCTGGTCGACCACCGTATGGGCGGTATCCGGTCGCACTTCAAGCCGATGCAGGGCCACCCGCAGCAGTGCGTCGATGGTCGGTTCAGTCAGCGGCTGGCGTAGCAGGCGCGCCAGCATCGCATCGCCGCGGCCGTAGTCGCGCAAGGTGCCGTAGATCAGATCCTGCGCCGCGCCACGGGTGGAAGGCGGCAGATCGGGGTGGGCGGCCCACAGGCCCGCTAGCCCGTCGTTCAGCGCATAGCCATCGCGCACATGGGCAATCGCTTCCGCGGCCACCCACATCGCCCGGGCGAGCGAGTCCGCGGGCAGTGGCGGCAGTTCAGGCGCGCGCGCTGGCCGGGTGGGGCGCGACGAGCTCGATGGTTCATGGCGCGCAGCAGGGCGGGCGCCGGGGCGGGGTCGAAAGCTGGACATGGGGCAAGGCCCTTGGCGGCCCGGTAAGAAGTTCGGATATGACGTTTACCCGTTTGGGCGGCTTGGCGCAAGCCGCAGCGGGCTTTGCCTGCGCGCCGCTTCAGCGCAACAGATGCAGCCGTGGCGTGTTGTCGGCAGCGATCGAGACGATCGCGTTCTGGCCGAAACGCCGCCCCAGTGCGCTGGCGGCCTCCAAATTGGCCCCAAGCACCAGCAGGCCCGATTCATCCGGCCAATCGCCCGCATCCGCGACATGCCGTGTCGGAAGGGCGGCGAGGCGTAGCTGTGCGACCGCGGCTTGGAGGGCGCGGTGGCGGGCGGCGTTTTCCCTATCGGGCAACGGCTGGCTGCCCGGATTCGCGGCGCTCACGATCGCCGCCTCGGCAACCGCGTGCGATCCGAGCAAAGCCGCCAGCGCCGTTTCTGGCTGGTTGATCCGCAGCGTCAGCGGTGCTTCGGTCTGAACAATGTAGCGGGTCGCGCGATAGGCCGCGATCAGCGCAGCGGGTAAAGTGGTCGCTGGCTCATCGGCTGGCAAGCGGGGCGACATCACGTCAAGCCGCCGCGTCGCCTGAGTAGTTGCGTGGGCACGCGGCGGCTGCGCGGATCATGCCCCGTTGCAATCAGGCGCTTGGCAGCGCGAACTGCTGGCCCGCTTGCAGCGGATGGCCACGCAGGAAGTCAGCCGCTGCCAGGCGCTTGCCGCCGGGTTTCTGCAGCGTCAGCAGGCGCAGTTGCCCAATGCCGCAGGCCACGACGACGCCGTGCTCGTCTGCCTGCATGATGGTGCCGGGTGCGCCCTGGCCATCTTCCGCGACGCCCTTCCAAAGCTTGATCGCCACGCCGTCCAGCGTCGCCAGCCCCCCTGGGAAGGGATCGAAGGCTCGCAGGCGACGGGCCAGCAAGCTGGCGGGCTCACGAAAATCGAGCGCGGCCTCCTGCTTGGCGATCTTGTTCGCGTAGGTCACGCCATCGGCAGGTTGCGGTGCCGGCGCGATTTCGCACAGCGCGATGCGCGGCAGCGCCTCGACTACCAGTTCCCCGCCGAGCACGGCGAGCTTGTCGTGCAGACTGGCCGTGGTGTCGTCTTCACTGATCGCAATGCCGCGTCGCAATAGCATGTCACCGGTGTCGAGGCCGGCGTCCATCTGCATGATCGTGATGCCGGTCTGCGCGTCGCCCGCTTCTATGGCGCGGTGGATTGGCGCCGCACCTCGCCAGCGCGGCAGTAGCGAGGCATGGATGTTGATACAGCCAAAACGCGGCAGATCGAGTACGGCTTGCGGCAGGATCAGGCCGTAGGCGGCCACCACGATCACGTCGGCTTTTGCCGCGTGCAGGGCTGCTTGCTGCTCTGGCGTGCGCAGCTTTTCCGGCTGATCGACCGGAATCCCGTGCTTGAGTGCGAGTTGCTTGACCGGGCTGGGCATCAACTGCATGCCGCGGCCGGCAGGCCGGTCAGGCTGGGTCAGTACCAAGGGCACGTCGTAGCCAGCGGCAAGGATTGCCCGCAGGGCTTCGGCTGCAAATTCGGGAGTTCCGGCGAAGGCAACGCGCATGGGGCACTCTGGGGCAAGGTCGTGACACGGAAATCTGCGGCCTGAAGGCCGCAGATTCGAGGGCGCTCAAGCCGTGATGCGCGCCTTCTTGGCGAGCTTGGTCTTGATCCGGTTCAGCTTGAAGCTGGAGAGGTATTCAACGAACACCTTGCCATCAAGGTGATCGATTTCGTGCTGGATGCAGACGGCGAGCAAGCCTTCGGCATCGAGTTCAAACGGCTTTCCGTGCTCGTCGAACGCGCGGACCGTCACGCGCTCAGCACGCGACACGCGCTCGTAAATGCCCGGCACCGAGAGGCAGCCCTCTTCGCACATCTGTTCGCCAGCGCGCGCGACGATTTCCGGGTTGATGAAGGCACGCAGCGCGGACTTGTCCTCGCTCACGTCAATCACGACAAGGCGTTTATGCACGTTGACCTGTGTTGCCGCGAGGCCGACGCCTGGCGCTTCGTACATTGTTTCGGCCATGTCGCGCACCAGTTCGCGGAGTGCATCGTTGAACTCGGTGACCGGTGTCGCAACGGTATGGAGACGCGGGTCGGGATATCGGAGGATGGGCAGTAGCGCCATAAATGCTTGCTGGATGAAGTGACTATGTGCAGAATCTGAAGTGAAATCTCGATGCCCGTGTGCTAAAGCACCGTTTGAAGGTTGCTTGGGCTCTCGCCCGCCATGGCTCAACATCACCGAGGCACATTCATGTTCCGCATTATATCCGTGCTGGCCCTGACTCTGGGACTGTCGTTTGCTTCGGCATCGGCTGTCGCTGACACGGTCAAGCTGGCAGAAAACGCTCCCGACTCCTACGTCGTCGTCAAGGGTGACACGCTGTGGGATATCTCCGGCAAGTTCCTCAAGCATCCGTGGCTGTGGCCGCAGGTGTGGCGCATGAACCGCGAGCAGATCAAGGATCCGCACTGGATCTATCCGGGTCAGACCATTTATCTTGACCGTTCGGGCCCGTATCTGAGCACGACGCCGCCGGGTGGCGGTGGTACCGAGAAGCTCTCGCCGCAGGTGCGGGCGGAGGATCTGAGCCCGATTCCGAGCGTCCCTCTGAGCCGGATCGAACGCTTCCTGACCCGGCCGCTATTTATTTCGGACAAGGACCTGGCCGGCAGCGCGACCATCGTTGCGAGTGATGCACGCTTGCTCAATGGCCCGGGCAATACCGTGTTTGCGCGCGGTGTGACCGCTGGCGTCAGCAACTGGCAGATCTACCGCCGTGCCCAGCCCGTCAAGGATCCGGTGACGAACGAGCTGCTTGGCTATGAGGCGGCTGATCTGGGCACCGCACGTGTGAGTCAGGAAGGCGAGCTGGCAACCATGGAAATCACGTCGGTCCAGCACGAGGTTCATGTGGGGGACCGGATGCTGCCGGCGACCAAGGCCGAATTCTTCTCGCTCGCGCCCCATGCGCCGAGCGGTGCCGTGAGCGGGCGCATCGTCAAGATTCCGGACGGACTTGAGTCGACCGGAAAGTTCGGCGTGGTCACGATTTCTGTCGGCCGTGCTGCGGGGCTCGAGCCGGGCCATGTGCTGGCGATCTACCGCACGCGACCGAATGCAAAATACGACATGGACGGCAGCAAGGAAGTCATCAAGCTGCCGGACGAACGGATCGGATTCCTCTTTGTCTTCCGCGTGTTTGATCGTGTCGCCTATGGTCTGGTGGTTGAGAGCGATGGTCCGGTCAAGATCACGGACGAAGTCCGCCAGCCTTGACCGAATCGGATGCCGAGCTCGCTGCTTGGCTTCGCCTGACGCTCGCACCCGGCGTTGGGCCTGAGAAACAGCGATCACTCTTAGCGGCCTTCGGACTTCCGGAGGCCGTTTTTGCGTCGGGTCGCCGCGCTGTCGCGGCGGTGGTGGGCGATGCCGTTGCGGCAAAGCTGTTCGATGCCGACAACGCGGAAGCGATCGCGCAAGGGCTGGCCTGGCGCGGCGAGCCCGGCAATGCGATCGTGACGCTTGGCGATCCTGAGTATCCGCCAACGCTGTTGCAGACGGCAGATCCGCCGCTGTTGCTGTATGTAAAAGGCCGGGTCGAACTGTTGTCGCGGCCGGCGCTTGCGGTCGTGGGCAGTCGCCACGCAAGCGCCCAAGGGCTAGAGAACGCCGAGGCGTTTTCGCGCGCCCTGTCGGCTGCCGGCTTGCTGATCGTGAGCGGTTTGGCGCTCGGTATTGATGCGGCGGCACATCGGGGCGGACTCGATGGCGTCGGCGGGACGCTTGCCTTCATCGGCACCGGGGCCGACCGGATCTATCCCGCCCGCAATGCTTCCCTCGCCCGGCGTATCGCCGAAAGCGGTGCCATCGTCAGCGAGTTTCCGCTCGGCACGCCCTCGGTCGCGCACAACTTTCCGAAGCGCAATCGCCTGATCGCGGGTCTCGCGCAAGGGGTGCTGGTGGTTGAAGCAGCGCCTGCCAGCGGATCTTTGATCACCGCGCGTCTGGCCGGCGAGTTGGGGCGAGAGGTTCTTGCCATTCCCGGTTCGATTCATTCGCCCTTGTCCAAAGGCTGTCATCAATTGATCAAGCAAGGCGCCAAGCTCGTCGAGTCGGCGCATGACGTGCTGGAAGAGCTTCGCTGGCAGGTGTCGGTCCCGGCGCCGCTTGGGCGTGCCGAGGCCGTGCAGGCGCCCCCGCCAGCGTCGGGGGCGGAAGCGGACTTGCTGGCCGCGCTGGGCTTCGATCCGGTCGATGCGGATACCTTGTGCACCCGCAGCAAGTTGACGCCTGATGCCCTCTTCGCCATTCTGTTGGAGCTGGAACTGGCCGGTCGGGTCGCGCGACTGCCCGGCGGACGCTTCCAGCGCCTGCAATGACTTGTGGCCCCGTGATGATCGATATCCTTGTTTATGTCTTTGAAAGCTATGGTTACCCTGAGGCCTGCCCCGAGCCGGAACAGCTCGCGCGCAAGCTCAGCGCCGCGGGTTTCGAGGCGGAAGAGATCGACTCGGCGATCGAGTGGCTGTCGGGCTTGCAGCGGGTGGCCGGGAGCGATTCGCCACGCATTGAGCGTGGTAACCGCTCCTGCCGCGTTTATGCAGGGCCGGAGTTGGCGCGGCTCGATACCGAATGCCGCGGCTTCATTACCTTCCTTGAGGCGTCTGGCGTGCTTGATCCGCTTGGGCGCGAGCGGATCATCGAGCGTGCGATGGCGATGCCGGGGGTCGAGCTGACGCTGGCCAAGCTCAAGGTCATTGTGCTCATGGTGCTCTGGCAGCAGCAGGACAACGTGGATGCGCTGATCATGGAAGAGCTGCTGTCAAATGCCGAGGAGCCAACATGGAGCGACAACGGCGACGGGGCCGAACAGCTGCACTAGGACATACATGGTCGCCGCTTGCAAACGCGTGCGACCCCATCCCATTCAGGCCGGCCGTCAGAGTCGTCAAGACGCGGCGGCCGTTGCCGTAATCGACCCAAGATGAGCAAGCTACTAATCATTGCCGAAAAGCCCTCCGTGGCGCAGGACATTGCGCGCGTGCTGGGTGGTTTTACCCGCGAGGGCGACTACTTCGAGTCGGAGCAGTACGTCCTGTCCTCGGCCATCGGCCACCTCCTTGAGCTGGCAGTGCCTGAGGAGTACGAGGTCAAGCGCGGCAAGTGGAGCTTCGCGCATCTTCCGATGATCCCGCCGCACTTCGCCTTGAACCCGATCGAGAAGACCGCCGATCGGCTCAAGCTGCTGACCAAACTGATCAAGCGCAAGGATGTCAGCGGCCTGGTCAATGCCTGTGACGCGGGGCGTGAGGGCGAACTGATCTTCAACTACATTGCTCAGCACGCGAAGACCGACAAGCCTACCCAGCGACTCTGGCTGCAGTCGATGACGCCGGCGGCGATTCGCGACGGTTTTTCGCGTCTGCGCCCGGCCGCGGACCTTGCCGGGCTGGCGCATGCGGCAATGAGCCGCGCCGAGAGCGACTGGCTGATCGGCATCAACGGCACACGCGCGATGACTGCCTTCAACTCGAAGAGCGGCGGCTTCCACTTGACCACCGTCGGCCGCGTGCAGACGCCAACCCTGGCGCTGGTGATCGAACGCGAAGAGCGCATCCGCAAGTTCGTCTCGCGCGATTACTGGGAGCTTGAGGGCCACTTCGGTGCCGCGGCGGGCGGCTACCTGGGCCGCTGGTTTGACGAGAAGTTCAAGAAGGACGAGAACGACGAGCACGCGACGCCGAGCCGGCTGTGGGACAAGGCGCGAGCTGAGGCGATCCGCGCCAAGTGCGACGGCAAGCCCGGCAAGGTTGACGAGGAGAGCAAGCCCTCGACGCAGCTCTCGCCGCTCCTGTTCGACCTTACCAGCTTGCAGCGCGAGGCGAACGGCCGCTTTGGCTTCTCCGCCCGCACCACGCTGCAACTGGCGCAGGCGCTGTACGAGAAGCACAAGGCGCTGACCTATCCCCGTACCGATTCGCGTGCCCTGCCCGAGGACTACATCGCTACCGTCGGTGGGGTGCTGGCGGGCTTGCCGGACCGTTATGCGCCGTATGCAAACCAGATCGTCAAGCAAGGCTGGGTCAAGCCGAACAAGCGGATCTTCAACAACGCCAAGGTCTCGGATCACTTTGCCATCATCCCGACCGGGGCGGTGCCGAAGTCTTTGTCCGAAGCCGAGGCGAAGATCTACGATCTGGTCGTCAAGCGCTTCCTGTCGGTGTTCTATCCGGCAGCCGAATACCTGGTGACGACCCGCATCACCCGTGTCGAGGGCGAAGCCTTCAAGACCGAGGGCAAGGTGCTGGTCAATGCCGGCTGGCTGGCCATCTGGGGCAAGGAAGCGGCGAGCGCCGAGGACAAGGACGATGCGACGCCGGCCCTCGCGCCGGTGAAACCGGGTGAGGTGGTGCGGACCGACGATGTACTGGTCAAGCCCAACGTAACGAAACCGCCGGCGCGTTACAACGAAGCCACGTTGCTTTCTGCCATGGAAGGGGCTGGCAAGCTGGTTGATGACGAAGAGCTGCGCGAAGCGATGGGCGGTCGCGGGCTTGGTACGCCAGCCACCCGCGCACAGATCATCGAGAACCTGATCGCCGAGCAGTACATGCTGCGCGAAGGGCGCGAGCTGATCCCGACGGCCAAGGCTTTCTCCTTGATCACCCTGCTCAAGGGGCTGGGGGTTGAAGAACTTACCTCGCCGGAACTGACCGGCGAGTGGGAATACAAGCTGGGCCGGATTGAACGCGGCGAGCTTTCGCGTAGCGACTTCATGCGCGAAATCGCCGAGATGACCAAGCACATCGTCGAGCGCGCGAAAACCTACGACAGCGACACGATTCCGGGCGACTTCGGCATTCTTCGCGCGCCCTGCCCGAAGTGTGGTGGCCTGATCCGCGAAACCTACAAGAAGTTCCAGTGCAGCGATTGTGACTACTCGCTCTGGAAAATCGTCGCCGGGCGGCAGTTCGAGCCGACCGAGATCGAAACCCTGCTGACCGATGGCGCGGTCGGGCCGCTGGTGGGCTTTCGCAACAAGATGGGGCGGCCCTTCAACGCGATCATCAAACTTAACGATGAGAAGCAGCCTGAGTTCGACTTCGGCCAGCCCAAGGATGACGAAGCGGCCGAGCCGGTGGATTTCTCGGGCAAGGACTCGCTTGGCGCTTGTCCGAAGTGTCAGGCGAACGTGTATGACCACGGTTTGGCCTACGTCTGTGAGAAATCGGTCGGGCCCGGCAAGTCGTGTGATTTCCGCAGCGGCAAAGTGATCCTGCTGCAAGAAATCGAACCGGCGCAGATGCACAAGCTGCTGACCGAGGGCCGCACCGATCTGCTGAAGAACTTTGTCTCATCACGCACGCGGCGCAAGTTCTCTGCCTTCCTCGTCAAGGGGGCAGACGGCAAAGTGGGCTTCGAGTTCGAGAAGAAAGCGCCCAAAGCACCCAAGGCCGCTGCGAAGAAAGCGCCAGAGTCCGATGAGGCGCCCGCCAAGCCCAAGGCGCGCACGCGCAAGAAAGCCGAGTGAGCGGGCATATGGCAAAGCGGCTGAGGTGCTGGGCTTGGCTGTTTGCCTGGCTGCTTTTGCCGCTCTTGCCATCGATGCCCGTGTCGGCGGCCGACACCTTGCGGGTGCTGGCCTGGCCCGGCTACGCCGACAAGGATCTGGTTGAGGCGTTCGAGAACCGCTTCAAGGTCAAGGTGGAGGTCAGCTTCGTCGGATCTGACGACGAGCTCTGGGATCGTGCGCATATCAAGGAAGGCGGCGCGTTTGACGTGATCGCCGCCAATACTGCCGAGCTTCAGCGCTATATCGATGGCGGTCTGCTGCATCCCTTGCGGCTGGCCAACATTCCGAATATGCGCAATCAGGCGCCGCGCTTTCGTGATCTGGGCAGCATTCCGGGGACTAGCCGCAAGGGCGAACGCTACGCAATTCCCTACACCTACTCGGCGATGGGCTTGATCTACAACCGCAAGCTTGTCGCCAAGGCTCCGACTTCGCTCAACGCGCTGTGGGATCCGCAGTACCGCGGCAAGGTACTGGCCTACAACGGCAGCAGCCATAACTTCAGCCTGGCGGCGCTATCGCTGGGTTTTCCTGACCCCTTCCGGCTGAGCCAGAAGGAATTCTCGCGTGCGGTCGCCCGTCTGCAAGGCTTGCGCGACAACGTGCAGCTGTTCTACAGCCAGCCCGAGGAGGTGGTCGCGGCGTTCCGCAGCAATGAAGTCGCGCTGATTTATGCCAACTACGGCGACCAACAGGTCCAGATGCTGCGCAAGGCCGGCGCCGATATCGGCTACGTGATTCCGCGCGAGGGCGCGCTGGCGTGGCTTGATTGCTGGGCTGTGCTCCGTGGTGGGCGCGATCGCGCGCTCGCCGAGGCGTGGATCAACTACATGCTCAGCCCTGCGGTAAGCGGGCAGCTGCCGGTGCGTCAGGGGCTTGCCAGCACGCTCGTCGGGGCCGCTGAGCAGGGTGCCCGGCGCGACGACAAACTGATCTGGCTTGAACCGGTGGAAGACTATCCGCGCCGCGCCTTGTACTGGGAACGCCTGATGGCGGGGTACGCAAAAGCGCGCTGAACGACGGACCAATCTTGCGCCAAGGGCGCGGAAGGGGCTGAAGCATGGAGCATGCGGGCGATTTCGAAGGCGGTTGCCTGTGCGGTGCGATCCGCTACCGGGTGCGACTCGACAAGGCAGAAGGCTACTACTGCCATTGCCGGATGTGTCAGCTGGCCTTTGGATCAGTCTTCGCGCCCTGGATCAACGTTGCAGTGGCCGACCTTGTATGGCTGGGTGACTTGCCCAAGCGCTACGCCTCGTCACGCATTGCCGAGCGCGGTTTCTGCGGTCAATGCGGAACGCCCTTGAGCTTTCACTTCAATGACTCGCCCCGCATGGATCTTTCGATCGGCAGTTTTGATCAGCCAGATCGCATTCGCCCGGTCAGCCACTTCGCGATTGAAACCCGGGTTGCGACCTGGCATGTGCCGGACGGCTTGCCCGAAGAGCGCGCGGCCGACTTTGCCGCCCTCAACGCGCGCTGGCAGAAGGCCTATGGCGATGCCGCGCCGGGCCTGGCGACGGTGCGCGCGGCGCAGGGGCAGGCATGAGCCTCTGTGCGCATGCGGTGCTCGACTTCTGGTTCCTGCCACGGCACGACCCGGCGCACGGCGAAGCGCGCAAGGAATGGTTCAGCAAGGATGCCGGCTTTGATGCGCAGATTGCGCGCCGCTTCGGTTCCGTGATCGAGGGGGCGCTGGACGGCGCCTTTCGCGAGTGGGCGGCTGAACCCGAAGGCGCGCTGGCCTACATCCTTGTGCTGGACCAATTCACCCGTAACGTGTTTCGCGATACCGCGCGTGCCTTTGCCGGTGACAGGCTGGCCCTGGCTGCGGCCGAAGCGCTGGTGGCGGACGGCGATGACAAGCGCCTATCGCCTGCGATGCGCGTGTTTGCCTACCTGCCGTTCGAGCATGCCGAGTCGGTTGCCCATCAGGATCGCGCGGTGACGCTGTTTGGGCTGCTCGCGGCGCAATGGCCGCAAGCTGCGCCTTACCTGGACTACGCCCGGCGCCACCGCGATGTGATCCTTCGCTTCGGGCGTTTTCCGCACCGCAATGCCCAACTCGGGCGAGCGACGACTGAGGTGGAGCGTCACTATCTCGCCCAGCCCGGCGCGGGCTTCTGAGCCCGCATAGGCGCCCGGGCGGGCTCAGGCGAGCCCGAGGCGCTGCCAGATCGTGCTTGTCAGCCCGGCCTGGTTGAGCGTGTAGAAGTGGAGCCCTGGCGCGCCCCCTTCAAGCAGGCGCTCGCACAGCTCGGTCACGATATCCAGGCCCAGGGCCTTCACGCTCGCCGTGTCGTCGCCGAGCGCCTCGAAACGGCGGCGCATCCACTGCGGGATCTCCGCCCCGCAGGCGTCCGAGAAGCGCGCGAGCTTGCTGAACGAGGCGATCGGCATGATGCCCGGCACGATCGGGATCTCCACGCCGCGGGCCCAGGCTTCATCCACGAACTGGAAGTAGGCGTCGGCGTTGTAGAAGTACTGCGTGATCGCGGAATTGGCCCCGGCGCGCACCTTGGTTGCGAAGGCGTCGAGGTCGGCGGTGGCGCTGCGCGCCTGCGGGTGGAATTCGGGGTAGCCGGCCACCTCGATGTGGAAGGCATCACCCGTTTCGGCGCGGATGAAGGCGACTAGCTCGTTGGCGTAGCGGAACTCGCCCGGGTCGGCCATGCCGGAAGGCAGATCGCCGCGCAGCGCGACGATCCGGGTGACGCCCATCTCGCGGAACTCCGCCAGATGGTCGCGGATGCTCTCTTTCGTTGCGCCGATGCACGACAGGTGCGGCGCCGCGTGCAGGCCCTCGGCCTGGATCTCGCGCACGATTTCGAGCGTGCGGTCGCGCGTCGAGCCACCGGCGCCGTAGGTGACCGAGAAAAATGCCGGGTTGAGCTGCGCCAGCTGGGCGCGCGCAAGGCGTAGCTTTTCGACGCCTTCGGGCGTCGCGGGCGGGAAGAATTCAATGCTGAATGTGGGTTTGTCTGTCATCACTGACCTGCTGATTCGGGGGTGTCCACTGCGCGGCGCGCATGGACGAAAAATTCGCGGTTACCGTCGCCGCCGGTGATCGGCGAGTCGTACCAGCCTTGTACTTTGAGGCCGCAGTCGGCACAGGCCGCGCGGATCCTGGCCTCGACTTCCGGGTAAAGCGCCACGTCACGCACGATGCCGCCTTTTGCAAGGCCTTGTGGGCCCACTTCGAACTGCGGTTTCACCAGCATCAGCAGGTCGGCCTGCGGGTGCATCAGTGCGGTGGCGGCGGGCAGGATCAGGGTCAGCGAGATGAAACTCAGGTCGCCGGTGACCAGATCGAAGCCGCCTTGCGGAAAGTGTTCGCCCAGATCCGCCGTGGAGAGCGACCGGGCGTTGAGGTGCTCCAGCGTCACGACGCGCGCGTCACCCGCAAGGCGCGGGTGCAACTGGCCGTGCCCGACCTCCACGCCGACCACCTGCGCCGCGCCCGCCTGCAACAGGCAGTCGCTGAAGCCGCCGGTGCTTTGGCCCAGGTCGAGGCAGCGACGTCCGGCAACCGCGACGCCGCTCTGGGCGAGCGCGCCAGCGAGCTTGTGGCCGCCGCGCGAAACGAAGCGATCCTCCGCATCCGCGGCAACGATCAGCTCGGCGCTATCCGGCAAGTAATCCGCCGGTTTGCTCACGCACTGCTCACCCTGCGGCGAACGCCAGCTCACGCGGCCCGCCGCGATCAGCCGTTGCGCGGCCGTGCGCGACGCCGCGAGCCCCTGTTCGACCAGCAACTGGTCGGCGCGGGTACCGGCATGCGCAGTGACGCTGCGTTTGCTGGGGGCGGCGCGCGGCTTGCTGTTGCGCGCGTGGAAGGAATTCATCGACATCGCTCAGGGTGCCGTGATCTGCCGCGCGTAGGCTTCCTGTTCGAGTGGCGAGCGGCCATAGCCCAGCGCCAGCATCTCGATCAGGTACTGCCTTGCGTAAGGCGCAACGCCACCCAGGCGCTCGTACTGCGCGACGTGCACTAACTCGTGCGAGATCACGCGGCGCGATTCCGTGAAACCGGGTTTGACCAGAATCGCGTAGCCCTGCGTGCGTCCGGCTTCCTCGTCGGTACCAAAGATCAGGCCCAGCTCGCGCGCGATCTCAAGCAGCCGTGGATCTTCCGGCATCGGGAAGCGCTGCCGCACTTCGATGCGGACCTTCTCCGGTGCCGCAACACCCAGCGAGCGGGCGAGCTCGCGTTCGGCATCGCTCAAGGGCCGCCCGGCGGCCAGCACCTCGGCCTCCGTGCGGGCGAGCAGCTCGGCCACGACGGGCGTGGCTTGCTCTGCGATCGCGTTGATCCGGATGCCGGGCGTCGCGAGCTTCTGCTGTTCCTCTGGCGTCAAGCGCACCCACTGCGGGCCGCCACAGGCAGCCAGCAGCAGGAGCGCGACGCCGGTGGCGACGCGGGCGCGCATCAGTAGCGGTAGTGCTCGGCCTTGTACGGGCCTTCGACCGGCACGCCGATGTAGGCGGCCTGTTCCGGGCGCAGCGTCGTCAGCTGGGCGTTGAGGGTCTTGAGCTGCAGGCGTGCGACTTTTTCGTCGAGGTGCTTGGGCAGCGTGTAGACGCCCACCGGGTAGTCGGCGGTCTTCGTGAATAGCTCGATCTGCGCGATGGTCTGGTTCGCGAAGCTTGAAGACATCACGTAGCTCGGGTGGCCGGTGCCACAGCCGAGGTTCACCAGGCGGCCCTTGGCCAGCAGGATGATCCGCTTGCCGTCCGGGAAGATCACATGATCGACCTGCGGCTTGATCTCTTCCCACTGGTACTTTTCGAGCGAGGCAACGTCGATCTCGTTGTCGAAGTGGCCGATGTTGCAGACGATGGCGTTGTTCTTCATCGCGGCCATGTGGTCGTGCTGGATCACATGGAAATTGCCGGTGGTGGTGACGAAGATGTCGGCCTTGTCGGCGGCGTAGTCCATGGTGACCACGCGGTAGCCTTCCATCGCGGCCTGCAGCGCGCAGATCGGGTCGATTTCGGTGACCCATACCTGGGCGGAGAGCGCACGCAGCGCCTGCGCCGAGCCCTTGCCCACGTCGCCGTAGCCGGCAACCACGGCGATCTTGCCGGCGACCATCACGTCTGTGGCGCGCTTGATGCCGTCGACCAGCGATTCGCGGCAGCCGTAGAGGTTGTCGAATTTCGACTTGGTGACGGAATCGTTGACGTTGATTGCCGGGAACTTCAGGTCGCCACGCTGGTGCATCTGGTACAGGCGATGCACGCCGGTGGTGGTCTCTTCGGTGACGCCCTTGATCTGCGCCAGGCGGGTCGAGTACCAGGTCGGGTCGGTCGCGAGCTTGGCCTTGATCGCGGCGAAGAGGATGGTCTCTTCTTCCGAGCTCGGCTTGGCGATCACCGACAGATCCTTCTCGGCCTTCGCGCCCAGGTGCAGCAGCAGCGTGGCGTCGCCGCCGTCGTCGAGGATCATGTTCGAGTAGCCGCCATCGGCCCATTCGAAGATACGGTGGGTGTAGTCCCAGTAATCGACCAGGGTTTCGCCCTTCACCGCGAAGACCGGGATGCCCTGCGCGGCGATCGCGGCGGCGGCATGGTCCTGCGTCGAGAAGATGTTGCACGAGGCCCAGCGCACTTCGGCGCCCAGTGCGGTGAGCGTCTCGATCAGCACGGCGGTCTGGATCGTCATGTGCAGACTGCCGGTGATGCGCGCGCCCTTGAGCGGCTGCGCAGCGGCGTACTCTTCGCGGATCGCCATCAGGCCGGGCATTTCGCCCTCGGCAATCTTGATTTCCTTGCGGCCCCAGTCGGCGAGCGACAGGTCGGCGATGACGTAATCTTTGGTATCGACCACAGTGTTCATACGAACTCCTTGAACGGTGTGGCCGGGAGGGAAGCAGGGATGTGACCGGCAAGTTCCGGTTCGCTCACGCTACCCAAGCCCGGCGAGGGTTGGACAGGGTGAGCGCAGTTCTTGCCCGCGGCAGCGAATCCGCCTTGGCAGGGTCCGAGCCTGGGATTCGGGCCATGCCCGCTTCTCGCAGCGCTCCTCGGAGACTCTGGATTATAGACGACGCACACCGATTGCCAAGCTATCTTGCTGAATTCAAATGAAAACCCCGCGCGCGGGCGGCTTGGGTGGCGCGCGTGTGCGAGACTTCGGCATCCGGAATCCATCGAGAATCTTCATGCAGTTTGAACATGTCGTCGTCGTCAACGATCCCCGTGAAGCCCTCGTTGCGCCGCTTTCGCGCGCGCAGGTCTGGGCCGGGCTCATGTGGCGGGTGGAAGATCCGTGCGTATTCCAGCCCTCGCTGGTGGGCTGCGAAATCATCACGCGCAGCAACACCCGGGTGGAACGGGCGCTGGACTTCGGCAGCTTCCGCATGCGCGACACGGTTCACCTGCTGGACCAGCAGGCCCTGCGCTTCGAGTCGGAAGCCGATGGCGCGCGCGCGGCGGCGCAATTGACGATCAGCATCGAAATCCCGATCGAGGGCGCGCTGGTGCTGCGCTTTGCCTACGCCACGACTTTCGACGAAAGCGCAGGCGCTGCGGACGCCGAATACGCTGGCTACATCAAGTCTGCCTACCGTGCGGCCGATATAGATACGGTGCGGCTGATTCGCGAGCATGCGATGCGTGGCAACGCGCATTGAACGCAGGATCGGACCGGCTGTCACGCAATAAGTCCTTGCAATTGATGCGGCCCTTGGCCGCTCGCTGCTGGCATGGCGACGGTTTCGGGACGAAGCCTTTGTCATAATCCGGGCTCAATTTTGGCCGCATGTATCGGCCACAGGATGTGTCGAATGAATCGTTTCCTCCGCTCGCTGCTCGTCTTGCTGTCGCTTTCTTTGCTTGCCGCGTGCGGTGGTGGCGGAGGGGGAACCTCGCCCCCTCCCGCGACGAATCCGGTGACGGTGAGCGGCCTGTCGCCGTCCTTCGCCTTCCCGGGCGATACCGTCACCGTGCTTGGCACATCCTTCGGCAGCGTGACCGATGTGCGTCTGAACGGCGCAAGCATCGCCTTCGCGCCGATTGACAGTACGCGCCTGAGCTTCATCGTGCCGGCGGGCGCCGAGAGCGGCACGGTGGACGTAGTGGCGGGCACCGCCGTCGTCAGTTCGCCGACCCTGCTGACGATACTGGGCTTGCCGCAGGTGAGCGCGGTTTCGCCCGCCAGCGCGCGGCCGGGCGATCAGCTCACGCTCAGTGGCACCAACCTGGCGAACGTCACGCAAGTGCGGGTGGGTGGGGTGCTGGTGACGCCCAATTCGCGTAGCGGCACGCAACTGGTGGTCACGGTGCCTGGCGGGGCGAGCAGCGGCGCGCTGGAGCTGGTTCTGTCGAACGGCAGCACGCGCGCCGTATCGCAAACCTTTGTATTGATGTTTATCTTGGTGAGCACAACGGGCATGAGCCCGACCAGCGGGCCGGAGGGTAGTGTCGTGCGGGTGACGGGCGCGGGCCTGGATACCGTCAGCTCGGTCTCGGTCGGTGGGCTCGCGGCCACCATCATCGCCAAGACGGCATCGACGCTGGATTTCTCCGTGCCGGCCAACAGCGGTGCGGTGCTCTTGTCGGCACCCGGCGGCCAGTCAGTGAATGCCGGCAGTTTTACACTCACCGCCGGCAGCGTGCCGGGTGTGTCGATCGTGCGGGTGGATGTGGCGCAGGCCTACTCGCAGCCCAGTGGCGCGAACGGGCAACTCCTGGTGCCGGACAAGGCGGCCCTGCTGCGCGCCTACGTCAGCGCCAGCCAGCGCATTGCGAGCCCGCGCGTCAGCGCCACGATCAGCAACTGCGCGGCCAGCCCCAGCCTGACGCTGAGCGGCCCATCGGTACTGCCGCTCAACATGCCGGCCACGGATGATCTGGCGGGCACCTTCAGCGCGCAGATTCCGGCATCTTGCGTGAAGAGTGGACTGCGGGTGACGGTCACCGTGGCCAACAGCTCGCCGGCCAACAGCGGCGCAACGATTACCGAAACGCCTGGCGTGGGACAGCCGACTAATCTGACGCTCGTGCTGGTGCCGCTGATTACCAACAATTCGACCGGCGCCACGCCGGATATCGAAACGGTCAGGCGGATGTTTGCGCGCGCCTATCCTTTGGATGCGGCCGACATCAATATCACGGTTCGCACACCCTTCCGCCTTAACACCACCGCGGTGAGCGGTTCGGTCAGCGGAAGCTGGAGTGCAGCGCTGTCGGAACTTGATCAATTGAGAAAGCTCGAGGGTAACGGCCGCCATTACTACGGGTTGGTGCCCTCGCCGGGCTTCAACGGTGGCACCTCGGGGCTGGCCTACCAGAACGGCCCCACCAATGGTGGCAACAGCGCGTGGATTTCGGCGGTGGGGCTTGATTCGGTGGCTCTGGGGGCGCCGCGCTTCGCGGCCAACGCCTGGCTCGACACCATGACCCACGAAGTCGGCCACAACATGAGTCTCGGGCATGCGCCCTGTGGCAACCCGCCCGATGCCGAAACCGACTTCCCCTACAGCAGCGGTGGCCTTGGCCCGTATCCGGTGCATGAGTTCGACAGCGACCGCAACGGCAGTGCTGGCCCGGAGGCTGTCTACTTCCCCAGCAGCGCGAACGACGTGATGGGTTATTGCGACGGCGAGTGGTTCTCGGACTACAACTACGGCCGCGTTCAGACCTTCCTGCAAAGCTTTGCGTATCCGCAGATCAAGCCCTTCGCACAGCCGGTGGAAATGATCGATCTGTTCGGCGCCATCAAGGACGGCAAGGTCAGCCTTGCGCCGCCCGGCGCCCGTATGGCGACGCTGCCTTACGCGGGGGGCGGCGACCACACGCTGCGGGTGACGACGGTGAGTGGTGCGGTGGTCGAGGTGCCCTTCACCCCGGTCAAGGTGGCCGACGGCGAAGCGGGCCTCGCGCACTTCCATGTTGCGCTGCCCAATCCGGGCGAGATTTCGCGTATCGAGGTGCTGCGCGGCACGCAGAACTTCCCGGTGACCTTGGACGCACCGCCGCGTGCGGCAGCGCTGGCGCTGGGCGATACCGCCAGTGCCGATGCCGGCAAGGTCAGTTGGAGCGAGGCGGGTGGTCGCCTCAAGCTTGCCTGGGATGCGGCGCGCTACCCGGTGCTGCGGGTGCGGCACCTGGGCAGCCAGCCCACGGTGCTCGCGCTGCGCCTCACTGGTGGGCAAGCCGAATTGCCGCTGGACGGCATCCCGGCCGGCGGGCAGTGGGAATTCAGCCTGTCGGCGGGTTTCAACGCGCGCGTGACATCGGTGACACGCTGATCAAAGCCACAAAACCCGGAGGGCATGTGCATGAGCCGTTTGTTTCGCGTCTTGGGTCTTCTTGCAGCGTTGGGTGCGTTGGGTGCGTTGGGCGCTTGCGCTCAGGCTGGTGGAGCCGGTGCTGTGCCGCTTGAAGGCCGCGACTGGGTGTTGAAGCAGATCGAAGGGCAGGCGGTATCGAGTGGCCGACCGCCCAGCCTGCGGCTGGACAGCGCGGCGGGCAAGGTATCGGGCTTCAGTGGCTGCAACCGCTACACCGGCAGTGCAACGGTGTCGGGCGCCAAGCTGAAGTTCGGGCCGCTGGCCGGCACCCGCATGGCCTGCGTTGAGGGCATGGAACTGGAGCAGCGCTACCTGACGCTGCTGGCGCAGACCGACCGCTATCGGATCGAGGGTGACATGCTGCTGCTTCTGAGCGGCGATCGCACCTTGCTGGGCTACCAGATGCAGCCGGCGCAGTGATCAAGCGGCCGGGCAGGGCGCCCGGCCGCAATCTGCCTACGCTTCGTCGCAGCGCAGGGCGGCGAGGTCGGTGTCGCTGAGCCAGCGCCATTTGCCGGGCGCAAGATCGGTGGGCAATTCGAGCCGCCCGATCGCATTGCGGTGCAGCGCTTCAACCCGGTTGCCGGCGGCGCCGATCATGCGCTTGACCTGGTGGTACTTGCCGCCGGTAATGGTGAGCCGCAGCAGGCATTCCTCAATGATTTCGCAACCGGCGGCGACCACGGGCGCCGGTTCGTCGTGCAATTCCACGCCGGCCAGCAGGGCCGACACGAGTTCAGGCGTGGCCGGGTGCTTGAGCGTGACCTGGTAGACCTTGGGAATCGCCCGCTTGGGCGAGCTGAGCTGGTGGATCAACTGCCCGTCTTCGGTCAGGATCAGCATGCCGGTGGTGTCTTCATCGAGCCGGCCCACGGCTTGCACGCCGCGTTCCCGCAGCGGGGTGGGCAGCAGCGAAAACACGCTGGGGTGGTGCTTGGGCTTGTGTGAAACCTCGTAGCCACCCGGCTTGTGCAGCATCAGGTAGGCCACTTCGCGGTATTGCCACAACTCGCCGTCCACTTCGAATTCCAGCCCCTGCGGATCGAGTTCGACGAAGGGGTCGTCCATCTCTTCGCCGCCAATGCGCACGAAGCCGTGGCGAACCAAGCCGCGGCATTCCTTGCGGCTGCCAAAACCCTGAGACTGGAGGATGCGGTCTAGTTGCATCGGTGGATTCCTTTTTCGCGAAGGCGCGGACTATACGCCGACTTGCCCTTAACGGCGCGCTTCGAATTTTGGCAGACTCAGGTGCCAGCGAATCGCCGCCAGCCGCAGGCCGAAGATCAGGCTGCCGGCCCAGAATGCGGCCCAGCGCGGGTCGGTTTCAATGTGCAGCAGGCCGATCAGTGCCAGTGCGCCAGCCCCGGCGGCCGTGGCATAGAGTTCGCCGCTGAAAATCACCGGTTCTTCGTTCGCCAGCACGTCGCGCAGGATGCCGCCCATCACGCCGGTAATCACGCCCATCAGCGCGGCCACTGTCCAGTGTGTGCCCATGTTCATCGCCAGCTTGGTGCCGATGATCGTGAACAGCGCCAGCCCGATGGCGTCCGGGATCAGGAACAGCCTGGCCGGCAGTGGCATGCGGCGCGCCAGCATGAAGGCGCCCAGGCCTGCCAGCGCTGCCGCGATCAGGTAGGTGGGGTCGGCGATCCAGAAAACGGTGCGGTTGAGCAGCAGATCGCGCGTGGTGCCGCCGCCCAGTGCCGCGGCGAAGGCCACCACTACTACGCCGAAAGCATCGAACTGCTTGCGCCCCACTTCAAGCACGGCTGCGGCAGCGCAGGCGGCCACCGCGGCGATGCCGATCCAGTATCCGAGCAGGCTGATCGTGGCGGGGTTGGTGGGTAGTTGCATGGCACGGCAGTTGGCGGGCGAAGCGGCCAAGCATACGCCGCCGCCCGCCCGCAGCATTTGTCCCCGGCCAAGCCGCCGGCTTAAACCCCGTGCCGCTTGAGCCACTCCAGCGCGCGCGGCCAGGCGTCGGCCGCAGCGTCGGCATTGAAGCTCGGGCGGTAATCGGCAAGAAAACCGTGGTCCGCCTCGGGGTAGATGCGGATCTCCGATTTGCTGCCTGCCGCTTTTAGCGCGGCCTGCATCTTTTCGACCTGCTCGACCGGGATGCCCTTGTCCTTGCCGCCGTAGAGGCCAAGTACCGGCGCCTTGAGATCGGCAAGCACTTCGCTCGGCGCCTTGGGCGTGAGCGCCGACGCCTGGCCGACCACCCGCCCGTACCAGGCAACGCCCGCCTTGAGCTTGGGGTTGTGGGTGGCATACAGCCAGGTGATGCGCCCACCCCAGCAGAAGCCGGTCACGCCCAGGCGCGCGGCGTCGCCACCCTGCGTGGCAGCCCAGGCGGCCGTGGCGTCCAGATCGCGCATCACCTGCGCATCGGGCACCTTGGAGATCACGTTCTCGAAAATCTTGGGGATCGAGTCGTACTGGGTCGGGTCGCCCTGGCGTGCGAAGAGGTCGGGCGCCACCGCAAGGTAGCCGGCGCGGGCGAGGCGGCGGCAGATGTCCTGAATCCATTCGTGGATGCCGAAGATCTCTTCAACCACCATCACCACCGGGAAGGGGCCCTTGCCCGCCGGCATCGCGCGGTAGGCGCGCATCGTGATGTCGCCCGCCGGGATATCGACCGGGCCTGCCACCAGGCCGTCGGCCGGGGTCTTGATCACCGTCTGCGCGGCCACCGGCTGCACCGCGAGGGCAAAGCCGGTTGCGACCATGCCGGCGATGAAGCCGCGCCGGTCTGCCTTGAGCGCGGGCGCGAGGCTGTCGAATTCACTTTGCAGCGGGCTCTTCTGTGTGGGTTCCATCAGTGACCTCCGTGGGTTGGGTAAGCAATGGACTGAGGCCAGCCCCGAAGATTCCCTGCCATGCAGCAATTCGATCCGACTCGGGGCTGCGGCCTGCACTTGAGCATAGATCGCGATCCCCGGACAATCCCCGCTTTGCCTCCGCCGGATTGCCCCCATGCGCCTTGCCCTGAGCCTTGCCCTTACCCTGATCGCAGGCCTGCCGCTCGCCGCGCACGCGCAGGCACAGCCCAAGCAGATGAACTGGGGCGAAACCGAAGTGATCGGCCTCAAGCGCATCAAGCGCGAGCAGGTCACCGCGCTGCTGCCGATCAAGGTCGGCGCGCCGGTCGAGCAAAAAGAACAAGAAATGCTCAAGTGGTGCGAACCGCTCAGAAAGCTGCCGGTGCTGGCGGTCAGCTGCAATGGCACGGTGATCGGCAAACGGGTTCACTACATTGTCGAGATCCTTGAGGACGACGAGTCGGACGCGATGCTGCAGCCGTCGACCGCGCCGCGCGCCGCCGGCCGCGTGCCGCCGGACGCGCGACTCTTGCTCGTGCAGCGTGAGCACCGGGTGCAGGAAGTCATTGCCGACGGCTATTTGCCCGGCGAGCAGATCACGCCTTCGGGGGTGCTGGTGTCGGACGATTCTGAGCTGCGCGCCTTCGATGCCCAGTTGCGCGATTTTGCGATGGGCCAGCAAGACCGGATGATCGCGATCGCGCTGGACGCCAACCACCCCGAACGCCGCGACGCGATCTCTATGCTGCAGTGGACGGGCAACCCGGGCGTTTCGATCGCAGCGATCCAGGGCCGCCTGCTTGACCCGGATACCGATGTCCGCAACTTCACCTCGCGCTTCATCCTCACCTTCATGGAGCGCTTGCGCGACCCGGATACCGCCGAAGCGATTGCGTCGACCGCATCAAAGGTGCTGAGTCTCCCGAGCCACTCGGACCGCGCGCGCGCGCTGGCGATCATTGCCCAGCTCTACGCTCTTTACCCCGACATCCGCTTCACGCTGCAACGCGAAGCGCGCGAGCCCCTCAAGAAAATCGCCGGCGAAAGCGTGCTGCCCAGCGTGGGCGGCGAAGCGCGTGGCTTGCTGGCGGCGATCGGCGGCGACAACTGACAGCTCGGCGCAGCGCCCCGTACACCCCTGTCGCGGGGCCGCGCAAGCAGCGGCTTCATTCCTGCCCGAACAGCATTGGCGGGGCGCGGGCGATTCCTTGTAGGATCGCGCCAGTTTTCAATGCTGCACTGCGGCGAACCCTGATGGCGTACGGTCATCATGCGCGCGTACCCTAGGCTGCTTGTTGTTCCGAGACGCCTGCGCGCACGCTTGGCCCGCGCGCCCAACCTGATCTGAGGAGAAGCACCATGTCTGATCCCGTCGTCATTGTTTCCGTTGCCCGCACGCCAATCGGCGCCATGATGGGCGAACTCGCCGGCTTTACCGGCCACCAGCTCGGCAGTGTTGCGATCAAGGCCGCGGTGGAACGTGCCGGTCTGAAGCCCGAGCAGGTGCAGGAAGTCATCATGGGTTGCGTGCTGCCGGCCGGCCAGGGCCAGGCGCCTGCGCGGCAGGCCACGCTGGGGGCAGGGCTGCCGCTGTCGGCGGTGGCGACGACGATCAACAAGGTCTGCGGATCGGGCATGAAGGCCGCGATGATGGCGCACGATCAGCTGCTGGCCGGCTCGGTCGACGTGATCGTCGCCGGCGGCATGGAGAGCATGTCGAACGCGCCCTACCTGCTGCCCAAGGCGCGCGGCGGTTATCGCTACGGCCACGCCACCACCTTCGATCACATGGCGCTCGATGGCCTGGAAGACGCCTACGAGAAGACGCCCAACGGCGGCGGCAAGTCGATGGGCACCTATGCCGAGGAAACCGCGAGCAAGTACGGTTTCACGCGTGAAGCGCAGGATGCGTTTGCGATCGAATCGACCCGCCGCGCGCTGGCCGCCAACACCGACGGCAGCTTCGATTGGGAAATTGCGCCGGTGACCGTTGCCGGCAAAGGCGGTGAAGTCCAGATCAGCAAGGACGAATCGCCCTTCAAGGCCAAGCCGGAGAAGATCCCTTCGCTCAAGCCGGCATTCAAGAAGGATGGCACGGTGACGGCGGCCACTTCGTCGTCGATTTCCGACGGCGCCGCTGCGCTGGTGCTGATGCGCGCCTCGACCGCCGACAAGCTGGGCCTCAAGCCGATCGCCAAGATCGTCGGCCACGCCACCCACGCGCATGAGCCGGCCTGGTTCACCACCGCCCCGGTTGGCGCGATCGAAAAGCTCTACGCCAAGACCGGCTGGAACACCGACAGCGTGGATCTGTTCGAGATCAACGAAGCCTTCGCGGTGGTCACCATGGCCGCGATGCACGACCACAAACTGCCGCACGAGAAGGTCAACGTGAATGGCGGCGCCTGCGCGCTGGGCCACCCGATCGGTGCCTCTGGTGCCCGCGTGATCGTGACGCTGATCGGCGCATTGAAGAAGCGCGGCCTCAAGCGCGGCGTGGCGAGCCTGTGCATCGGCGGCGGCGAAGCAACGGCGATGGCAGTCGAGCTGTTCTGACGCGTTTCCGCATATGAAAAAGGCCGCCCTCGGGCGGCCTTTTTTCTTGGCATAGCGTGCTCAGAATGCGTAAGCCGGGGTGCTGCTTTCAATGTCCATCCACGCGCCGGTGGCCGGCTGGTTGTGTTTGCCTTTGGCCAGCGCGTAGAAACTACGCGATGCGGACGGCAGGCCGAGATCGGCGATCGAGTCGAGCGCAGTCTGGCTGAGCGGGATGCCGTACATCGCGAAGTGTTTGCGCATGTCCTGGCCGATGATCTTCGAGCTCAGCACGTAGAACAGGTCTTCGTTGCTGATCTTGTTGTCGGCGAAGCGGCCCATGCCGTACTTGGCCTTGTTGTTGGCGTCCCAGGCCTTGGCGACGAGGCGGTCGGCCTTGGTCAGCAGCTGGAAGAACTCCAGCGTACTTTCCATGGTCGGCTTCGCCAGCCCGCCGCGCAGCTTGGCGTACTGGAAGGCGATCTGGAAGTGCACCGCGCGCAATGGATCCTGGCGCGAGGTACCGTAGGCCCACAGGCGCGTTTCCATGTCGGCGCGAAGGGCTTCGTCAGTCAGCCCGGTGGCGCGGTTGGCGACGATGTCGGCGTAGAGCCCCGGGTGATCGGTGGCGTGGCCGGTATCCAGGCCAATCAGCGCGTACTGCCGCATCATGGTTGCGCTGGCGAGGATGTTGTTGTCGCACTCCACCACGCAGCCCTTGCCGTTGGGCGCGATGTGCATCACGCGCTGCACCGTGTTGTGACCCAGTTCATGGGCATGCCCCCAACCGCTGCCGATGCCGGCGCTGCCGTCGGACGGATTGCCCGAGCAGAGGAAGCCGCAGGCAGCCAGCCAGCCGATGAAGTGCTGCACATTCGGAGCGCGGTGGAGCGGGCCATCGCAGTTCCAGCCCAATTGGCTGCAGACGCTCTGCGCCAGTGCCGACATCGGCATGTTGTTGTAGCCATTGGCGAAGTGGTTGCTGTCGAAGAGCATGCCCTTGAGGCGCACCACCACGTACTCCTGCGCGCTCATCTGACTCAGCACGTTCTGCGCGAACTTGTTCAACTGCTGCACCTCACCGCCGATGAACTTGGCGGTCTGCCAGCCGAATTCGCCCCGCACGACGGCTGCCGACGCGGCGTCGATCTCCGTCTGTGACGGATTGCCGGTGAAATCGAAATGCCCGTACTTTGCGCTGCCCTTGATGCGCAGTTTCACCACCGTGCCTGCCGTGGCGCCACCGTAGTTGAGCATCAGCGGGCCGCCGAACGGGGTGATGAACTTCGTGTCACCGGCCGCGGCGAGCGGGATGGTGTAGGAGTGCGGGCGACGCGGGCGTGCGTAGTTCGTGTCCGAGAGCGGTTTGCCATACGCGCGCAGGTAGCTGGTCTGCACGCCGAGGCTGGTGGCGCCGGCGGTATCGACGACCTGGATCGTCACCGGTTTGCCGGGGATCGCCGCGCGGCCGATCAGCGTGATGCCGCCGCTTTGCGGGATCGTCACCTCGATCTCTTCGAAGTCGCTGCTCACCGCGATGTTGTTCGCTGTTGCCGGCATGAAGTCGCCGGCGCCCTTGGGCGGGATCGTGGTCGCGGCGCGGTTGAACACCAGCCAGGAGTCGGATGCGTAGGCGCGCAGGAAGTCGTCCGAGTCGCCCTTACTGGAAAGCGGTGCACCGTAGACCACGCCGGTGCGAACCTGGTCGGCCCACAGCACCAGCAGGCGGTACAACTCGCTGTCCGGGTCGGCGAACACGTTGATGCCGCGTGCCTGCATCGAAGACAGCGCGGTCTGCACCGCGTCGATCGGCCTCAGCGGCGTGGTGTCAGTGAAGTCCAGCGTGAGGTCGGTGCGGCTGAGCAGATTGAGGGTGTTGAGCAGCGCGCCGAACTGATCGCCGCGCGCGAGGCTGTCGGCACGGGTGCGTGTGGCGCCAACCGATACCGCTTCGGCGCTGGCGAAGTAGTTGCCCGGGTAGCCACCGAGGTTCATGCCCATCGCACTGAGCACGGTGCGGCCGCCGGCCGAATCCACCCAGCTCGGGTGCATGTAGATCACCGGCTTGCCCGCCTCCAGATAGCCGCGCACCAGCGCGGAGAGCCCCGCGCTGTCGGTGGTGCCTGAACCGAACACGATCAGGTCAAGATCCTTCCAGCAGGTGTTTGCCGGGTCGTCGACCTTGCAGCTCGTCAGGCTTGCGGTGCTGCCCACGCGGGCAAGGTAGGTTTTCACCGTGTTGGCATCGTAGCCCGCGCTGCCGACCGTGAGGGTGGCCGGAAGCTTCGCGGCGCCGTCGCCCGTCAGCAGCCAGGCGAAGGCGCGGTTGAACAGCGGCAGGTGCTGCTGCTCGCGCGTGGTGCCGGCCATCCAGCTCAGTACGTTGGCGCCGTAGGCGAGCCCGCGTCCCGGGCCGACCTGTGCGATCGCCGCCATCCCGGTGCCGTCGTCCGACACGATCAGCGGCGTCGCGATCGTCGTCTTGGCGGCCGTGATCGAACTGCTGTTGGTGCTGTGGTTCAGCGCCAGTTGTGTGACGTCGGTGCCATAGATCGAGGCCAGCGCCTGGGTCTGTTTCGCGCCGAGCGTGTTCGCGGCGCTCACTGCACGCGCGAGCAGGGCGGGGCGATCCTGCGCGGTCAGCGCGCTCGCGTCACCGCTTTGCAGTGCCTGGGCAATAAGGTCGGGCGGCGTGGTGCCGCCAGAGCCGCCGCCGGTATTTCCCGAGCCGCCTGTGTTACCGCTGTTACCTGATCCGCCGGTGCTGTTGCCATTGCCAGGGTCGCCGCTGCCGGGGCCGGCCGTGTCGCCGCCGCCTCCGCCACACGCGGCCAGAGTCGCGGCGATCGCGCAGGCCGCAAGCGGGGCGATGAAAGTATTGAAGGGGAGCTTGAACATGCGTCTTCCGGAAATAGAAAAGCCGGCGCCGCGATTCACGGCGCCATGAGTCAATGTGAAGGAATCTCGAACGTGAGCCCGCGCACATCCTTGGGTTGCGCGGCGTTGGGGCGCAGGACATCCGGGCCACAGTGGGGCGGGTGTCGCGTCCGGTGCTGCGGGTTGGCGTGCGGCGCGGCCGCGCCACAGCGCGCGGCAGGGGCCTCGGGGCAACCCACAGGATGCGGCATCCTAGCGATTAAGGCGCGGGCCGCCTACCGCAAAGCCGCTCATCACTGCTGCTCCCGCGCTCTGAGTGCGCGGGTAGACTGTGGAAATGGGGCTATCACGGGTGGAGCGATGAGCGACGAGCATGAGTACGTGCCGCAGATGCGGCACTTCCAGGCCTTGTTTGTGCGCTATCGCGATCAGCCGGAGCGGCTCAAGGTCTTGCAGTCGCGCTTTGGTTTGACCCGCGTGGCGCCGTCCGACACCACGCCGCTGCCTGCCGAGACGGCGCTGCAGATGAGCGAGTGGCTCCATGCCGCCGGCGATCCGCATGCGTTCGCGTGGCTGGCGGCAGAGCTCGACATGGCGGCCGGCGACGGATTGGTGTACTACTTGCGTGCCCATGACTCCCTTGGCGCTGCGCTCGACGAGATGGGGCGGCTGGCGGGTCTGCTGTTCCCCGATGGCCGCTTTCACTGCGGCTGTCACGGGGGCCTGGTGAGGATCGCGCTCGCTCCGATGCATCGGCCGGCGCGCCTGGGCGTGCGCCTGCGCTACGAGTCGATCCTGGTCTGGCTGTCGCGCGTGCTCAGCTACATCAGTGGCGTTGCGCTGCCGATGCGGCAGGCCGAGTTGATGACGCGCGATGTCGGTGACCTGGCGACTCTGTCCGGCTTGCTGGGCATTACGCCGCGCATGGCAGCCGATGAGTTCGCGCTGAGCTATCCGGCCGCGGTGCTCACGCTGCATCTGCCGGGGGCCAGCGCAGCCCTTCGTCGCACGATCAGGCCCATGTATGAAGGGCGCCTCGCGGCGGTCAGGCAATCGGACACGGCGGCGTCTCGCGTCGCCCGCTGGTTGGCGGCTCAGCCTGATTTGCGCAACCTTGGCCTCGATGCCGCCGCCGCCGCGCTGGCGATCGGCGCCAGTACGCTGCGCCGCCAACTGGCCGATGAGGGGTGCCGCTTCTCGGCGCTGCTTGCAGCGCATCGCGCGCGGCTTGCGATGGACGCGATCCTCGGCTCGGACGAAAAGACCGACGATCTGGCGCAGCGCATCGGCTACGCCGACCGCAATACTTTTGAGCGTGCCTTTCGCGATCGCTTCGGCGTCACGCCGGCGCTGTGCCGGCGCGCGGCGCAACAACTGTTTGGAGCGCGCCGCGCCGAGCACTGGAATACATCGCCGAGCTGGCCGCGCCATAGCCCGCGCCTGCCATGGCTCAGGGGCGTGCTGGCCGAGGGCGGTGCCACGCCGGCTGAACTGTGTGAGGCGCTGGCCGAGGATCCGGTCCTGCACCTGCGCGTGCTGGCTTACTGCGCGGAGGCCGCTCAGGGTGCGCGCGAGACCTGCATCCTGGATGCCGCGCTCCTCGCCCGGATTCCGGCCGACGCGCTGCGGAGCATTGTCGAGGCTTGCGTTCCGACGGCATCTGCCGATTCGCCCGCGCAGCTGCGTGAAATCTGGCGCCGTGGGGCGCTGGCTTCGCGCGCGGCGTGCGTGCTGGCACGCCATCTTGCACCGGCCGACGCGGCCGCGCTGGCGCTCGCGGCTTTCGCCTGCGATCTCGCTCGGCTTGCCCTGCCATCGCGGGCGATGCGCGTGGTGGACGGCATTGACGAGACCTGGTTGATGCTGGCCTCCTGGCATGTTCCACCCAACGTCCTGCACTGGTTGCGCACGCGGCACAACGTGGCGGCAGCAGCGGCCGAGCCGCTGGCCTTGGCCATCGCCTGGGCCGAGGCGGTCTGCGCCGGCGGTGACAGCGCTGCACGGCAGGCAATCGAATCGCAGATCGCGGCGCGCGTTCCGGAGCGGGTGAGTGCCGAGCTTGCTGCCATCGTCAGCAGCGTGGCGGCTTGAGCCTGCGAGCGCCGCAGCGGTGCGGCCCGTATCATTCTGCAATCTGTTTTGCGCCAAAGGTCTGCGCATTGATGCCCGCCTCGCCGCCGTTTGCCGTCGTCGCCCAGCAAGTGCTCGTTGCCATCATCTGGGGTGGTACCTGGATCGCCGGGCGCATCCTTGCCGCCGAGATGCCGCCACTGTCGGCGGCGGGCTGGCGATTCGTGCTCGGCACCCTGACGCTCGGAGCCCTGGTGTGGCGGGCCTCGGCCGGGCTGCCGCGGATCACCGGGGCGGATGCCGCGCGTGTCGTGGCGATGGGCGCCACCGGGATCCTGCTCTACAACCTTTGCTTCTTCTACGGCCTGCAGCAGGTGCAGGCGGGGCGCGGCGCGCTGGTGATAGCCCTCAATCCGGTGGCGGTTGCCTTGGCGGCATGGCTGCTGATGGGCGAGTCACTGCGCCCGGCCCGCCTGCTTGGCGTGGCGATTGCGCTGGTCGGCTGCCTGCTGGTGATTGGCCGCGGGGATCCCTTTGCCCTGTTGCGCGGCGAGATCGGTCGTGGCGAAGTGGCCATTCTCGGCTGCGTTGCCGGCTGGACCGCCTACACCTTGATCGGCCGCCGCGCGAGTCGCACGCTCTCGCCCCTGAGCATGACCTTCTACGCCTCGCTGGCTGGCGGCCTGATGCTGCTGATCGCCGGGCTGGTCGATGGGTCGCTGCGCAGCCTGCCGGTGCTTTCCTGGCAGGCGTGGGCGGCGCTGCTCTACCTGGGGGTGCTCGGCAGCGGGTTTTCCTATGTGTGGTACGCCAACGGCGTGATGCGGCTGGGCGCGGCGCGCGCGGCGGCCTTCATCAATCTGGTGCCGGTCAGCGCGGTCTTGCTCGCGGCCTTGCTGCTGAACGAACATGTCGGCCTGTCGGTGCTGGCCGGTGGCGCCATGGTGCTGCTGGGCGTGTGGCTGACAAATCGAAAGCATCCGGGAGGGATCAAGGCATGACCCGCAAGACCGTATTGATTGCAGGCGCTTCACGCGGCATCGGGCTGGAGTTCGCGCGGCAGTATGCGATCCAGGGCTGGAAGGTGTACGCCGGGGTGCGCAGCCCGGCCGCCGCCACCGGTTTGATGCGGGTGAAGGGCGTCGAGGTGATTCCGCTTGATGTGACCTCGGCCAATTCGATCGCCGGCGCGGCCTGGCATGCCGATGAGGATCCTCTCGATCTGCTGATCGTGTGCGCCGGGCTCTACGGGCCGGAGACAAGCAGCTTTCTGGCGCCCGGCGACGCCGACTTCGATGCCGTGATGCATACCAATGTGCTGGGGCCGATGCGGGTGATCCAGGCCTTTGCCGATTCGGTGGTGGGTACGGGCGGCAAGATCGCGGTGATCTCGTCGATGATGGGGTCGATCAGCGGCACCCGCAGCAGCACCGGTTTGCTCTACCGCGCATCGAAGGCGGCGGTGAACATGGTCGCAAAGTGTGCCGCCAACGAATACGGCCCGCGGGGTGTGACGGTGGTGACATTGCATCCGGGCTGGGTGAAGACGGACATGGGCGGCCCCAACGCGCAGATCGAGGCCTACGACTCGGTGGTTGGCATGCGCGGCGTGCTGGAACGCATCGGCCCGGCCGACAACGGCGGCTATTTCAACTACGACGGTACGCCGCTGGCCTGGTAGCCGCGCCCGCGGCGGGCGCAGCGGCGCGCTTGAAGGCAGAATGCCGGCCTCATGCCGTGCCAGAAGCGCGGCCGTTTTCACCGGTGGCGGGCCGACAAGCCTGTGCCTGACAAGGACAATGCATGACCCTTCGCGTATGGCGCTTTGCGCCGCTCTTGCTGCTTGCAGCTTGTTCCCGATCACCTGACACCCCCGCCACGCCAGCGCCGGCCGCGCAAAGCCAGCCTGCCGTCAGTGGCGCGGCTGCGGTGCCCTGGTTCAAGGGCAATGTCGACGCCGCCTTCGCCGAGGCCAAGCGTGCCAACAAGCCGCTGTTCCTGTACTGGGGCGCTGTCTGGTGCCCTTACTGCAATCAGGTGAAAGCCACGCTGTTCAACCGCGCCGATTTCGCAGAACGCGCGCGGCACTTCATTCCGGTCGAACTCGACGGTGATTCGCCGCAAGGCCAGAAACTCGCTGCCCGCTTCAAGGTGCGCGGCTATCCGACGATGATCCTCTTCAGCCCCGATGGGCTTGAGCTCACGCGCCTGCCGGGCGAGGTGGATGCCCAGCGCTACCTGCAGGTGCTGGCACTGGGCATGAACGCCAATCGCCCGGTCAAGGCGGTGCTGGCCGATGCGCTGGCGGGCAAGACGCTCGCGCCGGATGACTGGCGATTGCTCGCCTACTACGCCTTCGATGCCGACGAAGAACAGTTGATTGCCAAGGGCCGCCTGGCGGGTACGCTGGCGCAGCTGGCGGCGGCGGTGCCACCCACCGAACCGGAACTGGCCACGCGGCTGGCGCTCAAGGCCTTGTCGGCACAGGCCGAGGTCTCGCCGCAGCCGGCGCCGGGCGATGCGTCGGGCGCGGGCTTGTTGAACCACGTGCTCGGCGATCCTGCGCTGGTTCGAAGCCACTTCGACTTGCTGGTTGCGAACCCGGCGAAGATGGTGACGTCGCTCACCGTGGCGGGGCCCGAGCGCGTACTGCTCGCGACCAGGTGGGATGCCGCCCTGGCGGCGCTGGCGCAGGACGCCACCCTGTCCACTGCGGATCGGCTGGTTGCGCTGGGCGGCCGCGTCGCTTTGGGCGAGCTTGACGGCGTGAGCCCGGTCGCGGTGCCCGCAATCAAGGCTCAGATCCAGGCCGCCGACCAAGCGACGACAAACCGCTACGAGCGGCAGTCGGTGATCTACACCGCCGCCGGGGTGCTCACCGAGGCCGGCCTGCTCGATGACTCGGACACCTTGCTCGCGGCAGAACTCAAGCGTTCGCACGCGCCGTACTACTTCATGCGCATGCTCGGCAGCAATGCCAAGAAGCGTGGCGACACGGCCTCGGCGCTCAAATGGTACGAAGCGGCCTGGGATACCGCCAAGGGCGGTGCCACCCGCCTGCAGTGGGGCGCCGGATACGTTAACGGCCTGCTCGAACTGGCGCCGGATGAGGTGGTGAAGATCGAGGCGGCGGCCTCCAAGTTGCTCTCCGAAGCCGCGAATACACCGAATGCCTTCTACGAGCGCAACCTCGGCGTGCTCACCCGCAGTGCCGGCAAGCTCGCCGAGTGGCGCAAACCGGGCGCGCGCGCCGCGGCCCATGATCGCCTTATCGCGCAAGGCAAGGCCTTGTGCGAACGGCTGCCGCGGGACGATCCGCAACGTGCTGCCTGTGCAGGCGTGTTTCGCCCGGCGAAACCCGGTTGACGCGCATCAACGCTGCCTGCCCGCGTCGCACCAATGATTGGCCGGATGCGATGCGGCCAGGCTGCGGAGGGGGTCTTCGTGGCGAATCGGCGGCGGCGTCGCCAGAAGCGCGCGTTACCGCGCGCCCACAGCCAGGGAGAAGCGCCATGTCAGTCGGGTTCATGTGTTTTGTCGGCGGCTATGTTGTGACCATCGTTGTCGGCGCACTGCTAATCGGTATCGCCACCACGCTGGAGAACAAACACCGCACCGAGCGGGGCTGATCAGGCCCTTGCACGGTCACGCGGCGCGCCGCCGATCAGCGGCATCGAAGTGCGCCGATGCCGCCTCTCGCCGCAATCTGTTCAAGGAAGCTGAACACCGCTAGGCTTCTGCCTTGGCATCCAACAGGTGCCAGGACAACCCCTTGTGGAGAGAAAACCTTGAACAAGACCTTGATGGCGCTGCTATCCGCAGCAAGTTTGATGATGCTGGGCGCGTGCGCGACGACCGACGAAACCGGATCATCTCAAGTCGCCGCAGCGGATGAGGATGACGGCGAACGTGTGATGGTGACCGGTAGCATCATTCCCCGTAAAGCGCGGCCGGGGGAGGTGAAAACCTTGAACCCGGATGATGTCCGGGGTGCGGTCGGCACCAAGACCCAGTCCAGTGCCGGCCCGGCGGGCGGTGGGCTGTAGGAAACTGCTTTTGTCGACGAATGAGCCGCCCGCTTGTGTGGCTCGTTTCGTGATCGTCTTCCGGAAGGCAGTTTCCTGCACGTTGTTTTGGAATACTCGGCGCCCTGCGAGGGGCGCCACAAGCGTTGCCTCGGAGAGAGCCCCGACCTGGGGTGTTGAGGGGGGACGGCACCTGCACCCGGGTGTGTCCCACTTCGCGAGGAGGCAGGATGCTGCTCAATCAGGACCAGGAAATGATCCGCGATGCGGTGCGCGCCTACGCGCAGGACTGCATCGCACCGCACGCGGCCACATGGGACCGCGAACACCGCTTTCCACGTGAGGCACTGACCGGCCTGGCCGGCTTGGGCGTGCTGGGCATCGTGGTGCCCGAAGCATTTGGCGGGGCGGGGCTCGACTACGTGTCGCTTGCGCTGGCGATTGAAGAAGTTGCCGCCGCCGATGGCGCCACCTCCACGATCGTCAGCGTACAGAACTCGGTTGTATGCGGGCCTTTGAACGCGTTTGGCAGCGCGGCGCAGAAGCGTCAGTGGCTTGATCCGCTGGCGCGCGGCCAGATGCTGGGCTGCTTCTGCCTGACCGAGCCGCATACCGGCTCGGATGCCGGCGCGATTCGCACCCTCGCGACGCGCGACGGCGAGGGCTGGCGCATCAAGGGCGTCAAACAGTTCATCACGACCGGCAAACACGCCGACGTCGCGATTGTGTTTGCGGTCACCGACCCGGCCGCCGGCAAGAAGGGGATTTCAGCCTTCATCGTACCGACCGCGACCCCGGGCTACACCGTGACCCATCTTGAGGACAAGCTCGGGCAACATGCATCCGATACGGCGCAGATTGCGTTCGACGACTGCCTGGTCGGGCCCAAAGCCTTGCTCGGTGCGGCGGGTGAGGGCTACCGCATCGCGCTGGCCAACCTTGAAGGCGGCCGCATCGGCATTGCAGCGCAGTCGGTGGGCATGGCGCGGGCAGCGTTTGAGGCGGCGCTGCGCTACGCGAAAGAGCGCGAGAGTTTTGGCCAGCCGATCATTGCGCACCAGGCAGTGGGGTTTCGCCTTGCCGACATGGCGACCCGCCTGGAAGCCGCACGCCAGATGGTCTGGCATGCCGCCGCAATGAAAGATGCCGGACGCCCATGCCTGAAGGAAGCCTCACAGGCCAAGCTCTTCGCCAGCGAGGCGGCAGAGCGGATCTGCTCCGATGCGATCCAGATCCATGGCGGCTATGGTTATGTCAGCGATTTCCCGGTCGAGCGCATCTATCGCGACGTGCGGGTGTGTCAGATTTATGAAGGCACCAGCGACATCCAGCGGATGGTCATTGCGCGCGCTTTGGCGGCCAGCTAACCCCACATCGGGACCGCCTTCGACTACGATGCGCGGGTGCCGCATCGGCGGCGAAGCATTCGTCCCATCCCGCCCTGGAGAGCTCGCGTGAGCGCCTTTGTTGATTTCTATTTTGATTTTGCCTCGCCCTATTCGTATGTTGCCGCCCACCTGATCGAGGAGATTGCCGAGCGCCACAAGCGCACCGTGATCTGGCATCCGATCGTCATCGGCACCGCCTTCAAGGCTGTGGGTGGCGCACCGTTGCCGACGATTCCGCTGCGCAACGACTACGTCGAGCGCGATGTGTCGCGGCTGGCGCGTTTCGTTGGGTTGCCCTATCAGCACCCAAGTGCCTACCCGATCCCGACCCAGCACGCGGCCTGCGCCTTCCTCTGGGGGCAGGATCGCGACCCGGAGCGGGCCAAGGAATTCGCCCGCAAGGTGTTTCATGCCTACTTCGTCGAGAACCGCAACATTGCGGATCTGGATGTCGTGCTCGAAATCATCGAATCCTTCGGGCTCGAGCGCGCCGCTGCGCACGAAGCGCTGACCGGCTCGCAGCTCAAGGAGCGCCTGAAGGCCGAGACCGAACTTGCGATCTCGCGAGGCGTGTTTGCCGCGCCTTTCTTCATCGTTGATGGTGAGCCGTTCTGGGGCTACTCGCGTTTGCCGATCCTGAAAAAGTGGCTGGCTGAAGGGCCGTTCTGAGGACTCTGCCGATGCCAGCTCCGATTGACTTCTATTTCGATTTCTCGTCGCCCTACGGCTACCTTGCCGCCGAGGTGATCGACGCGATTGCCGACAAGCACGGCCGCGCGGTGCTGTGGCACCCGATCCTGCTCGGCGTTGCATTCAAGGCGATGGGTGCGCAGCCTTTGCCCAATGTGCCGCTCAAGGGTGAGTACGTCGAGCGCGATGTGGCACGCTCGGCGCGCTTTCTCGGGCTGCCCTTCAAGGCGCCCACACACTTTCCGGTGCCGACGCAGCATGCTGCGCGCGCTTTCCTGTGGCTCAACGATCGCAACACCGATCTGGCGCGCCAGTTTGCGCGCACGGTCTACCGCGCCTACTTTATTGAAGACCGCAATATCTCCGAGCCCGATGTGGTGCTTGAAATCGCCGCGAACCTGGGCGTCGAGCGGGCCGAGTTGTCCGCCGCAGTTGCCAGCGGGGTGCTGAAGGAGCGTTTCAAGGCCGAGGTTGATGTGGCCATCGCGCGTGGGGTCTTCGGATCGCCCTTCTTTATTGTCGAGGGTGAGCCGTTCTGGGGCGTAGATCGTCTGCCGCAGCTTGAGCGCTGGCTTGCGGAGGGGGCGTTCTAAGGTGTCCAGAGCAGAAACACGTGGTCTGTTCACCGAGAAGGTACGCGACTACATCGTCGGCAGGCCCGGCTACCCGGATGCGCTGGTCGCGCGCCTGGCGGAGCGGGTGGGGGCACGCGCGGGCCAGCATCTGGCCGATATTGGCTGCGGTACCGGCCTGCTCGCGCAAACCTTCCTGCAGCATGGCTACACGGTCACCGGCATCGAACCGAACAACGCGATGCGTGAAGCCGGGGCGCAGCTGCTGGCGGTGCTGCCCTCGTTCCAGATGTTCAGCGGTACCGCTGAACAAACCGGCCTGCCGGACGCGTCGGTCGACGGCATCGTCGTCGGTACCGCCTTTCACTGGTTCGATCAGGCGCCAACGCGCGCCGAGTTTGCTCGCATCCTGCGGCCGGGGGGCTGGGTTGCCCTGGTGGGCAATGAGCGCGATGTCGTGAGCGGTGCCGATGCCGCGCTCGCCAGTTTGCTGGCGCAGTTCCGCAGTGACGCCCATGAACAGATGCGCGCCCTTGAGGCTTGCGCGCCGGCCGGCTTTCTCGGCGCCGGGGCCCTGCATTTCGAACTGGGCCACCGGCTCTCGCTCGATCAGGCCGCCTTCAGCGCTTTGGTCTTCTCGCGTTCGTACATGCCGCGGCCCAACAGCGCGCGCCGGGCGGAAGCCGAGGCGGCAATCGAGACTGCATTTGCGAGGTACGCGGCGGGGGGCCGCTACACGCTGAACTACCGAGCGACGGTGTTCGCCACTGCCGCATTCTGAAGTATCCGGCCATGGGGGTGGCCTGTACCGATGACTGTTCTGCATTCACAACTGAACCCGCGCGACGCCGGGTTTCAGGCCAATGCCGAGGCGATGCGCGCGCTGGTTGCGGATTTGCGCGCAAAGCTCGCGCAGGTGGCGCAAGGGGGTAGCGCCGATGCGCGCGACAAGCACCGCGCACGCGGCAAACTGCTGGCACGCGAACGCATCGAAGCGCTGCTCGATCCCGGCACGCCATTCCTGGAACTCTCGCCGATGGCGGCCTGGGGCATGTACGGCGGTGACGTCGCCGCTGGCGGTGTGGTCGCCGGCATCGGCAGGGTCTCGGGCCGCGAGTGCCTGATCATCGCCAACGACGCCACGGTGAAGGGCGGCACCTACTACCCGATCACCGTGAAGAAGCACCTGCGCGCGCAGGAGATCGCGGCCGAAAACCGCTTGCCCTGCATCTATCTCGTCGACTCTGGCGGTGCCTTTCTGCCGATGCAGGACGAGGTCTTCCCCGATCGCGATCACTTTGGCCGCATCTTCTTCAACCAGGCCAACATGAGTGCCGCGGGCATTCCGCAGATCGCCTGCGTCATGGGCATGTGTACCGCGGGCGGCGCCTATGTGCCGGCGATGAGCGACGAGACGGTGATCGTGAAGAACCAGGGGACGATCTACCTCGGCGGGCCGCCGCTGGTGAAGGCCGCGACAGGCGAAGAAGTGAGTGCCGAAGACCTCGGTGGCGGCGATGTGCACACACGGCTTTCGGGTGTGGCCGACTACCTTGCCGAAGACGACCACGACGCCCTCGGTCAGGTGCGCCGCATCGTCTCGCACCTGAACACGCAGCGCTCCGCCGGCCCCGCCATCGCGGAGCCCGAGCCGCCTCTGTACGACGCTGCCGAGCTCTACGGCGTGATTCCCGCCGATGCGAAGAAGCCCTTCGATGTGCGCGAGGTGATCGCGCGCATCGTCGACGGTTCCCGCTTCGATGAATTCAAGGCGCGCTACGGCAGCACGCTGATCACCGGCTTTGCGTACATCCACGGCCACCCGGTCGGCATCGTCGCGAACAACGGCATCCTGTTCTCGGAAAGCGCACAGAAGGGCGCGCACTTCATCGAACTGTGCAGCCAGCGCGGCATCCCGCTGGTGTTCCTGCAGAACATCACCGGCTTCATGGTCGGCCGCAAGTATGAGAACGGCGGCATCGCCAAGGACGGTGCGAAGATGGTCACCGCCGTGTCCTGCGCGAAGGTGCCGAAATTCACCGTGGTGATCGGCGGCAGTTTCGGCGCCGGCAACTACGGCATGTGTGGCCGTGCTTACTCACCGCGATTCCTGTGGATGTGGCCCAACGCGCGCATCTCGGTGATGGGCGGCGAGCAGGCCGCGAGCGTGCTCGCGCAGGTCAAGAAGGATGGCATCGCGGCCAAGGGCGGCGGCTGGAGCGCGGAGGAGGAAGAGGCCTTCAAGGCGCCGATCCGCCAGCAATATGAAACCCAGGGCCACCCGTACTACGCCAGCGCGCGCCTGTGGGACGACGGCATCATCGACCCGGCCGACACCCGCCGCGTGCTGGGCCTCGCGATCGCCGCCTCGCTGAATGCGCCGATTGAAGCAACTCGCTTCGGCGTGTTCCGGATGTAAGGGAGAACAACATGAGCGAAGTCGTACAGATGTCAGTGGCCGGCGCGGTCGGCCGTCTCAAGCTTAATCGGCCTGAGCGCCACAACGCGCTCGACGAGCAGTTGATTCACGACTTGCATCGTGGGCTTGATTTGCTGGTCGGCAACCCGGCGGTGCGGGTCATCGTGCTGTGCTCCGAGGGGCCGTCGTTCTGCGCTGGCGCCGATCTGGAATGGATGAAGCGTGCCGCGCAATTGGATGGTCAAGCCAACTTTCAGGATGCACGCCAGTTGGCGTCTTTGCTCTTTGCGCTGTCGACCAGCCCCAAGCCGGTCGTCGCGCGGGTGCAGGGCGCGGCCTATGGCGGCGGGGTCGGCCTGATCAGCGTGTGCGACATTGCCGTGGGCGTCGAGGGGGCACAGTTTGCGCTGACTGAAGTGCGCCTCGGGATCGCGGCGGCAACCATCAGCCCCTACGTGCTGGCCGCGATGGGCATGCGCCAGACGCGGCGCCTGGTGCTGACCGGCGAGCGTTTCGACGCTCACCGTGCCAAGGCCTACGGCTTGCTGCACGAAGTAGTGGCTGCCGATCAGCTGGATGCCGAGCTCGAGCGGGTCATCGCCCTGTTGCTGCAAGGTGGGCCCGGGGCGCAGGCTGCAGTGAAGGATTTGATTCGCGATGTCGAAGGCGAACCGCCGTCGCGTGAGCTGACCGACGAGACTGCGCGGCGCCTGGCGGCGATCCGCGCCAGCCATGAGGGGCGAGAGGGCATTGCTGCCTTCCTGGAAAAGCGCAAACCGAACTGGGTGCCGCAAGGCTGACGCGATGAGTGAGCACAAGCCGGTTCTGCACCTGAGTGAGCTGCCGCTCGAAGTGTTCGAGCGTGGCGAGCGCTTTGCCGATGCCTATGCCGCGGTTGGGGCGCTGCTGGGGCTCAAACACCTTGGCGTGAGTTACGACGTGATCCCGCCCGGCAAGGCCATCTGCCCCTTCCACAACCACCACGCCAACGACGAGTTCTACGTGGTGCTCGAAGGCGAAGGCACCTACCGTCTGGGCGAACAGCGCCACCCAGTGCGTGCTGGTGACGTGATGGGCGCGCCGGCTGGTGGTCGCGACACTGCGCACCACCTCATCAACACTGGCAGCGTGCCGCTGCGGGTGCTGGTGATCAGCTCGATGCGCGAACCGGATGTGTGCGAGTACCCGGATTCGGACAAGTTTCTCGTGATGGCGGGCAAGGCGCCGGGCGCCGAGGGGCAGGCGAGCTTTCGCCATGTCGGGCGGCGAGGGGATGGGGTGGATTATTGGGAAGGGGAGTAAGGGGGTGGGGGCGGGTTTGGGCCGCTTGGCCCGACCTTTCGTTTTGGTCGGCTTGCGGTTGGCGCTGCCGGTTTGCGACGGCCTTCCCGCCCAAGCCGGGTCCCGCCCCGGCGGGCGGGTTCCTTTCTTGTGCCGACAAGAAAGGAACCAAAGAAGCGGCCCCCGCTTCAACGCCGCGCGCTGCGCGCACGGTCCCCTGTGCTGCTCGCGTCACCGGGGGCCTGCGGAACTCGCCCTCGCTACGCTCGGTGCTCAAACAGTCCTCGGCCCCGCCGTGCTGCGCACGTCGG
>NZ_JAPFHA010000016.1 GCF_026586805.1 Niveibacterium sp. 24ML | reverse complement strand
GTCAACGGGACGCCAAACTGCTGCGCAGTTTGGTACCCTCCGCTGCGCTCCGGCGCCCGTTACGTCCAACGTTAGGCTTCCACTTCCAATGACCGACGAAGTTGCCTTTTCCTTACCCACGAATTTCGTCAAACGCGCCTACATGAAATCGACGGCCGTCATGCTTATTGGCGTCCTGTGTACAGCCTATTTAGTTGGCAAGCATGCCGGCATAGCGTCCTCACTAACCGCCTGTGCAGTCATATTGGCTCTCCTAGGGTGCAGCTATTGGTACACGCTGCAGTACAAGTATGTGTTCGTATCACCCCAATATTTTCGTGGAAAGTCCTACTTCTCAAAACGCCCAGTTACCGTTTCGTGGAGCGACCCAATCACTTTGGCCAAGAAAAATACCGAGGAAGGCATCAATGGCTACGAAATCAAAACTGCCACCTCGCGCTACTCCCTATTCTTACCTGAGGCCATAGCCTACGACCCCGGTTTTCAGGCCCATATTTCCCTGCATGCCCCACCAAACCATGCTCTTCTTTCGTTATGCAAAGAAGCCTAACTGTGCAGTCAACCGGACACCAAACTGCTGCGCAGTTTGGTTCCCTCCGCTGACGCTCCGGTGCCGGTTACTTCCACGTTAGCCACTGCAAAACCAATGTCCGCAATTGCGCTGCTTACTGAACCTGGAAAACTTGTTGGTTTCCTCTTGCTCGCCAACCCGACCGCACTTGCCAGCGCTCCGTCGAGTTCCGACTGCATTCTCTCCGGCGTACCAACTGCTCCTTCGTTGTTCGAACACCCGCTTGGCGCCTTCGTTCAGTCCCACAAGAACACCGAGTTCTTGTGCCATATCGAGAAACGTGGCGAACGCCTCGTACTAGTTGGTCGGCCATCGGTTGAAAATGTACTTACGGTCGAAGTTGAGCCAACGGGAACCGGTCGCTGGAAGGCATCGACAAACGGCGAGCAACACGAAGGCTTCTGCGAACTTGCCCGGAAATAGCAATGGCTAACAGGTCAGTCAACCGGACACCCAAACTGCTGCGCAGTTTGGGTTCCCTCCGCTGGCGCTCCGGTGCCGGTTACTTTCAACGTTAGGCAAATTGGAGTTGTCATGGCTATACATCTGAACAACGTCAGAATTTCAAACTGTGGAGGCGGAATATCAGCACCCAAGGACGCCGAGATTCACGCCAACAACCTCGAAATTGTAAATACGGCGCAAGCGATCGAACTAAGAGACCCTCCCAGCATCCTTCAACGTCTCGGGCTCCCCCCCGAAACCCCTCCTGAATACCTAATTGAAGCGCTGAAGATTTTGGAGGCTACCAACGACATGCCTCAGAACGAGCGGCTTGATCGGTTGCGCGAATCCAAGCTCATTAAGTGGCTTGGCGTCACTGCTGACTTAACCGGGCTTGGTACCACGCTAATCTCCGCACAAGCAGCCGGACTCGTGTCTTCTCTTTTCGAGAAAGTCGTTGGTGCTTAGGCCTAACAAGTCCGTCAACGGGACGCCAAAATGCTACGCATTTTGGTTCCCTCCGCTGCGCTCCGGCGCCCGTTACGTCCAACGTTAGGCTCACCAGAAATATGCCTCGGTTAATTTACGGTATCACACTTGGTTTTTTCGCATGGCTGACCATGATGCTAGCTGATGCCCTTGGCTTAAGTTCGCACCATTGGCTAAGAAAACAAGCCCTACTCGCTTGCTGCCGAATAGGAGGGCTAGGCGGCGGTATAGACGAAGGGGCAGGAGCCCTGATGGAGGAGTGGGGAAATTCCGTCAAACCACTCCTACATGAAATGAGATGCAAGAATCAAATTCCTCGATCCGCACTCCATGGCGCCTACGTCCACGACGACATTTATCATGAGATTTGTGCTCAGTGGAAGAAGGGGTCCCCTGCCGAAGGGGTGGCGCACAAATTTCTAGAAGAAGTAATCATTCAGAGCGGCTATTTCAATGGAAAACAAGCGAGATTAGTTGGCTTGCACCAATGTAAACCCACCCCCGTATTCGAGGCTAAAACATTTGATGGCGATCTGTTTTTTATTCGCGTAGGCGAGTTCAGATCTGGGCGCGAACACGCCTAACAGTTCCGTCGAGAGGGACGCTTTGCAAGCTGCGCTTGCAAATTCCCTCCGCCGCTTCGCGGCTCCGGCCGCCCCTCACGTCCAACGTTAGGTTGTCCGCAATTAAATGAAGCTCACGGATGTACGAACCGCTATCTATGCCAGGCTAAGTGAGGCTCTCAAGCCGCATTCTTTCAAACTCAACAAAGGCCAAGAAGCGTTTGTACGCGCAATTCCACAGGGCCGGCAAAGTGTCTATATCTCCATCGTCGATCTGGAGCCCGCCTTTGAGTTCTCTGTTGTGATCGGCCTTAGGGCCGATCCTGTTGAGGAAATTGCTCATCTTTTCTCCGGGGCGCCAGAGAAGTATCAAAAGCTTTCCGAAACAGCAATCGTTCAGCTCAGTTACTTCACTGGTCGCGAAGAAACAGCCTACCTTGTGTCTTCAACCCAAGATATAAACTCCGCAACTAGTGCCGTTTCAACAGTTCTCTTTGACGCCGTTCTTCCTGTCTTGGAGGAGTGCAAAACCATCTCGGCTCTTGAAGAGCGGGTCAATTCGCCTCAACGAAATTTCAACACTGCACAACCGCCATACGCTTTGCTTACGTCTTTGGCACTGGCAGCCCTAGCAAACAGCAATGCTTTTGAGAGCCTTGCGTTTGAAGCTATTAACGTAGTCGCTAGGTACCCAGCGTCCGAACGTGAGAAAGTTGCACAATTGATTGAGTATGTAAGAGCAAAGAGAAGAGCTCATGACGTACCAACAACCTAACACTACAGTCGAGAGGGACAGCCACAAGCTGCGCTTGTGGTTCCCTCCGCTTCGCTCCGGCTGTCCCTCACTTCCACGTTGAGGGGCCCCGATGCCCAACGAGTTCACGAGATCCGAGACCAAACTGCTCCGCCGACTTGCGGACGAGGCGTGGGATGCCGAACTTCGAGTTTGCTTGTTGGAACTGCACGCGCAGTTCGACTCGTGGGCGAATCAGGGGATTAGTTCGTTTGAGCTGGTCGAACGCATCCATGAGTTTCACAACGGAGCTTCTCGCCAACTCTACGGGCGATACACGAGCCTGACTCCCGCTCTAGCGGTGGCCCGAGCTGTCGCCTTCGGGTTGATCGCAGACGATGCAATGGGCGCGCCGCTAAGAGAGAAGCTCGACGCCGACATCGACGCGTTCAGAGAACTTGGCGAGGGCCGTGGGTAATCTACCGATTACGGCGTTCTGGAGCGCTTGATCGTCCGGTTTGGAAGGGGCTGCGCGCTTGAAGTCCTGCAGGGGGCCGACCGCTTTTCGCCGGTTGCCGATGAGTGCCTCAACGCTCGTTAGCTGACGTTCGCGAGCCGATCACCCTGGTGCCCAGGGACCGCTATGGCCGAGAACGCGTCGCTCGGCGTCTTTGCTGCAGCGACGGCTAGCTAGCGCAGCAAGGCCGACGCAAGCGTGACGGGAGATGAGCGGCGGACGCGGACAACTGCACGACGCCGGGTGGGCGAGCGATCCCCTTGGGGCGGTTTCCTATTTTTGGGGCCGTTCTATGCATAGCTGGTAACGATCGGAGCTACACGGCACGCGCTTGGCTCCCAGCGGTAGGGCGAGCTCAATGCGATCACCGTTGCCGGTTGGGACGATGCGAACGCCACTGATTGGCGGAGATCGATGTTTGTATTCGATCGTGCCGAACGCGACAAGTGCAGCGACCAGGATCACCGTGCATGCGAGGGCGATACGCCAGAGCCGCGCTGGTAGTAGAGCCATCTCAACGATCAGTGGATAGAGCGGATCGTGATGGGCGACACCTGCACGATCCAGCTTTCGACGGATGGCTTTCCACTCGGCTTCGCAGGCCGCCCAAGCTCGAACTATTCCTGTCGGCGTCATGCGGGTCGATTGTTTAACGGCTACAGACATTGCGCGAATGGGGCGCTGATGGTGGTGAGCCACTTGCGGACACGCGCACGTTCGAAGATGGAGAGCGGTGAGTCCGGCTTTAGCGCATCTGCGAACGACAGGTCGTGGCGATCGAGCAATCCGGCGTCGAGTAGGGGAGGGAGTCTGAGAATCGATTTGCCGTGGGCCGCTTCGAGGAATTCCGGTTCGCTCAGCAGGGGCTTGAACGCGGCCTCTGGGTCATAGGTATGAATGCCACGCGCCAGGCCAAGGTTCAGGGCGACGATGTGTCGCACCTCGGGTAAGACACTAAGCGTGTCGAGCAGCGGCGAAACCGAGTCCAGTGACGGTTCAAGTACATGCCAGATCACGATTTCGGCATCGTAGTCCTGAAGTAGCGCTGCAGCCTCGTTCTGGGCTGCCCAGCGCCGGAACAACCGCTCGGCTCCCGCGCCAAGATCGAGCAACACGCTAGACCCGGCTGAGTTCAGGAGCGACGGCACAACACGCTGCTCATACCAATGTGCGACGAGGCCGTCCCCGTCCACGTCAACGACATCGGCGTCCTGGTGGAAGCGTTTGAGACTTGCATTCGACCCATCACCGTCGAAGGCCTTCAGTTTGATCCGACGTTCCGCCGAGGCCCATATCAACGCTCTGGCCAGCATGGACTTGCCGACGCCGCCCTTGCCCGCGATGACATGCAGGCGCTTGCGCGTTGGGCTATTTGATTGTTGAGCGATTGCCATGATTGGGTTCCCTTCAAGTTGCGTTGCTGGGGTTGGATGCAGCCACGAGCGCGCTTCTGCTCAGGCTGCGTCGTGGTGCTGGCCCGGCATCTTTGGAGAGGGGCGCGGTTGCCCGACCTCTTGTTGGTGGCTCCGAATTGGTTTTGCCGAGGCCGCCTGTTTCTGCGTCGCCATGAGCCGGCAACCTGTCGGCGGCTCGACGCAACTGATGGACGTACTTTCGAAGCACCCTGGCGTCAATCGCACAACCCGAAGCGGAGAACGCCGCGGCGATCGCCGCGTAACCGACGCCGCGCTCGCGAGCGGACTCGATAGCGGCGAGTTGGCGCCGCACCATCTCCTTCTTTGTGACCCGAGAGAACTTGTGGAGGCCCGCAAGTGCTTCCTCGAGTTGATTGACGTCTATGCGGGCGAGATCAATTGATGACAAGTGGTTGCCGGTGGGGTCCATGCCGACACCTCCCTAAGCCGCTGCTGGGTGACTCTGGGGTGCCGATTGGGCTCCTGGCGGAACCTTGGGGGCATCCACGAGTGCGCCGGTTATGTTCTTCAAGACAATATGGCTTCGAGTCCTCGCTCGGACTGGGTTGACCGCCCAGACGTTGGCAACGCCTCGATTTCCGGCAATGCCGTCTCGGCGTCTGCCGTAGTGGCCCTGGGTTCGAACCGATCGGTGTCCGAGAAACGCTGCAATGACTTCCGAAGCGAGCCCGTCGGCCTTCAGGTCGGCGGCGAGCTGATGACGAAACGACAAGGGTGTCGGACGGGGCGCGCCGACGGGCAGGGCCTCATCAGCTGCGCGTTGTACGAGTCGGCGGAGACGGTCGGCGCCGAAGTCGATCTCGGCGTCGTCGCCTGCGCCGAAGACGCACAGGTAGTCTTCAATCGCGCGAACGATCAGGTCCCCCTGGATGAGAACGCCGATACGCCGAATGGGTTGCCCGTTTGTCTCGGTGACCTTGCTGCCGTTGATATGGAAAATCAGCGCGTTCTCATCGCATGCGCGCTGAACGCGCACGCCACGCTCGAATTCGCTCGGCCGAAGGCCTGTGGAAATCAGGATCGCCAGTGCGGCGCGATCTTCGTCGTCTTCGGTGACGTCAAACAACCGCTCTCGCCAATCGGGTGGGAGGAGTGCTAGCTCGTCTCGCTTCGAGTGCGCCACACCGTCGGCTAAATCGCTCACGGGCTGATCCGCCGCGTTGAGTGGCGGCGGCTCGTAGCTGCCCGGCGGGAATCGATCTAGCAAATCGACCAGGATCCGCAGCATTGAAAGCTGCTCGGGTGCAACCCTGCCGTGCCTGAGCTTGCCGGTCTGCACAAAGTCGGACAGGGTCGTTTCCCGCAGCTGCCCCAGAAACCAGGTCAATGCGGCCCGATAACGATAGGCCGTTGCCTTTGCCGCGATCGCCGTGCCTCCGGTGAAAAGACGTCGGAGGTCCTTTTCGTATGCCGCTTGGGTGGCGGGCGAAATCTTTCGCGGTGGCAGCGGCGCATCCCAAAGTCGGTTGAGAAGCACGAGGAGTTCAGTTGGTTCGTCCATGGTGCGGTTCCTTGGTCGGCAGGGATATTGTGGGTGTCAAAGAAGGTGTCGCCAAGGGCAATCTAGTGGTTGCAATTGTGGGTGTCAAGAGTGGTGTCATTTGTTTGCGAGAGCGCGTTTACTCCTTGCATTTCAGGGTGTCTCAGGCGGTGTCAAATGTGGTGTCGCTCTGGGCTAGAATTCGCGCCATGAAACGTTTGACCCCAGCACTTGCCGCGCTCTGTCGCCTGCAACCGAAGAGCGTTCGCTCTCTTGCGGCAGCGATCGGGGTGGAGAAGTCGAACCTGTTTGCCGCGCTCGGAGGGCGTCGTGGACTACCGTTGGAGGTTTGGGGGCGCCTGCGCGAGGAAATCGGATTGGATGACGCAGGGCGGCCATCGGACGATCGGGTTCATCGTTGGTCTGTCCAGTCTCTTGAGAGCCTGCGAGGCGTCTTGGCCGCCTGGTTTTTGGGGGGGGAGTGTTGGCAACTGGAAGATGGGAACCAGCCCCGCAGTGCATCTGACACCGCCCGACCGTGGCATTGGCTAGTCCGGTTGCGGAGGCTGGATGGCGCGACTTTGTACGCCATCGGTGATGGCGTGTTTGAGTGCTCCGAGGCTCATCCGCTTCTTGCGACGGTCGCCCAAACCCTTGTTGTCCCGGATATTGGTCCCTGGCTTTCGCATCAGGTTAAGGTTGCCGATGCCGCCGCACTAATTGCCCATGCGGAAGGGGGGCGGTGCGCCACGTGGGCCACTTGTATCGAGCGTGCGATCAGTCTGGGATATACACCTGCCGGGCTTATGGCGATTCTTGACGGCCTTGAGGCGGTAGATGACGAGCAATCTTGCACACCGCAGGCCGATCAGCCGTGGGAAAAGCGTTGAACTGTTTGGCGCAGTGTCATTGATCAAAGCTGTTGCTGGGAGTTCGCCTCATATCGCAATGATGGGGTTGCCCAAGTGGTGAGCCAAGAGAAGAAAGAAGGAACATCTATAAATTCCTTCCTTCCTTCCTTCCTTCCTTCCTTAGCTCCCCTATTTGCGTCTTCCTGATTCTTGGAAGGACCACTTTGTGCCATTGTCGGGTCGCGCTGCTGTCCTTTGATCGTTAGCAAAAGAGGGCGTTGGTTTGTTCTTGTGGCTGAAGTCCGTCGCGTACAGGATCGGCGCACTGCGATCGTTGAAAATTGACCCACCGAGCAAGGCTACCCGAGGGGGCCCTGGTCTGCGAAAGTCAGTTGTTCCGGCGGTTCGGTTTTGCCTCCTTTTCGTTTCTTGGATGACGTGGCGCGAAGTGCATCAGCGGTGGTCGTGCTGAGCCGAAAGCGCCAGGACTCGTTGTCCGTATCCACGATGTGGCAGTGATGGGTGAGGCGATCGAGGAGCTCGGTGGTCATCTTCGCGTCGCCGAATACGCTGCCCTACTCGGAGAAGCTCGGTTTGTGGTGATCACGACGCTGGTGTGCTCGTAGAGCTTGCTGAGCAGGTGAAAGAGCAAGGCCCCGCCTGCTTGGCTGAACGGTAGATAACCGAGTTCATCGATAATCAGCATGTCGGCGTGCATCAGCCGATGGGCAATCTGGCCGGCGTTGCCGGCCGCCTTCTCCTGTTAGAGCGCGTTCACCAGTTCGATCGTGGGGTGAAAGCGCTGCGCGTGCCATGTCGCTGCACCGCTTTCACGCCCAGCGTGGTGGCCAGATGGGTCATGCCGGTGCCCGGTCCGCCGATGGCGCTCCAGGAGAGCGCATTGCATCTCTCCCTGTCATTTGCTCCACTCTTCCTGCGGATCGCCCCATAAACACCTACTCGTTGAAGGTATTGCGACAACCGGTTGAATCCTCCGACTAAGCCGGCCGTGGAACTCGCAACGTTGGACTGGGTAGCCTGGTTCAACCATCATCGGCTCATGGGGCCGTTGGGCTACATCCCTCTTGCGGAGTTCGACGCCAATTACCATCGTCAACGCGCTGGTCAGGCCGTGACCGTCTGACCTAAATCAAATGGCCTCCGAGAAACCCGGGCCGATTCAATGGTGTGTAACAGCTACACGTTGTGCACTCGATGCCGCAACTTCACTCAGGTCACTCGGCACCTAGAAGCTCAGACTTCTCATGCGAGCCCAGGGTGTATCCGTAATCCACGTTTTTCGTGCATGAGATATATGCAATACACACGCAAGCTGTTGTTTTGCTGGGACTATTATGAGATTTTCCCCTCTTGCCTAGGGCGTTCCAACGCGGCAATCTTGAGGTGTGACCGCGGGGCTGCCACCCCGCGGTCACAGGGGACGACGTGTCAACTACATCGTCTGCTTGGGACCAAGCGGACCTAGGGTACCCCTGCCGCCCGGTAGGGGCAATGCTTCGCGTCGTCATGGGATCTCACTCATTTGGAGGCTTTTCATGACAAAGAAAACGAGACAAATGCGGCCCTCGACTGCAGTCATACATTTTTCCGACCTGCCCCGCGAGGCGCTCCTTTCCATTTCGGATGTGTCGTTGATTTCCGGGAGATCGAGGGCCTCGATTTATCGCAGCATGTCCTCCGGGGATCTTGCATCAGTGAAGATTGGTGGGTCTCGCCGAATCTGCGTAGGCGCAGTCAGACAGCTGATTGGGACCGATCTGGATGACCGGAAATGAGCGCCCCTCGGCTAGATTCCGCAGTGCGTTCGACCATCACGCGTGGTGAGTTGGAAGATCAAAGGATCAGCCTACAGTCGCGCGCAGTCCTCGCCTGGCTGAAGACGCACGCTTCGCACTTTGAACCCCGCGTAACGTATCTGCAGGCGCGACTTGGTATCACAAAGGGGGGGTGGCCAAAGATCCGTGAGGAGCTGCTCGCGTTCGGGGTTCTCAAACGTGATGTCGAAGGCCGGCGGCGAGGTGGATTTTCTTGGGACTTGAAGGTTATTGAGCAAACAGCGAGGCCCACGCTGCCACCGAAGCCAACAGGGGTAACAGGGAGCATTGCCGACCTGCTTTCGGCGCTCGCACCAGAGTACGGATTGACGGATGACGAGATCGCGATTTTGCTCGCAGAGATCGCGGGCCGGGAGCGTGCGGCGGAGCGCGGTGAGGTGGATCCCGTTCGGTGTATCGAGGCATGGTTGCCGAAGATCATCGCGACTCTTCGTGCACGTGGTCCGCAAGCTCTTCGATACGGTTATTCCGCCGTGAGAGCCAGCACTCGTCGGCGGCGGGAAGACGCCGAGCGGGAGGCCTTGCGCCAGCGCAATCGCATCGCAGGCAGCCGCTGCGGAGAATCGCCTGTCGAGCAATTGGTCAAGGGCGCTTCCTCAAATGATCGGAAGGATGTTGCCGCACACTTGCGCGGCATCGTCGCTGCCGACAGCCCTCACCTGGCGGCGCTGCTGCGCCAAGCTGAGAAGGGGCTTGCGGAGGGGCGAATCATAGGAGGACCGATTCGACCGCTCATCGAGCGTGCCGCGACTGCGGTGCTTGACCGACGGTCGGCGCTGGCATGAGGTCTGGCTCCTGAACTTGGCTCCCCGCGTTAGCGGGGAGCTTTGTCAGGGCGTCATCGCAAGAAAGCGGTCCGTCGACGCCTAGCGACCGAACTGGGCTTGCAGTTGCGCGCGAATCACGCTTCGCTCCTGGCCGTGGTGCGCGCGGCGGTGGCCATCGGGGCAAAGCGCAGCGACGTTCGAGTCCTGATCGGGCACGCCCTCGCAGAGCGGAACGACATGATGGGTTTCCAGGTAGGTGCGGCTGTCGTGGGGTTCGAAGCCGCGCTCGCCGCAGTACTCGCACACTCCGCCCGCGCGTTTGAGCACGCGCATGCAAACTTCACGGCGGCGCAGGTAAGTGCTTGTTTCGCGGGTGGGGCGTTCGGGATCCGTGGCGTCGGGTTCGATAAGCGCGAACTGATCGGCGAACCTGCCTGGTGCGACGCAGTGCGTGATGCAGCATTCACCAGTCATCATGCCGTAGTAGATGATCGCCCACGGTACGGGATCGACCGTGTGACGTTTGGCGCGCGATGGCTTGGCCTGGTCGTCGTCATCGTCGTGCGTGTCACAGTCGCAAATGATCACGCGTGACTAACGCTTGGGCTCAGACTGTCCTGTCGTATGCGCCAAGGTCTTGCCGGTCTCTGGACCAAATCAGAACGCGACTTAGAGGGTACTTCGCGCAGGCGCCTTCCCATTCCTTGATGATCGACAGGTCGCCAAAGCCAATGCCACGACTGACGCTGTCTGGGAAGTCAGCCAGCCATTCCAGTACCTGTTCGTTGATTGGGAATCGGGTCATGCGCCATGGCGCCTTGCCGCGCAGAGCCTTACCGACTTGATCCACGAAACGTGCCGCAGCGTCGCGGGCGTGTGCTCTGTTTTGGCAGTGCGCGATGTGGTTTCCGGTTTCCACTACTGCGGCCATTGGAAGCAACAAGTGGTCGCCGTGCTCGAGATAGGTCTTCAGTTCGGCCATTACACCTGCGCGATCCTGATTGCGGCCAGGAACATCGAGCACGTTCAGCGTAAGCGTCCGCCGCCGACCGTCTTGCGAGTTACTCAGTCGGAGGGGTTGATTTCGTCGGTGAACTCGCTCTGGTTCCACGCGCGGGCGATGGCCACGTCAAGTCGGGCCAGGAGTTGGTAAAGGGTTTCACCGTCGCGGCGCTGGAGCATCGCCAGGCAGTTGTGTTCGTCGGTGGCGATGGCGACGCAGCCGACCGGGGCCATCTGGCCCAGCGAGATCTGTCCTTCGGTCTCGATCAGCGCGGCAACATTGGGCAGGCCTGCCAGCGGGTCGTGCGGCGGGATTGGCGCTACGCGGCTTGCCGGTTTGCGCCCAGCGGGGCGAGGTCGACGTTCCATGGCAGCAACTCGTTGATGCGGTTGATCGGGTGCTCGGCGATACGCGCGAGTACGTGACGCAGGTAGGCCTCGGGGTCGAGCGCGTTGAGCTTGGCCGAGCCGATCAGGCTGTAGAGGGCCGCAGCACGTTCGCCGCCCGCATCCGAACCTGAGAACAAGAAATTCTTGCGCCCCAAGGCCACGGCGCGCAGCGTCCGCTCGGCCGCGTTGTTATCGATCTCGATGCGTCCATCGCTGGCGTAGCGCACCAGTGCCGGCCAGTGGTTGAGCGCATAGCCGATCGCCTCGGCGAGCGCCGAGTGGCGCGACACGCGTGCGCCTTCGCGTTCGAGCCAGGCGTGCAGCGCGTCGAGCAGCGGCTTGGCCTGAGTCTCGCGGACTTGCCGTCGCATCGCAGGTGGTGCGCCGCGAATCGCCGACTCAATGGCATAGAGCGCGCCGATTCGCTGCAGCGCTTCGGTGGCAATCGGCGAGGCGTGCGCCTGGTGCAGTTCAAAGAACTTACGCCGCGCGTGCGCCCAACACGCGGCCTCCTGGATGCGTCCGCTCTGGTAGAGCGCGTCGAAGCCCGCGTAAGCATCGGCCTGCAGGATGCCGCAAAAGGCGGCCAGATGCCGCTGGGGATGTTCGCCGCGCCGGTTGGGCGAATAGGCGAACCAGACCGCCGGTGGATCGGCGCAGGCCGCCGGGCGATCATCGCGCACGTAGGTCCACAGGCGTCCTGTCTTGGTGCGCCCCTTCCCCGGTGCGAGCACCGGCAGTGGCGTGTCATCGGCATGCACTTTCTCGCCGGCCAGCACATAGTCGCGTAGCGCCTCGACCAGCGGGGCGAGCAGCGCTTGGCTCTGGGCGACCCAGTCGGTCAGCGTGGAGCGCTCCAGTTCGACCCCCGAGCGCGCATAGATTGCGCTCTGCCGGTACAGCGGCTGGTGGTCGCAGAACTTGCCCACCAGCACATGGGCGAGCAGCGCGGGCCCCGGCAGGCCGCGCAGGATCGGGCGCGAAGGGGCCGCGGCCTGCACGATCGCGTCGCAGCACACACAGGCAAGCTTGGGCCGGACATGGCGCAGCACCTTGAAGTGGGCCGGCACGTATTCGAGCATCTCCGCTACGTCCTCGCCCAAGCGCTTGAGCGCGCCACCACACGCGGGGCAGTGCGAGGTGGGCAGCCGATGCTCAATCGACTCGCGCGGCAGATGGGCCGGCAGCGGTTTGCGCGCGTGATTGCTTGCGCCCGGCTCCTCGCGCTCGGTGCTGCCCGCAGGAGTCAGTGCCGATGTATCAGCCGGTGTGGATTCGATGCCCAGCTCCAGTTGCCCTGCATCGCTCAGACGCTCGGCGCGGCGCCCGAAATGCAGTCGCCGATACTTCGCAAGCAGGAGCTTCAGGTGCGCGTTCTCCTGCTCCAACGCCCAGAGCCGATGCTGCTGGGCCTCGATCTTGGCGAGCAGTTCAGCGGGGCGAGGCGCGTGATCAGAACCGGGCATGCCCAGAGTCTACGGGATCGCGCGCCCGGTGAACAGCCCCCGGGCACATACGCCGTTAGGCGGCGCGTTCCGGCTGCCAACTGCGCTGCGGGTGCCGCCAGTCGATCCCTTCGAGCAACATCGAGAGCTGCGCGGTGGTGAGGTGGATCGCGCCTGCATCAGCTTGCGGCCACACGAAGTGGCCCTGCTCCAGGCGCTTGGCAAACAGGCATAGGCCATCGCCACTCCACCACAAGAGCTTCACCAGGTGGCCGCGCCGACCGCGGAAAACGAAGACGTGGCCAGAGAAGGGATTCTCCGACAGCGCGCCTTGCACCAGTGCAGCCAGACCATCCATGCCGCGACGCATGTCGGTGATGCCGGCCACCAGCCACACCCGGGTGCCGGTGGGCAGCCCGATCATGCTTTCACACCCAGGCATTCGAGAACCGTGCGCAGCGCACTGCGGCTGACCTCGCCGTGCACGCGCACTGTCACGCGCCCGAGCACGATCTCGATCGAAGCGGTCGGCGCCTGCGGCTCGGACGGCACGCTGGTCGCAGGTGCGATCACCGGGATCAGCGCGGGGAGTGCCGTCGTGCGCGCTGCCGCGACATCCGCCTTGAGGGCAACGGCTGCGCCGAACTTGCCAGCGCGGTACTCACGCCGCCACCTGAAGAGCATGTTGGCGTTGAGCCCATGCGCTAGCGCGAGCTTCGCGACCGAGACCCCCGGCGCGCAGGCCTGCTCGGCCAGCGTGTGTTTGAAATCGATCGGATGATTCGGGCGCCCTTTGCGGCTCGCCGCCTTGCTGTCGGTATCCAAAGTAGTCCCCACTACTCACAGTGATGGACACTACTCTGGACAGCATCGGGCCCGGACGAAAGACGGTGATGGGCGGACGCTTACCGTTCAGCAGCACCGATGTATCGACAATAACAATGGTGCTCATTGACGAGCTTCCCCAGTATCGCCCTGCAAAGCGTCAAACCAAGCCAATGCCTGACGTTTCTTCTCCTCGGCGCCGGGGTGGTGCTTCACGAAGCGCTCCAGCAGCCCGCTGGTCATCAAATGCCCCAATGAACCCTGCGCGAGCAACTCTGGCATGTCGGGTATATCCTGCATCCGCGTCAGGCAGCTCGCACCACTTGTGGCGTCGCGGTAGCAAAACACCACGTCAGGAACGGCAGGGTCTGGCAGCGCGTCGAGCATTGCCGGGTTGTGTGTAGAGAGCAGCACGCGCAGCTTCCTGCGCTCTGCTATCGCGCGGATCCTTTCCAGCAAGTGCCGCGCCCGGCTTGGGTGGACGCCGTTGTCTATCTCTTCGATCACCACCAAACTGCCTTCTTGCGCAGAAAGCATCGCCGCCGCGATGGCGAGCACCCGCAAGGTACCGTCGGACAGTAGCGTGGCGTCGTAGCTCATCGCGTGGCCACCGAAGGTTTCCACCAACTGCACCATCAATTCGCCGCGCGGACCGGTAAGGAACTCGATGTCCTGAATGTCCTGTTCAGGCAAGCTCTGGATGAAGCTCAGCACATCCGCTTTGTTTTGCGGATCAGAGCACAGGTGATGCAGAACGCTGGAGAGGTTTGTCCCGTCGCCCAACAGCCTGCGTTCGCTCGCAAAACTGTAGTCGCGCATTTGGGCGGGTGCCGGGTCAAGGAACAAGATGCTGCTCAGCAAACGCTCATAGTTCTTGGCGACAGCGGGTATCGTCTGTTGCGCTTTCTGCGTTGAAAAGCTGGCCGGGCTGGTGAGTTGAAGGAATACGGCAGTTTGGTCGTTGCAAGTAATGTGCGGTTTGTTGGGCCCGCGAGCGAAGTTGTTGTAAGCCACGCCAGCGTCCGAGCCCAAGCCCTGTGCGGGCTGGTCGAGATCGTAGAGGCGAACGCCGCCTGACGCGTTGCTGATCTGCTCGCCAGCAATGTGAAGTTCGCCTTCGCGCAGCGTTAATCGCATACGGAGCTGGTTCCAGTCCGCGTCGTCCGTGTCGCATCCGATCTCAAGGGTAGGTTCCAGGCGGAAAAACAGATCATCCACTCGGCCGCGCACCACCCGGTGGGCGCGGTTCACCTCGTATTGAATCGCAGAGAGCCGCTGCCCCTGTGCTAGCCACGATAGCAGGCGCAGTCCTTCTAGCGCGTTGCTCTTGCCTGCCGCGTTAGCACCAATCAGAACAGTGAGTGGGCCAAGCGGAAGCCGCGACTCGCGATAGCTTTTAAACATGCGCAGCGTAAATGCGGTCAGCATGAAGAGTCTCCGATAGAAGCGGCCAGCGTAGCACTTCCCCTGCGGCGCTTGGGTTTGGGGGCGTTGTCGCGCTGGGTGGCGAGGCGTTTGAGGAGTTCGGTGGCGGGTTCGTCGTTGGGGTCTTGCGGGACGAGTTCGCCGCGGAAGGCTTTGGCGAGCAGGGCGGGTGTGAGCTGGCCGGCCTGCTTGCGGGCGGTGGCGAGGCGGGCTTCGAGGCGGTCGGCGAAGGCGAACAGGGTTTCTACGCGGCGGACGATTTCGAGTTGTTCGTCGAGAGATGGCACGGCGACAGGCGTTTCAGCGAGCTGGGCGAGGTTCAGCGTCTTGCGGGCAACTTCGCGAGAACTGCTCAGTAGCCACCATTGAACTGCGGGGGTCGATAGCCAGCAATCAAGCCATTGAGCCAGTACGTTGGCAGAAGGGGCGATGCGCGCGATCGCGCGGGCGATGTTCCCTTCGAAACCAGAGGGGACAACGGCGGTTCGTCCGATCGTGCCGACAATCGAAACTAGAAGATCACCCGCTACGACACGAGAGCGTTTGTATTCAAGATCAACCGATTTGGAGACTGTGCGAAGGCCGGCAATCAGAATTGCGCCATTCTCCATGTCCTGAACTCGCACCAGCGGAACGCCATCATCTGCCTCGTTGCCAGGTTGAACGACTCCGTAGCAAAGAGGGCGTTTCTTGTTGATCAGATCGCTCAACGTGCACCGCTTCCAAGTTTCGGGCACCGCCAATTGCTCTTCGCCAAGGGATACGTTGCGAGTTGTCGGTGAGTCCACGTCGGGGGCACCGGTCCCACAATGATGGGTAGCTCGCCAGTCTTCGGTCAGGCGGCCGGAGGTGGCGGCGGCGAGGATGGATTGGCGGAAGCGTTTGAGCAGGGCGGGGATGCGGTCGAGGCGGTCGCGGCAGGCGTCCACCCGCGCCAGCACGGTGTCGAGCTTGTCGGCGATGCGTTTTTGTTCGGGGAGTGGTGCGAGCGGGGCCGCCGCCCCAGTAATGTCGCCCACACGGAGATACGGAATTGTTGATCCGCGTTCCGCGTTGGTGATGCTCGGCAAAACGAAAGACACAAGTCGATAAAGATAGCGGCCATGAACCAACGTCGGTTCAATTACGTAGGTGCGTTGGTAGGCATCAAACTTTCCCTTGAACCATTTGATCGAAAAACCACCGTTGCCCGCCAGTAAGACGGCTTCTGTATCAAACGAAAACGAGTTGATTCTAAGTGGTGTCTCCGAGCAGGTAAAAAACGGGAATTGACCATCAGGAGAGGCCGCGTTTGCATCCAATTTTCCAGTGCGAATAGTGGTGATTTTTCCAAGGGTGGTCGTGCTCCAACCTTGCGGCAACTCTTTCATTCGTCCACCTCTTCACCCAGTTCCTCCAGAATCGCCTGCAACTCCGCAATTGCGCCTTCGAGTTCGCTCATCGCTTCCTGCGCGAGCACGGCGGGTTCGGGCAGGTCGGCGGCGTCTTCGGCGTTGTCGTCCTTGAGCCAGGCGATGTCGAGGCTGTCGCCGCGCTCCTTGATCCACGCGCGGGTGAAGCGGCGGAAGCGGCCTTGTTCGCCAGCGTCGGTGCGCGGGCCGTGGCTCGTGCCGGAGGTGGCGCGGGCTTCGGCGGCGAGCGGGGCGTAGGCGGCTTCAAACTCCTTGAAATGGTCGCGGGTGAGCGGGGTGCGCTTGCCGAAGCGCGGCATGTTTGCGCGCAGGTCATAGACCCAGACTTCCTGCGTGGCGCCCTCGGCGTTGTCGCTGACCTTGTCGAAGAACAGCACGTTGGTCTTCACGCCCTGGGCGTAGAAGATGCCGGTGGGCAGGCGCAGGAGGGTGTGCAGGCGGCACTTGTCCATCAGGTCGCGGCGGATGTCGGCGCCGACGCCGCTTTCGAACAGCACGTTGTCGGGCAGCACCACGGCGGCGCGGCCACCGTCTTTCAGATGCCGGTAGATGTGCTGCACGAAGGCGAGCTGCTTGTTGGCGGTGGTGTAGGTGAAGTCGTCGCGCGTGGGACCGCCGCCGCCCTTGGCGGTGCCGAAGGGCGGGTTGCTGAGGATGATGTGGCTCTTGGGCAATGCAGCGCCGGCGGTGCCGAGGGTGTTGCCCAGATGCACGACGCCGGCCGCGTCGCCTTCCATGCCGTGCAGCAGGCAGTTCATCAGCGCCAGGCGGCGGGTGCCGGGCACAAGTTCCATGCCGATGAAAGCGTGGTTGCGCTGGAAGGTGCGCGCTTTCTCGTTGAGGTCGTAGAGGTTGTCCGTGCGGGCCTTGATGTAGGTGTCCGCCGCGATGAGGAAGCCGGCGGTGCCGGCGGCCGGGTCTTGCACGGTTTCGCCCGGTTGCGGGTCGATCAGCGCGACGATGCTGTCGATGAGCGGGCGGGGGGTGAAGTACTGCCCGGCGCCGGACTTGGTTTCGGTGGCGTTCTTTTCGAGCAGGCCCTCGTAGAGGTCGCCAAGGCCGTCGCGCTGGGCGGAGAACCAGTCGATGGCGTCGATGCTCTTGATGAGCTGTTCGAGGTGGCGCGGTTCCTTGAGGCGCGTTTGCGCGTCGGCATAGATGGCGGCGAGCAGCGGGTCGGTGCTCTTGGAAAGATCGAGCAGGGTGGCGCGGTAGTGGTTGAGCAGGTTGAGCCCGCTGAGCTTGGCGATGTCGGGCCAGCGCGCGCCGGCGGGCAGCTTGTGGCCGGACATGACGCCGCTTTCTGCGTTTTCGTGCTCCATCTTGATGAAGAGCAGCAGCACGAGCTCGGTGACGTAGTCAGAGTAGTTGATGCCGTCGTCACGCAGGACGTCGCAGAGGTTCCAGAGTTTCTGGACGATTTCGTTGTTGCTCATGTTTTAACTTGTGGCCGAAGTTGAAATAGTGCGGCGCGGTGTTTCACGCTCGCCTGCCGGGTGGCGTCGATCGGGTGCCGTGAGTTGCTTTCGCACGGCTTACTTTCCGGGCGTGAAGCTTGGGATGGCGCGCACCATGAATTCATCGAAGAGCGGCACGGTAAAGGCCATGTCGCCGTGGGCGGGGCTGTAGATCATTCCCTTCTTGATCAGCTTGGCGCGGACCGGGCCAATGCCGCTGACGCTGGTGCCCAAAGTGGCCGCAATGTCGCTGGTGCGATGGCTGCCGGGCCCGAGGTGGGCCATGGCGCGCAGGAAGTTACGTTCGCTGGGGGTGAGGCGGTCAAAGCGCACGCGGAAGAAGTTCTTGTCTAGCCGCGCAATCACGGCGGGTGTGGTGCGCTGAACGAGGTCAAGCGTGATCGGGCTGGCGGCGGCCTGGTTCCAGGCTTGGTAGCCCCATTCCTGAACGAAGTATGGGTAGCCGTGGGTGAGGCGGAAGACCTCTTGCAGCGCGTTACTTTGGAACTCGACCCCCATGTTGGCCGCGGGGTCGCGCAAAGCCTTCGCTGCATCGGCTTCAGAGAGGGCGCCGATATCAGGGAAGTTGAAGAGCCGCTCTGCGTAGGATTTGGATTCGCCCGCCATGCCCGGTAGCACCGGCAAGCCGGCAGCGAGCAGTACAAGCGGGAGCTGCTTTTGCTGCATGCGGTGCATGGCCATGATGATTGCGCCGAGTTCCCTCTGGCTGAGGTACTGGATTTCGTCAATCAGGATGGCCACTGCGGTCTGGCGTTCCTGAGCGGCTTCGGCGATGGCCTGAAAGAGATTGGGCAGGTCGATTTCAATGTCACCGCTGTCGGCAGTGCCTTTGGCGGGTTCGATGTCGAGCCCCAGCGCAGCGTCGCCCACCGTGAACTTGATGCTGCCGATGAATGCGCGAAGCACGGCCAAGCCGCGTTTGACCTTGTCGCCTGCGCCCGCAAGGCGATCGAGCTCGTACAGCAGGCTGCGCAAGGCGGGATAGATCAGTTCGCCGAGCGGTTTTTCTTCGTGCGCTTCGAGCAGGATCGTCTGGTAGCCGGCCGATCGAGCCAGACGCTCGATTTCGTTGAGCAGCACGGTCTTCCCGACACCCCGCAGGCCGGTCAGCAGCAGGCTTTTCTCTGGGCGGCCCTGTTTGATGCGCCCGAGAAGGATGCGGGCTTCTTCGAGCAAGGGGTCTCGACCCACGAGTTCTGGCGGCGGCGCGCCTGCGCCGGGTGAAAATGGGTTGTTGATCGGGTCCATGGGTGCGTCTTCCGGATCTCTAGCAATTTATACACAAATATATCTCAGACTGTGTATAGATTGATAGAAGTGCGCGCGCGGCTAGGCGGCCTCGGACCAGATGCCGGTGGCAAGTTGATCGAGTACGTCACCCAGTTTCCCGCCGAGCAGGTGGTCTAGCCGCTTGGCGCCGCCGTCTTGCTGGAAGGCCACATTGACGAACTGGGTGTCGATGACGACTTCGTGGGTGAGCTGCTTGGCAAGGCGCTCCAGCCACTTGCGCTGAACCGTCGACCAGTTGGTGAGCATGTAGATGCGCTGCATGGCCTGCGCGACCCGCTGCTCGAAGGGGAGCAGGGCTTCGCCCAGCGCGGCCTGGCGGATGTAGCCGATGATGCTGGCGGCGATGTCGTGGTTGGTGGCATTGCGCCAGGCGGACTGCAGGCGGGCTTCGGTGAAGCCGTGCTGATCGAGCAGCAGGCGCACTTCCTTGAGTTGTTCGCGGGTGAGGTCTTTGGGGCGATTGACGACGACGGCGAGCGCAGCGGACTGGTTGAGCTGCTCGCGCACGAAGTGGTTGAAGCTGTCGAGGTAGTCCTCGGGGCGGTTGTAGGCGCCGTAGCTTTGCTCGCGCGCGACGAGCTGATCCTTGTGGTCTGAGAGCACCGGCATGTAGGCGCTGCCGACGAGGGCTTTGACTTCGTCGATCTGCTGCAGCAGTGCGGCTTGCTGGCGCAGGAAGGCTGCTGCGTCTTGCGGGCCGAGCGCCTTGAGGTGCTTGTGCAGTTCGGCCGGGGCGACGCCCCACAGGGCTTCGAGTTCGGCGAGGCGGGTTTTCAGCGCGGGCTTCTTCTCGGCCTTGTGGGTGGCGTCGCGCAGCACGCGCATCAGCTTCTGGCTGAGGGCGTCGAGTACGTCGTGGGCGTGGGTTTGCTCGCTGCGGCTGCCGGGGGCGTTGAAGCTTTCTGGGTTGTGCAGTTCGCCGAGCAGTTGTTCGAGCGTGACGTTCGGATCTTTGACCAGCGGCTTCATGGTGCTGACCTCTTGCAGATCGCTGTAGAGGTCGACCGGGTCGTAGATCTTGAACACCGTCTTGCCGATTTCGTCGCAGCGGCGGGTGGCGCGGCCGATCATCTGCTCGTAAAGGATGCGCGAGCGGACCCGGCGCATGAAGACGAGGTGCGCGATGCGGGGCACGTCGATGCCGGTGGTGAGCAGGTCAACCGTGATCGCGATGTTGGGGTAGCGCTCGTTCTTGTAGCGCTTGATGAGCTCGCTGACCTTGTCCGACTTGCCGGTGATCTTGCGCACGGCGGCTTCGTTGTAGGCGTCGCCATGCACCGCCTTGAAGGCGTCGTCGAGCAGGCGCTTGACCATGTCGGCGTGCAGGTCGGTGGCGCAGAAGACCATGGTCTTCTCTTCGCTGAAGGGGTCGAGCTCCTGCGCGAGCTGTTCGCAGATGACGCGGTTGAAGTCATCAACGATGACGCGGCGGTTGAAGGCTTCGACTTCGAAGTTGAGCTCGTCTTCGAGTTCCGCCTGTTCGATCTCGCCGGTGCCGAGGTTGATGGCGCTGACCGTTTCGCCCTTGTCGAACTTGATGCCTTTTTGCGAGAGCAGGGTCTGGTAGCGGATCGGTGGTTCGTGGTCGATGAGCCAGTCGTCGGCGACGGCTTCGCGGTAGGAGTAGGTGTAGACCGGGCGGCCGAAGATTTCGGTGGTGTGCCGGGCCGGCGTGGCGGTGAGGCCGACCTTCACCGCGTCGAAGTAGTCGAGCACGCGGCGGTAGGTGGAGAGGTACTGGCCTTGGTCGCGCACCTGTAGTTCGCCTTCAGACATTTCCTGGTCGAGCGTGTAGCCGCGGTGCGCTTCGTCGACGATGACGCAGTCGAAGGCGTCGATGCCGGGCGGGTCGTCTGACTGGAAGATGCGCTTGACCATGGCTTGCACGGTGGCGACCTGCACTCGGGTTTCGGCTTCGGCGGCCATGTCGCCGAGTTCTGCGATGTTGTAGATCTTGGAGAGCGGCTGGTTCTGTTCGAGCAGCGCGTCGCCGAAGGCATCCAGCGCCTGGGTGCCGAGTGCGGTGCGATCGACCAGGAAGAGGATGCGGCGGAAGCGTTCGGCTTTGAGGAAGCGGTAAATCAGGCCGATGATGGTGCGCGTTTTGCCGGTGCCGGTGGCCATGGCGAGCAGGCAGGCGCTCTGGTGGGCTGCGATCGCCGCTTCGACGGCCTGAATCGCCTTCTCCTGATACGGCCGCAGTTGCAGGTAGGCGAAGCCTTCGGCCTTGAGTTTGGCCTCGGCGGCTTCCTTGCTGCGATGGAGCTGATCGAGCAGGCCCTCGGGCGTGTGGAAGTCCATCAGCGGCCGGGCGAGGTTCGCGGGGCTGCGGACGTCGCGGAACCAGATGCCGGATTGTTCGGCGAGCTGCTGCAGGTAGGGGCGGCTGTTGCTCGAATAGACGAAGGGGATCTGGAAGGCGTCGCCCTGACCGTCCGGCCAGGGGGCGGGCAGGCCGGCCAGTTCCCACGCGGGCTTAAAGCCTTGTTCCTGCTTGAAGCCGCGCGAATAGCGCTCGGCCTGCGGAATCTTGCCGGCGACGTTTTCGTTCTCGCGTTTCGCTTCGACCACGGCGACCGGCGAGAGACCGGCGAACAGCACGTAGTCGGCGGCCTGTTTGCCGGTGGTGGGCCATTCGGCAATCGCGCGCTGCTTGCCTTTCTCTGGCCGCGTGCCCTTGGCGTATTTGAGGTTCTGCGTGTCCGCTTCCCAGCCGGCGGCGGCGAGCTGCTGGTCGATCAGGATGCGGGTCAGCTCTTCGCTGAGGACGAGCTGCTTGCTGGCGGACTGCGTGGCCTGCGTGACCGACTGGGCGGCCTTCTGGCTGTCGGCAAGCTGGGTTTGCAGTTCGGCAATGCGTGCTTCGAACTCGGCGCGAACGCGATCCACCGCGGCGCTTTGTTCTTCGGTCAGCGATTGATAGGTGCGCGCTTCGGCATCCATCTGCTGCGCGAGGACCGCGAACTCTTCTTTCTCACGGGCGAGCAGGGCGGCGAGCTGCTGGTTGGTGTCCAACGCTTCGCGGTTGCCGAGCAGCTCGGCCTTGAGTGCGTCGATCTCTGCATGCAGTTCGCGCAGTTGCAGGCTGGGGTCTTGCGGCGGGACGAAGGGCCCGGCCTTGAATGCAGCGCCCGCCTTGCCGAAGGATTGGTGGAACCAGATCGCCAACGCGCGGGCGACCTTGAGACCGTCCATCGCTTCTTTGTGCTGGGTGCGGAACTGGTGGGTCGCTTTGTTGCCTTCGATGCGCAGGGTGTGGAACAGCTCGCGCACCGTGGGATCAAGCTTGATTTCGCGATTGAGTCGGAACAGCAGATCGGCCTGACTCGTCTCCGCATCGAACTGCACGCCTGCCCTCGCGGCTACGTCTTGCGCGAGTGCTTCACCGAGCTGGCGGAGCTTGATCAGCGTGGTGTTCGGGTCGGCGGCGAAGACCTGCTCGGCAGTCGTGGCGAGCTGAAGGAAGACTGGGTCGTGCTCGGCTAGGAAGGTGAAGTTGCTCGAGGCGGGCATGGCCGGATCAATGATTGTCCAAGCTGCATTTTGTGGTGCTGAGGTGCTTGAGGGCAATGGGGCGAGTCTCCGCACCGAGAGGCATGCTTACTTGCGGGGATCTTCGCCTGAGCAATAAGCGGCCCAGTCGCACATGAGGTGGCGGCGCTTCTCGAACAAATCACCGCGCTGGTAAGCGGCTTCCGCCTTGTCTTTGAGCTGGTGAGCGAGCGCGTGTTCGATGACTTCGCGGGCATATGCGGTCGTTTCGCCGGCCCAGTCCCGGAACGTGGATCGAAATCCGTGTGCGGTGACATCCAGCTTCATTCGGCGTAGAAGCGCGGTGAGCGTCATGTCGGAGAGCGGTTTTTTGCGAGTGCTCGGGAACAGCAGATCCGAGCCCTCGTCGCATTGCAGGTTCCGCAAGATAGCCTGCACGCGTGGGGATAGCGGGACTCGATGTTCTTTGCCCGCCTTCATCCGCTCGGCGGGGATGGTCCACACGCCAGCGCGCAGGTCGATCTCTTGCCAAGTTGCGCCTCTTACTTCGCCGGACCGGGCTGCAGTCAGAATGGCAAACTCCAAAGCGCGCGCACCAAGGCCGTTTTGTTCGGACAGGCACTTCATGAAGGCGGCGATCTCACGGTAGGGCAGGGCGGCGTGGTGTTCGACCTTGGTTACGCGTGATGGCTTGGGTAGCACCTTGTCCAGGTGGCCGCGCCATCGGGCCGGGTTATCGCCTGACCGGTAGTCGCGCACTGTCGCCCAGTCCAGAACGGCCTCGATCCGTCCGCGCAGGCGACTTGCAGTCTCGGTCTTCGTCGCCCAGATCGGTTCGAGAATTCGTAGAACATGGGCGAGCGTCACATTGTTGACCGCAATGTCGCCAATTACGGGGCTGACGTATTGAGTAATCGTTGCCCGCCACTGGCTTGTGTGTTTGGCGTTCTTCCAGCCCGCTTCGTTTGCGGCAATGTAAGCAGTAGCGCACTGATCGAATGTGATCATTGCCATCGCCTCGACGAGTCGAGCCTGTTTGGCTTTTGTTCGCTCGGCGATGGGGTCTTCGCCGCGATCAATCCGTTCGCGTTCCTCCCTCGCGCGGCGGCGGGCGTCGGCGAGTGTGACGTCCGGGTATCCGCCAAGCCCCATATCACGCCGCTTGCCGCTCACGCGGATGCGCAAAATCCAGCTCTTGGCGCCGCGTTCGGAGATGAGCAGGGCGAGTCCGGAGACACCTCCGACGAAGTTCATCCCGGCTTTGGTGAGTCGGCCAACTTCAAGCGCCGACAACTCCTTCGCTTTTCGCCCCATCCAAAGCCCCATCAATAATTTCGCGATTGGATGGTATCGTCGGAGCAGCGCTGAGACAAGAGAATTCCATGAAACCCTTGCGGTGGAAGGATCTAGGGGAGATGGATCGACTTACTGAGACGTGGTGAAACGCGGGGGTCGGCAGACACCGCTTCCGCCAAAGTAATCAGACAAAACCGCACAGCGACAGGCTCTGCGGTTTTTTGCATTTCTGGCGGGCGCTGATGCTCGGCCTATGCTCAGCTTCAAAGCAAGAACTTGAGCTGCGCTTGCGACATGCTAGATTGCTTCAGCGTCTGCCCAGCAGTTCGGTGTTTCGTACAGACGGACGCGCTCCAGCGTGAGGCGCGATCCGTAGGTCTCGGCAAATCTGCCTGCAAGCGTGTCGAAGGCGATTCTGGCCAGATTCTCGGCGGTTGGGATCAACGGAAGTACGACTGTCTTGTGGCCCGGGATTGACTCCAGAAATGCACGCACTTCGGTGTCGTCGGCGTGGACGAGAAAAGCGTGATCCCATACGTCAACGATCTCCCGCTTCGTGATCGCTTTCACGTCTGAGAAGTCGAGCACCATGCCCTCGTCTGAGGCGCCTGATTTCGTGATTGTCTCGCCAAGCAGCGTGACTTCAAGCGTGTAGCGGTGACCATGCAAGTTCTTGCATTGGCTGTTGTGATGGGGGATGCGGTGTCCCGCATCAAACTCAAGTCGCCGCGTGATTCTCATATTTCATCTGCCTGCTTTGCTTGACTGATCGGTCTTTGGCGAGGCTTGCCCAGAAACAACAACGGCATCCACCTGGATGCCGTTGTTTTGTAAGCCTGCCGGAAGAGGCCGCAGATTCTATCAGCCGGCCTTCTTCTTGGCCTTGGCTTCTTTCTTGAGGTTCTTCAGCAGTTCAGGATCGGTTTGCTTCAGGTATTCGATGACATCAACTTCGTCCTTGCGGATCTTGCCGATATCGACCTGCTCAACGTGCACCAGGCGAAGCAGCGCTTGAACCGGGCGCGGAATGTTGCGGCCGCTTTCGTAACGCGATCCACCGCTTTGGGTAACACCGATCTTCGACCAGAACTGTGACTGGTTCAGGCCAAGCTTGCGGCGGATTTCGCGAACATCAACTTTGTCGTTACTCTTCATGGTGGCAACCTCGCTTTGCACTTGTATTTCTTGCTCAGCCTTCACACAGGTTCAGGCATCTCTGTCGTAGGACCAGCCTAGTCAAGTCCAGTTCCCGAATTATAGATCAATATCTGATTGCCATAGTTCCAACGCCGGTGCGGCTTGTGGCGGATATGTTAAAGACTGTCACGAGACTGCTGAGCCATTGGATTGGGCGTCAGAGCTGAGCATCGCCCCATCCTGGATGCGGTCGTCGCTCCTCATCGCGCAGATGCTGCATGGGGCCGGAGACGGCGCTGGGAAAACCAATTGGAGACATTGCGGAACGGATAGGCGGGTTTGCGGTCTGAGCTGCGTTGTATGACACTCCCCACACTCTTACCCAACTGACGGCCCATCATGAGCGAAGCTTCGCAGAAGCCCGATACGCCGGCTTTTCAGCCCGTGTCGGCAAAGATCCGGGAGCGGATTTACCGCGCAAAACAGCGCTTCCATGCCAATGACAACATTTCGGCCTTTCTGGAGCCAGGTGATCTTGAAGCCTTGCTGGATGAAGTCGAAGGCAAGATGAAGGGGGTCCTTGAGAGCCTGGTGATCGACACCGAAAGCGATCACAACACGCAAGACACCGCGCGCCGCGTCGCCAAGATGTATCTCACCGAGGTTTTTCGCGGCCGTTACATGCCGGCACCGTCTGTGACCGAGTTCCCGAATGCCGAGCGCCTTAACGAACTGATGATTGTTGGGCCGATTACCGTGCGCAGCGCGTGCAGCCATCACTTCTGCCCGATCATGGGGCGCCTGTGGATCGGCTTGATGCCAAACGAGCATTCGAACCTGATCGGCCTGTCGAAGTACTCGCGCCTGGCGGAATGGGTGATGAGCCGCCCGCAGATTCAGGAGGAGGCGATCACCCAGATGGCAGAGTTGCTGATGCGCAAGGTGAGCCCCGATGGCCTTGCGGTTGTCATGGAGGCTGATCACTTCTGCATGCATTGGCGTGGCGTGAAGGATTCCGAAACCAAGATGATCAACAGTGTGATGCGTGGGTCCTTCCTCAAGGATGCTGCGTTGCGCCGTGAGTTTCTCTCTCTCATCAACCTGAAACACTGAGGCCCCGATGCTTGTTCGACTGCTTTATGCCAGCCGCGCGGCCGCGCCGCTCCAGGCGTCCGTCATCGACGCAATCCTTGCCCAGTCGCGCGCGCACAATCCGAAGCTGGGCATTACCGGCATGCTTTGCTACAGCGATGACTTGTTTCTGCAAGTCCTCGAAGGCGGGCGCGACGAGGTATGCGAGCTCTACAACACGATCGTCAGGGACGATCGTCACACGAGCGTGCGGCTGCTTAGCTTTGAAGAGATCCCGGAGCGGCGCTTTGGCGGCTGGACGATGGGCCACGTGAACGTGGCGACAGTGAACCCCTCCTTGCTGCTCAAGTATGCGGAGCGGCCCGTTCTCAACCCGTTCAACTGTTCGGGGCAGGCCTCGATGGCCTTGCTCAACGAATTGATCGCCACCGCTTCGGTCGTGGGGCGCTGCAGCTAGCGCCAATGGCGGGGAACGACGGCCGCCGCCCGGGGCGGCTGTTTTTTGCCGCTATGGCTTGGCCAATCTGGCCCGGCGTTGCAAGCGGTGCGCCGCGCTTGAAAGCGTAAGGACCTCTGCCTTGTTCCGTCGCATAGCGCGGTGGGGCTGCGAGAGAAATGCGAGAGGCCTCCCAGGGGCGCTTTCGCATCAACCGCTTTCCGATTACTGCGCGGCCTTGGCGATTTGCGCAAGGCGCCTTCGCCTTTCTGGCCTTTGCGGCGCGGATCCTTTCTTCTTTTGGCCGCGCGTGCCTTCGCTGCCGGGTATTCCCGTTGTCCGGCTTCAGGCTGACTACCGGAGTCCAATCGATGAACACAAGCAAGCGGCTGCCGCTGCTGCTGGCTGCAGCGCTTACGGCCTTGTTTGCCTCGTCCTGCTGAGAGGCGACAGGCTTCTTCAGGAGCCCGTGGTGGACGACAGTTATCGTGAGCGCTCAGCGACAACTATCGTGAGTGTTTGACTCACGCCGCTCGAGTGCGTTTTGCGGTTGGGTTCTTACTGTGTCGCCTTTAAGGCGAAGGTAACCCACTGCGCCACTGACGCATCCGCACTGCCCCACTGGCAGCGGTGTGGGATGCTGAAGTGGTTCCAATGCTCAAGGGAGTGCCGGCACTGATGGCTGTGAAGGTGCTTGAGGCGTTGCAGTGGCGCCACCCGGAATGGTTTGCCGAAACGGTGCTGCGCACGCTGCAACGGCGGGTCAGCCAGTGGCGCGCCACTCATGGCGGCGAGCGCGAGATCTACTTCGCGTAGGCGCTCCCACCCAGTCGGCTCGGGCTGTCGGACTTCACTGTAGCCGATGAACTCGATGTTCGCTTGGGCGGTGTGGCGTTTCCTCGTCGGCAATACCAGTTCGCGCTGGCCCATAGTGGCTGGCGCCACGCGCGGTTCGTGCTGTGCAGTTTGATGCGAGCCTTGGATCAGTGGCTGCTGCGCGGCAGTCGCGAGTTTGCAGATTTGGCAGCGCTGTTGATGGCAATCTTGTTCATGCGCTGAACGTGAAATCTGCAGACGATGGCAACTGGGCTGCCACTGTGGACACTGGACACGGCCGCGATGTTCGACCTGACGATCCGGCACAGAGTCGTCGCCTTGAGCGGGTCAGATAGCGTGCTGTCGAACTCAGGCAGTTTTTTGTCGATCGTCCGTTCGTCATCGATGGCCGAAGTCATCGACCCGCAAGGTGACGACGTCGGGCCAGCAGGTGCCTACACCCGACCAACACCTCCTGGGGGGCAGTCGCCAGCTTGACCTTCGCAAGCTCACCGTGTCGCTCGCCGGTGGCGCCATGCGTATTGATGTGCAGACCAGCAAGATCACGACCCTCTGGAACCCGACCAATGGATTCGATCATGTGGCGTTCACGATCTTCATCGAAGTGCCAGGCAAGCACGGTGGTATGGCTGTAATGCCTTTTCAGAACGCTTCACTGCCGGGCGGCATGAAGTGGCACTACCGTTTGCGCGCACACGGCTGGTCAAACGCGTTCTTTTCATCTGAAGGCGCCTCGGCGATCAGCGAAGGCACCAGCGCGTCGCCTGCTGTACGGATACCGCTTGATGCCGCCAACAATGCTGTCAGCTTCATCCTGCCCGATGCGTCGCTTGGGAGGCTGACGTCGCTCTCCGGCGTCAAGGTCTATGTCACCTCATGGGACTACGACGACGGCTATCGTGGCCTGTCGCCGACGGCGAAGGAGTGGGCGTTCTCTGGCGGAACTGGCACGACTGACCCCTTGATCATGGATGACTTCATGGTGTTCACGCTGCCGTAATCGCGTGGTTGTTTTGATCAATTACAAGGGCGCTTTGATCGGCGCCCATTCTATTTCTGAGCCGAATTCGGTGAATTTTGAGCGATTACAGACAATTTATTCTGGAGCGGTTCTCATTAATCCAGACGGCCGGAGCAGGGTGAGAGAGTGTGTCAAAAGCGCTCGTTTTAATTGTCGGTATTTGTCCTGCACAAAATGCCATTGGCGTAGCGTGTAAGGCTAAATGGGATGAATGCCCATATTCCGGTTTTGGAGGATGTTGTCTCGTCACTAGTGGGGCGGTATGGCGCCTCGCGGGATTGACAAAAGTCACGCAAAAACAATTGGGTAGCGTGTTTATGGTTGCGTCTGATATGGCGATGCACAATGCAAAGCAACTATGCCTAGCGCATCAATGAAATATGCTTTACGGGTTTGTTGTTTGTCCGATCAATACCGTTCGCATGCGAAATGCTGCCGTTCGTCGTGTTAATTCAACTTTGCGCACACTGGTGACGAAATCCCGCATAAGAATTAATTAAGCAATTCGGACCAATGCGTCCGGATACGAATTATGGGAATTCATCCGGTTCATCGTGCACGGGGTGCGACACGGTCGGGCAGAAGCGGCTGTATTCGCGTGAGCACCGGAATCGGTTTGCACGAAGTAGGCACCGCCTTGATGGAGGGGCGAACGACATGCTTAAACTGGGGCTGGGCAAGTACCGATCGATTGTCATCCTGATCACGCTGTTCATTGTTTTTGACATTGGCGTGCTTGCAATGACATTTGTGATCTCGCGGCAGCTGACGGCCGACGCGATCTCGATCAACCTCGCAGGTCAGCACCGCTACCTTGTGCAGAAGCTCGCGAAGACGGCCTTGCTGATCGATCAGGACGCGACGCAAGGCACCTTCGACAGCAGCGGCAAGTCGAGCCTCAACGAGGTCAAGGACCTGATCGCGACCGCAGATCGTTTCAACGCGATCATCGCCACCTTCGACGGTGGCGCGAAGCTGCCGGACATGACGGAAGAGCTCGCGCTGACGCCTAGCCAAGATACCCAGGCCGCGGCGCTCTTTGCCCTGGTGAAGGATCTCTGGGAACCGATCAACGCGCAGGTGCAGGCGCTCAACCAGCCCAAAGACGGGCATCGACCGGACGTTGGCCCGCTGCTTCAGGTGCTGATTCCGAACAACCTCAACCTCTTGAGTACTTCGCACATCCTCACCAGCCGGCTTGAGGCACTGTCGGCCGCGAAGGCAGCCAAGCTGCGGGCGGTGCAGATGGCGGGCATGGCGGCCGCACTGGTGAACTTCGCCTTCATTCTCTACAGCTTCCTCGGCCAGCTTCGCAAGAGCGATAGCGCGGTTGAACGCGCCCAGCGCGAAACCGAAGACATCCTGCGCACCACGCAAGAGGGGCTGTTCCTGCTCGACCCAGAATTCCGCATGGGTTCGCAAACCTCGCAGGCACTGTCGAAAATTCTTGGTGTTGAAGCCAAGGGGGGTGAGAACTTCCTTGATCTGCTCAAGCCCTTGGTCACGCCCAAGACCTATGACACCACCAAGGAATACATCGAACTGCTGCTGCGCCACGACGTGAAGGAAAAACTGGTCGCAAGCCTCAACCCGCTTGATTGCATCGAGATCAGCGCGGTACGTGCGAACGGCGCGCTGGAATCGCGCTTCCTGCAGATCCGCTTCAACCGCGTGTTGCAGGCAGAGAAGGTGACACATCTGCTGGTCACCGCAAACGACATCACCCGCCGGGTGAAGCTCGAGCGTGAGCTCAAGGACAGCGAGCGCCGGGTGCAGGATCAGATGGGCATGATGGTGCATATCCTTCAGGCCGATCCGCGCCAGTTGCAGGACTTCCTGCGTCACGCCAGCGATGGCCTGAACCAGATCAACGAAGATCTGCGTACCGCAAGCCCGACTACCGGCGTGTCGACACCCCGGATCGACGCCATGCTGCGTATTGCCCACCGCCTCAAGGGCGACGCGGCGGCGCTCAACCTTGAAGCGGTATCGCAGTCGATGCATGCGTTCGAATCTGTCTTGCAGGAACTGCGCGCACAGACGCGGCGCAGCAGCGAAGACTTGCTGCCGGTGGCGGTCCGGGTAAAGGGTCTGTATGCCGAAGTCAACGCGATCCAGGATGTGATTGCCCGCATCGGGCAGGTCCGTGGCGTCGTCAGCGTTGAACCGCCAAAGCCGGCGCACGACCCCGAGATTGCCGCGCAGCCCTTCGTGCGCCAGTGGCGTGGCTTTGCCCAGCAACTGGCGAAGCGGCTGGGCAAACAGGTTGAGCTCACCTATCAGGGGCTGGATGTTGATGGGCTGTCGTCGCAGCTGCGCGAAGCGGTCAATACCTCGGTCAATCAATTCATCCGTAACGCAGTGGTGCACGGCGTTGAAGCGCCGGCGGACCGTAAAAAGCGCGGCAAGTCCGAGTCGGGCCACCTGTCGGTGTACGTGTCGGATCAGGGTGATGGAACCATCGAATTGAGCTTCCGCGACGATGGCCGTGGCATCAACCCGGAGAAGATCCGCCTCGCCGCAGTACGCAAGGGGCGAATCTCGCCTGAAGTTGCCAAAGGTCTGGATGCGCGTGCGCTGACGCTGATGATCTTCGAGCCAGGGCTCTCGACGCGGGACGAGGTGGACGAGGACGCCGGCCGTGGCGTTGGCCTCGATGCTGTGAAAGAAATGATCAGTCGCCTCGGTGGGCGCATCCGGATCGGCACGACCTCGGGCGAGTACTGCCACTTCCGCGTGCAGTTGCCGGTGAAGGCCGAGCCGAACGACACCAACATGCCCGACCGCATCAAGGAGGTAGCCTGATGGCGCTCAAGCTGATGATCGTGGATGACTCGAACATCATCCGCAGCAAGATCAACCGCACGCTCTCGCAGCACAACATGGAAGTGGTTGCCTCGGCGAGCAACGGGGAAGACGCAGTGAAGCTCTTCACCACCCACAAGCCCGACGTGGTCACGATGGATCTGACCATGCCGCGCATGGACGGGCTGGAGTGCATCCGCGCGTTGCGAAAGATCAATCCGGGCATCCGCATCCTGGTGGTGTCGGCACTGGCCGACAAATCAACCGCAATCCAGGCCCTCAAGGAGGGGGCGCAGGGATTTCTCTGCAAGCCCTTCTCGGAGGCCGACCTGACCGAGGCAATCGAAGAGCTGCTGGGAGACGACTGACATGGACGAGCAACAACTCCGCGTATTCATCGACATCGTCAGCCAGTACTTCGAAAAGCAGACTGGCAAGGCGCCCGATGTTGGCAGCCCTTACCTGGGCGACGCCAGCTCGCTACCGATTTACGACTTCACCGGGGTGATCGGCATTTCGGGTGAGCGGCAGGGCTGCGTGTATGTGACGGCCCATCGCGATCTGCTGCGACAACTGCTGCTGCATGTGGGCGAGTCGGATGTTTCCGACAACAACCTCAGCGATCTGGTCGGCGAGGTGGCCAACACCATTTCCGGCAATGCACGACGCTACTTCGGGCCGGACTTCATGATTTCGGTGCCGGTGGTGGTGTCGGGCAATGCGCGTGCGATCCAGGTGCCGCGCAGCGTGAAGGCCTACATCCTGCCCTTGCGCTGGCACAAGTTCGAAGCCGCACTGGTGGTGAGTCTGCAGTAGCGCCGGGCCAGGGGCAGGGCGGTGGCAAGGGCGCTGGCAATCGGGCAGTACCAAGGAGGTTTGCAATGACACGGTGGTCCAATACGGTGAATGCACTGCGGATGGGAGCGGCGATCTGTCTGTTCGCCTGCCTGCCCGCGCAGGCTGGCACGACGCTGATCAATGCGTCGTCGAACATCAACCAGGAGATGTTCCAGGAGTACAACGCCGCCTTCACGCGCTACTGGCGTGGCAAGACCGGCGAGGCGGTGACGATCAAGCAGACGCACGCCCAATCCACCAACCAGGTGGCGCGCATCCGCAACGGTGAAGAGGCCGACGTGGTGACGCTGGCGGTGTCGCTGGACATTGACAAGATTGCCGCCAGCGGCCTGCTGCCAGCCGACTGGCAGGGCCGCCTCAGCAATCACTCCTCGCCCTTTACCTCAACCGTCGTATTCCTCGTGCGACGCGGCAACCCGCGGCAGATCAAGGACTGGGACGATCTGGTCCGCTGGGGCATCAACGTGGTGACCTCCAACCCCAAGAGCTCCGGCATTGCGCGCTGGGGGCACCTTGCCGCCTATGGCTATGCGCTCAAGCAGCCGGGGGGCAACGATGCCAGCGCGAAGCTGTTCCTCAAGCGCCTGTATGGCAACAACCGGGTGCTTGAATACACGGCGCGCGGCGCCAACACCGCCTTCACCAAGGGCAAGATCGGTGACGCGATGATCACCTGGGAAAGCGAAGCCATGCAGATTGTGGCTGCCGCGCCGGATGAGTACGAGATCGTGGTGCCCAGCATGTCGATCGTGGCCGAACCGCCGGTGGCGATGATCGACAAGATGGTGGACAAGCGCGGCACACGCAAGCTCGCCGATGCCTACCTCAACTACCTCTACTCCGCCGAAGCGCAGGAGCTGCTGGTCAAGTACAACTACCGCCCCTCAGACCGTGCGCTCGCCGAGAAATACGCCAATCGATTCAAGCCACTGACGCTCTTCCGTGTTGATCAGGTCTTTGGCAGTTGGGGGCAGGCCTTCAAGGATCACTTCACCGATGGCGGTGTACTCGATCAGGTGTACGACCCCTTCAGGAATGCATCGTGAGCGGCACTGCACCGACCTCTCAAGAACGGAACAGGAAGGAATCAGAAATGAACGGGATCCTGCGCAGCTGCCTGCTTCTTGGCGTGGCGGCACTCGTGCCGCTTACCCTGCATGCCGCCGAAGTGACCGGTGCGGGGGCATCGTCACCGCGGGCGGTCTACCTCAAATGGGCTGCGGCCTACGGCAAGGCCAGCGGTAACACCATCAACTACCAGTCGATCGGCTCTGGCGGCGGCGTCAAGGAGGTCAGCGCCAAGAGTGTGGACTTCGGTGCGTCGGACATTCCGCTGACCGAGTCCGAACTGGAAAAACGCGGCCTTGTGCAGTTTCCGGTGCTGGTGGGGGCTGCCGTGCCCTTCGTGAACCTGCCCGATGTGAAGCCCGGCGAATTACGCCTGAGCGGCCCCTTGCTGGCGGACATCTTCCGCGGCCGGCTTACCCGGTGGGACGACAGCCGCATCAAGGATCTCAACCCCGGCGTCTCGCTGCCGGCGATGTCGATCGTGGTCGTGCGTCGTGACGATGGCGCCGGCGTCTCATTTTTGCTGACGCACTACTTGAGCAAAGCAAGCCCCGAGTGGCGCGACAACATTGGCACCGGGACCGCCGTGCAGTGGCCGGTCGGGCTGGGCGGCAAGGGGGATGAAGGGGTGGCGAACTTCGTCAAACGCCTGCCGGGCGCGATTGGCTATGTTGAGTATGGCTATGCGCGCGCCAACCAGCTGGCGTACGTGAGCATGCAGAACCGCAGTGGGGCGTTCGTTCAGCCCGACGAGAAGAGCCTTTCTGCCGCCGCGCAGAGCGCCGAATGGGCCAAGACCGGCTATGGCGAGGTGCTCAGTGATCAGCCCTCGCCCGATGCGTGGCCAATTGCCGGCGCGAGCTTCATTCTGCTCCAGCGCAAAACCGACAAGCTGCCGCAGGCCGCCGCGGTGGTGAAGTTCTTCGAATGGTCTTACGCCAACGGCGCAAAGATCGCGCTCGAAGGTGGCTATGTGCCCCTGCCCAACGCCACCGCCTCGCAGATCAAGGGCGCCTGGGAGAGCATCAGGGATCCGTCCGGCAAGACCATCGCCAGCGTCCAGTAGGCTGGCTGCACGCAGCCACAGTCCGTCTTCGATGACACGAGGGGTAACGTCATGCTGGCAACGAGCGATGCAAGCCATGTGCAGCTGGGTCGAAAGCCAAGCCGCCGCAAACCGGCAAGCGGCGTGAAGGCGGCCGCGCCGCTTGCGCCCAGCGGTGCGCTGTCGCACGTTCGCGTGCTGGACCTCTCGCGCGTGCTCGCGGGCCCGTGGGCAACCCAGTTGCTGGGTGACCTCGGGGCTGAGGTGATCAAGATCGAACGCCCCGGCAATGGTGATGACACCCGCGCGTATGGCCCGCCGTGGGTCAAGTGCCCCGAGGGCACCGACACCGACGTCTCGGCCTACTACCTGAGTGCCAACCGCAACAAGGAGTCCGTCACCATCGACTTCACCCGCCCGGCAGGGCAGGCACTGGTGCGGGATCTTGCCGCGCAGTCCGATGTGCTGGTCGAAAACTTCAAGGTTGGCACGCTGGCGCGATACGGGCTGGACTACGCCACACTGGCGGCAATCAATCCCCGCCTGATCTATTGCTCGATCACCGGCTTCGGGCAGGATGGGCCATACGCCGAGCGCAGCGGGTATGACTTCCTGATCCAGGGCATGGGGGGCCTGATGAGCATTACCGGCGCGCCCGATGGCACACCCGCCAAGGCCGGCGTTGCGCTGGTCGACGTCATGACCGGCCTGTACGCAAGCAATGCAATCCTCGCCGCGCTTGCCTGGCGAGAACGCAGCGGGGAAGGGCAATACATCGATCTTGGCATGCTGGATGTGCAGGTCGCCGCGCTCGCCAATCAGGCGCTCAACTACCTTACCAGCGGCAAGACGCCGGCGCGGCTTGGCAACGCCCATCCGAACATCGTCCCCTACGATGCTTGCCCCACCGCCGATGGGCACATGATCCTTGCCGTGGGTAACGACGCGCAGTTCGCACGCTTTTGCATCGAGGCGGGAACCGACTGGGTGGCCGACCCCCGCTTCGGTACGAACGCTGCACGCGTCAAGCACCGTGGCATATTGATACCGCTTGTGCATGAACTTACCCGCACGCGCACCACTGCAGAATGGATCGCCGCGCTTGAAGCGGCATCGGTGCCTTGTGGTCCGATCAATGACATCGGCAAGGTGTTTCAAGACCCGCAGGTGTGCCATCGCGGCATGAAGATCGAGATGGCCCATCCTGCATCAGGAAAGGTATCGCTGGTTGCGAGCCCGATACGCATGTCCCGCACGCCGCCGACCTACCGCAAGGCGCCGCCCGGTCTGGGGGCTGATACGCAGGAACTGCTCGGCCGCCTGCTTGGCAAACAGGCTGATGCTCTGGCCGAACTATCGCGCGACGGGGTGATCTGAGCCGCGATACTCCCCGCCGGGCTTGGGGGCCGCGCGCTGAATCGACCCCGCCATGCAGGCCGGCAATAGTCGCCTGAAGAATCTTCAAATCCGCCTGGGCTGTGGCGCTGTGCTTGGGGTGAGCTTGTTTGCTTGGCGTGAACGCGCGCGGCGCATCTGGCAAACAAAAACGCCCCGCACCTTACGGGGCGGGGCGTTTTGATGCTGCGGTGAAGTGACTCAGGCGGTGACGCCCTTGGCAACTTCCTGGTACTCGGCGATCTGGTCGAAGTTCATGTACTTGTAGATCTTGCTGCCGTCCGCGTTGATCACGCCCATGTCGGTGGCGTACTCGGCAACGGTCGGGATGCGGCCGAGCTTGGACGCAATCGCCGCCAGCTCCGCCGAGGCCAGATACACGTTGGTGTTCTTGCCCAGGCGGTTGGGGAAGTTGCGGGTTGAGGTGGAGACCACCGTCGCACCCTCACGCACCTGTGCCTGGTTGCCCATGCACAGTGAGCAGCCCGGCATTTCGGTGCGTGCGCCGGCGGTGCCGAAAACGCCGTAGTGGCCTTCCTTGGTTAGCTCGGCGGCGTCCATCTTGGTCGGCGGTGCAATCCACAGCTTCACCGGGATGTCACGCTTGCCTTCCAGTAGCTTGGATGCGGCACGGAAGTGGCCGATGTTGGTCATGCAAGAGCCGATGAACACTTCGTCGATCTTGGCGCCGGCCACTTCGGAGAGCAGCTTCGCATCGTCCGGGTCGTTCGGGCAGCACAGCACCGGCTCGGTCAGCTCGTTCAGGTCGATCTCGATTACGGCGGCGTATTCGGCATCGTTGTCGGCTTCAAGCAGGCTCGGATTGGCGAGCCAGGCTTCGACCTTTTCAATGCGCCGCGCCAGCGTGCGGGCGTCCTGGTAGCCGTCGGCGATCATGTTCTTCATCAGCACGATGTTGCTGTTGAGGTACTCGATGATCGGTTCCTTGTTCAGTTTGACTGTGCAGCCGGCAGCCGAACGTTCGGCCGACGCGTCAGAGAGTTCAAACGCTTGCTCGACCTTCAGATCGGGCAGACCTTCGATCTCCAGGATGCGGCCGGAGAACACGTTCTTCTTGCCCGCCTTGGCAACGGTCAGCAGGCCCGCCTTGATTGCGTACAGCGGAATCGCGTGCACCAGATCGCGCAGGGTGATGCCCGGCTGCATCGTGCCCTTGAAGCGCACCAGTACCGATTCCGGCATGTCCAGCGGCATCACGCCGGTGGCAGCACCGAAGGCCACGAGTCCGGAGCCAGCCGGGAAGGAGATGCCGATCGGGAAGCGGGTGTGCGAGTCGCCGCCGGTGCCCACGGTATCAGGCAGCAGCAGGCGGTTGAGCCAGCTGTGGATCACGCCGTCACCCGGGCGCAGCGAAACGCCGCCGCGGCTGCTGATGAAGGCGGGCAGTTCGCGATGGGTTTTTACGTCCACCGGCTTGGGGTAGGCCGCGGTATGGCAGAAGGACTGCATCACCAGGTCCGCAGAGAAACCGAGGCAGGCGAGGTCCTTCAGCTCGTCGCGGGTCATCGGGCCGGTGGTGTCCTGCGAGCCGACGGTGGTCATCTTCGGTTCGCAGTATGTGCCGGGGCGCACGCCCTGGCCTTCCGGCAGGCCAACCGCGCGGCCAACCATCTTTTGCGCCAACGTGAAGCCCGCCTTGGTCTCGGCCGGGGCCTTCGGCAGACGGAACAGCGTCGAGGCGCCAAGGCCGAGGAACTCGCGTGCCTTGCCGGTCAGGGAGCGGCCGATGATCAGGTTGATACGGCCGCCGGCGCGCACTTCGTCGAACAGCACATCGGACTTGAGCTTGAACTCGGCTACCGTCTCGCCGTTCTTCAGGATCTTGCCGTCGTACGGCAGGATGTCGACCACGTCGCCCATCTCGAGCTTGGTGACGTCGACTTCGATTGGCAGCGAGCCGGAGTCTTCCTGCGTGTTGAAGAAGATCGGGGCGATCTTGCCGCCGAGGGTGACGCCGCCGAAGCGCTTGTTCGGCACAAACGGGATGTCCTGGCCGGTGGCCCAGATCACCGAGTTGGTGGCGGATTTGCGCGACGAGCCGGTGCCGACCACATCGCCCACATAGGCGACCAGATGGCCCTTCTTCTTCAGGTCTTCAATGAACTGCATCGGCCCGCGTTTGCCGTCTTCCTCCGGCTTGAACGCTGCGCCTTCGCGGGTGTTCTTGAGCATCGCGAGGTAGTGCAGCGGGATGTCGGGGCGGCTCCAGGCGTCCGGCGCCGGTGACAGATCGTCGGTGTTGGTTTCGCCCGGCACCTTGAACACGGTGACGGTGATCTTCTTCTCGACTTCCGGGCGGGTAGTGAACCACTCGGCATCGGCCCAGCTCTGGATCACTTCCTTGGCCTTGGCGTTGCCGGCCTTCGCCTTCTCGGCGACGTCGTGGAAGAAGTCGAACATCAGCAGTGTCTTCTTAAGGCCCTCGGCGGCCACCGCGGCGACTTCCGCATCGTCTAGCAGATCAATCAGCGGTTTGACGTTGTAGCCACCGACCATGGTGCCGAGCAGCTCGGTCGCTTTGGCCTTGGAGATCAGCCCGACCTGGATGTCGCCGTGTGCGACGGCGGCAAGGAAGCTCGCCTTGACCTTCGCGGCGTCATCCACGCCGGGCGGTACGCGGTGGGTGATCAGATCGACCAGGAAGGATTCTTCGCCCGCCGGCGGGTTCTTGATGAGTTCGATCAAGTCGGCCGTTTGCTTGGCATCCAGCGCAAGCGGCGGGATTCCTAGGGCGGCGCGTTCTGCAGCGTGTTGGCGGTAGGCTTCTAGCACGGTGTTGTCCTCCGGGTTGCGATCAGATTGGCGTGAGCCAAGCGTTCAATTGGGTTTGGGGGTGAAGAAACGGAGCTCGGCCTCGGTGGGCAGCGTCATTCCGGTAGACCGGGCGCGCACGAGCAAATTCCAGTAGTGGCGGAACGAGCCGCGATCATGCAGCCGGGCGCCGACACGGATCGGCCCCCAGTCGGCGTCCTGTGCAGCACAAACTATGCCGGCGGCTTCGGTCACTTCGTCGGCGGCGGGGCGCATGCCTTGCAGGATCGGTTCGATCTGCGCCGGGTGAATGCTCCACATGCGCAGGTAGCCAAAATCATTGCGGGCGCGCCGCGCATCGTCGAAGGCGACGGTGGCGTCGTCCAGCACGGTGGTGACGTTATGCGTGGGTATCACGCCGTGGGCGATTGCGGCAGCCACGACTTCGCACTTGGCGCGAATCACCATCGGGTGCTGAAACTGACCGGGCGAGCGCATCGCGCTGCCGGGGATGGCGCCGTGGTGTTCAGAGACGAAATCCATCAAGCCGAAATCGAGCGATTCGATGCCGGGCAGGGCAGCGATTTGCCAGGCCTGGCGCAGCGCGCCGTGGGTTTCGACCAGCGCATGCAGCGGAATCTCACGCTTGAGGCCGAGCCGCGATTCCATATTGCGCAGGGCGGCGAGCGCGGTTTCGATATCCGCTGCGCCGCGTGCCTTGGGTACGGTGAGGAATGCAATCCGGTCTGCCGCGCGGCCGAGAATGATCTCAAGGTCGTCGTGCCAACTTGGATGGGTGACATCGTGGATGCGGGCGCCGATGCGGCCGTGGCGGTTGTCGTTGCTGGCGATCAGGCTGCCGCAGAGTTCGGCATGGGCGCGTTCTGCGCCGGCCGGTGCGCCGTCTTCGCAATCGAGCGTGATGTCGAAAACAGGACCAAGTTGCTGCTGCAAGGCGATTGCCTTGCGCATGTTCTTTTCTGTGCCGCAGTAGTGATCGACTGCGGGGATCGCCGGTAGCGGGCGGCTACCGGCGAAGAGCACGGCATCGGGATGCAGGAGCGCGCCCGCGCGATCGCCGCCTGGCGACCGGTCCGCCGCAGCGCCGCGGTGGAGCTCGGGGCGAGCATTGTTCATGGGCCCGATGCCGTCCGCGTTAGGCCAGCAGGTCAGCCACGCCGGCACGCTCTTCTTCGAGTTCCTTGAGCGTGAAGTTCATGCGGTCACGTGAGAACTCGTCGATCTCAAGACCTTGCACGATCTTGTATTCGCCGTTCGCGGTGGTGACCGGGAAGCCGTAGATGATGCCTTCCGGGATGCCGTAGGAGCCATCGGACGGAATGCCCATGGTGACCCATTCGCCATTCGAGCCCAGCACCCAGTCGCGGATGTGGTCGATTGCGGCGTTCGCAGCCGATGCGGCGGACGACAGCCCGCGCGCTTCGATGATGGCGGCGCCGCGCTTGCCGACGGTGGGCAGGAAGGTGTCGCGGTTCCAGGCCTCGTCGTTGATCAGGTCCTTGACCTTGTCGCCGTTCGAGGTGACATAGCGGTAGTCGGCGTACATCGTCGGCGAGTGATTGCCCCAGACCACCAGGCTTTTGAGGCTGGACACATCACGGCCGGATTTGGCGGCCAGCTGCGAGAGCGCACGGTTGTGGTCCAGACGCAGCATGGCGGTGAAGTTGCCCGGCTTGACGCGGCCGAACTTGGTGGCGGTTGCCTTGGCGATGTAAGCGTTGGTATTGCAGGGGTTGCCTACCACCAGCACCTTGACGTTCGGGTCGGCATACTGGCCGATGGCTGCGCCCTGAACGGTGAAGATCTTGGCGTTCTCGGTCAGCAGATCCTTGCGCTCCATGCCCGGGCCACGCGGGCGGGCGCCCACCAGCAGTGCAACCTGTGTGTCCTTGAAGGCAACGGCCGGGTCGTCGGTGGCGATCATGCCCGCGAGCAGCGGGAAGGCGCAGTCCTCCAGTTCCATCATCACGCCCTTGACGGCCTTCTGTGCCTGCGGCAGGTCCAGCAGTTGCAGGATGACCGGCTGATCCTTGCCGAGCATCTCGCCCGACGCGATGCGGAACAGCAGGCTGTAACCGATCTGACCGGCGGCACCGGTGACGGTGACGCGAACGGGAGTTTTGGCCATGTGTGACTCCTTTATCTATGCTGGAGAGCGCGGACCTGCGCGCGAACGAAATAGGGCGCCGCGGCGCTCGCCGGCGGCAACGTGGCTATCATCGTAGGCCAGAAATCCGAGAGTGTCAAAAGCTAACTAATGTCTTATATAAGACAGGAGATGCATTATAGACACACTCGAAATTCTGTGCTTGAATTCGATCCATGGTGAATCTGCCGCCCACCTTCAGTCCGCTTTACCGTCAGATCAAGAGCCTCATGATTAAGGCGCTTGAGTCGGGAGAGTGGCGACCTAGTCAAGCGATTCCGAGTGAGCAGGAGCTCGCGGTTCGTTTTCAGGTCAGTCAGGGTACTGTCCGCAAGGCGATCGACGAGTTGGCAGCGGACAACCTGCTAGTGCGGCGCCAGGGGAAGGGCACCTTTGTTGCGTCGCATGCGGACCCTCGCGCGTTGTTCCGCTTTCTGCGCCTGACGCCGCTGAATGGCGAAATCGTTGCGCTCAAAAGCGAACCGCTCGATTGCTGGCGTGCGAAGGCTGGGCCTGAAGCTGCGCGCAATCTCGGTATCGAGTTGTCTGCCTCGATCATCATCGTGCGGCGTGTGCTCAAACACGACGACAAGCCGATCGTCGTGGACGAGATCTATCTGCCCGGCGAAGTCTTTACCGGTTTGAATATCGAAATGCTGCGCGACTGGCAGGGCTCGATCTACGGCCTGTTCGAGTCGCGATTCGGCGTGCGGATGCTGCATGCCCGCGAAAAGATCCGCGCCGTATCGGCCGACCGTTCCGTTGCTGAAACGCTTGGCGTGGCCGAGGGAACGCCGTTGCTGTCGGTTGAACGTGTTGCATGTACTTATGGCGACAAACCGGTTGAATGGCGCCGCGGCCTGTACTCGACGGCTGATCACTACTATCTGAACGAATTGAGTTGAGGTCGTTGCCGGCCGGACTGGGTCGGCGGCGGGCGCGAAAAAGCGGGCGTTCGGCGCTCGCGCAAGTGAAAGGTGATGTATGTCTGACACAACACTGAAGAAGCCGCGGCCCAAGCATCTGGATCTGAAGACGATCCGTTTGCCGCTGCCGGGTTTTGTTTCGATCCTGCATCGCGTCAGCGGCGTTGGATTGTTCTTGATGATGCCGGTCTTGCTCTGGCTGTTTGGTGCAAGTGTCGGCGGCCCGGAGGCCGTGGCGCAGGCCAAGTCGGTACTCGGCAATCCGCTGGTCAAGCTGGTGCTGTTCGGGCTGCTCTGGGCTTATTTGCATCATTTCTGTGCCGGCATCCGTTTCCTGATGCTCGATATCCACAAGGGGCTCGATCTGCCCACGGCGCGCAAGACGGCCGGCGCGGTACTGGTGGTGAGCCTGACGTTGACGCTGCTGATCGGCGCCAAGATCTTCCTGGGATAAAGCCATGCAAAACCGAATCGTCGTTGGCGCCCACTACGGCCTGCGTGACTGGATTGCCCAGCGCGTGACCGCCACCGTGATGGCGCTCTATACCGTGATCTTTGTCGTCAGCCTGTTCTGCATGCCGGAATTCTCGGCGGACGCTTGGCGTGCCATGTTCAGCAGCGGCTTCATGCGTTTTGCCACCTTCCTGTTCTGGCTCGCGCTCTTCTTCCATGCGTGGGTTGGCATTCGCGACGTGTTGATGGACTACATCAAGCCGGTGGGCTTGCGCCTCGCGCTGCACTCGGTCGTTGCGTTCCTGCTGATCGGCTATGCCGGCTGGGCAGCCCAAATTCTCTGGAGGCTGTAAGTGAAAGTCGCTAAGCGTACGTTTGATGCGGTGATTGTTGGCGCAGGTGGCGCCGGCATGCGTGCCGCGATCCAGCTCTCCGAAGCTGGCCTCAAGACGGCGGTGCTGTCCAAGGTGTTCCCGACCCGCTCGCACACGGTGGCGGCGCAGGGTGGGGTATCGGCATCCCTGGGTAACTCTGAGCCGGATCACTGGCACTGGCATATGTACGACACCGTGAAGGGGTCGGACTGGCTGGGCGACCAGGACGCGATCGAGTTCATGTGCCGCAAGGCGCCGGAAGTGGTGGTCGAGCTTGAACACTACGGCATGCCCTTTGATCGTACCGATGAGGGCAAGATCTATCAGCGCCCCTTCGGCGGCCACATGTCGAACTTTGGCGACAAGCCGGTGCGCCGCGCTTGCGCTGCGGCTGACCGCACTGGCCACGCGATGCTGCATGCGCTGTATCAGCGCAACGTGCGCGCGAACACCCAGTTCTTCGTTGAATGGATGGCGCTCGACCTGCTGCGCGCGCCGGATGGCCGTGTGTTGGGTGTCATCGCGATGGAAATGGAAACCTCGGAGATCGTGGTTTTCCAGGCCAAGGCTACCTTGTTCGCAACCGGTGGCGCGGGGCGCATCTTCGCTTCGTCCACCAACGCCTTCATCAATACCGGTGATGGCCTGGGCATGGCGGCACGTGCTGGCATTCCGCTTGAAGACATGGAGTTCTGGCAGTTCCACCCGACTGGCGTGGCCGGCGCGGGCGTGCTGATTACCGAAGGCGTGCGTGGCGAAGGCGGCATCCTGCGTAATGCGTCGGGCGAGCGCTTCATGGAGCGCTATGCGCCGAACGCGAAGGACCTTGCCTCGCGTGACGTTGTTTCCCGTGCAATGGTCACCGAGATCAATGAAGGTCGTGGTTGTGGCCCGAACAAGGATCATGTGCTGCTGGACATCACGCACCTTGATCCGGACGTCATCAACAAGCGCCTGCCCGGCATCCGCGAGATCTCGATCCAGTTCGCCAACGTCGATCCGATCCGCGCGCCGATCCCGGTGGTGCCGACGTGCCACTACCAGATGGGGGGCATCCCCACCAACTATCGCGGCGAAGTGGTCGTTGATGGCGGTGTGGTGCCCGGCTTCTACGCGGCGGGCGAGTGTGCCTGCGCATCGGTGCACGGCGCCAATCGCCTGGGGACGAACTCGCTGCTCGATTTGCTGGTGTTCGGCAAGAGCTCGGGCGAAACGATGGTCGATTTCATCAAGGGCGAAGGTGCTGCGCTGCAAGAGATTCCGCAGGATCAGATCGACCGCGCCGTGGCACGTGTTGAACGGCTTGATTCGCAGAAGGGCGGCAGCGACGTGCACGACGTGCGTGCCCTGATGCAGCAGACGATGCAGAAGCACTGCGGTGTGTTCCGTTTCAAGGACATGCTTGCGGCAGGCGTCGAGAAGATTCTTGAAGTCGAAAAACTGGTGCAGAAAACCGAGATCAAGGACAAGTCCAAGGTCTTCAACACCGCGCGAATTGAAGCGCTGGAGCTTGAGAACCTGATCGAAGTGGCCAAGGCGACGATGATCTCGGCGAACAACCGCACCGAATCGCGCGGCGCGCATGTGCGCGACGATGCGGTCGACTCGCCGGAGACGCCGGATGGCCGTGATGATGCGAACTGGCTCAAGCACACGCTGTGGCATCGCGACGCCAATCGCATTGACTACAAGCCGGTGGTGATGAAGCCGCTGACCGTCGACACCATCGCGCTCAAGAAGCGCGCGTACTGATCTGCCATCGGAGGAACCACGCGTGGCAAACCGTACTATGAAGTTCCAGATCTACCGTTACGACCCGGACAAAGATGCCGCGCCGTACATGCAGGACGTGTCGATCGAAGTCGACGCGACCGATCGCAAGTTGCTCGATGTGCTGGTCAAGCTCAAGGCCAAGGATGATTCGATCTCGTTCCGCCGCTCATGCCGTGAAGGCGTATGCGGTTCGGATGCGATGAACATCAACGGCAAGAACGGCCTTGCTTGCCTGACCGACATCGCCTCGCTCAAAGAACCGGTTCAGTTGCGTCCGCTGCCCGGTTTGCCGGTGATCCGCGACCTGATCGTGGATATGACCCAGTTCTTCAAGCAGTACCACTCGATCAAGCCTTACGTCATCAACAACGACCCGGCGCCCGAACGTGAGCGCCTGCAGTCGCCTGAAGATCGCGAGGAGCTCAACGGGCTCTACGAGTGCATCCTGTGCGCAAGCTGCTCCACGTCGTGTCCGTCGTTCTGGTGGAACCCGGACAAGTTCGTGGGCCCGGCAGGCTTGCTGGCGGCCTACCGCTTCATTGCCGACACCCGCGATCAGGCTACCAACGAACGGCTCGATAACCTTGAAGACCCGTATCGCCTGTTCCGTTGCCATACCATCATGAACTGCGTTGATGTTTGTCCGAAGAATCTGAACCCGACGCGCGCGATCGGCAAGATCAAGGACATGATGGTTCGTCGTGCGGTCTGAACCAGTGACGAGCGCGCTGAAAGAACGAGTCAAGTGGCGCAGCCGCAGAGGCTTGCTGGAACTCGACATTTTTTTCACGCGATACTACGAAAAGAGTCTGGATGCCCTGAGCGATGCCGAGCTGGAAACCTTGCTCGACATGCTCACCACGGACGATATCGTTCTGTGGAGCTGGGTAAGCGGCCGGGAAGCGTGCCCGGTCGAGGAATGGAAGCACTTGATCGCCGGGATACGTCAGAGCTGACGGAAACGGCCTGCCACGGTTTTTTGCAATCCACAGGTACTGAAGGGACGAACTATGACGACTCCGCGCACCGCAACGCTGACCATCGATGGAAAGACCGTCGAGTTTCCGATCATGTCTGGCGTTCATGGGCCAGATGTCATCGACATTCGGAAGCTGTACGGCTCGACCGGCGACTTCACCTTCGACCCAGGTTTCCTGTCGACTGCAAGTTGCCAATCGAAGATCACCTTCATCGACGGCGACAAGGGGGAGCTGCTCTATCGCGGTTATCCGATCGAACAGCTGGCTGAGAAGTGCGACTTCCTTGAAACCGCGTTCCTGTTGCGTGAAGGCGAGCTGCCGACCGTCAAGCAGAAGGAATCCTTCGTCAAATCGATTCAGCGCCACACGATGGTGCATGAGCAGCTGACGCGCTTCTACCAGGGCTTCCGCCGTGATGCTCACCCGATGGCGGTGTGTGTGGGGGTGGTTGGCGCGCTGTCCGCCTTCTATCACGACGCGCAGGATTTCTCGGATCAGGAGCACCGCACGGTGTCCTTTCACCGCATCGTCGCCAAGATGCCGACTATCGTCGCGATGGCCTACAAGTACTCGGTTGGCGAGCCGTTCATGTACCCGCGCAACGACCTCGACTACACCGAAAACTTCATGCACATGATGTTCGGTACGCCGTGCGAGAAGTACGTGCCGAACCCGGTGCTGGCCAAGGCGCTTGACCGCATCCTGATCCTGCATGCCGATCACGAACAGAACGCCTCGACCTCCACCGTGCGTCTGGCCGGCTCTTCGGGTGCCAACCCGTTTGCGTGCATCTCGGCCGGTATTGCCTGCCTGTGGGGCCCGGCGCACGGCGGCGCGAACGAGGCGTGCCTGAACATGCTCGAAGAAATCGGCGATGTCTCGCGTGTGGGTGAATACATCAAGCGTGCGAAGGACAAGAACGATTCCTTCAAGCTGATGGGCTTTGGCCATCGCGTCTACAAGAACTACGACCCGCGCGCCAAGCTGATGCGCGAGACCTGTCACGAAGTGCTGCATGAACTGGGCTTGCACGACAGCAAGCTCTTCAAGCTGGCGATGGAGCTTGAGCGCATTGCGCTGGAAGATCCGTACTTCGTCGAGAAGAAGCTTTACCCGAACGTCGATTTCTACTCCGGCATCGTTCAGAGTGCGCTGGGAATCCCGACTTCGATGTTCACCTGCATTTTCGCCCTGGCACGTACCGTTGGCTGGATGAGCCAATGGGAGGAAATGCTCACCGACGCCGACTACAAGATTGGCCGTCCGCGCCAACTGTATGTTGGGGCGGCACGGCGCGACGTCACCCCGATCGCGCTCCGTTAAGTTGGCAACAGGCACGTCGCAACAGCGTTTGACCGCGGGACGGGTTGGCAATCTGGGGGGAGAGCCTCCCCGTCCCGTTTTTTCCGGTGTGAGTGGCTTCCGCCGGATCGCTGAGCGGCGTGTTTTTTTTACCCGCAGAGAGACAGGTGGCTCCAATGATGAGACAGTTTTTGGGCAACTCCTACCTGTTCGGGAGCAATGCGCCGTTCATCGAGGAACTCTACGAGTCCTACCTCGATAACCCGGCCAGTGTTTCCGAGCAGTGGCGAGATTACTTCGATGCCCTGCAGAACATGCCGGGCGCAGCCGCACGCGACGTCGCCCACGCGCCGGTGATCGCCTCATTCGCCCAGATGGCGAAGCAGAACAAGCTTGCAAATTCGGCGGTCGGCATTGCCGACAAGCGTCAGATCGGCGTGCTGCAGATGATCAACGCTTACCGCTTCCTCGGTAACCGTTGGGCACAGATCGATCCGCTCAAGCGTCAGGAGCGTCCGCAGATCGCGGAGCTGGAGCCGTCCTTCTACGGGTTCACCGAAGCTGATCTGAGCCAGCAGTTCAACACCGGATCATTCCACTTCCCCGGTGGGCAGCAGGCAACGCTGCGCGAAATCCTCGAATCGGTGCGCGAAACCTACTGCAGCACCATTGCCACCGAATACATGTACCTCTCGGACATCGGCCAGAAGCGCTGGATCCAGAGCAAGCTCGAACCGAATCGCGGCCGTGCCAACTTCACGGTTGAGCAGAAGAAGCGGATTCTCGAACGCATGACGGCTGCCGAGACGCTTGAGAAATATCTGCACACCCGTTACGTCGGCCAGAAGCGTTTCTCGCTCGAAGGCGGTGAATCGGCCATCGTCGCTATGGACACGATCATCAACCACGCCGGCTCTGCCGGTGTTCAGGAGATCGTTATCGGCATGGCCCACCGTGGCCGCCTCAACGTGCTGGTGAACACGCTGGGCAAGCAGCCGGCGATGCTGTTCTCGGAGTTCGAGGGCAAGCACGCGGCCGATCTGTCGGCCGGCGATGTGAAGTACCACATGGGTTTCTCGTCCGACGTCAGCACGCCGGGCGGCCCGGTGCACCTGACCCTGGCCTTCAACCCTTCACACCTTGAGATCGTCAATCCGGTGGTCGAGGGCTCGGTCTATGCGCGCCAGCAGCGCCGCACCGAAGCAGAAAAGCTCTTCGCAATGCCGGTGCTGATCCACGGCGACGCCGCGGTGGCGGGGCAGGGCGTAAACCAGGAAATGCTGAACTTCTCGCAGACGCGGGGGTTCGGCACCGGTGGCACGATCCACATCGTCATCAACAACCAGATCGGTTTCACGACCTCCGATCCGCGCGATCTGCGCTCCTCCCTCTACTGCACCGACGTGTTCAAGATGGTCGAAGCGCCGATCTTCCACGTCAACGGCGACGACCCCGAAGCGGTGGCCATGGTGTGCCAGATCGCGGTGGAGTTCCGCCAGACCTTCAAGAAGGATGTCGTCGTCGACATCGTCTGTTATCGCAAGCTTGGCCACAACGAGCAAGACGAGCCGATGGTCACGCAGCCTCTGATGTACAAGAAGGTCAACGCACATCCGGGTTCGCGCAAACTGTACGCGGATCGCCTTGTCGGTCTGGGGGTTTGCAGTCCGGCTGAGCCGGACGGCATGATTACCGAGTACCGCGCCGCGCTCGACCGCGGTGAGCTGCTCTACAACCCGGTGCTTTCCGGCTACACCCGCAAATTCGCACAAGACTGGTCGCCCTTCCTGAAGAAGGAATACACCGACGACTGCGATACCTCGGTGCCGATTGCTGAACTGCGTCGCCTCTCGCAGCGCCTGACGGCCGTGCCGAGCACGATCACGCTGCAGTCGCGTGTCGCCAAGATCATCGAAGATCGCGTTGCAATGGGCGAAGGGAAGATCCCCCTCGACTGGGGCATGGGCGAGAACCTCGCTTACGCGTCCCTGGTTGCCGAAGGTTTCGGGGTGCGCCTCTCCGGCCAGGATGCAGGCCGCGGCACCTTCTTCCACCGTCACGCGGTGTTGCACGACCAGAACCGCGAAGTGTGGGACGCCGGCATCTATACGCCGCTGCACCATATCCAGGAAAACCAGGCGCCCTTCACCGTGATCGACTCGGTGCTGTCGGAAAACGCGGTGCTCGCTTTCGAGTACGGTTTTGCCACCGCCGAACCAAACCACCTGGTGGTGTGGGAAGGCCAGTTCGGCGACTTCGCCAATGGTGCGCAGGTCGTGGTCGACCAGTTCATCAGCTCCGGCGAGGCAAAGTGGGGCCGCTTGTCAGGCATCACGATGCTGCTGCCGCATGGCTACGAGGGGCAGGGGCCAGAGCACTCTTCGGCACGCCTTGAGCGCTACATGCAGTTGTGCGCCGAGAACAACTGGCAGGTCTGTGTGCCGACAACGCCATCGCAGATCTTCCATCTGCTGCGCCGCCAGATGGTGCGCAAACTGCGCAAGCCCCTGGTTGTGATGACACCCAAGTCGCTGCTGCGGCACAAGGATGCGGTCTCGACGCTGGAAGAACTGGCAGAAGGCCAGTTCCGCACGGTGATCGGCGAGGTCGATCCGCTTGAGGCCGATCAGGTGACGCGTGTCGTACTGTGCTCGGGCAAGATCTACTACGAGCTGCTCGCCGAGCGCCGTGCCAAGGGCATCAAGGATACGGCGCTGGTGCGTATCGAACAGTTGTATCCCTTCCCGAATGAGGCTTTCGCTGAGGAGCTGGCGAAGTTCCCGCAAGCGAAGGAAGTCGTGTGGTGTCAGGAGGAGCCGCGCAACCAGGGTGCCTGGTACTGGGTTGTTTCCCGTCAGCACCTTGCGCGTTCGCTGGGCAAGAACCACCACCTCCACCTCGTCAGCCGCCCGGCCTCGGCTTCGCCGGCGGTCGGTTACTACGCCAAGCATCAGGTGCAGCAGAAGGCCGTGATCGAAGGCGCATTCGGCGAACTGAATCAGGACGTCGCTCCGAGCCGCTGAGCTCGCGCGTCTGAACGAACAAAGAGGGAAACACAAAATGCTGATCGAAGTAAAAGTCCCGCAGCTCTCCGAATCGGTGTCTGAAGCGACGCTGGTGAGCTGGCACAAGAAAGAGGGCGAAGCGGTTGCCCGCGATGAAAACCTGATCGACATCGAGACCGACAAGGTGGTGCTCGAAACCCCGGCGCCGGCCGCCGGCGTGCTGGTCAAGATCGTGCTGGGCAATGGATCGAGCGTCGCCAGCGGCGACATCATTGCGCATATCGACACCGAGGCAACGGCTGGCGCATCGGCGCCGGTGGCCACTGCGCCGGTTGCCGCCGCGGCCGCTCCTGCCGCGCAGGCGGCGCCCGGCATGGGCCCGGCTGCCCGCAAGATCCTTGCGGAAAAAGGGGTCGATCCCGCATCGGTCCAAGGCACCGGCCCTGGCGGGCGCGTGACGAAGTCCGATGCAATGGGTTCGGCAACCCATACGGTCACCAAGGCACCGGCTGCACCGGCCAGCCTGCCGGCTGTTGGCGCCACGGCATCGGCACTGCCGCAGCCGCCAATGCCGGTGGCGGTTGAAGCCGTTCTGGCAGACCGACCCGAGCAGCGCGTGCCGATGAGCCGTCTGCGCGCACGCGTGGCCGAGCGCCTGCTGCAATCGCAAGCCACCAACGCCATCCTGACCACGTTCAACGAGGTCAACATGGCGCCGGTGATGGAAATGCGCAAGAAATACCAGGAGAAGTTCGAGAAGGAGCACGGCGTCAAGCTCGGCTTCATGTCCTTCTTCGTCAAAGCCGCCGTGGCGGCACTGAAGAAGTACCCGGTGCTCAACGCCTCGGTCGACGGCAGTGACATTGTCTATCACGGCTATTTCGACATTGGTATCGCGGTGGGCTCGCCGCGTGGCCTGGTGGTGCCGATCCTGCGCAACGCAGATCAGATGACCCTGGCGGACATCGAGAAGAAGATCGCCGAGTTCGGTGCCAAGGCGCGCGATGGCAAGCTCTCGCTTGAAGAGCTGACCGGCGGCACGTTCTCGATCTCGAACGGCGGCATCTTCGGCTCGATGCTTTCAACGCCGATCATCAACCCGCCGCAGTCCGCAATTCTCGGCATCCACGCCACGAAGGATCGCCCGGTGGTCGAGAATGGTCAGGTTGTGATTCGCCCGATCAACTATCTTGCGATGTCGTACGATCACCGGATCATTGACGGCCGTGAGGCAGTGCTGGGTCTTGTCACCATGAAGGACGCACTGGAGGATCCGGCACGTCTGCTGCTGGAAATCTAACCGGAGACACCCTATGTCCGTTGCCGATGAAATCGCGAAGCTGCACCAACTCAAGGAGTCTGGTGCCTTGTCCGAGGACGAGTTTGGTGCTGCAAAGGCGCGCCTTCTGCGCGAACCATCGGCGGCGGGCACGTCCGTCAGTTCCGCGGCGATCAACGGCTTGCGCCGCTCGCGCGATGATCGTTGGCTTGGTGGCGTGTGTGGTGGCATCGCCCGCATGACCGGCGTGGAATCCTGGATCTGGCGGCTGCTGTGGGTGTTGATGGCCCTCTTTGGCGGGGTGGGCGTGCTGGCCTACCTCCTCTGCTGGATATTCGTACCCGACGAGAACGCCGGGTAATCAAGATCGGAGCGCTCAATGGCTCAAGAATTCGATGTACTGGTGATCGGCGGCGGTCCTGCCGGCTATGTGGCGGCAATCCGCGCGGCGCAACTGGGGCTGAAGACGGCCTGCTGCGAATCCAATCCGTATGCCGATCCCAAGGGTGAACCGCGCCTTGGTGGTACCTGCCTGAACGTTGGCTGCGTGCCGTCGAAGGCGCTGCTGCATTCGTCCGAACTCTATGATCACGCAACGCATGCCTTCGTGATGCATGGGATCAAGGTTGAGGGCGTGTCGATCGACGTTCCCTCGATGATCCGCCGCAAGGACAACATCGTCACGCAACTCACCCAGGGCATCAAAGGCCTGTTCAAGAAGTACAAGGTCACCTTCCTGCCGGGTCACGGCAGTTTTGTGGCGGATGCGGGGGGCATGTGGAAGATGAAGGTTGGCGAGGCCGATGTCATCGCCAAGCATGTCGTCGTCGCCACCGGTTCGCGCGCGCGGCACTTGCCGGGTGTGCCGGTCGACAATGTTCACATCGTCGACAACGAAGGCGCCCTCAAGACCGAGGCAGTGCCCAAGCGCTTGGGCGTGATTGGCGCAGGTGTGATCGGCCTGGAAATGGGCAGCGTGTGGAAGCGGCTTGGTTCCGAGGTCACCATTCTTGAAGCGGCGCCGGATTTCCTTGCCGCTGCGGACCATGCAGTGGCCAAGGAGGCTTGGAAGATCTTCACCAACAAACAGGGCTTGAAGATCCATCTGGGCGTGCACATCAAGGAAGTGGTCACCAGCGCGTCGGGCGTCGCCATCAAGTACGAGAACGACGAGGGCGACCAGATCCTCGAATGCGACAAGCTGGTGGTGGCGGTCGGCCGCACGCCGAACACCGATGGCCTGAACGCCGCGGCGGTCGGCTTGAAGCTCGACGAGCGTGGTCGCATCGATGTCGATAACCATTGCTCGGCCAACCTGCGCAATGTCTGGGCGGTGGGCGATGCGGTGCGCGGCCCGATGCTGGCCCACAAGGGTATGGAAGAGGGGGTCATGGTGGCCGAGTGCATCGCCGGTCAGGCGGGGCACTGCAACTACGACGCGATTCCCTGGGTCATCTACACGCAGCCGGAAATCGCGTGGGTCGGTCGCACCGAGCAGGAACTCAAGGGCGCCGGCATCCCCTTCAAGGCGGGGCAGATTCCGTTCATGGCGAACGGTCGTGCGCTTGGCCAGGGCGATACCACCGGCTTCGTCAAGATCCTTGCACATGCCGAAACCGACCAGATCCTCGGCGCGCACATCATTGGCACCAACGCCTCGGAGTTGATCGCCGAGGCGGTTGTGGCAATGGAGTTCGGTGCTTCTTCTGAAGACATGGCGCGGATTTGCCACGCACACCCAACCTTGTCTGAAGTCATGCACGAAGCCGCATTGGCGGTGGGTAAGCGTTCGCTGCACTTCTAAAGCCGGGCAACCAAACGGCCGTTCACAGGTCTATCGACCCTGAACGGCCGTTTTCATTTTCTCTCTGTAACTCATGCCGCACCGCACCCTGAACGTACCGGAGTTTGGCGTCCGCGATTCCTACGAAACCTTGCTCAAGGCACGGGGTTACAAGGCGGACGTCGCGCAGCGCAATGCCATTGCGCGCCTGCAAGCGCTCTACACCGATCTGCTGACTTTCAAGTCGGTGCGTCGAACCCGTATCCGCAAGATGCTCTTCAATCCGCATCCCCCCCGGAGTGTCTACCTTTGGGGCGGCGTCGGGCGGGGCAAGAGCTTCATCATGGACTGCTTCTTCGATGCCGTGCCGTACCAGCGCAAGCGCCGCGTGCACTTTCATGCCTTCATGCGCGAGGTCCACGAGTCACTGCGCAGCCTCAAGGACGAACCGGACCCGCTATTGCGCGTGGCTGAGCGCATTGCCCGGCAAACCCGTTTGCTGTGCTTTGACGAGTTCCACGTATCGGATATCGCTGATGCGATGATGCTTGGCCGGCTGCTTGATGCCTTGTTCGAGCGCGGCCTGGTCTTCGTCATGACATCGAATTACCCGCCCGATGGCTTGTACCCCAACGGTCTCCAACGCCAGAATTTCCTGCCGACGATTGACCTGATCAAACGCCGCTTTGATGTGCTGGAGGTGGATCACGGTACCGACTACCGTTTGCGGGCGCTGGAACGAATGAACATCTACATCGTGCCCGCCGGGCCAGAGGCAGACCAGCAACTGGCAGACGAATTCAAGCAAATTGCGGGCGCCAAGGGCCTCGCCGGGCAGATTGCGTTGCTTGATCGCGCGATCCCGGCCGTCCGCCTGCATGACGGCGCAATCTGGTTCGATTTTGCGACCCTTTGCGGTGGCCCACGCTCACAGAACGACTACCTTGAACTGGCGCGGCGTTACCACACGCTGTTCCTTTCCGATGTTCCGGTGATGACGCGGGAACAGGGTAACGAGGCACGGCGCTTTACCTGGCTCGTCGACGTGCTGTACGACTGCCGCGTCAAGCTGATCATCAGTGCCGCCGCGGATGCCTACGATCTCTATCGCGAGGGGCCGAACGCGCAGGAATTTCCGCGAACCGTATCGCGCTTGATCGAAATGCGCTCGCGCGACTATCTCATGGAGCGCCATCGCCCGGTCTAGGGCGGGCGCGGGCGTGGCCGGCCGGTCAGCGTGCTAAGATCGCCGACCACCGCCGCCGCCGTTCCATGAAAGAACTTTCCTCGTATTTCGCCGATGACGGCGCGCTTGCCCAGCGCATTGCCGGCTATCGCCCCCGCCCGCAGCAGTTCGAGATGGCCCAGGCCATTGCAGAGGCCATCAAGGGCAACCGGGTATTGGTTGCCGAGGCGGGTACGGGCACCGGCAAGACCTTCGCCTATCTTGTGCCCGCGCTGCTGTCGGGCGGCAAGGTCATCGTATCCACTGGAACGAAGACCCTGCAGGACCAGCTCTTTCATCGCGATCTGCCGGCAGTGCGCGACGCTCTCCGCGTACCGGTCAGCGTTGCCCTGCTCAAGGGGCGGGCGAATTATCTATGCCACTACCACCTTGAGCGTGCACAGCGTGAGGGGCGCTTCGCAACGCGCGACGATGCGCTGCATTTGCCCAAGATCGTTCGCTGGGCCAAGCACACGGCAAGTGGTGACAAGGCCGAATGCGCTGACGTGTCGGAGGACGCGGGGGTGTGGCAGCAAGTCACTTCCTCGCGTGACAACTGCCTCGGGCAGGATTGTCCGAACGTGAAGGACTGTTTCGTGCTCGCTGCGCGCCGCGCCGCGCAGGAGGCCGAGGTGGTCGTCGTCAATCACCACCTGTTCTTCGCTGATGTGATGTTGAAGGACACCGGGCTCGCAGAGTTGCTGCCGGCCTGCAATACCGTCATCTTCGACGAAGCCCACCAACTCCCCGAAACCGCGAGTCTGTTCTTTGGCGAGAGCATTTCAACCGGGCAGCTGCTTGATCTGGCGCGCGACACGCGTAACGAGGCTATCGCCAGTGCCAAGGATTTCATGCCGCTGCAAGATGCAACGCGCTCGCTGGAGAAAGCGGCACGAGACCTGCGCCTGAGCTTTTCTGGTGACAACCAGCGTCTTGGCTGGAATCAGCTGAGTTCATTGAAAGGGCTGGATCCTGCGCTTGACGCGGTTGAAAACGAAATCGCCGACTTCGCCGCGCTGCTTGAGACTCAGGCCAAACGCTCGGAGGGGCTCGAACGTTGCTGGCAGAGAACCAGTGAAATGGTCGAGCGGCTGCAGCGCTGGCGCATGCCGCCGGGGCCGGAGATCGTCCGCTGGGCCGAGGTCTACAGTCAGTCCGCCGCGCTGAACGCCACGCCGCTTCATGTCGCAGGCCTGTTCCGCAAGCAGCTGGAAGGCACCGCCCGCTCATGGATTTTCACATCGGCGACGCTGGCCGTAGGGCGCGATTTCCGCCACTACTGCGAAGAGCTTGGCCTCGACGCACTGGAGCCGCCGCCCAGCACCGCCGTCTGGGGAAGCCCCTTCGACTACGCGACGCAGGCCTTGCTCTACGCCCCGGAGGGGATGCCGGATCCGAACAGCCCGAGCTATGTCGAAGCCGTTGTCGATGCTGCCATGCCTGCAATTCGTGCTGCGCAGGGGCGCACCTTCGTGTTATGCACCTCGCTGCGCGCGATGCAGCGCATCAACGAGTTGCTGCAGGGGCGTTTTGAACGTGAGGCCCTCGACTTCCCGCTGCTGATGCAGGGGCAGGGCTCGCGCAGCGAACTGCTGGAGCGTTTTCGCAAGCTTGGTAACGCAGTGCTGGTTGCGAGTCAGAGTTTCTGGGAAGGGGTCGATGTGCCAGGCGATGCCTTGTCGCTGGTGGTGATCGACAAGCTCCCGTTTGCGCCGCCGGATGATCCGGTGCTGGCCGCACGTATCGAGTGGATGCGCGGCGAGGGGCGTAACCCCTTCATGGATTATCAGCTCCCGCGTTCGGTGATCAACGTCAAGCAAGGCGCCGGACGCCTGATTCGTAGCGAGCGTGATCGTGGTGTGCTGATGATCTGCGACCCCCGCATGATCGAGAAACCCTACGGGCGGCGTGTCTGGCAGAGCCTGCCTCCGATGACACGCACCCGCCGATCGGACGATGCGGTGGCCTTCCTTGAAGCACTGCCGCCACCGGCGTCCAGCGTTTGAAGGGCTTGTGCTACGCGCAAAACAAAAACGGCCCTTGCGGGCCGTTTTCATTGAAGCTGACTGCTAATTACTGGATCTTCGCGGTCTTCTTCAGCTCATTGATCTGCTTTTCAATGGCTTGCTGCTGCAGGCGCTGCTGAATGTTGCCCTTGACCTGATCGTACGGGGGCGGGGTTGCGTCACGCACATCTTCGAGCATGATGACGTGGTAGCCGAAGTCGGTCTTGACCGGTTCGGTGGTGTACTTGCCCTTTTCAAGCTTGGTCAATGCATCGCCAAACGGCTTCACATATGCGTCAGGCGAATTCCAGCCCAGTTCACCGCCGCTGTCCTTTGAGCCGGTGTCCTTGCTGGCCTTGGCCAGGTCCGCAAACTTGGCACCGCCCTTGAGCTTGGTGATGATGGCCTTGGCTTCGTCTTCCTTCTCAACCAGCACGTGACGGGCCTTATATTCCTTCTTCGAGGCCTTGGCCACCAGTTCGTTGTAGGCCTTCTTCACTTCAGCATCCGGAATCGGATTCGCCTTGACCCAGTCTTCCAGGTAGGCGCCCACCAGGGCCGAGCGCTGCATCATCTGCATCGCGGTCTGGAAACGGGGCGACTTGTCGATACCCTTCTTGCGCGCTTCCTGCGCAATGATTTCACGGCGGATCAGTTCTTCACGCACTGCGGCGCGAACTTCAGCATTGTCTGGTGCGCCGCGCTGAGCTTGCTCCTGCATGAAGAGGTCAGCTTGAGCCTGCGGGATGGCGACGCCGTTAACGGTGGCAACCACGCCCGGCTTGGCCGCTGCGGCCGCCTTGTCCTGCGCAACCGAGACAGCCGAAATGGCAACAGCGACAAGACCGACGATCAGTCGGCTGAGATTAGCTTTCATGGGGTTCCTCTGGTTTGGTAATGCGTCGGGGTAACTCGGATTCGAGTGGGGTTTGCGCGTCGATGGCGAGCGCGTGAATTCGGTGCGGAATCAGATCGCCGAGCAGTGCGTACACTTCGCGGTGACGCGCCAGCCGCGATTGACCATCGAACGCGGCGGACGTAATGCGCAGCTTGAAGTGGCCGCCGCCTGCGGCAGCGCCGGCGTGCCCAGCGTGTTTCGCGCTGTCATCGCGCAGGTCGATCGCAAGCGGTTGCAGCGCCTGCAGGCGTTCGCGGATTTCGTCGATCAATGCTGTCATCAGGGCAGGGTGCGCTTGAAGGGGCGCACCGATGTGCGCACAAATACGCCGTCAGTCACGTAAGGGTCGGCGTCCATCCACGCTTGGGCGTCAGCCTGGCTGGGAAACTCGGCCACGATCAGGCTGCCAAGGAAACCAGCAGGGCCAGGATCAGGACTATCGATCGCCGGCATCGGCCCGGCCAGAACCAGCCGGCCTTGATCGGCCAGCACCTGCAGCCGTGCAACATGAGCGGGGCGCACTGCAAGGCGTTTGGCAAGGCTGTCGGGGGCGTCTTCGCCAATCAGGGCATACAGCATTACTTCTTTTCCTCATCCAGGTAGCGGGCAATCATCAGGCTTTGGACGATCATGAACAGAAAGGTTAGCCCCGTCCCGCCGAACATTTTGAAGTTGACCCAGATATCCTCGGAATACTTGTAAGCGATGGCAATGTTCAGCACACCCATGACCGCAAGGAAAACCATCCACGATGAGTTGAGCTTTTGCCAGGCAAGGTCAGGCATCTCCAGTTGCGAGCCGAACACTGCTTTCATCGGGTTCTTGTGCATCACCCATTGGGTGAAGGCCATCGCGAGCGCCATGCCCCAGTAGATGATGGTCGGTTTCCACTTGATGAAGGCCGGATCGTGCAGCCATAGGGTGAGCGAACCGAAGACGACCACCACGACAAAGGTGAACCACATCATTGGTTCGATCTTGCCGCGCGCGAAATAGGCCCAGCCAAGCTGGAGCACGGTTGCAGCGATCGCGACGCCCGTTGCGACATAGATGTCGGCGAACTTGTAGGCGACGAAGAAGAGGACAACCGGAAAGATTTCGAATAGGAGCTTCATATCAGCCGGCCATTATAGCCATGTCGGATTCATGCGTTGTTTACCTGGGAAGCGCTTTGCTGGATCACAAGTTGCGCGGCCAGCCCACCGCCGGCACGCGGCAGCAGGTTGAGCCGCCCGCCATGCGCCCGTGCAACCCGGTCGACGATCGCCAAGCCAAGCCCCGAACCCCTGGCATCGGTGCGAGCGGCTTCGAGGCGGGTGAAGGGCCGCTTGAGGCGTTCGACCTGATCAAGGGGAATGCCCGGCCCGCGATCAAGCACCGCCAGCACAAGCATCCGGTGCTCAATGCTGCAGCCAAGCTCGATGGGCTGCTCGTTGCCGGCGTAGCGCAAGGCGTTGTCGATCAGGTTGGAGAGGGCGCGCCGGATTGCTTTCGGTTTGCCCATGAATCCAATCGCAGCTTGCCCGGCGCTCGCATCGACGACATTGGCGAGGCCGCGCCGCTGGTAGCTTGCAACCAGATCACTGACCATCGCGCGCGCATCGATCTCGACCAGGGCTTCATCTGCGCTGCCCCGCGCAAAATCGAGGAACTGCGCAATGATCTTGTCCATCTCCTCGATGTCGGTCGACATCGCTTCAATGTCGTCCTGGTGCGCGCCGGTCATCTCGATGCCGAGGCGCAGGCGCGCGAGTGGCGTGCGCAGGTCATGCGAAACGCCTGCGAGAATCAAGGCCCGATCCGACTCCAGTTGCGCCAGGTCGTCCGACATCTGGTTGAATGCTCGGCTGACTTCGCTGATCTCGCTTGGCCCTTCTTCAGGAAGCCGCGATACCGGCTCGCCACGCCCGATCTGGCGCGCGGCGCGGCTGATCTGCGCGAGCGGCCCGGCGACGCGCCTGACGATGACGTAGGCACCCAGCATGGCCAGTATGGCCGCTGCAATGCCCCAGCCCAACCATTCCGCCGTTCGAACGCGTTCGAAGCGCTCTCGCGGCAGCATCACCCAGAACAGATCGGCCGGGTCGTCCGGATCGATCTGAAAACTGACCCAGATTCCCTCGACGCCTTCGCGCTTGCCGGCAAAGCGGGTTTCGTCGCCGAGCTGTCGGCGGACTTCCGATTCGATCACCCGTATCGTTGGCGTATCCGGCAGAGGGCCAAGCTCGTCGCCGGGCTCGGCAGGGTAGATGCGAATGCCTTCCTGCACCGAAAGATCGCGTAGCAGCGCAAGGCGCAACAGCGGATCGGCGTTCACCAGCGCCGCGCGTGTCAGGTTCACCACGCTCACCAGCATCTGGCCGAGTTGCCGCGCGCGCGGTTCGGACTCGAAGCGCACGAATAGCTGATACCAAGCGGTGAGCGCCAAGCCGATCAGCAGGGCGATCAGAAAGAAAGTGCGCCACAGCAAACTGCGTGGCGCAAACATGAAGCGGGATGGCACTTAGCTGCTGCGCTGGCCGTCCGGTACGAACACGTAGCCGAAACCCCAGACGGTTTGCAGATAGCGCGGGCGGGAGGCTTCCTCCTCGACCAACTTGCGCAAGCGCGAAATCTGAACGTCGATCGACCGATCAAACGCGTCGTACTCACGCCCGCGAGCGAGCTCCATCAGCTTGTCACGCGACAGCGGTTGACGCGGGTGTTGCAGCAGTACCTTGAGCAGGGCGAACTCACCGGTTGTCAGCGGCATTTCTTCCCCGTCACGGGTCAGCGAGCGGGTGGCGAGGTTGATCATGACGCGGCCGAAACTGACTACTTCTTCGTCGGTGCTTGGCGCGCCAGGCGGCGTGCGTGGCTTGCGCCGCAGCACGGCGTGGATACGGGCGACCAGTTCGCGTGGGTTGAAGGGTTTGGGCAGGTAGTCGTCCGCGCCCATTTCAAGTCCGACGATCCGGTCGACTTCATCGCCCTTGGCCGTCAGCATGATGATTGGCAGTTCGCTGCCGTTGCCGCGCAGGCGGCGGCAGATTGACAGGCCGTCTTCGCCCGGCAGCATCAGATCCAGCACCAGCAAGTCGGCATGTTCGCGCGTCAGCGCGCGATCCATCGCCGGCGCATCGGCGACGGCCTTGACGCCGAAGCCTTGTTCTTCCAGGTAGCGTTCGAGCAGGTTGCGGAGGCGGGCATCGTCGTCGACGATCAGGATGCGATGGCGTTCTTTGTTTTCCATGGCTGCAATCGTAACGGGTCATCCGGTGACCCGCCAGCACGCCACGCGTAAAGGTTCGTTGCGGAAACCACCACATGAAACACCTCGTAACAAGCTAGGGCAGCGCCCAAACATATGATTCGCGCCAAGCGGTGAAGATCTGCCCATCGATCGGGCGACATCGCCGATGTCAGCACAGGGGAATTGAATGAAAACAGTGGTGTTGCTGAATGCGGGGGGCGGGGCCGTGATGGCTGCGCTGCTCGTGTTTGCACATCCGGCCGCTGCGGAGGGGCTTCGCTTCGGCAACGGTATTGAACGGCGTGCAGTTCAGAGTGACTTGCGCGAGGATTTGCGGGGTGAACGTCGTGCTGCGCGGGGCGACGATTTGCGCGGTCGCCAGACCGAAGGCCTGGAAGGCGCGCGCCGCGGTGGGCGGCTCGATGCCCGCTACGACACCGAAACCGTCGGCGGCGCCCGCCGCTTGACTGTCGAAGAGCGGCGGCAGTTGCGCCGCGAACTCCAGGACGCAGCGCGCGACCTCTACGGCCGCTGACTTGCGGCCTTCCATCAGGCATTGATGGCCGTCAATCGGGCGCCCCCACATGGGGCGTAGCTTCTGCCGGGTGAGGGGCCTTGGAAGGGGCCCCGGACCTGCGAGGCGGTGATGACTCTTCCCCCGAAACTGGCGCAGCTGCTCGAAGAGCGGCGCGCTGCAATTCTGGCGGCCGGTGGACTCGATAAGTTGGCGGCACGCCATGCCAAGGGCCAGTTGGGCGCACGTGAGCGGCTCAACGCACTCTTTCTGAGCGGCACCTTTCAGGAATTCGGTACCCACGTTCAGCATGATGCCCATGCTTTCGGAATGGAGGGGCGCTCGCTTCCATCCGATGGGGTCATTACCGGAACCGGGTTCGTCGATGGGCAGCATGTTGCCGCCTTCAGTCAGGACTTCACGGTTTGCGCCGGCACCCTCGGCAAGGCGCACGCCAACAAGATCGTGCGCCTGATGAATTTCGCCCTGACGCAAGGGATTCCGCTTGTTGCCTTCAAGGATTCGGGTGGTGCCCGCATTCAGGAGGGTGTCGATGCGCTATCAGGCTATGGCGAGGTTTTCTACGCCAACGTGCTGCTATCGGGCGTCGTACCGCAGATTGCCGCTGTGCTGGGCCCATGTGCCGGCGGTGCTGCGTATTCGCCTGCCTTGATGGATTTCATCGTGATGACCAAGCGCAATGCGCAAATGTTCATCACCGGGCCTGAAGTCATCAAGGCCGTCACTGGGCACGCGACAACGATGGATGAGGTGGGTGGCGCCGAGATGCATGCCAGCGTGAGTGGCAACGTGCATTTTCTGGCCGAAGACGACCAGCATGCCATTGCGATCGTGCGCTCGCTGCTTTCCTATCTGCCAGCGAACAACACGGAAGACCCGCCGCACCGGCTCGACCCAGGCGTCGATCTGGGGCCGGATGAGGGCCTTGACGCGTTGATCCCTGACCAGCCGAACGAGCCGCTGGACATGTATGCCGTGATTCGGCGCATCGTCGATGATGGCGAGCTCCTTGAAGTGCATGCGAGCTTCGCGCGCAACATCATTGTCGGGCTGGCCAGAATTGGCGGGGTTGTCGTGGGCGTGGTGGCGAACCAGCCACAGGTGATGGCGGGCGCGCTCGACATCAATGCCTCGGACAAGGCGTCGCGCTTCATCCGCTTCTGTAATGCCTTCAATATCCCGCTCCTTACCCTTGTCGACGTGCCTGGATTCCTTCCGGGCGTGGAGCAGGAGCGGGGGGCGATCATCCGTCACGGCGCCAAGCTGCTCTTTGCGTACGCGTCCTGCACGGTGCCCAAGATCACCCTTGTACTGCGCAAGGCCTACGGGGGCTCATATCTCGCCATGTGCAGCCAGGAGATGGGGGCCGACATGGTGTTCGCCTGGCCCACCGCCGAGATCGCGGTGATGGGGGCCGAAGCGGCGGTGAAGTTGTTGTATCGGCGAGAGATCGAGCAAGCCGATGACCGCCAAGCCAAGGCGGCCGAACTTGCCGGGGCTTACCGGGCCGAATTCGCATCGCCCTATGCGTCGGCAGCGCACGGCTATATCACCGACGTGATCCAGCCGCGGGAAACCCGTGCAGCCATTCGGCTTGCGTTGCGCAAAACCCTGGCCAAACGTGAGCGCCGGCCTGGCAAGAAGCACGGGAACATCCCCCTCTGAGGCGTACCCGATGTCGATTCCAATCGTTGTTCAGATCTATTTGCTCGCCATCGTCGTCAGCTTTGCTGTCGCTGCACTGGTGCACGTGCTCGTGGCGTGGCTGGCTGCCAGCGAGCAATCCCATGCGTCACCCGTACAGGCGCCGGTGCAGGACGATGCAGCAGGCAGGCTATGCCATGCCGGCGTCACGCCAGCTCAGGTTGCCGCGATCGCAGGTGCGCTCAGCGAAGTGCTTGGCGCCCATCGCATCGTGCGAATCGAGTCGGCCGAGCGTCATCGCACCTGGGTGAGTGGCGCACGCGCTGCGCAGCATGAGTCGCATCACCTTGCCCGTTCGCCGGGCCGATCTTCCACTCAATGAGGCTGAGCATGGAGCGAACCTTTCGCATCACGGTTGATGGGCAGGCCTTCGTGGTCACCGTAGAGGAGATAGACGTCCCCGGCGCGGCGAGTCCTGCGATTGCAGCCCCTTCGGCGGCCCCCCATGTTGGCGGGGCGCTTGGCCATGTGCCGTCGGCGCCACCTGCCGCGCAGGCTGCGCCAGCGCAGGGTGCGATCATCAGCCAGCTCGGTGGCACCGTCGAAGCGGTGCACGTGAAGGTCGGGCAGCAGGTTGCTCCCGGCGACCATTTGCTCTCTATCGAGGCGATGAAGATGAAGAACGCTGTCCTCGCGACCGAGGCGGGTACGGTGCGATCCGTTGAAGTGGCTGCGGGCGACGCAGTTGCCGCCGGGCAAGTTCTGTTGCGGCTCGGCTGAAGAGACTGCGATGCATGACATCCTGAGTCTCCAGGTATTCCAGGGGATTGCGACGCTGCTCGCGTCGGAGCCCAAAATCGCGATTGGCCGCATCGCACTCATCGTGCTCGGCTGCCTGCTGGTCTGGCTGGGCAAGAAGGGCATCCTCGAAGAGCTGCTGATGATCCCGATGGGGCTGGGCATGGCGGCGGTCAATGCCGGCGTCTTGTTCATTGCGCCCGGGCAACTGGGCACCTTGTTTGTCGATCCACTCGCCAGTGGCACCGACGCGATCATGGATCAGTTGCAGATCAACTGGCTCCAGCCGATCTACACACTGATGTTCAGCAACGGCCTGATCGCCTGTCTGGTGTTCATGGGGATCGGCGTGCTGCTGGATGTGGGCTACGTGATGGCGCGCCCCTTCCAGAGCATGTTCCTCGCGCTGTGTGCCGAACTGGGAACCGTCGCGGTGTTTCCGATCGCGCAGGCAATGGGCATGACGCCCGGCCAGTCGGCGTCGGTCGCGCTGATCGGTGGCGCGGACGGGCCGATGGTGCTGTTTGCATCGCTGGTGCTGGCGCGCGAACTCTTTGTGCCGATCACCGTGGTGGGCTATCTGTACCTGGGCTTGACCTACGGTGCCTACCCCTTGCTGATCAAAGCGCTGGTGCCAGAGAAATTGCGCGGCATCTCGATGGCGGAGTCCACCGTAAAGCCTATCAGTGCCGGCAGCAAGCTGGTGTTTGCGGTGTTGGCCTGTGTGTTGCTGTGCCTGCTGTTTCCGGTCGCGGCGCCCTTGTTCCTGTCGCTGTTCATCGGCGTGGCGGTGCGTGAGGCGGGGCTCAAGCACTACACCGCCTTGCTGGGCGAACAGATTCTTTACGGCTCGACCTTCTTCCTCGGTTTGACGCTTGGCGTGCTGTGCGAGGCCGGCACCTTGCTCGATCCGGTCGTGCTCAAGCTGCTGCTGCTGGGCATTCTGGCGCTCTTGCTGTCGGCGCTTGGCGGGCTCGCGGGCGGCTATGCGCTGTGGTTCTTCAGCAAGGGGAAGTTCAACCCGATCGTCGGGGTCGCGGGGGTGAGCTGTGTGCCGACGACCGCGAAGATGGTGCAGAAGATTGCCAGCGACGCCTCACCCGGCGCGATGATCCTGCCGCAGGCGCTTGGCGCGAACATCAGCGGCGTGATCACTACCGCGGTGCTCGCGGGCATCTACGTCGCACTGCTGCGTTAAGGAAGGCCTGAATAAGTGGCTGCGACGGCGCATCGCTGCGTTGCGGCGTGCTCGCTCCCGCGCCTATCCCTTTGATATGTCTTGGTCGCTGCGCGCGCCGCTATACCTGATCGGCGCCCACAGCCGCCTTGCGGCGCCGCGGTGTGGCGGGGCGCGGTTTGGTGCCTGCCGCGGCGGGGGCTGTCGGTTTGCGCGGCGCTACCCGTTTGGCGCGAACGGGTTCGGTCAGCGCCAGGTATTCCTGGAAGCTGTCGCGGATCGCCTGCGCGAAGACTTCCGGTTCCGGCATCTGCTCGCGACAGAAGGTTGGCGAGATGATGATCTTGCCGTCGTAGCTGGTCACCGCAAACACCAGTCCAAGCCCGTCGGTGATCGGCATGATCGCCGAGAAGTAGGTCATCCGCGCGCCGTTCAGGTAGAGCGGTTTGCCGGGGCCTGGCACATTCGTGATCGTGCAGTTGGCGCGCGGTGCGCGTTTGTCGACTTCCATCGCGGCGCGCGTGAGGAACTTGCTGGTGAAGGCCAGCGTGGCAGCCGATGCGTGGTGCTGGCTGTCGGTGAGCTCGCTGGCGGCGACAGCGCGTTCCATCAGCTCAGATTCAGTTTGTTCGTGGATCAGCCGCAGGCGCTCGACCGGGTCGGCGATATGCGTGCCAAGCTGCACCCGTATCCACGCCATCTCGCGGCGCGTGCCGGGCTCAGCTTCGGCATCGCGCATGTAGATCGGCGCCATTGACCACAGGCTGGCCTCGGGCAATTCGCCCTGCAGATCGAGGAAGTGGCGCAATGCGCCGCCGCAGACGGCCAGCACTGCGTCGTTGATCCGCGCGCCTGGCACCAGATCACGGATGCGCTTGAATTCGGCGAGCGGGAAGCGGCGTGTTTCAAACGCGCGATACGGCGACACCGGCGCGTTGAAGCGCGTCAGTGCGATCCGTGAGGGTTTGTTCAGCACGTCGTTGACGAAAGTGGTGACCATCGGCGCCAGCGTGCGCATCAGGCTCAGGCCGGGGCGCACCAGGCGGCTCGGCGGCCACACGCTGCCGATCAGGCCGCGCGCCATCATCGAGATTTCGCCCGGCGGTGTCTCAGGGAACCAGGGCTCGGGCGGCTCGGGTGGGTGGGGCGTAGGCGTGGTGTCGTGCAGCAGCGAGGTGATCTCGCTGCCTTCTTCCACATCCAGCGCCGCGTGGTGGATTTTGGTGACGAGCGCGAAGCTGCCGGGTGGCAGGTCGACGAAGGTATCGAGCCCTTCGATGACGTAGATCTCCCACAGCGGACGGTTCAGATCGAGCGGGCGGGCATGAATGCGCGAGACCTGGATGCAGAACTGGCGCCAGTCACCCGGCTTGGGCAGCGCGATGTGGCGGACATGGAATTCGAGGTCGAAGTTCTCGTCCTCAACCCAGTACGGGAAGTCGAAGTCGAAGGGCAGGCGCTTGAGCTTCTGGCGGAAGATCGGTGAGAGGTGCAGCCGCCCTTCGATGTGCGCGAGGATGTCCTTGAACCGTACCCGCCCGCCCGGCGCGGTCGACTGGTCGTAAATGTGCAGCAGGGTGACGTTGGAGTTAGCGTGTGCCGAGTCCGAAAACAGGAAGGCGGCATCGTGTTCGCTGAGTTGGCGCATGGTTTTCCCCCTCGCGGCGTTGCATCTCAGAGCGGCATCGCCTTGTGAGTCAGCAGGCGGTAGAAGTGGCCCGTCAGGCCTTTGGGTTCGAAGGGCTTCCAGGCGCCTTCGGGCTGGGCGAGCCGATCCGCCACGATGTTGAGCACCACCGCATTGAAGGCCAGGCCAAGGTGGCTGCCGGGTACGCGGATGTTCTCGTGGAAGGCCGGATCTCCGTCGATGGTCGCTTCTTGCGGCGGCACCACGCCATCGCTGATCGAGTAAAGGCAACTCATCGGAATGGGCAGTTTTTTCTGCTGCCGCAGTTCCTTGGCCTTGGGCTGCGCAAGATGGCCGTGCGTGCCAAGCGGGTGCGCGATCAGTCGATAGATGGCTTTGACCAGCGGCGGTGATTGGCTGCCTTCCGGTCCCATCGTGACTGGGCTCCCCAGCGTGACGATACCCCGCACACATTCGGGCGCTGCCTGCGCGCCGTACAGGGCGAACATGCCGCCGAGGCTCCAGCCCACCAGGCTCACCTTGCGGCCGCTCTTGAAGTGCATGAAGCGGATCTTCTGCTGCAGCGCGTTCGCGTGACGCGTCTGGAAACCCAGGTTGCGGCCCAGTCCCCAAGTCTGTACGTCGTACCCGCGGTTGCGCAAAAAGTACTTCAGGGCCAGCAGAGAGCCCTCGTCGCCCAGGAATCCCGGCAACAACAACACCGGGTGCCCATCGCCGCATTCCGCTGTCGCAAGCAGCGGCAAACCGGCCGGAAGCGCTGCGATTTCGAGCAGGGCGCGCGGCTCGATCAGCGAGTGCAGCGGACTGGGCGCGCCGATGTGTGAATGTCGGGTCGTCATGACCAGACAGTTTGTTTCACATTCGGACTGATTGCAAAGCCCGTGGTCACTGGCGGGACATTTGTGCACCGCAGCTTGATCTTCGCGATGCGGCGGTGTTCAGCCCTCCAGATCGAGGGCGTTGCGCACCCGTGCGCAGAACTCTTCTGGCGTGCGCGAGATCACCTCGTCCGGCACCTCGAACTTGCGCGTCAGGCGCTTGTGGTCCTCGAAGCCGTAAGACACCACGAATGGGTGCATGCCCGAGGCGAGCGCCGCGCTGAAATCGCTGAACTCGTCGCCGCAGGCATGGCTGCGCGCCGGGTTGATCGCGAATCGCTCGCGCGCCATCTTGAAGGCGTGCTTCTTGTCATCGCTCAGGCTCAGGCAGGCCATGAAGTCGAATGCGGTGAGGTCTACATCGTGGCGGGCGAACAGGCGGCGCAAGGTAAGGGCCGGCTCGTGCGTGACATTGCGGGTGACCAGCCCGATCCGCAGATTTGGGGTATTCACCAGTTCACGCAGCAGCGCGGCAACCCCCGGATAGAGCGTGGCCTCTTCGCGGTACACCTCGGTTAGCGTGGCGATCAGTTCCTTGCGGCTGCGCTTGCCGAACTGCTTCTTCAGGTTGACCGGAAACTCGCGGATGCCGCCCAGGTACTTGAACAGCTTTCTGCGCTTCTGGAAGCGTTCCAGATCGCCGATCTCCATGCCGTGTCGGGCGAAGGTGGTGTCGATCGCGCTGAAGGCATCCACCGTGGTGCCGTCGGCGTCAAACAGGATCAGCCGCTCGCTGCGGGTGTACATGGGCATCGTCTCCGGCAATGCGCGGATTCTGATGCGGCCACATCACTGAAATATTAAGGGCGCGCGGTGCGCCCACCTAGGGATGGTCTGAATAAGTGAGCGAGAGGGATGCAGCGCAAGGCGCGGTGCGCGCAGCGACCAAGACATATCAAACGGATAGGCGCGGGAGCGAGCACGCCGCAACGCAGCGATGCGCCGTCGCAGCCACTTATTCAGGCCTTCCCAAGGTGGGTTCAGCCCTGTTGCATGCTCAAGGGTGGCACCCAGTCGTCTTCGGCCGGGGCTTGCCAGGCGCGCATGGCGGCAAGCAAAGCTTCAGGCGTATCGGCAACGCAGAAGAGATCAAGGTTTTCGGATTTCACGAAACCTTCGGCCACCATGTGCCGCACCATCGCGATCAGCGGTTCGTAGAAGCCTTCCACATTGAGCAGCCCGATCGGCTTGCGGTGAATGTGCAACTGGCCCCAGGTGAGGATTTCGAACAGCTCATCGAGCGTGCCGTACCCGCCTGGCAGGGCGATGAAGCCCTCGGCCCGCTCAGCCATCGCCGCTTTGCGGGTGTGCATCGAATCCACCACCCGCATTTCGGTGGCGCCGGGGTGTTCGAGTTCGCGCTCGGCCATGAAATCGGGGATCACGCCGAAGGCGCGGCCCCCGGCCTTCAATACCGCATCGGCCACGACGCCCATCAGGCCGACGTGCCCGCCGCCCCAGACCAGTTCGATTCCTTCGTCGGCCAGCAACTTTCCGAGGCCCTCCGTCGCATGCCGGTAGGCCACGCGTTCGCCGTGTCGGGCGCCGCAGAACACACAGATCGATTTCATCGGGCTAAGGCTCCAGTTTCCAGCCGCCGAATGTAGCCGATCTTCATGACACCGTTGACTGGCGTGTCATCAACTGGATGCCGACGAAGCTGGCGAGGAACCAGGGCACACCGAGGTCGAGCGCCAGGGTGATGATGTGGCGCACGTTCTGGCTGCGCGAATCAAAGAAGCAGAGCGAAATGCTGATCGCGACCGTGGCGCTAGGCAGCAGCGCCGCCAGCGGTTTGCTCCAGTTGCGCAGCAGCACCAGTGCCACCCGGTACACCACGCCCAGCGTCACGATGGCGTACAGCATCAGCACCGGGAAACCGATCGTCAGGATCGCGCGCAATCCGCTGCCGTCCGAACAGTCACGCAAGACGCAGTCGGACTGTGAGACCAGCACCGAACCGATCGCGGACAAGGCGAGCACCAAAACGTAGATGAGGATGGTCATGATGAAACGGCGCACAGGGCAGCGCGCCAGGCTAGGGGGGCTCAAAGCGTAGCAAGGATTCGCCGCCTGCCCCCGCGCAAGATCAAATCCGCGCCGATTCGCTCGCACGGCACCGTCAGAGCGCGGCTCAGGTGATCGGCGGCCGCGTCGGTGGCAATTGCTCAGCCGCGCTGCTGCAAGGCAAGTTGCCCGGCCAGGCCAGAGCGCCGCCGCGTCGGCGTGCGGCATGCATTCACGAAAACATCCGCCTCGCCCGATACCTCTACAGCCTGCGCGGCCCGTGTCACCCCGGTGTAGACCAGCTCGCGCGTCAGCACCGCGCCGGCCCGCTCTGGCAGCAGCAGGTGAACCCGCTCGAATTCCGAACCCTGGGACTTGTGCACCGTGATCGCGAATGCGTCGGCGTGTTCCGGCAGGCGGCTTGGTGTCAGGTAACGCCATCCGCTCGCCGCGTCGGGAAAGGCGACCACCGGCTCGCCGGCGGCATCCGGCACGCAAATGCCGATATCGCCATTGAACACGCGCAGCGCGTAGTCATTGTGCAGAATCATCACCGCGCGGCCGCGATACCACGGGCTGCTGCTTGCCGTGGTGGTCAGGCGACGCACGCGCTGGCCGATGAAGTCGTTGATCGCCGCCACGCCGCGCGGGCCGGCTTGCACCGCACAGAGAATGCGGTAGCGGTCGAAGGCCTGCATCAGCGCGGCCGGGTCGCGGCCACTCGCCGCATCACCGAGCGCCTGGAAGTAGGGCGCATAGCCGGCGAGCAGCGTCGCGCGGATGTTTTCGCCCGGCGCATCGGCCGCGTCGTCGATCCAGCGCACCGCGGTATCGGCCCCCGCCTGCATCCACTCGATCGCCGCCTCGCCGCGGCCAGCCTTGACGTCTGCCGCCAGCCGGCCGATGCCCGAATCGGCGCGGAAACGTCGGCTCTCACTGAGCCAGATCACCGAGTCGGCGAGCGCCGCTGGGCCGCTGGGTACATCGCTTACATCGCTCGCGGCACAGCCCGCCAGTTCAGCCAGCGCAGCGGCGCAGGCGGGCGTGAAGGCTTGGCCGGCCGACAGTTCGGCAAACACCGCGCCGGCTTCCACTGCCGCCAGCTGATCCTTGTCGCCGAGCAGAATCAGCCGTGCGCCCTTCGGCATGGCTTCGATCAGCCGCGTCGCAAGCGCCAGATCGAGCATCGAGGCTTCGTCCACCACCAGTGCGTCGATCGGCAGCGGGTTGTCGCGGTCGTGGCGGAAGCGGCCCGCTTCGCTGGTGACGCCCAGCAGGCGATGCACCGTCCAGGCCTCGGCCGGCAAGCGGCTGCGGATCGCCTCCGGCAGGTGTGCGATGCGGCCGCGCAGCGTCTCCATCATCCGCGCCGCAGCCTTGCCGGTGGGTGCCGCGAGTGCCACGCGGGTGTCCGGCGCCTGCGCAAGCAGCGCCGCAAGCAGGCCGATCACCGTGTGCGTCTTGCCGGTGCCCGGCCCGCCGGAGATCACCGTCAGGCCGCGCTGCAAGGCCAGGGCGGCGGCAAGCTTCTGCCGGTCTGGACCACTGCGCTGCGGGTCGGCCGGGAAGAGCTGGTCGAGCTGCGTGCGCAGCCGTGCGATGTCGGCAGCAGCCAGTGCAAACGGCTGCGCCAGCGCGTGCAAGGCGCTCGCGAGCCGGCGTTCGTAGTCGTGATAGCGCCACAGGTACAGGCGGCCGTTGCCATCGGCAAACAGTGGCGCCGGCTCGGCGGAAGCGTCGTCGGCCACCACGCCGGTCGCGAGCAGTGCGTCGTGCAGTTCGTCTGGCGGCATCGCCTGCCAAGGTGGTGGCAGCGCATCCACATGCGCGCAGACATGGCCTTCGGCGGTGGCCGCCGACACCAGAATTGCGGCCGCTTCGGCGAGGGCTACGGCGGGCTCGGCAGCGCCGGCGCGCTGCGCCCAGCGGGCGATGTGGTGGGCGAAGCCGTCGGTGAGGGGGGAGGAGGGGGTCATTTCGGTTCTGCTCGGGCCGGAATCAGTACCTGATCTGCGAAAAGTCGAGTTTCTGTTGAGGCTCCACCTGACTGGATAGGGCAAACCTTGGCCACCAGCCATGGTGGTGTGCTGCTTCGCGCATCAAATCCGCCGGTGACGGCGTAGACCGTGCGTTCGGCCAGCACCTCGTTGTTTTGGGTGTCGATGACTTTCAGGGTGCTGCTGGCTACGCCCAGCGCACGCTCTTCAGCGATGACGTGGTCTTCGTAGGTCACCGCATAGCGCGGCGCGGGGTCCGGCGCCGGATCTCGATCAAGAAAGACATTCCACCATTCAGTCTTCGCCTTGAGATCGCGCTCTCGCCGAACTGTGTAGCGGTAGCGCGTCCCATCCTTCTCGTCGATCACGTCGACGTAGCTGTAGCCGGGTTCATGGGAAGGCGTGGAATTGATGTATCCGCGATCCGCCGGGCCGGTGCTGCCGTGCTCGTACCCAAGGAAGGATTCGATGTATTCGTCTGCTTGCCGCTCTCGTGAAAAGGCCGCCCCGGGGAAGTTCCTGTCATACCACTCCCGGTCCGACGCTTTGGGCCGCACCTTGAGCAGCAAGATCCCCTCAACGCCCTCGACCTTGCGGTAGATCTTTTCACCGGCCACGGTCTTGCATTTGTTTTCCCAGTACGCCATTGCGGCCTTGCCTTGCTCGATGGCGGCTTGCTGCGCAGCCACTTGGGCCGGGTCGCGGCACGCGGGCAGTGCGAGCAGGGCCAGAAGCAGCGTGGTGCTCAGGGCTCGGGTGGACGGGGGTGTCATTGATCCAGGCTCCTTGGTCGGCCAGGTGGGGTGGGCTGATTGGGGGTTGTGGCTTGCGATGAGCGTCGTTCGCTTGGCACGGCCGTGCCGCTGAAGCCGGGTCCCGCCCCGGCGGGCGTCTTACTTTCTGGCAACAGCACCAGAAAGTAAGCAAAGAGTGCCGCCCGGCGTTCGCGGTCAGGCGCTGCGCACCTGACTTCCCTGCGCTGCTCGCGAAGTCGTGCGGCTGCGGAACTCGGCCCTGCGGGCCTCAGACAGTCCTCGCCGTCGGCGCTACGCGCCGATGCCCCGACCCCGCTGCGCTGCTCGGCGCTCTCGACGGGACCCAAAGTCAAAAACGTCGCAGTTTCATTGCGCGTTGTGCATTGGTAGCCTGGATGCAGCGCAGCGGCATCAGGGGCGCCGGGAGAGTCCGAGGCAAGCGCATCTCCCGAACTCCGGCCTTCGGCTTGCGTCCGGGTTACCGGAGATCTGCAACGGTTGAGCGTCGACGCTTTTCCATTCCCCTCTGAAACGCCGAGCAGCGCAGCGTTGCCGGGTTCCGACGTGCGTAGCACGGCGGGGCCGAGGACTGTTTGAGCACCGAGCGAAGCGAGGGCGAGTTCCGCAGGCCCCTGGCGACGCGAGCAGCACAGGGAACCCCGCCGCAGGCGGGGCGTTGAAGCGGGGCGACTTTCTTTGGTTTCTTTCTTTGTTCGCACAAAGAAAGAAACCCGCCCGCCGGGGCGGGACCCGGCTTGAAGGGGAAGGCAGGTGCACGACGATGCGGCCGATCGCAAGCCGAGGCGTTGGGCTTCGCTTCGCTCAGCCCAACCGACGAGGCTGTCGGCAACCATCCGGCGAAGGGTCGATGCGCGGCGGTTCATGGTGCCAAACCCCCGCCAGCAACCGCTCCCCCAATCAACAAGTCCAGCCCCTCAATATCCCCCCGACTCGGCCGCCGGAAATACACGCCCGCCTGCGTGCCGTCATCCCCCAACCACCCCGGCCGTACGCCACGCACGAATAAATACAAAGCCCCCCCGATGTGGCTGTCGTAGTCGTAGTGCGGCAAGCGCACTTTGAGGTGCCGGTGCAGGGCGAGGGTGTAGAGCAGGTATTGCAGGTGGTAGCCGTGGGCGGTCATCGCGGCTTCAAGCGATTCGCCGCAGTAGTCGGCGGCCTTGAAGCCGAGCAGGTTGGATTTCCAGTCGAGCACCCAGTACTGGCCGGCGTGCGCGAACACCAGATCGATGAAGCCCGAGAGGTAGCCTTGAAGGCTATGAAAGCCCAGCGGCGGCATGCGGTAGCCACGCTCAGTGAGCCAGGCGTTGAGGCGCGATGCGTTGAGCGTGCCGGCAGGCAGGTGGAAGCCCAGTTCAGGCAGGCGGCTCTTCGCGGGCAGGTCGGCGAGGCGCAGGCCGGGGCGCAGCGGCGTGGCGAAAACGTCGCGCAGCAGCGTGAGCATCTGCGCGTGCAGGCGTTCCTGCCCGCGCGGGCCGCCTTCGAGCGTGCGTTGCGGGTGTTCGCGCAGCGCGGCGCGGGCGGCCTCGGGCCAGCTTGCCGGGTCGGCGAAATCGGCGCGCTCGAAGGCCGCGTGCAGGCAGTCGCCTGCCGAGGCGCCACGCGGGAAGTGGAGGATGTCGTCTTGCGCGATCACCGCGGGCGTGGGGCCGAGCGAGCGTGGCGCAGCGAGGGTGTCGTGATCCTGCTCGGCACCGTGCACGCCGTGGGCGAGGCGGCTGAAGCTGCCGATCTTCCAGCCCTCGGGGATCTGCGCCGGGGCGGGCAGCGCGGCAAGCTGCCCTGTGCCGGCCGGTGGCAGCCGGGCCTGATCGCCGGTGTCGGTGGGCAGGGTGCCCAGCGAAATGCCTTCCGGCGCGGATTCGGCGAGGGCTTGCCAGGCGGCGGTAATCGCCTCCGGGTTGGCGTCACCGCCATCCCACTCGTCCAGCGCGCAGCCCTTACCAGCGGCGAGCCAGTTGAGCACGCTGCGGGCCGATTCCCTGGTGCTGACGCTCTTGCCGGCGGGCGCGGCGTAGTTGCCGACCACCACATAGCTGCGGAACACCGCGCGGGTCAGCGCCACGTAGGCCAGGCGCACATCTTCGGCGGCGCGTTCGGTTTTGCGGGCGCGCTTGAGGGCCTCGTCTTCGCTGGCTTCGGGCCGGTAATCGAGCACGATGCGGCCTTTGGCGTCGTGGTATTCGACGGCGGCCTCATTGCCTTCCGGGCGGCGATAGCCATCCCACAGGAAGGGGGTGAAGGTGATCGGGTATTCCAGGCCCTTGGCCTTGTGGATGGTGACGATCTGCACCAGCTTGCGGTCTGATTCCAGGCGCAGCTGGGCCACTTCGTCGTGGCTGTCGGCCTTGATCTGGTCGGCCAGCCAGCGCAGCAGCGCCTCGGGCGCGGGGTGATCTTCACTGGCCTGTTGCAGCAGCTCGATCAGGTGCAGCACGTTGGTGAGGCGGCGTTCGCCGTCGCCGGTAGCGAGCAGGCGGGTGAGCACGCTTTGCGCGGTGTCAGCGCCCGATAGCCAGCGCCGCAACATCATGCCGATGCCGCGGGTGTTCCACAGCTCACGCCACTGCGCAAAGCGCGACACCTGCGCTTGCAGGCGCGCTTCGTCGGCATCAAGCGCGGCGAGCGAGCTGGCGGTTTCGCCCATCAGCGTGGTGGCGAGCGCCGCACGCAGCAAACCCACCCGCGCCGGTTCGCGCACCGCGTGCAGCACGCGCGCGAGTTCGCTGGCCTCGATGCTCTGGAACACGCCGGTCTGCGAGATCTCGACGCTGGCGACGCCGTGCGCGGCCAGCGCTGCCTTCATCCGCGCCGCCTGCTTGTGGCTGCGCACCAGCACCGCGATATCCGATGGCTTGAGCGGCTCGCCGCCGATGCGGATGGCCGCGCGCTGGCCCGCCTCGACCAGGCGCGCGATTTCGCCGGCGCAGGCCTGCGCAACGCTTTCCATCGCGCGTTTGCGCAGGATCGCGCCACCTTCGATGCCGGGCGGCAGTTGCCACAGTTGCAGCGCGCCGCGTGCCTCGCCGGTGTCGTCGGCGAAGCTGGGGCGGCGTTTCTCGCCGAACGCCACCGTTTCGTAATTGAGCCCGGGCAGCACGAAGCCGCCGGGGTTGGCGGCGAACAGCGCGTTCATTGCCTTGATCAGCGATTCGGACGAGCGCTGGTTGTCGCGCAGGGTGTAGCGGTGCTGCGCGGCGTCGCGCGCGGCGAGGTAGGTGTGCAGATCGGCGTTGCGGAAGCTGTAGATTGCCTGCTTCGGATCGCCGACGAGGAACAGCGGGCCGGCCGGCGCGGCGGCATCGCCGGCGTAGATGCGCGAGAACACCGCGAACTGCACCGGATCGGTGTCCTGGAATTCGTCGATCAGCGCAGCCGGGTAGCGATCGCGCAGGGCATTGGCCAGCCACGGGTTGGCGCCGGATTCGAGCGCGCGGTGCAGGTTGGCGAGCATGTCGTCGTAGGCCACCACGCGGGCGCGGCGCTTGGTGGCGCGCAGGGTTTGGGTGGCGGCGTCGATCATGCGGCGGATCAGCGCGAGGCGCGCGTGCTCGAGGGCCGCTTCCGCTGCAAGGCGTGCGGCGATCAGCGTATCGGCGGCGTCAAAAAACGGATGCGCCGGGGCCGCCTTGCCGCCCTTGGTGGCCTCGGTGAGGAAGCTGGCGCGGAAGAAGCGCAGCGGGCTCTCCTTGCCGTCGATGACCACGTCGGTGAGCATTGGGTCGGCAGCGTTAAGCCAATGGCGCCAGGCTTCGTCGGCCTTGGCCGGCGCTTCGGCGCGCACCTTGTTGCCGTTGATCTCGCCGCGCGCTCGTGCTGCTTCCAGTGCGGCGAGCGGGGAAGGATCGGCCTTGAACGCCGCACACGCGGCATCGAAGGCCACGCGCAGCGCGTCGGGCGAGGCGGTTTCCGTGGGTGCAGCGGGCCATTCGATGTGCGCCAGCGGGCGGGCGAGCGCGCGGCGCAGCATCTCGGCCCAGGCATCGGGTGAGTCGCCACGTTGCAGCAGCCAGGCGGCGAGTGGGGCGGGCAGGGCGTCCACCGCCACTTCGCGGCGCCAGAAATCGGCCACTGCTTCGCGGATCAGCTCGCGGTCATCCGGCGATACATCGAGCTTGAAGGGCAGGCCTGCGGCGAACGGTGTGTCTGCCAGCGCGCGCTGACAGAAGCCGTGGATCGTGTAGATCGCCGCTTCGTCGAAGGTTTGCAGCGCGAGGTCGAGCCGGCTGCGCAGCGCGGCGTCGTCGATCGCGTTGCGGCTGTGCACCGCAGCGAGCAATTGCGGCACGAAGGGGTCGCCGCTGGCGGCGCGGCCATCGAGTTGCGCCAGCGTTTCGACGATGCGGCCGCGGATGCGCTCGCGCAGTTCGGCGGTGGCCGCCTTGGTGAAGGTGACGACCAGAATGCGTTCGACCGGCAAGCCGTGTTCGAGCAGCAGTCGAAGGTAGAGGCCGCAGATGTTCCAGGTCTTGCCGGTGCCGGCCGAGGCTTCGATCAGGCTCACACCGGCGAGCGGGCAGGCGAAGACGTCGAGATCGACAAGCCGGGTCATGGCGCAATGGCCCTGTGCGCGGGTGTGCGGGAGCATGTCGCCTTGCTCCAGCACTGTCGTCTGCTGGCCCCGGTGGCCGCGTGTGCAGGGCGGTGGCCTGGCACCTTGTGCATTGTCATACTCACCTTCGAATCCGTACTCAAGGCCGCGCTGCGGGTAGCAAATCGTATCGCCCGCTATGTTGCCATCAGAGTGCGCGTCCGATGTCCCGAGCTGCACCTGCCCGGGTTTTGGTGGCGGCGATGGCGTTGCAGAACGTATCGCCCTGCACGATTGCGGCGGACGCCACTCTATCGTTTGGGTGCGAGGGGCTGAGCTGCTTGCCGCGCTGCGGCCCATCGCTGTAACGCGCTTGAAGTCAGCCGCAACACGCCGCGCTTCAGACAACGGCCTGTGCCGGCTGGCCGAGTTGCAGGAGCCGAAAATCCGGGTGGGCGGTGTGCCTGCTAGAGTTAAGGTCGTACACCCATCAAGGCTTTTCCATGGCATCGCCCGAAAATTCCGTGACCCCGCTCGATCCGGCTGCGGAGTCTGTGCTCGCTCGCCGCGCCACACCTGATCAAAGCTCACGCGGTGGCGGCTTCCCGATTGTCGGGATCGGTTGTTCCGCAGGCGGCTTTGATGCACTGGAGCGTTTCTTTGGCCATGTGCCACCCGACTCCGGGCTTGCCTATGTGGTGGTTCAGCACCTCGCGCCCGACTATCCGAGTAGTTTGCCGGAGCTCTTGCAGCGCGCGACCTCGATATCGGTTGTCGAGGCGGTCGACGCGATGCCGGTACAGCCGGATCGTGTGTTCGTGATTCCGCCGAACAAGGATCTCACGCTCGAAAACGGGCTGCTGCATTTGCAGGAGCCGATTGCGCGGCGGGGGCTGCGGCTTCCGTTCGACTTCTTCCTCCAGGCGCTCGCCGAGGAGCGGCAGGAACTGGCGGTGGGCGTGGTCTTGTCCGGCATGGGTTCGGACGGTGTCGCCGGGCTGCGCGTCGTGAAGGAATGTGGCGGCGTGACGTTCGCGCAGGATCCGGCCAGCGCGCAGGCCGACAGCATGCCGCGCTGTGCCATCGAGGCGGGCGTCGTGGATGTGGTTGGCAAGCCCGAGGCACTACCCGATCGGATTCTCGAGGCGCTGCGCCGCCCTGCGCAGCCTGCGCCGGCGGAACGCTTGCGTGGGCAAGAAGTGCCCCACGATCTGGACACCGCCAAAGAGATCAGCGAGCCCGCGAAAGAGCTCGATCTCATCCTGCTCTTGCTTCGCGAGCGGACCGGCAATGATTTCACGCTCTACAAAACCAATACGCTCTATCGGCGTATCGAGCGCCGCATTGCTTTGCATCAGCTCGGCAGCATTGCTGATTATCTGGATTTCCTTCGTGCGAATCCGCTTGAACTGGATCTGTTGTTCAAGGAACTGCTGATTGGGGTGACCAGTTTCTTCCGCGACCCGGCGGTGTGGCACTCGATGCGTGTGGATGCGATTCCCGCTCTGCTGGCGCGGGCGCCGAGCGGCAAGACGCTGCGCGCCTGGGTGCCCGGCTGCTCGACCGGCGAGGAGGCTTATTCGCTGGCAATGAGCTTCCGTGAAGCGCTCGAAGAAACCTTGCCCGGTTCGCGTTTCGATCTGCAGATCTATGCGACAGACCTTGATCCCGATGCGATTGAAACCGCGCGTCGGGGTGTGTACCCGGCCAGCATCGCGGCTGATGTGTCACCTGAGCGGCTTGCTCGGCACTTTGTTGTCGAGGGCGATGGTTATCGCATCCGCAAGGACATTCGCGAGATGGTGGTGTTTGCACCGCAGAACATCATCTCTGACCCGCCGTTCACCAGGCTGGACATCCTCTGCTGCCGCAATCTGCTGATCTACTTCCGGCCGCGTCTGCAGAAGAAGCTCTTGCCCTTGTTCCACTACGCGCTCAATCGCGGTGGCGTGCTGCTGCTGGGCAGTGCTGAAACGCTTGGCACGTATGCGCACCTGTTTGCCCCGGTCAATCAGCTGGCCCGGATATTCCTGCGGCTTGATCAGGGCTTGCCGATTTCCGAAGTGGAGTTTCCGCAGCGCGCCGTGCGCGAGGCACACCCCGATGGCGAGGCCGCCAAAGCCGAACACGCCGAGAGCATGGAGTTACTGACCGATTCGTTCATCCAGCAGAACTACGCGCCAGCAGCGGTGCTGGTGAACGGCGATGGTGACATCCTGTACATCAGTGGTCGCACCGGCAAGTACCTGGAGCCAGCTGCCGGGAAGGTCAACATCAACATCCACGCGATGGCGCGTGAAGGCTTGCGCGAAGCGCTGACCGGCGTGATCCGCAAAGCGCTGCGCGAGCGGGAACCCGTGAAGTTGGCTGGGCTGGAGGTGAGTGGGCACAACGGCAGCCTGCTGGTCAACGTGACGGTGCACCCGCTTGAGCGGCCCGAGCCACTCAAGGGGCGCGTCTTGATCGTGTTTCAGGATATGCCTGCGCCGCCTGTTACCCGCAGCCGGCGCAAGTCAGTTGCTGCGGCGACGCACATCGCCTTGCTGCAGGAACTGGAGCAGGCGCGTGACGCCTTGCAGATCACGCATGAAGAGATGCAGACCTCGATGGAAGAATTGAAATCCTCCAACGAGGAACTGCAATCCACCAACGAGGAGTTGCAATCCACCAACGAGGAATTGACGACCTCGAAAGAAGAGATGCAATCGCTCAACGAGGAATTGCAGACGGTCAATTCCGAGCTTCACGGCAAGGTCAACGACCTGACCTGGGTCAAGAACGACATGACCAACCTGCTCAACAGCATCGAGATCGCAACGATCTTCCTCGATAGCGAAATGGGGCTGCGTCGCTTCACGCCGCATGCCACCAACCTGTTCAAACTGATCCCCAGCGACGTTGGGCGGCCGATCACGCATGTGGTCACGGATCTCGACTATCCAGGGCTGAAAGAGGATGCTGAGGAAGTTCTCCGCAGCCTTGTCTTCCAGGAGCGCCAGGCCCGCACCTACGATGGCCGCTGGTACCGGGTGAGGATCATGCCGTACAGAACCCAAGATAATGTGATTGATGGCGTTGTCATTACCTTCATCGATATCACCGAGCTCAGGAAGCTTGAAGCGGCGCTACAGAATCAGCTTTCGCCGCCGTAAAGCCTCCGAAGGAGGGGCGACATGAAGCCGGACAAGTGTGGGATCCACGCAGCCGAGTTGCGCAGACAGGCTGAAAGCCGCCTGGCTGCTGGAAACATGCTTGCCCCAGGCAGTGAAGCTGAATCGCGGCGCCTCGTGCATGAACTCCAGGTGCACCAGATCGAGCTTGAGATGCAGAACGAGCAGCTTCAGCTGGTTCAGAATGAGCTGGAGCAGGCACGCAATCGCTACGCCACCCTGTACGAAGATGCCCCGGTCGGCTATCTCTCACTTTCGGCCAATGGCCTTATCCAGGAGCTGAACCGCAGGGCGGCGACCATGCTGGGCGTTGAACGCAGCGCTTTGGTCGGCTGTCAATTTGAAGCCTTGGTCTCCGCTGAAGATCAGCCGCTTTGGCGCTTGGCCCTGGCGGGCATTTTGCGGAAAGAGGCAGGGAGCCGGCAGAGCACGGACTTGGCCCTGCGCTTACCCGATGGAGGTTTGCTGCAGACCCAGGTTGACTACGTGCGAGTGTCGAAAGCGGACGCCGCGTTGCGGATCACGCTCACCGATATCGGCGAGCGAAAGCGGGCCGAAGCGCGCATGCGCTTGTCGGCAAGTGTGTTTGCCCACTGCTACGACGGCATCATGATTGTCGACGTGAACGGCCTCATCGTCGATATCAACCCAGCTTTCACGCGCATTACCGGCTACAGCCGCGACGAGGTGCTGGGCCAGCGCCCGAGCATGCTTGCATCAGGCCGCCATGAATCCGAGTTCTATGCCGCGATGTGGGCATCCTTGCGTGAACACGATTTCTGGCAGGGCGAAATCTGGAACCGCCGCAAGAATGGCGAGGCCTACGCTGAAAAATTGTCGATCTCGACGATCCGTGACGAACAAGGCAAGCTGCAGCAGTACGTCGGCATCTGTTCCGACATCACATCAAGCAAGGTGCACGAGGCCGAACTCGATCGCATTGCGCATTTCGATGTCCTGACCGGGGTCCCGAACCGCCGCTTGCTGATCGACCGGCTTGATCGCGCCATCGTGCATGCGCAGCGGGGTGGCAAACTTCTGGCCGTTTGCTACCTCGATCTCGATGGCTTCAAGCCGATCAACGACTTGTATGGCCACGGCGTGGGCGACGAACTGCTGATCGTCATCACCAAGCGCCTGCAGGATCAGTTGCGTGGCGAGGACACGATTGCCCGCATCGGTGGCGACGAGTTTGTGCTGCTGCTCAACGACTTGTTGCACCCGCATGATGTTGAGGTAACGCTAGAACGTTTGCTCACCGTTGTCGCCGCACCGGTACAGATTGAAGAGCGCTCACTCAGCGTGTCGGCCAGTATCGGCGTGACCTTGTATCCGAGTGACGATGTGGACGCTGACCCCTTGCTGCGCCATGCCGATCAGGCGATGTACCAGGCAAAAGAAACGGGCAAGAACCGCTTCTACTTGTTCGATCCGGTGCATAGCCGCCAGGCGCAGGCGCATCGGAGCCAGTTGCTGCGCCTGCGCGAGGCGCTCGATCACAAGGAATTTGTTTTGTTCTACCAGCCGAAGGTGGATCTGGTGAGTGGTGAGGTCGTTGGGGCAGAGGCGCTGATTCGCTGGCAGCACCCCGAGAAAGGCTTGCTGCAACCGGGCGACTTTCTTGGGTATCTCGCCGGTAGTTCGCTCGAACCCTTGGTCGGCGAATGGGTGATCGAATCGGTGCTGTCGCAGATTGCGGCATGGAATTCAATCGGCTTTGCGCTCATGGTCAGCGCCAACATCAGTGCTGACCATCTGTTGCTGCACGACTTTGCCGATCGCCTGTCGATTGCCCTTGCGCGCCACCCTGAGGTAGCGCCGCACAGCCTGGAGCTGGAGATTCTCGAATCCGCCGCGCTGTCGGACATGAGCCGCGCCGCCGAGGTGCTGAACTGTTGCAAGCAACTCGGGGTGCGCTTTGCACTGGACGACTTTGGCACCGGGTATTCATCGCTGACCTACTTCCAGAAGTTGCCGATCGATGCGCTGAAGATCGATCGCAGCTTCGTGTGCGACATGCTCCATGACAAGAACGACTTCGGCATCGTCGAAATCGTTGTGCGCCTGGCCAAGGCATTCAATTGCTCGGTGATCGCGGAGGGGGTCGAAACCCTTGAGCACGGGGCGGCGCTGGTGGAACTGGGTTGCCGGCTGGCGCAGGGGTACGGCATCGCCCGCCCGATGCCTGCCGACCAGTTCGTCGCTTGGGCGAGCGAGTGGCAGAGCAAGGGTGCATGGCACCCGCTGCACTGATGCTTGGGTTGTTGCAGCGCCTGGATTTGCCTACGCCGGCGTCGGCGCTACTCGCCGCTGCCTGAACCCGCCTCGCCGAATACATCCTCTGCGCACTGCGCGAATTCCTCGTCCAGCGGATCAGCCACCCCGCGCAGCGCAAGCTGGTACCAGGCGTCGTCACGCTCGCCGGCGAACAAGCCGCCTTCCCACTTCTGCCGCGCAGTACGCAGGTTGCTGCCTGATTCGATATAGGCCCATGCGCTCTTGGGGAAGAAGTGCAGCGGCCGGGTGAGGCCGGTGCGGTAGTGGGTGAGCAGCGTGTGCAGCTTGGCCTGCGCGTGCTCGGCTTTCAGCGCTTCGAGCGCGAATTCGCCGTCGCTGGCGATGTGCCGGGTGAGGGGCGCGACGCCGGCCGGACTGGCCGCACACAAGGCCCAGTGCCGGATCAGGGTTTCGATGCGGTCGGTGGGGCGCAGTGCGTCAATGCGGTAGCGCAGCTGGCCGCTGGCGCGCAGGCCGGCGAGGTTGCCGGCAAGGCGCCAGGCTTCGCCTTCGATCGTGAAATCGAGCGCGAGCGCTTGCGGTGGTAGCGCGGCTTCGTCGCGCAGGGGCTGCAGGGCGGCGGAGAACCAGGCGAGTTCGGTGAGGGCGCCTTCGCGCTGGGTGCGGCCGATGGCGCCCTCAGGGTATTCGTTGCCGGCCTCGGCCAGTTCGCGCAGGCGCTCCGGCGGGCTGCCGGCAAGCACTTCGGTTTCGAGCCGGCGTACCAGCGCATTGTGTTCGTGGAAGCCGGCGACGAATGGCTCCTGATCGTCGAGCGCTTCGTCGCCTTCGGTCAGTTGCAGGCCAAGGCGATCGCGCAGCAGGGCGCGGCAGGGGTGGCGGAAGAAGCGGATCAGCGCATCGAGCGGCACCGTGCGCTGATCCGGCGTGATCGCGAGCGGGGCGCTGAAGAAGGGCTGTGCCGCCTCGGCGCCATCGCGCTCGTCGCGCTCATCGCTATCGAAGTCGCTGCCGAGGGCGGGGCTTGCGACGCCGCTGCGGCCGGCGCGCAGCGCTTCGCACAGTTCCTGGTTGTGGCTGCGCAGGCGGGCGTCGCCGTCAGGATCGAAAAGCTCGCGTGAGAAGGCTTGCAGCGGGTGCTCGACGATCAGGCGCGTGCGAGCCTGGGCGATCGAGGCGCTGTCGTGCGGATCGGCGGCGGTGGCTTCGGCGAGTACGTCGAGCAGTTCGGAAACCAGCACAGAAGGCGGCAGCGGCGCGTTGTCGCGCAGGCTGCGGCCGGTGTGCGAAAGGTAGAGCAACTCGCGCGCGCCGAGCAGCAGATCGAGGAAGAGGTTGCGGTCGTCGAAGCGGCGCTGGCGGTCGCCGCGGCGCGGGTGGCGCGCGAGCAAGTCGAATTCTGCCGGCCGGTCGGCGCCGGGGAAGGCGCCGTCATCGAGCCCGAGCACGCAGACCATGCGGTAGGGCAGCGGGCGCAGGCTGGCCATCGCCGCGAAGCTGAGGCCGCCGGTGGGCACGCCGCCGCGGGCAGGCTGTTCGAGCAGATCGGCCAGGGCGCGGATCACGACCTCGGCGGGCAAGGGCATCTCGCCCGCCGCGCTCATCTGCCGGTGCAGTTCGGCCACCGTGGCACGCAGCGCGCGCAGGTCTTCCGCCCACTCGAAGGCCGCCGGGATGTAGCGTTCGAGCAGGGCGTCGAGTTCGTTGCGCCAGGCGTCGGCGCTGCGTGCCTGGCGCCAGCGCTGGCGGGTGTCGCCAAGGTCTTGCACGAAGCGCCAGAGTTGCCCCAGCGCCTGCGCGGCCTGCCCCTCGGGGTTGCCGGCCCCCGTGCGGCCGCCGAAACAAGCGTCGTCGCCCAGTGCGTAAGCGAGGTAGAGGCGTTCGATGCCGTCGGCGAAGGTGTGGAAGTCGGCCGGTGGCAGGCCCAGTTCGCCGCGCTGGCCGGCGTCCAGCCCCCAGCGGATGCCGGCCTCGGCGATCCAGCCTCGCACGGTTTCGAGTGCGGCATCGTCGAGCCGGTAGCGGGTGGCGATCGGGCGCTGTTGCAGCAGATCGAACACCGCGCTGGCGGCAAAGCGGCCGGGCAGCAGATCGAGCAATGCGGCGAGCGTGCGGGCGACCGGGTTCTCGCGCGTCTGGCCGCGGCCGGTGATGGTGTAGGGGATGCGCCGGGCGGGCGGGGCGGTGCCGAATACCGCGTCGATCAGTGGAGCGGCGGCGGCCAGATCGGGTACCACCACCAGCACTTGGTCGGGGCGGATCGGGTTATCGCTGGCCAGCAGGCCGAGCAGGCGATCCTGCAGCGCTTCGAGCTGGCGGGTGAGCGAGTGGCAGACGTGCAGCTCGATGCTGCGGTCGGCGGCGTCGGGGGTGAAGCTGCCGGGCGCGAGTTCCTGCAGATCGAGGACGGCGTTCTGCACATGGCCGAGCAGGGTGTGCGGCGACGCTTCGTCGAACTGGCTGCCGCGTTCTTCGAGTGCGTCGTCGTTCTCGAACAGCAAGTCGATGTGCGCTTGCGTCTGCCGGCCCCAGGCGGCGAGCAGGCGGTTGCCGGTTTCGTGATAGTCGGCCTGGCCACGCGCGGCGAGGAAGGAGAGCCGCTTGGCCGGCACAATCTCGAACCAGTGCTCGCGGCAGGGGTTGAGCGTGTAGAGCTGGAGCGGCCGGTAGCTGGCGAAGGCGCGCAGCAGATCCAGGTGCAGTGGTGGCAGCGCGGGCAGGGCGAACACATAAACCGGCGTGGTGCTGGCCGGCGTGCCGCGTAGTTGCGGGGCTTCTTGCAACTGGCGGATGAAGGGGTGCTGGCCGGATACGCCGAGCGCGCCGGTGACGCGGCGCCACAGATCGGCTTGCCACGCGGCGGTGCGGCTGTCGGCTTCCAGCGGCAAGTTCAGCGGCCGGCGCTGGCGCCATTGCTCGACCCAGTCCGGGCGGTAGGTGACGGCGTCTTCGAACACGCGGGCGATGCGCTCGGCCAGTTCAAAGCGCATCACCGCGTCGGCGTCGGCGAGGTAGCTGGCAAGCGCTTCGTGGTGCGCGATGAACTCGGCATCGCCGAGCTGAACCAGGATCGCCCAGGTCAGGCGCCCATGATCGAGCGGCGAGCGCTCGGGCGCCGGCATCCACTGGCCGACTTCCTGCCACAGCCACTGGCCGAGGAAGGGGAAGTCGATCTGCGCGCAGATGCCGAAACGGTCTGCCACCGCGAGTTCGATCCGCCGCCGCACCGCGATGCTGGGCACGATCACCGTTTGCCGCTCGAACGGCGCCGGCGCTTCGGCCGCGAGTTGGGTGAGCAGGCCTTCGAGTAGGACTTCGAATCGGTTGGAGAAGCAAACGCGGATCGGCATGGGGCCAGAGTCTAGCGCGGCGCGGGGCTTGCCGATGCGCGCACGGCGGCGCGCTGAGAGGTCAGCGGGCAAACTCGGCGACAATGTGCCGATTGGCATTGCAGCGGTGCAAACGATGGCTCGAATCTACCCTGATGGCTGGGCAGCGCTGGCGAACGGCGCATCGCCCACGGTTTTGCGGCAGCTCGATACGCTCAGACTGTTGGGCGGGGCGCTCGACGACGATTGGGCGGTGTTTCATGGCGTGCATTGGATGCACCAGCGCGACGGCGGGGCGCTGTTTGGCGCGCTCGACCTTGCGCTGGTGACGCCATCCGGCGGGTGCGTGCTGATCGAGCAGCGCAGTGGCTTTCTGCGCGAATCGCCCGAGGGTTTGCTGCGCGGCAGCGGGGCGCAGGCGGTGAATGTGGCCCACCACCTGGGGCGCGCGACGGCGACGATTCGTGAAAAGCTCGGGCGCGTGCTGGATGGGGCGCGCGTGACTGCGCTGCTCTACCTGCCCGATTACAGGGTGCGTCAGGCGCAGACGGCGGGGCTTGATCCCGCCTGCATCGTGGACGCCGCCCAGCGCGACCAACTTGTTGCCAGGCTGCGTGCGCTCGATGCCGGCCACAGCGCAGACCCGCAAGGGCACGCCGCGGTGTGTGCCTTTCTGGCGGATGAGCTTGCCCTGGTGCCGGACGTCGGTGCCGCGGCGGATGCCTCGCGTGCGCTCTACAGCCGCCTTTCTGGCGGCTTGACGGAGTGGGCCCGCAAGCTTGAGATCACGCCGCATTGCCTGCGCGTGGTGGGTACCGCCGGTTCGGGCAAGACCCAGCTTGCGCTGGCGGTTTATCGCGATGCGCTGGCGGCCGGCCGCCGGCCGCTCTACGTGTGCTTCAACCGCCCCCTGGCGGACCATGTAGCCGCCTTGGTGCCGCCCGGCGGTGAAGTGGCGTCTTTCCACCAGCTCTGCGTGACGATGCTGCGAACCACCGGCTTGCAGCCGGATCTGCGGCAGCTGGACGCCTTCGCCCGCGTGGAGGCCGCATTCGCCGCCATGGCTGTTCCACCCGCCTGGGTGTTCGACGAGATCATTATCGACGAAGGGCAGGATTTCGAGCCGGCCTGGCGTGATGCGGTGCTGCGCCTGGGCAGGCAGGGCGCGCGTTGCTGGTGGCTTGAAGATCCGATGCAGAACCTCTACGCCAAACCCCCGGCAGATGGGGCTGGATGGGTCACCCTGCGTTCGGCGACAAACTACCGCAGCCCCCGCGCCATCGTTGCCATGCTCAATCGGCTGATGCCCGCGTCTTTGCAGCAGGAAGCAGGCAGCCCGGTGCAGGGCGGCGCGGTGGTGCTGGAGCGCTACGCTGATCGCGATGCTTTGCTCGAACGCACCCGCCGCGCGCTGACGCAGGCGATTGGCCTTGGGTTTGAACGCAGCCAGATCGCTGTACTGAGCTTTCACGGGCGAGAGCGATCCGCCCTGGTGGGACTTGACCGGCTCGGGCCGATTCCGATGCGGCATTTCACCGGCCGGTACGACCTGCTCGGCATGCCCGAGTTCAGCGATGGCGACGTGCTGTGTGAAACGGTCTATCGCTTCAAGGGGCAGAGTGCGCCCTGCGTGATCCTGACCGAGGTGGACGCCCCGCAGCTGGATGATGCTGCATTGCGAAAACTCTTTGTGGGCGCCACGCGGGCGACCATGAAACTGATGATCGTGGCCTCTGAACCCATGGCCGACAGGCTTGCGTCGGCATTGGGCGAAAGCCCTGCACAAAGCGCCTAAAGTCGGGTGATCCCCCGCCGTTAATCCGATGAACTGCGCGTTTGAACGCAGGGCCGGACTCAAAGGGGTAGGGGCGGATGAGAGAGATCGCGGGGAGAATCGTTCTCGGGGCCTTTGTTGCACTTGCAGCCATTGCCGGTGCCTGGTTGGGCGGGATGCTTCTGGCCGGTGTACTGGGTGGCGTCGCTGCCGTTGGGGGCGTCTGGCTGCTTGAGCGCCGCAGCCATGCCGCGGTGAAGGCGCTTGCCGCGCTGATCAATCAGGTGAACAAGGATGGCGATCTGTCACGCGCGGTTGTGGCAGGGAGGGGGCTTTCCGGTGATTTGCCGACTGCCCTGAACCAGCTGATCGAACTGGTTCAGGGGGTGGTGGCCAAGGTGATCAGCGATTCGCGTCGCGTCGCCGAGGTGTCCGACCAGCTGGCCGCGCGCGCCGAGCGGATGAGCAGCAGCACCGATTCGCAGCGCGATGCGGCGAACAAGATGTCGGCCGCAACCGAACAAATGACGGCTAACGTCTATGACGTTGCTGAACATGCCTCACAGACTGCACGGATCGCGCAAGAGGCGCGTGAGCTGTCCATTGCCGGTGGCGGCGTGGTCGCAAACGTGTCGCAGGAGATCGAGCGGATCGCGCAGTGGGTCGAGCAGTCCGCATCGGTGGTGGCATCACTGGGAGAGCGCTCCCAGGCCATCAGCGGCATCGTGAATGTGATCCGCGAGATCGCCGATCAAACCAACCTGCTTGCGCTCAACGCCGCGATCGAGGCGGCGCGGGCCGGTGAGCAAGGCCGTGGCTTTGCCGTGGTGGCGGATGAGGTGCGCAAGCTCGCCGAACGGACCTCCAACGCGACACGCGAAATCACCCAGATGATTGCCGCGATCCAGAACGAGACTGCCAGCGCGATCAACACGATCGAAGAGGGGAGCAGACAGGCCCGCAGCGGCGCCAAGCTGGCCAATAGCGCGTCTGATTCCTTGCAGGCGATCGACCGTGGCGCGACGTCAACCATGGAGAAAGTGGACGCCATTGCGGTGTCGATCCAGGGGCAGAGCCGCGACGCCGAGGCCTTGTACGGCTCTGTGCAGCAGATCCTCAAGATGATCGAGCAGAACGCCAAGGCGGCTGAGGAAACGCGTGGCGAAGCGGCGCGGCTGGCCAATCTGGCCACGAACCTTGGCGAAATCGACAAGGTGTTCCGGCTCTCGGCGGAGGGGGAGGCGGCCATCGACGTGCATGTTGCGATGCCGGCGGTGGCGCAAGAGGCGGCAAAGGCTGTGGGCGAAGCATTCGAAGCCGCGATCGCCGCGGGCAGGATCACGCTGGAGGCCTTGTTTGACGATCGCTACAAGCCGATCCCGGACACGCATCCACAGAAATTCACCACAGCCTTCGATGCACTCACCGATGAAATCCTCCCGGCGATTCAGGAGCCGATCCTCGAACGCCATGCGGCGGCCTTCTACGCGGGCGCGGTGGATCAGCGCGGCTATTTCCCGACTCATAACAAGCGTTTCACGCAACCGCTGACGGGTGATCCGGCCAAGGACATGGCGGGCAACCGCACCAAACGCATCTTTGATGACCCGGTCGGCAAACGCTGTGGTGCCCACGAAATGGAGTATCTGGTGCAGACCTACCGCCGCGATACCGGCGAGGTCATGCATGACGTTTCTGCCCCGATTTATGTGCAGGGCCGCCACTGGGGCGGGTTCCGCATCGGTTTTCGTGCGTAAGGGGCCTCAAGTCAGTCTGTTTGGTGCCGTAAGTGTTATTGACGCCTGTATGAATGCAGGCCGAGCCTGGAGCTGGAGAAACGAATGTCCGAACTACTGAAGAGCATTGATGCACGGACCCGCCTGGCAGGTACGAACAAGCTCGAGATCCTGCTCTTTACCTTGGGCGAGGATTCGCGGACCGGTCGGCGCGAGACTTTCGGAATCAACGTGTTCAAGGTGCGTGAGGTGATGCGCACGCCGCCGATCACCGCAGCCCCGGACATGCAGAGCGCGGTCGAAGGCATGGTTTCACTGCGCGGGCAACTGGTGCCCATCGTTGATCTGGCGCGCTACACCGGCATCGAGACCGACAGCAAGCGCGACATCATGATCGTGACCGAGTACAACGGCCTGACGCAGGGTTTTCTGGTCGAGGCGGTGGACACCATCCTGCGACTGGACTGGGCGCAAATGCGCGTACCACCCGAAATGCTCACCTCGCGCCTCGGTGGCCTGGTGACGGCGGTGACCGAGCTGGAAGACAACCGGCTGATCATGATGCTGGACGTCGAAAAAGTGCTCTGGGATTCGACCAAGCACGACGACGACTTTCTTTTCAAGGACTTGCCGAAGGCGCGCAAGAAAGACGCTTGCGTCTTTTTCGCCGACGATTCCGCGGTTGCACGCAAACAAATCGAACGAACCCTCAAGGAAATGGGGATTCGGGCGTTAAGTGCAGTCAATGGCCGCGCAGCGTGGGATGAACTTGAAAAGCTCGCACGGCATGCCGAGCTGACCGGCAAAAAGATGAACAAGATCGTGACCGTGGTACTGACCGATATCGAGATGCCCGAGATGGATGGATACATCCTTACAAAGCGGATCAAATCCGACCCGCGATTCGGCGGCATCCCGGTGCTGATGCATTCGTCGCTCTCGGGCATGTCGAACCAGGCGCTCGGCAAATCGGTGGGCGTTGATGCCTATGTTTCGAAGTTCGAACCGCACCGCCTTGCCGAGGCGCTGATCACCTACATCGACGGCCATCCGGACATGATTTGAGGGAGCTTGATCAATGGACGAGTCACACGGCAACCTTCTCGATTCTGTCGATGCCCGCACGAAGCTGGCGGGGTCGAACCGGATGGAGATCCTTCTCTTCTCCTTGGGTACCAGCGAAACCTTTGGCATTAACGTGTTCAAGGTTCGCGAAGTGTCACGCACACCCTTCATCACCAAGGCACCCAACATGCCCGGTGGCGTTGAAGGCTTGATTTCGCTGCGCGGCAACGTCATTCCGGTGCTCTCCCTGGGCCGTATTCTGGGTTTGCACAGTTCGACCGCCGGTCTGGGTGGCTCGATGATGGTGACCGAATACAGCAAGCGCACGCTCGGCTTCCTCGTCAGTGATGTTGATCGGATCATCCGCGTCGAGTGGGACAAGGTGCGGCAGCCAGAGAACGTTTCCTCATCAGCGGTGAGTTTCATCACTGCGATCACCGAATTGCCCGACGGACGCCTGGTTTCGATCCTCGACGTGGAAACCATCCTCGCGCAGACCTTTGGCGAGGCGCCGATTGGCCAGATCGTGCCACTCGGAAAAGACGTGGAATCAAACATCTTCTTCGTTGATGACTCCTCGGTCGCGCGGCGCAAGATTGCAGAGGTGCTCGACAAGCTGGGCGCACGTCACAAGCATGCGATGAACGGGGCCGAAGCCTGGTCCCGGCTCGAAGGGATGGCGTCGCACGCACAGATCCAGAAGCGCAGGCTTGCCGATGAATTGAGCCTTGTCCTGGTGGATGCTGAAATGCCGGAAATGGATGGGTATGTTCTGACCCGGCACATCAAGAGTGACGCGCGCTTCGAGGGGATACCGGTGGTGATGCACTCGTCACTGTCTTCCGAAGCAAACAGGGCCATGGGCAAATCAGTCGGCGTCGACGCGTATGTGGCAAAGTTCGATGCCGAGGTGCTGGCCGAAACGCTGCGCCCATATCTGATGAAGTCGCACAGGGATTAACCCCGGAGAAAAATATGTCCGATCCCAAAATGAAATTCCTAGTGGTTGATGACTTTTCGACGATGCGCCGCATCGTGCGCAACCTGTTGAAGGAATTGGGCTACACCAACGTCGATGAAGCGGAAGACGGCGCCGTCGCGCTGCAAAAACTGCAGGGCGGGGGCTTCGATTTCGTCGTGACGGACTGGAACATGCCAAACATGACAGGCATCGAGTTGCTGCAGGCGATCCGAACCAGCCCTCAACTCAAGGAACTGCCGGTGCTGATGATTACGGCCGAGGCCAAGAAGGAAAACATCATCATGGCTGCCCAGGCTGGCGCAAGCGGTTACATCGTCAAGCCATTCACAGCGGCAACGCTGGCAGAAAAGATGGGCAAGATTTTCGAGAAGATGGGCAAGGCGGGCTAATCCGCGATACGCGAAGTGCGCGGTATGGCAGCTTGCTTGCCGCAACATCGAAGCACAAGACCTACAGGAGCCGGACATGGCAAAACGGCCAGCGAATGATGGATCGGGCGATAACGACGAACTTCAGGAACTGTTCGACAGCATCGCAAGTGAGGCGGCATCACCTGCGCCAGCGCCCAAGCAAGAAGAAGATACGGGTGGAGACAGCGATGAGCTGCAGGAACTTTTCGATAGTGTTGCGGCGGGCGAGACCAACGTAATCGAGGGGCAGGCGCGGGAGGTGCCGACCGAGCCCGCGACTGCGGAAGAGCGCCAGGAACAGGTGTTCACCAAGATCGGCCAGATGACGCGGATGCTGCATGACACGCTTCGCGAACTGGGCTATGACCGGATGCTTGAGGAAACCGCCAAGCAGATTCCGGACGCACGCCAGCGCTTGTCTTACATCGCCACGATGACCGAGCAGGCGGCCAGCCGCGTGCTCAACGCAACTGATATTGCGCAGCCGATCCAGGATCGCCAGGAAGAGGCGTCCCGCGAACTCAAGGCGCGTTGGGACAAGCTCTACGCCAAGGAGCTTTCGGTTGATGAGTTCAAGACGCTCGCAAAGGACACACACAGCTTCCTCGGCCAGGTGACCGAGGACAGCAAGGTGGTCAATGAGCAATTGCTCGAGATCATGATGGCGCAGGACTTCCAGGATCTGACAGGGCAAGTGATCAAGAAGATCGTCGATCTGGCGGCATCGCTTGAAGAAGGCCTGGTCAACGTCTTGCTGCAGGTGGTGCCAGACCGCAAGCGCACACCGGTCAATGAAGGCTTGCTCAATGGCCCGGTGGTCAATGGTGAAGGGCGTGAAGACGTGGTCACCAACCAGGAGCAGGTTGATGACTTGCTTGAAAGCCTGGGCTTCTGATCGGGCTTGTGCGTCAGGCGGATATGGCGCCCCGGCGCGCGCGAGCAGTTTGGCAGTGCAACGGTAGCAGGGCAGGGTATCGATGATTCGGAGCGAACTATGAGCGATTTCGCGGGAATGGAGGATCTCCTCCAGGATTTCCTGATCGAAGCGGGAGACCTGCTTTCGGGTGTCGACAACAAATTGGTCGACCTGGAGCGGACGCCGAACGACACCGGATTGCTGAACGAGATTTTCCGGGGCTTTCATACGATCAAGGGCGGTGCGGGGTTTCTTAACGCAACCGAACTGGTGACCCTTTGCCACCTGACCGAGAACCTCTTTGACAAGCTTCGCAACGCCGAGCTGGCAATCACGCCGGATGCGATGGACGTGATTCTTGCCGCGACGGGTGTTGTTCGCGACATGTTCGTCGAGCTTGAGCGCGGTGTACAGCCGTCGGCCGCTGATCCTGAGTTGATTGCCCAACTCAAGCTGGCGATCGCAGGCAATCTTGTTGGCCGCGCTAAAGCCGCCGCGGCCCCCGCTGCGGCCCCCGCCAAGAAGGCGGAAACGGCCATCGTGCCGGTTGCGCCGGTTGTGGTACATCGTGCCGTTGGCGATGACGGGATCGACTGGCAGCTTCTTTACGATGCCGTCACCGGCGGCAGCTCGCCGGCGCCAGCCGCGACGCCGGCGGTCAGCGCCAGCGCCGCGCTTGCTGCTGCGCCCGAGGCGTCGCTGTCCGATGAAGCGGCAGAGCAAATCATCAAGTCGGCGATTGGGCGCCGTGCGTCCGACAAGCCCGGTTACAGCGGCCCGGTCGGCCGTCGTGAGGTTGAGAAGACCCGCGACAATTCGATTCGTGTCGATACCTCTCGCCTCGACCAGGTCCTGAACCTGTCGGGCGAGATCGGACTGACCAAGAACCGGCTCAACGCCTTGCGCTCCGACATTCTTAACGGGCGCAGCGATTCTGAAACCTTCCACGCACTTGACGTGGCGGTCAGCCAGCTCGATCTGCTGGTCTCTGATCTGCAGAACGCGGTCATGAAGACGCGCATGCAGCCCATCGGCCGCCTCTTCCAGAAATACCCGCGCATTGCCCGCGACTTGGCGCGCAGCCTGGGTAAAGACGTCGAGCTGATGCTCAGCGGCGAGGAAACGGAAATCGACAAAACGATGATCGAAGACCTCTCTGATCCGATCATCCATTTGATTCGCAATGCGGTGGATCACGGTGTTGAGCCGATGAACGATCGCCTTGCTGCCGGCAAGTCGGAAAAGTCGGTTGTCAGGCTCGAAGCACGCCAGGAAGGCGATCACATCGTCATCATCGTGGCAGATGATGGCCGTGGCATGAATGCCGAGCGGCTGCGTGCCAAAGCCCTCGATAAAGGCCTCATCACCGATGAAGAGGCCAACACGATGGATGAGCGGCAGAGCTACAACCTGATCTTCCTGCCGGGCTTCTCGATGGCCTCACAGGTCTCGGATGTCTCCGGCCGTGGTGTCGGGATGGATGTGGTGAAGACCAACATCCAGAAGCTGAACGGCACCATTGAGATCCGCTCGACCCAGGGCAAGGGGACAACGTTCATCATCTCGCTGCCGCTGACCCTGGCGATCTTGCCGGTGCTGGTTGTGCGCCTTGGCGAACAGCCGTTTGCCGTACCGCTCTCGATGGTCCGCGAGATCCTGCCGATCGAAGCGAAGCATGTTCAGGAGGTGGGGGGACGTGCCACCATGGTCGTGCGCGGCGAGGTGCTGCCGATCTACACGCTTTCCGGGCTACTGGGTTGGCCGCAAGAGCATGTTGCGGAGTACGGCGTGCTGATGCAAACCGCCGAACGGAACTATGTGCTCGCCATCGACTCGTTTGCAGGGCGCGAGGATGCGGTGATCAAGTCGCTGGATGCGTTCCGACCCAAGGGCGTCGCAGGTGTCACAACGCTCTCGAATGGCCAGATCGTGCTGATTCTCGACATGAAGGAACTGCTGGGAAGCGCCGCCGACCAGGGGGGGACAACGCGGGAAGCATTGTTGCGCCAAACCTTGGCTGCTGCGGCGTAAGCGCCATCACAAAAAGCAAACGGCCCACAGTTGTGGGCCGTTTGCTTTTGTCTTGTTCCCGCAGTGCCTGCAGGGCTTAGTGGGCGTCCATCACATTCAGACGGCTAGCGGAGCTTTGTTTCCATTTCGGCTGTGTCTGACTGGTCAACCAAACGGCGCGCGCCGTTGAAGCGCTTGCGCCAATAATCCTGCGACATGCTCTCGACGCGGACTTTGCCGCCAGCCGAGGGGGAGTGCAAAAACTGATCATTGCCCACATAGATTCCAACATGGGAGAAGGTTTTCCTCATCGTGTTGAAGAACACGAGGTCACCGGGTTTGAGCTCCGAAGGCTGTACGCGCTCGCCTACTTGGGACATTTCACGCGCGGTACGAGGCAGATTGAGACCCAGCGCTTCCATGAATACGTGACGCACCAGGCCGCTGCAGTCGAAGCCTGTTTCAGCGGAGTTTCCGCCAAACCGGTACCGTATGCCCAAGTACTGGAGCCCCGAATCCATCAGGCTGCCGGCACTGCGCGTCGCGCGAGTCAGAAGCGAATCGGACGAAGTCGCTTCTGGCGCTTGCTCCAATGCCGTACCTCTGCCCGGGATATGGGGCGGAGGTTCAGCTGCTAGAGATGCGTGCGACAGCACGCATAGCAGGGCTCCGCAGAGTGTTGTTTTTACGCTCATCGGCGCACTATATCGCGCACACCTAGAGCGGTAAACCCTTGATTTTGTAATTGCTCGTGTATAGCGCCGCCGCTTGTCGGGGATCGCCGGCGCAGCACCAGAATGCCAATCGGATGCCGCTAGAATCCGCCGGTCCGCAAACCCGTGTGCCGGTATCCATGAAAGCGATTTCCTTCCTGCTGCTGCTCTTGATCGTCGCTTTCGGCTTCTGGGTCATTCGCCGAAGTTTCCGCGCCATTGGCGAATCCCAACGCCTGGCCTCAACGCGTGAAGCAGAATTCTTGCAGTCCGCAGCGGGGCGTGTGCCGACAGCCACCATGGGAGCACTCCCGACGTTGCCCATCGGCGCGTCGCTGCCCGGGGCGAGTGTTCAGGCAAAAGACACTGAACTGCTTGAGCGCGAGGAGCGTCTCGTCTATCTCCTCTTGCGCGTCGCGTTACCGGAGTACGAAGTGCTCGTCCATGTCGGCAGCCACAAGATCAATGCGCGGGCCCGAGACTACGGGTTGGGTGTGCTTGATTTCGTGGTGTGCAGCAAGGATTTCCGTCCTCTGGCGATTGTGGTCCTTGATCGGGCTGAAGCAAGTAGCGGCCATCCTTTGCGCTCTCGCGCTTTGGCCGAATTGGCCACGTGCGGCTTGAAGCTGGCGCACTGGCGTACCGACCGTCTTCCGAATCGAACGGATGTGCGGGCGTGGATGCTTGATTCTGCGGTCGCCGGGGAGCGCCGCTTTGCTGCATGAGCGCTTCGCCGCGCCGGCGAGCTAGAGATCGCGCTTCCCAGAAGGCCTGGACGGGTTATTGCTCCTGGTTCGTGGCCTTGTAGCGTTTGTCGAGCCGGTTCATGGCCCAAGTGTGCACACCCACGATTGCAAGGTAGATCAGAAGGGTGCCTTGGGCTGCGAAGTAGAACCCCACTGGAAACCCGAGAAACTCACGTTGATTGAGCCACTCCGGGAAGAAGCTGGTGATGATCGTCACTAGAAACCACACCGAAAGCAGCGCGAGCGTCAGCGCCAAGGTTCGCCGCCAGTGGCGCCGCGCGGCGGGCGATTCCGCGCGCGGCGCCTCGGTCAAAGCACTTCTCCGGCGCGGTCAGCCAAGCGGGAACGCTCGCCGCGCTGCAGCGTGATGTGACCGCTGTGCTGCCAGTCCTTGAAGCGGTCCACCACGTAAGTCAGGCCTGAACTGCCTTCGGTCAGGTAGGGCGTGTCAATTTGGGCAATATTGCCCAGGCAGACAACCTTGGTGCCTGGCCCCGCCCGAGTGATCAGCGTCTTCATCTGCTTTGGCGTCAGGTTCTGCGCTTCGTCGATGATGAGGAACTTGTTGATGAATGTGCGGCCACGCATGAAGTTCAGGCTCTTTATCTTGATGCGGGTTCGAATCAGATCCCGCGTTGCTGCGCGCCCCCATTCTCCGCCGTAATGGCCGCCTTCTTCCGCGTTGCCGTTGAGAACGTCAAGATTGTCTTCGAGTGCCCCCATCCATGGCGCCATCTTTTCCTCTTCGGTGCCGGGCAGAAAGCCGATGTCCTCGCCAACAGGAACGGTCACGCGGGTCATGATGATCTCGCTGTAGCGCTTGGTTTCAAGCACCTGCGTGAGGCTCGCTGCGAGTGTCAGCAGCGTTTTGCCCGTGCCTGCCTGCCCGAGGAGGGAAACGAAATCAATGTCGGGGTTCATCAGCAGATTGAGCGCGAAGTTCTGCTCACGGTTTCTTGCGGTGATCCCCCAGACATTGTTCTTCTGGTGTGAGAAGTCGATCAAGGTTTCGAGCACGACGGTCGGTCCGCTGTGCTCTTTCACCAGCGCATAAAGCGGACGCTCACCTTCCTGAAAGATGAACTCGTTGACAACCATCTCGGCGCAAAGGGGGCCCTTGAGTCGGTAATACGTGCGCCCGTTCTCCTTCCACGACTCCATCCCCTTGCCATGCGTGTCCCAGAAGTCCGCTGGCAGTTCACGAACACCGGTGTAAAGGAGGTCGGTGTCCTCAAGCACCTTGTCGTTGAAGTAGTCCTGCGCCTCCAGGCCAAGCGCGCGCGCCTTGATCCGCATATTGATGTCTTTCGACACCAGGATCACTGCACGCCTCGGATGTTTTTGCGCCAGATGGTGAACCACAGCCAGAATCTGATTGTCCGCCTTGGCGGTGGGCAGATTGACTGGCAGAACGGTCGGGATAGCCTCGGTTTGCAGGAACAGCCTGCCTGATGCCAACTCGCGCGACGGGGTGGTGAGGGGGATTCCGACCTCGATTCCGTCGGGTGAGGATGAAACGATCTCATCCATCATCCGGCTTGCTTGCCGGGCATTCCGCGCGACTTCCGACATCCCCTTTTTGTGCGCGTCCAGCTCTTCCAGCGTCTGGATCGGGATGAAAAGATCGTGCTCTTCAAAGCGGTAGAGGCAGTTCGGGTCGTGCATCAACACGTTCGTATCGAGCACGAAAAGCTTCGTCGTGGCGGCAGTGCTTGCTGACTGGCGTTTTGCGTTCATGAGCTAAAGCCTCTGCAGAAGTTGGGCGGGATAGGGTTCAGAGCGTTGCGACGAAATCGAGTACTTCCTGAGCGTGTCCGGCCACTTTCAAACCGCGCCATTCGCGGCGGATTTCTCCTTTCTCATCAATGACAAAGGTACTCCGTTCGATGCCCCGAACCTGCTTCCCGTACATGTTCTTGAGCTTGATGACACCCAAGGCCGTGCAAAGCTGTTCGTCCGCATCCGAGATCAAATCGAACGGAAAACTCATCTTTGATTTGAAGTTCTCATGAGACTTGATGCTGTCTCGAGAAACGCCAAAGACGACTGCGCCAAGCTTTACGAACTCAGCATGCAGGTCGCGAAAATCAGAACCTTCCTGCGTACAGCCCGGGGTGTTGTCTTTGGGGTAGAAGTACAGAACGACTTTGCTTCCGCGAAGCTCGGTAAGTGAGATGGTTTTGCCTGAGGTGGCGGGGAGGGTGAAATCTGGGGCAGCAGTGCCTGCCATCGCGGTCTCCGAATGATGAAGCCACTCCAGATTAGCCGAGCGAGGCTTGCGGGGGCAATCGTCGGAAAAATGAAGTCACGAGGACGGATCAAGCATCAGCGCGGCGATTACACTACGCCCTTCGCCTGCAAGAATATTGTAGGTCCGGCATGCGGCGGCGGTATCCATGATCTCGAAGCCGCGCTGCGCTTCGATCAAGGGCCGCAATAGCCGTGGGGCGGGGAAGCGCTGGCGCTTTCCGGTGCCGATCAGCGTGATCACAGCCTGATGCGCCCGCAAGGCAAGAATGGCCTCTTCGGTTAGCGCGTCGAAGCCGCTGACTTGCCAAGCTTTGTCGAGCAATTGTGGTCCGACGATGAGGCTGCTCTCGTAGCGTTCGCCGTTGATCGCCACAAACTGGTCGCCGCAAGCGGTGACGAGGTTCAGACCTGCCACTTGATCAAGGTTCAGTTTCATCGTTTGCTGCACCGCGATTGCGGCAGTAGTGAGCCTTGGATACGATTATAACCTTTTGATTTGGCGCGCCTTGCAATTCAGCGGGCGCGCACCACTCGCGGAGAGCATCATGACGGCGGCAAACCTTTTGCGGATTTCGGGCGATCACGGACTTGAGCCGCCAGCCGCCGCCCGCGCGCCGCGCCCGCTCCATATGTCCGCGAAGCTCGCAAATGTCTGCTATGAAATCCGTGGCCCCGCACTTGCGCGCGCCAAGCAGATGGAAGAAGACGGTCAGAAGATCATCAAGCTGAATATCGGCAACCTTGCCACCTTCGGTTTGCTTCCGCCCGACGAGATCGTGCAGGACATGATTCGCAATCTGCCTGATGCGGCCGGCTATACCGATTCAAAGGGCCTCTTTGCGCCGCGCAAAGCAATTGTCCATTACACGCAGGAGAAGGGCATTCCTGGTGTGTCGATCGACGACGTCTACATCGGTAACGGTGCGTCGGAACTGATCGTGATGAGCATGCAGGCCTTGCTCAATACCGGCGATGAAATTCTCCTGCCGGCACCGGACTATCCGCTCTACACGGCGGCGGTGAGTCTGTCTGGCGGAACACCGCGACATTACGTGTGTGATGAAGCGACCGGCTGGTTGCCTGATCTGGACGATATCCGCCGAAAGATCACGCCCAACACCAAGGGGATCGTCGTCATCAATCCGAACAACCCGACGGGGGCTCTGTACCCGGTTGAGGTGCTGCGCGAGATCGTCGAGATTGCGCGTGTTAACGGGCTGATCGTGTTCGCGGACGAGATCTACGATAAAACCTTGTATGACGGTGAAACGCACACCAGCATCGCTTCATTGGCCGACGATGTGCTGTTCATTACGTTCAACGGCTTGTCAAAAAACTATCGGTCCTGCGGGTACCGTGCGGGCTGGATGGTGGTGTCCGGAGACAAGCGGCGGGCGCAGGGGTACATCGAGGGCCTGAACATTCTCGCGACCATGCGGCTTTGTTCGAATACGCCTGGACAGCTTGCAATCCAGACTGCGTTGGGCGGCTATCAGAGCATCAAGGATCTGGTCGCGCCCGGCGGGCGGCTTGCGCGGCAACGAGATCTGGCTGTGGATCTGCTGAACCAGATTCCAGGGGTCTCCTGTGTCAAGCCGAAAGCTGCGTTGTACTGCTTCCCGCGGCTGGACCCGGCGGTGTATCCGATCGCCGACGATCAGCAGTTCATCCTGGAAATGCTCGAAGAGACGCGTGTGCTGGTCGTGCAAGGCACGGGCTTCAATTGGCCGACGCCAGATCACTTCCGGGTTGTGTTCCTGCCCCATGAAGACGATTTGCGCGAAGCCATCGGACGCATTGCACGCTTCCTGGAGCAATATCGGAAGCGGCACGGCGGGTGAAAACGCTAAACTAGCGGCCCGCGCCAAATGCCTTATGCAGGTGGTGCGTGGCGCGCTTGGAGCGTGGCAAGACCGTGATTTGAAAGCAATCCGCCTCGTGACCGACGAGGCAGCCGCTCACCGGCCGCGGATCACCGTCTGCGGCGGGCTCAGAGCACCGAAGTCCGCAGGGTCCGTACCGCTATCACGGTGATGGTTCTCAGTGTGCAGCGCAAGGATACGCGCCGGTTCTGTATCCATGTACGCTTTGTCATTCCCTCTATCTATTTCAAGAAACAGCTGTCATGAAACCGATCAATGTTGGCCTGCTGGGCATAGGGACTGTGGGTGGTGGCACGTTTACCGTGTTGTCCCGCAATCAGGAAGAAATCACGCGTCGTGCCGGGCGTCCGATTCGAATTGCGTCCGTTGCGGATCGCAACATTGAGCTGGCGACCAAGCTGGTTGGTGACAAGGCGCGGATCACTGCCGATGCATTCGAGGTGGTGCGCGATCCGGAGATCGACATCGTCGTTGAACTGATCGGTGGCTACGGCATCGCACGCGAGCTGGTGCTTGAAGCCATAGCCAACGGCAAGCATGTTGTTACCGCGAACAAGGCCTTGCTTGCGCTGCATGGCAACGAGATTTTCGCTGCTGCCCAAAAGAAGGGGGTGATGGTTGCCTTTGAAGCCGCGGTTGCGGGTGGCATCCCGATCATCAAGGCGCTGCGCGAGGGCTTGACGGCAAACCGTATCGAGTGGATTGCCGGCATCATCAACGGAACGACGAACTACATCTTGTCGGAAATGCGCGACAAGGGGCTTTCGTTTGATACCGCGCTCAAGGCTGCGCAAGGGCTTGGTTACGCCGAGGCCGACCCGACTTTCGACGTCGAAGGCGTTGATGCCGCTCACAAACTGACGATCATGAGCTCGATTGCATTCGGCGTGCCGATGCAGTTTGACAAGGCCTATGTCGAGGGAATCACCAAGCTGACCCGCGAAGACATCAGCTACGCCGAGGAGCTTGGCTATCGCATCAAGCTGCTGGGGATCACCCGCCGCACGCCACGTGGCATCGAATTGCGCGTGCACCCGACCCTGATCCCCGAAAAGCGCCTGATCGCAAGTGTTGACGGTGTGATGAACGCGGTACTGGTCAAGGGCGACGCCGTTGGCCATACGCTTTACTACGGCCGTGGCGCCGGTGCTGAGCCGACGGCGAGTGCTGTTGTCGCGGACCTGGTGGATGTCACGCGGATGCATACCTCCGATCCGGAACACCGCGTTCCCCACCTTGCCTTCCAGGCCGATCAGATGGTCGAGTTGCCTGTGCTGCCGATTGGCGACGTTGAGACATCCTTCTATTTGCGGATGCAAGTGTTCGACCGCCCTGGCGTGCTGGCCGACGTCGCGCGGATTCTTGCGGATCACGGCATTTCGATCGAAGCAATGATCCAGAAAGAACCGCCTGAAGGCGCCGACAAAGCCAGCATCATCCTGCTCACGCACAAAGTGCTGGAGCGCAATGTCGTGGCGGCCATCGAACGCATCGAGCAGCTGGCTACGGTCGATGGCGCGGTGACCCGGATCAGGCTCGAGGAATTGGGCAACTGAGATGGCGATGAACTACGTTTCCACCCGTGGCCAGTCTGCGCCCAAGCAATTCCTCGACATTCTTCTTGGCGGTCTGATGGAGGATGGGGGCCTGGCGATGCCTGAGCGCTATCCGTCTTTCACGCCCCAAGAGCTCGAAGCGCTTCGCGGGAAGTCATACCCTGACTTGGCGTTTGCTGTTCTTTCCCGGTTCGCAGACGACATTCCGGCCGCCGACCTGAAGTTGCTCATCGATCGCACCTATCGGGCGGAGGTCTACTGCAATGCGCGCGACAAGGCGCGGGCTGTCGATATCACACCGTTGACCACCCTTGAACCCGATTTGCACCTGCTGGAGCTCTCAAACGGCCCGACCCTTGCCTTCAAGGACATGGCGATGCAGTTGCTCGGCAACCTGTTCGAGTACGCGCTCGAGAGGACCGGGCAATCGCTCAACATCCTTGGCGCCACGTCTGGCGATACCGGCTCCGCGGCTGAGTACGCCATGCGCGGCAAGCGTGGCGTGCGTGTGTTCATGCTGTCTCCCGCAGGCAAGATGAGTCCGTTCCAGCGCGCTCAGATGTATTCCTTGCAAGATGAGAACATCTTCAACATCGCCGTGCGGGGGATGTTCGACGATGCCCAGGATGTTGTGAAGGCGGTGTCGAACGATCTGGAGTTCAAGCGCAAGTACGCGATCGGTACGGTGAACTCGATCAACTGGGCCCGTGTTTCCGCACAAGTTGTCTACTACTTCAAGGCCTACTTTGCGGTGACGGCCAAGTCCGGCGAAGAAGTCTCGTTTGCCGTGCCGTCAGGGAATTTCGGCAATATCTGCGCCGGACATATTGCGCGCATGCTCGGTTTGCCGATTCGCAAACTGGTGCTCGCTACCAACGAAAACGATGTGCTGGACGAGTTCTTCCGCACTGGCGTTTATCGCCCGAGGGGTACGGCCGAAACCCACGAGACCTCGTCGCCGTCGATGGATATTTCCAAGGCCTCGAACTTTGAGCGCTTCGTGTTTGACTTGCATGGCCGCGACGCCGAGGCCCTGCGCAAACTTTGGGCGGAAGTCGATGCGGGCGGGGCGTTTGACCTGTCAGCGACACCGTACTTCAAGCAGATCGCGGCTTACGGCTTCGTTTCGGGCAGCAGTTCGCATGCAGATCGCTTGGCAACGATCCGTGCGACCGCCGAGCGCTATGGCATCACCATCGATCCCCACACCGCCGATGCGCTCAAAGTTGCCGCTGCGCATCGTGAGGCCGGGATCCCCATGGTGGTTCTTGAGACGGCACTGCCGGCAAAGTTCGAAGAGACCATTCTTGAGGCGCTTGGCAAGGCTCCGGAACGGCCATCAGGCTACGATGGGATCGAGGCATTGCCCCAGCGCGTAGAGGAAATGGACCCTGATGCAGGCCAGATCAAGGCGTTCATCGCTGCGCACGTTGACTGATCGCTCGCGCTTCGACATCAAGAAAACAAAACAGCCGGGTCTGCCCGGCTGTTTTGTTTTGTATCGTACATGCAGTGAGCGTGCGGGCTACAGATAGATCACCGCAGGGAATACGGTCACCGCAAGAATGTAGATCAGCCACTCAAGGCGATGCCGGCTCAGAAAGCCGGTGAAGTGGAATACAAGAATGATGATTGAAACGATGTAGTAGGCAACAAAAAACACGGACATCGGGGCGGTTCCTGGCAGCGTTCCTGGGGTCCAGTCCGACTGCTCTCCAAAGGGTGACGCAAATCCGGACGATCTTATAGCCGTATTGTATCTGCGGTGCAAGCAGCTATGTCATTGGAATGAGCAGTCCCGTCTGTCAGCGCTCGGTGTGGCGCAATGACAGGTCGATCGCACGCACGTCCTTGGTCAGTCGCCCGATCGAAATCCGATCCACGCCCACATCGGCGACAGCCCTGATTGATTGCAGATCAAGGCCTCCGCTGGCCTCGAGCGCCGCACGGCCGTTCGCGACCTTGACCGCTTCGCGCATTTCTTCCAGCGACATGTTGTCGAGCAGAATCATGTCGATGCCAGCTGCGATCGCTTGGCGCAATTCGTCGATGTTCTCAACCTCAACTTCGATGAAGGCGTGCGATGGCGCGATGGCCCGCGCGGTTTCAACCGCCTTGGCAATGCTGCCGGCTGCGATGATGTGGTTCTCCTTGATCAGGATTCCGTCATAGAGCCCGACGCGGTGGTTCGTTCCGCCCCCGACGGCCACTGCGTACTTCTGGGCGAGACGCAAGCCGGGCAGGGTCTTGCGTGTATCTACGATCTTCGCCTTGGTGCCTGCCACCGCATCAACAAAGGTGCGGGTGGTGGTTGCCGTGGCGGAAAGCAGCTGCAGGAAGTTGAGGGCCGTGCGCTCTGCGGTGAGCAAGGCGCGTGCGCTGGCCAGCACATCGCACAGTAGTTGGCCGGGCTCGATGACGTCGCCATCGTTTGCGTGCCAGACCACGGTGGCGTCCGGATCGAGCGCCGTCAGCGCGGCACTGAACCATGCCGTCCCACACAGCACGGCGTGTTCCCGGGTGATGACGCGACCGCGAGCATCGCGGTCGGCCGGGATGAGTTGGGCGGTCAGGTCGCCCGTACCGATATCTTCGGCAAGAGCAACAGCGACGTTGCGCAGAATCTCAGCGCGGAGTTGATCATTGATTTGCATGGCAGGCCTTCATTGACGATCGCACTCCGGAATCGGAGCTTCGCGGTAAGCGGCGGAATGTTGCCGCAACGCCAGACCCCGCTAAGGTATACGGCAGGCGCGCTGCCGCCAAGCGCAAAGCGCGTGTGCGGGGGGCGGATGCGGTGGATGCGTTGCCCTGATCCCATCAATTGGCTCGATGCCACGCTTGCCCACGCGCAAATCTAGCGCTGATCAGCGACAGCACTCCTTGCTGCGCGCCTTGCTGTACTCACTTGCCAGCCCAAGCTTTGGGGGCGATCAGTGCGCTGGCTAGGCTGCCTCCGGCAAGGCCTTGCTGTGTGTCAGCACCGCTGCGAAGGCGCTGGAGTCGATGTTCCCGCCGGTGAGCACAACACCGATTTCGCGCCCCCGGTTGCGGGCGCCCTCCTGCATGGCAGCGGCAAGCGAAGCCGCGCCTGCGCCTTCGGCGACATTGTGGGTCGCAGCAAAGATCAGGCGCATGGCGTTTTCAATCTCTGCATCCGTGACCCGAACAAAACGTGCCACGCCGCGCAACATGATCTGGAGCGCAGCGGGGTCCGTTTTGCGACAAGCCAGTCCGTCGGCAAGCTTCGTGGTCGCCGGGGCTTCGGTTGGGCGACCAAGTTCAAACGCGTTGGCATAAGCGGGCGCATGGGCCGACACCACGCCAACGATTTCTGTGGTCAAGCCAAGCGCGTCCCGCGCCGCAACCATGCCGCAAAGGCCAGACCCCATCCCCGCCGGCACATACACGGTTTGCAGATTTGGCCTGGTAAGCAGCATCTCCCGTGCGTAGCTTGCAACGCCGGCGACCAGGAGCGGGTGAAACGCCGGCACGAGATGCCAGTTGTGCGCGAGCGCAAGTTCGCTGGCAAGGTCGCGTGCGGCCTGAAAGTCGTCGCCCGCCTCGATCACACGCGCCCCAAGTGCCCGCATGGCCGCATTCTTTTCACGACTATTGCCGTGCGGGACGACCACATGCACCCGGAATCCATGCAGCGCACCGGCTATCGCAATGGATTGTCCATGGTTGCCGCGCGTCGCGCAAATCACATCGTGCCCGGTTAGCTGCTGTTTGAGCGCGGCGAAGTAGTTCAATCCGCCCCTGACCTTGAAGGAGCCGGTGGGTGCGTGGTTCTCGTGCTTGAGCCACACCTCGGCCGCCAGATGCTGGCAAAGCAAGGGCCATTGATACAGCGGGGTGGGGCGCAGGTGCATGCCGATCCGCTCGGCGGCCTGCTCGATCTCGATCCTGTCGGGTTGCATAAGTTTGTTCTCGCTTGCTCTGACGGTGCCTGCGCAGTATTTTGTGTGCAAACTCTCCGGGATTGTGTGCATGACAAGCTGGCTACCCGTATTGGCGAAGTCCTCGGATCCGGCCTACATCCAGATTGCTGAGCAGATGGCGCTGGCGATCAGGGATGGGCGCCTGCGGGCCGGAGACCGCCTGCCAACGCATCGGTTGATGGCAGATTTGCTGGGGCTTAACGTCAGCACCGTGACCCGCGCCTACCGCGAAGCTGAGCGGCGCGGCCTTATCGGCGGCGAAGTCGGGCGCGGTACGTTTGTGTTGGGCTGCGCGCTCGAAAGCCGGCTTTTCTCATTTGCGGACCGCCCTCAGCAAGCGCTCATCGACCTTTCGACGAATACGCCGCCCACTTTTCCGGACGATCTGGCTTTCGGACAGACCCTTTCCGAGCTGCTTGAGAGCGGGGTCGCGTCACGCCTGATCGACTATCCAAGCCCCGCAGATATGCAGCAGCACAGGCTGGCCGCCTTGCAGTGGCTCGTGCTGCGAGGCATTGAGGCGTCGCCATCGCGGGTCGTGCTTTGCGCGGGCGCACAGCATGCGATGGAAGCGGCCCTGGCCGCTGTTGCCACCGACACGGTCGGCTGTGAAAGCCTGTGCTGGCCAGGCTTGAAGGCGATCGCGCGGAGCAGGCAATTGCGCCTGGTTCCGCTGGCGCTCGATTCCGAAGGGATTCGCCCGGATGCGCTGGAACGTGCCGCCCGCCACGGACTCAGAGCGCTGGTGTGCATGCCGACCATGCATAACCCGACCACCTTAAGCTGGAGTGCCGCGCGGCGCGCCGAAATTGTTGCGCTGGCGCGAGCCCACGATCTGGTTCTGATTGAAGAGGATGTGTACGGTGCGCTCGACATGCGCCCTGCGCAACCGCTTGCTGCGCTAGCGCCCGAGCGGGTCTGTCATGTCACCGGGCTGTCCAAAACGGTGGCGCCGGGCCTACGGCTGGGCTATCTGGTATTGCCGCCCCAACTAGCCGCGCGGCGCGAGGCGCTCGAACATCACACCCAGTGGTACGTTTCGCCGCTGAGTGCCGAAATTGCCCGTCGTTGGCTCAGCAACGGGCTTGCGGTGGACAGGTTGCGTCGCCAGCGAGCGGAGCTGCAGGCGCGCTGGAAGATCGCACAGACCGTGTTGCGGGGCCATGATCCACAGGGGGCAATGGTCTCGCCACATCTGTGGTTGCCCCTGGCTACGCCAGAACACGCCAGCAGAGTTGCTGATCGGGCCCGTCAGGCCGCTGTTGCGGTGGTTCCCTCGCCCACCTTCGCCGTGTCGCATGGCGCCGGGCCGGCTGGGTTAAGGGTGTCCTTGGGCGCAGCCGCCAGTCGCAGCCGAATGCGCGAAGGTTTGTCACGACTACTCTCGGTGCTCGCCTGAGCGGGCGCTCAGGAACGGCGGGTGCTCTCCCAGGCGATGAGCAGGCCCGAGGCCCCAATGACCAGCATGCCGGCGATGGTTGCGGTGGTGGGCGTGTCACCAAACACCAGCCATCCCAGCATCGCAGCCCAGACAAGCTGCAAGTAGATCAGCGGCGAGAGCATCGAGGCCGGCGCCTCCCGGAAGGCGCGTGTCAGCAAGTAGTGCCCGGTGCCCCCCAGCAAACCCAGCATCGCGATCAAGGCGGCGTCCATATAGCCCGGCCACTGCAAGGTGCCCAGCAGCGGCTGCGTGCCCGACAGGATCAAGGTGCCGGCACAGGCAGTGTAGTAAAGCATGGTGACCGGATGTTCGCTGCTGCTCATGACTCGGGTCATCAATTGATAGGCGGCGTAGGCAACGGCTGCGCCCAGTGCGCAGGCGATCCCGAGCAAATCAAGGCCGCTACCGGGGCGGGTGAGCATGAGCACCCCGCTGAACCCGAGGAGGATGGCAAACCAGCGTAGTCGTCCGATCTGCTCGTGGAGGATTGGGCGGGCCAGAATCGCAACAAGAAGTGGCGACGCAAACATGAGCGCGGTCGCTTCAGCCAAGGGCATGCGCTGAAACGCCGCCATGGCCAGAACGGTGACGACGACGAGCGATACGCCCCGTGCGCACTGCATCAGTGGCCGTTTGGTCCGCAGCAAGCGGCCGCGCCAGATCGGCGCAAGGAAGGCGGTCATCAGCACAAAGTGCACGGAATAACGCCCCCAGGCGAGCATGCCAACCGGCCACTTCTGTGAGAGATGCTTGGCGGTTGCATCAAGGCAGGCGAAAAGTGCGACGGCAAGGCAGAACAGCAGTACGCCCCGCAGCGGATGCTGGGCCCGCTCAGGCATCGCGTGATGCTTGTGTGCTCAAGCGATGCGTCATGCGGCTTCCGTCAAAGCAGCTTCGGCCCATCCATTGCGGACTCGCCGAGCCGCGTGAATCACCTCGCTCGCCGTCAGCCCGATCGGCCCGGTCTTTCCGACCGCGAGTGCATCGGCTGCCGCGCCATGCAGATGGACGGCCGCTTCCAGCGCGGCGCCGGCTGGCCAATGCTGGCCAAGGAGGCTGACGACGAAGCCGGTGAGGGCGTCACCCATGCCGGCGGAGGCCATGCCTGGATTACCGCTGCGGTTGATCGCCCAGGCGCCCTGTGGATCGGCAATGATGCTGCCGCAGCCCTTGAGCACGACATGCGCCCGATAGCGGCCTGCGATTTCTTTTGCTGCCTCAAGCCGCTGAGCTTGGACTTGCGCGGTGCTGCATTGGAGCAGGCGAGCTGCCTCGGCGGGATGTGGCGTCATGACGGTAGCGTCGGTGCGCAGGCTCAGCGCCGTATGCATCGACGGGTTCGCGCCCAGCAGGTTGAGCGCGTCCGCATCCAGCACCAGGGGGCCGCGGAAGGCGAGGGCGCGGCTGAGGTGAACATTCGCAGCCTCGTCTTGGCCTAGCCCTGGCCCGATCGCCAGCGCTGAGGCAAGGGAATGCACCTCGTTGGCCGATCGCATCATCAATTCTGGCGTCAGCGGATCGATCGCAGGCGCGTCTGGAGCAAGGCAGCCAACAAACACTCGCCCGCTACCCAGCGCGAGCGCAGCTCGGCCGGCGATCCAGGCTGCGCCCACCATGCCAGCCTGGCCGCCAATGATGCCGGCATCTCCGAAGTGGCCCTTGTGGCTGTTCAGACGGCGCGGGCCGGCGAATTCAGTAAAGTCGGCGGGCGCGATCCAGCGGCCCGCTTCGCTGATGGCGTCGGTCGGTAGTTCGAGGTCGGATAGCTGGAGGTCCCCCGCCTGGTCCGGCCCCTCCAAGGTCAGCAGCCCTGGCTTGAGCGCAATGAAACTGATCGTATGCGTGGCCCTTGCGGCGATGCCGTGAATGGCGCCCGTGTCTGCATCGAGGCCGCTCGGAACATCGATCGCCAGTCGCGGACAGCGCAGGCGATTGAAGTCTGTGATCCACTCGGCGATAAGCCCCGTGACCGGCCTTGTCAGGCCGATGCCCAGCAAGGCGTCAACCGCGAGCGCCCACGGTAGCGAAGGAACGGAGTCGCGCAGCGTGCCTCCCGCTTCATGCCAGCGACGCAGCGCCTCACTTGCATCGGGGGGAAGCTTGTCAGCATCCCCGGCTAGGGCGACGACCACGGTTCGGCCCATCCGCTTGAGCTCCGTCGCGAGCACCAGTCCATCGCCGCCATTATTTCCGGGGCCGACAAGCACCAGGATCGGCCCTTCCGGGGCCGCAATCCGGCTGGCGAACGCAGCGGCTGCCAGACCTGCGCGCTGCATCAGGGATGGCGTCGACGCCGCGAAGCTCGCTTCAATCTTCCGGATTGCGCTGGTGGTGAGAACCTGTCTGCTAGCCTGAGTGTTCACGGTCGAATCCTGCCTTTCCCGTATTCTAGGCGCCGGATTCATCCCGCTGAAACGAAAACTCCGGCGTTTAGCCGGAGTCTGGGCACTGCAGACCAGTGGCGCCGCAGGGAGCGCTTGCACCTCAGTGCATGCCGATTGCTGCAACCGGTGCGTTGAACCACATTGCGCCGCGACTCGGGTCCAGGCGTTGTGCCTCGCCGTAAGCTTCGTTCGCCTGGGCGAAAGCGCGCAGCTTGCGATAGCAGTAGCCCAAGCCCTGCCATGCATCGGTCCGATCCGGAATCAGATCGAGCACGCGGCGGAAGGCCTCCGCAGCATCGGAAAAATGGCCGGTCTTCGCATGAGAGATCGCGAGTCGGAACTGCGTTTCTGCAGCGTCCTGCGCGTCGGAAGCGTGACGAAAGCGAATCGATGTCTCGTAGTCCATTGTCTTTTCCTTGGTGTGAAGTCCGGATACCCGGCGGGCCATCTGGTGCGGCGTTCGCTTGTGGGTGGGGCTGGATTCAGTCTAGCAGGCCGATGCAAAACGTCGCGAAGCGGCGCCAGCGATTGCCTTCGCCATTCGGTTGTTCATGACTTCAATCCCGGAATTGGATTTGCAATCGCCCGTTGAAGCCGATTGCAATGGGCCGAAGCATGGGTTCACCCGATTCCGGATGCTGCTTCATGCCGCGCTCCCCGCAGTTTGCAATTTGGCAATCCGCAGCAAGTTGTACGCTGCGGCCGACAGGTAGGCGGCGATCTGGGTTCGCGCCTGGCCGATGAAGCGCGTCTTTCTCACCCCGCCGATGGTCTTGAGCCAGCCGAAGATCTCTTCAATGCGCTTTCGTTTGCGCTGGCTGATCTTGTAGCCCGCGCTGCAAGTGGTGCGTCCGTCCAGCCCCGGTGTCTGTCGCCCCTCGATGCGCGCGATATGCGGTTTGATCTGGTGTTCGCGCAGGTGCGCGACAAAGTCTTTGACGTGGTAGCCCTTGTCGGCCCCCAATGTTTTGGGATGCATCTTCCTGCGTCGGGCGCGGGTGAGCAGTTGGCGCGC
>NZ_JAPFHA010000015.1 GCF_026586805.1 Niveibacterium sp. 24ML | reverse complement strand
TGACTGACCATGCAATTCACCATACCGAAGTCGATGACCTTCTGATTGACTCTTACACCACGCGGCGGGACGCGATCCCTCCTTGAGTTCCGCTGACTCAATCGTGACGCGCCATACGGTCGGCCGCTGCGCGCCGGACTCCAGGCGCACACGCATCTGCAAAGTCGTCTCCACCAAGTTCTCGGTCCCGGTCTGCCACGCAAGCGCAGCACCGGGCGCAAGCTCAACCTCGAACAAGGACGTATAGCGCGCCGGCTTGCCAAGGAACGTCAGCCGCCGGAACAGAGCGCTCAGAACCTTGCGAACCTGCTCGCACGGCAGCGTGCCATCCAGCAGCCGGTCGATGACGCCGGCCATGTCCACGGTCAGCTGCCGCTGGATGTCGGCGGTGCGCACCGGCGCCTCGGTGCGTTCGGCAACGCTCAGGGCTTGGCGCGCCTGGTCGAGTTGTGCACGCGAGGCGCGATATGCGTCCGCGGCGAGGTCGTCCGACTCGTCACTCTGAACGAGACGTAGCAGGCGCTTCGCCTCGCGCTCTTTGCGTTCGACCGTTTCTCGCAGCCGCGTCAGCTCCTGCCCCGGCCCGGCAGCCAGCCGCGCCTGAAGGCGAGCTCGAATTTCGGAGAGCACCGCATCCCCCAAGGCATGCAGCAGGCAAGCCTTGATGACGCGAAGCAGACCCTCGGTCGCCACCGACGGCACCTGAGCCAACGCGTCGGCCGCGGCCACTGCGTGCGCCTGACGGCATGCGCCACACTCCATCCGACTGCCGCCGTTCTGGCTGCACAGGTGATTGCCACAGGTGCCGCAGCGTATACAACCGGACAGCATCGAGCGCCCGCCGCCGTAGGCAGCACGTTCACGTTCGCTGCGCTTGCCCTGAGCTTCGAACCACACGTCGTCACTCACGATGCGCGCGTCCGGTCGCGGAAATTCCACGCGCGGATCCCCCTCCCCGCGGCGACGGGCCTCGGCGAGCACGTGCGCGCTGCAGTGGAGCGTGAAGACGCCTCGGTAAATCGTATTGGCTACGACCTGCCTCACGGCGGCGCTGCGCCAGTGCGTCCCGCGCCGTCGGGATGGGGTTCCGGTTTCGTTGAGCCAGGCGGCGATTTGCGCGTACGACTGGCCTCGACAGCGCCGTTCGAAGACGTCGCACACCAAAACCGCCTCGGACTCCTCAATGTCCCAGACCGTTCCGCCCGTGCGGGCGCCAGGCTCTACGACTTCTCGCGCCGTGTAGCCCCACGCCGGTGGCGCAATCATATAGCCGCGCTCGAGTTGGCCCCGCAGGCCGCGCTTCACCCGAAAGGCCGTGAGCTTGCTCTCTTCCTGCGCCAGCAGTCCATAAAGCCCAAACAAGAACGCGCCATTTGGCCCAGTACTGTCGAGACCGTTTCCGGTGATCACGCGCACGCCACCTTCCATGAGCTCGAGCACTTCAAGCTGCTGTCGCCGATTTCGGGCGAGTCGGCTGAACTCATCAACGATGAGCACGCAACGCCCGAGTGTGCGCAGGCGTGCAAGGAGTGCGGCAAAACCCGGGCGCTTTGATGCCTCCGCGGCCTTGAATCCGGACATTTCTTCGTCGGTGAAGTGCACGGCGGACTCGGGGTCGAATCCGTGCTGCGCGGCAATGGCTGCGCATCGGCGCAACTGGTCTTCAATCGAAGTGGGCGACTGGCCGTCATCGGAATAGCGACCGTAGAACAGCAGCGCGAGAGATGCATTCGTCTTCATTTTTCTTCTTCTTTTTCTGTCTTGGTTTGCGGTCGCCCCCCAACGCCCGCCCGCAACTCTGCCAGCAGGCCATCGACGCAGAGTTCGATGAAACGGTCGATCTCGACACGATGGCTCGGGGTTTGCCCGGGGGGATTCCCGGCCGACTCGGAACGTATAGCAACCGGCTCCCTTTCGCCCTGACCGCCCCGAGAACCCCGTGTTTTCAGCGTTCGCATGCGCTCTCCCCGCGGATATAAATCTCAGTACCTGTACTTCTTCGCTGACACCATCCCTTTGCCGCGCGCCTTGGTGGCGCCGGTGTCAGTGCGGCAGGACAGGCAGTTGGTGTGACAGAGACGATTCAGAACGTCACGATGGACAGCAAAACGCGGGGCCGTTACGTTTTCCAGATGCGCATCCCTTCGTCGCTGCGCACACACTTCAGCGGGCGCGCGAGCGTGCGCAAGGTGCTTGGCCGCATTTCCGCGAGTGAAGCCCGCGAGCGCGGTGCCGCCCTGGCGACGGAATGGCGCGCACGATTTGCAAAGCTCAAGGCACGCATCGCTCCCCTGGTCGCGAGCGGGCCGCGCGTCGTACTTGAGCTCTCGGACGCCCCTGAGCGTGCACGCCTTGTCGCAACCTGTCGCGCGCTCAAAGTGGAGGTCCTGCATGTGCACCTGGCCGCGCTGCGCGCCTCCCCTGATACGAACTGGACGCAGGAAGAAGAACTGGCGCAATCTGCGCTCGCCGACTGCCGCAAGGCTGCACGCAGCGGCAGTCGCGTGGCAGCGATGCCGCTGCTCGACGAAATCGAGGCGCGCTACTCGGTCATCATCGATGCACAGACGCGTGAGTTGCCGGCACTCATCGATGCCGTGAATGCCGATGCCGTCCTTCTGGCCGAAGCCTGGTTCGACGTGCTGCAGGGTCGGCGTGCGCTCGCGACGCTCGCGGTACATCCGCAAGAGATGCTCGCGCTGACGCGCATCGCCGGTACACGCGCCAGCGCACTGCTGGATCTGCATGAGGCGCGGCTGGCTGCCGTCGGCAAGAGTCTCTTGCGTGACACCCGGCAGAAGTACGTCGCGCTCACGACTGCGCTCGGGACAATCCTCGGCGAGCGGCCGGTCGAACATCTCGCGAAGCGCCATGTGAGTGCGCTGCTCGCGCACTGGCGCGAGTGCGGCAACGGCACCAAGACGATTCTCGACAAGATGGGCGCCCTGGCGATGCTGGTGTCGCTGGTCAGCGAAAGGGCCGCGGCCGTCGTGCGCGCGGCGCGCCCCCAGACCGCGGCGGCAAGCACCCCGCGCGACCCGATGCCGCGCTCCACCCTCAGGGCATTGCGCAACCGGCTCATTGCGCATGGCGGCTACTCGGATGACGTGGCGCTGGTGGACCTGATGTCGCTCACCGGCGCACGTCTGGGTGAAATCCTGCAGTTGCAGGCGCACCAGGTGGTGCTCAACGGTGTGCAAGCGGTCGTGGTCTTCGATGGTCCCCGGATGAAGACGTCGGCGTCTCGCCGGCAGATCCCTGTGCTGCTGGAAGGTCTGCCCGCGTTGCAGGCATGGCTTGCTGAGCGGCTTGCACAAGGCGGCGCGCTCTTCCCCGCTGCACGGCCCGACGCGCGCGGGCGACTCGGAAATGCGGAGAGCAAGCGCATCAACCGCGCGCTGCGCGCACTGTGTCCCGACCGGCACATCGTGCTCGAGAGCACGCGCAACGCGGCCGCCCGCACGCTGCGGCGCGGCGGCGTCGACCCGAGGGTCCGCCGCCGCGCCTTGGGACATCGGGACGTTGACGTCCACGAACAGCATTACGACCCCGCGGCTCGACTCGACGACGAGGACCTCGCCAGTGCCGCACCGGTGCTCAATGCCGCGCTACGGGCGGCGTGCGAATCGAGACACGAAAGCGCAAACCCCGCGGTGCTCACGGCGCCTCCTCCTGACGCTGCACGAGATGCCCCTGCAACCAGTCCAGCGCCGTGTGCAGGGCCCGGTTGAACGGGACCACGCCACCGGGGCAGTCCAGCAAGCCGGCGTCGAGGTGCAGGGTGCGTGTCGCGAGATCCACCCCAGGGCACGCGTCATCCGGTGCATCACGAACCAGCATGAGCCGCCAGCGGATGCGCGGGATCGTGAGCAGCGCAGAGCCGTCCGACTCGTAGCTCAACACCAACGGCACACCGCCCTGCTCCGCCTCGACAGCCAGTAGCGCGGCAGCAACCCTCCGCGGATCATCGAGCGCAGCCGTCGGAGGCAAGTGGCCCCGGCGCTGCAGTTCGAGTGCGAGCAGCAGGCCGTCCGGCCTCAGCTCCTGCACCCCGACACTCGCAAACACGCGCGTCAGCACATCCGCTCGGCGCAGTTCCGCACACAGTTGCGGTACGAGTCGCCAGAGCGATGGCGCGCGGTCGCACCCGAGGCGCAGCAGGGCTTCGACGGCGGCCGCCTCGCCGCCGCGCTGAAACACGGAGCCCGCGAGTTCGGCGTGCCACCCCAGCGCTGCGCAGACTTGCGCACGCAGGCGCGGCCGGGTGGCCAGCGATTTCCAGAGCACCGGATGCCGTGTCGCCATCTCGGTGAAGCTTGCGATCTGGACGAGTTCGATCTGGTCCATCGCCGCCAGCAGCCGGCGGTCCGCACCTGAGAAGACCGCGTCGTAGAGCTCATCCATGACGCACCTCTTCCTGTCCGATGCGCGGCAGCGCGACCGGCAGCTCGATGCGGGCAATGGCATCGACGAGCGGCCCGAGGGGCATCTCGCCGTAGGTGCGACCCACGGTGCCGGACACATGCCCAGTGAGCGCGTCGTGGATCTCTTCTTTCAGCTCGGCCGCGCGGCAGAGCGTCTTGAAGCCATGACGGAACGAATGGAACACGACCTTGGGTTCCTCGATCTGGGCGCCGGACTTCGAGCGGATCGCGCGCATGAACCACTTGCCGAAGTTCGCGCCCCGTCGCCCGTCGTGATCGGGTTCGAGCGCCGGAAACAGCCACTCGTGGCCGGCCTCGCGGACCGCGTCCCAATACTCGAGCAGCCCTGCCGCCACCAGATCCCCATGTAGCGGGATCCGGCGGCGCGAGCCTTCCGTCTTCAGGCGCTGCTCGCCGTGGGTATCCCGGATATGGAGAATCGGTCCGAACGTAGGATCGATTTCGATGTCTTCGACGCGAAGCTGCGCAAGTTCTTCGAGCCGGGCGCCGGTGGCGAGCGCCAGCATCGGAATCCAGATGCAGGCTTCGCCGCCGCCGGCTGCGGGGCGCCGCGCGCCGCGGAACACCGGCATCGAGAAAACGCGCGTGAGTTCAGCGCTGGTGAAGCCCCGACGCATCAGGGTCGGCACTTCGGCTTTCGGAATCCGCAGACCGCGCGCGACGTTAGCGGCGAGCATCCCCGCGTCGACCCCGACCTGAAGCAAGGTGGGCAACATGCCAACGCGCTTGGCGACCGTGCCACGGGCAGCGCCGCGCTTGAGGAGATGATTCCGGTACGCCGAGATCTCGACGCGAGTGAGTTGCTCAAACGGCGTTCGACAGGTGCGGCGAAATTCGCGCACAACGGACTCCATGTCCCGCACGGTGGTGCTCGCCCGATCCGGATCGAGCTGGCGCCAGGCGCGGAGGAGTTCAGCGTCGCCCCACGCGCTGGGTTTCGCACGCTTGCCGCCAGCAACGGTGGCTGGTACGTCCAACGTGGCGCTGGCGAGTTCCCCCGTCGTGACAGGGGGCGGATGCATCACAGACTGATGCGGCGGGGTGAGTGCGGGTGCCGCGAGAGCCGGCGCAGGCACGCCGCTCAGCGCTTCCGCGCGTGCAGCATCAAAGCGGGAGAGCCACTCCGACGCCAGCCGCAGAGCCATCGGCTTGGCAAAGGCGTGGTCGGTCGTTTGGAGATTGACGCGGACAACGGGGCCAAAGCGCCCCTGAAGTGAGACCGGCACGCGGATCGAAAACCAGAACGTGCCGTGGTGCTGAACAAGGTATGCCATGAAGCGTCTCCTGATGTGTCGAAGGAACGCTTCCGGTGCCGTGTAACACCACTTTGTAACACCAAAGCAAAAGAGCCGCTAAGCGGCTCCCTTGTTTGCCAAGCCCGACGAGGGATTGACAGGTATATGGCGGAGAGGGTGGGATTCGAACCCACGGTACGCTTGCACGTACGCCTGATTTCGAGTCAGGTACAATCGACCACTCTGCCACCTCTCCGCGGTCTCGAAATCTAGCCCGCTATTATACAGCCGTTTTTTGTTTTGGCTAGTCTTGGCGCAAATCAGTTTGCCGGCACAAGTCTCTCGACACCGCCCATGTAGGGCTGCAGTGCTTTGGGTATCCTGATGGAGCCGTCGGCTTGCTGGTTGTTTTCGAGAACGGCCACGAGCGTGCGGCCGACCGCCAGGCCGGACCCGTTGAGGGTGTGGACGAGTTCGTTCTTGCCCTGCTCGTTCTTGAAGCGCGCCTGCATGCGGCGGGCCTGGAAGGCTTCACAGTTCGAGCAGCTGGATATTTCCCGATAGGTGTTCTGCGCTGGCAGCCAGACTTCCAGATCGTAGGTCTTGGCAGCCGAGAAACCCATATCTCCCGAGCAAAGCGCGACGACACGGTACGGCAGTTCAAGGCGCTGAAGGATCTTCTCGGCATGGCCAACCATTTCTTCCAGCGCAGCATAGGACTGGTCGGGATGCGCGATCTGCACCATTTCAACCTTGTCGAACTGATGCTGACGGATCATGCCGCGCACATCACGGCCACCCGAGCCCGCCTCGGAGCGAAAGCACGGCGAATGCGCGGTGAGCTTGATCGGCAGCTCTTCAGTTTTGAGCACGGATTCGCGCACGGTGTTGGTCAGAGAAATCTCTGAGGTCGAGATCAGATACTGCGTCACCACGTTGTCAGCGCCGCCCTTCTCGACCCGGAACATGTCTTCGGCGAATTTGGGAAGCTGGCCGGTGCCGTAAAGCACATTGGGATTGACGATGTACGGCGTGTAGCACTCGGTGTAGCCGTGCTCGGTTGTGTGCGTATCGATCATGAACTGAGCGAGCGCGCGGTGCAGGCGGGCGATTTGCCCCTTGAGCAAGGTGAAGCGGGCGCCGGACAGCTTGGCGCCGGTTTCGAAATCAAGCCCGAGCGGAGCACCCAGGTCCACATGGTCGCGCACTTCAAAATCGTAAGTGGCGGGCGCGCCCCAACGGCGCACTTCGACGTTATCCGACTCGTCCTTGCCTGCGGGGACGGACTCGTGCGGCAGATTCGGAATCCGCATCAGGAAGTCGTTCAATCGCTCCTGCAGCGCAGCAAGCGAAGCCTCGTTCGCCTTGAGCTCATCGCCCAGACCCGCAACTTCCGCCATCACCGGCGCGGCGTCTTCCCCTTTGCCTTTGAGGATTCCGATCTGCTTGGAGAGGCTGTTGCGCTTTGCCTGCAGCTCTTGAGTCCGGGTCTGCAGTTGCTTGCGCTCATCTTCCATCGCCTGAAACGTGGCGCTATCGAAGACAACACCACGGGCGGCGAGGCGCTGGGTGACGGTATCAAGCTGCGTGCGCAGGAGTTGAATATCGAGCATGTTTGATCCTGGATTTCTTTTCGTATCAGCGAATTATGCCTCGAAGCTGGCGTTGGCCCGCAGCTTCCGCGCCCAAACGCATGATCGCTATGGGTTATCGGGAAAACGGCAAAGTTTGATGCAACGCACTATTTCATTTTTGCTTTCAATGACTTACACGCACTTGATAGCGAAAGATGAATTGCTTTGGCGCACAGGCCACCTAGCCTTAATCATGGTTCAGGCCGCGCCAAGACGGCCTAACTCACCCACAGAGGAGCAGACATGCTTTCATTGCGCGACTGCCTGGACTACTGCGATCTGACGCAGGACGACATCGATCTGCTTGCCGAACACGAACATCTGCCGCGCGACGTGGCAGCGCACATCGCGTGCGGGCTGGTTCAGACCCCGGCGGGCGTGCTGATGATCGATCATCTGATGGAAGACACGATCGAGCGGGCGCGCAGTTGCGGCCAGCACGACAAGGCAGAACACGTTTCAAACGTGTACGCGCGGTTTCGCGCCGCGCACCCACTCGCTCATTGATCCTCTGCCTCTCGTGCATTGCGGTCTAGCCCCTTCAGGTAAGCGAGTTTCTGGGCGATCTTCGCCTCCAACCCGCGATCAGTCGGCTGATACCAACTGATCGCGGGCATCCCGTCCGGCAGGTAGTCCTCACCCGCCGCGTAGGCTCCGGGCTCGTCATGGGCGTAGCGATACGCCTTGCCGTGGCCCAGTTCCTTCATGAGCTTGGTCGGCGCATTGCGCAAATGCACCGGCACCGGCCGGCTGACATCCTCCTGCACGAATCTACGTGCCGCGTTGTAGGCCATGTAGACCGCGTTGGACTTGGCTGCGCAGGCGAGATAGATCGTGGCCTGAGCGAGCGCCAGCTCGCCTTCCGGCGACCCCAGCCGCTCATACGTCTGGCATGCCTCAAGGCAGAGGGTCAGCGCCCGCGGATCGGCCAGGCCAATATCTTCGGCCGCCATACGTACCAGGCGGCGGCCGAGATAGAGCGCATCCGCGCCACCATCGAGCATGCGCACCAGCCAGTACAAGGCCGCGTCGGGATTGGAGCCCCGCACCGACTTGTGCAGCGCGGATATCTGATCGTAGAACGCATCCCCGCCCTTGTCGAAGCGGCGCAGGTTCTGCGCAAGCGTGTCCTGAACGAATGCCGCATCGAGCCGATCCACGCCAGCCGCATCGGCCGCGGTACGCAGCGTTTCGAGCACGTTGAGAAAGCGCCGGGCGTCCCCATCAGCCCACGCAACCAGGCGCTCGAGCGCGTCGGCATCAACCACCAGCTCGGCAAACGCAAGCCGCTGGGCACGTACGAAGAGCGACTGCAGGTCTTCGGCCGTCAGGCTCTGGAGCACATACACCGCCGCGCGGGAGAGCAACGCAGAGTTGACCTCGAACGAGGGATTTTCGGTGGTGGCGCCGATGAAGGTAAACAGCCCGGATTCCACGAAGGGCAGGAACGCATCCTGTTGTGACTTGTTGAAGCGATGCACTTCATCCACGAAGAGGATGGTGCGCCGCCCTTGCGCGCGATGCATCTCGGCCCGCTGCACCGCCTCACGGATCTCCTTCACGCCCGAGAACACGGCGGAGAGGGCAATGAACTCGGCATCGAAGTGCGTCGCCATCAGTCGCGCCAGGGTTGTCTTTCCAACACCGGGCGGCCCCCACAGAATCATCGAGTGCGGGCGGCGCGATTCAATCGCGAGCCGCAACGGCTTGCCGGCGCCAAGCAGGTGCCGTTGCCCCACCACCTCATCCAGCGTCTTGGGACGCAAACGCTCGGCCAGCGGCACGCTTTCAGGCACCGGGCTTGAAAAGAGGTCGGCGCTCATCGGGTGACTCCGGGGTCGATCAAGTCCTTGACCATGCGGAAGCGCTCAAAACTCAAGCCTTGGTGCAAGGAGGTCTGCACCGCCAGCAGCGACCACCCTGCCCGCTCGAAAAGCGGCCGCGAAACCGGGCTCGCGTCGGTGTCCAGGCGCGTCTGCCCGGCCTCCGATGCAGTCTGTTCAAGGTGTGCAAGCAAACGCGCCGCGAAGCCTCGGCGCATGAAGTCTGGATGCGTGTAAAGCAGGCGAACATGGTCGTTCGGCGATAACTGGGCGAACGCCGCGATGCGCCCTTGCACCTCGATCAACACGCACTCACCGGCCAGCACTTCAGCCGCGAAGGCCGGTGCGTCTGCATAGGCGGCCCAAGCGGCCACATGCGGCGCACTGTACGCCGCACGACCCGCGGCCTGCACGGCAGCGCGGTAGACCTCGGCGAGCGCCGGCGTGTCCGACGGCACCGCTGCGCACAGACGGCCAAGCGACTCAGTCACCGACAACATCCGCGCCCTTGGGCGGCGTGAAACGGAACTCTGCCGGATCAAGCCGAGGATTCGCTTCGAAGGCGGAGAACTGAATCAGCGTAGTCTGGCCAAAGTTGTCGCGCACCTCCATGGCGCGCAATTGGCCCGCGCCAAAGCCAATCCGCACACGATCGAACCCACTTTCTTGCTGCTTGGGGCTCGCCTCGACCCATGCAAGCCCATCGGATTCGCCCGCGTCCTTCAGATCGAAGTTGCGTTCAAGCTGGCCGTCGCCGGTCAGCAAAGCGGCCGGCGTGGCACCCAGTGCCTGGGTCATCGGCTTGACGGTGACCTGGTTGAGATCCTTATCCCAGGTCCAGAGCTTCTGGCCGTCTCCGACAATGACCTGCGCGTAGGGTTGCTCGTACACAAACCGGAACTTGCCCGGCCGCTGGAACGCAAAGGTTCCGCCCGCTTTCTGCGTGAGCTTGCCGTTGCGCCCAAGCACCATCTGGGTGAACTTCGATTTTGCCGACTTGGTCTGAGCAAGAAAGTGCCTCAGATCGTCCATACCCGCCGCGGCAAGCGGCCCGGAAAAGGCAAACGCCGCGACAAGCGCGGCGACTCTGGAGAAACGCATCAATCGTCCTTTGGCAAATCCGGGCCATGCCGTACATGGCCCCGGTCAGATCATTCTTCGCGCTGCTGGTTCGGTGCAATGACTTCGCGACCACCCGAAGGCCCCATGGCCGAGACGAGCCCCGCCTTTTCCATCTGCTCGATCAAGCGGGCCGCGCGGTTGTAGCCAATGCGAAGATGACGCTGAACCAGCGAGATCGACGGCCGCCGCGTCTTGAGCACCACGTCAACCGCCTGGTCGTACATCGGATCCGCTTCGGCATCGCCCTCACCGCCACTGGCATCGCCCACAAGATCGCCACCACTCTCGTCCGCACCAGTGAGAATGCCCTCGATGTAATCCGGCGCGCCGGTCTGCTTGAGGTATTCAACCACCTTGTGCACTTCTTCGTCAGCCACATAGGCGCCGTGCACCCGCGTCGGGAAGCCGGTACCCGGCGCGAGGTAGAGCATGTCACCCATGCCCAGCAGCGCCTCGGCCCCCATCTGATCGAGAATGGTCCGCGAATCGATCTTGCTGGAAACCTGGAAGGCGATCCGGGTCGGGATGTTGGCCTTGATCAGGCCGGTAATCACATCGACCGACGGGCGCTGTGTCGCCAGAATCAAGTGAATCCCCGCCGCACGCGCCTTCTGCGCCAGCCGGGCAATCAGTTCCTCGATCTTCTTGCCGACGACCATCATCAGGTCTGCCAGTTCGTCGATGACGACCACGATGGCGGGCATCGTCGCAAGCGGCTCCGGACTCTCCGGCGTAATCGAGAAGGGATTGGTCAGTGGCGTGCCGGCCTTTTGCGCATCGGCCACCTGCTTGTTAAAGCCCGCGAGGTTGCGCACGCCAAGCGCCGACATCAGCTTGTAGCGCCGCTCCATCTCACCCACACACCAGTTGAGTGCGTGCGCGGCGTGCCGCATGTCGGTCACCACCGGAGCGAGCAGATGCGGAATGCCCTCGTAGATCGAAAGCTCCAGCATCTTCGGGTCGACCATGATCAGCCGGACCTTATCGGGCTCAGACTTGTAGAGCAGCGACAGGATCATCGCATTGACGCCCACCGACTTGCCCGACCCGGTGGTGCCCGCCACCAGTAGATGCGGCATCTTCGCGAGGTCAGCCACCACCGGGTTGCCCCCGATATCCTTGCCAAGGCCAACCGTCAGCGACGAATGCATGTTGTGATAGGCGGCCGAACCAAGAATCTCGGACAAGCGCACGGTTTGCCGCTTCGGATTCGGCAGCTCAAGCCCCATGCAGGTCTTGCCCGGAATCGTCTCCACCACGCGAATGCTCATCACCGACAAGGCCCGCGCAAGATCCTTCACCAGATTCAGAATCTGGCTCCCCTTCACGCCCACAGCCGGTTCGATCTCATACCGCGTGATCACCGGCCCCGGATAGGCCGCAATAATCTTGACCTCGACACCGAAGTCCGCGAGCTTGCGTTCGATCAAGCGCGAGGTGTACTCCAGCGCCTCAACCGAAGGCGGCTCCACGTCGTGCGACGGTTGGTCCAGCAGCGACAAGGCCGGCAAACCGCTGGTTGCCGGATCGGCAAACAGCACCTGCTGGCGCTCCTTCTCCACGCGCTCGGAACGCACCACTTCCACCACAGCGGGTTCGATGCGGATCTGAACCGGCGGCGCTTCTTCACGCTTCTTGCGTTCGCGCTTGACCTTCTCTTCCCGCTTCACCGCAACCTGCTGACCCGCACGGCGGTCTTGCCACGCCTGCAAACGCGCAGAAGCGGTCGCCGCCAGGCTCTCGACCCAGAAACCGAGGCGCTCGAGCGCATCCATCCAGGAGAACCCGAAGAACAGGCTCGCGCCGGTAGCCCACATCGCAATCAGGAACAGCGTGCCACCGGTGAAGCCCAGATAATTGGTGACCACCCGCCCCAACTCGATGCCGATCACGCCGCCGGGCTCGCCTGGCAGCATGGCCGAATGGCCGTAGAAGCGCACGGCCTCAAGCGCCGCGCTGGTCAGCAAAACCACGAGGAAGCCGGCAATCACAAGAAAAGCCGAACGACGGCTACCGGCAAGCTCCTGACGCCAGCGACGCAGGCCCGCGACGATGCCCCACACCATCAGCCCCACCAGCCACCATGCCGACGAACCAAACAGCGACAGCAGCAGATCGGAGCTCCAGGCGCCAAAACGCCCACCCGGATTGAGCACGCGCTCGACACGTACCGCGTGCGACCAGCCCGGATCAGATTTCTGATACCCGAACAGGATCATGGCGAGGTAAAGGCCGATCGCGCCAAAGAAAAGCCAACGCGCCTCACGTACCAAACCCGCCATGCGTTCAGGCAAGGGTTGGGACGGGGCGCGCATCGAACCGGAGAACAGCATCAGAAACCGCTAACTTGGAATGAAGGTGAAACCGGCGGCGATTGCGTCACGCGCCGCGAGACCTCACAGGTCGTCAATACGATCGCACAGCACGATGCCGTCGTCGGTTTCCTGGATGAGCCCCTGCACCTGCAAGTCCTTCATCACCCGACTGACCATCTCGCGCGAGGCGCCAATCATCTTGGCGATGTCCTGCTTCGAGATCTTTCGCTTGACCACGCGATCGCTGCCGTCTTCGGCCGCCATGTCCAGCAGCAGTCGTGCAACGCGTCCGTACACATCCATCAACGCAAGGCTCTCGATCTTGCGATCCGCCACGCGCAAACGGCGCGCCAGGTTGCGCATGAGATGCAGCGACACTTCGAAGTTCTCTTGCAGGATGCGCCGGAAGTCCGTTTTCGAGATCGTCACCAGATCGGCCGGGGTCACCGCGATCACGGTGGCTGACCGCGGCTCTTCGTCCACCATGCCCATTTCGCCGAACAACTCGCCCTGCCCGATCATGGTCAGGATCACTTCGCGACCATCTTCGTCACTGACGAGAACTTTCAGGCTGCCCGTCAGTACAAAGTAGATGTAATCGGTGCGATCGCCCGCGCTCACTACGGTGGAGCCGCGCGGCGCACGGCGCATGATCGCGCATCGAGCAATCGGCTGCAGCTTCTCGTCGGTGAGCCCCTGAAACATCGGAAACGTCTTCAGGGCGGTGACTGAAACGGGTTGAGTAGTGCTCATGACGGTCTCCGGATCGCAACGCTGGGCATGCCGCTCCTCCGCCTTCCGGCAGACTGATGCAGCGCGCGGATTATCGCACAAGGAATATGCCAATCGGACGATGCCGTGGAGGCTTGCCCGCTCGGCTATAATTTTTCGCTATCGGACAGGGAGACACCGCAATGAGCACGACTACTCGCCACACCAGCCTGATCATCCTGGGCTCAGGCCCCGCCGGCTACACCGCCGCAGTGTATGCCGCGCGCGCAAATCTCAAACCGGTGCTGATCACCGGCATGGCACAAGGCGGGCAGCTGATGACCACGACCGATGTGGACAACTGGCCAGCCGATGCCGACGGCGTGATGGGACCCGATCTGATGGCGCGCTTTGAAAAGCATGCCGCACGGTTCAACACCGAAATGATCTTCGACCACATCCACACCGCCAAACTCGATGCAAGGCCCTTCACCTTGATTGGCGACTCGGGCACCTACACCTGCGATGCCCTCATCATTGCAACCGGCGCGACCGCAAAGTACCTCGGCCTCCCGTCAGAAGAAGCCTTCGCCGGCCGTGGCGTCTCGGCGTGCGCCACCTGTGACGGCTTCTTCTACCGCAACCAGGAAGTGGCCGTTGTGGGCGGCGGCAACACAGCGGTTGAAGAGGCACTCTATCTGGCCAACATCGCCAGCAAGGTGACCCTGGTGCACCGTCGCGACAAGTTCCGCGCCGAAGCGATCATGATCGACAAGCTTTACGAGAAGGTTGCTGCCGGCAAGATCGTGCTTGAGACCGACGCAACGCTCGACGAGGTGCTCGGCGACAAGACCGGCGTGACCGGCATGCGGATCAAGAACGTGAAGACCGGCGCCAGCAAGGACATCAGCCTCAAAGGGGTCTTCATTGCGATCGGTCACAAGCCGAACACCGACATTTTCAAGGGCCAGCTGGAAATGGACGAGACGGGCTACCTGATCACCGAAGGCGGTCGCAACGGTAACGCGACCCAGACCTCGGTGAAGGGCGTTTTTGCTGCCGGCGATGTTCAGGACCACGTCTACCGCCAGGCGGTCACCAGCGCCGGTACCGGTTGCATGGCTGCGTTGGACGCCGAGCGCTTCCTCGACAGCCACGGCAAGACCGCCTGAGCCCCGAGGCCCCGGCCACGCGCCGGGGCGCCATGCAATGCCAAACAAGAAAGCCGCTCCGCCGGCCGCGAAGCACTTTGACGCGCTCAAGGCGCTGCGCGGTCAGGTGCCGACTGCGCAGCGCTCTGTCGCTCGCAAACCGCAGCCGACCTCGACGGCGACGCCCGAGCTGAGTCTCTCTGAAGCCATGCGGGGTGTGGCACCCATTGCAGCGCCCAATCGGGCCGAGATCGACGCCCCAAAACCGGCTCCAACGCCCCGCCCCAAGCCCCCCGAAGCGGACGAGCCGCCAAAATCCAAGACCGGCCCCCAGACTGACGGATACAACAGCTTTCACGACGCGGTGCGTGATGTCATTGCCCTGCAGCCAAACGGGCAAATCGACCCGGAAAAGCTGGGCGTAAGGCGGCCGAGCATCGGCGCGCTTCAGGCAGAAGCGGCGGGCACAACGCTATCGGCCTGGCTGGATCAAGCCGCGCATCCGCACGACCCCGCTGCACTGTTCAGACACGCCGTGGGCCCGGCCGCGCCAATCAAGGATGCCGGCCGGCTTCACCTGACGCCGCCGGCGCCGCCACCGCAGCCGCGCCAGCGCGAGGCGGACGAGCAACAGGTGCTTGCCGACAGCATCGTCGCCCCGCTGAGTTTTGAAGACCGACTCGATATCGGCGACGAGGCCGCATTCCAGCGCCCCGGCATTCCTCGCCGGGTGCTGACCGACCTGCGCCGCGGCCGTTGGGTAGTGCAAGCCGAGCTGGATCTGCACGGCCTGGATCGAGAAGAAGCCCGCTCGGCGCTGTCACGCTTTCTTGCCGTCCGCCTCACGCGCGGCGAACGCTGCGTGCGCATCATCCATGGCAAGGGACTCGGCTCCCCGGGGCGCATCGGTGTCCTGAAGCAGCTTTCGCGCAACTGGCTCGCGCAGCGCGAGGAGATCCTCGCGTTCTGTCAGGCGAAACCGCACGACGGAGGTGAAGGCGCGCTCCTGGTCTTGCTGCGCGCGCCCCGCCCGACAGCCTGAGCCCCGCCGAGAGGTGGGCTGCCGCAGACAAACAAAAACGCCACCCGAGGGTGGCGCTTCTGCATGATCGAGACTCGTCAAATGCGGCTCAGATTGCAGCTTCGTCAGTCTCGCCGGTGCGGATCCGGACGATCTGTTCGACCGTCGTCACGAAGATCTTGCCATCGCCGATCTTGCCAGTCCGCGCGGCCTTGATGATGCCTTCGATTGCCTGATCCACCACGCCATCGGCCACCACCACCTCGACCTTGATCTTCGGCAGGAAGTCGACAACGTATTCAGCACCACGGTAGAGCTCGGTGTGGCCCTTCTGGCGGCCAAAACCCTTCACTTCGGTAACGGTCAATCCGGTAATTCCAACCTCTGACAGGGCTTCACGCACCTCGTCGAGCTTGAAAGGCTTGATGATCGCTTCGATTTTTTTCATCTGCTCTCTCCTCCTGAGTTCTGCTCAAAATTCGTCTTGATAACGTGCCGTGATCGGATAGCGCCAATCTTTGCCAAAGCCGCGGCTCGTCACGCGAATGCCCACCGGCGACTGGCGGCGCTTGTACTCGTTCCGCTTGAGCATGCTCACGACGCGCCGCACATCGGCTTCCCCATAACCCGCCGCGATGATCTCACGGGGGCTCTCGTCGCGCTCCATGTAGGCCTCGATGATCGCATCAAGCACCTCGTAGGCCGGCAGAGTGTCCTGATCGGTCTGGTCGGGCTTGAGTTCAGCAGACGGCGCGCGCGTGATGATGTTCTCGGGGATCACCTCGCCATTGCGATTGCGCCACGCGGCCAACCGGTAGACAAAGGTCTTGAAGATGTCTTTGATCACCGCAAAACCGCCGGCCATGTCGCCATACAGCGTAGCGTAACCGACGGCCATTTCCGACTTGTTGCCGGTCGTCAGAACCAGCGAACCCGTCTTGTTCGACAAGGCCATCAAAAGCATGCCGCGGATTCGTGCCTGCAGGTTCTCTTCCGTGGTGTCGGCGGCGGTTCCAGCGAACATAGGCGCCAGCATGGCTTCGAAGGTCCCCATCGCCGGGGCAATCGCAAGTTCGTCATAGCGGACGCCCAGACGCTTCACTAGAAGGCGTGAGTCATCCAGACTCATCTGCGCGGTGTAGGGCGAAGGCATCATCACCGCTCTGACGCGATCCGCCCCCAGGGCATCGACGGCAACACAAAGCGTCAAGGCCGAGTCGATGCCGCCCGACAAGCCGAGCAATACGCCGGGAAAACGGTTCTTGCCGATGTAGTCGCGCACGCCCGTGACCAAGGCATCCCAAACATCCGCTTCGATCTCGCGCGGAGGGGTCATCCGCCCCTCCTGCAGATCGCCGTCGACATAGCTCACGCAGTCGAGCGACTGGGCAAATGATGGGCCTTGGTAGCAGAGGCGGCCTGCGCGACTCAGCGCGAAGGACGCACCATCAAAGACCAGTTCGTCCTGCCCACCAACAAGATTGCAGTAAACCACCGGGATACCGGTGTCACCAACGCGGTCCCGCAAGACCTCGTGGCGCACCTGCAGCTTGTCCATGTGATAGGGCGAGGCATTGATCGCCACGAGGAGTTCAGCGCCTGCCGCGCGCGACGCCTCGGCGGCCCCGGCCTCCCAGACGTCGGCACAGATATTCAGACCGACGCGTACGCCTTCATGCTCAAAGACACACGCGTTCGAGCCGGCGTCGAAGTAGCGCTGCTCATCGAAAACCTCGTAATTGGGCAAGCGCAGCTTCCGGTAGGTCGCCACCACATTGCCGCCACGCAGAACCGAAGCAGCATTGAAGTGGCGTTCCCCTTCCTGCAGGGGATGACCAACAATGATGGCGAGCGAGTCGCTTTCACTGGCCAGCGTCGCGATCGCGCGATCGCAGCTACGGTAAAAGTCTGGCCGGAGCAAAAGGTCTTCGGGCGGATAGCCGCAAAGGCTCAGTTCGGGTGTGACCAGCATGTGCGCGCCCACTTCGCGGGCGCGGCGCACCGCCTGCCGGATCAGATCGAGGTTTCCGTCAATGTCGCCAACAACGCAGTTAAGTTGCGCGACTGCGATTTTCAGGGTGTTCTTTGCCATAGCCCGAACTATACCGCGAGCAGATGTGCGCACCGATCAAACGAAAACGGGAACACCGGCGCGCCCGTGTTCCCGTTTGTGTCACCACCTTCGGCGACCGAGGAGTAACCGCATCCTTGTCACTGGGCGAGGTAGATCACCCACAAACCCGCCAAGGTTGCCGCACCGTCTTTGCCCGAAACGCTCTTCATCGCCTGCGTCGCCTTGGCTTTTTTGCCGGCCAGGTAGTAGGCGTAGCCAAGCCGAAGCTTTTCGTCGTCGGGACGCTTGAGACCGCCCTTTGCAATCCCCGCCTCCATCATCGCAAGGCCCTTGTCTGCCTGGCCATGAAGGACGTAGTTGAAGCCGATGCTGACTTGGGCTGAACCATCTTTGGCTGCCACGGCCTGGGCATCTTGGGAACCGAGGGTCTTCTTGTCTTCAGCCAGTTGCTTGGCGGTCATGTCTGCCAGGCGACGGTGACGATCCGCTTCAGCGCCCTGCCCCAGCACCTTGGCTGCAGTGCCTTCATCGATCACCGTTTTTGCCTCGATCGGGTAACCCTGCTGCAAAGCCAGCGCAATCGCGTCTTCATACTCAGCCGCGCTCTTGATCGTGCCGGTTGCGCGCTGCAGACGTGACAGATCAAGTGCGAGCCTGTCGCCCAAGCCACCCCGTTGCTTGGCGTCATAAATCACCGACTGCCAGTACTCCTTCTTTGGGTAGCTCGTAAGGAGCTTTTCAACGGTCTTCGCGTAGCCAGCCTGGTCGTTCAGCTTCAGGTAGGCCTGCGCCAGCATTTGCAGCGACTCTTCGCTCGGCCTGCCCTTACCCTGCACCTCAGGCGCCAGGGCCTTCACTGTGCCGGCGTAATCCGCCGAGAGATACAGCGACTGCACGTAGATCGTGCGCATGGCCGGGTCGGTGTTGCCATCCTTGATGGCGCGGCTGGCAAGCGCAGAAGCTTTGGAATAATCACGCGCACCGTAGTACTGCCCTGCAGCAGCGGTCATCATGGTGCCGCGCTCAGTCGCCGGCGCACCGGCCATCCCCGCCGCCGCTTCGAACGAGCGCGCAGCGGCCTGCGAATCGCCCGACGCCGCATAAACCTGCCCCTTGACGCGTTCGGTCAGATAGGCCTCATACGGAGTCTTATCCTTCACGGCTTCGGCATCGCGCACCTTTGCGAGCGCCTCCTTGCCCTTCTTCGATTTGATCAGATCAAGCGCCGCCTGAATCGGTTTGCCCACTTCCGCGCGCACGGCGTTGGACTTGCCGCCCTCTTCCGCGTGAGCGGCAGGGGCCAAGCCGGTACAGGCCAGCGCTACGACAACCGCGGTCGTCAGAAATCGATTGAACATTCGCATCCCTACCGAAAACCAAAATAGAAAAGCGCGGCGGGATTACTCCCGCCGCGCCACCAGCCAATTACATGAACTGCTCGGCGCCAACCAGGCCGATTTTCTTAACGCCCAAACGCTGAGCTTCCGCCATCACCATCGCAACCTTGTCATATTTCACAAGCTTGTGCGGGCGCAGATGAACCTCAGGCTGAACCGGCATCTTGGCGATGACATCAAACTTCTGCTCAAGAGCATCGCGATCCGGCACGACCTCACCGTTCAACAGAATGGTACCGTCGAAATCGACATCGATGCGGTAGATCACCGGCGGCTCCGCATTCACCGGCGGTGGTGCATTCACCGGCATGTTGAGCTTCGTTGCGTGCGTCTGGATCGGGATCGTGATGATCAGCATGATCAGAAGCACCAACATCACGTCGATCAGCGGCGTGGTGTTGACGTCTACGATCACCTCAGGATCACCGGATCCGCCACCTGTTCCTACATTCATTCCCATGTCGCGATCCTTTCAATCAGCGCGCGACGGCGCCGGCCGGCGGCTCGGTAATGAAACCGACCTTGACGATGCCAGCGCGCTGACATGCAACCACAACCTTGCCAACGAACTCATAACGAGCGCCGCCATCACCGCGGATGTGAACTTCCGGCTGAGGGTCGAGTACCGAAACGGTCTTCAACTTCTCGACCAGCGCATTGTTATCAGGCACCAGCTGCATGTTCCAGAACGTATCGCCATCCTTGTTGACGGAGATGACAATGTTCTCCGGCTTCGTTTGAGTGGGAAGGTTCTTTTCTTTCGGCAGATCGAGCTGGATCGACTGGGTGACAACCGGAATCGTGATCAGGAAGATGATCAGCAACACCAGCATCACATCGACGAGTGGTGTCGTATTGATTGCCGACACCACTTCATCTTCGTCGCCGCCCGACGAGGGGACGGACATTCCCATTTCTTAGCCCTTCTTGCCGCCGAGCAGCACCATGTGCAGCTCGCCGCTGAAATGGCGCACGTGATCGACAGCAGCCTTGTTGCGACGCACCAGCCAGTTGTAGCCAAGCACCGCCGGAACAGCAACAGCAAGGCCGATAGCCGTCATGATCAGCGCCTCACCCACAGGGCCGGCAACCTTGTCGATCGACGCCTGGCCAGCGATACCGATTGCGGTCAGTGCATGCAGGATGCCCCACACCGTGCCGAAGAGGCCAACGAACGGAGCGGTGGAACCAACTGTCGCCAGGAACGCCAAGCCACCCTGCAGACGGCCGTGAATCGTGTCGGTTGCGCGTTGCAACGACATGCCGATCCAGGAGTTCAGATCAACCGAAGCGGTCATCGTATTGCCGTGGTGATGGGCGGCCTTGTGGCCCTCTTCTGCGATGTAACGGAAGGCACTGTCCTCATTGAGCAGCTTGATGCCCGCCTCAACCGACGGAGCGTTCCAGAACTTCTCTTGCGCTTCCTTGGCCTGCTTGAACAGCTTGCCTTGCTCGATCAGTTTGACAACAGCAATGTACCAAGTGCCCATCGACATGATCACCAGGATCACGAGGGTGCTCTTCGCCACCAGGTCGCCCTGCGCCCACAGCGCCGAGAGGCCGTAGGGGTTTTCGACCGAAACCTTCTCGCCTTGCGCGAGCGCATCGGTAGCCAGGAAGGCCATCGACATAAGTCCGCCAGCAAGTGCAACGGCAGCACGGTGGATTTTGTTCAGAAAAGTCATTTTTTGATTCCAGTCCTAATGATTGTCAATGCTTCAACGACGCGCGGGGCAGCGTCATCAATCAAGTTTCCATTCGTACTCGAGGCGACCCCACGATTGCGCAGGCTGCCCGTTTGCCGTTGCCGGCTTGAAACGACAAAGCATCAATGCCTTGCGCGCTGCTTCATCCAGGCGGCGATAACCACTGGACTTTTCGATCTTGCCCTCCAACGGGCGTCCGTCTACATCGATGAGGAAGAGCAGACCGGTCGTACCCTGCTCCTCGGCGCTCAATGAAGCGCGGGGATACTCAGGCAACGAACAGTTCTTCGAAGCATCGATCACAGCGTTTGTACTCTGCGGCGCGACAACCGGAGCAGGCTTTGCAATCGGCGCCACTTCGGCAGGCTTGTTCTGCGTCACGGTCGTGATTGTCGCTTCTGCAGGTGCGGTAGCCGTGGAGACGCGAACCTCTGGCGGCGGCACAAAAGCCGGTGGAGGCGGCGCAAGCTTCGGCGGTGGAGGCGGCGGCGGCTTGTCCTCAGGCGGCTTGATCTCCTCGATGATCTTGGTCTCAAGCGGCGCCTTCACGACCTCTACAACCTTGCGGGCAAGGCCAGAGACCAGTGCATAGAAAAGCAACGCATGGAACAAAACCACTACGACAAGACCCACCGATCTGCGGCCAGCTGCAGCGGGTTGGGTATAACTCATCAGCGTACCTCAAGAAAAAACGGGCTAGGGCCCACCTTTGGATCTACGAGAAACCAACAATTGGGCGGCGATCATCGGGGCGACCTCCCCTCAAACACCCACGGTAACGTATCACCAAGGAGGGAAGGAGAGCCGCAATGGCCGGTCGGCTAAAGCATCAGTTGGGCACCCGAACGTCGAATGGCGTAATCGTACTCACTCGAGGCTAAGTTTCTGTTGCGGCGGCCAATCGAGCTTACGTTGAGGCGACGGACGCTATCAAAAACACGCCAGTCGAAATGTAACCAAAGGGCCGTTAGGATAAGCGAGGGGGCCTCACGGCCCCCTCACCATTCTAGCTATCAACAGCTGTGCAGCTTAGAACTTCAACTCGCCACTCAGGTAGTAGGTGCGGCCATACGAGTCGGTGTAGCGAGGATCATAGCCCACTTGGTGACCTGCGCCGCTCGTCCGAAGAGACAGGGGAGGTGCATCGTCAAACAAGTTGGTGATACCAAACCGCACGGTAGCCTTCTTGCTATAGGCATAGGCCAACTGCCAATCAGTCGTGCTGTACGACGGGATCGACAACTGCACCTCAGCACAATCACCCAAAGCATCAACAACCGAGACTGCACAATCGTCTGCACTTTGCAGTTGATCGTCGTAGCCTGAACGGTACTTGTAGGTAATCGTGTTAGTGAAGTCACCCGTAGTCAGACCAAACGCCCACGTAAACACGTTCTGGAAAGACACGCTGTCGTTTTCGCCAAACACACCGAGACTGGTTGTCCAGTCATCAGAGGTGCCCGGCCTCGTGTATTTGCTCTCCAGCAAGTACGTACCGTTCAACTGGGTATTGAAACGGCCAAAGGACAAGGGCAGCGAATAACCAAAGGTGTAGTCAAGACCGCGATTGACGGTTTGGCCAACGTTGATGCTCTTTTGCAGGATGGCAAGCTCATCCAGCCCGGTTGCGTTGTTGCGCTTGGGAATGAAAAGATCGTAATACTTGGACGCGTCACCAAAGATCTGCGCTTCGCTCAGCGAAGTGACAGCGTCTTTGATTTTAACTTCCCACATATCCAAGCTGACATTCATGCCGCGCACAGGCTCAAACACAAAGCCGATTGTCCATTGGGTCGAAGTCTCGGGCTTCAACTCCGAATTTCCTTCGAGGTAGACGTTGTACTGGCTCTTGTCAGTCTCAGGATCACCAATACACCACGCACGCTTGGGGTCGAGCGGACCAAACGGGCACGAGTAGTTGTTGCTCGTCACACCAAATTCAGCGCGAGGACGCCCGATGTCGAGCATCGAAGGTGCCTTAAAGCCGGTGCCATAAGAACCACGGATCAGCAGGCTGCTGATCGGGGTATAACGGCCAGAGAGCTTGTACGTCATCGCGCTCTCATCCTTACCCAGCGAAGCACCATTACTCGTCGTTGCACCAATCGTGTCATAGCGCAAGGCACCGCTGACTTCCAAGCCCTTGGTGATCGGCATCAGCATTTCGCCGAACAAGCCATACGAACTGCGGTCAAGTGAGTACGGATCGTCCTTGCTCAGGAAGAGCAATTCCTCATTCGCGTTGGCGTCTGCCACGGTGCGCTTGTAATCATAGGTCCGATAGTCAAAACCAAGACCCAGAAGCGCATCGCCACCACCCATCGAGAAGATTGGCCGAGAAGCGCGCGTTTCAAACGCATTCATCGTGGTCTTCTGATTATCCCAGGGACCATGGTATGTCGCAGAAGCCAGAACAGCCTTGTCGGAATCGGTCAAATCTGACGGCAGCCCAAACACATTCAGACCACCGCTGTAAGCCTTAGTCGCAAAGTCCGCCAGCAACCAACCATCCGGGTAGTCCTGCTGGGTTTCGTTGGTGGAGTATGTGTAGGACGCAGCACCATCCCAACCCCACGCACTACCCTCAAGACCAACAGTCATTTGATTCGCGGTAGTGTCGTACTCAGTGACACGATTTCCGGCCGGCAGGGCCCTCCAGCGGGCCGAAACCGAGGTCAGCCCAGCCAACTGCGCTGGCGTAAGGTAGGGCTTGACGTAGGTCGCCACCAATGCTGAATTCGGATCCAGCGGGAAGAAGCCGGTCGGATACGGCGCAATCCGCGACGTCATTTGGAAATTCGTGTATGCCAGATCAGCAAACGCAGTCAGGTTTTCTGTGATCTTGAAGCGACCCGTTGCAAAAACGCTATCACGTTCAGTGGCCGGCTGAATCTCGATTGTCGACGTATAGTCAAAGAAACAGTTATTGCCGATCTGCGAGTTATTGTCCGCACACTCCCCGTTTGCGAGCAGATACGGATTGAACGTACGCGACCTTGTCTTCGGCTTACCGGTCACCGGATCGATGTCAGCTGGATTCGGAACCCAGGTAACGCTCGCGCCACCAGGTATGGCGTTGCCCGATCCATTGAAGAAGTAAAGCGGGCCGGTATAAGGTGCGCCGTTTACCTGACCGCTTCCATGAAATCCGATCATCCCCGTCTTGGCGAATTTGCGGTCTTTGGCAGCAAGCTGCTGCTGCGAGTCGTGCTGATATGACATCAGCACGCTGTAGCGATCTTCATCGAGATTGCCAAAGCCTGCCGTAAAACCAGCACTCCAGCTATCGCCGCCAGCCTGCTCCGGGGCGCGGTACTGACCATTCAACGCGAAGCCTTGATACTCCTTCTTCATGATGAAGTTAACAACACCGGCAATCGCGTCGGAACCGTAGATTGCAGAGGCACCGTCTGTCAGCACTTCGACGCGCTCGATCGCAGCCATCGGGATCGAGTTCAGGTCGATGACGCTACCAGACCCGCTCGGCGCAACGCGGCGACCGTTCAAGAGCACAAGCGTGTACTGCTCGCCGATGTCATGAATCGAGGCCGTCTGAACACCGCCGCCGCCACCGCCAACTGAATCCGCCGAGGTCGTGAAACCCTGCATGACCGGGAGTTGCTGCAGCAACTCAGATGCGGTCGTCGCACCGGTCTTGGCAATCGCATCCTGCGTCAAAGTCTGGACGGGCAAGGCCCCTTCCTTCGCGATGCGCTTAATCGATGAACCAGTGACCTGGATTTTCTGAACCTTATCGGTTTGCTCTTGCGCCACCGCAGGTTGCAGCAGCATGCCGAACGCGACCGTAGTTCCGAAGGCTTGGAGCAGAGCCCGGTATGCGGGTCTCAGTGCAAGTGCCATAAGTGCCTCTCCTAGTATTTGTATCAAACCCTCACCGGGATCTCCGGCAAGAAAACTCAACGATGTGCGGGCTTATCCCGCAGCACCTGAACAAGTTGTCTGTCCCTCACAAGGCACTATTTGTAACTTTTGTATGCCACCCTCCTTAGAGGGCGTCGCATTGTCACGGGGTGCGATTCTGAGTGTCAATCGACCGACCTCTCACGTTGCAAGACCCGCAAAGCCACACACTGCAGTACCAAGAGGGGAAAAACAATGCCCGCCAGGATCGCTGACTTTTGGTGCATCGCAAGACTTGTGCCATGCAGTTCAGGCTGAAAAGCTTGTGTTAGTGAAGGATTGCAAGGTGTTTCTGCACATTTCTGGTGCGGCGCATCACCAAGCTGACCCACAGGGCCGAAACGGCTGAACTGTTAGTTTTGAGAAATTCGGTGCTTGTAGCGTCGGATCCGTGACGCGTAGACGCCAGAACATGTCGCTGATTCGTAATTTATGAATCAGCAAAACTTGCGCGCAAAACCTGCCTTGGACTAGAATGCGCGGCTTCGCTGCTGTAGCTCAGTCGGTAGAGCAACTGATTCGTAATCAGTAGGTCACCAGTTCGATTCCGGTCAGCAGCACCAATTCAGCGTTCCAAGTCGTACCACGCGAACCCGTCAGCCACTTGAATAGAGGGCTGGCGGGTTTTTTGTTGTTCCGCACCGTACCGCCCCGTCCGTAGCCATCCACACCCAATCCGGGTAGAAGAACCGGTAAAGGGGCCGAAACGGGTAATTCTGCCCGCCGCCCCGAGAAACCTATCCGGAGTGTGAATGCGGCGACAGATTGCACGCCTGCGTGACTTGGACACAAGCAGGCGAAGCCAGACAACACGGCAAGACGGGCACCAAAAACCCAGAGGGGCCCGATACGTCTGGCCCCTCGTTCGTTTCGCCCCCCTGCAAACTCCCGAACCCTCGATCAACTTCAGAAAGGCAGTTTGTGTCGTCGTACTGGTACATGACACAAATCCGACAAACACTGTCCGGGTCGGCCACCTAGAATCAGTTCCCCCCAACCCGTTGTTCTGCCTTTTACGCCATAGCGCGCCCCGGAGTCGGCCAACCATGCTCAAAGTGATCACGGGCACGCCACAAGCGCGTCGAAATTGGGTGATTGGCGGAACGATGCTGCTGCTCGCAACCGGCGGTGCCGTCTATGCGCTGTCGTCAAAAAAGGAAGTCGGCCCGAAGGCAGATACCGCCGTCACGCTGATGGAGCTCGGCAGTGGCGACACGCTGGAGGCAAAGCGGGTCTCGCATCAGCCCACGGTGTTGCTGGCGGGTACCCTCACCCCCTTGACGCAGATCCATTTGATTGCGCCGTTCGAAGGTCGCGTCGCTGAAGTCAGTGCACGACCGGGTGACAAGGTCACTGCGGGCCAGGTGCTCGCGCGGTTTGACGAATCGGATCTGCGTGCGCGGCTGGCAGAGCGTGCTGCCGCCTTGGCTAGTGCCGAAGAGCAGATGCGGGTGGCGGAGCGCAATCGAACGTCAAGCCGCGCCTTGCTCGAACAAAACTACATTTCGAAGAACGCTTTCGACAACACGATGGGCGGATTCGCCGAGCGCCAGGCAGCACTGGACGCCCAGCGTGCACAGCTTGCAATCGTGCAGCGCGCGGTGAAGGACGCCCGCGTGATCGCCCCCTTCTCGGGCACCGTTTCGTACCGGCAAGTGGAACCCGGCCAGTGGGTGGAGCCCAACCGCAAGCTGTTTTCGATCGTCGATCTGCGCAAGCTCGAGGCCGAAGCCTCGATCCCCAGCCAATACATCGCCAAACTCGCGCCCGGCCAGCAGGTACGACTGAAAGCGGAAGGCTTTGGCGATGAAACCTTTGCCGGCACTCTGACGCGGATCAACCCGATCACTCAGGCCGGCACCCGCAATGTGCTGGCTTATGTATCGGTGGATAACCCGGATGAACGGCTGCGCGCCGGTCTGTATGTGAGCGGCGAAATCGCTACCGGCGCCGCCGAGGCGCAGATCCTCCTGCCAATCACTACGATACAGACATCGCCGAAGGGGCGCGGCGTATGGGTTCTCGCCGACGGCAAACTGAAGTGGCAAGCCGTTGAATATGAGCGCCTGAGCGCCGAGCAGGTCCGCGTCACCAAGGGCCTTCTGGGGGGCGAACGCGTGGTCGCGGTCGGCCTTAAGGGCGCGACCGAAAACCTGGCAGTCCGCGTCAAGCCCGCAGCCTGAGTGCATAAGGATCCCCGACCATGTGGCTGACCCGAATCTCGGTGCAGAACCCCGTCTTCGCGACGATGCTGATGCTCTGCCTTGCGGTGCTGGGGCTGTTTGCCTACCAGCGCCTGACGGTTGAGGCGATGCCCGACGTCACCTTCCCTGCCGTAGCGATTGAAACGCCCTACCCCGGCGCAACGCCAGAGGTGGTGGAAGCGGAAGTCTCGCGAAAGATTGAAGAGGCGATGAATACCCTCGCCGGCGTCAAGCGGGTGACCTCGCGTTCATACCAGGACTTCTCGCTGGTTTTCGTCGAGTTCGAACTCTCGGTCGATGCGAACAAAGCCATTGCCGACGCGCGCGACAAACTGGCGCAGGTTCGCCCGACGATCCGTGAGGAGGTCAAACCATCAACGATTTCGAGTTTCGGCGAGAACGATCAACCGATCATGTCGATCAGCCTCACCTCTGATCGCCATACCTCGCGCGAGCTCACGGAGCGCGCCGAGAAGATCATCCTCAAACGGATCCAGACGGTGAAGGGCGTCGGCCGCGCACAGCTCGTGGGTGGCATCAAGCGCGAGATCCAGATCAAGCTCGACCCCTTCCGCATGCGCGCGCTGAACGTGGGCGTGGAACAGATCACCGAATCGCTACGGCGCGAGAACCAGATGCTGCCGGCCGGCGCACTGAAGAACCAGCGCCAGGAAATGCAGGTGCAAGTGCAAGGGCGTCTGAAGGAACCCAAGGCGTTCGAGGACATCGTCATCGTGCAGCGCGGCGATGCGGTCGTGCGGCTGCGCGATGTCGCCACCGTGATTGACGGCGAGGCCGAGCCGAGCTCTCACGCACTCATCAACGGCAAACCAGCGCTATCGATCGAAGTATTCAAGGTATCGAAAGCGAACACGGTCGAGGTGGCCGACGGAGTGCGCGCGACGATCAAGGAACTGAACACGACCCTGCCCGACGGCATGCTGCTGGACGCGGTGTTCGACGGTTCCGACGATATCCGCAACTCGCTCGCCGACGTGAAGAAGACGCTGCTCGAAGGCGCGCTGCTGACGATCCTGATCGTCTTCGTCTTTTTGGGCTCCTGGCGCAGCACGGTGATCACGGGCCTGACATTGCCGCTTGCGTTGCTTGGATCTGTTTTCGTGATCCAGGCCCTGGGCTTCTCGCTCAACATGATGACGCTGCTGGCGCTGTCCCTGTGCATCGGCCTGCTGATCGACGACGCCATTGTCGTGCGCGAGAACATCGTTCGGCACGCCCTGAAGGGGAAGAACCCACACGATGCGGCACTGGACGGCACCAAGGAGATCGGGCTCGCGGTACTCGCCACCACGCTCACCATTGTTGCCGTGTTTCTGCCTGTCGGCTTCATGGGCGGCATCATCGGGCGATACTTCTACCAGTTCGGCCTGACCGTGGCGGCGGCGGTCATGCTGTCAATGTTTGTCAGCTTCACGCTCGACCCGATGCTCTCGTCTGTCTGGCCGGATCCTCACGCACATGGCGGCAATCGCAAGGGCTTGCTCGGCCGTTGGCTGGACGCCTTCGAGCGCTTTCAAGACCTCCTCGCCAACCGATATGGCCGGCTGATCGAATGGTCACTCGGCCACCGCATCTGGGTCATCGTGCTCGCTGCGGTAGCCTTCCTCGGCAGTTTCCCCTTGCTCAAGTTCATCGGGTCCGAGTTCGTCCCGAAGGGCGATTTCGGCCAGTTGGGTGGGCGCATGATGACGCCCACCGGATCGAGCCTGAGCTACTCGCTTGAGAAAGCCAAGCAGATTGATGCCGCTCTGCGTGAGTTCCCCGAAGTCAAACGCAGCTACCTCACCGTCAACTCAGGTTGGCAAGCACAAGGGCCTGAGCAGATCGGGCTCAACATCAAGCTGGTACCGAAGCGCGAACGCACGGAAACCCAGGAGCAAGTGCTGGAGCGGCTGCGCGCGCGGCTCAAGCAAATCGGCGGCGTAGAACTCAAGTCGCTCCGCGTGGGCGAAGGCGGCGGCGGCGACAACCCCATCGCACTGAGCCTGCAGGGTGAAGACCTCGCGGTCCTGACCAAACTCTCGCAAGACCTGGCGGCACGCATCCGCGCGATCCCCAATACTGTGGACGTGCAAACAACCGCCGAAGACACCCGCCCGATGCTTGAAATCGTGGTCGACCGCGCAGTTGCGTCCGATCTGGGGATTTCGGTCGAGCGCATTGGCAGCACGCTGCGCCCGTTCATCGAGGGCCAGGCAGCCACAACCTGGCAGGCACCCGACGGGGAAGCCTACGATGTGAAGGTTCGTTTGCCTGCTGAATTGCGGCGCACCGGCAGCGATCTGGACCTCCTCTGGGTCGCCAGCAACCGCAACGATCCAGCCACTGGCTTGCCCTACATGATCGCGCTCTCGCAGGTTGCAAAGGTGGTGCCCTCAACCGCCCCTACGCGCATCAATCGCAAGAGCCTCATGCGCGATATCTGGGTCTTCTCGGGCGTCTCCGGCCGCTCCGCCGGCGAAGTCGGCAAAGACGTCGAAAAAGTACTCAAGGACTTCAGGCTCCCTGAGGGCTACCGCATCGTCGAAGACGGCGAGAACAAGGAGATGCAAGAATCCTTCGGCTACGCTGTCGCCGCCCTGGCGCTTGCGGTGATCTTCATCTACATGATCCTCGCCTCGCAATTCGGCAGTTTCCTGCATCCGCTGGCGATCATGACCTCATTGCCGCTATCGCTGATTGGCGTCTTCCTCGGCCTCATGATCGGGCAAAGCACGCTGAGCATTTTCTCGATCATCGGCATCATCATGCTGATGGGCCTGGTCACGAAGAATGCGATCCTGCTGGTGGACTTCGTTGAACAAGCGCAGAAGCGCGGCATTCCCCGAAGACAAGCAATCATTGATGCCGGCCGCACACGCCTGCGCCCGATCCTCATGACCACCTTCGCGATGGTCTTCGGCATGCTGCCAGTGGCCCTCGCACTGGGCGAAGGCGCGGAACAGCGTGCGCCAATGGCCCACGCCGTGATCGGCGGCGTCATCGCATCGACCATGCTCACGCTGATCGTGGTGCCCGTCGTGTACACCTACCTCGACGACTTCGGCGCCTGGCTCAAACGCAAGTTCGGCGCAAAGCCCGACACCGCAAACCAGCCCACCTAAACGCTACGCGACCAGACGCGGTGCGCCCCGGCTGGTCACTCCCCGCCGCCAAGGCGTTGAGACCATTGATCAGAGCGGAACTCCGTTCAATGCGCCGCCGCACACACGACAACACGGCATGCATCTCAACAACAAAAAACCCACAAAGCCTTTGGCTGTGCGGGTTTCCGTGGAATTCCTGGCGGAGAGGGCGGGATTCGAACCCGCGTTAGGTTATTCACCTAAACACGCTTTCCAGGCGTGCGACTTAAACCACTCATCCACCTCTCCGGGGTGAGCCAAAAATTATATCAGGGAGTCAGCCGTTTTTCCAAACTTACCGCGTCTTCGGCGGCGACCTGGCTGGCGTTACGCGGCGTTCGGACGAACATCACGACCGAGCGTGCCTCTGCGCTGGGTTTCGGAGTTGCGAGGCTGACCACGACGGTAATCGCGAAGCCGGCCATGACACCGAAGACGCCGCTGGCGATTGGCTGGATACCCCACCAGGCGTGAGCCATCGATCCGCCAAAGAACGGGTGGGTCATGACGGCGTAGGAGAGCGTCATCGCGAGCCCGCCTGCCATGCCGCAGACGGCGCCCCATTTGTTCGCGCGTGCCCAGAAGATCCCGAGGACCAAAGCGGGGAAGAACCCGGCAGCCGCAATCGAGAAGGCGAACCCGACGGTGAAGACGATGCTGTCGGGCCGCTGCGATGCAAGCCATGCCGCAAGGAATGCGACGAGCAGGAGCGATGTCTTTGAGACCACCAAACGGCGCGGCGTCGAGGCCTGTGGATTGACCATGCGGAAATACACGTCGTGCGACAAGGTGCTTGAGATCGTCAGCAGCAAGCCGTCCGCCGTCGAAAGCGCCGCTGCCAGCCCGCCAGCAGCAACGAGCCCGGAGACGATGTAGGGCAAGCCTGCGATCTCTGGCAAGGCAAGCAAGATCACATCGGGATTCAGGGTCAGTTCAGCGAGTTGCAGCACGCCATCGCGGTTGATGTCCTCGATCTTCACCAGGCCGATCCGGCCCCAGGATGACACCCACGCGGGCAGATCTGCGATCGGAGAACCGACGATCTGGGTGTAGATCTCCCACTTGGCGAACACCGCATAGGCCGGCGCCGTGAGGTAGAGCAGCAGGATGAAGAACAGCGACCAGAAGACGGAGCGTCGCGCCGCCGCCACGCCCGGCGTGGTGTAGTAGCGGGTCAGGATGTGCGGCATGCCGGCGGTGCCAACCATCAGCACGAACACCAGCGCGAGGAAGTTGTTGCGGGCATCCTCTGCTTCCTTGCCGGTGGCTCCGGCATGCGGCTTGGCGTGCGGCATCGGGGGCCGCGCCTGGGCCAGTTCTTCACTGCGCGCACGCGACCACTGCGTATGCGCGTCGATGGTGTTGGCCGGCATCTCGCGCAGTTGCCGCTGCACTGCGGCGATTTCTCGCGCCGAGGCGCTGGGCTGCGCGCGCAGTTCATCGAGCCGCGCCTCGTGCGACGCGCGCACCTGTGCCAGCGAACCCGGCAGCGCGGCCGCACGCGCCTCGAACTCCGCCGCACGCTCGACGCGCAACGCGCGCACCTCGATCTCGCGCGCATCCGCGCTCAGCCGCTGTTCAACCTTGGTGAGATCCTGCAGCACCTTGCCGTACATGATTTGCGGCAAAGGCACACCCGTCAGGTGCCACGACAGAATGAAGACCGGCGCCAGATAGGCGACGATCAGCACGATGTATTGCGTGACCTGCGTCCAGGTCACCGCCCGCATGCCGCCCATGAACGAACAGACCAGCACGCCGGCGAGCCCGACAAAAACGCCAATCTCGAACTGGATGCCAGCAAAGCGGCTGGTGATCAGCCCCACGCCGTAGATCTGCGCCACAACATAAACAAAGCTGGCCAGCACCACCGCGGCAACCCCGATGAAGCGTGGCAGGTTGCCTTCGTAACGCGCGCCAAGAAAATCCGGAATCGTGAAGGCGCCAAAGCGCCGCAGGTAAGGCGCCAGCAAGAGGGCAACCAGCACATAGCCGCCCGTCCAGCCCATCACGAACGCCAGTCCGTCAAACCCCGCAAAGTACAAGGTGCCGGCCATGCCGATGAAACTGGCCGCGCTCATCCAGTCTGCGGCGGTGGCCATGCCGTTGAAAACCGCGGGCACGCGGCGGCCCGCTACGTAGTACTCGACGACATCCGAGGTGCGGCTCGCAATACCAATCGCTGCGTACACCACGATCGTCGCGAGCAGGAAGGAGTAGCCGATCCAGCGCGGCGGCATGCCTGCGCGCTCGGCGCCGGCAAGCATCGCGAGGAAACACAGGAAACCGGCGACGTAGTAGAGGTAGAGCTTGGTGAGGCGCCGGCTGTAGGAGTCCATTGACAAGCGCTCAGGGAAGGCGGCGGAAAGTGCAGGAGTATAGGTTGGCCACGCTCACAGCCGGTAGTCAGCGCGCAACCTGTCTTGCAGGCGGTTGGCCTGGCGGAAGGCGTGCTTGAGCACCTGCCGCTCAAGGTAGTTGATGCTGCGCGCCGGGTCGATCCGGTTGGGCGAGCCGAACGCTGCTTCGCCCTGCTGATTCTTCAAACGCAGGAGCTGGATGAAGTGGTAACCATCGATCACCGCGGCGATGTCTTCTCCACCGAACGATGCGTGACGCGAGGCATCGCGCAAACGCTGCGCCGTGTTGGTAGCGCGCAGGCCCTGCGCCAGCGCGAACAGTCGCGCCGCATCGACGTAGGGCCGCACGCCGTGCAATTTCAGATCGAGCGTGCGCGGATGATCGCCCTTCTTGTCGAAAACGAAGTCGCGGATCAGGCCCAGCGGCGGCCGCGACTGCAAGGCATTGGCGGCCATCAGCCGCAGGAACAGGGCGCTGCCCACGGTGTGATCGAGCAGCCAGTCGCGCAGTGCGTCAGATAAGGTGGCGTCCCCGTAAAGCGGACGGAAGTCGAAGAAGATGCTCGCATTGAGCAAGGCCACCGGCTCGGCGTGGCTGATCCAGCCCAGGAAGCGCGCCCGCCACTCGTCGGCCGACAGACACCACTTGGGGTTGCTCGCCATGATCTCGCCCTTGCAGAGCGGGAATCCGCACTCGGCAAGCGCCTGATTCACCGCCAGCGCAAAGGGCAGGAAGGCTTCGCGCAGCGCCGCCGTGTCGGCAGCGCCTTGCGCGGCGAAGATGATGCCGTTGTCCTGATCGGTGGCAAGCGTCTGCTCGAAGCGTCCCTCGGAGCCGAACGCGAGCCAGCACCAGGGAACCTCCGGCAGCGTGTGCTGTGCGCGCACCAGATCGATCGCGTGCAGAGCGATCAAGTCGTTCAGCGAAGAGATCCACTGAATCGTCTGCTCGGCCGCCATGCCTTGCGCCACCAGGCGAACCGAAAAAGCGCGCACGGTTTCGGCCGCCAGAACAAGCTGCGGCAGGTCGCGCGCCGACAACACAGCATTGACCACCTCTTCCGATGCGATGCGCTGCGCGCTGTAAAGGTCGCCGCGCGAAACCACGCCAGCCAAGCGGCCGCTGCGATCCATCACGGTGACGTAGCGCACATTGCGGCGGGCCATCAGCAGCACCGCGTCGTAGGCGGTCGCTTCCACGCCGAGTTGCACCACGCCGGGGGTCATCACCTCGGTGACAGGCCGCCAAAGGTTGCCCTCTTCGGCCAGCACGATTCGCCGCAGCACGTCACCAAAGGTGAGAATGCCCTGCGGCACGCCGTCCTCTGCCGCGATCAGCACGGAACCGATGCGCCCAGCGTCCATCAACTCAAGCGCTTCGCGCACGCTCGCCTCGGGCGATACCGTTACCGGCGCGCGCCGCACCAGCTCGCGCAGCGGCGTGTGCAGCGAAAACGCGGTGTGCGCCGGCGCCGCCTCGAAGCCTGAAGTCACGTCAGTAGCGGATGCGGGCATAGTAGGTTTTCTCGGACGCCTCACGTGCTTGACCCAGCGTCACGATACCCCTTTCGGCAAGTAGCGGAATCATGCGCAGAAAGAGTTGCGCGGTCACCAACGCATCGCCGGCGGCATCGTGGCGATCGAGCAACGGCACACCAAAGCGCTCGGCAATCGCATCGAGCTTGTGGGTATCCTGGTTCGGGTGCAGCACGGCAGACAGCAGCAAGGTATCGAGCACCGGCTGGTCAAATCGCAGGCCGGTAGCCGCCTCTTTCATCTGCAGGAAGCGCATGTCGAACGCGGCATTGTGGCCAACCAGCACGGTACCCTGCGCGAATGCGTAAAAGCGCGGCAGCACGCTTGAGATATCGGGCTCACCCCGCAGACGCTCGCGCGAGATACCGTGGATCGCCTCGGACGCCGTATCGATCTCCCGCCCCGGGTCCACCAACTGCTCGAAACGCTCGCTGCGCAGCAAGCGCCCGTTAACGATACGAATCGCACCGAACTGGATGATCTCATCCCCCCCGGAAGGGTTCAGCCCTGTGGTTTCGGTATCGAAAACGGTGTAAGCCAGTTCGGCCAGGGGCCGCTCAGCCAGCGCACGCCCCCGCTCGCCCCAGGCAAACAGATCGAAGTCGTAGAACTCGGGGCGGGAGCCGTCCTGCCCTGCCGCGCCCGGCGCATCGTCGCCCGATTCGGCGAGCGGCAGGAGCACGCGGAACCAGGAACGCGCGCTTGCCCGCTCGCGCCCGTAGACCAGTTCGCCCTCATGGCGGTGCAGCACCTCGCGGATCGAACGCGGGCTCGCTTCACCGGCAAGCAGCATGGGTTCCATCTCCCAGCCCGCGGCAGACTCTGACGACAGGGCCGTGCCGCCCCAAGAGAGTTCGACATGCGCCATTGCGCCTTCGGCCACCACCGCCAGGCGCACCTCACGCGGCTCAACCGATTCATACACCCGCTGCGCCAGCACGGTGAGCACCTGCACCAGGGCAAAGCTGTCGACCCTGACCCAGACCTCGCCATCGCTCTCTTCAAGCTTGGTCAGCATGCCGGTGCGCGCTTCAATCCGCCGCTGCGCCGCACTGACCAGATCGGCGCCGTTCATCGCTTCAAGCGCCGAACTCGATCGCAGGACATCGGAGAACTCCCGCGCCGTGTCGGTAACACGCTCAGACAACCGCACCGATTCATCGCGGATCACCGTGAGGAATCGCCCACGCTGAATGGCATCCAGATCGTCGAACTCGATCAGGTTCTCGGCCGCGGCGCGGATGCTGGCGAGCCCCCCGCGCTGGGACTGCGTCAGCGTCTCGACCAGGCGATCGCGGCGCGCCGACTGCTCGGCCTCTCGCGTGATGTCTTCGGCCAGAATCAGGTAACCATTAAGCCGCTCGGCGATCGGGCGCGTGAGATCGGGATCGAGCACCGGTGTGATCCGCGCCCGCACCAGGCGCCCCGCCGCAGTGGCCGTAACAAAGCTCACCAGCACCCGCGCCCCGGTTCGCTCCAGCTTGCGCCAGAGCCGCTCGCGCGTGTGGGCAAGCAAACGGCGATCGAACACCGCCTCGATCGGGCGCCCCAAACCGATCAGGCTGGCCTCACCCGCTGCGCGGCCGGCACCGAACAAGACTCTGGCATGACCGTTGTAGAGCAGGATGCGGCCTTCACGGTTGCAGGCCAGCACGCCTTGCGGCATTTCAGTCACCAGCGCCGCGAGCTGGTTGCGTTCGCGCTCAACGCTGGCGCGTGCTTGCTCGGCGCGGGCTTCGGCATCTCGCAGCACCCCCTGGTAAGCCGCGATCAGGCGATTGACCTGCCCGGCAAGCGCAAGCATTTCCGGCGCCCCCAGAGGCTCAACCGCGCGCCCCGCCTGACCGCCCAGAACGAGTTCGACATCGTCGGCCATCCGCAGCGCGGCCGGCGCGTAGCGCCCGCTGAGCTGCCAGGCCAATGCCGCAGCCACGCCACCGAGCGCCAGCCCAACCAGGATCAACAAAGGCAAACGCGCGTCGGCCAGTGAGAGCAGCGTCGCACGCTCAACGGAGTCAAGGTCGCCCCACAGCGCCGCCGCGGCACAGCCAAGCGCCAGCATCGGCATGGCTGCAATGGCGGCACACCAGAGCTGGCGCTGCCGGCGGGCGATCAAACGGCCTCCGTCGCAAGGCGCGCAACACGTTCAAGGAAATCCCGCGTCGGGAATGGCTTGGCAAGAAAATCGGCCGCACCGACCGCGCGCGCCTTGGCTGCATCCGCATCACGCGCCCGTGCGGCCAACATCAGCACCGGAGGGGCTGGCTTGGCCGCGCACACCGCGCGGCACAACTCAAAACCGTCCAGGCCGCCGCGCTGCTCGTCGGCAATGACCACCACATCGGCAGCCTCGCTGACAACGCGGTCGAGCAGATCGGAAGCCTGATCGACCACCACCACCGTGTAGCCCGCGCGGTGCAGCAGGAATTCAAGCGAAACGACGATGGAATCGTCCGGATCGGCGATCAGGACACGTTTGGCCATCTCTCCCCTCCTCGCCCGTCTTGCGTTGAGCCGGGCCTATCGTTCGTCCGCGGGCGCGAACGCCGCGTGTTATTTGACTGCGGTAACCGCCGGCCGCAATTGTGCGCCATCAAGCATGGCAATGCCGAGAAAAGGAACGGTAAGGACGCCCCCCGACGTCCTTACCGTTTTGAAGGCCGCCAGCGCGTGACGCCGGCGATTCCCTGCGAGCCAACCGTTACAAGGCGCCTCTGCAATCAGCCCTTGAGCTGTTCGAGAATGGCCGGGTTTTCAAGCGTTGAGACGTCTTGCGTGATTTCTTCGCCCTTGGCGAGTGCACGCAGCAAGCGCCGCATGATCTTGCCGGATCGCGTCTTGGGCAAGTTCTCGCCGAAGCGGATGTCCTTGGGCTTGGCGATCGGGCCGATTTCCTTGCCAACCCAATCCTGCAACTCCTTGATCATCTTCTTCGCCGCATCGCCGGTGGGGCGCTCGCCCTTGAGCACGACGAAGGCGCAGATTGCCTCGCCGGTCATCTCGTCCGGGCGGCCGACCACCGCGGCTTCGGCCACCAGCGGGTTGGCAACCAGCGCGGATTCGATTTCCATCGTGCCCATGCGGTGGCCCGAGACGTTGAGCACGTCGTCGATGCGGCCGGTGATGGTGAAGTAGCCGTTGTCCTTGTCGCGGATCGCGCCGTCGCCGGCAAGGTAGTACTTACCCTGGAAGTCTTGCGGGTAGTAGCTTTTCTTGAAGCGCTCCGGGTCACCCCAGATGGTGCGGATCATCGAGGGCCACGGCTTCTTCACGACCAAGATGCCGCCCTGCCCCCAGGGCACGTCGTGCCCCAGCTCATCAACGATCGCAGCCTGAATCCCAGGGAAAGGCAGCGTGCAGGAACCCGGAACCAGCGTGGTCACACCCGGCAGCGGCGTGATCATGTGCCCGCCGGTTTCCGTCTGCCAGAAGGTATCGACGATCGGGCAGCGGCCACCGCCGATGTTGTCGTAGTACCACTGCCACGCCGCCGGGTTGATCGGCTCGCCGACCGAACCGAGCAGACGCAGGCTGCTCAGATCGTATTTGCTCGGGTGCGCAGCCGGGTTGAGTTCGGCGGCCTTGATCAGCGAGCGGATCGCGGTCGGCGCGGTGTAGAAGATCGAAACCTTGTGCGCCTCGATCATCTTCCAGAAACGGCCGGCGTCCGGGTAAGTGGGCACGCCTTCGAAAACGATCTCGGTCGCGCCACAGGCCAGCGGGCCGTAGGTGATGTAGGTGTGGCCGGTGACCCAGCCGATGTCTGCGGTACACCAGAACACGTCGTCCGGCTTGATGTCGAAGGTCCACTTCATCGTCAGCACCGCGTGCAGCAGGTAACCACCAGACGAGTGCTGCACGCCCTTGGGTTTGCCGGTGGAACCCGAGGTGTAGAGCAGGAAGAGCGGATGCTCGGCATCGACCCATTCCGGCTCGCAGGTATCGGGCTGATCCTTGATCAGATCATGCAGCCACACGTCGCGCCCCGCCAGCATCGGCACGTTGCCGCCGGTGCGCTGGTAAACGATGACGTTCTTGATCGACTCGCAGCCGCCCATCGCGAAGGCCTCATCGATGATCGGCTTGAGCGGGATGTTCTTGCCGCCGCGGCACTGCTCATCGGCGGTGATCACTGCAACCGCGCCGGCATCCTGCACCCGCTCTTGCACGCTCTTGGCCGAGAAGCCGCCGAACACCACCGAGTGCGTCGCGCCGATCCGCGCGCAGGCCTGCATGGCCGCTACGCCTTCCACCGACATCGGCAGGTAGATCAGAACCCGGTCGCCCTTCTGGATGCCCGCCGCCTTCAAACCGTTGGCGAACTTGCACACCAGCGCGAGCAGCTGCTTGTAGGTGACCTTGGTGACCTTGCCGTCATCTGCCTCGAAAATGATCGCCACTTTGTCGCCCAGGCCGGCTTCGACGTTACGATCAAGGCAGTTGTACGAAACGTTGAGCTTGCCGTCTTCGAACCACTTGAAGAAGGGGGCGTTCTCACTGCCGAGCGTCTTGGTGAAGGGCTGCTTCCAGGTGACATGCTCACGTGCGAGTCGCGCCCAGTAGCCTTCGTAGTCGGTTTCGGCCTCTTTGCAAAGGGCCTCGTAGGCCGCAAGGCCCGATACGGCGGCGGCCTTGACGACCGCGTCTGACGGCGGAAAGACCCGGTGCTCATGCGTTGCGGTTTCGACGTTTGACATCGCCACTAGCCTCCTTGAATTCGGACTGGATCGGGTGCCGTCTGTTCGTCGCCGGCGCACGTGGCGCCAACAACCGACGCGGCTGTTGTAGGGCACGATTACATCGGGAGCGGCTTACGCAGCTCTTACATAAGACTTGGGGCTTACCCGCACCAAGCGCACAAGAAGGCCCTGCTAGAATCGCTTGCTGCACTGCGGCGACTGCCGCGCTTCACGCCAACCCCATGCGAGTGACCCAAAACATGTCAAATCCGACCATCAATGCGCTCGAGAAATTCATATTCGGCAGCCGCTGGCTGCAAGCCCCACTCTACGTCGGGCTGATCTTTGCGCAAGGTGTTTACGTTTACAAGTTCCTTAGCGAACTCGTCCACCTCGTGTCGCACGCGACCACGCTGACTGAAGTGGACATCATGCTGATCGTGCTGGGCCTCATCGATGTGGTGATGGTCGCAAACCTGCTCATCATGGTCATCGTTGGTGGCTATCAAACCTTCGTTTCGCGCCTGGATCTGGAAGGTCACCCCGACCAGCCTGAATGGCTTAGTCATGTAAACGCCGGTGTGCTGAAGATCAAGCTTGCCACCGCGTTGATCGGTATCTCGTCGATCCACCTGCTCAAGGTATTCATCGATGTTGGTAACCAGATGAGCAAGGCAGGCAACGAATTCCAGCTGATGGTTGTTGAGCATCAGGTGATGTACCAGATTGCGATTCACGTCACCTTCGTCGTCTCGGCGCTGGTGATGGCCTACACCGACAAGCTCATGAACAGCACCTTGCTGATGAGCAAAAACCACTGATCGATCCGGGGGGAGAGACCACATGAGCACCATCAATCAAAGCGACCTGATCGACAGCGTCGCCGCGGCCTTGCAGTACATCAGCTACTACCACCCGGTGGACTACATCACCAACCTGGCGCGCGCCTACGAGCTTGAAGAAAGCCCGGCAGCCAAAGACGCGATGGCGCAGATCCTGATCAACTCGCGCATGTGCGCCGAGGGCCACCGCCCGATCTGCCAGGACACCGGCATCGTCACCGTTTTCGTCAAAGTCGGCATGGATGTGCGCTGGGAAGGCTTCACCGGATCGATCGACGACGCTATCAACGAAGGCGTGCGCAGGGCGTACAACGACCCGGACAACAAGCTGCGCGCCTCGATCCTGCTCGACCCGGCCGGTGCCCGCAAGAACAGCAAGGACAACACGCCGGCGGTGATCCACTACACCATGGTTCCTGGCGACAAACTCGACATCACCGTTGCCGCAAAGGGCGGTGGCTCCGAAAACAAGTCCAAGATGGTGATGCTCAACCCGTCGGATTCGATCGTCGACTGGGTGCTGAAGACCGTGCCGACCATGGGCGCCGGCTGGTGCCCGCCGGGCATGCTGGGCATCGGCATCGGCGGCACCGCCGAGAAGGCGGTGCTGCTCGCCAAGGAAGCGCTGATGGACCCGATCGACATGCAGGAGCTGCTCAAACGCGGCCCCCAGAACCGCATCGAGGAACTGCGCATCGAACTGTACGAAAAGGTCAACGCGCTGGGCATCGGCGCGCAGGGCCTCGGCGGCCTCACAACCGTGCTGGATGTGAAGATCCTCGACTACCCGACGCACGCCGCTTCGCTACCGGTGGCGATGATTCCCAACTGCGCGGCCACCCGCCATGCGCACTTCGTGCTCGATGGCTCGGGCCCGGTCTACCTCGACCCGCCCTCTCTCGCCGACTGGCCCAGCCTCACCTATGACGCTTCCAAGGGCAAGCGCGTCAATCTGGATGCGGTCACCCGCGAGGAAGTCGCCTCCTGGAAGCCGGGCGACGTATTGCTGCTCAACGGCAAGATGCTGACCGGCCGCGACGCCGCCCACAAGCGCATGGTGGACATGCTCAACAAGGGCGAGGCGCTACCGGTTGAGATGGCCGGCCGCTTCATCTACTACGTAGGCCCGGTCGACCCGGTGCGTGACGAAGCCGTCGGCCCGGCAGGCCCCACCACCGCCACGCGCATGGACAAGTTCACCGAACAGGTGCTGGCGCAAACCGGCCTCCTCGGCATGATCGGCAAGGCCGAGCGCGGCCCCGCGGCGATCGAAGCGATCAAGAAACACAAGTCGGTGTACCTGATGGCGGTGGGCGGCGCGGCTTACCTCGTCTCCAAAGCCATCAAGTCGGCCAAGGTGGTCGGCTTCGCGGATCTGGGCATGGAAGCGATCTACGAATTCGATGTGGTGGACATGCCCGTGACCGTCGCGGTCGACTCGCTGGGCACATCGGTCCACCAGACCGGGCCGAAGGAATGGCAAAGCCGGATCGGCAAGATCCCGGTCACCAGCGCCTGAAGCCTGCGCCACGGCCAGCCGCCGCCAAGAAAAGAGCCCGGACTTGTCCGGGCTTTTTTCTTGGCGCTGCCAGCGCGCATAATCACCAACACCCGATCAAGAAAGGAGTTGCCTCATGTCGACGCGCTACCTCGTCATCGAATTCATCGACGGCAAAAAGGAAACCTTCACCTTTCCGGAACAGTCGCCAACCGACGCGGCAAAGAAAATCAGCATCGAACGATTCCTGCAAAGCCCATGGATCGTGGTCGAAACCGAATCAACGATCCTTGCCTACCCGGTCGCGAACATCAAGTGCTTGCAGTTCTCGGGCATGATCGATGATCGCCACACCCTGCCGCTCCCTGCCCTTGCAATCCGTGGCGCGGAACAGCGCTAGAACGCCGCAGCGGCGACCGTGCCAGCGGCGCGGACGCCCTGCAGGAGTATTGTTCAGCCGAAATGGCAAACGTAGTGCAGCGTCTCGACGGTCTCGATCTTGAAGCTGCTGTTGCCCGGCACGTCAAAAGACTGGCCGGCGGCATACTCGGTCACCGTATCGCTACCCGCCAGTTGAACGCGGCATCGACCATCAATCACTTCCATGACCTCCGGCGCTCCGGTATTGAAGGTCAGGCTTGACGGCAGGATCACGCCGACCGACTTGCGCGTGCCATCGGCAAACTGAACAGTGTGGCTGACACACTTGCCATCGAAGTAAACGTTGGCCTTCTTGACGACCGACACCCCATCGAACTGATCCGCTGCAGACATCGAAATCTCCGAATTGATCTGAAAAATGAAAAAGGCCACGGATTATAGCCGTGGCCCTTCGTTGCCCCGCAGAGAAGCGCTTCACTCGATACCGAGCATCTTCGCGATGACCGACTTGGCCATAAAGCCGAACATGCCCGTGCCAAGCGCAAAAAACAGCGCAGCAGTCCCCATCTTGCCCGCCTTCGACTCGCGGGCAAGGTTCCAGATGATGAAGAACATGTAGGCGATGAGCGCGGTCAGAAAGAGCTTGAGGGAGATATCCTCAAACTCCGCGACGCTCAAACCAAAGACAGTGACGGTTTCCATGGCAACTCTCAGACTTGGATTTGTCCGAATCCTCGCTCCTGGAACGCGATTGGGACAAAGCTCTGGGACGGCGCGATTCTACTGCCGCCCCCTGCACTGCACAATCAGAAAAACGCCTACATTTCAGCAACTTGCCCTGACGGCTTGCTGACAAGCGCCAATGAAAAAGGCCGCCAGACGGCGGCCTCTGGATTCGAATCCGCGCCGGATCAGAAGAGCTTGGCGCTGAGGTCGAACAATTCCTGGTTGAACGGGCGCTTCATGTTCTCGATGCAATCGATGATGTCGTGATGAACCATCTGGTTGTGCTGCAAGCCGATGCAACGCCCACCGTGGCCGGCCAGCAACAACTCGACCGCAAACGCGCCCATCCGGCTTGCGAGCAAGCGGTCGCGCGCAGTCGGCGAGCCGCCGCGCTGGATGTGCCCAAGAATCGTTGCGCGGGTCTCCAGTTCGGTGCGACTTTCGATTTCCTTCGCCAGCGCATTCACGTCGGTCACATGTTCGCAGATCACGACCAGCGCATGGCGCTTGCCACGCGCAATGCCGGCATCAATCTGAGCCAGCAGGGAAGCCTTCTCGAAGGGCTGCTCGGGCACCACGACGAACTCTGCGCCGCCGGCCACCGCTGCCGACATTGCCAGATCGCCACAATGCCGCCCCATCACCTCAACCACCGAGATCCGCTTGTGTGAGCTGGAGGTATCACGCAAACGGTCAATCGCTTCGAGAATGACATTCAAGGCGGTATCGAAGCCGATGGTGAAATCCGTGCCGGCGATGTCGTTATCGATCGTGCCGGGCAAGCCGATGCACGGATAACCCATTTCGGTCAGCTTCTTGGCGCCCATGTACGAGCCATCACCGCCGATGACAACCAGCGCCTCGATGCCATGCTTCTTGAGATTCTGGATCGCCTCGCGCCGCACCGCTTCCTCCTTGAATGCAGGGAAACGCGCAGACCCAAGGAAGGTGCCACCACGGTTGATCACGTCCGACACGCTGTAACGCTCAAGCTTCTCGATACGGTCCTGATGCAAGCCCAGATAGCCGTCATGGATGCCGTAAACCTCGAGCCCGCTGGACAGCCCGGCGCGGACCACCGCGCGGATCGCCGCGTTCATGCCCGGGGAATCGCCACCGCTGGTCAGGACACCAATTTTCTTGATCATTCTGCGCCTCATTCTTTTATGGACTTAGGGGGTACTCCGCATGGTGAAGCCCAGCTTGAGCAACACGCACCCATGCAGGTGCGATCGCTGGAAACACAAGGGCCGCCCGAAGGCGGCCCATACTACTCAATAAGCTCAGCCACCGCGCTTGAGCCGGGCATTTTCCGCGATCCGCATACGCAAAGCATTGAGCTTGATGAAACCTCCTGCATCTGCCTGGTTGTATGCGCCGCCATCGTCGTCGAAGGTCGCAATCGTCTGGTCAAACAAAGTGTCCTTCGAATCGCGCGCCACCACCGACACCGAACCCTTGTAAAGCTTGACCCGCACCCAACCGTTCACATTGGCCTGCGTGTGGTCGATCAGCACTTGCAGCGCGCGCCGCTCGGGGCTCCACCAGTAACCGTTGTAGATGAGGCTGGCGTAGCGCGGCATCAAATCGTCTTTCAGGTGCGTCACTTCGCGGTCGAGCGTGATTGACTCAATGCCGCGATGCGCCTTGAGCAGAATCGTGCCTCCCGGCGTTTCGTAACAACCACGCGACTTCATGCCGACATAACGGTTCTCGACCAGATCAAGGCGACCAACACCATGCTTGCCTCCCAGCTCATTGAGCTTGGCCAGCACTTCATGCGCTGCCAGCCGGGTGCCGTTGATCGCCACAACGTCGCCACGCTCGAACTCCAGATCCACATACTCCGGCGCATCCGGCGCCGCCTCGGGCGAGACCGTCCAGCGCCACATCGATTCTTCCGCTTCGTTCTTCGGGTCCTCGAGGTGGCGGCCTTCGAACGAGATGTGCAGCAGGTTCGCGTCCATCGAATACGGCGCGCCACCATTCTTGTGTTTCATGTCGACAGGAATGCCGTGTTGCTCGGCATAGGCAAGCAACTTTTCACGCGAAAGCAGATCCCACTCGCGCCAGGGTGCAATGACCTTCACACCCGGCATCAATGCGTAAGCGCCCAGTTCGAAACGAACCTGGTCATTGCCCTTGCCGGTGGCACCGTGCGAAATCGTGTCAGCGCCCGTTTGGCGCGCGATGTCGATCAAACGCTTCGCGATCAGCGGGCGGGCGATCGAGGTGCCGAGCAGGTACTCCCCCTCATACACCGTGTTGCAGCGAAACATCGGGAAGACGAAGTCACGCACGAATTCTTCGCGCAGGTCGTCGATGAAAATGTTCTCGGGCTTGATCCCGAACTTCAGCGCCTTGGCACGCGCCGGCTCAAGCTCTTCGCCCTGCCCCAGGTCGGCGGTGAACGTCACCACCTCACAGGCATAGGTATCCTGCAGCCACTTCAGGATCACTGAGGTATCCAGGCCTCCGGAGTACGCCAGGACGACTTTCTTCACTTCGCTCATTTCGAATCCTCGATGTTTCCGACGCAACACCCAACGGCAGGCTCAAGGTGCTACATACAAGCCGGGAAGGTCACCATCCGCGCTGAGCATGCCGATGCGCGAACAGGATCCAACACAGCCCCCGCCCGGCATTCGGGGGCCAGCAAATCTCAAACCGGGGCGTGACAGACCGCCTCGACGTTGTTGCCGTCGGGATCAATCACAAACGCCCCGTAGTAGTCCGGATGGTAGTGCGGTCGAAGTCCCGGCGCGCCATTATCCACGGCACCTGCAGCCATCGCGGCCGCGTGAAACGCATCAACACTTGCCCGGTCTTTCGCCAGCCACGCGAGATGGCAGCGTGTCGACGCCTCGGGCGCGCTGACGAACCAGGTATCCATCTTGCTCTCGCATTGGAATCCCACTACCCGGACTCCGTCATGCACGGCATCGTAAGCGGCAACATAGCCAAGCGGCGCAAGGCACGCAGCATAGAAGGCCTTGCTGCGATCGATGTCAGTCACGCGAAACGTCATATGATCAATCATGGTGCAAGCCTCCTTGGTCGATCACTTGCCGTCGACACGCCCCATCACCAGATACTCCAGAAGCGCCTTCTGCGCATGCAGGCGGTTCTCGGCCTCATCCCAAACCACGCTTTGCGGACCGTCAATCACCTCGGCCGAGACTTCTTCCCCACGATGCGCGGGAAGACAATGCATGAACAAGGCGTCCGGATTGGCGACGCGCATCATATCGCCGTCGACCTGCCAATCTGCAAAGGCCTTTATCCGCGCCGCGTTCTCCGCCTCAAAACCCATCGAGGTCCACACGTCCGTGGTGATCAGGTCGGCACCCCGTGCCGCCTCCATCGGATCGGCAAACTGCTCGAAGTGCCCGGTACCGTAAAGGTTCGCCCGCTCGGCCTCGACTTCGTAGCCGGGCGGCGTGGAAACGTGGACATTGAAGTCAAGCACTTCTGCCGCCTGCAACCAGGTGTTGCACACGTTGTTCGAGTCACCGATCCAGGCCACCGTCTTGCCCTGAATCGGGCCGCGGTGTTCGATCCAGGTGTAGATGTCCGCCATGATCTGGCAGGGGTGATATTCGTTGGTGAGGCCATTGATGACCGGCACGCGGGAATGAGCGGAAAAGCGTTCGATGATCGCCTGCTCGAAGGTGCGAATCATCACCACATCGGACATCCGCGACATGACCTGCGCGGCGTCTTCAACCGGCTCGCCACGTCCAAGCTGCGAGTCACGGGTATTCAAATAGATCGCAGAGCCCCCCAGCTGGAACATCCCCGCCTCGAAGGACAAGCGCGTCCGCGTGCTGGCCTTCTCGAAAATCATCACCAAGGTGCGGTCAAACAAGGGGTGGTAGGGCTGGTAGCGCTTGAACTTGTCCTTGATCCAGCGGGTACGCTCAAAGAGGTAATCAAACTCTTCGCGCGAAAAATCGTTGAACTGCAGGAAGTGCTTCGGCGCCATCTTTGTCTCGCTTGGCCGCATCTGGATCATCAGGCGGCCGGTATCGTGCAATGCGTGATTGAAGCCATGCACCATCGTCAGGCTGACGTCAGGCGCATAGAGGAACCTTTAATTTTACGGCAGCCAAGAAATCACGTCGACCCAATGCAACTTCCTGGCGCAGCATCGATTGCACACCATACGCCTCCGTTCGCCTTTGGAGCCCACTCCCGCTCTGCTAGAATCGCTGTCACAACAAGAATCGGACCGGTCGTGCGGCGAGGCCAGAATCCCTCGTCAGCCCGCGGAGCAAGCCATGTCGTTTGAGAGCTTTGTCATCATTGGCCGCACCCGGGAAGGGCGCACGTTTCGCCCCAGCGACTGGGCGGATCGCCTTTGCGGCATCATGTCGGCCTTCGGCGCAGAAAAGCGGATGCGCTATTCACCGTACGTGCGCCCTGGCTGCACGCTTACCGGCGAAAAGTGTGTCGTCGTCGACAAGCGCCTGCACGAACTTGAGCCGCTCGCCTACAACTTTCTGGCCAATTTCGCCAAAGACAACGACTTGCAGGTCGACGCCCTCGCTGAAGAATGAGCCACCGGCATCGGGCGCTCGACGCGCGTCGCACAAACAAAAATGGCTTCCCGAGGGAAGCCATTTTCAGTTCGTGCGCAAGGGCTCAGGCGGCAGCACCCATCGCCTTGATCGCGGCGGAAAGACGCGACTTGTGGCGAGCAGCCTTGTTCTTGTGAACGATTTTCTTGTCAGCGACCGAGTCGATAGTGCTCATCGACTGTTCGAAGACTTGCTTTGCAGCAGCCTGATCGCCCGCATCGATGGCCTTACGAACCGCCTTGATCGCGGTGCGCAGGCGTGAACGGAGGCTGGCGTTGTGAGCTCGCGCCTTGAGCGCCTGGCGCGCGCGTTTGCGGGCTTGTACCGAGTTGGCCATGTTGGAACGTCCAGTTAGTATTCGTACAGAAAGCCGGCGATTTTATCGACATTCCGGCAGTATGGCAAGCCTTTAGTTGGCATAGACTTGCGGGGGTCGCTATTATCGCTTGCTTGGCTCTCTTGCGGCGTTTTCAGTGAACCTTCTCAAAGCTCTCGCCACCGTCAGCGGCATGACGCTGCTGTCACGGACTCTCGGTTTCGTCAGGGATTTCGTCATCGCCCGCGCCTTTGGCGCCGGCGTCTATACCGATGCATTCGTGGTGGCCTTCCGGCTTCCGAACCTGCTGCGACGCCTGTTTGCCGAAGGCGCGTTCTCGCAGGCCTTCGTGCCGATTCTGTCAGAGTACAAGAACAAGCGCTCTGAAGCGGAAACCAAGGCGCTGGTGGACCACGTCGCAAGCCTGCTCGGCTTGGCGGTCGCGTTCGTAGCCCTGCTCGGCGTGATCTTCGCCCCGGTGGTGATCCTGGTCACAGCCCCTGGCTTTGCCAAAGATGCGGACAAGTTCGCGCTGACGGTTGAGCTGACGCGAATCACCTTTCCGTACATTCTGTTCATGGCGTTGGTCGCGCTGGCCGGGGGCATCCTCAATGCGTGGAGCCGCTTCTCGGTGCCCGCATTTACGCCAGTCCTGCTGAATATTTCATTCATTGGCATGGCATTGTTTGCCGCGCCCTACTTCGATCCGCCCGTGCTGGTGCTGGGCTGGGCGGTGTTTCTTGGCGGGCTGTTGCAGCTCGCGTTCCAGGTGCCCGCGCTCAAGCAGATCGGCATGTTGCCAAGGTTCCGACCAGACTGGTCCGACCCCGGCGTGCGACGCGTGCTCAAGCTGATGGCGCCTGCAACGGTGGGCGTATCGGTTGCGCAGATCAGCCTGCTGATCAACACGGTGTTTGCATCCTTCCTGCCCACCGGCAGCGTCTCGTGGCTTTACTACGCTGACCGTCTGATGGAGTTCCCTTCGGGCATGCTCGGGGTAGCACTGGGGACGATCCTGCTGCCAAGCCTTTCCAAGCTGCATGCGCAAGACAAGCCGGAGGAGTTCTCGGCGCTGCTTGACTGGGGCCTGCGCCTGGCGCTGATCCTGACGCTTCCGGCCGTACTCGGCATTGCGATCCTTGCAATTCCCCTGATCACAACACTGTTTCACTACGGTGCGTTCAACAGCGTCGACGTCGAACAAACCCGCGCTGCGCTGCTGGCCTACACGGTCGGGCTGACCGGCATCATCCTGGTGAAGATCCTTGCGCCGGCGTTCTATTCCCGCCAGGACGTGCGCACGCCGGTGAAGATCGCGATCCTGACACTGGTGGTGACGCAGGCGCTGAACCTCGTCTTTATCTCCACGCTCACACACGCGCACGCGGGCCTCGCGCTATCAATCGGACTTGCCGCCAGCCTCAATGCATTCCTGCTTTACCGAGGACTGCGCCAACGCAAGGTGTTCATGCCGCAACCGGGCTGGGGACGCTTCGCGCTGCGCCTGGCAGGCGCCTTGGGCGTGATGGCGATCGTGCTCTGGTTTGGCATGGGCAGCGAAGCGCAATGGCTGGAAATGCACGGACTGGTTCGCGTCGGCATGCTGGGCACAGTTGTGTTCGCTGGCGCAGCGAGCTATTTTGCTGTGCTGTTTGCGCTTGGGCTTCGCATATCGGATCTGAAGCGGCGCAGCTGAAGCAGGCATTCGACGTTCAGACCGCCGGCACTGAGTAAACGCTGGCCCCCGCACCCAGGGAGACACCGCATGAAACTCTGGAGTAGCAGCATCGGCAATGGCGCGCCAATCGACGGCGCCTTCGCGTTCGCCATTCAATCGCCGCAAGGGCACATTGCCCTCTCACACAACCGCAATCCGCATCTGGCATGGTCTGAAGCGCCAGCGGGCACACGCTCCTTCGTGCTCTTGTGCCACGACCCGGACGTACCCAGCCACGGTGACGATGTGAACAAGGAAGATCGCACGGTACCCGCCGACCTGCCGCGGGTGGATTTCTTTCACTGGGTCCTGATCGATATTCCCCCTGATGTGAACGAAATCGCCGAGGGGAGCATGAGCGATTGCATCACCCCGCGCGGCAAGCCCGGCGGTAGCAATGAGTTCATGCGGCAAGGCATCAACGATTACACCGGCTGGTTTGCGGGCGATCCGCAGATGGCGGGCGACTACCACGGTTATGACGGCCCCTGCCCGCCCTGGAACGATGAGCGCCCGCACCGCTACATCTTTACGCTTTACGCGCTATCCATCGCCCACTTGCCATTGAGCGGGCGATTCGACGGCCATCAGGTGCGCCAGGCAATTGCCGCGCACACCATTTCAGAAGCGTCGATCTTCGGCCGTTACACACTGAATCCATCCGTTGCACTTTGACCACACGGCCCCTCCACCTGCGGAGTCCAGATGTCTCATGAAAGCGGCGGCGAACTCGGTGTCATCGAAATCCTCAAGGCAAGTCGGCTCTTCTGCCAACTCGACGACACATCGATGGCGCAGCTGGTCGACAACCTTCGCCCACTGCGAGTCGCCGCCGGTGAGTTGTTGTTCCGCGAAGGGGAACCCGCCGACAGCCTGATCATCGTGCTCTCGGGCCGCTTGCGGGTATCGCGCCGCGACCGCGATGGCGGCCTTCTGCTCTACAACGAACTGTGCCCGGGTGAATGCATCGGCGAAGCCGGCATGATCCTGCGCCAGAAACGCACCAATGACGTGATCGCCCTGCGCGATTCCACCGTCGCGGCGCTCACGCGCAGCGGTTACGAGGCCTTGCTCAACGCCAGCCCGCTGGTCTTCAGCGAGGTCTTCTCGCAGGCCATCTATCACTATTTGCGGCACATCCCGCAGCTGAGCGAGCATCGCCGGGCCCAGTCCTTCGCCATCGTGCCGCTGCAGCCCGGCAATGAAGCCACATTGCTTGCACGCGGATTGGCGAAGGCACTCTCGCATGAGCGGGTGCGCCACCTAAGTCCACTCGCCACCATTGCAGATGGCGAAGGCGACAGCGAAATCGCCCGTCGGCTCGGCCCGATCGACCAGCTGGAAATCAACGCCGACTACCTGATCTACGAAGCCGAAGCGAGCCTGACAGCCTGGACGCGATTTGCGGTGCGGCAGGCGGATCAAGTGATCTTCGTAGCGCCCGCTGACAGCGCGCCCGCTGCTGGCGCGCTGGAACTGCGCATTCGTGAAGACGCCGGCTTCTCGTTCAAACGCCACCACATCGTGGTGGTTCATGGCGCCACGGCCTCGCAACCCACCGCCCCCGGGCCTTGGCGTGCAGATCGAGAGGTCGAGCGGGTCTACCTGACCCGGCGCGGCAGTGAAGAGGACTACGCCAGCCTGGCGCGCTTCCTCACCGGGCGCGCAGTCGGCGTAGTGCTGGGTGGGGGCGGCGCCCGCGGGTTTGCCCACCTTGGCGTGCTGCGTGCACTGCGCGAGGCCCGCATCCCGATCGACCTGGTCGGCGGCAACAGCATGGGGGCATTGATCGGCGCCCAGTTCGCATGCGGCGAAAGCCTCGAAGCGATCCAGGCAAACACGGTGGCCTTTGCAACCGGCGGCGAGCGCCCGGCTGTCCCCCTGATATCCATTCTCTCCGGCCGCCGGATCGAACGCGACCTGCGCAAGATGTTTGGCGACATCAGCATTGATACGCTCTGGCGGCCATTCTTTGCAGCGGCCTGCAACCTGAGCCGCGCCTGCACCACCGTGCAGGAAAGCGGCCCGCTCTGGCGCGCCGTGCTCGCCAGCAACTCGCCCGCCGGACTGCTGCCACCCGTGCTGCATGAGGGGGATCTGCTGGTCGACGGCGCAATACTCGACAACGTACCGGTCGAAGCCATGCGCACGCGCCTCGGGACCAGGCTGGAGAAGCGGCGCGGCAATGGCACCGTGATCGCGATCGACGTCGACGTGCGGGAAGCCCTGCAAGTCTCGGCGGAGATGCGACGCCTCTCGCCCTGGCGCAAGATCAAGGGCCACTTGTCGAGCGACGCTGCACCCACGCCGGGCATCGGCGACATCCTCTATCGCGCCAGTCACATGGGCGGCCTGACGCAACGCGGGCGCACCATCTCGATGGCCGATCACTACCTTGAACCACCGGTGGCCGAATTCGCGCTGATGGCCTACCGGCGCGCAAACGAGATTGTCGAAGCGGGCTATCGCTACGCGTGCACAGAAATCGAGAAATGGGATCGCCAGACGCTGCCACGGTGACGGATTCCCAGCTCCCGTTATCGCTGAGCCAGCACGAAGTCTGGCTCGATCAACGTGCCTGGCCCGCCAGTCCGCATTTGATCATCGGCGGCGCGATGCACCTGCGCGGCCGCTTCAGCCGCGAATTGATGCAGTCCGCACTCGACCGCATGGTCGACGAGTGCGACGTATTCCGGCTGGTGCCGCACGCGGGCGGCGGCCAGACCCTGCTCAGCACCTACCGCCAGGCCTTGATATGGCTGACGCTGCAAGACAGCACAGAAGACATGCGGCAGGCCTCGCAGTCGTGGTGGGAGTCTTCGCTGCAACAGCCCTTCGTCATGGACGCCACGCCGCCGTGGCGGATTGCGGTGCTGCGCAAGAGCGACACCGAGCACTGCGTGATCATCCAGTTCCATCATCTGGTGATGGATGGCTGGGGCACCACCCAGGTATTCCGCCGCTGGAGCGAGCACTATGCCGCCCTCGCCGCCGGTGAAACCACCGCGCCGCCGGCCGACGGTGACTATGTCCGCTACATCGACGAGTGCCAGCACTATCGGGCTTCGCCCGAGTTCGGGCGCGACCGCGAATTCTGGGCAGAGCAACTGCCACAGCTTCCTGCCCCCCTGTTCGACCGCCATGCGCTGAGCCTCCGCAGCGACAGCCAGGCCGCGCACGCAACGCTGCCGCACGCCAGCGTCGCGGCCATTCCGCTCGCGCGGCGAGACTATGCGCGGATCGTCGAAACCACCAGCGCACCGGGCCTCTCGGCGTTTTGCTTGTTTCTGGCAGCGCTTGCACTGTATTTCTGCCGCGCGCGCGGGGTCGGCGAAGTCGTGATCGGTGTGCCCAGCCTCAATCGCAACGGCAAGCGCCACAAAGCCACGCCGGGCATGTTCGTCGGCGTGATCCCGTTACGGATCGCGCTTGACCTGAACGCGCCAGTCGCCGATTTGCTCGCAAGCGTCGCGCGCAGCTTGCGCAGCGCGCTGCGCCATGCGCGTTTTCCGCTCAGTGAAATCGCCCGCCAGCTGCAGGCCATCCGCAGCCACCGCGACAGCATTTTTGACGTGATGCTGTCCTACGAACGCCAGGATTACTCGGTCACGTTCGGCGACGCCGGGCCGATTGACTCCTGGCAGCTCTTCCCCGGACTCGCCCGCTACCCGCTGGGGATCACCGTGTGCGAGTTCGATGCCGAAGGCGACCTGGCGCTGGTGCTCGAAGGCAGCAACGCCTGCTTTGCCACCGGCGAAGTTCAGCTGCTGGCCGAGCGCCTGCGGCATGTGATGTGCGCCATGGCCACCCAGCCCGAGGCGCGGGCTGACGAGATTGACATCCTGCCTGCGAGCGAACGCGTTGCCGTGATCGAGGGCGTGCATCGCGCGCTGCGGGTCACGGCATCCCCGGAACCCTTCATCCAGCAATTTGAAGCCCAGGCCCGCGCCCACCCGGACGCGATGGCTTTGGTCTGGGACGGCGGCCGCATGGACTACGCCGAGCTCGATCGCCAGGCCCTGGCGACCGCGCATCGCCTGCGGCAATCGGGCGTGGCGCGCGGCAGCATCGTGGCGCTTTGCATGCGGCGATCGGCCGATGTGGTCATCGCCATCCTCGGCATTGCGAAGGCCGGCGCCGCCTTTCTGCCCCTGGATGCCGACGCGCCGGATGCGCGGATCGCCGTCGTGCTGGCCGAGAGCCAGGCCGCCGCCGTGATTGCCGACGCCAGAGAGCACGACCGTCTGGCGCCCCTGCATCCGGTGGTGCTGCGGCCAGCCTCGATGCCCTCAAGCACGCCGATCGCGCCGCACTGGCCGGCGGCCACCGCGAGCGACCCCGCCTACGTGCTGTTCACCTCGGGGTCAACCGGGCGCCCGAAGGGCGTACTGGTCGAACACGGCGCCCTCTCACGGCGCCTTGGCTGGATTGCGCGCACCTACGCCATCACGCCACAAGACTGCGCCGCCCAGGCCACGCAACTGACCTTTGACCCTGCGCTGATCGAGCTCCTGCTGCCGCTCAGCCATGGCGCCAGCGTTGCCTTGCCGCCGCCGGGGCGCCTGGCCTCTGAAACCATTGCCCAGTTTGCCGCGCGGCACGGGGTCACCATCATGGCCTTCGTGCCCTCGACGCTGCAGCGCTTCATTGATGCGGCGGCCGAAATCAAGGGGCTCAAACTGCGCGTTGCCTGTTGCGGCGGCGACGTGCTGCCACCGGCCACCGCGCAGCGCTTTCTGAACGAGACCAAGGCGCGACTGTTCAATGTGTACGGGCCGACCGAAGCATGCATTTTCGCCACTGCATGGCCATGCAGCGCAGACGATGGCGCGAGCAGCCTGCCGGTCGGCATGCCGATTGACGACACGCGAATCTACGTGCTCGACGCACAGCGGCGGCCGGTGCCGTTTGGCTGTGCGGGCGACATCTACATTGGCGGCGGCACGCTGGCGCGCGGCTACCTCAACCGCCCGGACCTGGACCGCGACGCCTTCCTGCCCGACCCCTTCCTCGCGGGCGAGCGCATCTACCGCAGCGGAGACCGCGGCTGGATCGGGCAGAACGGGGCGCTGCACTTCCTTGGCCGGGTCGATCGGCAGATCAAGCTCAGGGGCTATCGTGTCGAACCGGCGGAAATCGAAGCCACCCTGCTATCCGCCAACGGGGTGAACCAGGCCGCCGTGCGCGTGCTCGACCAGGACGGCCCAGCGCGCCTGCACGCCTGGGTTGCGGCCAGCACGCAAGACAGCGCCAGCCTGCATCGTCACCTGCGCAGCCGTTTGCCCGATTACATGCTGCCCGGTGGCATCACGATCATGCCGGCCCTGCCGCTGAACAACACGGGCAAGGTCGATTACAGCGCACTGCCGATTCCGCCCGCCAATGCCGGCGACGCGCCGCCCCGCGCGCCACGCACCGAACTGGAACGCGAGCTGCAATCGATCTGGGAAGCGGCGCTCAAGCGCGAGCACATCGGCATCGACCACGACTTCTTCGAACTGGGGGGCGACTCGCTGGCCGCCGTCGACATCCTCGCGGGCGTTCAGCGCGCAACCGGCAAACAGCTCTCGCTGCTGACGCTGACCGAGAACCCCAGTGTTGCCCAACTGGCCAGCGCCCTCGAAGAAGCATCCGGTCCGGCGCGGCTGCTACTGCCGCTAGGCCTTCAGCTTGGCGACCGCACGGTCTTCCTTGCCGCCTCGGGCCATGGCGACCTGCTGCGCTTCCAGGCCCTGGCCCGCGCACTGGGCCCGCGGGTGAACCTGCTGATGCTGCAACCGCCTAACGACGGCAAGTTCGAAAGCATGAGCGCACTTGCCGCGCTGTACGCCGACAAAATTGCGCCACGCGCACACACTGCGGTGACCATCGCCGGGTTTTCGGTGGGCGGCATTGCGGCGCTCGAAACTGCACGCACCCTCCAGGCGCGCGGCATCGAAGTGCGTGAACTGGTCCTGATCGATACCGTTTTCCCCGGCCCCCTGCTGCGCCGCCCGCGATTCTGGCGCCTGCTCGCATGGCTGACGCGAAACCTCTATGTGCAGGAACTGAGCATGAACGGGCGCCGGCTTGGCGCCATGTTCAGCGATTCCGGGCTCGTATCGCAGGTCATGGCGCTGCACGACTATCGCCCGCAAGCCTTTGCCGGCCGCACCTGCCTCATCAAGTCATCGGGCCTGGCAAACTGGGATCGCTGGCTCTTCCGCCCCTGGCAAAAGCTGCCCCACGGCGAGCTGCGGATTCGCGAGATCACCGGCCTGCACGGCTCGGTCTTCGAGGCCGGCCATGTCGATGCACTGGCGGCCGTGTTGCGCAGCGAGTTTGACACCCCTGACTAGGCCACGATGCCCCAGCAACCGATTGCCCATACCGACGCCCGACAGCTTCATCGCAAGCGTCGCGCATTCACCCTGGCCTTGGTGGCACTGATTGCCCTGACGCTGGCGTGGCAGTTCTCGCCACTTCGGCAGGTGATCGATCTTGAACGCATGGTCACCGCCATTCGAAGCGGCGGGCGCCAGTTCGGCGCCCTGGCGGCCATCGGCGGCTTTGCCGTGGCGAGCGCGATTGCCGTGCCCCTGAGCCTGCTCACCCTGATTACGGCACTCGCTTTCGGCCCCGCCCTGGGCATTGCATACAGCCTTGCGGGGGCCACGCTGGGGGGCGCAATCAGCTTCCAGTGCGGGCGTTTGCTCGGTTACGACGTCATCCGGCGACTGGCCGGCCCCCGCGTGCAGCACGTGAGCAAGCGGCTCGGCGAACGCGGGCTGGTCAGTGCCATCGCACTGCGGATGGTGCCGGTGGCACCGTTTGCGGCGGTGAACATGGTGGCCGGCGCGAGCGCCATCCGCTTGCGGCACTTCCTGCTCGGCAGCGCAATCGGCATGCTGCCGCTGGTGTTCTTCAGTGCGCTGTTTGCCGAACAGATCGTCCGCGCGGCCACGCAGCCGAACTGGCTGACATGGGGCTTCATCGGCCTGACCCTGGCCCTGCTTGCGGTTGGATCAAGCGTCTTGCGGCGCTGGTGGAAAGAAGCGGAATGAGCGCACCGGGGGGGGGGGGGGGGGGGGCCGCAGCCCCCGCGCCGGGCACCGATCAGACGAGGGCCTCGAAGGCGCGCGCGGTAATCGCGTCGACGCTGCCCTGCCCAGAGATCATGCGGTACTTGGGAGCCTTGGCATCGCCCGTGCTCGCCCAGTCGCTGTAGTACTTGACCAGCGGAGCGGTTTGCGAGTGGTAGACCTCAAGACGCTTCTTGACGGTTTCCTCGCGGTCGTCGTCGCGCTGCACCAGCGGCTCGCCGGTGACATCGTCGACGCCCTCGACCTTGGGCGGGTTGAAGACCACGTGATACGTGCGGCCAGAGGCCAGGTGGGCACGACGGCCGCTCATGCGGGTGACGATGTCGGAATCCGGCACGTCGATCTGCAGCACGAAGTCGAGCGCCACGCCGGAGCTCTTGAGTGCGTCCGCCTGCGGCAGCGTGCGCGGGAAGCCGTCAAAGAGGTAGCCGTTGGCGCAGTCCGGCTGCGACAGACGCTCTTTCACCAAGCCGATGATGAGGTCGTCGGACACCAGTTGGCCGGCATCCATGACCTGCTTCGCGGCCAGCCCCAGTGGCGTGCCTTCCTTGATCGCCGCACGCAGCATGTCGCCGGTGGAAATCTGCGGAATGCCGAATTTCTCGGTGATGAACTTGGCTTGAGTACCCTTGCCCGCGCCCGGCGGACCCAACAGAATCAGACGCATCTCCCCTTCTCCTGATATGTGTGGCGGCAGCGCAAGGATCGCGCTGCGCCCTTACCCTGAACTTACCGCTCGTTACCGGCGGCTTCGAAATGGGCCCGCACCCGGGCCAGATCCTCTGGCGTATCCACGCCCGCTGGCGGTGCCGATTCAAGCGCAATCACCCGAATCCGGTAACCGTGCCAAAGCGCCCGCAATTGCTCCAGCATTTCGATGGACTCAAGCGGCGACGGCGACAACTCGGCATAGCGGCGCAGAAACGAAACACGGTAGGCGTAGAGCCCGACGTGGCGCAGCGCACCCAAGTCGGGCGGCAGTGCATCACGCCCGCTCGCAAACGCGTCGCGCGCCCACGGCATCGGCGCGCGCGAAAAATACATGGCATTGCCCGCCGCGTCGCAGACCACCTTGACGACCGCCGGATTGAAAAACTCGGCGGCATCCTGAATTGGATGCGCGGCGGTCGCGATTGCGGCTTGCGGGTCGTCCGCCAGCGCTTGCGCCACGGCCGCCACCACGGCGGGGTCGATCAGGGGCTCATCACCCTGCACGTTGACCACGATCGTTTCATCCGTCCAGCCGAGCGTTTCAACCACTTCGGCCAGTCGATCGGTGCCGCTCGGATGATCTGGCCGCGTCATGATGGCGCGGCCGCCACATGCGGTGACCGCGGCATGGACATCCTGATGATCGGTGGCAACCCAGACCGACTGCGCACCCGACGCCGCGGCCCGCTCCATCACCCGGACCACCATCGGCTTGCCAGCAATATCGGCGAGCGGCTTGCCCGGCAGGCGGGTGGACGCAAAGCGCGCCGGCACAACCGCGTGAAACGACGCCGCCATGCTCAGGCGCCCGCCTCGTCGTCGCGCAGCGCGCGCGCCTCGTCCTCAAGCATCACCGGGATGCCGTCGCGCACCGGAAACGCAAGCCGGCACGGCTTGCACACCAGTTCGCCGGCCGTCTTGCGGAAGTCCAAAGGCCCCTTGCACAGGGGGCAGACCAGAATCTCAAGCAGTTTTGGGTCCATGCAGATGCTCCAGTACGCGATCGAGCGCCCCCGCGCGGATTTCTGCATCCACCGGCAGGACCCAGGTTTCCGAGGGCGCGAAAGCCTTCAATTTTATCGCATCCTTCTCTGTCACCACGAGCGTGTCTGCGTCTCGCAGCGCCACGTCCTCGGCCGTGAAGGGGTGATGGTCGGGGTAAGCCTCTTCGGCGACCGGGCGCAAACCAAAATCATGCAAGGTCGCGAAGAAGCGCTCGGGTCGGCCGATTCCGGCTAGCGCGCGAAGGCGCCGGTCAGCAAATTCATGCGGCGATCGCCGCTGACGCGGGTTCGACAAACGATAGAACGCGGTTGGCCACAGCCGCATGGAGAACACCGGCGCCGGCGGGCACTTGGCGCGCACCGCTGGCGGCAGATCGCCGTGCGCGAGCACCAGCTGGCATTCGGCCAGGCGAGAGACAGGCTCACGCAAGGGCCCGGCGGGCAACATCAAACGATTGCCCATCTGATGGGCGTCGACAACCACCACTTCCACCGTGCGGCGCAGGCGATAGTGCTGCAGCCCGTCGTCGGTGACGATGACATCGACTTCCGGATGCACGGCACGCATGGCTTGCACGGCCGCCACCCGATCGCGCCCGATCCAGATCGGGCAAGCGCAGCGCTGCGCCAGCAGCACCGGCTCATCGCCACTCAAAGCGGGGTCCGTGTCGCGCTCAACAGCCAGGCTACCCTCTGCCCGGCCACCGTAGCCACGGCTGACAACACCCGGGTGGTAACCCGCTGCGCGAAGCGCCTCGACCAGCCAGATGACGACGGGCGTCTTGCCGCTCCCGCCCACCGCAATATTACCCACCACCACGACCGGCACGCCCACATCAAAACTGCGCAGCCAGCCCTGGCGAAACGCAACACGGCGCAGCGCAACCAGCCCACGAAACAGCAGCGAGAGCGGAAACAGAAACGCCGCGATCAGACCGCGGCGTTTCCAGAATCGAGGCGCGGATCGCACTATCAGTTCTGCGAAGCCTGCGTCGCGAAGGTGATTTGCGGCAAGCCAGCCGTCTGAGCCGCCTGCATCACGTCGATCACGGCCTGATGCGGCGTCTTGGCATCGGCGTTGATGATCACGACCGGCTCCTTGTCGCTTTCAGGACGCGCCCGGCGCAGTGCTTCGGCAATGCTTGCCGGGTCACGCGCGCCAACCGGCACACGGTTGACCGTCACATCGCCGTTGGCGCTGACGATCACGTCAATCTCGTTCGGCACGCTGGGTGTCGCCGGCGAGGCGGCAGTCGGCAGGTTGATCTCAAGCCCGGAGTACTTCGAGTAGGTGGTCGTGAGCATCAGGAAGATGATGATCACGAGCATCACGTCGATCAGCGGGATCAGGTTGATCTCGACTTCTTCGGTACGGCGACCGCGGCGGAAATTCATCAGGCGACTCCGGGCCGGTCAGCGACGTTCGCCGTGCAGCACTTCGACCAGCTTGATGGCCTGCTGCTCCATTTCGACGACAAAATCATCAACCTGGGCGCGGAAGTGGCGGTAGGCGATCAAGGACGGGATTGCGATCATCAAGCCAAAGCCGGTGTTGTAGAGCGCCACCGAGATACCGTGCGCGAGTTGCTGCGGATTCGTTCCGGTTGGCGATGTTGCGCCAAAGATCTCGATCATGCCGATCACGGTGCCGAACAGGCCAAGCAGCGGCGTCACGGTGGAGATTGTCCCCAAGGTCGTGAGGAAGCGGCCCATTTCATGCGCCACGGCGCCACCAGCCTCTTCGATCGACTCTTTCATCACGTCACGCGAGGACTTTGCGTTCTTGAGGCCAGCAGCAAGCACGCGCCCGAGCGGCGAGTGATTGGCGACGCGCAAGACGAGATCATCCGAAATGCCACCCTGCCGCAGCTCGCCGATGATCTTGTCCACCAGCCCTGCCGGGACGATTTTGCTGCGACGCAACGCAACGACACGCTCAATGATCAGCGCAAGGGCAATGACCGAAGCCACGATCAGAAAGTAGATCGGCCAACCGGCAGCCTGAATGATCGCCAACACTGTGCAACTCCTGTAGATGCGGGTAAATCGCGAAGCCTGAGACTTTAGCGCGGCGGCATGGTAAGCGGCAAGTTTGCTGACGGACGGCACAATCCACAAAATCTGTGGATAAGTCGGTGGATTGCTTCTTCAGCGGCGCGCTAAGTGGCCGTCCCGAAAGGGATTTTTTTGCTGCGATCAAAAATGAAGCTGTGATTAAAGACCATATTTTTCAGCAACTTACAAGCCCCAGACACAATTAATTCGAAAACTCGCCCAATCTCCCCTGGCGCGGTGGCGGGTGTGGATTCCGCTAGAATGAAGCCAATGTTTACGCGCCCTGAGACCGAGAATCGCCCTGCAGAGCAGGCCGTGGCTGTGTCGGAGTTTGTCCGACAAGCGCGCGCACTGCTTGAGCGCTCGTTTCCGCTCGGATGGGTCGCCGGCGAGGTCGCCAGCCTGACCCGGGCCGCGTCAGGACACTGCTACTTCACACTCCGCGACAGTGCCGCGCAAGTGCGCTGCGTCATGTACCGATCGCGCGCCCAATTGCTGCCATTCCAGTTGCGCGAGGGCCAGCAGGTCGAGGTGCGCGCACTCACCACGCTTTACGAGGCGCGCGGCGAGTTCCAGTTGCAGGTCGAAAACATCCGCCAGGCCGGCCAGGGCAACTTGTTCGAAGCCTTCTTGCGACTCAAGGAACGCCTCAATGCTGAAGGCTTGTTCGATGAGGCCCGCAAACGCCCGCTGCCGCCACTGCCGGGCAGAATCGGCATCGTGACATCAACGGCCGGCGCAGCGCTGCATGACGTTCTGGTTGCACTGCAACGGCGCGCGCCGCACCTCCCGCTCGTGATCTACCCCAGTCCGGTGCAGGGCGCTGACGCAGGGCGGCGACTTACCGAGGCGGTGAGTACGGCAGGCAGGCGTGCCAAGCTCGATGGTGTGGATCTGCTGCTCCTCTGCCGCGGCGGCGGGAGCCTGGAGGATCTTTGGGCATTCAACGATGAAGCGCTGGTCCGGGCGATCGCGGCCTGCCCGATTCCGGTGATAGCGGGCATCGGCCACGAGACCGACTTCACGCTGAGCGACTTTGTTGCCGATCTGCGTGCCGCAACCCCCACTGCGGCGGCCGAACTGGCAAGTGCAGGCACGCTCCGCGCAAGCCAGACGCTGGCCCAGCTGTCCGAATCGCTGCGGGACGCGATGCAGCACAGGCTGGACAGCGCGTTCGAGCGACTTGACCGAAGCAACCTGCGGCTACGTCATCCGCGTGAACGCCTGGCGCGGCAGCAAGTACAGATCGCGGATCTTGCGGCGCGCATGAAACGCGCGTCCGCCACACGGCTTGAAAGGCTGCAGATGCGGCAAGAGATGCTGAGCCGGCAACTCGGCTCAGCCTTGCCATCGATCACACACTTGCGACTTCGACTCGACCAGTCCGCACTGCGCCTTGGCGCCGCACAAAGGCATCGCCTGCAAGCGCTGCACCAAGGCCTTGACGCGCTTGCGGCCCAGCTCGGAAGCCTGAACCCGGAATCGGTCCTTGCACGAGGCTTTGCGATTGTGCGCGATGGCGACGGCCGCATCCTCCGCACAGCGAGCGGCCTTGGCCCTGGCGACCCGATCAGCGTGCAGATGCACGATGCAAGCCTGCTCGCCCGCATTGAAACCCTGCAAGCGAAAGGGTCGAACGCCGACCCCCTGCAAGGCTAGAATTGCACTTCCAACCCACAGGAGCCAACAAAAATGGAACATACGCTGCCCGCTCTCCCTTACGCGAAAGACGCGCTGGTCCCGCACATCTCGGTCGAGACCTTCGACTACCACTACGCCAAGCACCACCAGGCCTACGTGACCAACCTGAACAACCTGATCAAGGGCACCGAGTTCGAAGCCCTCGATCTGGAAGCCATCGTGAAGAAGGCACCGGCCGGCGGCGTCTATAACAACGCGGCCCAGGTCTGGAACCACACGTTCTTCTGGAATTCGATGAAGCCCAATGGCGGCGGCGCCCCGAGCGGCAAGCTGGCCGACGCCATCAACGCCAAGTTCGGTAGCTTCGATGCATTCAAGGAAGCCTTCACCAAGAGCGCAGTCGGCAACTTCGGATCCGGCTGGACCTGGCTGGTCAAGAAGGCGGACGGCTCCGTCGATATCGTGAACATGGGCCCGGCTGGCACCCCGCTGACCACGGGCGACACCGCGCTGCTGACGATCGACGTATGGGAGCACGCCTACTACATCGACTACCGCAACGCACGCCCGAAGTTCGTCGAAGTCTTCCTCAACCAGCTTGCAAACTGGGATTTCGCAGCGGCCAACTTCGGTAGCTGATATCCGTCGGGCCGCGCCTCGCGGCCCTTCATCGCCGCGGCGTCCAAGTGACGCCGCGGTAGTTTTGGGCGCACAATCCCGCGAAACACGGGCAGCGGCATGCAGATAGCGGGAATCAGACCCTTTGCTGCACGGCCCCTTCAGTTCCCGACAGTCTGGCCGTAAATAGACCCATCAAGTTGTTGTTTGCGCCTCATCAGCAACACGCCACGCGAAGTTAAAACGACGGGAGATCAGGGTGAGCGAGGCTCAGAATCATCCAGACGACGAGCTGGAATTCATTGACGATGAGCCCGAAGCGGAATCCGGTGGCGACGCTACGAATCGAAAGGTCTGGCGCGTACTGATCGTTGACGACGATCCGGACGTCCACCACACCACCTTGCTGGCGATGCGGAACCAGACGATCCTGCACCGCCAGATCCAGTTTCTGCACACCTATTCAGCCCTGCAAACCCGCGAGTTGCTGCTGCATGAGCGCGACATCGCGGTGATCCTGCTCGATGTGGTGATGGAGAACGAAGATGCCGGCCTGCGGCTGGTGAAGACCATTCGCGAAGATCTCTCGATGCCGGAGACCCGGATCATCCTGCGCACCGGCCAACCCGGTTACGCGCCGGAAATCGACGCGATCCGCGATTACGACATCAACGACTACAAGACCAAGTCTGAGCTGACCCGCAACAAGCTCTACACCACGCTGACTGCCGCAATTCGCAGCTACGAGCAAATCCGCACCATCAATGCCGGGCGACGCGGGCTCGACATGATCGTGCGGGCCAGCGCCGATCTCATGCAACGGCACGGTGTTCGCAATTTCGCGGCTGGCGTGATTACCCAGATCGCGGGGCTGCTGGGCCTCGCGCCCGAAGGGCTGGTTTGTGCGCACGACACCAGCGGTGGCATCAACCTAGGCAGCAACGACGTCACCGTGATCGCGGCCGCAGGTCGCTACGCCGACCTCATCAACCGCCCGGTGGATTCGATCAGTGATGCGCAGGTTCGCCAGGCGCTCGAGCGCTGCCTGCAAAGCCAGCGCAACCTCTACGATGGGCCGGGAACCACGCTCTTCTTCCATAATCGTCATGGCGACGTGGCTGCCTATCTGGACACCCGTGAGAGCCTTGACGACATCGACCGCCGCCTCCTCGAAGTGTTCTGCGTCAACATCGCCGTCGGGTTCGACAACGCAGCGCTGTTCTCGCGGCTGAATTCCTTCGCCTACTTTGACCAGCTCTCGCGCCTGCCCAACCGCGCTCACTTCATTCAGCACATCGATCGCCTGCTCGCGGCCCCCGATCACGGCAAGCAGATTCTGGCGCTGGTTGATCTAGACCACTTCGCTGAGACCAACGATGCCTTGGGTCACCGCTTCGGTGATCGACTGTTGCAAGAGGTCGCCAGCCGCTTGAAACAATCGGTCAGCCCGCGCGTGATTGTCGCGCGTATCTCGGGGGACACCTTTGGCCTGCTGGGCGCGAGCGATGACCTGTCGCCAACGCAGCTCATGGGCCTATTCAACACGCCATTCACCGTGGATGGGCAGGAGTTGATGGTGTCAATCACCTGTGGCGTGCTGAATCTGGCCGATGCGGGCAACAGCGGGGCCGAAGCGCTCAAGGACGCGAACATCGCGCTCAAGCGCGCCAAGCAGGGCAATCGCGGCGAGGTCAATTACTTCACCCGCGAGATGAGCATCGAAATCCAGGAGCGGGTGAAGCTGCTTCAAGCGCTGCGGCACGCTTTCGACAATGAGCGCCTGTTCATGGTGTACCAGCCGCAGGTCAATCTGGTCACCCGCAAGGCGATCGGACTGGAAGCACTGATCCGCTGGCGCGACGACGATGGAAAGATGGTGCCGCCCGATCGCTTCATCCCCCTGGCCGAGCACTCGGGGCTGATCGTGAATATCGGCGAATGGATTACCCGCGTGGCCTGCCACCAGCAGGCGCGGCTGGCGCGGGCAGGCTACGGGCACCTGCGCATGGCAATCAACGTATCGGTAAGCCAGTTCCGCCACCCGCGCTTCCCCTTCATGCTCAAGCGTGCAATTGAAGACAGCGGTTGCGACCCGGCCTGCATCGAGCTCGAAATCACCGAATCGATGGCGATGGTGGAAGCGGACTTCCTGCTGCACACGCTCGACAAGCTCAAGGAGTCGGGCATCACGGTTGCGGTTGATGATTTCGGCACCGGCTTTTCATCGCTGTCTTACCTGCAACGGCTCAATGTCGATCGGCTCAAGATCGACCGTGCATTCGTCAAGGAAATCACCGACTCAGGACGTGGCTCGCGCATCCCGGAGATGGTGATCCAGCTCAGCCACAAACTTGGGCTAGAGGTCATTGCCGAAGGGGTTGAAGACCTGGCGCAAGCCGACGCGCTGGAGAAACTCGGTTGCCACGAAGCACAAGGCTACTATTTTGGCCGCCCGATGGAGCCCGGCCCACTGATGGACTGGCTCTCCAATCAGGCGGTTTGACGACACATCAGTCGATGCGCTGCGCCCCGTCGCGGCGCCGGTGAACCCGCGGGCCCTTGCAGCAACCGCGGGCAAGAAAAAGCGCTCCCTCAGTCTTCGAGTTCTGCCTTCGCGGCCTCAACATCCAGCCGCTCCATCGCCTCGGCCGCTTCACATTCGGCGGCCTGAGCGTAGAGTTCCTCGGCCTTCTTCATGCGACTCTTGCCAAAAAGCAGCACGAGGCCATTGGCCATTTCCATGCGTGCGATGGCCGAAAACGGGATCAGCTCAAGGGCAGTCTCGAAGTGCTCAAGCGCACTGTCTTTCTTGGCGCCGTAAGTGAGCCCGCCGACGAGCGAACCAACCTTGTCGATCACCTCTGACTGGAAGGCCGCCAGCGCGATATGCGCCTCGGCATGGTCCGGCGCCAGTTCGAGCGTCTTCTCAAGGCTTGCGCGGATCTTGCCCCCCAAGCCCTTGGTCAGCGCTTCGCCCACTGAAATCTGCTGGCTGTATCGCCCCAGCGCGTAAGCATGAAAGTACCAGGCGTTTACGGCCTCGGGCATGTCCTTCTGCTGTGCTTCGGCGCGCGCGATGATCTGCTGGAAGATCTCGGTCTTCGCATCGTCGTCATCCACCATGTAGGTTGCCTGAATCATCGCGGCCTTGTTTGCCGCCGAGATGCCAGCGCCGCCGGCCTTGATGCCGGCCTCGAATGCGCCCGCAAAATCGCCGGCGTGATAGGCGCGCCAGGCATCCTGCACCGCGGCAGATTCGGGCCAGGGCTCGCAGTCGCCCTTGTGCAGACGGGCCCAGTTCTTCTTCAGGGCGTCGCCGGCATAATCGTATTGCTTTTCGGGATAGGGAAACTTCTTCCAGCCTTTGGTGCTCATGCGGGTCTCCTCCTCAGCGTTTCAGGTATTCGCGAGACAGTGCCTCGAAATGCTCGCGTGACTTGCCCTTCAGATACGGCGCCACCAGCGCCATGACCTGGTAGGCACCGCGAGTGAATCCCTCCCCTTCGATCTTCCCGCGCGGATCACGTGCGTACTCAAAACTGAGCCAGAAGGTGGATAGCACAACCATGTTCACCGCCAAGGTCTGGATCTGCGCGGTGCTCGCTTCCATCTCGCCATTGCTCACCAAGCCCTCGCACAGCGCCGCTGCGGTGCGCCCCTTGTGGGCGAGGATTGCGCGCAGATGGGTTTCCAGCAGCCGGTTGCGCGACAGCAGATCCGACAGATCACGGTAAAGGAATCGGTACTTCCAGATCAGCTCGAACAAGAGATGCAGAAACAGCCAGATGTCTTCGACATTGCTGCTTCGGCCAGCCGGGGCGGTCAACGTGAGGGTGATCTCACGTTCGAAGGCACCGAAGAGCTCTTCGAGCAGCTCATCCTTGCTGTGAAAGTGGTAGTAGAGATTGCCAGGCGAGATATCGAGTTCGTCAGCGATCGTGGTGGTGCTGACGTTGTGCTCGCCAAAATCATTGAAGAGCCGCAGGCTGGCTTCAAGAATCCGTTCGCGAGTCCGCCTCTTCGGCTTGTGCTCCATACCCCTCCTCCCCCAAGTCAGGCCCTCAAGCGTATCACCGCGTGCCGATCACCGGGATCAGCCAATAGCAAAAGGCCGCGCGTAAAGCGCGGCCTGCGTGGATGCGAGATCTTTACTTTGCGTGCGCACGCAACCAGCCTTCGAGCTCGTCTAGCGTATGGCGCAAAGACACCGATACCCTCGCGAGCCCCCGCGCCGGCTCAAGGCCCGGCAGGCTCTCATCGAGCAAGGTGCGGTGCGGGTCTCGCAACACATCAACCCGCAGCTTCACGCCGTGCCTTGCAAGAACCGGCTTGAGCATGTGACGGCGCCGCCAGAGATCGCGACGCGTCGTCTGATAGGCATGCTCACACAAGGTGTGGCGGTCGCGATAGCTGAACACATTGGCAAAGAACATCGCCGCATCATCGGCATGGGGCTCAAACAGAACGACATCCGCACCGGGGTACTGATGCTGGTAGCGATCCATACCGGTTCGCATCCGCGAGTGGATGATCGCGCGGAAGGTCTGTGACAACACAACCGGCAGACCGCCCTCAACCAGCTTGTGGCGCTCCTTGGCGCCCCGCTTTTCGGCCAGATTCGAATCGAATGGCACCAATGGATTGATACAGAAAACCAGGTTGGCGCCTTCCTTGAGCGCCACCGAGGCATGCAGCGTCTTGATCAAGGCGCCGTCAACAAAGTAGCGGCCGCGCACCTTCACCGGCGGAAAGAGCCCAGGCAGCGCCGAACTGGCCTGCACCGCGCGGGATATCGGCACATCATCCCAATCCTTGCCGCCGAAGGGCACCGATTCACCGGAATCAAGATCGGTAGCAACGATGAAGAGGCGATTGCTCAGCTTGCGAAAGTCATTGGTGCGGCCTGGCGCGCGGAACAGCCGTCCGAGGAACCGACCGATTCCGGCGTTGTTGAACACCCCCGTGGGCAAGGCTTGGCCAAGGCGGGCAAACGATTCGAACAAGCCGCGATCAAGCGGATCGAACACGAACTGCTTGAGCGACTTCCAGAACAATGGCGGCACACTGCTCGCACGCTGCCAGTACTCGCGAAACGCCGGCTTGAGCAGCACTTCCGGATCGAAAACCTCGTCCGATTTACCGTTGTCGATCAGCATGTGGGTCAAGCGCATCGGCGATATGCCGTTCGCCAGGGCGGCGGCAATGAAACTGCCCGAGCTCACACCCACGTAGATGTCCGCCTCGTTGAAATCGATCCCCTCGATTGCCTCGGCCAGCGCGGCAATCGCACCCACTTCATAGATGCCGCCCAAGGGGCCGCCACCCGCGAGCGCGACGCCGAACTTGCGGGGCGGCTTGCTATCTTCAGGGCTCATGATGTTTCCTCCGCTGCGCTATGCGCAAACTCGGCAAGCCAGTCGCACAAAATCCATGCGCACGGCTCGCCGGGCCCGAACGTGACGAGGCCGTGGCTCCGTCACGGCAGCCACGGCCTCGGCCAGAACCGCTTGCGACTCTGCCGCGAGCAGCCTCCGGCGGGAGCCGCGCCAGCTGCGGCTCCGAACCTGCTCCGGATTACTCGGCCTTGGCAGTTGCGCGACGACGCGCCGGCTTCTCTTCACCCGCCACTTCAACCGCAGCATCCGCCTCTTCAGTCAACTTCTGAACCAGCGCGGTCAGCTCGGCAACGCGCTTGGTGAGCTTGTCGATGTCTTTCTTGGTGGGAACGCCAAGGCTCGACAGGGCACGCGAAACGCGCTCTTCGAACACGTTCTCAAGCTTGTCCCATGCGCCAGCCATCTTGCCCGCAGCGTCAGCGATTTTCGCGTCGGCTTCTTTCTTGGTGCGCGACTGGATCACTTCGCCTTCCTTGACCAGCGCTTCAAAAACCTTGTTGCCTTCTTCCTGGGCCTTGGCGAACGCGCCGAGGCCGGCAAGCCAGATCTGGCTTGCGGAATCCTTGATGGTTTGCGCGAGTTGGTTGTCAGCGCCGGAGAGCGATTTGAGTTTCTTGACCATGGTGTACTCCTTCTGGATCGGTTTGCCTGTTACGCCGCTCCGTTGTTCCAAAGGTACGAGCTGAGCGGCTCGTTCTTGCTACGGTTCCCAGTCTATGCAGTTGCTCTAGAGGGCACACACTAATCCCCTAGGCGGTTGACCCTAGGCTTTGGCCTGGCAGGCCATTGCAAAGCACGCTCAGGCAACCAGAACAAAAGCCGCTGCCGTGACACCGATTACGAATCAACATGCGCCGACGCGCGTGCAAGCACACATCTCTCGGTTAGCATCATGGGATGCCGATCGTCGGGGGATTGTTCGGCAATCAAATCTAAAACAGCGGAGGAAACCATGAATTACTTCATCACCGGCGCGACGGGCTTCATCGGACGACGCCTGGTCCGCAAGCTGCTCGAACGCCCGGAAGGCACGATCTTCTTCCTGGCGCGCAAAGAAGAAATCGAGCTGGTCGAAACCCTCCGCGTTGAATACTGGGCCAAGGGGGCCGAACGCGTCGTTCCGGTTTTTGGCGACCTGCGTGAAGAAGGCCTGGGCGTCACGAAAACTGATCTGCGCAAACTCAAAAGCAAAGTCACCCACTTCTTCCACCTTGCGGCAATCTACGATCTCAAGGCCAGCGCAGAGATCCAGCAAAAGGTTAACGTCGAAGGCTCGCGCCGCGTCGTGCAGTTCGCCGAGGCCGTTGGCGCCAAGCACTTCCACATGTTCAGTTCGATCGCTTCGGCCGGCATGTTCGAAGGCCTGTTCCGCGAAGACATGTTTGAAGAAGCCGAAGGGCTGGATCACCCTTACTTCTCGACCAAGCACGAGTCCGAACGGATCGTGCGCGAGGAATGCAAGATCCCGTTCCGCATCTACCGCCCGGGCATCGTGGTGGGCGACTCGCGCACCGGCGAAATGGACAAGATCGACGGTCCTTACTACTTCTTCAAACTGATCCAGCGCCTGCGCAACATGCTGCCGCCGTGGATGCCGGCCGTCGGCCTTGAAGGCGGCCGGATCAACATCGTGCCGGTGAACTTCATCGTCGATGCGGTGGATCACATCTCCCACGCCAAGGGCGAAGACGGCAAGTGCTTCCACCTGGTCGACCCGACGCCCTACCGCGTCGGCGACATCCTCAACATCTTCGCGCGCGCGGGCCATGCGCCGCAGATGTCGATCCGCATCAACGCGGCGCTGTTCTATTTCATCCCGAAGGGCATCCGCAAGGCGATCCTGTCGCTCACGCCGGTCAAGCGCGTGATCAACGCGGTGATGAAGGATCTGGGCCTGCCCGACGAGGTGTTCACCTTCGTCAATTACCCGACCCGCTTCGACGCACGCGAAACCCAGCGCGTGCTGCGCGGCAGCGGCATCGAAGTGCCACGCCTGGAAGACTATGCGTGGCGCCTGTGGGATTACTGGGAACGCCACCTCGACCCGGATCTCTTCGTCGATCGCACCCTGCGCGGCAACGTGAAGAACAAGGTCGTGCTGGTTACCGGCGGTTCGTCGGGCATCGGCAAAGCCACGGCGTACAAGCTGGCCGAAGCGGGCGCCACCACCGCGATCTGTGGCCGCGATGTCGAAAAACTCGAAGAAACGCGCAAGGAGTTCGAAGCGGCGGGCCTGACCGTACACACCTTCCAGGCCGACGTGTCGGACGAAGCGTCCTGTGCCGAGTTCGTAGCGAAACTCAATGAACAGTTCGGCGGCGTCGACATCCTCGTCAACAACGCCGGCCGCTCGATCCGTCGCGCCATCGAGAACAGCTTCGATCGCTTCCACGATTTCGAACGCACGATGCAGACGAATTACTTCGGCGCACTGCGCATTACGATGGGGCTGCTGCCCAAGATGATCGAGAAGCGCCGCGGTCACGTGATCAACATTTCCTCGATCGGCGTGCTGACGAACGCGCCGCGCTTCTCGGCCTACGTGGCATCAAAGTCGGCACTTGATTCCTGGACCCGCTGCGCCGCGTCAGAGTTTGCCGATCGGGGCATCGAGTTCACCACCATCAACATGCCGCTGGTACGCACCCCGATGATTGCGCCGACCGAGATGTACAAGGACGTCCCGACCCTGGCGCCGGAAGATGCAGCGGATCTGATCGTGGAAGCGATCATCCACAAGCCGGTGCGCATCGCCACCCGCCTGGGTATCTTCGGGCAGGTTATCCACGCCCTGCTGCCGAAAGCCGCGCAAGCAATCATGAATACCACCTTCCGCATGTTCCCGGACTCGACCGCCGCACAGGGAGGCTCCGGCAGTGGCGAAAAGAAGGCCTTGTCCGGCCCATCGGCCGACCAAGTGGCGTTCAGTCAGTTGATGCGCGGCATCCACTTCTGAATTCGCCCACCGCAAAAGCAGAACGGCCACCCTCGGGTGGCCGTTTTTCTTGATCGCTCGCGCTCAGACGCCGGCAAGTTCCCGCAAAACATGGTTGGCAACCCGTTGCGACAAGACCATGTGGATATGGCCAACGCCGGCTATCGCAACGTTGCGCGCGCCGGATACGCGGCAAGGCCCTTGCGGCATGATGAAGTTGTCGTGGGCGCTGTAAATCGAAATCAGCGGAACCGGCGTCGAAAGCGGCAACTTGGCAAGAAAGGCGCTCCCCGGCTCCATGTCGCGCGCGCACTGGCCCAAACCCAGCCGGGCAATACGGGTGCCATGGTGCGGCGACCCCAACGAGATGATCGCGCGCACCGCCGTATCCCCGTAGCGGGCAACATACTGGCGTGCGACCAGCCCCCCCATCGAATGCCCGAGCAGAATCACCTGGTCGGCACCCGTCTCAAGCAAGACCTGATCGATACGCTTGGCGAGCTGTGCCGCGAACTGGTCGATGCTGCTGCCGGCGGGCTCCAGGTTCACCGTGGCGACCGGCCAACCGCGCCGCCGCAGCGCGCGCGCCATGCGGCCCCAGGTACCCCGGTTGCAGCCATAGCCATGCACCAGCAACACCGGCGTGCGCCCCGGCGCACCACGATCAAGCCGGTCCGATCGCATCCAGTAGCGTTCGAAGGGCTGCAGCACGCAGAACATCAAAAGGAAGGCAGACACTTCCTTGACCAGCAATCGCACACTCGCGAAGAACCCCAAGCGCAGATCAGCCGGCGGGGCCGCCCCCCAGGCGATCGAGAAGGCAAAGGTGCCTCCCACAATCAACACACGCAGCCCAAGCATGCCGCCGAGCACGATCGCCAGCATTGTGATCGGCGGCCAGTCCAGCAAGGTCACGCCGCACAGACCCAGCGCAAGCCAGATCAGCACCTCCAGCACCAAGCCAAGCTTGAGTTGGCGAGCAAGCATCAGACACACCTTTCCGTGACAACGCGAGGATGGTAACGCCGCACGGCCGGGGCAGTTAGGGCCGGGGCTCTACTCCCGGCAAAACCGGTTGCTATGATCCAAGGCATGGATGCAGAAAAACACGAGATCGCCGAGCGGCTCTCGAATCACATGCATGTGGCCAAAGCCTTCCGCCTGCGCGAACTCGATGACGAGGACTGGAAGCGCGACCGCCACGCGCTGCGTGCATGGCAGTCCGCGCGCCTGGCACGAACCCACGCCGATCTGCTCGAGAGCGAACGCTACCGCCCTGCCGCCGAGTTCTTCCTGAACGAACTCTACGGCCCGAAAGACTTCGCCGACCGCGATGCCGCGCTCGCGCGCGTTCAACCCATGCTGAGCCGTTTCTTGCCCCGTAGCGCGCTTGAAACGATCTGCCGGGCAATTGAACTCGACGCCCTGTCCGAAACCCTGGACGCTGCAATGGTCGACGCCCTCCGTGCGATGAGCGTCGAACAGGACATCGATGACGCGGCCTACGCCACGGCCTATCGCCGCGTCGGCCGCCGCAGCGACCGCAATCGCCAGATCCGTCTGATCCGTGAAGTCGGCGAACCCCTCGACGAACTGACCCACCACCCCATGATCCGGGGCATGCTGCGCCTGATGGGCGGCCCGGCAAGAGCTACCGGCCTCGGCGCACTCCACACCTTCCTTGTCAGTGGCTTCGAAGCCTTCGCCCACATGCACGGGGCCGAGGTTTTTCTGGACTGTATCGTCGAGCGCGAACAGTCACTGTCTGACCAACTCTTCAGTGGCGGCGACGGCCGTGGCAACTGACTTGGCCGAAGCTACTCTGCCTCATACGAATCGGCTGGCCGAGGCGGCATAGCTCGACTTCAGATAGTCAACGAGCAAGCGAACACGAAGTGACAGGTGACGCCGCTGCGGAAACAGGGCGTAAATGCCCATCGGCGCAGTCGCGTAGTCGGCAAGCACTTCAACCAGCGCCCCGCTTCGCACATCGTCACCCACTTCCCATAGCGACCGCCACGCAATGCCTGCGCCGGCGAGCGCCCACTCGCGCAGCACCGCACCATCGTTGCAGGAGAACGCGCCCCGTACCTTGACGGTTGTCGCCGTATCACTGCTGCCCGTTTTCAGGGCCCAGCCGCGTTGCTGCGAGAGCACAAGGCAGTTGTGTTCGGCAAGATCGTCAGGGGTTTGGGGCACGCCACAGCGCTCAAGGTACTGCGGGCTTGCCACCACCACGCGCCGCACCGCGCCCAGGCGAATCGAGACCAGCGAGGAGTCCGGCAAATCGCCAATGCGGACACCGAAATCGAAGCCTTCGTTCACCAGATCAACCACGCGGTCAGACAAGTCCAGCGACACCGACACGTCTTCATGGTCGTTGAGATACTCACGAATCAGCGGGGCTACATGCCGACGCCCGAAGCCGGCCGGCGCCGTCATGCGGATGTGCCCGCTCGCTTTCACGCCACCAAGGCTCACCGAGGCCTCGGCATTTGCCAGATCGCCCAGAACCCGCTGCGCATCTTCAAGGAATGCCATGCCCTCGAACGTCAACGTGACACGCCGCGTCGTACGCAGCAGCAACTTGACGCCCAGGCGCGCTTCCAGCGCGTCCAGCCGGCGGCTAACCACCGCGGCCGTTACGCCCTCTTGCGCGGCTGCGGCAGTCAGGCTGCCGCGCTGCGCCACGTTTACGAAGCAAACCAGCTCTTTGAATCGATCCATTTTTTACCAAAACACAAAGATCATTTGACTCCCTCACGCATTCTATTCCCGCCTGAGCAAGAATAGACTGCAGTCTGCAGCTTGCGCATTGACCTGCGCAGCGCCGCCTCTCGCCGGGGGGACGGGAGGCGGCGGCTGCTTTTTCGGGGGAAGCATGCGGTACTCAGCCGTTCTGTTCGACGCCTACGGCACCTTGTTCGACGTGCACTCGGTGGCGGCCATGGCGGAACAACTCGCGCCCGGTCGCGGATCTGAGTTGTCGGCCCTGTGGCGGCAAAAGCAGATCGAGTACACCCAGCTGCGAACACTGGGCGGGCGCTACAAGCCTTTCTGGGAAGTGACCCGCGATGCGCTCGACTACGCCAATGCCCGGCTCGGGCTCGGGCTGGACGAAGCCCAGCGTGATCGATTGATGAATCAGTACGCCTGCCTTGCCGCTTTTCCCGATGTGAAGCCCGCGCTCAAAGCCCTGCGGGCACGCGGGATGGCGCTGGGGATTCTGTCGAACGGCACGCCGCAGATGCTCGACATTGCGGTCAAGAGTGCCGGCCTCACCCCGTTGCTGGACCATGTGATCTCGATCGACGCTGTGCGCGCGTACAAGACTTCGCCCACGGCCTACGCGCTGGGGCCGAAAACCCTGGGTTGCCGCGCCGGCGAGATCCTGTTCGTTTCCGGCAACGGCTGGGACGTCGCGGGGGCCGGCTGGTTCGGCTTTGGCACCTTCTGGTGCAACCGTGGCGGACACCCGCGCGAGCAACTCGATATCGCGCCAAGCGCTGAAGGCAGCTCACTTGGCGAAGTCGCAGAATTTCTGGCAGGGCACATCCGTTAGCCCGCCGAGCAACGAAACTCAAACCGAGGAGTTTTCTCATGGCCATCAAGCTGCCCGCCGGCGTTCAGATCAACGCGCCGATCACGCCCGAATTCGAAGCGATCCTCACGCCCGAGGCACTCGCCTTCGTCGCAAAGCTGCACCGCGCATCCGAAGACCGCAGGCAAACCCTGCTGGCCGCGCGCGTCGCACGAACCCAGCGGCTGGATGCCGGCGAGCGCCCCGACTTTCTGCCCGAAACCAGGCACATCCGCGAAGGCGACTGGAAGATTGCGCCGCTGCCGACGGCGCTCGAATGCCGCCGGGTGGAAATTACCGGCCCGGTCGAACGCAAGATGATCATCAACGCATTGAATTCGGGCGCCGACAGTTACATGACGGACTTCGAAGACTCGAACTCGCCGGTCTGGGAAAACCAGATCCAGGGCCAGATCAATCTCTTCGACGCAATCCGCCGCCAGATCGACTTCGATTCAAACGGCAAGCGCTATGCGCTCAAGGAGAAGGTCGCAACACTGGTGGTGCGGCCACGGGGCTGGCATCTGGATGAGAAGCACGTGCTGGTGGATGGACAACGCATGTCCGGCGGCGTGTTCGACTTTGGCCTGTTCTTCTTCCACAACGCCAGGGAGCAACTTGCTCGCGGGGCCGGCCCCTACTTCTACTTGCCGAAGATGGAATCGCACCTGGAAGCGCGGCTGTGGAACGACATCTTCTGCCTTGCGCAGGATGAACTGGGCATTCCGCGCGGGACGATCAAGGCCACCGTGCTGATCGAGACGATTCTCGCCTCGTTCGAAATGGACGAGATCCTCTACGAGTTGCGCGAACACTCCGCGGGGCTCAATGCCGGCCGCTGGGATTACATCTTTTCCTGCATCAAGAAGTTCAAGGTCGACAGCAGCTTCTGCCTTGCCGAACGCAGCAAGATCACGATGACCACGCCGTTCATGCGTGCCTACGCCCTGCTCTTGCTGAAAACCTGCCACAAGCGCAACGCGCCAGCGATCGGCGGCATGTCAGCCCTGATCCCGATCAAGAACGACCCCGAGAAGAATGCCATCGCAATGCAAGGCATCATCGGCGACAAGCGGCGTGACGCCACGGATGGTTACGACGGCGGCTGGGTCGCGCACCCGGGCCTGGTTGAGACCGCGATGGCCGAGTTCAAGGCAGTGCTCGGCGACAAGCCCAATCAAATCAGCAAACAACGCGACGACGTCAGCGTGAGCGGGGCCGATCTGATGAACTTCCAGCCCGAAGCGCCCATCACCGAAGCAGGCCTGCGCAACAACATCAACGTTGGCATCCACTACCTCGGCAGCTGGCTGGCTGGCAATGGTTGCGTACCGATCCACAACCTGATGGAAGACGCCGCCACCGCCGAGATCTCGCGCTCGCAAGTCTGGCAATGGATTCGTTCGCCGAAGGGTGTGCTCGAGGATGGCCGCAAAGTTACGGCTGAACTCGTGCGCAGCCTCACCAGCGACGAACTCGGGAAAGTGTGCAAGGCCGTCAGCGCGCTTGGCGAAAACACCGCCACCTACGAGCGCGCCGCGCAGATCTTCGAAGACATGAGCACCCGCGCAGACTTCACCGAGTTCCTGACCTTGCCGCTTTACGAAGAGATGGATTGATTTCGTGAAGTCGCCTAGATCGAGCGCCAATTCGTTCGCGCATTGACGCTGCACGCTGCCCTGGCCTCGGCCGGGGCAGAGAAGAGTCGCCTTGAACTTCTTGCGGGCGCCGCGCAGCTAGTCACATCGAGAGCAAATTCGAGAAGCCCGCGCAAAAAACCACGTGTCATGATGCCAACTCCTAAGCACCCCCCGGAGTTTTGCATGTCATTCACCAAGCGCGCTCTTGCCATCGCCGTCGCCGCCTGCTGCTCTTCCGTTGCCCACGCGGCAACGTCTTCCGGTACTGACCTTTGGCTCCAAGAGATCAACGGGCACCAGTTCTACCATGCCAGCTACGCAGTCTGGGCTACCGATGGCGGCACTTTCGACCTCGATAGCGCAACCGTCACAACGCCTTGGCCATGGACCGGCTCTGCGCCGCAACCCGGCGACGAAAACTACGACCTCTACGCTCATCAGTACTTCTACGTCACAGCATGGGCAAAAGGCAGCGCAGCCAACGAGTACGATCTCCGCAAGGAATACGTAATCAACTGGGATGCCGCTACGCCCTTCAACTTCAACATCAAGAACGTGGATCTGGTGACGTTCTACCCTAACGCCTTCAGTGACGGCGCAGGCATGTCCGTCACCAACCTGGCGGGCGCAGGCATCACCCCGGCCGTACCCGAACCGGAAACTTACGCAATGATGCTCGCTGGCTTGGGCATTACTGCGATGGCCGCGCGTCGTCGCCGTGCAAAGGTCTGACCCGCAGCCACGAACAAAAAAGGCGCCAATCGGCGCCTTTTTCTTTGGTGATCAACCCCTCGCCTCAGAAGCGCGCCGAGAAGGCCACTGCCACCGTCGGCGCTGTCTTGACATCGTCTTCGGCGATGTCGTTCTCGCCCTGGCTATCCATGACCTTCAAGGATCCGCTGGTCATGGCACCGCCATAGAGATCAAAGCGCCATCCCGTCTGGCCACGATAAGTCGCTTGGGCAAAGACCGGGATGTAACTTGCTTCACCGACACCGTTCTTGGCAATCGGGTTGTCTTCCGCCAGGCGGAAGCGATAAGTTCGATATGCTGCACCGGCGCCGATTTCCCACTGCGGGGCAATCTGGTACGAGAGCATCAATCCAGCGGGCCCCGACGGACCGACCTGCAAGGGGTTGGAGACTCGCCAGTCTTCGGCGATCTTCCAGTCAATGATCAGGAAAGGGAAAGCCGTCGTCTTTTCGATGTTGCTGAAGACGCCGACCCCCACGCCGAGCAGCTTGTCGCGCGCAAAGGCCTTGATCGCGAGCGCGGTGAGGCCATAGCCGAGGGACTCGGAGGCGTCTGCGCCCTCTTCGCCCGTCAGCTCAACGCTTGGGCTCAAGGACATGTTCCAGCCATCGCCGAGCGAAAATCCGACTGGCACGGCAAGCGAAAAGCGGTTGGTGCCCTGCCAGGGTGTCTGCCCACCAAACGCTGCCGGTTTGTCGAACTTCCAGTTGTCGATATCCACCCGCGCTTGTATGCCGAGCGTGGTGGTCTGGGACACCGGCCAGTTCCCCCCACCGGTCAATGTGACGGCCGACAGGCCAACGGTGCCGCCACTTTCCATGTCGGTATCAAACACGTTGGTGACGGCAGCGGAAACACTCGCCGGTGGCGGGCGTTGAGCGACAGCGGGCGCAGACAAGACCGCCGTTGCAAGGCTACAAATGGCAAGTGCGGAACGCATAGGATGAAAACTCCGGAGTCGTTGAGAATGCTTGCAGCGAGGCAGGATATCACCCTGCTCCGCATGCCTGCAGCAGCAGCTATTGACCACAAGCGAGTCTGCAGGTTCCATGAGCGCGTCAGAATCTCGGCGGCGCGTTGCCGGGCTGCCACGCGTGCGCGCGCTCGGCTATGCTCTGTGAAGATCAGACTTGCCTGAATCCAAGTTCATGAGCCTAAGCGACCACCTCGGGACGCTCGCCGCCGCAACACACATCGTCATTACTGCTGCCTTCGCCACGCGGGCGCTGATGCAACGTCACCCGCCGTCCACGACGCTGGCCTGGCTGCTTCTGATCGTGGGCGTACCGTATTTCGGTGCCGTGCTCTATCTGTTCATTGGCGAGCGCCAACTGGGCAGGCGGCGGGGGCGACACGCAAGCAGGCTGCTCCCGCTGCTGGTGGATTGGGTGCGATCATTGCCAGCGGAAATCCTCAGCACACCGAACAGCGAAGCGCGCTGGTTCACGATCCGCCGCACCGCACAGGGCGCCGCGGGCTTGCCGTCGACGATCGGCAATCACCTGTCGCTGCGAAGCGATTCTGGCCGCATCCTCGCCGACATTGCCGCCGACATCGACGCCGCACGGCACACCATCCTGATCGAGTTCTACATCTGGCATCCAGGCGGCCAGGCTGACGACGTTGCTGCGGCCTTGATCCGGGCCGCGCAGCGCGGGGTAGTTTGCCGCGTTCTGCTGGATGCTGCCGGCAGCCGCGACTTCTTCCGCAGCGACTGGCCTGCCCGCCTTCGCGAAGGCGGCGTGTCGGTCGTCGAAGCCCTGCCAGTCGGCCTGCTGCGGGCGGCCTTCGTACGGTTCGACCTTCGCCTGCACCGCAAGATCATCGTGGTGGACGGCCTCGTGGCCTGGACAGGTAGTCTGAATCTGGTGGACCCGCTGCACTTCAAGCAGGACGCCGGCGTCGGCGAGTGGGTGGACGCGATGGCCCGCATCGAAGGCCCGGTTGTCGAAATGCTTGCAGGCGTGGTGCTCTGGGACTGGTGCATCGAAACCGGCGAAGCGCTTGGGCAAGTCGCGCCGGGCTTGGCCGATGCGCTGGCGGCACCGGTTGCCGGAGGCGCCGAAGTGCAGGTCTTACCCTCGGGCCCGGGATTTGAAGGCGAGAGCGCGCACCGGCTGCTGCTTGCAACACTTTACGCAGCACGCGCCGAAATCGTCCTCACGACGCCCTACTTCGTGCCCGACGAACCCTTGTTCCTTGCGCTCGAGGCCGCCGCCCTGCGCGGGGTATCGGTCACGGTGATCGTACCGGCCCGCGTTGATTCGATCCTGGTGCGCCATGCCAGCCGCTGGTCGTTCGAACCCCTGCTCGAAGCCGGCGTGCGCATCCTCCAGTTCAACGACGGCCTGCTGCACACCAAGAGCGTTACGGTTGATCGCAGCTTGGCACTGTTTGGCACCACCAATCTGGACATCCGCAGCTTCCGTCTCAACTTCGAAGTGACACTGGTGATTTACGACCAGGCGTTCACCGCCGAAATCCGCGCGCTGCAGGATCGCTATGCCCAGACCGCCATTCCCTTGGATGCGGCCGCCTGGGCACGGCGTTCAACCGGCGCACGCCTCGCAGAGAGCGGCGCGCATCTGGTCAGCCCGCTGCTTTAGGGCGACCAAGATGCCAGACCCGAACTGTCTGGCTGCCGACAAACCGCAGCATCGCCCCTTCACACGCAGCGCAAAATCCCTGATCGCACTGCCGGCATGAGGCTCCAGATGAACACAGTGATCGTGAGTTTCGGTGAGGGACTCGACTACATCTTCGAAGTGAGCGAGGCCGAACTCGCCGCGCTTGCCCCCCGTGCCGCCCGCCAATGGTTCGACCGCGAATTCGTTGAACTTGAATGCACGCCCAGCAACCCTATGGGCAAGCTATTGATCGTCGATCAGATCCTGAACGTCGCCAAGTACGGCGGCGAACAGCAATTCGCGAGCGCCAGCAACTGGGCCAGGAACTTCGCAGTTCACGCATGCAGCGCCGTTGGTCGCCCGCATGTGCGAGTGGATACCGCCGGCTGGGCGATATCCTACTGAGCAGGGCTAGTGCGCTCGCGGCTCCGCCGGGAGCCCAAGACAAAGCAAGAGCGCACGCCTCCACACAGCTATGCCGCATTGCGCTCGCGTTTCCCACCCTGCGACTCTGCCAAAGTCTCCGACCACAGAGTCGGCTGTTGGATGCGCTACAGCCTCCCACAAGTCATCGAACCAACTGGCGTCTCAAGCTTGCCGGCGGTTCCAGCGCTGCGGACTCAACGGCTGCATGACGCACGGTTGGGCCAGGCGACATGCTCAACGAGGCCGAGCCGAATCTGACGAGACACTTCAGCGTGAAGTTGGGTCGTCATCAGCAGCACAAAAGCAGTTCCCTCGCGAGCACCACCAGCGCAGGATTCCCGGCACGCACTTCCACATGATCGGGCAGTGCATGCGCCCGCCAGCGGACGGCGTATTCAATTTGCGAGGCGGGCACCAACGGTGCGCAGGGGCCATAGTTTTCTACGCCGCGCGCGAAATGGCTGGGATCTATGAGCGCCCGAATCGCAACGCCGACGCAGCGCGGATGCGCGGCCATTCCGCCAAGATCCTGAAAACGGTGGAGCGCGTCACCTGGGATGACGCCTGGTACCCCCGCACCGCCGCGGCGGATGGTTCGCACACCAATACCGAGGGCAAGATCTACACCCACTCGCAAAGCTGGACGGTGATCGCCGGCTTTGCCGAAAGCGAACGCGCGCAGACCGCGCTCGATTCGGTGCACTCGCATCTGGCCACCGCCAACGGGCTCAAACTCTCGGCCCCGGCTTCAACGGTTACGACCCGGAACTGGGCGGCGTGTCGCACTACCCGACGGGCGCCAAGGAATACGGCGGCATCTTCCTGCACATCAACCTGTAGGTGACGATCGCCGAGACCCTGCTCGGCGACGAACTTCCGTAGTTCGGCCTCGGCCGCAACAGCTGGCTATCCGCTACCTACTCGTAGGCTTACCACGCGGCGACGCAGTACATGCTGGGCATCCGCCCAGCGCTCGGCGGCCTCGTCTTCGACCCCTGCATCCCCAAGGGCTGGCCGGGCTTCACCACCCCCCGCAAGTTCCGCTGCGCCGCGTACGTGATCACGGAGCGGAATACCGGCGGAACGGGGCATAGCGTCAGCACCTTGCGGGTCGACTGCGAACGCATCGACGGAACGCTGATGCTGGCCTTCGAGAGCGGCGAACACACGGTCGACGTGAAGATCAGATAAAGCATCGCGCCCAATATCACTGGCACACAGGGGCGTGCACGGGGGCGAATCAAAGCCCCCGAGGCTTCGGCAATCAGCCACTGACCCGGACTGGGGTATGGCGCCCGACGCGGAAACGCCGCCCCAGCCCGGCAAGGCCGGCAAACAACAAAGCAATTGATACCGGCTCCGGGCACTCCGCACAGGCACCTGGGCCTATCCATAAGTTAGAGGCGGAGTCGTGATAGGTCGCATACCATTGCGCCGAGTTGTCGTTTACGGCAAGGAACTTGAAATCTGCGGACTCTCCCTCTGAAATGCCGTCGCCTGACTTGAGGTAGAAGCGAACGCCTATGCCGCTGAGCATCGCACCGTTGTGATCCTGCGTGATGAACTGGTGGCCCCAGTCGCCAATTCCCGTATCCCCAGATACTTCAGGCAGAAAGCCGGTATCGGCATTCACCTCGTCCGAGTAGAAATAGGCCTCATCGACCGGATCGATCAACCCCCACAACAGTTTGATGTGGAAGACTTTCAGATCGCCGTACTCGATGATGCAGACTGCTAACGCAGTCGACGGCACCAACATTGCGGCGCACGCCGCAAGCGTCGCACAGAACAGACGGGCCTTTGTTTTCATAGCTGCCTCCTGCCATTTCATAGAAGCCCTCTTGGCTTTGCACTACGAGCATGCGACCGGAGGGCGGAATGGGCGCACACCGAATCGCGCCAACACACGATTGCTCGCAAGGCGATGCCCTGAACGCCAGCGCAAGCAGCACAGCGCGAACACCCCGGCTGCAAACAATGCAAGACTGCTTGGCTCCGGCACGCGATGGAGGTCGTTAAGCCTCAGCTGAGCACCAGGGCTCAGATTGACCCGACCTTCAAGGGTGGGGCCAAACGATGGGCGGAACGCAATATCGACATAGCTGCTGGGATCGATCAGGAACTCCAGCGCGAAGGCCTCGGCGATCGCGCCAGACCGCGTGTTGCAGCCGCCTTGGCATTGGCGGTTCAGTTGCGAAGCGCCGACGGTAAACCCGAGTGAGAAACTACCGGAATAGCTCTTCCGAAACGTCCTGGAGTAGCTGCTTGATCCGGCGAACAGGCCAACAATATCGTCAAAGGCAACATCATCCTCCAGCAGTGCAATGTTGAAGTTGCGCGCGCCAAGTGACAGCGTGTCAGTCGGATCGAAGAGCGCGCCATCGTAGCTAGCGGTATAGCCGACGGTGGCTGAAAAACTCTTCGTTCCGCGAAACCCCGGGCAACTGAACACGCCGCATGGAATAGACAGACTTTGGGGGCTGACGCTGACCGAATCGATCTTGAATCCGAGCGCTGGGGACGGAAGCGGTGGCGGAATGATCGCCGCCATCGCGGACGCAGACGGCAAAGCGCTGAAGACTATTGCGATAGACACGATAGCCCACACGGTGAACTTTGTCGTCATGATTGCCTCCCTGGTTTCGTGCGTCTGGGGTAGCGGCCCCGGATGCGGACCGACGATGGGATCGGACTAGGCGATGCCGGCCAGCGACGGTGAGGCACGCTTCACCCGCAGCAAGCCGATTGCCCCCATGCCTAGTAACAGAATCGTGGAGGGTTCGGGGATCGACTCTGCGACGGCAGCCGTCACCCATACGTTCTTGTTGCCGTATTTGGCATTGAGCCAATCCCCGCCAGGGGCCACGGGAGAAGTCCCGAGCGACATCGACATCGTGACGACCTCTTGATGCGGATCCGACAAGAACCAGTCCATCGCATCGCCAAGGTCGAACTCCAGATTGTCATTGACGTCGTTCCAGACGTAGTAGTCGAGCGTCAGGATGTTCGCCGAATCCGGCTCCTCGTCGAATGCGCCTTTTGCCGGATTCGTCCAGTGCGCCCCGCCGTCCCAACGGATGACAACTTCAACATCCTGCCCCTTGTCCATCTGGGTCCTTATCCACTTCCAGGTCGGGGCATCCGCCCCCCACTTCTTCGCCACCGGATCCCAATCGGCGTTCTTCGACTCCACTTGCCATGAACCGGGGTTTGCGTGCTTCTCGAAGAATGTTTTCTTGCCGCTGATGAAATCGTTAACCCAAGTCCCCTTGTTCTTGTCCGTCTTCATGTAGCCAGCCAGTTCATTGACGCCGTCTTTCCAGTTGGCCGGCTTCTTGTCCTTGAAGTACTTCGGATAGGTGTCGTACATCCACTCGATGCTGTTCCAGGCAGCCACCGGCCCGCAGTAGTAACCACTCGCTGGCGCAGGCAATTCAGATTGATCGTGCGTGGGCATGCCACGCGGTTTACTGGCGATGATTCCCGCCTCAGCCGATATCGAAACGAGGGCCGCAAGCAACACAAGCGCCTTCAGAGTGTGGTTTGGATGACACTTCAGAGCCTTCATTTCACTCTCCCTTTAGCCTTGCCACCCACGGCTCTGCCCAATCGGCGCGAGGCCATTGTTCTAAGACGCCCTCGCACCCAGACTACCCCTGAAGAGGCGGACGCAAGTCAGCACTGGCGTGCCGGAATGCCCGAACAAAACGGATTGAGGTCGCCGAAATCGAACTTACCGATTGGCATTAGCGCCGCCAATACACGAGAGCGAGTAGTTAGGGCGGCCGCTAGTAGTTCGCAGGTATTGAACGGCGCGCCGATCGAAGTCGGCGACGGATCAGTGCCGACCAGGATCACACAGCCGAACTTGAGCGTTTGAGCGACCGCACGGTCGCCGGGTGATTGGCCGGGCGCTGCCTGAAAACTGGCCGCCCGTTGCCTCTCCGAAATGTGCCTGACTACTGGGCCTGCGCAACAACGCCCACTGGCCGCTTTGCATTCTCCGTGACCCGCGCAATCGGAGGCGTTTGCGCCGAGCGAGCCACCCGCGTTTTCGCAACCTCAGCTGAAACCATCACTTCACCACGACCGAGAGATTTGCCGTCACCAATGCCTAGCGCGGTGGCAATCGCGGTATAGGCAATCACAACGACGAGGATGGCTTTCATCTGGTCATCAAAGCAATCGATTTTCATGGCAGTCTCCTCTGGTTCTTCTGGGGGGCGGTCATCTGAGCGATCACCGTGACGCCACTTTGCCCCTCGCCCATCGGCAAAACGATGACGCAGTGCGCCTCGAAAAGGTGACGCATTCACACACCAAGTGCGCGCAGCCGCGCTTATGCCGGCGCCTGGCCTGCGGCGGTGTATCGTGCAGGCTCGCTTCGCGGCCACCCGGCCAGCCCTGCACTGACGAGACCCTTCGGCCATGACTACCGAACAGCCCAACAACCCGCTCCACGGCCTCACGCTCGAAGCGATCCTCACGCAACTCGTTGAACGCCACGGTTGGGATGCGCTGGCAGAGCAGATCCCGGTGCGCTGTTTCATGTTCGAACCCAGCATCAAGTCCAGCCTCAAGTTCCTCCGCCGCACCCCGTGGGCGCGCGAAAAACTTGAGGGGCTGTACCTCACCCAGCGCTGAACCTTCCGGCCCGCAGCGCCTGGCCCGCGCCACCTGGCGGCACCACGCGTTTCCTGAACACCCCATGAAGCACGCTCGCTGAGCGCGCCGGCGACGGCCCGCGCAGGTACGCGGCCGCACCTGCTTCGCTATTGCGAATCGTTCGCATTTGAATTACAGTCGACACCGACACGAACCACCGCTCACAAAATCAAATGCCCACGAAACCGTTCGCCTCCCCCGCCAAACGCCTGCGCCCGATGGTGCTTGCGCTGATTGGCGCGTTTGCCGCGCCCGCCTTTGCCACCGAAACCCAGCTTGCCGATGTGGTGGTCAGCGCCAGCCGGCGCGACAGCAACGCCGCCGACGCCTCGCTGACGATTACCCAGCGCAGTGCCGCCGACATCGAAACCCAGCAGCCGGTGGATCCCACCGCACTGGTTGCCGACGAGCCGGACCTTGCAGTCAGCCGCGACCGCCGCCGCTTCGGCGCCACCAACTTCAATATCCGCGGCATCGAAGACAACCGCGTGCTGATGCTGGTTGATGGCGTGCGCCTGCCCGACTACTACTCGCGCGGCGGCCCCTCGAACATCTCCACCGCCACGCGCGACATACCGGAACAGGACTTCCTAAAGCGCGTCGAGATCGTGCGCGGGCCAGCTTCCAGCCTGTATGGCTCGGATGCGATCGGCGGCGTCGTCAGCTTCGTCACCAAGGATGCGAGCGACTTCATCGCCCAGGGCAAAACGGTCGGCGGCGAAATTGCGCTGCACGCTGCAAGTGCAGACCAGAGCTGGGGCAGCACCGGCAGCATCGCCGCCAAGGTCGAAACCGTCGAAGCCCTGCTGATGGTGAGCCGCCGCGAAGGCCATGAACTGGGCAACCAGGGCGACGTGGATACGGTATCGGTCAGCCGCACCGCGCCAAACCCGCAAGACAACACCGCCACCGCGACGCTTGCCAAACTGGGCTGGACGCCAAGCACCGAACACCGTTTCACGCTCGCGCACGAAACACGCAAATCCGAATCCGAGACTGAACTCAAGCGCCTTTCATCGTCGCTACCGCGCGTCACCGCCGCCAGCGGCAGCGAAGACAACGAACGCCAGCGCGCCACGCTTGGCTATACCTGGACGCCCGCCAGCGGCGTGCTCGATCGCCTGGTCACCAGCGCCTCGTGGCAGAAGAGCGACATCGCAACCGATACCCTGCAGCGCCGCAGCAACACCAGCGCCACCTGCTCCGCCACGCTCGCGGGCAAGAACGATTGCGACGTTCAGCTCGGCTTTGAATTCGCACAGGAGCAATGGGCGGCGTCCGTCCAGGGCGAGCGCACCGTCAGCTGGGGCAGCAGCACCCACTTGCTGATCGGCGGCCTCGACTGGCTCGACACCCACAGCGAAGAGCTGCGAACCGCCACCCGCAGCAACCTCACCACCGGCACCGTATCGAACGCGCTGGCGGGCGAGACCTTCCCGCTACGTGACTTCCCGCCCGGCAGCACGCAGCAGATCGGCGTGTTCCTGCAAGACGAAATCCGCCTCGCCAACGACCGCATCATCATCACCCCCGGCCTGCGCTGGGACAGCTACGAGCTCGCCCCCGAAGCCGATCCGCTCTACGACACCCACACCAGCAAGCCCGCGGTGTCCAAATCCGATTCCGCGGTGTCGCCCCGCCTCTCCGCCCTGTGGCGGCCGAGCGATCCGCTCGCGCTTTACGCGCAGTGGGTGTTCGGCTTCCGCGCGCCGAACTACGAGGAGGTGAACGGCAGCTTCATGAACCTCGCGCAAGGCTACGGATCGAGCCCCAACCCCGATCTGGAGGCCGAGCGCAGCGAAGGCATCGAAATCGGCACGCGCTGGACCACGCAAAGCCTCGCGCTGAGCTGGGCGGCCTACCACAACCGTTACGAGGACTTCATCGAACAGGTCGTACTCAACTGCCCGGCCGACCCGGCCTGCATCGCCGGGCTCAAAACCACCTACCAGTACCGCAACCAGACCAAGGTCACGATCTACGGCACCGAGCTGCGCGGCGCGTGGCAGTTCGCACCGCAGTGGAAGCTCGACGGCGCCACCGCCTGGGCGCACGGCACCAACAACACCACCGATCAGCCGCTCAACACGGTTGAGCCGCTGCGCGCCACGCTCGGGCTCACCTGGCAGCGCGATGCCCAGGCCACGCTGGGCAGCAGCCTGCGGATGCGCGCCGCCGCCGGTGTCGACCGAGTCGATGAAAGCAGCGGCGAGCTCTACAAGCCGGGCGGCTGGACCACCTTCGACGTGTACGCGTGGTGGAAACCGCTCGCCAACACCCGCCTGAACCTCGCGCTGACCAACCTCGCCGACCGCAAGTACTGGCTCTGGAGCGATGTGCGGCAAGTGAGCCTCGCGGCCAATGACCCCGGCGTCGATTTCTACACCGCCACCGGCCGCGCCGTGTCCGCCAGCCTTGCGGTGAGCTTCTGATGCGGCCACTCTCCGGCGGCGCCTTCGCGGTGCCGCGCCTGATCGTCAGCGTCTGCATGCTGGCCCTGCTGCTGTGGTGGACGATTGCGCCCGCCGCCGCGGCACCCAGCGTGCGCATCCTCACCGCCAACCCGGTGCCCGCAGCCAAGTTCGCGCTGCTCGCCGAGGCCGGCCGCAAGGCCGGTGTCGCGGTCGAGCACCGCTACGCCGAACAGCTCTCGCCGGACGAGGCGGCCGGCTGGCTGGCCGGCGCCAGCTTTGTGATCGTCGATGCGCCGCGCGCCCACATCGTCGACTTCGTCATGAGCAAGCTCGGCGCGGCCTGGGCCGAGGCGCGCACCCCGCGCGTACTGCTGATGACCAAGGGCGCGCGCGCCTTCGGTGCCGACGCGGCTTTCGCCAGCACGCTCAACAGCTACTACCAGAACGGTGGCGTCGCAAATTTTGACGCCGCGATGCGCCTGATTGCCGCCCGCCAGCTCAAGCTGCGCGAAGACGCCGCGATTCCCGCGCCTATCGTGTTCCCCAAGGCCGCCTGGTATCACCCGAAGCTGCCGCAGGGCGTGAGCGCGCGGATGAGCGACCTGCCCGGCCGCAGTGACGTGCCGCAGATCGCGATCGTGCTGCACCAGGCCTACGTCAGCAGCGGCGAAACCGCCTTCATCGACGCGCTGATCCGCGACATCGAGGCCGCCGGCGGCCGCGCGCTGCCCTTCTACACGCCGATGATGGAGCCGGACGCCTTCACCCGCCTGCTCGCGCCGGCCGGCAAACCGGTCGCGCAAGTGCTGATCAACACCCAGATCGTGCTCGACGCGCAGGCGCGCAAGGCGGAATTCGAAAAGCTCGGCATCCCGGTGCTGCAGGCCATGGCCTACCGCAAGGGCGACGCCGCCGAGTGGGCGCGCGACCGCGAAGGCGTGAGCCTGATGGATGTGCCCTTCTACCTCGCGCAGCCGGAAATCGCCGGCGCGATCGACCCGATGGTCGCTGCCGCCGTCGCCAAGCCCAGCGGCCGCACCGAGCCGATGGCCGCGCAAGTGCGCAGCGTGGTCGGCAAGGCGATCAATCTGGCGCGCCTGCAAACCACGCCGGCGGCCGACAAGCGCGTCGCGATCCTGTTCTACAACTACCCGCCGGGCGAGCGGAACCTCTCGGCCAGCTTCATGAACCTGCCGGCGAGCCTGCACACCACGCTGGCCGCCATGAAGGCACACGGTTACCGCACCGAAGCGCCCGACGAGAAAGCACTGATCGACCAGCTCGGCCGCCTGCTCGCGCCCTTCTACCGCGACGGCCAGCGCGAAGCCCTGCTCGACGCCGGGCTCGCCGCCTGGCTGCCGATGCGCGACTACCGCCGCTGGTTCGATGCGCAGTCGCCCGAGCTGCGCGCGGAAGTCGCCGCCCGCTGGGGCAAGCCCGAAGCCAGCGCGATGGCCACCAACCGCAAGGGCGAAGCCGGTTTCGTGATCCCGCGTCTGGCGCTGGGCAATGTGGTGCTGATGCCGGTGCCGCCGCGCGGCGAACGCGACGAAGCGAAAGAAAAGGCGATCTACCACAACACCAAAGAGCCGCTGAACCACTTCTACCTCGCCGCCTATCTGTGGGCGCGCGAAGGGCGCGACGCGCTGGTGCACTACGGTACCCACGGCACGCAGGAATGGACGCCGGGCAAGGAGCGCGGCCTCGCCGTCAGCGACCAGCCCTACGTCGTGTTGGGCGACGTGCCGGTGGTGTATCCCTACATCGTCGACGACGTTGGCGAGGCGATCCAGGCCAAGCGCCGTGGCCGCGCCACCATCGTCAGCCACCAGACGCCCGCCTTCCGCCCCGCAGGCCTGCACACCGAGCTGAACGACTTGCACGACCTGCTGCACCAAGTGGTGGCGCAGGAAGCCGGCAGCGTGCGCGAGCGGCTGGTGGCGCAACTGCTCGATCAGTCGGAAAAGCTGCATCTCTTCGCTGATCAGGGCACCACCCGCGCCGCCGCACAGGCTGATCTGCCGACCTGGCTGAGCAAGCTGCACGATCACCTGCACGCACTCGCGAGCCAGTTGCAGCCGATCGGCCTGCATACCTTCGGCCGCGCGCAGCGCGACGAGGTGCGACTGTTCAGCAGCATGGCGATGCTGGGCAAGGATTTCCTCGCCCGCGTCTTCCCCGAAGAACCCGAGGAGCTGTTCGCGCAGGATTTTTCCCGCATCACCGAATCGAAGCCCTTCGTATTCCTCAAGCCCTACCTGCTCGAAGGGCGCCCGACGAGCGAAATCCGCGATCCGAAGCTGCGCGAGGATGCCGAACGCGCCCAGCGCTACTTCGCCGCGCTCGACCCGGCGCCGGAACTCACCGGCCTGCTCGCCGCACTCGACGGCAAGCACCTCGCCAGCAGCACCGGCGGCGACCCGATCCGCAACCCGGATTCGCTCACCACCGGCCGCAACCTCTACGGCTTCGATCCCTCGAAGATCCCGAGCAAGGCGGCCTGGGAGGCCGGGCTTGCCGCCACCGAAACCCTGCTCAAGGATCACCGCGCCCGCAAGGGCAGCTACCCGAGCAAGCTCGCCTTCAATCTTTGGAGCGTCGAGACGATGCGCCACGCCGGCATCCTCGAAGCGCAAGCGATGGCCGCGCTCGGCGTGCGTCCGAAGTGGGACGAGGGCGGCCGACTCGTCGGCGTCGAGCTGATCCCGGCCAAGGAACTGGGCCGCCCGCGCGTCGACGTGGTGCTCTCGGCCACCGGGCTGTACCGCGACCACTTCCCCAACGTGATGAAGTGGCTCGCCCAGGCGGTGAAGCTTGCCGCTGCCGCAGACGAACCGGACAACGCGGTCGCCGCCAGCACCCGCGCGATCCGCACCGCGCTCGCCGCCAAGGGCCTGCCGGCGGCGAAGCTCGAAAACCTCGCGCTCACCCGCATCTTTTCGAGCGAATCGGGCGCCTACGGCACCGGGCTGGACGAAGCCACGCTGGCCACCGACACCTGGGGCAACGACGCGGGTGAGGCGCGCGGCGACCGGCGTGCCGGCGAAGCCAAGATGGCGCAGCTCTACCTCGCCAAGATGCAGTTCGGCTACGGCCCGGACGAAGCCGAATGGGGCAGCAAGCTCGAAGGCGGCAACCTCTACGCCGAAAACCTCAAGGGCGTGCAGGCCGCGCTGCTGGCGCGCTCCAGCAACCTCTACGGCATGCTCACCACCGACGACCCCTTCCAGTACCTCGGCGGCCTCGGGCTCGCGGTGCGCCACCTCACCGGCAAGTCGCCCGAGCTGCTGATCTCCAACCTGCGCGACCCGCGCGACGCCCGCACCGAAACCGCCGCCAGCTTCCTCGCCACCGAACTGCGCACCCGCCAGTTCCACCCCGGCTGGATCCAGGCGATGCAGGCAGAGGGTTATAGCGGCGCGCTCAACGTGCTCGACGCGGTGAACAACTTCTGGGGCTGGACGGCAGTGGCGCCGGAGATCGTGCGCGACGACCAGTGGCAGGAATTCGCCGAAGTCTATGTGCGCGACAAGTACAAGCTGGGCGTGAACGAATGGTTCGAGCGCGAGGCCCCGCAAGCCCAGGCGCAGATCATCGAACGCATGCTCGAAGCCGCGCGCAAGGGCTACTGGAAGACCGACGAAAAGACGGTGCGCGAACTCGCGCAGCGCTGGCAGCAGCTTGCCGCCCAGCACGACCTGCGCAGCGACAACGCGAAGTTCAGCGCCTACGTTGCCGAGCAGGTTACCGGCGCCACGCCGGCCGGCTACGGCGTCGCACGCCCGGCCAGCCCGCCGGCCGCTGCGGCGCCAGCGCCTGCGCAGACCGTACAGCCGCCGATGGAAGCGGTGAAGCCCAAGGTGCAGGGCATGGTGCTGGAACAGAAGAAGCCCCGTGTTGAGGCGGCGCCGGTAGCGCTGAACTGGTTGATCGGTGGCGCGCTGATGCTGCTGGCGGTGCTGGGCGGGGCCGTTCGCCAGTTCGCGCGGCCTGCGCCGCGATTGGTCGATTTGCCTGCCCACGAGTATGCGGGCGCGGTCAGGAAGGTGGCTTGAGTGATGGCATTGCCTTTAGAACCGCTGCGCGCGTTTAGCGGTCGTCGCCCCCAAGCCGGGTCCCGCCCCGGCGGGCGGGTTTCTTTCTTTGTGCGAACAAAGAAAGAAACCAAAGAAAGTCGCCCCGCTTCAACGCCCCGCCTGCGGCGGGGTTCCCTGTGCTGCTCGCGGCGCCGGGGGCCTGCGGAACTTGCCCTCGCTGCGCTCGGTGCTCAAACAGTCCTCGGCCCCGCCGTGCTGCGCACGTCGGAACCCGGCGCCCCTGCGCTGCTCTGCATTTCAGAGGGGAATGGAACAGCGTCGACGCTCGACCGTTTGGGTGCTTCCGTTGCCCAGATGCAGGCCACAGGCAGGACTCTGGGCAGTGCGCTTGCCTCGGACGCCCCCGCCGCCCCGGTCTCCGATTCCCTCCATCCAGGCCACGAATGCGCGACGTCCCGCAGCACTGCGATGGTTTTGACTTTGGGTCCCGTCGAGAGCGCCGAGCAGCGCAGCGGGGTCGGGGGATCGGCGCGCAGCGCCGACGGCGAGGACTGTCTGAGGCCCGCAGGGCCGAGTTCCGCAGCCGCCCGACTTCGCGAGCAGCGCAGGGAAGTCAGGTGCGCAGCGCCTGACCGCGAACGCCGGGCGGCACTCTTTGCTTACTTTCTGGTGCTGTTGCCAGAAAGTAAGACGCCCGCCGGGGCGGGACCCGGCTTCAGCGGCACGGCCGTGCCACGCGAACAACGCCAACCGCAAGCCGCACACGCAGGCCGGGGGCGTCGCAACCCCCCGCCCAGCCGCTGACCCCACAACCCACCCATCACCCTAAGGCCTGAGACCCAAGACCATGCAATCCACCGCCCTCGAAACCCTGATGTACGACATCGCGCAGCTCTTCATGCTGCCCGTCCTGATCCTCGTCGCTGCCGCCTTCCTCTACGCCTTCTGGGCGCTCGGCAGCTTCACCGTGCAGGCGGTGCAGCGCACCCGCAATCGCCCCGGCGAAGGCGCGGGCTATCCGCTGATCGCGCAGGTGCATGCGCGTCACCTGCACCAGCGCGACGACCAGGAGCTGGCCGCCCACAAGCTGATGGAGACCGACCGCATCGTCACCCGCGTCTGCCCAATGCTCGGGCTGGTCGCGACCATGATTCCGATGGGCCCGGCGCTCAAGTCGCTCTCGGACGGGCAGCTCGCCGCAGTGAGCCAGAACCTGATGATCGCGTTCTCGGCGGTGATCCTTGCGCTGATCGCGGCGAGCATCACCTTCTGGATCGTCAACGTGCGCAAGCGCTGGCTGGCCGAGGAGCTGCAATGGCTCGCGGCGCATCCGCATGCAGCGATCCATGTGGTTGCGCCCGCGTCGGCGGCCGTTGGAGCGGCGGCATGAAGTTCCTCGCCGACCACGACAGCGACGACCCGATCCTCTCGGTCGTGAACCTGATCGACGTGTTCCTCGTGATCATCGCCGCGCTGCTGATCACGGTGGCACAGCACCCGCTCAACCCCTTCACGCTGCAGGACGTCACCGTGATCAAGAACCCCGGCAAGCCGGACATGGAGATCGTGATGAAACAGGGCGAAAAGCTCACCCGCTACGAAGCGAGCGGCAAGATCGGCGGCGGCGACGGCGAGAAGGCCGGCGTTGCCTACAAGATGAAAGACGGTTCGATGGTCTACGTACCGGAGGGCGAAAAACCATGATGGACACGACGGAAACCGGCGAGATCGAGCGCGCCCGCGCTGAGCTCTCGCTTGCGGCGGCACTGCACCTGCTCTCCTCGTCGGTGGCGCGCGGCATCACCGCCGCAAAGACACAGGCGCTGGTGCAGCACCTGCAGCGCCTGGCGAACGACGACTCGCTCGACGCCACGCTGCGCCAGGCCTGCAGGGAACTGCGCGCGCAGTGGGCCGGCTCGCTGACCACGCACTGCGCCGGCTGCGCACAACACGCGACCTATCATTGAGCATGAGACACACTCTGCTGACCCTGCTTGCTGCGGCCAGCCTGATCGCGCCGGCCCAGGCGGCAGCGCCCGATCCGGCAACGCTGGCGCACGCGATTGCACCCTACCCGCTGGTGCTGCTGGGCGAGGTGCACGACAACCCGCAAGTCCACCAACTGCGACTCGATGCACTGCGGCTGCGGGTAGCAGCGGGCTGGCGCCCGGCGCTGGTGATGGAGCACTTCGACCGCGAACGCCAGGCCGACATCGAGCGCGCCCGCCGCGAGCACCCGCGCGACGCCGACCGCCTGATCGCGCAAGCCGGTGGCCCGCGCTGGCCGTGGGCCTTGCTCAAACCGGTGATTGCGCTGGCGCTCGAAAACGACTTGCCAATCATCGCCGCCAACGTCTCGCGCGCCGACGCCGGCCGCGCGATGCGCGAAGGCCTGGGCGCGGTGCTGCCCGCCGATGTGCTTTCCAATGCGGGCCTGCCGCAAGGCGCACGGCCACCGCTCGCGGAAGCGCTCGTCGCTGGCCAGAAGGCCGCCATCGACGCTGGCCACTGCGGCCACACGCCGCCCGAGATGCTGCCCGGCCTGGTGCAGGCGCAAGTGGCGCGCGATCTGTTCATGGCCGCCCAGTTGCGCGCCCACGCCAGCCGCGGCGCGGTGCTGCTGGCCGGCAACGGCCATGTGCGGCGCGACATCGGCGTGCCGCTCTGGCTCGCCGACCTGCCCGGCGTGTTCGCCGTGAGCCTTGGCGAAGACGATTCGGACGCCACCGCCTTCGACCTCAATTTCACGCTGCCCGCCGTCGACCGCGACGACCCTTGCGCCGCACTCGTCAAGCCCGCGGGCCGCTGATCTTTCACCCTGCTACGGAGTATTCATGTCCCGTTTTACCGGCCCTCGCCTCAAAGCCATGCGCGCACTCGGCGTCGAACTGCCCGGCCTGTCGCGCAAATCGATCGCCGATCGCCCGCATCCGCCCGGCCAGCATGGCAACCGCCTGCGCAAGAAGTCCGGCTTCGGCCTGCAGTTGCAGGAAAAACAGAAGCTGCGCCTGAACTACGGCCTCTCTGAACGCCAGATGCGCCGCGTGATGACTGACGCCAAACGCGCGCAAGGCTCGGCCGGCGACAAGCTCGCCGAACTGCTAGAACGCCGGCTCGACAACGCGGTGTTCCGCGCCGGCTTCGCGCCGACGATTCCGGCTGCGCGCCAACTGGTGAATCACTCGCATTGTCTGGTCAACGGCCGTGCGGTGAACATCCCCTCGTACCGGCTGCGGATCGGCGACGTGATCGCGCTGCGCAAGAAAAGCCGCAAGCACCCGGTCGTGCAGGAGAACTTCGCCGAACCTGCATTGACCCGGCCGGAATGGCTCAGCTGCGACGAAGCCGCACGCACCGCAACCGTCGCGCATCTGCCAGCGCTAAGCGACATCCCCTTCCCGATCGAAATGCAGCTGGTCGTCGAGTACTACGCCCAGCGCCTGTAGCCCAAGCAGCGGCCCGCGGGCACGGCAAGCCCAAAACGGATCCGAACGCTTCCCAAGCTCCTGCGGATCCGGCCCGCGGGTCTTCCCCGCGCGGCCATCGGCCCTTATCCCTCTCAAGGAACGATGGCCGCGCGATCTTTTTCGAACGCGCCCATCCTTGCCGCGCCGCCTTTGCAGACCAATGCGGCACTGCCGCAGGCTATAATTCGCGTTTTTTGTCAGACGCTTATGCTGGTCTTCCGCGGCCTTCCCGATCGCGCCGAACACGGTTCGGTGCTCACGATCGGCAACTTCGACGGCGTGCACCGCGGCCATCAGGCCCTGCTGCAATTGCTCGTGCGCGAGGCGCGCGAGCGCGCGCTGCCGGCCACGGTGCTGACCTTCGAGCCGCATCCGCGCGAATTCTTCGCGCCTGAATCCGCCCCGCCGCGCCTGTCGCGCCTGCGCGAAAAGCTCGAATTGATGGCCGAATGCGGCGTCGATCGCGTCTACGTGCTGCGCTTCAACAAGGCGCTCGCCTCGCTCGATGCCGAGGCCTTCGTCGAAAACGTGCTGGTGCGCGGCCTTGGCGTGCGGCATCTGCTGATTGGCGACGACTTCCGCTTCGGCCGCGGCCGTGGCGGCGATTTCGCGATGCTGCAACGCGCCGGAGCATTGCAGGGCTTCCAGGTCGAATCGATGCCGACGCTCGATTTCGAAGGCGAACGGGTTTCGAGTTCCGCGGTGCGCGATGCGCTGGTGTCCGGCGACATCGAACGCGCCGAGCGCCTGATCGGCCGCCCCTACACAATGAGCGGCCGCGTGATGCACGGCGACAAGATCGGCCGCACGATCGGCTTCCCGACCGCGAACATCCAGATCAAGCGTAACCGCGCAGCGCTGCATGGCATCTACACCGTCACGGTGGATGGCATCGGCGACGGTCCGTGGCCTGGTGTTGCAAGCCTCGGAAATCGCCCGACCATCACCAAGAACGGCGCGGCACGGCTGGAAGTCTTCCTGTTCGGCTTCGACGGCAACCTGTACGGCAAACACCTGCAGGTGCACTTCCTGCACAAGCAGCGCGATGAAGAGAAATACGGCTCGCTCACCGAACTGACCGCCGCGATCAAGCGCGACTGCGAGATCGGCCGCGACGTGCTGGCAGCGCATGGTGTCGCAATACCTGCGGGGGCATTCACCGCAGAGGCGCAGAGGCGCGAAGGGCCGCAGAGGTGACTTGGACCAGCCCCCTGTCGGCGCTCAGCGAACGGGTCATCGGTGCTGCAATCGAAGTGCATCGGCACCTCGGGCCCGGCTTGCTGGAATCGGTATACGCCGACTGCCTGTGCGAAGAACTGCGTCTGGCTGGACTGCTTGCAGAACGCGAAGTCGCACTACCGTTGGAATACAAGGGCGTCAGGCTCGCACGAACGCTGCGGCTTGATCTACTGGTTGAAAATCAGCTGATTATCGAAACCAAGGCGGTCAGCACACTCGAACCGGTGCATACCGCCCAACTACTGACATACCTGCGGTTGGCGAATCAGCCGCTCGGACTTCTACTCAACTTTAACGTTCCAGCATTGCGCCAGGGCATCAAACGTGTGGTCAATCAGCTCCCGGAATGACCTCTGCGGCCCTCTGCGCCTCTGCGCCTCTGCGGTGAAAAAACATGGCTGACTATAGAAAAACGATGAACCTCCCCGACACCGCCTTCCCGATGCGCGGTGACCTGCCCAAGCGCGAGCCGGGCTGGGTGGCGGGCTGGCAGAAGGGCCAGCTGTACCAGAAGATCCGCAAGGCCAGTGCCGGCCGCCCGAAGTTCGTGCTGCACGACGGCCCGCCCTACGCGAACGGCAACCTGCACCTGGGCCACGCGCTGAACAAGATCCTCAAGGACATCATCGTCCGCTCGAAAACGCTCGCTGGCTTCGACGCCCCCTACGTGCCGGGCTGGGACTGCCACGGCCTGCCGATCGAGCACAAGATCGAAGTCACGCACGGCAAGAACCTGCCCGCCGACAAGGTGCGCGAACTATGCCGCGCCTATGCCGCCGAGCAGGTCGAGATCCAGAAGAAGGAATTCATCCGCCTCGGCGTGCTGGGCGACTGGGACAACCCCTACCTGACGATGGCCTTCGCCAATGAGGCAGGCGAGATCCGCGCGCTGGCCGAGATGGTCAAGCAGGGCTATGTCTTCAAGGGCTTGAAGCCGGTGAACTGGTGCTTCGACTGCGGCTCGGCGCTGGCCGAGGCCGAGGTCGAATACGCCGACAAGAAGTCGCCCACCATCGACGTGGCCTTCGCGGTGTCGGATGCCGACGCCGGCAAGCTCGCCGCCGCCTTCGGCCTTGCTGCGCTGCCGAAGACCGCCTACGCGGTGATCTGGACCACCACGCCCTGGACGATCCCCGCGAACCAGGCGCTGAACATGCACCCGGAGTTCGACTACGCACTGGTCGACACCGGCGAGAAGCTGCTGGTGCTGGCCAAGGACCTAGTCGAGGATTCGCTCAAGCGCTACGGCCTCGAAGGCACGGTGCTCGCGACGACCAAGGGCCAGGCGCTCGACCGCATCGAATTCCGCCACCCCTTCTTCGACCGCGTGTCGCCGGTGTATCTGGCCGACTACGTCGGGCTGGATGCCGGTACCGGCGTGGTGCACTCGGCGCCGGCGCACGGCGTGGACGACTTCAATTCCTGGCTTGCCTACGGCCGCCGCAACGACGAGATCATCTCCATCGTCAAGGGCAACGGCGTCTACGTTGAAGACCTGCCCTTCTTCGGCGGCCAGATGATCTGGAAGGCCAACCCGGTCATCGTCGAGAAGCTCACCGAAGTCGGCGCCCTGCTCTCGCACGGCACCGTGAGCCACAGCTACATGCACTGCTGGCGCCACAAGACGCCGGTGATCTACCGCGCCACCGCGCAGTGGTTCGTCGGCATGGACAAACTGCCGAAGGATGGCAAGAGCCTGCGCGACAAGGCGCTCGGCGCCGTCGAGGCGACCGCCTTCTACCCCGCCTGGGGCAAGCCGCGCCTGCACGCGATGATCGCCAACCGCCCGGACTGGTGCATCTCGCGCCAGCGCACCTGGGGCGTGCCGATCCCCTTCTTCCTGCACAAGGAAACCGGTGAGCTGCATCCGCGCACCGTCGAGCTGATGGAAGAAGTTGCCAAGCGCGTTGAAGTCTCTGGCATCGAAGCCTGGTCCAAGCTCGACGCCGCCGAACTGCTGGGCGCCGAGGCCGAGCAGTACACCAAGATCAGCGACACGCTGGATGTGTGGTTCGACTCTGGCACCACGCACTGGCATGTGCTGCGCGGCTCGCACAACGACGGCCACACCAGCGGCCCGCGCGCCGACCTGTACCTGGAAGGTTCGGACCAGCACCGCGGCTGGTTCCACTCCTCGCTGCTGACCGGCGCCGCGATCGACGGCCACGCCCCCTACAAGGCGCTGCTGACGCACGGCTTCACCGTGGACCAGCAGGGCCGCAAGATGAGCAAGTCGCTCGGCAACGTGATCCTGCCGCAGGAAATCAGCGACAAGATGGGCGCGGAGATCCTGCGCCTGTGGGTCGCCGCGACCGACTACTCGGGCGAACTCGCGGTGTCGAAGGAGATCCTCGACCGCGTCGTCGAGACCTACCGCCGCATCCGTAACACGCTGCGCTTCCTGCTCGCCAACACCGCCGATTTCGACATCACGAAGAACGCCGTGCCGGTCGAACAGTGGCTGGATATCGACCGCTACGCGCTGGCCTTCACCCGCAAGCTCGCGACGCAGGCCGAGGCCGATTACGCCAAGTTCGAGTTCCACCGCGTGGTGCAGGCGCTGCAGATCTTCTGCTCGGAAGACCTCGGCGCCTTCTACCTCGACATCCTCAAAGACCGCCTCTACACCACCGCGCCGGATTCCGTCGCCCGCCGTGCCGCGCAAACCGCGCTGTGGCACATCGTGCAGACGGTGGTGAAGCTGATGGCGCCGATCCTTTCCTTCACCGCGGAGGAAATCTGGGCGGTGCTCAACGGCAACAACCCGGACGAATCGGTGATGCTGCACACCTTCCACGCCCTGCCGGCGCAGGAAGGTGAAGCCGGCCTGATCGCGCGCTGGGAGACGATCCGCGCAGTGCGTGGCGAAGTCTCCAAGGCGGTCGAAGCGGTGCGCACCGAAGGCAAGATCGGCGCCTCGCTGCAGGCCGAAGTTGAGATCCGCGCCGGCAGCGACAAGTTCGACGCACTGGCCTCGCTCGGCGACGACCTGAAGTTCGTTCTGATCACGTCTGCCGCGACGCTGGTGAAGGTGGCGACCGAGGCCGACGAAGCCATCGTCGTCACGCCGACCGCGCAGCAGAAGTGCGAACGCTGCTGGCACTGGCGCGCGGACGTTGGCGTGAATACCGAACACCCCACGCTGTGCGGCCGTTGCGACAGCAACCTGCATGGCGACGGCGAGGTGCGCACGCATGCCTAAGCGCTTCCTGGCTTGGTTGGGGCTCTCGGGCCTGGTGATCGTGCTCGACCAGATCACCAAGCTCGCGGTGCTGCGCACCCTGAAGTTCGGCGAGTCAATCCCCTACACCGACTTCTTCCAACTGGTGCTGGTGTACAACCCCGGCGCGGCCTTCAGCTTCCTCGCCGATCAGCCGGGCTGGCAGAAATGGTTCTTCATCGTGCTGGCGCTGGTGATTTCGGGCTGGCTGATGGTGATGCTCAAGCACCATGCCAACGAACGCCTGCAGCCCCTGTCGTTCGCGCTGATCATCGGCGGCGCGCTCGGCAACGTGATCGACCGCTTCGCCTATGGCGCGGTAGTCGACTTCCTCTATTTCCACATCGGTCGCTACGGCTGGCCGGCTTTCAACGTGGCCGATTCGGCCATCACCGTCGGTGCGGTGCTGATGGTTGTCGCGCAGTTTGTCGCAGGCCGTCAGCCGGCCGAGGAATCCAAATCATGAATCTGATCGGCCCGCAAAGTCTGGTCACCCTGAACTTCCGCTTCACGCTGACCGACGGCACCGTTGTCTTGTCGACCTTCGAGTCGACCCCCGCCACGCTACAGATCGGCAAAGGCGAACTCGGCACGCGGATCGAGGAATGCCTGATCGGCCTGGCCGTCGGCACCCAGCGCAGCTTCGACCTTGCCGAAGGTGAAGCCTTCGGCCAGTTCCACGAGGCGCTGGTCGAGTGGATTCCGCGCCACGAACTCCCGGCCGATGTCGAAGTCGAACCCCGCGCGGTGCTCACCTTCACCGCACCCGACGGCAACGCCTTCTCGGGCCAGATCCTCGATGTCTCGGACGACGCGGTGCAGATCGACTTCAACCATCCGCTCGCCGGCCGCGCGGTGCGGTTTGATGTTGAAATCGTCGGCGTGAACTGAGACGTGGCGGGCCGATGGCAAGCCGGCCATTGCCCGCGCAAGCAACCAGTCCTAGAGAGAAGAACATGGAAATCCTCCTCGCCAACCCCCGCGGCTTCTGTGCCGGCGTCGAACGCGCCATCACCATCGTCGAGCGCGCGCTTGAGCTGTACGGCGCGCCGATCTACGTGCGGCACGAAGTGGTGCACAACAAGTTCGTCGTGAATGAACTGCGCGAAAAAGGCGCGGTGTTCATTGAGGACCTCGCCGATGTGCCGCCCGGCAACACGCTGATTTTCTCGGCCCACGGCGTACCGCAATCGGTGCGGGCCGACGCCGAGCAGCGCGGGCTGAAGGTCTTCGACGCGACCTGCCCGCTGGTCACCAAGGTGCACGTCGAAGTGCAGAAGATGCGCGCGCAGGGCCGCGAGATCATCATGATCGGCCACAAGGGCCACCCGGAAGTCGAAGGCACGATGGGCCAGAGCGAAGGCGGCATGTACCTCGTCGAAACGGTTGAGGATGTCGCCGCGCTGCAGGTCAAGGACGAGTCGCTGCTGGCCTACGTGACGCAGACCACGCTCTCGGTGGACGATGCGCAAACCGTGGTGGATGCACTGAGCGCGCGCTTCCCGGCGATCGTCGGCCCGAAGCGGGACGACATCTGCTACGCCACGCAGAACCGTCAGGACGCGGTGAAGTTCATGACCCCGCAGGTGGATGTGGTGTTCGTGGTCGGATCAAAGAACAGCTCAAACTCGAACCGCCTGCGCGAAGTGGCCGAGGTTCGCGGCGTACCCGCCTACCTGATCGACAACGCCGAGGGCATCGACCCGGCTGCGCTCGACGGCAAGCGGCGCATCGGCGTCACGGCCGGCGCGTCGGCGCCCGAGGTGCTGGTGAATGAAGTCATCGCGCGGCTCAAGGCGCTGGGTGCCGCAAGCGTGCGCACGCTCGATGGCGCGGCGGAGAATGTGAACTTCCCGATTCCTGTTGAACTGCGGCCGAACGTTTAACTGCCGCGCCCTGCGTTTTGAAACGCCCGGCCCAGCCGGGCGTTTTTCATTGTCGGCAGCGCGACATTGCTTGCGTCAGCGCAAGCCTCGCCAGCGGCCAAACGCCTAATCTTGCGGCGTTTTTCGCTCCGCCCCCCCCACATTGCCGGAGCGCGAGGAAGCCTCATGTTCGTCATCCTTGCCCTGCTCACGCTGGCCGCCGCCTACCCCACCTGGAAGGCCCTTCAAGACCCCGAGGCGGCCGAACGCCGGATGCGCACCAGCCAGCGCGCCAAGCTCTACCTCTAGTCAGCCGCATATCTGAATCGGGGCGCAGGCTGCGCCGGGCATCAGCCCGGCTGGTTGCGCATCCAGTCCGCCGTTTTGAAGAAGGCGGCGTCCAGATGCTGGCGTAAGGGCGCCGGCAGGCTGGCGTCGTCCATCGCGCGGTGCATGCAGGCCAGCCACTGATCGCGCTCCTTCACGCCGATCGGGAAGGGCAGGTGCCGCGCACGCAGCATCGGGTGCCCCTTGCGTTCAACAAACATATCCGGCCCGCCCAGCCAGCCGGAGAGAAACCAGTAGAGCTTGTCGCGCGATTCGTCCAGCATTGGCGGGTGCAGCGCACGCAGGTGCGCGAACTCTGGCTCCAAGTCCATCAGATCGTAGAAGCGATCAACTAGGGCGCGCACAGCGGCATCGCCGCCAAGCAATTCATAAGGCGTGTTTTCAGGGCTGGGATGCATGGTCTGGTCCGACAATCGAGCGCGCGATGATGCCACGGCACCCGCCCCGACGGGCTCCCGTCGCGCAGTCACCTCCGCGAAAACAAGACCCACCCGCCACGTCCGCAGGCCGATACACCGCGCCGTCGCGATGGCTCAGAAAAGTGAGCGTGGCAGCGTAGTGCGGGTTAGCCAAAGGCGTAACCCGCAATTAAAGGAGTCACCATTCGGCAAGCGTTCGTTCTACCCGGCCAGGGAAACTGCAGTGACTCCGGCGCCGACAAGTTGCCCCCCGAATTCGTGAGCAACAGTGAATATCCCAGCGTTCACTTTCCTCTTTTGTACCGCTCGTAGATTTCAATTGCGACTAAGCTTGCCGCCAAAGAAAGATACATTTTCGCCCTGCCGTTCTCTCCAAAAATCGCCGAACCAAGTGAAATCGTCCACTTCCAGCGATCAACTGAGACGGGCTCGGGCCCCATCAGATCGCTCGCGGCTATTCCGGCAAGCATCGTAGCAATGGCCAACAAGTACGGAGGTTTCCTCTGCATATTCACACCCCCCAATCTATCCAAGAAGCATCGTAGTAATCGTCGTGCGGGTTAGCCAAAGGCGTAACCCGCAACCCAAGGGCGCCCTACGCGCGTGCGCTTCTTTCGCACGGCCACGCCTGCAACCGCCCCGCCCTACTGCCGCCCGCGCCTGGGTTTGGCCGCTTTGCGCGGCGCCCGCAGGGCGGCCTCAAGCCCCTTGCGCGCCCAGCGCAGGAAGGCCTGATCGTCGTCGATCGCCTCATCGGGCACCGGGTAGTAGCGCATTGACTGCAGCCGCCCATCCTTCATCGGGTAGGTGAAGGGGGCAACGCCGGCCTGTTCGAACTCGGCAACGCTCAGTGCGTCGGCCTTCAGGTAGAGCACCTCGTCGGCGACGATGGCGAAGAACAGATCGCCGGCGTAAAGCCCGAAGCCGCCGAACATGGCCTTTGCGCGAATCGGCCCGAGCGGTGCAAGGCGCTCGCACAGCCACTCCAGATATTCGTTGCGCCGCATCATTGCCCCCGTCACGCTCAAGTTTTCACCGTCCGGGCCGAAAGCCAAGATAGCCGCCCCGGAAGGCGTATCAGGTGACAAAACTTTACTAGGCTTCATCAAGGCCGGGAGATAACATGCCTTATGTTCGCCGCAGTGACGATGGTTCGATCATTGCGATCCTGCGCGACAAGGAAGATGGCGCGCTTGAAGAAATCGCCAGTGATCACCCCGATCTGCTTGCATTTCTCGGGCGCGACCCGGGCGAGAGCTTCGCCCATCTGGACGCCGACTTCATCCGCGTTCTCGAAGATCTGATCGATACCCTGATCGAAAAAGGCATCCTGCGCGTTACCGATCTGCCGCATGGCGCCCAACGCAAGCTCAATGCGCGCAAAGGTCTGCGCCGCCGCCTCAGCGGTGCGCTGGATCTGCTGGGCGACAACGGCGTGATCTGATCGACAGGATGCCACCCGAACACCTGACTGGAAATTGCGAATGAGCGACGCTCAGCCGACCCCGCGCGCCTGGCATGTGAGCGAGCACGGTTCCCATGACGACCCCTTGCTCGACAGCCTCGCGGCACTCACCCGCATCCACGGCATGCCGTGGACGCACGAAGCCCTGGCAGCCGGCCTGCCACTGGTCAACAACCTGCTGACCCCCTCTCTGCTGCCGCGGGCAGCCGCACGCGCCGGACTTTCCGCGCGGCTGGTGCGGCAGGCCTTGTCGGCGATCCGCGCGCCGCTGCTGCCGGTGATCCTGCTTTTGCAGGACGGGCGCGCCTGCCTTTTGCTGGAGCGCACCGACGACGGGCAGGCACGCGTGCGCTTCCCCGAGGCGGGCGAGTCGGCCGTCACGCTGCCGATGGACGACCTTGCCGCGCTGTACTCGGGCGTGGTGTGTTACGTGCGGCCGCGCTTTCGCTTCGAGGCGCGCGTGCCCGAGGTGGGCAAGGTGCGCGCGCGCCACTGGTTCTGGGGGGCGGTTTTCGCCAACTGGCGGCTCTACCGCGATGCCGTGCTCGCCTCGATCCTGGTGAACGTGTTCGCGCTGGCGATGCCGCTGTACTCGATGAGCGTTTACGACCGCGTGGTGCCCAACCGCGCCGAGGAAACGCTCTGGGTGCTGGCGATTGGCGCCTTGCTGGTGCTGGGCTTTGACTTCGTGCTGCGCACCTTGCGCGGCTACATCATCGACACCGCCGCCAAGCGCATCGATGTGAGCCTCTCGTCGAAGATCCTGGAGCGGGTGATGGGCATCCGGATGGAGGCGCGGCCCGAATCGGTGGGCTCGTTCGCGGCCAACCTACGGGCCTTCGAGAGCGTGCGCGACTTCATCGCGTCGGCCACCGTCACGGCGCTGGTCGATCTGCCCTTCGTGTTCATCTTCGCCTTGGTGATTGCCTGGCTGTCACCCTGGCTCCTGCTGCCGGCCCTGATCGGCGCGGTGATCGTGCTCTTCCTGGCCTTTGTGGTGCAGGACAAGATGCACCAGCTGACCGAGACGAGCTACCGCGCCAGCGCGCAGCGCAATGCCACGCTGGTCGAAAGCCTGGTGGGGCTGGAGTCGATCAAGACCGCGGGCGCGGAAGGCTGGATCCAGCGGCGCTGGGAGCGCAGCACGCAGTTCCTCGCGCAGGTGGGCACGCAGACGAAGCTGCTCTCGTCGCTGATCGTGAACATATCGCTGACCGTGCAGCAGGCGGTTTCGGTAGTTGTCGTCATCGTCGGCGTCTATCTGCTGATCGACGCCAAGCTGTCGATGGGCGGCATCATCGCGGCCAGCATGCTGAGCGGCCGGATGCTGGCGCCGCTGGGCCAGGTGGTTGGCTTGCTCCTGCAGTACCACAACGCACGCACGGCGCTGGGCGGCATTGAACAACAGATGAAGCTGCCGATTGAACGCCCCGAAGAATCGAGCTTCCTGCACCGTGCCCAGTTCCGCGGTGAAATTGAATTTCGCGACGTCAGCTTCAAATATCCGGGGCGCGAGCAGTACGCGCTGCGGCGCGCATCGTTCCGCCTCAAGGCGGGCGAAAAAGTCGGCGTGATCGGGCGGATTGGTTCGGGCAAGACCACGCTCGAAAAGCTGATCCTCGGGCTCTATCAGCCAAGCGATGGCGCGGTGCTGATCGACGGCATCGACTCTCGCCAGATCGACCCGGCCGAACTGCGCCGCGCAATCGGCTTCGTGCCGCAAGACGCCACGCTGTTCTACGGCAGCCTGCGGCAGAACATCGCGCTCGGGGCACCGTTTGCCGAAGACGCCACCGTGCTGGCGGCGGCAGACATCGCCGGGGTGACCGAATTTGCCAACGCGCACCCGCGCGGTTTCGACATGCCGATCGGCGAGCGCGGTGAGTCGCTTTCCGGCGGCCAGCGGCAGGCGGTGGCGATTGCCCGCGCGCTGCTCAACGACCCGCCGATGCTGCTGCTCGACGAACCCTCCAGCAACATGGATCACCAGAGCGAAGAGCGGCTCAAGAAGAAGCTGCGCGAGTTCGCGGCCCAGAAAACCCTGATCCTGGTGACCCACCGCACCGCCCTGCTCGACCTGGTCGAGCGCCTGATCGTGATCGACAACGGCCAGATCGTGGCCGACGGCCCCAAGGCGCAGGTGGTCGAAGCCCTGCAACAAGGCCGCGTGGGGAGGGCGCAATGATGAAATTCAAGTTCCCCGCTTTCATCGAACGCGCAGGCCGCTGGTCTTTCCAGAAGACAACCCGGATTCTCGACCGCCTGCTGCTGCGAGTCAGCACGCGTGACCTGCATGACGACGCTGACTTCCTTGCCGATGCCGACTGGGCGATTGCCGAGCAAACCCCGCGTGGCGCGCGGCTGGCGGTCTGGATATCGCTTGCCGCGGTGGTGGTTCTGCTGATCTGGGCGGCGTTTGCGCAGGTTAACGAAGTGACGCGGGGCGACGGCAAGGTGATCCCGTTCTCCGAAAACCAGCTGGTGCAAAGCCTTGATGGCGGCGTGGTGCAGCAGATCCTGGTGCGCGAGGGCCAGACGGTTGAAAAGGATCAGGTCCTGTTGAAGATCGACCCGACCCGCTTCGTCTCGTCGCTGCGCGAAAACCGCTCGCAGTACCTCGCCCTGCTCTCGCGCGCGGCCCGCCTTCAGGCGATTGCCGAGGGCAAGGACTTCGTGCCGCCGCCCGAGGCGCAGAAGGAAGTGCCCGAGGTGGTTGAGCAGGAGCGCGCCGCCTACGAATCGAAACAGCTGGAACTCGATGCCACGGTCGGCATTGCGCGTCAGCAACTGAACCAGCGCACGCAGGAGCTCAACGAGATCCGCGCACGCCGTGAGCAGGCCTCGCAAAGCTATGACCTGACCGCGCGCGAGCTGGAGGTGACGCGCCCGCTGGTCAAGACCGGCGCGGTGTCCGACGTAGAGCTGCTGCGCCTGGAGCGTGACGTGGCCCGCTACCGCGGCGAGCGCGACGCGGCCAACGCACAGATCCCGCGCGTGCAGGCGGCCATCAGCGAGGCGCAACGCAAGATCCAGGAAGTTGAACTGCAGATGAAGAACCAGGCGCGCTCGGAGCTTTCCGAGGTGAACGCCAAGCTCAATGCCTTGTCGGAAGGCAGTGTGGCGCTGGTTGATCGCGTCAAGCAGTCAGAGGTGCGTGCGCCGATGCGCGGCACGGTCAAGCAGTTGTTCGTGCACACCGTGGGCGGCGTCGTGCAACCGGGCAAGGAAGTCGTTGCCATCGTGCCAAGCGACGATGCGCTCTTGCTTGAAGCGCGCGTGCAACCCAAGGACATCGCCTTCCTGCGCCCCGGCCAGCGAGCGCTGGTCAAGTTCACCGCATACGATTTTTCGATCTACGGTGGCCTTGAAGGCAAGCTCGAACAGATTGGCGCCGACACGGTGATCGACGACAAGGGCAACGCCTTCTACGAAGTGCGGGTGCGCACCAACAGCAGCACCATCGGCCCCAAGCAGTTGCCGATCATCCCCGGCATGGTGGCCGAGGTAGACATCCAGACCGGCAAGAAATCGGTGCTCTCCTATCTGCTCAAGCCCGTCATCCGCGCCAAGGCCACCGCACTGACCGAACGATGAAAAAGCAAACGCTCGTACTCGCCACGCACGACGATCAACTTGCCCGCCGCTGGCACGCGCTGGGCGAAGGCTGGACGCTGGTGCGCGCCAACCGTTTTGATGCCCTGCCAGCCGGCGCCACGCTGGCACTGATCGACGCAGCCCTGCCGGATCTACCCGCATTCACGCATCCGGCGTGGGCAAAGCTCTCGCCCACGCTGCGCATGGTCTTTGCCAGCAGCCAGCCCAACGACCCCGAAGGGCTTGCCGCAATCAACGCCGGGTGCAGCGGCTACTGCCACGCCTTCGCATCGGCAGAGCATCTCAGCCAAGTGCTGAACGTGGTGGCCGCGGGCGAGTTATGGGTCGGCCGATCCATTCTCGCGCGCCTTTTGCGCGCTGTCGAAAGCCGCACGGCACCGCCTGCCGCGCCCGCTTGGGCCGGGCCGCTCACCGAACGCGAGCGTGAAGTCGCCCAACGTGCGGCACTGGGCGAAGCGAACGCCGACATTGCAGCAGCCCTGGCGATCACCGAACGGACCGTCAAGTCTCACCTCACATCGGTGTTCGAAAAACTCGGCGTCAACGACCGCCTGCAGCTCGCGCTGCGGGTGCACGGCATCAAGTAGGGCGCGGCTGTAACACTGATTCACAAACTCCGCCCCGGATACTGTCCTTGAGTACGATGCGCCGCCCCCTTGGGCGGCGTAATTTCGTGCCCATTCTGAATCAGTCTGTCCGGGAGAGAGTTCATGGCCACCACCACCATTCGCGCCGAAGGTCTTGTTGCCCACCTTGAAGGCAAGGCTTGGGTCCGCAACGCCGACGGCAGCCTGCGCGAAGTGCGCCTGGGCGACCGTATCGCCGAAGGCCAGGTCATCGTCACCGAGGGCGGCGCCCGTCTCGAACTGCGCGGCGCCAATGGCGACGCGATCACCGTAGGCGGCGGCCGTGAAGTACTTGCCGACGCGGCGATGCTGACGCAGGAAGCGCCCGCGGCGCAGGATGCCGCACTCGCCCCGCCGCAAGACGCCGATATCGATCGCGTGATCGCCTCGCTCAATGCCGGCGCCGATCCGCTGGCCGAACTCGATGCCACCGCAGCAGGCCTGGGCGGCGGTTCAGGCGGCGACGGCAACAGCTTCGTGCGCTTGCTGCGGATCACCGAAGGCATCGACCCGCTGGGGCTTGAGATCCCCACCACGACGCAGCAGATCGACTTGCTGCCCACCGGCGCCGCTGATGCAGACCCGAACGTCGCACCCGAAACGACACCGCTGGCGCTCGACCTGCCAGAAGATTCCAGCATCGGCTTCACGATCGACAACCTGGTGAATGACCCGAATGGCGATCCGGTCAGCGTCATCGGCACCCCGACCGCCAGCATCGGCGTCATCACGGTCAACACCGACGGCACCTACCTCTACACCCCCCCGGCCAACTACAACGGCCCGGCCACCATCACCTACACCGTGAGTGATAGCCGCGGCGGCGAGACCACCGGCACGATTTCGGTCAACGTCACCCCGGTGAACGACGCACCTGAGGCAGACAACCTGAGCGTCACCACGCTTGAGGACACGCCGGTCGCAGGCCGGGTGCCGGCACGCGATGTCGACGGCGACACCCTGAGCTTTGCCAAGGGCAGCGACCCGGCCAACGGCAGCGTCGTCGTCAACGCCGACGGTACCTGGACCTACACCCCGACCAAGGACTACAACGGCCCCGACTCATTCACTGTCACCGTATCCGATGGCAAAGGCGGCACCACCACTGCCACCGTGAACATCGGCGTCACGCCGGTGAACGATGCGCCGAGCACGACCAACATCAGTGTTCTGACACCGGAAGACACCCCGGTCAGCGGCACCGTCACCGCCACCGACCTTGATGGCGACACCCTGAGCTTCGCCAAGGGCAGCGACCCGGTCAACGGCAGCGTCGTCATCAACACCGACGGTACCTGGACCTACACCCCGGCCACGGACTACAACGGCCCCGACAGCTTCACCGTCACCGTATCCGATGGCAAAGGCGGCACCACTACCGCCACCATCAACGTCGGCGTTACGCCGGTGAACGATGCGCCGATTGCAATCCCCTCGGCTAGCACCGGCACCGAAGACAACCCGATCAACGTGTCGCTGGCCGGCAGCGATGTCGATGGCAGCGTCACCGGCGTCACCGTCACCCGCCTGCCCGCCAGCGGCACCTTGTATCTGGCCGATGGCAGCACCCCCGTCAGTGTCGGCGCCGTGCTCAGCCCGGCCGATGCCGCAACACTGGTATTCCGCCCGGCGCCCGACTTCAACGGCACGGTTGATCTGCAATTCACCGTGACCGATAACCAGGGCGCCGTCTCAAGCCCCGCCACCGCAACGATCGAAGTCACCCCGGTGGTCGATCCGCTGATCACCATCAACGACGTCAGCGTCAACGAAGCCGCGGGCACGATCAGCTTTACCGTCACGCTGTCCGAGGCGACCACCGCGCCGGTTTCGGTCAACTGGAACACCGCGCCCGGCACCGCCAGCGCCGGCAGCGATTTCGTCGCAGGCAGCGGCACCCTGAACTTCGCGCCCGGTGTAACCACCCAGACGGTCACGATCAGCATTCCGAACGACGGCACTTACGAAGGGCCGGAATCCTTCAGCGTGCAACTCTCGGGCGCCACCAACGGCGTCATCGCAGACGGCAGCGGAATCGGCACGATTGTCGATGACGGCAGCGGCCCGACGATCCCGGGCATCCCGGCCGACGACGACCGCCCGCTCATCGCGGTGTCGGACGCAGCCGCCGTCGAAGGCGACTTTGCGGTATTCACCGTAAGCCTCTCGAACCCGAGCACGACGGCTGTCACGTTTGCCCCTTCAATCAGCTCGGGCACCGCTTCGGTCGGCACCGATACGGCCAGCGCGATGGAATACTTCAACGGCGCAAGCTGGGTCGCTGTTGGCGCAGCCGGCGTCACCCTCGCTGCGGGCGAAACCAGCGTGCAGATACGCGTAGCGACCACCGACGACGCACTCGTTGAGGTGGACGAGAACTTCAACCTCAACGCCACGGTCACCGGCGGCGTCACCAAGAACGCATCCGCCAGCGGTACCGGCACGATCTCCGACGATGCCGGCCCCGGCAACCCGAGCGGCATCCCCGGCCCGGAAGACACGGTGCTGGTATCCATCGCCGGCCCGGCTTCGGTCGTCGAAGGCAGCAACACCACCGATTACACCGTATCGCTGAGCCAAGCAGCAGTCAGCCCGGTCATCGTGCAGCTCAGCTACAGCGGCACCGCCAGCGATGGTTCGGATTACACCAAAGTGGTGTCGATCACCGTGCCGGCCGGCGCCACCAGCGCCACCTTCAATCTCGCCACGCTAGACGACGCACTGGTCGATTCGGGCGAAACGATCACCGTATCACTCAGCACAATCAGCGGCGGTGGCTTCGAGGCGATTGCCGCTAGCCCGGTCGCAAACACCGTCACCACCACGATCACCGACGACGCCGGCCCCGGCAACCCAAGCGGCGTACCCGGCCCCGAAGACACCGTGCAGGTGTCGATCGCCGGCCCCGCCAGCGTCGTCGAGGGCAACGTCGCCAACGGCTACACCGTCACCCTGTCGCAAGCCGCAGTGAGCGACGTGACTGTGCAGTTGAGCTACACCGGCACGGCCGCCGACGGTTCGGATTTCACCGGCGTAGTTTCGGTCGTCGTACCGGCGGGCGTCAGCAGCGCCACCTTCAACCTTGCCACGCTTGATGATGCAATCGCCGACTCGGGCGAAACCATCGTCGTCGGCATCGGCGCCATCAGCGGCGGTGGTTTCGAAGCCATTGCCGCCAACCCGCTCGCCAGCAGCGTCACCACAACTATCAGCGACGAGAGTCTTGCAGGCCCCGAAGACACGGTGTCGCTCAGCCTCACGGCCAGCCCGGCCGTTGCCGAGGGCGGCAGCATCACCTACACCGCAACACTGAGCCAAGCCGCCGCAGCGCCGCTGACGGTGACGCTCTCGAACGAGGCGCAGATCATTATCGCGGCCGGTGCCACGTCAGGCACCGTGTCAGTCGCGGCACCCAGCGACGATGTATACATCGACGCCGGCAATGTCTCGGCCACCATCGCCAACACCCTTGGCGGGGGCTTTGAACAACTGGTCGTCAACGCCGCGGCGGCCGTCACCGCAATCAGCGACACGCTCGATACCACAACGGTCACGCTCAGCGGCGACGCGCAGGTCGCCGAAGGCAGCAGCGCCAACTACACGCTTGCGCTGACCGCGCCGGCGCAATCAGACGTTCAGGTCACGCTCAGCTACACCGGCACAGCAGCCAACGGTATCGACTTCTCCGGCACCACGACGGTGACGATCCCGGCGGGCTCAAGCAACGCGAATTTCTCGATCTCCACACTCGACGACGTGCTCGCCGAAGGAAGCGAGTCCTTTACCGTCACCCTTGCGGGCGCGACAGGCGGAGCGTTCGAAAACCTGGCGCTAAGCGGCAGTTCAAACAGCGTCACCACCGTGATCGTCGATAACGACACCCCGACCCTCTCGATCAGCGATGCCGCCGTGATCGAAGGTGATTTCGCCGTCTTCACCGTCACGCTCTCGAATGCCGGCACCGGCGATGTCACCTTCTCGCCCAGCCTGATCGCCGGAACGGCCACGCCGGGAACCGACACCTCGCCCGCGATCGAGTACTTCAACGGCAGCGCATGGCTGCCGGTACCACCCGCTGGTATCACGATTGCGGCCGGCGATACCTCCGTGCAAGTACGCGTCGCGACCACCGACGACGCGCTCGCCGAAGTTGACGAATATTTCAGCCTGCGCGCAGATGTCACAGGGGGCCTTGTCGCCAATGCATCGGCCACCGGCACCGCCACGATCAGCGATGAAGCCACACCGGATACGGTGCTGGTCTCGCTCGCCGGCCCGAGTTCGGTAGTCGAGGGGGCTAGCACGAGCACCTACACTGTGACGCTCTCGCAAGCGGCGGTGACGCCGGTGACCGTGAACCTCACGTACTCGGGGACCGCCACCGACGGTACTGATTACACGAAGGTGGTATCGGTCACGATTCCGGCGGGTTCCAGCAGTGCAACCTTCAGCTTGCCGACCACGAATGACACGCTCGACGAGCCAAACGAGACCATCATCGTCACGATCGGTGGCGTGAGCGGCGGCGGCTTTGAGGCGATTGCCACCAACCCGGCCGCGAACAGCGTCACCACAACGATCACCGATAACGATGCCGCCCCGAGCATCGCGAGCATCAGCAGCCCGACGGCGACCGAGGGCAGCGATCTGGTCTACACGATTGCGCTCACCAATGGCTCGAGCGTGGCGACCACCTATCCGTTCACCCTGGGTGGCGGCTCGGCCGCAGCGACCGACTACGGCACGCCGACCTTCTCCAACGGCGTCACCCTGGCCGGCGGTATGCTCAGCGTGCCGGCCGGTGTCACCAGCTTCACGATGACGCTGCCGACCACCCAGGATGCGCTGGACGAGACCAACGAGACGGTGCCCGTCACCGTGGGCGGCGTCACCGGTACCGGCACGATCACCGATGACGATGCCACGCCGTCGCTGAGCGTCAATGACGTCACCGTCGATGAGGCGGCCGGCACGATGAGCTTTACCGTCACCCTCTCGGCCGCCAGCGGCCAGAGCGTGTCGGTGAACTTTGCCACCAGCAACGGTTCGGCCACCGCCGGCAGTGACTACACCGCCACCACCGGCACCCTGACCTTCACGCCGGGCACGACGACCCAGACCATCACGGTGCCGATTGCCAACGACACCCTCGATGAGCCGGCCGAAACGCTCAACGTGAGCTTGTCCGGTGCGGTCAATGCCACCATCGCCGATGGCAGTGGCGTCGGCACGATCACCGACAACGATGCCGCTCCGAGCATCGCGAGCATCAGCAGCCCGACGGCGACCGAGGGCAGCGATCTGGTCTACACGATTGCGCTCACCAATGGTTCGAGCGTGGCGACCACCTATCCGTTCGCCCTGGGCGGCGGCTCGGCCGCAGCGACCGACTACGGCACGCCGACCTTCTCCAACGGCGTCACCCTGGCCGGCGGGGTGCTCAGCGTGCCGGCTGGTGTCACCAGCTTCACGATGACGCTGCCGACCACCCAGGATGCGCTGGACGAAATCAATGAAGCGGTGCCCCTGACCGTGGGCGGTGTCACTGGTACAGGCACCATCACCGATGACGACGCCACGCCGTCGCTGAGCGTCAATGACGTCACCGTCGATGAGGCGGCCGGCACGATGAGCTTTACCGTCACCCTCTCGGCCGCCAGCGGCCAGAGCGTGTCGGTGAACTTTGCCACCAGCAACGGTTCGGCCACCGCCGGCAGTGACTACACCGCCACCACCGGTACCCTGACCTTCACGCCGGGCACCACGACCCAGACCATCACGGTGCCGATTGCCAACGACACCC
>NZ_JAPFHA010000014.1 GCF_026586805.1 Niveibacterium sp. 24ML | reverse complement strand
CGTTACATGACGCTGGAAACGCTCGCCGAGGTCGGCGACACTTCCAAACTCAGCCTCTCTGCTGTGGCTGACTGACCATGCAATTCACCATACCGAAGTCGATGACCTTCTGATTGACTCTTACACCACGCGGCGGGACGCGATCGCACAATTGTTTGATGTTTCGTAGCGGGTGGGCAACGAAGCTAGGACTGGAGTGGATTCTGGCTGTTCGATTACGCCGCGAATTCTTTGACACATTGCTTGAGCAGGCCGTGCCGTCGAGTCTGCCGGCGGCATCAAACCAATCCCGTAAAGCGTGGCAAGCAGCGGAAAAAACCTCAGATGTGCGCCTGCAGAGGGATCCCGACCATGATCCCTTCGGCGCGGCTATCGAACGGCGCGCGGTACAGATTGGGCTGCGAGGCCGCAATCTTGAGACCTATGGCAAAAGCGCCATCGTCTCCATTTCGGATATGTCGGACTTCGTACGGACGAAGAGACAGCACGTCACCGAGAACTGCGAGGCCTTGCTGATGCCGGTCGAGCGCATATACGTGCCAGCGTAACAAGCTGGCCACGTTCATTTTGGATGACTCCGCGCCAAGGCGGACGTGGATTCTTGGCAGACTTTTTGGGTCCAACGGCGGCATTGTCTATAACTCACCCATAATGGACGCTTGAGGCGTCGTGGCGGGCCTGCTACAGTTGGACTGCTTCCGGTGCTATGTGATGGCGTTACAGCGATTTTTCGGGTTTTAGATTTTGTTTATTAAATCAAAGGCTTGTATTTTAAATCGTCGGCCTCTCCATCTCCGCCAATTGAAGTCCATCAAACCCGCATTGCGTAGGCTCTGCGGGTTTGTTATTTCGGGCTGCGATTTCCACCAGCTAATGCGTTGACGGCCTGTTGAGATAGCATCTCAGCTTGGGTGGCGAGTATTCTGCGTGTGGCTGTTGTGTGTTGAGGGGGCTCGAAAGGGCTCCTCGCGTCCGCTGGGCCTATTTGGTGACGATCGCTTTGCTGCCGCCGCAGGCGGCAAGCGACAGCATTTTGAGAAATTTGCCCCGAATTCTGGTTCTATTTAATGAATGTTCTTGCAATTGAGTCTTCCACCCGTACTCCAACGATCGCAATCGTAACGGAGGGGCGGATCATTGAGTATGCGCCTTGCGCCGGGGCGGACGCTGTCTTGACGGTGGCTACGGTAGTGGAGGCGTTGGCCTGCGCGAGCGTTTCACTGCAAAGTCTGGATGCGATTGCGTTCGGGAGTGGGCCCGGTGCGTTCACGTCGTTGCGGTCGGCGTGTTCGATCGCGCTGGGTTTGGGGCTCGCGCGTGGTCTGCCGGTGGTGCCGGTGAGCAGTCTCCGTGCGCTGGCAGAGCCCCATCTTTCCAGCGGCGAGCTGGTTGTGGCGTTGGACGCACGCCTGGGGGAAGTCTACTGGGCGCGGGTTTCGGTGGAATGCACGCTTGATGCCGAGCCGAGGTGCTCCACGCCTGAAGTGCTCCGTCAGCATTTGCAACCAGGTGATCGTGCGCTTGGCAATGGCTTCGGCGCTCATGAAGCGGTCTTCGGTGATAGTGCGCCCCTGATCTCGATCGTCGATTCGCTCGCGGTGCCCAAGGCTTCTGCGGTGGCGCGCTTGGCGATGGCCGCCTTAGCTGCGGGCGAGACGTTTGAGCTTCATGATTTGGCGCCCGACTACGTTCGAAACAAGGTCGCCATGACCAAGGTGGAACAACTCGCGGTTCGGAGGCTGAACTCAGTTGCGTGATCTGACCCTGACCGCACGCCCGGTTACCGAGGCCGACCTTGACTGGATTGCGGCATGCGAACAATCCGTCTTGCGTTTTCCGTGGCGACGCAGTGCTTTTGAGGCCTCAATGGCTGCCGGGCATCTTTGTCTGCTTGCACTGGATGGCGCAGTTCCGGCGGGATACTCGGTCTGCATGCGCGTGCTGGACGAACTGCACATTCTGAATATTGTCGTTGCGCCTGACTTTCAGCGGCGTGGGGTTGGCGGATGGTTGCTGGACGAGACAATTTCGCGTGCGGGCGATCTGGCTCACGGGCCGGTGCTGCTTGAAGTGCGGGTGAGTAATGCCGTTGCGCGCCATTTGTATCTGAGCAAGGGCTTTGTCGAAATCGGGATTCGCAAAGACTACTACCCGAGTGACGGCAGGCGAGAGGATGCAGTTGTGATGTGCAAGGAGCGGCAAGTTGCAGTCTGACATTACCCTCGGCTTGCTCGGGTTGGGGCCGCGCTGGGTGTTGCGCGAAGCGGCGAAGGCGGAGCCGGCTGAGGTGCCGCTTGAGCCAACGGTGCCGGCCAGTGCCGAGGCGCAGTTGCCGGATGATCTTGCGGCCACGTCACCGATTGCGCCCGATCCGGCCAGCGCGTTTGTTGCCGGCAGGGCCTTGGATGCTCATCTGGGCGACACTCTGGAAGAGGTTGCCACGCTGGTGTCGGCCTGCCAGCAGTGTGCTTTGCATCAACAGCGTCACTGCGCAGTCGCCGGTGTTGGCGGGCACGCTGCCGAGTGGCTGATTGTTGGTGAGGCGCCCGGAGCTGAAGAAGACGCGAAGGGGGAGCCGTTTGTGGGGCAGGCGGGCAAGTTGCTCGATGCGATGCTTGCGGCGCTCGGCTTGGTGCGTGGCGCGGGTGTCTATATTACTAACGCGGTGAAGTGTCGGCCGCCCAACAACCGGACGCCCGAGCCGGACGAGATTGATGCGTGTTTTCCGTATCTGCGCCGACAGATCGAGTTGATCAAGCCGCGAATCATCGTGGCGCTCGGTCGCCCCGCTGCGCAGGCCTTGCTCAAGCAAGAAGTACGGATCGGCGCGGCGCGAGGAAAGCTGTTTCGCTTCGATGCGATACCGGTCGTGGTGACCTATCACCCGGCGTACTTGCTGCGCAACCCGGAAGAGAAATTCAAGGCCTGGGAAGATTTTTGCTTTGCGCGCGAGGCCTTGCGCGATCAGCCCGCGCGCGCCGAATAGCCGCCAGGATCAGTGGCGGCAGTCTTCAAGCTGGCTGACTGAATCGTACTCGCGCTGGTTGGCTTCGTGCCGCAGCTTGACCAGGAAAATGGTGCCGGCGACGAACATGCCGAACATCACGATCACCGCATGCACCGAGAGCCCGCCCCAGATGAGCAGGGCATAGAGCCCGGTCATGGCGAGGATGCTCAGGTTTTCATTGAAGTTCTGCACCGCGATCGAGTGGCCCGCGCCCATCAGGATGTGGCCGCGATGCTGGAGCAGCGCGTTCATCGGTACCACAAAGAAGCCGGCAAGCGCGCCAATGATGATCATCAGCACCATCGCGAGTTTCAGGTCGTGTACGAACACCATGACGTTTACGATCAAGCCCATCGCAATGCCCAGCGGCAGGACGCTGATCGACTTGCGCAGCGAAATCATGCGCGCAGCCAGCACCGAGCCGACGGCCACGCCGATTGCGAAGACCCCTTGAATCATTGATGCCTTCGAAAGACTCAGGTTCAGGTTCGTCTCGCCCCACTTGATCACGATGAACTGCAAGGTTGCCCCGGCGCCCCAGAACAGGGTGGTGACGGCCAATGAAATCTGGCCAAGGCGATCGCGCCATAGCAATTTGCTGCAGTGGATGAATTCGTGCACCAGATAAACGGGGTTGCTGCGCAGCGGTTTGTGATCGACGCCGGTGTCGGGGATCTTCAGATTGATCAGTGCCGCAATGCCGTAGAGCATGCCGATGATCGAAATCGCCAGCTCGGCCGGGGTGTCGATGCCGGTTTCTAGCCCGGGGATGTCCAGTGCCAGGGCACGCTCAACGAAGCCTGGGTCGATCAGGAAGCCACCCGCGAGTGTGCCGATGACGATTGCGCCGACAGTCAGCCCCTCGATCCAACCGTTCGCAACCACCAGCAGACGCGGTGGGAGCAACTCAGTCAGGATGCCGTACTTTGCCGGCGAGTAGGCTGCCGCGCCAAGGCCCACGATCGCGTAGGCGATCAGCGGATGGACGCCGAAATACATCATGCTGCAACCGAGCATCTTGATGCCGTTGCTGATCAGCATGACTCGCCACTTGGGCATCGAATCGGCGAACGCGCCGACCAGCGCAGCGAGTACGACATACGAAACTGTAAAAAACAGTTTCAATAAAGGTTCGTAGGCGGCGGGGGCTTGCATGTCACGCAGGATCGCGATTGCCGCGATGAGCAGTGCACTGTCGCCAAGCGCAGAAAAGAACTGCGCCGCCATGATGATGTAAAAGCCTCGGGTCATTTATCTCTATTCGTTGGGCCCCGGAGGGACTCGGCTTTATATCACGAACCCATTGCGCGGCCGTGTTGGCGCGATGCGGGAAGCGGCGTCGCTGGCGGCTCCGGCCGATTTGTGATGCAATCGACTATTGCTAAAACCCCAATTTGACGGGCCTCTGGGCGCAACTTGCTGCACTGCATCACGCTGCTGTCATAGTTTGCTGCCGCCCGCCAGGAGCTATCACCATGGCAACCATGGCCGATCGTCGGCTGCAAGTCTTCCTCGCTGTCGCAAAACACCGTTCATTTACTCGTGCCGCCGAGGCCCTGTACATGACACAGCCGGCAGTCACGTTTCAAATCAAGCAGCTTGAAGAGCACTTCAATACGCGTTTGCTCGACCGCGGTTACGGCAAGGTCACCATGACGCCGGCCGGTGAGATCGTGCTCGATTACGCCGAGCGAATCCTCGGCATGAGCGCCGAGATGGAGGATCAGGTCGCCGGCCTGACGCAGGAGCCCAATGGCGTCGTATCGGTCGGCCTGTCGCCCACGATTGCCTCGTACTGGCTGCCTTCCTTGCTGGATGGTTTCAAGCGGCAGTATCCGAAAGTGGTGCCGCGTGTTTTCGTCGGTAACTCGGAATGGGTTGAGCGGCGTGTCGCGGACAAGGAACTGGATGTTGGTCTGGTCGAGATTGAATCTCTCGACGCGGGCATCGAGTGCCGTGAAGTCGGCCGGGACGAGCTCTTCGCCATCGTGCCGCCGGGGCATGTGCTGGCCCGCCATGTGCGGGTGCGCGCCGACGATCTGGTGAGCTTGCCCTTCATCGACCGTGACCCGGGCGCGGCGATTCGCGAGGCGGCCGAGCGATTCTTCCGCGAGGCCGGCTTCCCGCCGGAGAACCTGGATGTGACGGCGGAGCTTTCCAGCCTCTCGACGATCAAGCATCTGGTGCAGCAAGGGGTTGGGTTCGCGATTGCCGCGCGCGCGTCGATCGACAAGGACATCCAGTCCGGCCGGCTGGTCGCCTTGCCGCTGGAGCCGCAACTCTACGAAACCATTTCGGTGCTGCTGCCCAAAGACAAGTTCCGTTCGCGCGTGGTGACCATTTTTGCCGACTTCGCGACCGAACACCTCAAGGCGAAAGGCCTGCAACGCGATGCCTAGACCGATTCGCGTCACGGTCGATCCAGCCGCTTTTCGTGCGAACTACCTGCGGGCCAAGGCCGCCGCGCCGGCCTCGCGCGCGTGGGCAGTCATCAAGGCTGACGCGTACGGTCATGGCCTGCTGCGCTGCGCGAAGGCGGCCGCGCCGGTGGCGGACGGGTTTGCGATGCTCGACTTCGCCGAGGCTGAGGCCTTGCGTGCCGCCGGCATCGATCACCCCTTGCTGATGCTCGAAGGTGCATTCGACGCGGCCGACACCCGCCTTGCCGGGCGCTTGCGCCTGGGGCTGACCGTGCATGACCGCGAGCAGATCCGCATGCTTGAAACCGAGTCGCTCGATCAGCCGATTGAGGTCTTCCTCAAGTTGAATACCGGGATGAATCGTCTCGGCTTTGCGCCCGAGCAAGCCCTTGCCCTGGTGTCGCGCTTGAAGGGCGCCCGCAACGTGGCCAATGTGACCTTGATGACGCACTTTGCCCGCGCCGACGACGAAGCGGGTATTGCCACGCAACTCGCGCGTTTTGATGCCGCGTGCGACTCCCTGAACCTGCCCCATAGCGTGGCCAATTCGGCCGCCATCCTGCGCTTCCCGGAAGCGGCGCGCGACTGGGTGCGCCCCGGCATCATGCTTTACGGCGGATCGCCGATGCCTGCCTTGGCCAGCGCCGAATCACTCGGCCTTCGGCCCGCCATGCACTTCGAGTCCCGCTTGATCGCGGTGCAGTCACTTTCACCGGGCGAGGCGGTCGGCTACGGCGGCCGCTTCGTGGCGGAGCGGCCGACGCGCGTGGGCATTGTGGCGTGTGGCTACGCCGACGGTTATCCGCGCCATGCGCCCACCGGCACGCCGATCCTGGTTGCCGGGCGGCGTACGCAGACGCTTGGGCGGGTTTCGATGGACATGCTGGCGTGTGACATCACCGATATTCCCGATGCAGCGGTCGGGGCCGAGGTGGTGCTCTGGGGGCGCGGCCTGCCCGCGGACGAAGTGGCAGCGGCAGCCGGCACGATCAGCTACGAGTTGTTCTGCGCGATCGCCAAGCGCGTACCGGTGTCGGTGACCGAAGCGCCCTGATGGCCAAGCTCAAGACGGTTTACCAGTGCAGCGACTGCGGTGGGCAGGCGCCACGCTGGCAGGGGCAATGCCCGGCGTGCGGGCAGTGGAACACACTGGTCGAAACGGTTGCGGCGCCGGCTGGTGCTGCCAGCAGCCGGTTTGCGGCGCTCGCCGGTGAGGTCAGCCAGATCAAGAAGCTCGCCGACTTCACACCGCAAGCGCATTCGCGCCTTGCGACCGGCATCGACGAATTCGACCGGGTGCTGGGCGGTGGCCTGGTGGCGGGTGGCGTCGTGCTGATTGGCGGTGATCCCGGGATCGGGAAGTCGACGCTGCTGCTTCAGGCGCTTGCGTCGATGTCGGTGCATTGCCGTGCGGTGTATGTCAGCGGTGAAGAATCGGGCGAGCAGGTGGCCTTGCGCGCGCAGCGGCTGCAACTCGAAGCCTCAGCGCTGGAAATGCTGCCCGAGATCAATCTTGAGCGGATCATCGAAACCCTGCGGGTGCAGAAGCCCCGGCTGGCTGTGATTGATTCGATCCAGACGCTGTACTCCGAGGCCCTTCAATCGGCGCCCGGATCGGTGGCCCAGGTGCGCGAATGCGCTGCACAACTGACCCGTTACGCCAAGCAAAGCGGCTGTGCGCTGGTGCTGGTGGGGCATGTGACCAAGGACGGGTCGCTTGCCGGCCCGCGGGTGCTTGAACACATCGTCGATGCGGTCTTGTACTTCGAGGGCGATACGCAGTCGAGCTTCCGCCTGGTGCGCGCGTTTAAGAATCGCTTTGGCGCGGTCAATGAACTGGGCGTATTTGCCATGACGGAGCGGGGCTTGCGTGGCGTGAGCAACCCGTCGGCGATCTTCCTCTCGCAGCACGAGCAAGATGTCTCGGGCGCCTGCGTGCTGGTGACGCAGGAGGGGACGCGGCCGCTGCTCGTTGAGGTGCAAGCCCTGGTGGACCCGGCCCATGCGCCAAACCCGCGCCGGCTTTGCGTGGGGCTGGAGCAGAACCGTCTTGCGATGCTGCTCGCGGTGCTGCATCGCCATGCGGGCGTGATGTGCGCCGATCAGGACGTATTCGTCAATGCCGTGGGCGGGGTAAGGATCGGCGAGCCCGCGGCAGACCTTGCCGTGTGTCTGGCGATCGTATCGTCCCTGCGCAACAAGCCCCTCAGGCGCGATCTGGCGATGTTCGGCGAACTGGGCCTGGCGGGCGAGATTCGCCCTGCGCCGCGCGGGCAGGAGCGCTTGCGAGAAGCCGCCAAGCTGGGCTTCAAGATCGCCCTGGTCCCCAAGGCGAACATGCCCAAGCAGGCCATCGCGGGCCTTGAGGTGATCGGCGTCGACCGGGTTGAGGATGCCATTGCCAAAGCGCGCGATCTGGAAGCCTGAGCGCGGGCACAAGCGGCCTGCCCTTCCACGTGCAATGCGTGGCTGATTTGATCTGGCGGGTGTCGTCGGCGCCCCGTCGCGATTAGAATCGCGCGTTTCCCCCGCCGGCCACCTGGCCGGAAAAATCCGATAAAAGGAGTTCCCATGCGCAAGACCTACGTCATCGGCAACTGGAAGATGAACGGCTCCAAGGCCGCCAACAAGGCGCTGCTTGACGGCCTCAAGGCTGGCGTGCCGGCCATCAAGGCTGGTGTGGCCATTGCTGTTTGCCCGCCGTTTGCCTATCTGGAGTCGGTTGTCGCCGAAACGGCCGGTTCGGTGATCGGCGTTGGTTCGCAAGACGTGTCCGAGTACGACAAGGGTGCTTACACCGGCGAGATTTCGGTGTCCATGCTCAAGGATGTTGGCGTCACCTACGCGGTGATCGGCCACTCTGAGCGCCGCGCCCTGTTCGGCGAAACCGACGAGTGGGTTGGCAAGAAGACGGTTGCCGCGCTCGCCGGCGGCCTGGTGCCGGTGGTGTGCGTTGGCGAGACCGAGGCCGAGCGCGTGGGCAACCAGACCGAGGCCGTGCTGGCCAAGCAACTGGATGCGATCCTCGCTGCGGTTCCGAATGCAGCACCGGGTTCCATCGTGATCGCGTACGAGCCGGTCTGGGCGATTGGCACCGGCAAGACGGCTACGCCGGAAATGGCGCAGGAAACCCACGCCTTCATCCGCAACTACATCAAGAAGGCGGGCGAAGCGTTTGCTGCAGAAACCGCCATTCTGTACGGTGGTAGCGTGAAGGCAAGCAATGCGCTGGGCCTGTTCGCCATGCCGGACATCGACGGCGGCTTGGTCGGTGGCGCATCGCTGATCGTTGAAGAGTTCGTTGGCGTGTACAACGGTGCTGCCGACGCGTTCGCCAAGCGCTGAGGCATACCTCATCCGCTTGCAACAAAAACGGGCGCCTTGGCGCCCGTTTTTGTTTAGCTTGCGATGCGCTCAGTTGCCTGCCAGCAGGCGCTCCGAGTTTGCAAGCATGCGGCTCATCAGGCCACGAAGCAGGGTCACCTCGTCGGCGCTGAAGCCTTCGAAATGCGCGTTGAGCACCTTCACCGCGTATTCGGGCAGCTTCTGGTATACGTCGTTACCGGTTTCGGTCAGATGCAGGTAGGCCGCGCGGCGATCGTGGTCGCTCCGGGCGCGCCGGATCAGCGCCTTTTCTTCAAGCCGGTCGAGCATGCGCGTCATCGATCCGGTGTCGTAGTGCACGCGGCGGCAAAGCGTGGCCGCCGTCACGCCGGGGGTGTCCGCAATCTGCACCAGTACCGCCCACTGCGCACTGGTGATGCCCAGCGGTGCGAGCTCTCGATCCATCACCGCCATCATCCGCGCGCGCAGCGCGTTGATCATGAAACCAAAACTGTCCTGCACCTTGTATGTCTCCGCGGTGAAAATCGGGGCTTCGCTCGCCATCGTTTCAGCCTTTCGTCGTTGTTGAACTGCGCGCCCGCTCATAGAGCGGCATGACTTCCGGGAGGCGGCGCTCGATCTCCCGGATTCGATCCTTGCCGGCAGGATGGGTGGATAGCCAGGCAAAGCCGCCCGAGCCGCCGGCTTTTTCCATCTTCTTCCAAAGCGAAATGCCGGCCTGCGGGTTGTAGCCGGCTCGCGCCGCCAGATCGAGACCCACCACATCCGCGTCGCTCTCATCCTGGCGCGAGAACTTTAGCGTGAGCAGATTGCCGCCCGCGCTGAACACTTCGGTGTACTTGCCGTCGCCGATGAACTGGCCGAGCAGGCCGACGCCGAGCTGTGTCAATTGCGTCTTGGCAATGCGCTCACGCGCATGCTCGCGCAGCGCGTGAGCGATTTCGTGGCCCATGACGATGGCGATTTCGTCATCGCTGAGCTTTAGCCCATCAATCAGCCCGGTGAAGAACGCGATCTTGCCGCCCGGCATGCAGAAGGCGTTCGCGTCTTTGGATGCGATCAGATTGACTTCCCACTTCCACTGTTGGGCGCGCGGGTTGAAGCGGGCCGAGTACGGGATGATGCGCTGCGCAATGCCGCGCAGCCGTCGCAGCGCCGGTGAGCCTTCGGGGGCGAGTGCCCGCTTTGCCGCAGCTTGTGCGAGCATTTCGCGGTACTGCTGGCCGGCGGACTGCTCAAGTTGCTCGGCCGGAACCAGCTTGCGCAGGCGGGAGGCCTCGTCAACGGTGACGCCGTCGGCGGCCATGGCGGGCGCCACCCAGAGCAAGAGCGCAGCGAAAATCGAGGCAAGCGGGCGAAGCATCTGCAGTAACAGTCAGGGCAGTCGCAAAAGCGCAGGATGATACCCGTGACTGCCCGGTAGCACTACATTGCGGAAAACCCGCCTATTTACGCTTTCGCTTGCTTGTGATTGGTCGCTGCTTGCTGCTTGTTGCCGAAGCCTTGCGGGTAGAGGCCTTTCTGGCCTTGCTGCTGTTGGGCTGTTTGCCCAGCCGTGGTGGCGGGCTTTTGGGCGTCGCGGCAAAGGCCAGTTTGGGGGCCAGCACCGGCGCGCTCTCGACGGTGCCCAGCCCCTGCTGCGATGGCACCAACAAGGTGTAGCCAGCGGTGGGGCGCATGCGTGGCCCGAGCCCGTTCACCTCGCGCAGTTTTGTCGGCGAAATGCCGAAACGCTGTGCGACTTGCTCCACCCGTTCGTTGCGCTGGAGCGTGTAGGTTTGCCAGCTCAGCAAGGGGTGCTCGGCCTGCTCAAGGTTGCTGATGAAGGTGTCCGCCTTGTCCTTGGGCAGGATCACATGCTGGTCGGACTGCCCCGGGATGACGGGCCGGTTGAAGGACGGATTGAGCTCCAGGAAATCCTTGATCGGCATCTCCGCCAGTTGGGCTGCAGCGTGAAGATCCATGCCCCCGCGCGGCCCCACCGAAACGAAGTAGGGCTCGTTCGGAATTGGCGGTAGCGTGAAGCCGAACGATTGCGGGCTGGCGATGATGTTCTTGAGCGCCTGCAACTTGGGGACGTAGTAGCGGGTTTCCTGCGGCATGCTCAGGTAGGCAAACTCGGTTGGCAGGCCGGCCGCACGGTTCTTGGCCACGGCGCGGGCAACCGCGTTTTCCCCCCAGTTGTACGAGGCCAGCGCGAGATGCCAGTCGCCGTGCATTTCGTAGAGCGCCTGCAGGTAGGTCAGCGCGGCATTGGTTGAGGCGATCACGTCGCGCCGCTCGTCGACCCACCAGTTCTGGTCCAGATTAAAGTCTTTGCCGGTGGAGGGGATGAACTGCCACAGGCCGGAGGCGCGCGCCGAGGAGTAGGCCATCGGATTGAAGGCACTTTCCACCATGGGCAGCAACGCCAGTTCGGTCGGCATGCCGCGCTTTTCAAGCTCTTCGACGATGTAGAAAAGGTACTTGCGCCCGCGCTCGAACATCACCCTCAAGGCGCCCGGCCGCGCCAGATACCAGATCTGCCGGTCGGTCACCAGATCCATGGTCAGATCGCGCATGGCAAAACCCTGGCGCATGCGCTGCCAGAGGTCGGAGGATTCGCTGGTGAGGTCGATCGTGGCGACCGAGGGGGTACCCAGGCGCGAGAGGTCGATGTTGGAGACGGCACTGATGTCGGTGCCGGCCGGGCTGGCTGCGGGCGCGTCGACGGCGGCCCGGACCGTGCTCGACAGCTCGGCGTCGTCGGCAACTGCGATCCCAGCGGTGGTAAGGGCCTGAGCGGCTGCAAAACAGAGCAGCGCAGCGGCTCGGCGCGCGATAGACTGCATGGGGATAGGGTCCGGCGACTTGCAAAGGCGAGATTGTATCGGGCTGCGGACGGCAGGGTCAAAATGCTTTTGTTTCATGGGGTTGCGGCGGCCAGACGCCGGAGGGCGGATCGATGACCGGTTTGGGTGAAGGCGGGGGCTTTTCGCGCCGTGAGGGCGGCATGAAGGCGCTTCTGATCGAAGATTCACTGACAAGCGCCACTTTGATTGCGCATCAGTTGCGCGCCATCGGCATCGAGCCGCTGGTTGCGCGTGAAGGCGAAGCGGGGATAGAGCTGTTCAAGGCGCATCGCCCGGAACTGGTCTTGCTGGATGTGATCCTGCCCGGCATGGACGGTTTCGAGGTCGCAAAGCGCATCCGGCAACTGGAACAGCACGGCGAGTGGACGCCGATCATCTTTCTCTCCGCCCGCACGGGCGACGACGATTTGCGGCGCGGCATCGAAGTGGGAGGGGATGACTACCTCTTCAAGCCGCTCAGTTCGATTGTGCTCGCGGCCAAGGTTCGCGCGATGCAGCGCATTTCGCAGATGCGTTATTCGCTGGTGGTGTTGACCCGCCGCCTCGACGATGCCAATCGCGAATTGCAGCGTCTTTCGTCGATCGACGGCCTCACCGGTATCGCCAACCGGCGCCAGTACGACGCCACGCTGATCCGCGAATGGCGGCGGGCGCAGCGGCGCGGCGCGCCGATCGCGCTGGTGGTGTGTGATGTGGACTACTTCAAGCGATACAACGATCACTTCGGCCATCAGGGCGGCGATGAATGCCTGCGCCGCGTGGCTGCATGTCTGGCCGGTCAGGTGAAGCGGCCGGCCGACCTGGTCGCGCGCTACGGGGGCGAGGAGTTCGCGGCGATCCTGCCGGATACCGATGCCGAAGGCGCGATGCTGGTGGCCGAAGGCATGCGGATCGCCGTCAATGAAATGGCCCTAGCGCACGCCCCGGCGGCCGGGCAACCTTTCGTCACGATCAGCCTCGGCGCCGCCGCGGCGGTGCCGCCGCGCGAAGTCAGCACGCCGGCAGCCTTGCTGGCGCTGGCCGACGCGGCTTTGTATGAAGCCAAGCGCAACGGTCGTAACCGAGCGCAACTGGCCTTGAACCACGACTGATTTCAACGGAACTCGTTCTTCCAGCGGCGCAGTGCCGCGAACACCGCCGTCGTGTCGGGCAAGGGGGCCTCTGCAAAGCCCTCGGCAGCGTGGCGAACCGCTGGCGTGCTGCAACGCAGGAAGGGATTGACGCGTTTCTCAAGGCCAATGCTGCTGGGCAAGGTGGAGGTGTCCGCTGCGCGCTGGGCCTGGCACTGGACGGTGTAGGCCGCGATGTCCGGGTTGCCCGGCTCTACGGCCGTGGCAAAGCGCAGGTTCGCCAGCGTGTACTCGTGCGCGCAGTACAGCGCTGTGTCGTCCGGCAATGCGGCAAGCGTGGCGAGCGATTGGTGCATTTGCGCCGGGCTGCCTTCGAACAGGCGGCCGCAGCCCGCCGAAAACAGCGTGTCGCCGCAGAAGACGGCCCCGGGCGTGACGTAGGCAATGTGCCCCGCCGTGTGGCCTGGCACATCCAGCACCGATAGCGGGAGCGCGCCGTCCAGCAGCGTGAGCGAATCGCCGCCTTGCACGGGATGGCTGATGCCTGCAATCGCCTCGTGTGCCGGGCCGTACACGGGCACGGCGCTTGTGCTGCAAAGCGCGCCAATACCGCCGGCGTGATCGCCGTGATGGTGGGTGATCAGGATCGCGTCCAGCACCAGGCCTTGCGTTTTCAGGAAGCCCTCGACCGGCCGCGCATCGCCTGGGTCGACGACCACGCAGCGGCCCTGGGCGACAATGGCCCAGATATAGTTGTCCGAGAAGGCGGAAAGCGGAACAATCTGCATCCCGGCCATTCTCGGCAGCTTGAACACGATGTCAATTCCCGGTTGTGCAGCTTGGATTCAAACGCCGCAAGGCCGGTACCTGATTTCGTGGGAACACGCACAGGCAGATCGTGCGGTGGCCGACGTCTTCGGCTTCCATGCGGTGCAGATCGGCATGCCCGAATGCGATTACCTGCGCAACAATCGCATCGGTTTCAAGTTTCGCTGTTCGAATGCAGGCAGTGTGTCGCTGCTCAGTGAAACGCACGAATTGCCGCTTGCTTCGCAGAGTGTGGATCTGGTTGTGCTGCCGCATGTGCTTGAGTTTTCCGCCCATCCGCACCAGGTGTTGCGCGAAGTGGAGCGTGTGCTGGTGCCCGAAGGGCAGGTGCTCATCACCGGATTCAACCCCTTCAGCCTGTGGGGCGTGAGGCGGCTGATCGCGCGCTCGGCGGGCGATTTCCCGTGGCAGGGGCAGTTCCTCAGCGTGCGCCGTCTCAAGGACTGGCTGGAACTGCTCAGCTTCGAAACCGGCAGGGTGGACTTTGGCGCCTACGTGCCGCCGGTGACGCCGCCACGCTGGATCGAGCAGTGGGGATTCATGGATCGCGCCGGACCGCGCTGGTGGCCTTTTGCGGGCGGCGCGTATGTCATTCAGGCAACCAAACGTGTGCGCGGCATGCGTCTGGTTGCGCCGGCGTGGCGCGATCAACGCGCGCGCGCCAAGGCTTTTGCCCCGGTCGCCCAACGCGAGCCGGTGCAGATCGAACGTAGAAGAAGAGATGACTGAAGCAATCGTAGATATCTATACCGATGGCGCCTGTTCGGGCAATCCCGGCCCGGGCGGCTGGGGCGCGATCCTGCGCAGCGCCGGGCATGAGAAGGAATTGTTCGGCGGCGAGCCGGCCACCACCAACAACCGCATGGAAATGATGGCGGTGATCCGAGCGCTGCAGGCGCTGACCCGCCCTGTCAGCGTGCGGGTGCATACCGATTCGCAGTATGTGCAGAAAGGCATTTCCGAGTGGATTCACGGCTGGAAGCGCCGCGGCTGGAAAACGGCCGACAACAAGCCGGTCAAGAACGATGACCTGTGGCGCGAACTCGATCAGCTTGCCTCGCTGCACAAGATCGAGTGGCTGTGGGTCAAGGGGCACGCCGGCCACCCCGAGAACGAACGCGCCGACGAACTGGCGCGTCGTGGCGTGGACCAGGTGAGGGGGCGGTGATGCGGCAGATTGTGCTGGATACCGAAACCACAGGCCTGGACTGGCGCAGCGGCGACCGCGTGATCGAAATCGGCTGCGTTGAAATGGTGGCGCGCAAGCTCACCGGGCGGCATTACCACGTCTACATCAACCCCGAGCGGCTGGTTGATGCCGGCGCGATGGCGGTGCATGGCATTACCGACGAATTCCTTGCCGACAAGCCCAAGTTCAAGGATGTGGTGGCCGATTTCGAGGCCTTTGTGGCCGGCGCCGAGCTGGTGATCCACAACGCGCAGTTCGATGTGGGCTTCCTGAACATGGAGCTGGATCGGCTCGGCCGCCCTTTGCTCGACACCTTGTGCAGCGGCGTGATTGATACGCTGAAGATGGCCAAGGAGCAGAATCCGGGCAAGAAGGCCTCGCTCGACGCACTTTGCACCCGCTACGACATCGATAACGGCCACCGCGAACTGCACGGCGCGCTGCTCGACTCGGAACTGCTGGCCGAGGTCTACCTCGCGATGACGCGCGGGCAAGACAGCCTGATCATGGATCTGGACAGCGAACCGGCGCCGCAGGCGGGCGCCGATGATGCCGGCCCGATCGTGCGGGTGCCGCTGCGGGTGCTGCGCGCATCGGCGGAAGAACTGGCCGCCCACGACGAAGTGATCGGCGCAATCGCCAAGGCCAACAAGGGCAAGTGCCTGTGGCTGCCGACGGAGCCGGCAGCAGCAGGCTGAAGCCGGATTACTGCAGCGTATTGAGCAGCACCTCTACGATCCGCAGGCCGCCCGCGCTGGCAACCGGCAGCAGCATCGCGCGCACGATGTTCCAGTGGCTGGCGCGGAAGATGCCCGAATCCACCTCGTGAATGCTGCGCTGAACATGGCGCAAGAGCTGAGCAAGTTTCTGGTCGTTGGCGCGCAGTTTTGCTGCAACATTGTCGAGCCCCCGCAATGCCGTTTGTCGGGTGCGGGTGGCCGCAAGGTTGCCCACCCACACCGTCAGCAAAGCGCCGGCGCCGAACAGGCTCAGCATGACGATGGCGACCGGGTCGAACTCCCAGGCGTCCAGATACGACCAGCGACTCGCGATGACCAGCGACAGCACCACGCCGGGGAAGTACAACAACCACTCGTTGTGTTCGGATACATGCTCGACCACCAGTATGTCGAGGTAGTGGTCGAGGATCGTTTGCAGGGGTGAGCCGCTCGCGCACTTGCCGCTGCATGAATGGCGCGGGGCGCTTGGGCCGGTAGTCAGCGCCAACTTTGCCTCGTCGAGCAGTTCCTGATCGAACTGTTGCGCCTCCAACTCATCGAGTGCCGCGCTCGTTGCAATGGCTGACCAGTTCGAGCAGTGGTTACTCAGCTGGCTAGCCATTTCCTTCAAGCGCAGCGCGACGCTGAGCGAGACGAAGACCAGCAGCAGGAACAGCAGGGTGCCGGTGCCGGCGATCGCAATGAACAGGGGGATCGCTATATCGCCGCGCACGGGCGGCAGTGACGGGTAGTTCAAACTCAGAGCCCCAATCAAACCCATCATCAGCACGGACCACAGCATGCCGGCCGCAAACAGCGGGCGCGGCGTAACACCACATGAGAACCTGAACCAGGCGCGCCGTGCGCTCAGGGCGGCTGGCTCCGGGCGGGCGCCCAGCAGCGCGCGCTTGAGCCGCCGGCGCAGCAGGCACCATTGCGTAGGCCATCGCCGGAAGCGTCGGTGAGCGCTCTTTTGCAGCGTGAGTACCGGCAAGTCAAAGCGTTGCGAGATATCCGCCAGAACCTTGCGGATGCGCGTAGCTGCCAGCCACAACAGCCATGCGCACAGCGCAAGCGCACACCAACGAAGCCACAGGCTGGGCCAGATGCTGATGCCGTCGAACCATGCGAACGGCTCCTCCTTCCATGCACCATCGGTGCGCCGGATCCAGCTGAAGCAAAACACTGGCACCAGCAGCAGCGTGGCCAACGCAGCGAATACTCCCGCCAGAGTGCGGCGCCCTTTGGGTGGCCACACGGCAGTGCCAAGCAGGTAAAGCGAAATCGCCAGCGCAAACGCGCCTGCCGCAATCGCAAGCACGGTGCGGTTGGCCAGCTGGTGGCGTGGCGGATTGATGTCCAGACATCGCAGCAGATTCTCTGGCGCCTCCGTCGAGTCGAGTAGTGGGCAGTGTTCACTGTCCGAGAACTCGTGCAGCGGATGCGCCCGAGTGATGCCGATCTCGTGCAGGCGCGGCGGCAGTGTGTTCCAGCGCCCCATCCACCCCGCGATCTCGTCGGCGCTGGCACTGTTGCTGAGCAGCGCGATCGAGCTGGTCAGGAAGAGCGCCGTCTGGCTGCCATCGCGGAAAGGGATGATGAAACGCTGAATTGGGGGCGCGAGCGCGGTATCGAAACGCGAGGCAACCAGCAGGTTGCGCATGATCACGCTGTTTTCGTGATCAAGCATTCGTGCATCGAAGCCGGTGGTGAAGAACTGCATCCGCGGAAACCGTCCGTGCAAGCTCTGCATCAGCATGCGCTTGTCGTAGAAGTCCGATGCCAGAATGCCGATTGCGCGAATGCCGATTGCGCCACGGCCGCACGCTGCCTTGAGCCGGGCATCGCGCAGCGCGATCTGGTCGCCAAGTCGGCGCACATAGTCGCGCTGGCTTTGCTGCATGGATCGCTCGTAAGCCGCGTCCGGCGGCGGGCTGCCCGATGTGGCGCTTGCGGTGACACTCGTGGCTGGGGTGGTGGCGTAGTCACTGGGCCGGCTTTGCAGGCTCTTGCCGTCCAGCCCACGGGTGAAGGCAAAGCCGTGAACGTTGGCGGTATCGGTGGCGCGCAGTTCGGCGTGGAGTTCCGATGCGCCTGCACGGATGCGGCCAACGAAGGCGCGGCGAAAGTCCCGGGCGAAGTGCGTATCCCATTCACTGATCAGCGCGACGTGATGATCGAACAGGCAGGCGTAGCGATTGGTCTCGGCGCTTTGCTCGGGGGCAATCACTCGCACGCGCGTCGTGGGGCGCGTGAGGTTGAGCCCGCGGCGCTCAAGTTCGGTCACCAGCGCATTGGCCAGCATGTCGTCGGAGGGGCCGAACTCTTCAACCCGATGGCCAGGCTCCAGCCCGGGCAAGGAGGCTTCCAGGGTGGCCACGCTGCGGAACGGCCGCAGGATCAGCGGCACGACGGAGCCCTCTTGCGGCGCATCCGTGGCATCACACGGTGGCAGGCCCGTTGCGTGCTGCGTGTTGTCGTTTGCGGATGAAGCCGGTCTGCGCAAGCAGCGCAGGCCGCGCTCAAGTCGATCCGTGATTTCACGGTCAAGCGGGCCGATGATCGTGTAGCCCGGTCGCCGCGTTTGGTCCGGCTCGAGCGCCATCTCAGATCTGAAGGCCTTGAGCAGTTCGCGGTACTGCGCGGCGACTTGCTCATTGTCGTTGGCAAGGCGCATCGGCCCGTCACTGATCCAGAACACATCGACCACGTTGGCGCGGCCGGCGTAGGTGGGGCCCAGCTCGCCGCGCTGATTGCGGCCGGTTTGCGAATCCTTCTCGCGCGATAGCAGGAAGCGCTCGCTCATCGCCCGGAAGGCAACATTGGCAGCGCCTTGGGCGAAATGGCAGGGGCCGCGCAGATGTTCGGAGTCGCTCGGTTCGTAACCCCATCGGTTGAGTGCTGCGAGCACCGCCGCGCGCGCCCGGATGCGCAGCTCGGCGTCTTCACTGGCACTGCCATCGTTGGCGATGACAAAGAGCTTCAGCGCTGAGCCCTCGCGTATTGCCGTGGTAAAGCCCTTGCAAGGCCTGACCGCCTTGCTATCTGGATTTGCCGGCTCGCTCTGCGCCGGGCCGGCGAGGCCTGGCTTGGCGCGGCTATCCTGATGAAGGGCGATGAAGGGATCCTCCCAAAGCCGTGCGTTGGCGCGCAGTTCAAGCTGCGGCGCCTGCGGGTTCGGTGGGGGGCGGCCGCTGTCCGGCACCGGGGTCTGGCCGAGGTTCAGCGCAGCGATCAGCGCCGCGAGTAGTGCAGCGATCAGGGCGGGCGTCTGGAATGGTGAGTGATCGGAGCGGGGATCTGACGCATCCATGATGGGGAACCTCCCCGTGAGGGTTGCGTGTTCCCGCAGCGGGGTGCGGCAGGCACGCGATCGGCCGGGCGGGCCCTGCAAGGCAGATGAGCCCGCGAGGTACTCATGGTTTCAGCATAGATCAGCAATTGCGCCGCGGCGGCCGTTTGCTGCGCGGACTCAGGCGCTTACCATTTCGCTCACGCGGGCGGCGATCGCCAGCGAGGCGGTGAGGCCCGGCGATTCGATGCCGAACAGGTGGATGACGCCTGCGACCCCATGCCGGGCAGGGCCGTCAATGCGGAAGTCCGCCGCGGCGGCAGTTGGGCCACCCAGTTTGGGGCGCACGCCTGCGTAGGCGGGCTGCAGACGTTCGCCCGGCAGATCGGGCCAGTAGCGGCGGATCGATGCGGCGAAGGCCGCCGCGCGCTCGAGTGGCACCGCGTAGTCGGGGGTTTCGACCCAGCACACATCGGGCCCGAAGCGTGCGCTGCCGGCCAGATCCAGTGTCAGGTGCGTGCCCAGCCCGCCCGGTTCCGGCACCGGGTAGATCAGGTGCGAGAACGGGCTGTGGCCCGCGAGTGAGAAGTAGTGCCCCTTGGCCAGATGCAGGGGAGGCACCTGGCTGACTGGAAACTCGGCGATTGCGCCGGCCAGCGCCTGCGCGCCCAGGCCTGCCGCATTGATCAACCAGTCGGCCGCTACGGTGTAGGGCTCGGCACCGCCCAGCTGCAGGGTGGCGCCGTGGCCGCGGAGCATGCCGCGCTGGACGTTTGCGCCATACACCAGCATGGCGCCGGCCGCCTCGGCGTCGTCGGCAAGGGCTTGCATCAGCGCGTGGCTATCGACGATGCCGGTATCGGGCGACCAGAGCGCCGCGCAGCAGTGCAGGGCCGGCTCCATCGCGCGCGCCTCATCGCCGCTGATGAGCTTTGCCTTGCGCACACCATTGGCGCGTGCCTGCGCGCCGATGCGCTCAAGCGCGGCCAGATCCTCCGGCCCGGTTGCGACCACCAGCTTGCCGACTTGCCGGTGCGCTACGCCGCGGGCGCGGCAGTAGTCGTACAAGGCCGGCGCGCCCGCGACGCACAGTTCAGCCTTCAGCGAGCCTTGCGGGTAGTAGAGCCCAGCATGGATCACTTCACTGGAGCGGCTCGAAATCCCTTGCCCGAAGTGGTGCTCGCGTTCGAAGAGCGCCACTTGCAGGCCGCGTTCGGCCAGTTGCTTGGCGCAGGCGAGGCCAACGACGCCGGCGCCAACAATGGCGCAGTCGACGCTGACCGATTCAGAAGTGTAACTGGCCATCGGTGGCGGGTTGTTCGGTCTCGAGGCGCTTGATCAGCGTGCGCAGGTCCAGCCCGGTTTCAAGCTTGAAGGCGGCGGCGCGTTCGTTCAGTTCGGCGAATCCGAGCGCCAGTTCCTCGCCGCCATGGGCGAGCGCCACCACGTTGCCGGTATCGCAGGCCGGCAGTGCGAGCGCGCGGCCGTCGAAAGCCTGGGTGATGCGTTCGAAGCTGTCGCGAAAGCCCTTGCGGTGGCCAAAGAGATTGCAGGCCATCACCCCCGTGGGCGACAGGGCCGCGCGCGCCGCAGCATAAAACGGCGCGGTGTCGAGCATGCCGGCGCGGGCGTTGTGATCGAAACCGTCGACCAGGATCAGATCCCAGCGGCCACTGTCGCGGGTGATCGCCTCGGCGCCATCGGCGATCACGATACGCAGCCGTGCGTCTTCGTTCGGCAGCTTGAACTGCGCGCGGGCAACGGCCACCACACGGGCGTCGATCTCCACCACGGTGATCCGGCTCTGCGGTACGTTGCGGTAGAAGAACTTGGTCAGCGAGCCGGCGCCAAGCCCGATCAGCAACACGTTGCGCGGCCATGGCGCAGCGCGCAGCAGCAAGGGCGCGCACATGTTCTGGGTGTATTCGAGCTCAAGGGCAAAGGGGCGGCGCACCCGCATCGCACCTTGTACCCATTCCGAACCAAAGTGCAGGTAGCGCATGCCTGCTTCTTCGGACACATCAATCGAGTGGGGCATTGGTCAGGTCTTCACTACGCAAGGGGCGGGGCGCGATCCGGATCAGTTGTTGCGCCTCGGTATTCACGAACACTTCGATCCAGCCGGGAATCGGCGAGCCGAACACTTCCGCCCGCCGGAATCGCTCGATGGTTACGCCGCTGAAATCGCGCAAGGGATGGTCGATGCGCATCACATGCGTATCGCCGTGGATTACCAGAACCTGCCCCTCGAAATCGCTGAGTTCCGCCCGCAGGGCGTTGAGCAGTTCGGCGTAACCGCGCGCGGGGCTGCCGGCGGCAAAGGCTTCGAAGTCCGGGTTCGCATGCATGAACAGCACGACTGCGCCGGACTTGCGTTTGCGCGCCTCGGCAAAGCTGCCGCTGATCCAGTCTCGCACCGCGCTCATGCGGTGACGGAACTCGGCGCCTGCTTCGCGCAAGGCGCCAAAATTATTGTCACTGCCGGGAATGTTGAGCGTGAAGAAGGTGACCGGGCCGCGATGCCAGCGCAGATGCTCCATGTACGCACCGTGGGTGAAGTCGGCATCGCCCTGGCGCACCAGCGGAAACGGCTTGGTCCCCAGCGATTGCGGTGCGGCGTGAAACAGGCTTCGCAGCTTGTCGAGCCGTTCCTCGGGCTTGAACCCGCCGCTGCTGCGGCGATCGCAGTCGAGCCATTCGTTGTCGCCGGGGACGAACACCGTCGGAAACGGGGTGTTCGAAAGGGTGTCGCGAAAGTCGCTCAGGGTGATGTCGTCGCACGGCGTGTTGCTGCTCTTCATGTCGCCCACATGTACGGCGAACGCGACCTCTGCCGCTGCCATGGCGGCCAGCAGGCCGGGGAGTTCGGCGCGCTCGGCGTCGTTGTAGGGCAGGTCACCGAATACGCCGAAGTTGAACTGCTCTGCCCATGCGGGGGGCTGCATCAGCAGGGCGGTCAGCAAGGCCAGCGTGCGGATCATCGGGTCAGGGCCTTGAGCGCATACAGTTGTTCTAGCGCCTCGCGCGGTGAAAGCGTGTCCGGGTCAACGCCGGCAAGGCGTTCGAGCACCGGATGCGGCGGCGCTTCTTCAGCTTCCGGTGGCAGCGCCGAGAACAGATCCGCCTGCGGCCCGCCCGAGGCTTCGCGGTTTTCCAGCGCGCGCAGGCGGCGGCGTGCTTCGCGAACCACCGGCGCCGGGATGCCCGCGAGCGCGGCCACTTCGATACCGTAACTCTGGCTTGCCGGGCCTTCCTCCACCGCGTGCAGGAAGACGATACGGTGACCATGCTCGACCGCGCCCAGATGCACGTTCGCGCATTCCGGGTGCTCGATCGACAGCCGCGTCAGCTCGAAGTAGTGGGTCGAGAACAGCGCCAGCGAGCGGTTCTTTTCGAGCAGGTGGCGGGCGATCGCAAAGGCGAGCGCCATGCCGTCGAAGGTTGACGTACCCCGGCCAATCTCGTCCATCAGCACCAGGCTCTTGTCGGTACCACTGTTGAGAATTGCCGCTGCTTCGGTCATCTCGACCATGAAGGTCGAACGCCCGGAGGCCAGATCGTCCGACGCGCCGATGCGGGTGAAGATGCCGTCGATCGGGCCCAGCTCCGCGCGCCGCGCCGGTACGAAGGCGCCGCAGTGCGCGAGCAGCACGATCAGTGCGATCTGCCGCATGTAGGTTGATTTACCACCCATGTTCGGGCCGGTCACCAGCAACATCCGGCGCGTGGCGGCGAGCGCGCAATCGTTCGAGATGAAGCTGTCGACCTGGCGCTCCACCACCGGGTGACGACCCGCTTCGATGGCCAGCCCGGCTTCGCTGCGGAACTGCGGTTTGCAGTAGTCGTAACGCACTGCGACGCGGGCGAAGCTGGTGAGCCCGTCGAGCAGGGCGATCGCGCGCGCGATGCGCTGGAAAGCGGTGATGTCCTGCGCGAGGGTTTCGATCAGTTCGTCCCACAGGCCTTTTTCGCGTGCCAACGCGCGTTCCTGCGCCGACAGGGCCTTGTCTTCGAAGGCCTTGAGTTCGGGCGTGATGTAGCGCTCGGCGTTCTTCAGCGTCTGGCGCCGGCGGTAGTCGTCCGGCACCTTGGCGGTGTTGGCGTGGCTTACTTCGATGTAGAAGCCATGCACCCGGTTGTATTCCACCTTCAACGTTGCAATGCCGGTGCGTTCGCGCTCGCGCGTTTCGAGTTCGAGCAGGAAGGCGCCACAGTTGGCGTGGATGCCGCGCAACTCGTCCAGATCCGCATCGAAGCCCTCGGCGATGACGCCACCGTCGCGCACGTTCGTTGCCGGCTCGGGTGCGATCGCGCGCGCCAGCAAGCTCGTCGGCGCCAGCGGTGCGTCGATGTCGGCATGGATCTGCGCGAGCAGCGCGGCTTCGCCGGTCGGCACCTGGCTGCGCAGCTCCGGCATGCGCGCGAGCGTATCGCGCAGTGCGGCAAGGTCGCGCGGGCGGGCACTGCGCAATGCGATGCGCGCGGTGATGCGTTCCACGTCGGCAATGCCGCGCAGCACGCGTGCAAGGCCTTCGCCGGTCAGGCCCTGATCGGCGATCAGCGCCTCGACCGCTGCGTGGCGCTGCGCGCACTGCATGCGGTCGGACAGCGGGTGGTGCAGCGCGTGGCGCAACCAGCGCGAGCCCATCGAGGTCTCGCACAGGTCGAGCAGCGAGAACAGCGTTGGCGAGACTTCGCCGCGCAGGGTTTCGGTCAGTTCAAGGTTGCGGCGGGTGGCCGCATCCATGCGCAGGAATTCTTCCTCGCGTTCGACGTAGAGCACCGAGATATGGCTGAGGCTCTGGCGCTGCGTGCTGCGCGCGTAATCGAACAGCGCGGCGGCGGCGCCGAGCGCGACTTCGAATTCGTCGGCGCCAAAGCCGGAGAGGTCGCGGGTGCCGAAGTGCTCCGGTAGCACGCGGCGTGCGGTTGCGGCATCGAACTGCCAGTCGGCAAGGCGGCGCACTGCCGGCACGCGCGCTTCAATGCCTTCGAGCGCGAGCCCGTCCGGGATCAGCGCTTCGGCCGGGCGCAGGCGTTCGAGTTGTGACGCCAGCTGTTCCGGTGCGCATTCGAGCAGGCGGAAATCGCCGTTGGCGAGCTTGAGCCACGCCAGCCCCAGGCGGCCGCGATGCTGCGTCACCGCCAGCAGCGGCGCATCGGTCTTGTCGTCGAGCAGCGCGGCGTCGGTCAGCGTGCCGGGCGTGACGATGCGGCTGATCGCGCGCTCCACTGGCCCCTTGCTGGTCGCCGGGTCGCCCACCTGTTCCGCAATCACCGCCGACTCGCCCAGCTTGACCAGCTTCGCAAGGTAAGGCTCCAGCGCATGGAAGGGCACGCCCGCCATCGCGATCGGCTTGCCCGCCGACTTGCCGCGCGCCGTGAGGGTGATATCCAGCAGCCGCGCTGCCTTCTCCGCATCGTCGAAGAACAGCTCGTAGAAGTCGCCCATGCGGTAGAACAGCAGCGTATCGGGATGCTGTGCCTTGAGCGTGAGGTACTGCTGCATCATCGGCGTATGGCCGTCGAGTTCGGCGGGCGAGGGGATCGGGGCGCGGGAGTTCAAGGTTCTGGATCTGGATCTGGATGCTGGAATCGGCCGGATTGTCGCATGCGCACTGGCGTCTTCGAAGCGCGACGAACGATGCGCTCGCCGTGAAGTGGATGCGCGAGGGGGCAGGCACGTCAGCGAGGGCTTGCCACATTCACCGCGATGCCTCCTGCGCGGTAGCGTGGCCCCGCGTCGCTGTGGCCCAGGGGCCGCTTGTCTGCGGCGCCAGATGCTTCGCGCGCAAGCGCACATTGGAAATGGGCGCTGACGGCCATGCGCGAGCCTGGCGCGACAAAGAAAGTCGGCGTCCGAAGACGCCGACCTTTTTGATGCTGAGCCCAAGGGCCCTGGTGTGACTGCTTACAGATCCTTGATGATCTGGGCCCGCTTTGCCTGGAACTCCGCGTCGGTAATCAAACCCTGATCGCGCAGTCGCTGCAGCGCCTTGAGGCGGCCTTCCTGTTTTGAGTAGAAGGCGTCGGTACCGGGGTCGCTTGCACTTGGGGCCGCCGGCTTGGAGGTCGCCGAAGGCGCTGCGGTCGCCGCAGGGGCGCCGGTGCCGATGCTGATGGCGATCCAGTCACTGCGGACCAACTGTGCCTCGCCTTCCTTGACGCCGATGATCTGGACGTCTTTGGACGGGGCGGTTCGCGAACCGAAGCTGATCTTGACATCGGGGCGCGTGGCGACGGATCCGCCGTCACGGTTGCCCTGCGTCAGCGGGAAGTCGCTGTGCAGCATGCCAAAGATCAGATTGAGCTTGCCGTCTGCGTAGAAGATCCGCCCGGCGTTGCCAAGGACCGGGGCGACAAGCCCGGTCCATGCATGCTGACCTGTGCTGACAAAAACAAGCTCTTGATCGGGTGAGGCTTTGGCGAGGGCCGCGACGATTGCAGGGGCAAAACGCTTGACTTCTGCTTGCGAGAAGACGGGCTTGGTGTCCTTGAAAGGCTTGCCCTCGATCGAACTCAGGGCTTTTGCAAGCTGTGCCGGGTCGAGCACAACCGGGTGGCTGTTGCCTTTCGAGCCGCCGTCGCGTGCGACCAACTGCAGTGAATCCCAATCACCCCACCTGAGTTTCTTTTCCGGCGCCTTGGACCATTCGGCGATCCGCTCGTCGTTGCTGGGGCCGAACAGGGACTCATCCATCAGGCCGGCCCGAACGGTGGATGCCGACAAGGCGGTCGCGACCGAAAAAGCAATCGCGGCAAGGCGACGCGCCGTTTTGCGGGGGTGTTGCATCTTCTGAAAGTCCTCCAGTTCGGGCTTTGGGCGGCTCCGCTGCACCATGCAGGGAGCCGCAGACCCATCAAGCGCCGATCGACAGACGCTTGCGCGCCGTGGCGATCAGACGCTGGGTCGAGGCGTCGTAGTCTAGCTCACCGCCGCCGCCTTTGAGCGCGCGCTCGATGCCGCTGGCCAGTTGCTTGCCCAGCTCAACGCCCCACTGGTCGTAGGAGTTGATGCCCCACACGGCGCCCTGGACGAAGACCTTGTGCTCGTAAAGCGCGATCAGCGCACCGAGGTGCGCAGGGTCGAGCTTGTCGAGCAGCATCATGTTGCTCGGGCGGTTGCCGTCGAAGGTACGGTGCTTGGTCAGGACGTCGGCGCGCTCGCCGGTGATGCCGGCCTTGTCGAGTTCAACGCGCACCTCTTCCGGCGTCTTGCCGCGCATCAGTGCTGCCGATTGCGCGAAGCAGCTGGCGATCAGCACTGCGTGGTGCTTCGGATCCATGTCTGCTTGTTCCAGCGCGAGGATGAAGTCGAGCGGGATCAGGTGGGTGCCCTGGTGCAGCAGCTGGAAGTAGGCATGCTGGCCGTTGATGCCGGGCTCACCCCAGATGATCGGGCCGGTGGCGTAGTCGACCTTGTCGCCTTCGCTGCGCACGCCCTTACCGTTCGATTCCATGTCGAGCTGCTGCAGGTAGGCCGGCAGGCGGTGCAGGTTCTGGTTGTACGGGGCGATGACGACCGAGGGCGAGCCGAGGAAGTTGGCGTACCACACGCCCAGCATGCCGAGCAGCATCGGCAGGTTCTTCTCGGCCGGCGCGGTGCGGAAGTGCTCGTCCATCGCGTGGGCACCGGCGAGCAGGGCCTTGAAGTTGTCCGGCCCGATCGACAGCACGATTGGCAAGCCGATGGCAGACCACAGCGAGTAGCGGCCGCCCACCCAGTCCCAGAAGCCGAACATGTTGTCGGTCGAGATGCCGAACTTGCTGACGGCTGCGCCGTTGGTGGACACCGCGACGAAGTGCTGCGCGATGTCCGCTTCGCTGGCGCCAGAGGCGAGGAACCAGTCCCGCGCGCTGTGCGCGTTGGTCAGCGTTTCGATCGTTGTGAAGGTCTTCGACGCGATGATGAACAGCGTCGTTGCAGGGTTGAGCTTGCGCAGCGTCTGCGCGATCTGCGCGCCGTCGACGTTCGAGACAAAGTGCAGCTTCACGCGATCGTGACCGTAAGGCTTGAGCGCTTCGCAAACCATCAGCGGGCCAAGGTCTGAACCGCCGATGCCGATGTTCACCACGTCGGTGATTGATTCGCCGGTACGGCCTTTCCATGCGCCGCTGCGGACCTTGTCAGCGAAGGCGAACATGCGTTCGAGCACTTCGTTGACGCCAGGCATGACGTTTTCGCCATCAACCGAAATCGGCGTGTTGCTGCGATTGCGCAGGGCCACATGCAGCACGGCGCGATCTTCGGTGCTGTTGATCTTTTCGCCCTTGAACATGGCGTCACGGCGTGCGGCGACGCCGGTTTCGTCGGCCAGTTGCACCAGCGTCTTGAGCGTTGCGTCATCGACGCGGTTCTTGGAGTAGTCGAGTTGAATGCCGCAGGCGTCGGCAACGTAGCGCTGCGCGCGTGCCGGGTCTTCCGCGAAGACTTCGCGCAGGTGGCGCTTCTTCCATTGTTCGGCCTGTTGCGTCAGCGCCTTCCATGCGCTGGTCGAGGTGGGATTCATGGACTACTCCTTTTTTGATTTGAGGGGGATCTTCTGCCTGACCCTGGCAGGCGCAGTGCTGATGTGAACGCAAAGGCGCGCCGACGATGTCGACGCGCCGATTCGATCGACGTGATCAGGCTCTGCCGAGCGCACGCTCCAGCGCAACCGCTGCGCCGGTGAAGGCAGGGTAGGGTGAGTGGATGACAAAAACCGGCACGCCTTCCAAGTAGCTGCGGAAGCGTCCCTTGTCTTCAAAGCGGGCGCGGAAGGGCGAACGATCAAACAGATCGCCCAAGCGCGGAATGATGCCGCCTCCGATAAACACGCCACCCTTGGCGCCGAGCGTGAGCGCAAGGTTGCCCGCGATTGTGCCGAGCATGGCGCAGAACATGTTGACCGAATCCAAAGCCAGGGCATTTGAACCGTCCAGCGCGCCGTTGGTGATTTCGGGTGCGCCGATGCCGGGTGAGGGAAGGCCCCGCACGGCCGCGAGCGATTCATGCAGGGTGACCAGTCCCGGGCCAGAGATCAGCCGCTCTGCCGAAACATGCGGGAAGGTTTCGCGCGCCTTCTGGATGACGGCGGCCTCTTCCAAATTGCTTGCCACCATCGTGACATGGCCACCTTCGCCCTCTAGCGGCAGATAGCCGTCACGTGACGGGACGAGGCCCGATACGCCCAGTCCGGTGCCCGGTCCGAGCACCGCAATCGCGCGGTTTGCTTCGCGTGCGCCACCGCCAACCTGATGGAGCTCGCTGTCAGGCAGGAAGGGCAGCGAAAGCGCCAGGGCCGTGAAGTCGTTGATGAACACCAGTTGCGAGAACCCGAGTTGCTGACGCACTGCGTCGATCGAGAATGCCCAAGTGTGGTTGGTCATTTTGATCCGGTCGCCATCGATCGGGTTGGCGATGCCGATTGCGCCGGAAGTCGGCCGGGCGCCGCCTACTTCGGCGAAGTAGGCCTCAATCGCCTCAGCCGGGCCGGGGTAGTTCGCGCCAGGGAGGGTCCGGATATCTTCGATCGGTCCGCCTTCGGTGCGGATGATTGCGAAGCGTGCGTTTGTGCCACCAATGTCGCCGAGGAGGCGAGGATAGGTGTTAGCGGCACCAGAAGACATGGCAAGGGACCCTTTCCTGGTTAAGTGCAAATCTGATTGGGAGTTGTTCAAGCGTGTCCCCGGCGAGTGCTTCGCCCAGGAGTGACCATTTGGCGCTTCCGGTCACGTGGACCGCGATCGCGCGGGATTCGAGAAGCCGTGGGGCCGTCAAGCTGATGCGCCAGCGTGGCGGTTTGCGGGTGTTTTCGGTTGCGAGGCATGCGTCGCCGGTCGCGTCGTGAAGGCCGGCCTCGATTTGTGGTGAATCGGGGAAGAGCGACGCGGTGTGACCGTCTTCGCCCATGCCGAGAATGACCACATCAAACGGCGCGCAAAGCGGGCGCAGCGCCTCGCTGGCCCGGCGGGCGCCTTCGTTCGGCGTGCCGGCGTCGCTCATCAGCGCAACCAGCGTCGCTGCGCTGGCGTGGCCGACCAGCAGGTGCTCGCGAACCAGGCGTTCATTGCTGTCCGGGTGCGTGGGCGGAACCCAGCGCTCGTCTGCAAGGGTGACGTGTACCCGCTGCCAGTCAAGTTGGCGTTCGCGCAAGTGGCGGAAGAATCCGAGCGGGGTCTTCCCGCCTGACACCACCAGCGTAGCCGTTCCGCGCGTGGCAATGGCGGATTCAAGCCGCTCGGCGACCCACTGCGCCAGCGCTTGGTCCAATGCCTCGGTGTTGCGATGCGGATGAAGCTGGATCGGCATCAGATTTCCTCGTGCCAGGCGTGCCCGTTACGGCCAAGCAGCGCACTTGAGGCCGCGGGCCCCCAGGTGCCGGCGGTGTACGACTTGGGTTTTTCGCCGCTCTCCGCCCAGGCATCCATGATGGGTTCGACCCACTTCCAGGCTGCCTCTTGTTCGTCGCGGCGCACGAACAGGGTCAGGTTGCCGAGCATCGCATCCATCAGCAGCCGTTCGTAGGCTTCGAGCTGGCGTGCCTTGAAGGTTTCCGAAAAGTCCATGTCCAGTGCCACTTCACCCAGGCGCATCGTGTTGCCTGGCTGCTTGGCGAGCAGGTGCAGGTGGACCGTCTCGTCCGGCTGCATCTGGATCACGAGTCGATTGACCGGTCGGCCGACATGGCAGGTATCGAAGATGCAGTGCGGGATCGGCTTGAAGTTGATCACGATCTCGGCCAGCTTCTCCTGCATCCGCTTGCCGGTGCGCAAATAGAAGGGCACACCCGCCCAGCGCCAGGAGCCAATCTCGGCCTTGATTGCGACAAATGTCTCGGTCGCGCTCTCAGGCGCGATGCCGGCCTCTTCAAGGTAGCCCTTCACCGGCTGGCCGTTGACGGCACCGGCGCGGTACTGGCCGCGAACAGTGTTGTTTGCAACGCTTGACCCGGTGATTGGCTTGAGTGCGCGCAGCACCTTGAGCTTTTCATCGCGCACAGAATCCGGCTCAAGCGATGCGGGCGGCTCCATGGCAGTCATGCAAAGCAATTGCAGCAGGTGGTTCTGCACCATGTCGCGCATTGCGCCGGTCTTCTCGTAGAACTCACCGCGCGCTTCCACGCCAAGCTGCTCCGCGACGGTAATCTGAACGTCGCGCACCCATTGGCCGCGCCAGAGCGGCTCAAGCAGCACATTCCCAAAGCGCAGCGCGAGCAGGTTCTGAACCGGCTCTTTGCCGAGGTAATGATCGATACGGAAGATCTGCTTCTCGGCAAAGTACTGACCGACCTCGTCATTGATGGCTTTGTTCGAGGCGAGGTCGGTGCCCAGCGGCTTCTCAAGGATCACGCGGCTCTCGGGCGTGATCAGGCCGGCGTCGGCGAGATTACGGCAGGTCGGCGTAAACAGGCTGGGCGCGGTGGACAAGTAATACACGCACGCACGCCCCGTGTTGCCGATGAGTGCTGCCAGTCCCTTGAAGGATTCGGGCTGTGTCGCGTCAACCGCTTTGTAGTCGATTCGCGTGGCGAAGCGCTGCCAAGTGTCGTCGTCATAGGCCGCCGCAAGAAACTGGGTGGCTTGCGCGTGCATCCGGTCAATGAACGCCTCGCGTGACAGATCGCTGCGGGCGACGCCAATGATGCGGACCTCGGGCGACAAGACATCATCTTGGTGCAAGTGGTACAGGGCGGGGATCAGCTTTCGCATCACCAGGTCACCGGTAGCACCAAATAGAACGACGTCCAGGGCGGGTATCCGCGACATGCTTGACTCCTCGGTCTGGTGCGCCACCGCCGTCGGACCCGAGGCGTCTGCACCAAAATGTGAGGAAAGTATAAGAAGTAAAACTACATCCCTTCAAGGAACAAGCACGGCGCTTCCCTCCCCGGGCTGGTGCAGTACGCGGCTACCATGCGCCATTGTTGCGCATGTGCAACAGCTCGGCGGTCACGCTTGACGAGGCGAAATTCTATTAAAACAATGACTTAATTGATGTGGCGGGGTGCCGCTCTTGGGTTAGATCAACTTCTTGTATCGGAACATCAGTGGTTTCTTGTTTTTGATTTGTAGCATTACTACAATCCGCCGCAGACGTAGTTTGAAACACATCCAAGCAGGCTCATGACACTGAATCCGAAACTAGTTGAGATCACCGAACGAGTCCGCGCCCGTAGCGCGACGACCCGTGCGCGTTATCTCAGCCGTCTTGCAGCAGCGCCAGCTGTTACAAGTCGTTCGGAGCTTTCCTGCACCAATCTTGCGCACGGCTTTGCTGCCTCGCCTGTGCAGGACAAGCTGGTGATCCGTGAGCTGCGCCGTCCGAATCTTGCGATTGTGACCGCGTACAACGACATGTTGTCCGCGCATCAGCCGCTCCGTGACTATCCGGAGTGGATCAAGGATGCCGCGCGCGAGGCGGGCGCCACTGCGCAAGTGGCCGGTGGTGTGCCTGCAATGTGTGATGGTGTGACGCAAGGTCAGCCGGGGATGGAGTTGTCACTCTTCTCTCGCGACGTCATCGCCATGGCGACGGCTGTTTCGCTGTCGCACAACATGTTCGATGCCGGCTTGTATCTTGGCGTCTGCGACAAGATTGTTCCGGGTTTGCTGATTGGCGCGCTTTCGTTTGGTCATCTGCCTGCGGTGTTCGTCCCCGCAGGGCCGATGCCGAGCGGCTTGTCGAACAGCGAAAAGGCAAAAGTGCGGCAGCTGCATGCGGCGGGCCAGCTTGGCGCGGATGCGCTGCTGGACGCCGAATCCAAGGCTTATCACTCGGCTGGAACATGCACGTTCTACGGCACGGCCAACAGCAATCAGATGCTGATGGAAGTGATGGGCCTGCATTTGCCGGGGTCGGCCTTTGTGCCGCCGGGCACGGCCTTGCGGCGCGCCATGACCTGCGCAGCCGCAAAGCGCGCGGCAGAAATTACGCGCCAAGGTGATTCCTACACGCCGGTTGGCGAGATGATCGACGAGCGTTCCATCGTGAATGCCATCGTTGGGTTGCTCGCGACCGGTGGTTCGACCAATCACACCTTGCATCTGGTTGCGATAGCGCGTGCGGCGGGTATCGAAATCAACTGGTCTGACTTCGACGAGTTGTCGGCCGTTGTGCCGTTGATTGCTCGCGTGTATCCGAACGGTGGTGCGGACGTTAACCAGTTCCACGCGGCCGGCGGGATGGCTTTTGTCATCCGCGAACTGCTTGCCGCAGGCTTGATGCATGAAGAGGTCAAGACGGTCGTGGGTGTCGGCCTTTCCCGTTACGCGAAGGTGCCGCAACTGACCGCTGCCGGCGAGTTGGTCTGGGTGGATTCAAAGCCTGAAAGTAGTGACCTGGATGTGCTTGCGCCGGTCGCCAAGCCCTTCAGTGCTGATGGCGGCTTGCGCTTGCTCCAAGGGAACATTGGCCGGGCGGTCATCAAGGTTTCCGCCGTCAAGGCTGAGCACCGTGTCGTTGAGGCACCAGCGCGCGTCTTCTCGTCGCAGAACGAAGTGATGGCAGCCGCGTCGCGCGGCGAGCTCGATCGCGATGTGGTGGTGGTAGTGCGCTTCCAGGGGCCACAGGCCAATGGCATGCCTGAGCTTCACAAGCTCACCCCGACCCTCGCGAACATTCAGGACAAGGGTTTCAAGGTTGCGCTGGTGACCGACGGTCGTATGTCTGGTGCGTCTGGCAAGGTGCCGGCGGCGATTCACGTAACGCCGGAGGCTGTGGCGGGTGGCGCAATCGGGCGCTTGCAGGACGGTGATCGGATTCGTCTTGACGCCAACAGCGGCACGCTGACCGTGGATCTGCCTGACAGCGAATTCTCGGTACGTTCGGCGGCCGTCGGGCAGCTTGCTGCCAATCAATATGGCATGGGGCGCGAGCTGTTCGGCGTGTTCCGTAACTCAGTCGGTGGTGCCGAACAGGGTGCCGGCGTCTTTGACACTATTCATTGAGAGATCGAATGAACCTCCAAGACGTCCTGCGAATGGCCCCGGTGATGCCGGTGATCGTGATCCGGAATCTCGATCATGCTGCGCCCCTGGCTCGCGCGCTCTCGCGCGGCGGCATTCGTGTATTTGAAGTCACGCTGCGCACTGAAGTTGCGCTTGACGCTGTCTCGGCGATGCGTGAGGCCGTGCCTGATGCGATCGTCGGGGTGGGCACCGTTACGCGGCCGAAGGATCTGGAAGCTGCAGTGGCCGCCGGCGCGATGTTTGCCGTCAGCCCAGGCTTGACGCGCGAACTTGCTGAAGCCGCGCAAGCGCCTGCACTTCCCTTGCTGCCGGGCGTCATGACACCGGCAGAGCTGATGATGGCGCGCGATCTTGGCTTTGATGCCCTCAAGTTCTTCCCGGCGCGTGAAGCGGGTGGTATCGGCATGCTGCGCGCCTTGGCGGGTCCGTTCCCGGATGTGATGTTCTGCCCGACGGGCGGCATCACCTTCGATACCGCACCCAGCTATCTGGAACTCCCCAATGTCGCCTGCGTCGGCGGAAGCTGGCTCGCGCCGCTCGATCTGATGGAGCGGGGCGACTGGGATGGAATTACGCGGTTGGCCGAGCAGGCTGCTGCGCTGCAAGTGCAGTCCTAGCGATTGTTCTGGCAGGAGGTGGACGCCCGCGGTAGTGATGAGTGGGCGGATCAATACAGCAGTTTGCAGTCGAGTGAGTAGTTGTTTTTTTCGTAACGGCCGGCCAGATAAAGCCGGTCACTTACAAACCACAGGAGAGGTGACATGAAATTTAAGTTCAGCGCAATCGCTGTCGCAGTTGCGGCCGCCACGCTGTCAGTGGGTGCGCAAGCAGCCGCTGTTGACTTCCACGGCTATGCCCGTAGTGGTATCGGTACGTCGCAAGACGGCGGCAGCATGGCTTGTTTCTGGGGCCCGGGCGGCCTTGGCCACTTCCGTCTCGGCAATGAATGCGATACCTACTTCGAGCTGGCTTTCGATGCCAATCTGGCTGAGAAGGGCGACACCAAGTTCAACCTGCACACCATGGTTGCAGCGGGTACGCAGCAGCTGCAAGACTGGGAACAGTCTGCACCGGCGTGGCGTCAAGTCTGGGCTGAAGCCACCAACGTTGGTTCTGGCGTTCTGGCCACCGCCAACATCTGGGCTGGCAAGCGCTACTACAAGCGTCAAGATATCCACATGACCGACTTCTTCTACAACGCCGTCACCGGTCCGGGTGCTGGTCTTGAGAACATGGACTTCGGTTTTGCCAAGGGTTCGGTTGCGGTGCTGCGCTACGGTCCTGGCTACGGTTCGCCGGCGCTGGATGGTCAGACTGTCAACTACACAGATGGCGGCGCTACCTCGACGACCAACCTCGACATGCGTCTCGAAGCGATTCAGCTCGGCGGCTTTGGTTCGCTGGATGTGATGGCCAACTTCGTCATGGGTCAGGGGCGTGAGGACAGCACCGGCACCGAGAAGTCGACTGCTGACGGCTGGGCGCTGACTGGTCAGCACACCATTGGTGTTCTGGGTGGCTTCAACCGTGTCGTGCTGCAGTTCGCACAAGACGGCGCTGGCCTGGATGGTTCCGCCAAGTGGTGGGCGCCGGACGGTTACGAAGCTGAAGGCTGGCGTTTCCTTGATCACCTGGTCTTTGATTCGGGCGCATGGAACGGTTCGGCCACCTTCGGCTATCAAGTGACCAACGAGACCTACGCACCGTGGGGCATGGATGGCAAGGATACGACCGCCTGGAACTTGGGCGCTCGCGTCTGGTACCACTTCAACGATCTGTACTCGATCGGTGGCGAATATGGCCACAACTCGTCGGAGACCGATGGTCAAGAAGCTCGTTCGATGGACAAGATCACCTTCGCAGCGCAGATCAGTGCAGGCAAGAGCTTCTGGGCACGCCCGGCAATCCGCGCCTACTACACCTACGCGACGTGGAATGACGCTCTTGCCAATTCCGGCTACAAGGGTTGCACCGGTCGTGATTGCGGCGTTGCAATCCAGAACGGCAACACCAGCGCCGACAGCGGCGGCACCTACGGCGTTCAGTTCGAAGCTTGGTGGTAAGAAGCGGTTTGCTCTTCTGAGCTAACTGCATGAAGAACCTCCCGGGTCACCCGGGAGGTTCCACGAATTCCTTGTGGATGCATGTGCATCCGTCTTGCTGATCAATGATGATCAGCTGGGTCGCAACGACCCTCATGCAATCGGAGAGATTTAGATGGCTGGTCTGGTACTCAAAGGCATCAAGAAGTCGTACGGAGATGTTCAAACGCTCCACGGCATCGATCTGGAGATCCAGGACGGCGAGTTCATCGTATTTGTCGGTCCCTCTGGTTGCGGCAAGTCCACGCTCTTGCGTTCGATCGCTGGTCTGGAAGAGATCAGCGCAGGTGAGTTGTACATCGGCAAGAAGCGGGTCAACGATGAGCCGCCGTCCAAGCGTGGCGTCGCGATGGTGTTCCAGAGCTATGCGCTCTACCCGCACATGTCTGTGCATGAAAACATGGCGTTCTCGCTGAAGTTGGCGGGTGCCTCGAAAGAGGAAACCAACGCAGCGGTCGATCGCGCAGCGAAGATTCTCCAGATTGAGCCCTTGCTTGATCGCAAGCCCAAAGCGCTCTCTGGTGGTCAGCGCCAGCGTGTTGCAATCGGTCGCGCAATTGTGCGCAAGCCGGACGTGTTCCTCTTCGACGAGCCGCTCTCTAACCTGGACGCTTCGCTCCGCGTACAAATGCGCGTTGAGCTCTCGAAGCTCCACGGCGAGCTGAAGTCCACCATGATCTATGTGACCCACGATCAGGTCGAGGCGATGACCCTCGCGAACCGCATCGTGGTTCTTTCCGCCGGCCGTATCGAGCAAGTTGGTGCGCCGCTCGAGCTTTACCATCGTCCGGCGAACCTCTTTGTTGCAGGCTTCATCGGCTCGCCCAAGATGAACTTCGTTTCCGGACAGCTGATTGCGGCGGACGAGAAGCTTGCCCAGATCAAGCTCAAGAGTGGCGCCGTTGTGAAGGCGGCTGTGGATGCGCGCCGTCTTAAGCCGGGTGCTGCGGTGACCTTTGGTGTGCGTCCTGAACACGCTTCGATTGATGTCGAGCCGGGTGACAGCACCATGGCCGGCAAGATTCAGGTTGTTGAGCGCCTGGGCGATACCACGTACTTCTATCTGGAAGTGGCTGGAAGTGAAACATCGTTCATTGTTCGCGCGCCGGGCGACAAGCACGCCAAGGTTGGCGAAAACATCGTGGTGGGGCTGCCGCTGCAGCGCTGCTACGTCTTTGATGAAAAAGGGCAGGCCTGCCCGGTGACGTGGTAAGCGTCACCGAACGAGCCATAAGAATAAGTAAACCGAAGTATCGGCATCTGTAGCGCGTGAAGAAGTGTCGGTCGCGTGCGTGCTGCGCACGTGACGTGGCGATCATGGGGTGGACCACTACAAGGAGATGAAGTATGCAAGTCGGTAATCAAGTGAAGCTGTTCGCCGCTTCCGCGGTGGTGGCGCTGTCGGGTGTGATGAGCGCTCCGGTTCAGGCCGCAGAGCAAGGCAAGCTTCAGATCTGGATCAACGGTGACAAGTGCTACAACGGCTGGGCGAAAGTCGGCCAGGAGTTCACCAAGAAGACGGGCGTGCAAGTGACCGTCGAGCACCCGGAAGATGCACCGGGCAAGTTCCAGCAAGCCGCTGCCGCAGGCAAGGGTCCGGACATCTGGATCTGGGCACATGACCGTATCGGCGAGTGGATTGCCGGTGGTCTGCTGCAGCCGCTCGCCCCGAGCAAGAAGGCTAAGGACGCAATCGACCAGCTCGGTTGGAACGCCTTCTCGCTGGGCAACAAAGTGTGGGGCTACCCGCTCGCCATTGAAGCTGTTCACCTGATCTATAACAAGGATCTGGTCCCGACCGCACCGAAGACCTTCGAAGAAGTCGCCGCCATCGACAAAAAGCTGTCGGCTGAAGGCAAGAAGGCCATTCTGTGGGACTACACCAACACCTACTTCACTTGGCCGGTGCTCGCAGCCAATGGCGGCTACGCATTCAAGCTGAAGAAGGATGGCACCTACGACGCGAACGACACCGGTGTGAATAACAAGGGTGCAATTCAGGGCGCGACGCTGCTGACGAAGATGATCAACGACGGCGTCATGCCGAAGGGCGCTTCGTACGCTGACATGGAAGCCGGTGTGAACCAGGGCAAGATCGCCATGATGATCAACGGCCCGTGGGCATGGGACAACCTGAAGAAGTCGAAGATCAACTTCGGAACGGCCCCGATTCCCAAGGTTGGTGGCAAGCCCGGTGCTCCGTTCGTCGGCGTGATCGGCGCAATGGTCAACAAGGCAAGCCCGAACAAGGAACTCGCTGTTGAGTTCATCGAGAACTACATGCTCAGCCAGCAAGGTCTGAAGACCTGTAACGCGGACGTGCCGATGGGCGTGCCTGCTGACAAGGCCTTCTACAAGGAACTGTCTGCCGATGCGAACATCAAGGCTGTGATGGAGTCCGCCAAGAACGGTGCTCCGATGCCGAACAACCCGGAGATGGGCCGCTTCTGGGCATCGATGGCTTCGGCGCTGCAGAACATCACTCAGGGTCGTCAGACTCCGAAGGATGGTCTCGACGCTGCTGCCAAGCGGATCGTGACGAAGTAAGTTGCATGTCGGCGGGCCTTCTCGGCCCGCCTGGTTAGCCCGCTCCCGCCTGGCACTTCGGTGCGGAAGTTGTCAGGCGGTGCAGCGCGGTCAATGTTGGTTTCAATCGGACAGACACCCCTCCCAAGCTTCCTTTTGCTGGCTTGAGGTGGGTGCCGGGTTCGCACGTAGGGGATTTGTGTCGTGAACGACCGTCAGACAAAGTGGATTGGCCCTGCGCTTCTTGCGCTCGTGGCGCTCGCAGGTCTTTATCTCGTTTTCTTGTTGTACGTGTCGGGACAGACGGTGGTGGCCGGTGTCGCGCTGCTGGTCGTTGCGCTGATGGTGTACGTCTATACGGCGCCAGGCGCCTATTCGTACCGCTATCTCTTCCCCGGTGTTGCTGGGGCGTTGATATTTGTCGTCTTCCCGATGGTCTATACCATCGCGATTGGCTTCACCAATTACAGCTCCAAGAACCTTCTTGAATTCGATCGCGCGACCAAATACCTGCTTGATGAGACGTACCAGACTGAAGGCCTGTTGTTCGCCATGACCGTGCACCGCGAGGGCAGCGAATACCGTCTGAAATTGCAGAACGAAGAAGCTGGTCAGGCCTACATTACGGGCCCCTTGGCCCTGAAGAAAACCGAGCGTGTTGTGGCTCTGGCGACGCCGGCCCATGCTGCTGAGCCTTTGGGCGGTGCCTTGGAATTGCGCGATATCATTCCGCTGCGCGACCCCATGCGTGCGGTCGTCGTGAAGCTGCCGGATGGGGGCGAGTTGACCATGTCAGGGCTGCGTGAATTCGCGCCGGTCAAGAAACTCTACTCGAAGAACCCGGATGGTTCGCTGACGAACGTCCAGACGCAGCAGATCGTCCGCCCCAATTTCACCACAGGCTTTTACGAAACCGCGCAAGGCGAGCAGCTTGCCCCGGGTTTCAAGGTTGGCGTTGGTTTCGATAACTTCCGCCGCGTGCTTGGAGACGAGTCGATCCAGCAACCGTTCCTGCGGATCTTTGCATGGAACGTGACTTTCTCGTTCATGTCGGTGCTGCTGACAGCGGCCGTTGGAATGTTCCTCGCCGTCCTGTTGAATTGGGAGGCGATTGCCGGAAGAAACGTTTATCGGATGTTCTTGTTCCTGCCGTATGCGGTGCCGGGCTTCATCTCGATCCTCGTCTTCAAAGGTTTGTTCAACAATAACTTTGGTGAGATCAATCTGATCCTTGATCAATTGTTTGGTGTCAAGCCGCCCTGGTTTACTGACCCGAATCTCGCCAAAGTAATGATCCTGATCGTCAATACTTGGCTCGGTTATCCGTACATGATGGTGCTCTGCCAAGGCTTGATCAAATCAATTCCGGCCGACTTGTATGAGGCCTCTGCGCTGGCCGGAGCCGGCCCGTTGACGAACTTCTTCAAGATCACCATGCCTTTGATCCTGAAGCCGTTGATGCCGCTGTTGATTTCGTCATTTGCTTTCAACTTCAACAACTTCGTGCTGATCAGCCTGCTGACCAACGGGCGCCCGGACTTCCTCGATACGAAGATCCCGGCGGGTGAAACAGACATTCTTGTTTCTTATACCTACCGCATTGCGTTTGGCGATTCGGGCCAGCAATTCGGCTTGGCTGCGGCAATCTCGACGGTAATTTTCGTGATGGTTGCGATCCTCTCGATTGTTAACCTTCGAATGACAAAGGTTAACCAGCAGGAAGCACGCTGATCAGTGGGCCGCGCCGAGTGCGCGGCGTCTCGAAGCAGTTGGACTGAATTCTCTAGCGGCCAAAGCGGTTGCATCGGTATTGAAAGGTTGGTTGTATGGCTATCGTTCTCGACAAGTCCCACAGGTGGCGGGTTGTGGCAGCGCACTTGGGCCTGATTGCATTCATCTCGCTGTGCATGTTCCCGTTCTTGATGATTCTGTCTATCTCGCTCCGCCCCGGTAACTTTGCGGTTGGCAGCCTGATTCCAGATCAGATCAGTTTTGAGCACTGGAAGCTTGCACTAGGGATCTCGTATCAAGCCGAGGATGGCTCCTTGGTGACGCCGCCGTTCCCCGTGCTGCTGTGGTTGTGGAATTCGATCAAGGTTGCGTTGATCTCGGCATTCATTGCGGTTCTGCTGTCCACGACGGCGGCCTACGCTTTTGCGCGGATGAAGTTCCGCGGAAAGAAGCACTGGATGACGGCACTTCTCTTGATGCAGATGTTCCCGACGGTTCTGGCGCTGATCGCAATCTTTTCGATCTTTGATTACCTGGGCAGCTATGTGAAGGTGCTTGGCGTCGATAGTCACTGGGCCCTGATCCTCGCTTATGCAGGGGGCATCGCCTTGCACGTGTGGACGATCAAGGGTTACTACGACACGATCCCGGTCGAGATCGAAGAGGCTGCGGTGGTTGATGGTGCGACCCATTGGCAGGCCTTCAAGTATGTGCTCTTGCCGATGGCAAAGCCGATCCTGATGGTGGTGTTCCTGTTGGCGTTCATCGGGGCGATCATTGAATACCCGGTCGCGTCCGTGCTGTTGCACCAGGAAGCCAACCTGACGCTGGCAGTGGGCTCCAAGCTGTTCCTTTACGAGCAGAAGTACTTGTGGGGCGACTTTGCGGCGGCTGCAATCCTTTCGGGGATGCCGATCACCTTGGTCTTCGTGCTTAGCCAGCGCTGGATGGTGGGTGGCCTGACCGCGGGCGGCGTAAAGGGTTAATTGAATCTAATGACAAGGGCGTCCCGCTCAGCGTGAGGGGCGACGCCCGATGCTGGGGCACGGCGTTCGGCGTATTGAATCACCCTGCGATTTTTTTACCGGAGGACAACCCATGACTACAAAACGTTTCTTTTTGAAGGCTGTTGCTGCTTTGGCCTTGACAGCATCGGCGCTGCCCTCGTTTGCGGCAGAAGCTTCCGATCCCGCCGAAGGCATGATCGCAATCAACTATTTCCGCCCGGATGGCAACTACACCGGCTGGGGCCTGCACGCCTGGATCGGTAACCCTGGGCAACCGGGCACCCCGATTGACGGTGTGGATTGGTTTGGCCCGCTCAAGCCGGCTGGCAAAACCGACGATGCTGGCGTCTATTGGCATGTTCCGCACGCAGCCTTCGGCAAGAGCGGCTTTGTGAACTACATCATTCACAAGGGTGATACCAAGGAACAAGGCGGCAAAGACATGCGCTTTGATGGCAATACCATCAAGCAGGTGTGGGTGAACTCCGGCGACAAGACGATCTACACGTCGAAGGCCGAAGCGATCGCTGCCCGTCAGGCAAAGTAATACGCAGTATCGAGGCCCGACCGGTTACCCGGCCGGGTCTCCTTTATCTGTTTTGCGGTTGGCAAGCTTTGACTTGAAACCGTTCAACGTGACCGTGCGACCCACTAACTGATTGCTGCAGCCCTTCTATGGCGACGTGTTTTCCGGCGGTTCTGGCGGGTCCGTATTTGCTTGCTGGTGAGTCGCCAGAATGAACGCGTTTCGCGGCGCACAGTTTTCGCAGCTTGTGCTGGGCACTCGTCGCTTTGCGGAGTCGGGTCTCCGTGGTGGCGAGCTGGTCGCCTTCCTTGAGGGCGCAATTGAAAGCGGCTTGTCGACCGTTGACACAGCCGATGTATACGGCGATCACGGCACAGAGGGTCTGCTTGGCGAAGCCTTCCGCTCTTCAACGTCGCTGCGCGCTCGCTTGCAGATCGTAACCAAGTGTGGGCTGCGACCCAGACTGGGTGAAGGGTCGACGCGTCACTACGATGCCTCCCGTGCGCACCTTGTCGCGCAGGTTGAGAATTCCCTCCGCGCGCTGAATACCGATCATCTCGACGCCCTGTTGATCCATCGGCCAGATCCGTTGATGGACGCCGATGAGCTTGCAGAGGTGTTCTGCGCCTTGAAACAGTCGGGGAAGGTACGTGGTTTCGGTGTGGCGCACTTCCGTACCTGCGAACTCGAACTGCTGCAGTCGCGCCTCCCGTTTCCGTTGCTGGTCAATCAGATCCCGTTTTCATTGTCGAATCTGTCACCGATCAGTGACGGGGTGCTGACGCAGTGCCAGAAGATGCGGATATCGCCGATGGCTACAGGGGTCTTGGATGACCATTCAGCCTTGTCGGAACACCTTGCGCCAAGCCTCGCCGGTGACCGGATGCCTTACGTCACTTCGGTGCTGAGTGAATTGGCTGAGCGCACGAATGTCACTGCGGACCAGCTTGCGCTCGCGTGGGTCATGCGGCATCCCGCGCAGCCGATCCCGGTCATCGAGACCGTGAAGCTGGAGCGCATCCGATTGGCTGCTGCGGCTGCGCAACTCAAGCTTGAGCGGAGCGATTGGTACCGCTTGCTTGAGGCTGCCGCTGGCCGGGAAGTTTCGTGATTCATCGCAAAGCCGGGGGGCAAATGGCAGCCTCGGTTGCTGGCTTTCTGCCGGTTTTGAGCCGCGGCAAGTTTTTCGCTGATGGTCCGCGCTTGCTTGCCGATGTCGGCGCGACCAATGCGCGCTTTGCGCTTGAGGTGGCGCCCGGGCACTTCGACGCGATTGAAGTCCTCCGCTGCGATGACTATGCCGGATTGGCCGACGTGATGCGCGCTTATCTGAAGCGCGTCGGGCTCAAGCGGGTCAGTCACGCGGGTATCGCAATCGCCAACCCGATTGGCGGCGATCTTGTACGGATGACTAACCGGAATTGGTCGTTCTCGATTGAGGAGGTCAGGCAACGGCTCGATTTTTCCACGCTGCTTGTGGTGAACGACTTCACCGCGCTGGCCATGGCCTTGCGGCATCTGAACGCGGATCAGCGGGTGCAGATTGGCGGGGGATCACCGCAACCGAACTCGGTGATTGGCTTGCTCGGGCCTGGCACCGGACTCGGCGTGTCCGCGCTCATTCCGACGGAAGACCGCTGGGTCACGCTCGGAAGCGAAGGCGGGCACACCAGTTTTGCTCCGAACGACGAGCGCGAACTGGATGTTCTGCGCTACTGCATGAAGCGACTCCCGCATGTGTCGGGTGAGCGACTGATCTCAGGGCCGGGCATCGAACTCACCTATCGTGCCCTGTGCGAGCGTGCGGGCGTGGCACCCTTGCCGCGCCAAGCCAAGGATGTGGTAGAGGCTGCGGTTGCGGGAACGGACCCGGTTTGCGTGGAAACCCTTGACTGCTTCTGTTCCATGCTGGGCACGGTGGCATCGAATCTCGCGGTGACACTGGGGGCGCTCGGTGGCATCTACATCGGCGGCGGAATTGTTCCGCGCCTTGGTGCGCGCTTTGAACATTCGCCGTTCCGCGCACGATTCGAAGCCAAGGGGCGATTCGCCGAGTACCTGGCCGCGATTCCCACCTACGTGATTACGGCGCCGTATCCGGCCTTTCATGGCGTGTCGGCGATCCTTGCGGATACCTTGCGCGGCCGTGGCGAAGGAGAAAGCTCGCTCCTCGACAGTATCCGCGCGGCGGGAGACTCGCTCTCAAAGGCTGAGCAGCGGGTTGCGCAACTCGTGCTTGCCCGGCCCCGCGCGGTGCTCAACGACCCGATCATCGAGATCGCGCGCCAGGCGGAGGTGAGCCAGCCGACGGTGATCCGATTCTGCCGCTCGCTTGGATTCCAGGGCTTGTCAGATTTCAAACTCAAGCTTGCTTCCGGGCTGACCGGCACGGTGCCGGTCCGTCACAGCCAGGTCAAGGACGGTGATTCCGCCCCCGACATCAGTGCCAAAGTGATGGAGAACACCGCGTCGGCGATCCTGCGTTTTCGCGATTCGATCAACGTTGCGGCAATCGAAGAGGCGACCAGCCTGCTGCGGCATGCGAAGCGCCTGGAGTTCTACGCGATCGGCAATTCCGCCGTCGTTGCGCTCGATGCGCAACTGAAGTTCTTCCGCTTCCGCGTGCCGTGTGTTTCCTACTCCGACGCGCACCTGCAGTTGCAGTCGGCCGAGTGCCTCGGGCCCGGCGATGTGGTGCTTGCCGTATCGACCTCGGGGCGCCCGTCCGACCTCTTGCGTGCTGTGGACGCGGCGCTGGCTGCGGGCGCCGACGTGATTGCGATCACCGCGAGCAAGAGCCCGCTGGCGCGCAAGGCGACCGTCTGTATCGGGCTCGATCATGTTGAGGATGGCCAGACATTCGTCTCGATGATCGTGCGCATTCTTCAGCTCGTTGTGATTGACGTTCTTGCGGTTGGCGTTGCGTTGCAACGCGATGCGGACAACCCGGAACGGGCCCTCAACGCGATTACACAGCACGACGGCGAACGTCCGTTTGAAGCTGAGCCGGCGCTGCGCACGCGGATTTCGCACGTCGCCGGCTGAGTGTCGGCCTGGTTCAGACCGTACCTTCGGTTTGCGTGCAGGGCTGTTTGCGCCCGTCAGGGCGTGATGCCCGTGTTCCTTCCTGTGACCGCGTCTATCCGCATTTCTTGCCGTCGCCACGCGAACGCGCGCTGCTGCGGACAACCGAGGGAGCATTGCTGACAGCGCCGCTCGTTTTGGCGCCGCCATCCGTTCTCGCCCCAAAGCCCAGTGGGTGTGCCGCGCACATTTTTGGGGCGCACCTCGAAAGCGGAAGCGCGGTGTGCGCGCGACACTGCTGCGGGGGCATGTGGCGTTCGGGGCGCGATAGCTGGTGCCGGGGACCGGACTCGAACCGGCAAGGATTACTCCGGCGGATTTTCGTCACACCACATCTTTCGATGCCCGGCCCAGTGGCCGGTTCGTGCGCTGGACTATGCCTTCACCGTAGCGGTTGTCCGCCTTAGGTGCCCTCCGTCTAGTCTCTACACCTTCCCGTTTCCGGGCTTGGCTCGGCGTTGCCTCGGCGCGCGGGCCAGGGGTTTCGCCGAATTTGAAGGGATTCACGCGGGGGCTTTCACCGCCCGGTGCTCAATTCTTTAAGTCCGCTGTGTTTACCAATTTCACCACCCCGGCAGGGGTTCGGTGGGCCTGACTTGCGGCCGCTGCGGGTGCAAGGCTCAGGCTTTGCGCAGAGGAGGCAGTCCGCCCCGGTGAAGCGTGCGCGATTCTAGCGTGGACGCGGCACTTCGCACGTCGCCGGGCACTGGAATTTCGCGCAGCGGGGTCAGGGCGGCCCGCTGGATCAGCCCCTCAATTGCGGCGGCGCTGCCAGCAGCCCTGGCGCAAGCGTATCAAGGTTGCGTGCGTCTTTGGCAGGCTTGCTCGAGGCTGCGGCGTTCTCATTGGTCGTACGGGTCACGCTTTCGATCTGCAGGGCGATTTTGTGGGCGGCCCTGTTCTGTCGGAGTACGAGTTTGCGATCTTCGATCGCAGTGGCCGGTTCGAGGCGCTGCTTGCAACGCACGGGCTGCGGATGCCCCGCATGTTCTGAAAACATGCAGCAAGCCTTGTCCTCACGCGCGATAGGGGCGCAGCAAGGGCTTTGCCGAGTGCGGCACTTTCAGGGTGCGCAGCAGAGTAGCCAGAGCCTTCAGGTTGCAAGCTGCTGCAAGCGGGGAGGGGGTAGGGCGAGCGACGCCGGCTTAGCCGTGTCTGAGCCCGTTGAAGAAGATCTTTGTGAGCCAGCGTGCCATGTTGGCGAGGTCGTAGTCCTGATCGATCACCCAGTCGTGCATCAATCCGCCGACGAAGGCGGTGACCGCGACGGCGGCATCCGCGGGTTTGACGTGGGGCGGCAACTGATTTCGTGCCACGGCGACTTCGAGAATCGACTGGATCTGGCAGCGGCACTGCCTTTTGTTCTGTTCTTCGCGGGCGAGGTACTCGGCAAACTCCGGCCCGCCGTCAAAGCCGCGAAAGAGGATTTCGAGCACTGATCGAATGCGCGCGTCGGTCGCAACCAGGATGAGGATGTCTCCGGCCTGGCGCTCGAGCGCACCCAGCGGATCGTCGCCCGGGTCATTGGCGAGCGTGTCGAGCATCGTTCCCATCGGCGAGGTGGCGCGATCGCACACCGCCTCGAAGATCTCAGCCTTGTTCTTGAAATGCCAGTACACCGCCCCGCGTGTGACCCCCGCGGCACGCGCGATCAGGTCCAGCGTGGTCGAGGCGACGCCGGTGTTGCAAAAAAGGGCTTCGGCAGCGTCGAGCAACTGCTCGCGCGTGGCTTCGGCTTGTTCTTTCGTTCGTCTGACCATGATTCCAACTATTGTAAGGCTTGGCGCTCTGTAACGCGGCGGACTCAGGCTATGCGCTGAAGTGACGGGCGCGGCACAGAATGACACGATTACCGATTTACAAACATTCGTGTATGTATCTAAAATTCGCATTCGTTGTCAATTCATGATGTCCCGGCGCCTGGCCGGGGCACGCGCTCCCCACGCAGAGGATTCAAACATGCATCGCTCCCGGATCAGTCCCTTGCCGGCTCGCAACGCCATCGCGCTTGCAGCCCTTTCGATGGTTCTCTTGGCCTGCGGCAAGCAGGGCGGGCCACAGGGGCACGGCGGAATGCCGCCGGCCAACGTGGTCGTCAGCACCGTTGCCTTGCGCGACGTGCCGGTGGATTTCGAGTACGTCGGTCAGGTTGCAGGTTCGCGCGAGATCGAGGTGCGTGCGCGGGTTACCGGCATCATCGAGAAGCGGCTTTACGAGGAAGGCAGCGTCCTCAAGGCCGGGCAGGCGATGTTCCTGATCGATCCGGCGCCCTTCCGTGCCCGCGTGGCGGCCGCCGAAGCCGCACTGGCGCAGGCGCAGGCCCGGCTCAAGCAGGCCGAGCGCGAATACAACCGGATCAAGCCCCTGGCGGCCGAGCAGGCTGTCAGCCAGAAGGAAGGCGACGACGCGGCATCGGCCTTCGAATTGGCGCGCGCCGCCGTGAAGTCGGCCGAGGCAGACCTGACCACGGCGCGCATCGATCTGGGCTACACCGAAGTCCGCGCGCCGCTCGGTGGCGTTGCCGGCCGTGCGCTCAAGGTTGAAGGCGGCCTCGTCGCGGCTGGTGGCGACAGCTTGCTGGCGACGCTGGCGCAAACCGATCCGGCCCATGTCAATTACGGCGTGGGCGAGGAAGAAGCGCTGCGCCTGCGTGACGAAGCGGCCAATGGCAAGCTGGTGCTGCCCAAGGAAGGCTTTGCGGTGAAGCTCAAGCTTTCTGACGGCGCGATGCTCGATCGTGTGGGGCGCGTCGATTTCCGCGATTACAAGGCCGATGCGAACACCGGCAGCTTTGCCGCCCGGGCCAGCATTGCGAATGCCGACGGCAAGTTGGCGCCGGGCCAGTTCGTGCGCGTGATCCTCAGTGGCGCAACGCGGCCGCAGGCGGTGGTCTTGCCGCAGCGTGCAGTGCTCGATTCGCCGAATGGCAAGTTTGTGTATGTCGTGGGGCAAGGCAAGGAAGGCGCAACGATTGCGCAGCCGCGTCCGGTGCAGGTGGGTGAGTGGGTGAAGCTCGACGGTGATCTGGCCAACGCCTGGGTGATTCGCGATGGCCTCAAGCCGGGTGACCAGGTGATCGTCGATGGCACCGCCCGCATCTTCTTCCCCGGTGCGCCGGTCAAGGTGGGCGCGGCAGCGCCCGCCGCCCAATCCGCGCCGCAAGCGCCGAAGCAATAAGCCGGAGGCGCTGATCCATGTTTTCCCGTTTCTTCATAGACAGGCCGATCTTCGCCTTCGTCATTTCCATCTTCATGGTTCTGGCGGGCTTGGCGGCCATGCGTGTATTGCCGATTGCGCAGTACCCCGAAATCGCACCGCCTGTGGTGCAGGTGACTGCGGTCTACCCCGGCGCTTCGGCCGAAGTGCTGGAGCAGACCGTTGCCGCCACCGTCGAGAACGCCATCAACGGTGTCGAAGGCATGATGTACATGCAGTCGACCTCCACATCCAGCGGCGTGATGACGATTGCGGTGACCTTCGAGATCGGCACCGATGTCGATCAGGCTGCGCTCAACGTCAATAACCGCGTCAAGCAGGTCGAAGCAAAGCTGCCGCTGGAAGTGCGTCGCCAGGGCGTGACGGTGGAGAAGGGCTCGTCGTCCTTCCTGCAGGTGCTGGCCTTCTACTCGCCTGATGGGCGCTACGACGACCTCTACACCTCCAACTACGTCACGCTGAACGTGCTCGATGCGCTCAAGCGCATCCCCGGCACGACCAATGTGCAGATCTTCGGCGCCAAGGACTACGCCATGCGCGTGTGGATCCGCCCGGATCGCATGACGCAGATGAAGGTGACGGTGGCGGATATCGCCGCGGCCTTGAATGAGCAGAACGCGCAGTTCGCGGCCGGCAAGGTGGGGCAGGCGCCCACTGCGGGAGGGCAGGAGATGGTCTACACCGTCACCACCAAGGGCCGTCTCTCCAGCGTTGAAGAGTTCGAGAACATCATTGTGCGGGCCAATCCGGATGGCTCTGCGCTGCGCCTCAAGGAGGTGGCACGGGTAGAGCTCGGGGCGAAGGACTACGACTTCATCGGCCGCATCAATGGCAAGCCCGCTACCCTGGTCGGCATCTTCCTGCAGCCGGGCGCCAACGCGCTTGACGTTGCCGATGAGGTGAAGAAGACGCTCGCCGGCATGTCCGAGCGCTTCCCCGAGGGCTTTACCTACAGCGTGCCTTACGACACCACGCGCTTTGTCGAGGTGTCGATCCGCGAGGTACTCAAGACCCTTGCCGAGGCCATGGTGCTGGTCTTCCTGGTGGTCTTCCTGTTCCTGCAGAACTGGCGCGCCACGCTGATTCCGACCCTCGCCGTGCCTGTCTCGCTGATCGGTACCTTCGCCGGGCTGCATCTGCTGGGCTACTCGATCAACACGCTCACGCTGTTCGGCATGGTCTTGTCGATCGGTATCGTGGTTGACGATGCAATCGTGGTGCTCGAAAACGTCGAGCGGATCATGCATGAAGAGGGGCTGCACGCCCGCGAGGCAGCGATCCAGGCGATGAAGGAGGTGACCGGCCCGGTCATCGCGATCGTGCTGGTGCTGTGTTCGGTGTTCGTGCCGATTGCCTTCCTCGGTGGGCTGACCGGCGAGTTGTTCCGCCAGTTCGCGATCACGATTTCGATTTCGGTGACGCTCTCCGGCATCATCGCGCTGACAATGACGCCTGCATTGTGCGTGCTGATCCTCAAGCACGAACACAAGCAGACGCACCGCTTTTTCCTGCGCTTCAACGACTGGTTCCATCGTGCCACCGGCCGCTACATCGGTGGTGTGACCTGGATCATCAAGCGTTCCACCATCGGTGCCTTGCTCTTCATCGGCATGGTGGTGGTCACTGCCGGCTTGTGGAAGTTCACGCCGGGCTCGCTGGTGCCGGACGAAGACCAGGGCTTCTACATCTCGGCCGTGTTCCTGCCGGACGGCGCCTCGCTCGAGCGCACCGACAAGGTAGTCAAGCAGGTGATCGAAGCGGTGCAATCGAACCCTGCCAACCAGGACGTCGTGGCCTTCACCGGTTTCGACTTCATCGGCGGCGGCTACAAGAACAGCGCCGCAACCCTCTTCGTGACCCAGAAGCACTGGGACGAGCGCAAGGTGCCGGTGACCGCGCTGGTCGGCGAGCTATACGCCAAGACGGCCGGGATCAAGGAAGCGCTGGTGCTGGCCTTCCCGCCACCGGCGATCTTCGGCCTCGGCAGCACGGGCGGTTTCGAGTTCTACATCCAGAACCGCGGCGAAGGTGGCTCGAAGAAGATGGCCGAGGTGGTGGGCGCCTTCCAGGCGGCAGCCTCGCAGAGCAAGGTGCTGGCCGGGGTGCAGACCCTCTGGCGCGCCAACTCGCCACAGTTGTACGTGGATGTGGACCGCAACAAGGCCAAGGCGCTGGGCGTGAATCTTGATGAGGCCTTCAACACCCTGGCAGCTTCGCTGGGCACTTACTACGTCAATGACTTCAACAAGTCTGGCCGTGCCTGGCAGGTCTTGATGTCCGCCGATTCGAGCTATCGCAAACGGCCCGACGACATCGGTCGCATCTATGTGAAGAGCAGCAAGGGCGGGATGGTGCCGCTGTCGGCTTTTGCCCACATCGACTACACAGCAGGCCCCGATTTGCTGGAACGCTACAACAACCTGCCGGCGGTGAAGCTGCTGGGCAATGCTGCGCCGGGCTACAGCTCGGGCCAGGCGATCGCTGAAGTCGAGCGCATCGCCAAGGAAGTGCTGCCGCCCGAGTTCAGCTACGACTGGACTGGCTCATCCTTCCAGGAAAAGCGCTCGTCCGGCAGTTCCGGCCTCGCGCTGGGCATGGCGGTGGTGATGGTGTTCCTGATCCTCGCTGCGCTGTACGAGAAGTGGTCGCTGCCGATCTCTGTGCTGCTCGCCTTGCCCTTTGGCACCTTTGGCGCGCTGGCCGCGGTGTGGCTGCGTGGCTTCACCAACGACGTCTATTTCCAGATCGGTCTGGTGACGCTGTTGGGGTTGGCCGCGAAGAACGCGATCCTGATCGTCGAGTACGCCTTGCTCAAGAACCAGGAAGGCTATCCGCCCGCAGCGGCGGCGATCGAAGCGGCGCGCCTGCGCTTCCGCCCGATCATCATGACCTCGCTCGCCTTCATCCTCGGTGTGCTGCCGCTGGCCATATCGTCCGGCGCCGGCGCGGGAGCCCGGCAGAGTGTGGGTACCGGCGTGATGGGCGGCATGCTCGCAGCGACCTTCCTTGCAATCTTCTTCGTGCCGCTGTTCTACAAACTGGTGATCGACCGGCGTCTGCGCACGCCTGATGATGAGCTGATTGCCCCCCCGCACCACCCGCTTGCTGAACTTCAGCAGGAAGGGAAGAGCCATGACTGAACGAAACATGAATGCTGAAATGACTCGCCACGGCCGCTTTGCGCTGACGCTGGGCGCAGCCCTGGTGCTGGCCGCCTGCGCAGGCGCCCCCAAGGCGCCGCCGCAGATGGATCTGCCCAAGCCGGCGCAGCAAACCGCGCCGGCCGCCATCAACCAGTGGTGGCAGAGCTTTGGCGATCCGGTGCTCGACACCTACGTGGCCGAAGCGCTTGCCCACAACAGTGATGTGCAACTGGCCGCAGCCCGGGTACGGCAGTCGCGCGGTGCGCTGGATGCGGCGCGCACCAACCTGCTGCCGACGGTTGATCTGACGGTGGCCGGTGCCCGCAAGAGCGTTTCGGACGATACGCGGCAGCCGGGCCAGCCCAAGATCAGCAATAACTTCACCGGCGGTTTCACCGTCGCCTACGAGATCGATCTGTTCGGTCGCCTCGCCGCCGAACGTGAAGTGGCCGCGCAAAACCTTGCCGCCAGCGAGTACGGCCAGGAAGTCACCCGCATTGCGGTGGCGGCGCAAACGGCGCGCGCCTACTTTTCCTTGCGTGCGCTTGATGCCGATGAGGCGCTCTACACCCGCACCCTGGCCACCCGCGACGAGTTGCTGGTCTTGCAGAAGCGGCGTCTCGACGCCGGGGTGATCGGCCCCTACGCCTACGCGCTGGTTGAGGCAGAACGCGCCAGCGTTGCGGCCGCCTTGCCGGTGATTCGTGCCGCGCGCGAACAGGCGGAAGTGTCCTTGTCGCTGCTGCTGGGGCGCAGCCCGCGTGAGCTGGCCGAGCGCCAGCCTGATCGCGGCGCCGAGGTTGAAGCGCTGGCCCAGGTGCCGGAGGTGCCTGCCGGCCTGCACTCCGAGCTGCTCCAGCGTCGCCCGGATGTGCGCGTGGCCGAGGCCCAGCTTGCTGCGGCCAGTGCCAACGTGGAAGCGGCCCGGGCGCGGTGGTTTCCCACCATCAGCCTGACCGGCTTTCTCGGCGGTGAGACCGGCTCCCTGTCAGACCTGATCTCCAGCGCGGCAAACACCTGGAACGTCGCCGGCATGGTGGCGCAGCCCCTGGTTGGGCTGGCGCGCATTTCGGCGGATGTAGATCAAGCCACCGCACAGCGTGATCAGGCCGAGCTGGCCTATCGCCAGACCGCCCGCCAGGCGTATGCCGATGCGCTCTCTTCACTGTCGGCCGCACGCGGCGCGCGTGAAGCGCTGGCCGCAACGGTGAATCTGCGCGATAGCCGGGTCAAGGTGCATGAGCTCGCGGTCAAGACCTTCCAGGCGGGGCAGACGAGCCGGCTCGATCTGCTCGACGCCGAGCGCGAGCGCTTGACGGCCGAACGGCAACTCGTGACTGCGCGGCGTGAGCGTCTGCTTGCACTGGTGAACGTCTACCAGGCGCTCGGGGGTGGCTGGAGCGGCCAGCTGACGCGCTGACCGCTTTGCCGGCGGGCGCGGCTCAGTGCTGCGCCCGCACCACGAAGACCGAACATTCGACCTTGCGCGCAACGCGCTCGGCCACTGAACCCAGCACCCAGCGCTGGATGCCGCGCCGGCCATGCGAGCCGATCACCACCAGATCAACCCCGTTGGCGATGACCGCGTGGGCGATCTGATCATCCGCGCGTTCGTTCTCGGATTCGAGCAGCAGGGTCTCCAGCCGCAAGCCGGGGCGATCGAGCTTTGCGCGCGCTTCGGCCAGCACGGCTTCGCCTTCTGCCTTCCAGACGCGCTTGGCGTCTACTTTGGGGATCAGCGCTTCGCCGCCATGGCGGGCGGGCAGCAAACCTTCGTCCAGCGCATGCGCGACGATCAGCAGCGCATCGTGAGTGATGGCCATCTGGGCTGCCACCTCCAGCGTGTTGGCCGAAGCCTGACTGCCATCGATTGCGACAAGTATCTTGTGGAACATTTGGGTCTCCATCCGTGTACCGTGGGTGCGGGCACTCGTGGCGCCGCGCCGCTCGTGGTGGCATGATCGCGCTGCTGCGCCCACCGCGCATTGCTTTGGCGCAAGCCCTGCGGCGCGCGGCGCCGGGGGTTTCAAGTCTTGTTGTGGGGCGCCGTTGACGTTATGGCACGGGCAGAACGGAGGCAAAGCCAATGGTGTTGTCGATGCGTTTTGCGGCCTGTGTTGCCATGCTCGTCCTGCTTGGCGGTGTTGGCGCTTGCGGCAAGCCTGAACCGGTCAGGCTCGGCTTCGTCGGTGGCCTTTCAGGCCGTGTGGCGGATCTGGGTATTGGCGGACGCAACGGCGCAACGATTGCGGTTGAAGAGATCAACGCCGCCGGTGGCGTAAAGGGGCGCCCGGTCGAACTGCTGGTACGCAACGACGAGCAGGATCCGAAGCTCGCCCTCAAGGCGGTCGATGAGTTGCTTGCCCTGCCGGTCGACGCGATCGTCGGGCATACCACCAGCGCCATGTCGGTCACGACGGTTGCGCGCGTGAGCGAGCGCAAGGTGGTCATGGTGAGCCCGACTTCCACCACCGACGAACTGAGCCAGCGCGACGACTACTTCTTCCGTGTGGTGGCAGCCACCCGCGATAACGCAGCCCGCAACGCCGGCTACTACCTGGCGCGCGGTTTCAAGCGTGCGGCCGTGATCTACGATCTGAACAACCGGGCTTACTCCGAAAGCTGGTTCAAGGCCTTCGCCACCCCCTTCCTGCAGGGCGGCGGGCAGCTGCTTTCGGTCAGCACCTTCACCTCGCGCCCCGAAATTCACTTTGGCGAACTGGCGGATGCGGCGCTGGCCAAATCTCCCGAACTCGTCATCCTGGTGACGAACGCAGTCGACACCGCCCTTATCGCGCAGCAGATCCGCAAGCGCACCCCCTCGGTTCAACTGGCGACTTCCGAATGGGGTGGTTCGGAGAAGCTGATCGAAATGGGCGGCAGGGCGGTCGATGGCATGCTGGTGTCGCAGTACTTTGACCGCAACAGCACGGCGGCCACCTATGCCGAATTCAAACGGCGCTATTTGCAGCGTTTCGGCGAAGAACCTGGCTATGCCGCGGTCTGCGGTTATGACGCCGCGCGTCTGGTGCTGATTGGTTTGCAGGCGCAGAAGGGCGGCGAGCACCTCAAGCAGACGCTGTTGCGTCTGGGGCGCTTTGAGCTGTCGCAGGGGCCGCTGATGATCGACCGCTTTGGTGATGCCAAGCGCGCGATTGTCATCACCGTGGTGCGCGACGGACATTTCGAGGTGGTGCTCGGTCCATGAAACTGTCGGTGACCCTGCGTGGCCTGCTCTCGTGGCAGTTCGCGCTCGCGGGGCTGGTGCCACTGCTCTTGCTGATCCTGGGCTTGCTCGGGTACCTGCTGCCTTCGTTCGAGCGCATCTTGCGTGACCGCGATCGGGTGCTGGCCACTGCGGTGACCGAGCAGGTGCTCAGTTTCTTTGCGGCACCGCAGCTGGCGCTCGATACCGCGGCGACGATGGTGCGCAACGACGCCAAGCTCAACCAGATCAGCGCGATGCTCGATGCGCTGGCGGCCACCGAAGGAGGGTCTGACGCACTGCTGCTGATCGACTACGAGGGCCTCGTTGCCAGCGTCGGGCTTCCCGCGGGCAAGCAGGCATTCCGCGACAACTACATCGGCCTCTCGCAGCTTGAGCGCCCCTTCGTCAAACAGGCGCTCGCCCGCGACAAACCCGTCTGGTCGGAAACCTTCCTCTCGCCGGTCAGCGGCAAGATCTCGGTTGCGCTGGCGCTGCCGGTTGACGGCCAGGTGCTGGTGGCGGAGATCGACCTGGGCCGGCTCTCTGGCAGCGTGTCAGCGTTGCGCGATGAGGGCGGCGTGCTGGCAGTGCTGGTTGACCGCGCCGGCCGCATCATCGCCCACCCCGATCAACACAAGGCGGCCGAGCAGATCAACCTGAGCAACCTTGAGATGGTGCGCAGCGGCCTCAAGGGGCGGCTCGCGACCGGCGCGTTTGCGCTTGACGGCATCGACTACTTTGGCAGCGCGGTGCCGATTCCGGAACTTGGTTGGGTAGCCCTCATCGGCCAGCCCACCTATGCGGTGTTCGGCCCGCTCTACACGGCGGCGGCGATAACGGTTGTTGGCCTCGTGATGGCGGCGATCGTGCTCCTGATGATGGGCGGGCGTTCGGCCCGGCGCATGGCGCACCGCATGGCGCTGGTGGCCTCGCGTGCCCGCGCGATCGCCGATGGCGGCGAAGTCGGCGGGTTGCCCTCTACTCGCGTGCGCGAGTTCGCCGAAATTGGCGAAACGCTCGACGCGATCTTCAAGCGATTGCGTGCGCGTGAAGCGGACGTGCGCGCCAGCGCGGAGCGCGTTCGCACCTTGCTCGAGGGCGCCCCGATGGGGGTGGTCGAGGTGCGGGTCGAAGCGGACGGGCAGCGCGTGGTGATTGCCGCCAATCCCCTTGTGGCGAAGGTCCTTGGGGCGCCGCACGATGGTGTGCTGGGGCGCGCGCTGGAGCTGGCCTTTCCTGGCTTCGAAAGTGAGGCGCTGGCGCGCGCAACCGCCCAGGTGGCCGAAGCGGGCGGCAGCCGCGAATTCCCCGCATTCGAGTACGAGGTCTGGGACCGCACATGCGTGCTCGATCTGTTCATCTTTCGCCATTACCAGGGCGTGGTGGCGCTGTGCTTCCATGACATGACGCAACGGGTGGAGGCCGAGCGCGCCTTGCGCGAATCCGAGCAGCGCTTTTCGGCCGCCTTCCTCGCGGTGCCGGACTACGTCACCCTCTCGCGCGCCTCGGACGGGCTGATCTACGACGCCAACGAGGCCTTCGAGCGGATCACCGGGATCCCGCGCGAGCAGGCGATCGGGCGCACATCACGTGCGCTGGGCATCCTCGAACAGCCTGAGCAGCGCGAGGAGCTTGCCCGGCGCGTGCTGCAGGACGGCCGCGCCGAGCGCTTGCCGATTTCAATCCGGCGCAGCGATGGGATCTTGATTGAAGGGGTTGTCAGCGCCCGCCTGACGGAAATCAACGGTGAAGCCTGCATGGTTGCCGTGGTGCGCGACGAAACCGAGGTCAGGCGCGCCCAGCGAACCCTTCAGCGCCTGGCGGCGGCGGGTAGCTCCGGCGGCCTGCGGAGCCTGCTTGACGCTGCGGCGGAGGGCGTCGGCGCCGGTGCCGCCATGCTGGTCAGCGTTCAGGATGGGGATGCCGTGCGCCTGATCGGCTACCCGGCAGGCGCCGAGCACGAGACCGCGCTCACCCTGGAGGCGCCGGCCTTGTTTGCGGCCATCGGCCAGCGGCGCTTCATGCAACTGACGCCAACGCCGCACGAGGCAGACGCCCTGGCGGCCGTGCTCAAGCTGCGGCCGCAAAGCGTGATCCTGGCGCCGGTGAGTCATGAAGGCGAAGCCGGCGGCGATACCCTGATGGTGGCGTTCGCGCATGCGCTCGAATACGCCGAAACCGCCCATTCGCTGGTGCAAGTGGTTGCCGAGCGGATCGGGCAGGAATTCGCACGCTTGCGTGCCGAAGGCGATTTGCGCCGCAGCCAGCAGTTGTTCAGCCAGCTCTTTCACGCCTCGCCGGTGGCGCTTTCGGTGAGCCGAACGTCTGACTACCGCATGCTCGACTGCAACGAAGTCTGGTGCCGCCAGTTCGGCTATGAGCTCGACGAGGTGCTGGGGCGAAACGGCGCCGAGATTGGGCTGTGGGCCAATCTGGCGGACCGCGAAAGCCTGCTGGGCGAACTGGCGCGCTTTGGCGAAAGCAATGGGCGTGAGGCGCTGCTGTGCCGCAAGGGGGGCGAGACGCTGTTGTGTTCGATCTCGGGGCGGGTGGTGAGCGATGGCGAGCAGGAGCTGCTGATCCTCTCGCTGGTTGATGTCACCGAGATCCGCCGCAACGAGCGCGCGGTGATCGAACTCAATGCCACGCTTGAGCAGCGGGTTGAGGAGCGGACCGCGCAGTTGCGCGACGCCAACCGTGAGGTCTCTGAAGCGCTGGAGCGGCTTGAACGCGCGAAAGACAACCTGGTCCAGTCAGAGAAAATGGCGGCGCTGGGCAGCATCGTGGCCGGTGTTTCGCACGAATTGAACACGCCGATCGGCAATTGCCTGACCGTGACGACCACGCTGTCGGACGCCACCCGCACCCTGCTGCGCGATCTTGCTCAGGGTTTGCGACGCTCCAGCCTGAACGAGTACCTGAGCACCGCCGAGCAGGCGAGCGACATCCTGCTGCGCAATCTGACCCGCGCGGCCGAGCTGGTGGCCAGTTTCAAGCAGGTGGCGGTGGATCGTGCGGCCACCCGGCGGCGTGAGTTCCGCGTCTCGGAGGTGATTGACGAGACCTTGCTGATGCTCAGGCCGAGTCTGCGGATGACGCCCTACACGGTGGAAACCTCGATTGAAGTGGACGTGGTGCTCGACAGCTATCCCGGCCCGCTGGGGCAGGTGCTGACCAACCTGGTCAATAACTCGATCCTGCACGGGTTTGAGGATCGTGCCGCGGGCGAGGTCCGCATCCGGGTTGCGCCTGAGGGCGCCGATGCCGTGCTGATCGAGGTGCGCGACGATGGCCAGGGCATCAGCGAAGCGGCGCTGCGGCGGGTGTTCGATCCGTTCTACACGACCAAGATGGGGCGCGGCGGCAGCGGGCTGGGCATGCACATCGTGCACACCATCGTCACCGGCTTGCTTGGCGGTACGGTTGATCTGCAGAGCGCCGTGGGCCTGGGCACCACGGTAACCCTGGTGGTGCCCAGGCGGGCGCCGCACCGCGACGACCCGGATTAGTCCGCAGTGCGCCCGGTGCCGTTCAGCTGCCCACCGCGCGGGCCAGTTGCTCGGCCTTTTCTGCGATATCGGCGTCGCTGTCGGAAAAGCGATGCGCGATCTCCTGGAAGCGATCCTGCAGTTGCAGGAAGGCATCGACGATATCCGGGTCAAAGTGCGTGCCGCGGCCTTCCTGGATGATCTGCACCGCCTTTTCATGCGGCATGGCGGGCTTGTAGACGCGGCGGCTGATCAGCGCGTCATACACGTCGGCCAGCGCCATCAGCCGGGCTGAGAGTGGGATCGCGTCGCCCGCCAGGCCCTGCGGGTAGCCGCTGCCGTCCCACTTTTCCTGGTGGCAATACGCGATGTCCTTGGCATGGGCGAGGAAGGGCACTTCCATGCCCAACTGCTGTTCCGCGTGCACGATGGCGTCGCGCCCCAGCGCCGGGTGCGTCTTCATGATCTCGAACTCTTCCGGTTCGAATCGACCGGGCTTGAGCAGGATGCGATCGGGGATGCCGACCTTGCCGATGTCGTGCAGCGGGGCCGATTTGAAGATCACATCGATCGTCTTGTCGTCGAGTTCTGCGGCAAAGCGGGGATGCGTCTGCAGGTGGCGCGCCAGCGCGTCCACATAAAACTGCGTGCGGCGGATGTGATTGCCGGTTTCGTTGTCGCGCGTCTCTGCCAGTGAGGCCATCGCCATGATGGTGACGTCCTGGATGGCCTGCACTTCACGGGTGCGGCGCTGGACCTCAGCTTCAAGGAAGGCGTTCTTGTCTTTCAGAAAATCGGCGCTGGCCTTGACCACCAGGTGGGTATGCACGCGTGCCAGCACGATCGGCGGGCTGATCGGTTTGGTGATGTAGTCGACCGCCCCCAGTTCGAGGCCGCGCTTCTCGTCTTCGATCTCGGTCTTGGCGGTGAGGAAGATGACCGGGATGTCACGCGTGGCGGGCTTGGCCTTGAGCTGTGTGCAGACTTCGTAGCCGTCCATGCCCGGCATCATGATGTCGAGCAGGATCAGGTCGGGTGGCGAGATGGACTCGGCAATCTTGAGCGCCTTCTCGCCGTTGTTGGCGATCTTGACCTTGTAGGTGTCCTTGAGCAGGGCGCTCATCAGTGTCAGGTTGTCGGGCGTGTCGTCTACCACCAGCACGGTCTGGCGGGTGTCAGCCGCGAGGGTGTCGCTCATGGTTTTTCTCCTGTGATCAGGCTGATGTTGGTGCTTTCGGCTGCGTGACGCAGCGCCTTCAGGGCTGCCTCGAAATCGAAATCCCGGATGCCGGCCTCGATTTCACGCACGTTTTCGCCAAGCCCTTGCTTGAGCAGCCCGGCGTGGGCGTCAAACAGGTCACAGGCTTCCGAGTCGTCATCGGCCAGCAGCGCGGCCAGCCGTGCAAGCACCGGCGCCAACTGGTCGGCACTGTGCGCGGTGTACGCTGTGCCCTCTGCGTCGGGCGGCAGCGCGGCGTTCAGCGCCAGGATCATCGCTTCGAGTTCAGGGGCCAGGCTGGCGAGCAGCTCGTCGATCTGCGCCCGCGCCTGCCCGCCTCGGATGGCGGCTTCGATGTCGGCGGCCTTGGCCTGGATCACGCTTGCGCCAATGTTGCCGGCGACGCCCTTGGTGGTGTGCGCAAGGCGTTCGGCGGTTGCGCTATCGCCTTGGTCGAGGGCGGCGCTGATTTGCGCGCAGGCATCGCGCTGGCCGCTTGCGAACTTGCGCAGCATGTTTTCGTAGAGCGCGCGTTTTCCGAGCACACGACGCAATCCCGCCTCGACATCCAGATTGGCAATCCGCGGCAGACCAGTGGTGTCGGGCGGGGTGGCGGCGGTCGCAGGCGAGGGCGCCGACGCCGGCGCGTCGTGACGCGGCGCAACCCACTGCAGCAGCGCGGCCCAGAGCGCTTCGGGTTCGATCGGCTTGGCGATGTGGTCGTTCATGCCCGCCGCGAGGCAACGCTCGCGGTCACCCTGCATGGCATTGGCGGTCATGGCCAGGACGGGCAGGCCCGCAAGGGCCGGGTTCTTGCGGATCTCCAGGGTTGCGGTGATGCCGTCCATGACGGGCATCTGCATGTCCATCAGCACCAGGTCGTAGCGCTGTTCGGCGAGTTTTTTCAGTGCAATCGAGCCGTCTTCGGCCAGATCCACCATGAAGCCGGCATCCTGCAGCAGTTCGGTGGCCACTTCCTGATTCAGTTCGTTGTCTTCCACCAGCAGGAGTCGCGCGCCGCGGCGGGTGGCCAGCTGATCGTAGCGTGATGAATTGGGGGCCACGCTGGCAGGGGCGGTGCGCTCGCTGCCGCCGAGCGAGCGGATTGCGGCATCGAAGAGCATCGACGGGTTGACCGGCTTGATCAGGATGTCGTCGAGCCCGACGTCATCGGCCTCCTTCAGCACTTCGTCGCGGCCATACGCGGTCACCATGATCAGGCGCGGCATGGGCGCCAGCGCCATGCTGCGCAGCCGCCGCGCGGTTTCGATGCCGTCCATGCCGGGCATGCGCCAGTCGAGGAACACGATGTCGAAGGGCTCGCCGCGCGCGTTGGCCGAACCTGCTTCTTCCAGTGCATCGGCGCCGCTGGGCGCCTGCGCGACGATGAAGGTCATGGACTGGAGTTGTTCGCTCAGAACGCTGCGCGCATTGGCGTTGTCGTCCACCACCAGGACCCGGCGGCCGCGCAGGTCCGGCTCCGGCACCAGCTTGCGTGCGCCGGCGTGGCCTCGGGCGAGCCGGGCGGTGAACCAGAAGGTGCTGCCCTTGCCCGGTTCGCTCTCGACGCCGACCTCGCCGCCCATCAGCTCGACCAGGCTCTTGCAGATGGCCAGGCCCAGACCGGTGCCGCCGTACTTGCGGGTGGTCGAGGTATCGGCTTGCTGGAACGACTGGAACAGGCGCCCGACTTGCTCTTGGCTCAGCCCGATGCCGGTATCCCGCACCGCAAAGCGCAGCAGGGCCGCTTCATCGGTGATTTCGAGCATGCGCACGATGACATCGATTTCGCCTTGCTCGGTGAATTTGACCGCGTTGTTGGCGTAATTGATGAGGATCTGGCCAAGCCGCAGCGGGTCGCCGACCAGGACTTCCGGTGCGGCCTTGTCGATGTCGAACACCAGCTCCAGCCCCTTGGCGGCGGCTTTGTCGGAGATGAGGTTGGCGACATTGTCGAGCACCTTCACCAGTTCAAATTCGGTGTGCTCGACGGCCAGTTTCCCTGCTTCGATTTTCGAGAAGTCGAGGATGTCGTTGATGATGCCCAGCAAGTGCTGGCCCGACTGCTGGATCTTCTGGATGTAGTCGCGCTGCCGGGGGCTCAGTTCGGTTTTGAGCGCGAGGTGCGACATGCCGATGATGGCGTTCATCGGCGTGCGGATCTCGTGGCTCATGTTGGCGAGGAAGTCCGACTTCATCTTCGTCGCGTCTTCGGCGATCTGGCGCGCCTGCTGCATCGCGGCCATGGCGGCGCGGCGTTCGGTGATGTCGTAGAACCACGAGAGCACGCAAGGCTCCCCGGCCAGTTCGATCTGCCGCGAGCTGAGCAGGGCCCAGACCGAGCCGCCGTCTGCGCGCCGGAACTCGGTTTCCTGATCACGCACTTCCTCGCCACGGCGAATCCGCGCGAGCATCGCCTCGCGCTCGGCCGGGTGGGCCCAATGGTCGATGGTGCGAAAGCCCGCGCCGCTCTGCGCCGGCATGCCAAGCAGGCTGATGAGCTTGCGATTGGCAAAGCGTGCGAGACCGTCCTGCCCGACGATGCCAACGCCCGCCGGGCTGTCGTCGAGCATGGACTTAAGCTGCGCCGCGTTTTCTTCGTTGGCGCGTTCGAGCGCCTTGCGTTCGGTGATGTCGGTGGCCAGCCCGCAAACGCCGATCAGGCTGCCGCCTTCACCGTAAAGCGGAAAGCGCGCGGCCAGAACCGTGCTGCCGCCAAAGCCGGACTCTTCGCGTTCGATCAGCCGGCCTCCGGCAAGGGTTTCAAGATCGCTTGCGCCGAATCGGGCGGCCAGGTGCTCGGAGAAGAGCTCTGCATCGGTGTGCCCGATGGCCTGCTCGCGGCTCACCCCGGCGGCCGCTTCCCAGCGCGCATTCACAACCTGGTAGCGCCCCTCGGTATCCTTGAAGTAGATCATCGACGGATTGTTCTCGATGATCCCTTCGAGCAATTGCCGGTTCTGGCGCAGTGCTTCCTCGGCGCGCCGCGCGGCCCGTTCGGCCGCCTTCATCGGGGTGATGTCGACAATGACACCGACCAGACCGGCCGGTTTGCCGTCGGCGTCGGCAAAGCCGGTGATCGAGTACAGGGTGTCGTGCACCTGGCCGTCGGCAAAGAGCATTGGCACTTCGCGGTGGGCGTGGGCGATCTGCGCGATCAGCCGCGCGTCTTCGGCCTGGTACTGGCGCCGGTCTTCTTCAGGCAGGTAGTCCAGGTCAAGCACGCGCTTGCCGATGAACTGTGCGCGCCGCGTGCCGAAAGTCTGCTCGTAGTTGCGGTTGCAGCCGATGAAGCGTGATTCGGCGTCTTTATAGAACACCGCGTTGGGCATCGCGTCCATCAGGGCCTGCGTGACGGCGAGCTGCTGTTCCACCCCTTGCTGTGCATGTTTCAGCTCGGTGATGTCCGAGGCCATGATCACTGCCTCGCGGAACTGCCCTTCGGCATCGAAGATCGACGATGCCACCAGTTCGGCCCAGCGGTCTTGCCCGCCGATGGCCACGAAACGGGTGATGGCGCGGAAGACCGCCGTTTCCCCCTGGCACAGCCGGGTGAAGCCGCTGGCAAATTCCGCGAAGTCCACCTCGTGGATCAGCGTTTCGATGGCGCGGCCGGCGGTTTCGGCGTGGGGCAGGCCGAGCCAGTCGGTGAAGGCCGAATTGGTGCGGGTGATGACGCCGCCGGCGTTGCAACTGATGATGCCGGTGCCGGCGTTGTCCACCAGGGCGCGGAAGTAGGCCTCGCGGTCGGCCAGTTCGGCGGTGCGGCGCTCGACCTTGCCTTCCAGCGTGCGGTTGGCTTCCGCTAGCTCATGTGTCGAGGCCTGCAACAAGCCGCGCATGGCCTCCTGCGCACCGGCAAGCTGTGCGACTTCGCGCACCCGGGCATTGACGCTGACCGGTTTATCCAGTTCAAGCCGGCCGATCCGCTCCGCTTCGAGCGACAGCTCGCGGAGCGAGCGTGCAACATTGGCGGCCAGGCGCCGCGCGGCAAAGAAGCCGATCGCGCAGAGACCGCCCAGAATCAACAGTGCCGGCACGAACAGGCGCGCGCCGACGGCGATGAAGTCGTCTTCAGGCACCACCGTAATGGTGATGAAGCGCTGGTCGCTGGCGTAGAGCGGCACGACCCGGGCAAACCAGGTGCCCTGAGCGCCAGGGGGCGAAAAACGCGCCAGCTTGAGTTCGCTCGCGCCGCTTTGACGCCAGTGTTCGTAGGCGGCGGCGATGGTGGTGAAGGGTGAGCCCTGGATCGGTTGCAGCACGAACTTCCGAGCCGCCTGGGGATCTGCCGTCGCCGGGTGATCCGGCGCGCCGATGATCTTGCCGTCACTCATCAGCACCGCCACTCGGCCGGATTTGCCGACCCGCAGCTTCTCGGTCAGTTGCGAAAAGTCGGTCAGCACCATGTCGATCGCGAAGACATACGTCGCGCCGGTGGCTTCGTCCTGCCAGCGCACAGATGCGGTCACGCCCGGGTCGCCGCTGGTGCGAAAGCGGTAGGGGTCGGTCCAAACCACCACCCGATCTTTCTCTGCCGCGATGGCTTTCGTGAACCACGGTCGATTGCGCGGGTCGTAGTCCGAAACTTCCCAGTCTTCCGACAGTTGCTCAAGGTTCTTGCCGAACTCGATCCAGAGGTGGCGATTGCCCCATTTGTCGACCTGCGAAACCCGGTTCTTCCAGCCGTTCGGCGTCTTGAGCAGCAGGATCTCTTCGCCGCGGTCGTTGGCGATATGCACGCCGTTGACCAATTGGCGATGCTTGAGCAGTTCGCTCATGACGCGATTGAAGGTGGACTGATCGGTGGCATTGATCAGGCGCGAGTCTCCCCAGCCGGCGGCGGTCTGGGCGACTCTGCTGATCGAATCGATGCCGTCGCGGATGCGTTCCTCGACGCGCGAGCCCGCGCGGTCCGCGTCGGCGGTGGCGATCTCCACCAGCATCGGCCGCGCCTGGAAAAAGTAGAACACCAGCGCAAACGAGACGACCGATAGCACGACCAGCAGCACGATCTGAAGGCTCAGTCGGCGACCCAGGCTCGGGAGTCGTGTGGCGCGGCGTTCAGTCATGGGAGCATTCCTGTGTGGAGTCTCGCGGCGGTGTACCTGGCGCGGCTGCCATGGTGCCGCAGCGCAGCGCGCGACGCCAGCTTCGGGCTCTGCGCATTTTCCTTCTGGCGACAGCGCCGAAGCGCGCGCTCCGCTACGCTTGGGAGACTTCAATCTGGATGGAGCAGCTTTCGATGGAGCTCAAGCGCAATGTGTTTCTGGTGACCGGCGCTGCGTCCGGTCTGGGGGCTGCGGTGGCCCATGCGTTCGCGGCGGCGGGGGCGCTTGTGTTCGGCGTAGACCTGCGTGCGCCGGAAGTGCTGCCGGCCGGCTGCGCGGGGTTCATGCAAGCCGATGTCTGTGACCCCGAGCAGCTTGCGGCCGCGCTGGCGGGCGCTACTGCCCTCGGCCCCTTGCGCGGCGCCGTGCATTGCGCCGGCATCGCCCCGGCGGCGCGGGTGTTGGGCCGCGACGGGCCGCACGATCTCGCGCTTTTCCGCAAGGTGATCGAGGTCAACCTGATCGGCAGCTTCAATCTTGTGCGCCTCGCTGGCGATGCGATTGCCAGGACGGACCCACTGGCCGATGGCGAGCGGGGGGTGCTGGTTCTGACCGCGTCGGTGGCGGCCTTCGACGGCCAGATCGGGCAGGCCGCCTACGCGGCATCCAAAGCCGCTGTCGCCGGCATGACCTTGCCGATTGCGCGTGAGCTGGCGCGCTTTGGCATCCGCGTGGTGACGATTGCGCCGGGCACGATGCAGACGCCGATGATGGCCGGCATGTCGCAGGAGGTTCAGGACGCGCTCGGCGCCGCCGTGCCGTATCCGCCGCGCCTCGGGCGCCCCGACGAATTTGCGGCGCTTGCGCGGCACATCGTTGAAAACGTCTATCTGAACGGCGAGACAATCCGCCTGGATGGTGCGATCCGGCTCGCGCCGAAGTAGTGCGTCGCCGACTCAGTGCCCGCCCCCGCCGCCCCGCACGCCGAAGGGGGGCTTGGCGACCCAGGCCACCAGGATCAGAGCGCCCATGATGGCACCGGCGAGCAGCATCAGATCGTTGGTGGCCATCAGGTGGGCCTGGCCGGTGATCACCCGGTCCGCCTGCGCAAGCGCAGCAGTGGGGTCGCCCATCAGGTTCTGCCATTGGCGCAGGTAAGCGTCTGCGGCCGGGTTTCCGGGGTTGAAGTTCTCGGATAGCTGGGCGTGGTGGAGCGTGGTGCGGTGATCCCAGAGCGACACCATCACTGCGGTGCCGAAGCTGGATCCAATGTTGCGCATGAAGCTCTGCAAGCCAGAGGCTGCGGCCATCTCGGCCGGGGCAATCCCCGAGAGGCTGATCGTGAAGAGCGGCAGGAAGAAACAGCTGATGCCAAGGCCGATGAAGAGCCGCGCGAGGCCAAGGCTCCAGAAATCGACGTCGGGCGTGAAGCTTGCACTCCAAACCGAGCTGAGCGCGAAGACCAGCATGCCAAAAGTGACCACATAGCGTGCATCGGTGCGATGCAGGTTGGCGCCGAGCAGCGGCCCGAGCAGCACGCCGAACACGCCGGAAAACGCAATCACCTTGCCGGCCCACAGCGGCGTGTAGCCGACTTCACTTTGCAGCCAAAGTGGCTGCACGACGACAACTCCGAAGTAGGCCACCATGCCGACGGTAATGCAGACAACACCGACCGAGTAGTTGCGGTGGCGGAACATGCGCAGGTCGACGAGCGGGTGCTTCTCGCCCAGTTCCCACACCACGAGGAAGGTCAGCGCCACGGCTGAAACGATGCCGAGGGCAATGATCTCTGGGGACTCGAACCAGTCCAGCTCGTTACCGCGGTCGAGCAGGATTTGCAGCGCACCAACACCAACGATCAGCAAGCCGAGGCCAACACGGTCGAGCGGCAGTGAAACGCGCGCGGTCTCGCGCTGGCGCAGCAGGGTCCAGGAAATGCCTGCCACCAGAATGCCGAAGGGCAGGTTGATGAGGAACACCCAGTGCCACGACGCATGTTCGGTGATCCAGCCGCCGGCCAGAGGGCCAACGATCGGGGCGAGGATGGTGGTCATTGCCCACAAGCCCATCGCCATGCCGCGACGGTTGGGCGGATAGATGCTGACCATCAGCGTTTGTGAGAGCGGAATCATCGCCGCGCCGAACGCGCCCTGCGCAATACGTGCCATCACCAGCATGGGGAAGCTGAAGGCCAGGCCGCAGAAGAGCGAGGTCAGCGTGAACAGCAGCGTGGCCACCACGAACATCTTCACCTGCCCGAAACGCATCGCAAGCCAACCTGTCATCGGCAGCAAGATCGCTTCCGATACCGCGTAGGAGGTGATCACCCAGGTCGCCTGCGTGTAGCTCACCCCCAGATCGCCGGCGATCGTGGGCACCGAGACATTGGCGATTGTCAGGTCGAGGATGTTCATGAACGACCCCAGACTCAGCGCGATGGTCGCCATGATCAGCTGCCCGACGCTCAGCGGCGCCGGATCGCTGCGGCCGTCCAGACTCATTTGCGTGCTTCGCTGGCGCGGTTGGCTGCAACGATGCGAGCGATGCGGGCGTCGGCGTCGTGCGACTGTGCCGCGAATACCTCGGTTTGCTGCTGCGAGTGAGTTCGCGCGGCTTTTGCGAGCACGGCGCCGCCACGATCATGAGTATCGATGCGGGCACGCATCGAGAGGCCCACACGCAGCGGGTGTGCGGCGAGTTCAGCCGGATCGAGCGCCACACGCACCGGCACGCGCTGCACGATCTTGATCCAGTTGCCGGACGCGTTTTGCGCCGGCAGCACGCTGAATACGCCACCCGTGCCGGCGGCGAGGCCGACCACGCTGCCCTTGAACTGGATGTCGCCGCCGTAGAGATCGGCACGCAAGCTCACCGGCTGGCCGATCCGGACGTTGGCGAGCTCGGTCTCCTTGAAGTTGGCGTCCACCCACAGTTGGTCCGGCGGCACGATCGTCATCAGTGGCGTACCGGCGGTGACGCGCGCGCCCACTTGCACCGTGCGCTTGGCAATATGGCCACTGACCGGCGCGACAATGGTGGTGCGCGCCAGTGCCAGAGAGGCCTCGCGCACCTTGGCGGCAGCTGCTGCGACACGCGGGTGCATCTCGAGCGAGGTGTTATCCACCAGCGCCTGGGCGCCCGCTTTCTGCTCACGCGCCTGCGTCAGGCCCGATTCGGACTCGCTGACGGCCGAGCGTGCCGCCAGGTGGGCGGCTTCCGCTGCTTGCAGGGCGGTGCGTGCCGATTGCAATGCTTCGGGCGAAATGAACTGGTCGCGTTGCAGCTTCTCACGCCGCGCATACTCGTCGCGCGCTTGTCGCAGGGCAATTTCGGCTTGGTCGGCCTGATGGCGCAAACGTTCGACGTCGGCACGCCGCTGATCGACTTGCGCGCGCGACTGGTTCTCCCCCACATACAGGCCGCGCACGCCGCGTACCGCCTCGGCCAGCGCCGCTTCGGCGGCGGACAGCGCGACTCGGGCATCGGCGTCGTCCAGGCGCACCAGCGGATCGCCGGCTTGGACGAAATCCGTGTCGTCCGCGAGCACTGCGCTCACGCTGCCGCTCACCTGCGGCGCAATCTGGACCAGATTGCCGCCCACATAGGCATTGTCGGTCGATTCACTGAAACGGCCGACCAGTGCCCAGTAGAGAAGGGCTGCGAGGGCGAGCACGATAAAGCCGCCCGCGACACGCATCAGGATGCGTTTGCGGTGCGAGCCGGTTGCGGTGGTGGCGCTGGCCTGGCTCATTCCGGGCTTCCGATCTGTGCATTGGCGCCGTCTTTGCGCTGTTGTTCCATCAGGCGCGTCCAGCCGCGAAGGCAATCGGCCAGTGCGCTGACCGCTTCCGGGCCGCCGGCTGGCGTGAGGTCTTCATACAGCGCCCACACTTCGGGAAACAGCGCACGCACCCGTCCGAGGCCGTCCGCAGTCATGCGGATCTCGATCGAACGGCGGTCGGTGGTGCTGGGCACGCGCTCGACCCAACCGCCGGCCACCAGCTCGTCGGTCAGGCGTGTCATGTGCGGCCGCGAGAGGCATACCGCCTGACTGACGCGAGAAGGGTTGTCAGTGGCCTCGGGCGCGCTGTAGATCGACATCAGCACCGACCACGCCGTGCTGGTGAGCCCGTGCGATGCGAGCAGCTGATCCAGATGCTCCTGGATGCCGCGCGCAAGGTGAGTCACCAGCCGCAACAGCATCACGTTGGCGTAGGGCATGTCGGGGTGCAGCGCGCGAACAGCGTCGATGCGTGCTTCGTAGTGATCGAATGGAATCATGAGGGCTAAACTGTTTACGTAGGTAACTAGTTTGGCATGATCCGGGCCGGGATTGAAAGGGGGCCAATCTGCTAGGCTTGCGGCCCTGCGGCAGTCGCCGCGTGATCCTGGAGCTGAGCTTTGTCCGAGTCCCGCCCTGTCGATAAGTCGCCCACGTGCTACCACTGCGGGCTGCCGGTCGCACCCGGGGTCGATCTTCATGTGCTCATCGACGGCAGCCCACGGGCGATGTGTTGTGCGGGCTGCGAGGCCGTGGCGCAGGCGATCGTGGCGGGCGGCCTTGTCGACTACTACCGCCACCGCGATGCTTTGCCCGAAGCGCGCCGCGAGGCGATGCCGGCTGAGTTGAAGCAGCTTGGCCTGTTCGATCACGCCGAATTCCAGAAGAGTTTCGTGCGCGACGTCGGTGCTGATGAGCGCGAGGCGGATCTGATCCTCGAAGGCATTACCTGCGCGGCGTGTGTATGGCTGAACGAACAGCATCTGGCTCGCCAGCCTGGCGTGACGGCGGTGCAGGTGAACTACGCGACCCGGCGCGCCCGTGTCCGCTGGGATCCGGCTCGCACCAAGCTGTCGCAGGTGCTGGCTGCAATCGGCGAGATCGGGTATCGCGCTCACCCCTACGATGCGCAACGCAGTGAGCAGTTGGCGCTGAAGGAGCGCCGCGTGGCGCTTTGGCGGCTGCTGGTGGCCGGGTTCGGCATGATGCAGGTGATGATGTATGCGTACCCGGTCTACGTGGCCGGAGAGGGCGACATCACCCCTGACGCGGTTTTCTTGATGCGTTGGGCCAGCCTGGCGCTGACGCTCCCGGTCGTACTCTATTCCGCAGCGCCGTTCTTCCAGCGGGCGTGGCGTGATGTGAAGCTGCGTCGGCTTGGCATGGATGTACCGGTCGCCCTGGGCGTGGGGGCCGCGTTTCTTGCCAGTCTCTGGGCCACCATCACCCACAGCGGTGAGGTGTACTTCGACTCGGTGACGATGTTCGTCTTCTTCCTGCTGTGTGGCCGCTACCTTGAAATGCTGGCGCGGCAGCGCGCCGTGCGCGGCGCAGAAGAACTCGGCCGGGTCGTGCCCAGCTTCGCGGCGCGATTCCTGGCCTGGCCTGCCAGCCAGACCGAAGACGTGCCGGTGCTCGCGCTTGCCGCAGGCGACGTCTTGCGTATCCGACCTGGCGAGGCGATTCCGGCCGACGGCGTGGTGATCGAGGGGCAGAGCGAGGCCGATGAATCCTGGCTCACTGGCGAGAGCCGAGCTGTGTCCAAGCGGGTTGGCGATCGCGTTGCCTGCGGCAGCGTCAACGGCGGCGGTCCGCTGGTCATACGTGCCGAGCATGTGGGCGAGGAAACGCGGCTTGCGTCGATCAAGCGCCTGATGGAGCGCGCGGCAGCCGAGCGGCCGCAGATTGTGGAGCAAGCTGACCGCTTCGCGGTCCGCTTCGTCCTGGTGCTGATTGTGCTGGCCTGCGGGACCGGGCTTTATTGGTGGCTGAATGATCCTGCGCGCGCGATCTGGATTTTCGCCTCGGTGCTGGTGGTCAGCTGTCCGTGTGCGCTGTCACTTGCCACGCCGGTAGCCTTGACGGTCGCGACCGACGCGCTGGCGCGCGCTGGCCTGCTCGTGACGCGCGGCCACGCGATCGAAAGCCTTGCGCGTGCCGATCTGTTTGCCTTCGACAAGACCGGCACGCTGACCCAAGGGCGCCTCATCCTGACCGAGGTGCGCCATGCGCCGGGGGCGGACAGGGCGCAACTGCTCGCCATTGCGGCGGCGCTTGAGCAGGCGTCCGAGCACCTGATCGGGCGCGCCTTGATACGTGCCAGCGGCGACACGAGGCTGCCGCTCGTCACCGAACTTGCTTCGGTACCCGGGCGAGGGGTCGAGGGCCGCTGTGAAGGCGAAACCTTGCGTGTCGGGAATTACGCCTACGTCGCCGAGCTGGCTGGGCAAAGCCCTGCATGGATGTCCTCGGGGGGCGGCAGTGTCAGCGTGTATCTGGGCGGCTCGGGTGCATGGCTGGCCCAATTCATCCTTGCCGATACCTGCCGTTCGGAAGCCGCCAGCTTGATTGCCGGCCTTCGCTCGCAGGGGGGGCAAGTCGCAATGCTGAGCGGCGATGCAGTTGAGACCGTCAAGGCCATCGCCGACGAACTCAAGATCGATGATGCGAGGGGCGCGCTGCTGCCCGAGGACAAACACGCCGCGGTGCGCCAATGGCAGGAAGCCGGGCACACGGTCGCAATGGTGGGCGACGGGATCAACGACGCCCCGGTGCTGGCGCAAGCCCATGTTTCGGTCGCGGTCGGCAGCGGTACTGAATTGGCGCGGACGCAGGCGGATCTGGTCTTGCTCGGCGATTCGCTTGAGCCGCTGATCCGCGGGCGTCTGGCTGCCATTCGGACCTTGGCCGTGATCCGCCAGAACCTGACCTGGTCCTTTGCATACAACGTACTTGCGATACCCGCAGCGATGGGCGGCTGGGTCACCCCGTGGATGGCGGGTATCGGGATGTCGGCCAGCTCGCTGCTCGTGGTATTGAATGCCTTGCGCTTGCGCAGAATGCCGCGCGTCCGTCAGCCCAGGGAGGGCTAAGGTGGAAATCCTTTACTTGTTGATTCCGCTCTCGGTTGTCCTGGTGTTTCTGATCGGGCTTGTCCTCTGGTGGTCGGTCAGGGCTGGCCAGTTCGACGACCTTGAAGGGCCAGGCTACCGGGTGCTGATGGACGACGACTCAGCGCCCAAGTCCGAGAAATCACCCTCTGATACAGCGCAAGAAACTGATGCGTTGCATCAAAAACAACACTAGCAGCAGGGGGACTTTGACCTCAGTCAATGCCTCCGGGCAGGGGGCGCGGATACTGTCGCCAACTGAGAGAGCGGGGCGCTGAGGCATGTCGGGCCTCACTGTCCACTCTCGGCAATGTCTCTCTGTTGGGGTTGGGGGTGCGCTGTGGCGCACCCTTTTTTTGTCGACCCTCCGCGTTCGCGCTGTTAAAATTTGCAGTGCAACACCGCTGCCAGTTGATGGTAGTCAAAAAATACGCGGGAACTCCCAATAACATCAATCGCACGATGCGCCCGTAGCAGGTATCACAGGGGGGTGGCGCGTCGTTCTCAAAATCCGCTGCTGAGGTAATCCAAGATGCAATCGCAAGCGACTTACAACTACGGAGTCGTGCGGCAGTTTGCCGTCATGACCGTGGTCTGGGGGATCGTCGGCATGCTCGTTGGGGTCATCATTGCTGCCCAACTGGTATGGCCGGAACTTAATTTTGCCGAGTGGTTCCATTTCGGCCGACTGCGTCCACTGCATACGAACGCCGTGATCTTCGCGTTCGGTGGATGCGCGCTGTTTGCAACGTCGTATTACGTTGTTCAGCGTACCTGCCACACAACCTTGTTCGCGCCGGCTCTGGCGTCATTCACCTTCTGGGGATGGCAGCTTGTGATCGTGCTTGCGGCGATCACGCTTCCGCTGGGTATTACGTCGGGGAAAGAGTACGCCGAGCTTGAGTGGCCGATCGATATCCTGATCACCCTGGTTTGGGTGTCATACGCAGTCGTGTTCTTTGGCACGGTGGCCAAGCGCAAGACGTCCCACATTTATGTGGCCAACTGGTTTTACGGCGGCTTCATTCTGACGGTGGCGCTGCTGCACGTGGTGAACTCGGCGGAAGTGCCGGTTTCGCTATTCAAGTCCTACTCTGCCTATGCGGGCGTGCAGGACGCGATGGTGCAGTGGTGGTATGGCCACAATGCGGTGGGTTTCTTCCTGACCGCAGGCTTCCTCGGGATGATGTATTACTTCGTGCCGAAACAAGCGGGCCGTCCGGTTTACTCGTATCGCTTGTCGGTGGTGCACTTCTGGGCGCTGATCTTCACCTACATGTGGGCGGGTCCTCACCACTTGCACTACACCGCGTTGCCTGACTGGACCCAGTCACTTGGCATGGCGTTCTCGCTGATTCTTCTGGCACCCAGCTGGGGTGGCATGATCAACGGCGTGATGACGCTGTCTGGTGCCTGGCACAAGCTGCGCGACGACCCGATCCTCAAGTTCCTGGTCACTTCGTTGGCGTTCTACGGCATGTCGACCTTTGAGGGTCCGATGATGTCGATCAAGACCGTCAACGCGCTGTCTCACTACACCGACTGGACGATTGGGCATGTGCACTCCGGTGCTCTGGGCTGGGTCGCTATGGTCTCGATCGGTTCGATCTACTACCTGCTTCCGAAGCTCTGGGGCCGCAGCGAGATGTATTCCACGCCGCTGATTACCCTGCACTTCTGGGTGTCGACCATCGGCGTGGTGCTCTATATTGCCTCGATGTGGGTGGCGGGCGTGATGCAGGGCCTCATGTGGCGTGCTACCAACGCTGACGGCACGCTCACCTATGCGTTTGTCGAAAGCGTCAAGGCGAGCTATCCGTTCTGGCAGATTCGTTTGCTTGGCGGCATCCTCTTCCTCGCAGGCATGTTCATCATGTTCTACAACATGGTGCGCACGATTTCGGGGCAGAAGGCCTACAACGCACCGGTGCTCGCACCGGCGGCCGCTCACTGAGCCGGGAGATCTGAATCATGGCTATGAATCACGAACTGGTCGAAAAGAACCTCGGCTGGCTCATCGTCCTCACGATCCTGACGGTCAGCGTCGGGGGCTTGGTGGAGATTGTTCCGCTGTTCTTCCAGAAGTCGACCACCACTCCGGTCGAGGGCGTCAAGCCTTACGATCCGGTTCGCCTGGTCGGGCGTGACATCTATATTCGCGAAGGCTGCTACAACTGCCACTCGCAGATGATCCGCCCGTTCCGCGCCGAGACCGAGCGTTACGGTCACTATTCGGTCGCGGGGGAGTTTGTCTACGATCATCCGTTCCAGTGGGGCTCCAAGCGCACCGGTCCGGATCTGGCGCGCGTCGGCGGCCGTTACTCCGATGAATGGCATGAGGTTCACCTGCGCAACCCCCGCGACGTGGTGCCGGAATCGAACATGCCTGCGTTTACCTGGCTTGATCGCCCGGCCAAATCAGACGACATCGAGAAGAAGATGACTGCATTGCGCATGGTTGGCGTGCCGTATACCGATGCGGAAATCGCAGGTGCGCGTAAGCAGCTTGAGGGTGTGACCGAGATGCAAGCCTTGGTTGCCTACCTCCAGGGTCTGGGCACCGCGCTCAAGAGTGTGAAGTAACGGAGGGGCGGTCTTATGGATGCCATAACCATTCACTCGCTTTCGACCCTTGTCAGCTTCATCCTGTTCATCGGGATCTGCTGGTGGGCTTTTAGCGGACACTCCAAGCATCGTTTTGAGGAGGCCGCCCAACTTCCGTTTGATGACGAAGATGGCGACAAGGATGTTGCCGCTTCGGACGCCAACAAAGGATGACGCATCATGAGTGATTTCATTTCCCCGTTCTGGGGCTACTACGTCACTGTGCTGGTCGTGCTGAGCCTGCTGTTCTGCGCCTTCATTCTGTCGCAGAACATGACCAAGAAGCAGTCAGGCCCGGTTGAGTTGCACGGCCATGTATGGGACGAAGACCTGCAGGAGTGGAACAACCCGCTCCCGCGCTGGTGGATGTACCTGTTCTGGATCACGATCTTTTTTGCGATCGGCTACTTTTTGCTGTTTCCGGGGTTTGGTTCGTTCGGTGGCAAGTTTGGCTGGAGTGCGCAGGGCCAGTACGTTGCGGAGCGAGCCAAGGCGGACAAAGCGTTTGACGAGAAGTTCTCGCGCTTCGCACCGATGGATGTCAAGGCGGTTGCGGCTGACCCGGAAGCGCGCGAAATGGGCAAGCGCCTATTCCTCACGTACTGCCAGCAGTGCCACGGTTCCGACGCCAAAGGTGCAAAGGGCTTCCCTAACCTGACCGACTCGGACTGGGTTTGGGGAGGCGAGCCGGAGAAAATCGTTGAAACCGTCACCAATGGCCGACAGGCTGCGATGCCAGCGTGGTCGCAGTTAGGGGGGGATTCGATCAAGGATGTTGCGAATTACGTGCGCTCCTTGTCGGGTCTGGCGCACGACTCGATCCGTGCCCAGCGCGGGAAAGATGTGTTCGCGCAGAACTGCGTCGCCTGCCACGGGTCGGAAGGCAAAGGTAACCAGGCGATGGGTGCGCTGAACCTGACCGATAAGGTGTGGCTGTATGGCTCCTCAGAAGCAACCATCATTGAAACGCTCAGCAAGGGCCGCAATGGTCGTATGCCTGCCTTCAATGAACTCCTTGGCGAAAAGAAGATCAAACTGTTGGCTGCTTACGTTTACGGTCTTAAGGATGCTGAGGCAGTAAAGCCGCAGTAGTCCTGACTGGGCCGCGGGGCGCGTTGATTTGCGTTGCCCCATATCCACTCAAAACACCCGAGCCGCGGCTCGGGTGACTTTTTTCTGCGCTGCCTTTGTGCAGACGACGAGATCTGATGAACGACCACGATCCCACTAGCGCAAGCCATCACGCCAAGCCGAAGATCAAGGCCAAAACCATCCCGATTCGGCAGGTTGGTCCCGCTGGTGAGGAGGATCTCTACGAAATCCGGAAGAAGGTGTATCCGCGGGCAGTTACAGGTGTATTCGCGACGTGGCGGTGGGCTCTGGTCTGGTTCACCCAACTGGTCTTTTATGGATTCTGCTGGTTGGAGTGGAACGATCGGCAGGCAGTCTTGTTTGATCTTGCCAACCGCAAGTTCTACATCTTCGCGTTGGTCTTTTCGCCGCAGGACGTCTTCTTTCTTGCGATCCTATTGATCATTTGCGCCTACGCCTTGTTCTTATTCACCGCTATTGCGGGGCGGCTTTGGTGTGGATTCGCATGTCCGCAAACCGTTTACACCCAGATCTTCATCTGGATCGAACAGAAGATCGAGGGGGGGCGCAATCAGCAGATCAAACTGGACGAAGGCGGCTGGGGGAGCCGAAAGGCTTTCCTCAAGACCAGCAAGTACCTGGCTTGGGGGCTAGTTTCGCTGTGGACGGGCATCACCTTTGTCGGATACTTCACCCCGATCAAGGAGTTGATTCCAGCGTTCATTTCTTGGCGGCTTGGCGGCTGGGAGGTCTTCTGGATTGCGTTCTATGGCGGATTCACCTACCTGATGGCGGGTGTGATGCGCGAACAGGTTTGCAAGTACATGTGTCCCTATGCACGTTTCCAGGGGGTCATGTTTGATCCGGATACCTTGGTCATTACTTACGACAAGGAAAGGGGCGATCCCCGTGGTGCGCGTCGCAAGGGGGCTGATCATGCAGCGCAGGGACTGGGCGATTGCGTCGATTGTGGCATCTGCGTTCAGGTTTGCCCCACCGGTATCGATATCCGTGATGGCTTGCAGTACGAATGCATCGGTTGCGCTGCGTGCATTGATGCCTGCGATCAGGTGATGGAAAAGATGCAATACGCGCCGGGCTTGATCCGCTATTCCACCGAGAATGCGGTCAAGAAACACTGGGGTCGCAAGGAGATCCTTGCCCATGTGATGCGGCCGCGCACCTTGATCTACAGTGGCGTGCTCTGCGCGATCTGCATCGCTTTCGTTTGGGGCCTGACAGCGCGTGAACCGTTGCGCCTTGATGTGATCCGGGATCGCTCCGTGCTGACGCGAGAGGTCGAAGACGGCTTGATCGAGAATGCCTATACCTTGCAGTTGATGAGCGTTTCAGAGCGACAGCAAAAGCTGGTGCTTTCGGTCAGCGGGCTGGAGGGCATTCGTCTGGTTGGCCACAGTGCTATCACATTGCCTCCTGCCGCGACACAAGCGGTGACCGTTCAGGTCCGAGTGCCCGCAGATACGGCCGCGAAAGGCGCTCACAAGATTTTCTTTGAATTGCGAAGCGATGATCAGGAGATCGTCCTTCGCGAGAAGTCCACTTTTCTGATGCCATGAGCCGAGACAACATGATGCAATCGCCTGAAGCGCCGCGCCCCTGGTACCGCGAACCCTGGCCCTGGATCCTGATGGGGTTGCCCGGGAGCGTGGTCGTCGCGGGGTTCATTACCCTATATCTGGCCGCCCACAATACGGATGGTCTGGTGGTCGATGACTATTACAAGGAAGGTTTGTCGATTAACCGGACGCTGGGGCGCCAGCAGGCGGCGCGAGACGCAGGATTGCAGGGCGAGCTTGTGATCGAAGGCGGCGGCGCTCGTGTGTCCCTATCGGCAAAACCCGGCGTGGCCTTACCAGCAGTCTTGTCGATGCGAATCGCGCATCCAACCGTCGCAGGTCAAGACCAAGTCATCCGACTTGAGCGGCACGGCAACGAGTACCGCGGTGTCATGCATCCTCTGGCGAACGGGCGTTGGGCCTTCGTCGTTGAGGATGAGCCCCGAACCTGGCGCTTGTCCGGATCGACGGGCCAGACAGGCGCTGCAATTGAGCTCACCGCAGGGGATTGACAGTGCGGGTATTCAGGCGCAGAAATCGCGGCGTCGCCGTCTCTTCTGAGAAGGCGTGAATCGGCAACAGGGTGTGTGCAAGCGTTACCCTGTTGCGCAACCGGAGTCTTGGTTTCGGCCCCGGTTGATCAGAGTGCGGTTTGGCAAAGGGGAGTGCGATGCAAAAGCTGATACTCGTTCTCTGGCCCTCGTTCTGGGTTGCGGCCGTCGCCGAAGTGGTCTTCTTTACGGTCATCAACCCGGCCGAGTTTTACCTGTTCGGAGCGGCTGTCAGCTTTTCGCCCCTGGCCACCTATTCGATCGGTTTCTTCTGTTTCTGGGCCCTTTGCGCCGCCGCGTGTGCTGCGTGTCTTTTCTATCAGCGTAGCGCGGCAGATATCAACCATCTGCCGCCCCGCATTTGACGCTGAATTCGGGGCGGTGCGCGGTCGCCGCCAGCGTGCGGCGAGATTGCTACCGATACACCAGAACCGGCACTGTCGTGTGCGTGAGCACTTTCTGCGTTTCGCTCCCCAGGAGAAAGCCGGCAACACCCTTGCGCCCGTGCGAGGCCATGAAGATGAGATCGCACTGGTGCCGCTTCGCTGCTTCAATAATGGCTTCGTAAGGCAAGTCACTGACTGTGGTATCGCAGTCTGCGGTGACACCGGCTGACTCTGCCGCTTGGCGTGCTTCGGCGAGGATCCGTTCGGATTCACGTTTGGTCGCTTCTACAAACTGATCCGGCGCAATCGGAATCAGCAATGCGCCTTCACCGTAGAGCGGAATCGGATATTCCTGTTGCGCAAAGAAAAAGGTGATCCGGGCGCCGGCCTCTTTCGCAAACTCGATCGCTCGCGCGACCGTGCTGCTCGAAAGATCAGACCCATCCGTTGGAACCAGTATGTGTTTGAACATTTCCTGCCTCCGGAAAGTGAGCCGAGAACTCATGTTAGGCGGCGGCCTTGCGTGAGCGTTGACCCCTGTCAATCGGGCGTGGCCGCGCGCTGAATCAATCGGAAGTCGATCGCTAACATGAAACAGTGAGGCTCGTCTAAACGGGGGGAGTGTGATGCGCAGCGAATCCGGGCTTGGCCATTCGAACGTGACGTCGGCAACGTTGGCGGGCTTGCGCGAGCAGGTTTCGGCGAGTGTCGATCCCTTGGGGGTGATCGCGCCGGTGATGCACGCCCAACTCGCGTGGTGGATGCATCCGCAAGAATTCGCTGAGCGCTATGCGCAGGTCGTCAGCGATTCATGGGCGCTGACCTGGAACATGACCGCTCGACTGATGGGGGCGAAGGTGGCCGATGTGGTCAAGCCGCAGGAGGATGACCTGCGTTTTGCCGACCCAGTCTGGACTCAGAGTCCTCAGTGGAATGCCTTGAAGCAGTGCTACTTGCTTGCGACGCGGCATACGCAAGACATGTTGTACGCATCACCCGGACTCTCTGGTACCGAGCGGCGACGCGCCGCGTTCTGGTGGCGACAATGGCTCAATGCGGTCGCCCCGACCAACTACTTCGCCCTGAACCCGGTCGCGCAGCGCGCGGCACTGGAATCCCACGGCGAGTCCTTGCGCGCTGGGTGGCAGAATTTTGTCGACGATTTGCGAGCGCGCGACATCCGGATGGCCGATCCGGGGGACTTCAAAGTAGGCAAGAACCTTGGGCAGACTGCGGGCGAGGTCGTCGCGCGAACTCGTCTGCTGGAGTTGATTCACTACACTCCCACGGCCGAGTCAGTGCGAAAGATGCCGATCGTCATCATTACGCCGTGGATCAACAAGTTCTACGTACTCGACCTGACCCCGAAGAAAAGCATGGTCAAGTACCTGCTTGATCAGGGCTTTGATGTGTTCATTACCAGCTGGAAGAACCCTGACGCGAGCATGCGGGATGTTCGCTTCGATGACTACCTGCTGGAGGGCGTCGATGTGGCCGTGCAGACCGCGCGGGCCATGTCGGGTGCCGAGCAAGTGCACGCAGTTGGCTACTGTATCGGCGGAACAGCTCTGTCCACCTACATGGCTTGGGCGAATCGTCGATTTGGCCCCGACGCGATGCCGGTCGCGCATTGGACACTATTCACCACGCTAGTTGACTTCGCTAAGCCTGGCGACGTTGAAGTCTTTGTGGACGAAGGGAGCGTGCGCTACCTGACGCGGGCAATGGAGCAGCGCGGCTACCTTGATGGCAAGGACATGGCAACCTCGTTCCGGTTGCTGCGCGCCAATCCGCTGATATGGCAATACGTGGTGCAAGGCTATCTGCTGGGCCAGAAACCACCATCGTTTGACGTGCTCTACTGGAACATGGATACGACGCGCATGCCCTACGCGATGCACGCTTGGTATCTGAAAGAGTTGTACCTGCACAATCGCCTGATCAAGCCCGATGCACTCACAGTCGCCGGAGAAAAGCTTGACCTGGGGCGAATCACCCAGCCGCTGTATGCCGTTTCTGCGGAAGACGACCACATCGCGCCGTGGCGGCAGGCCTTCCGCGTGGTGAATTTTGTTCGCGGAGAGAAGCGCTTTGTCCTCTCGTCGAGTGGTCACATCCTCGGGATCGTCAATCCGCCGGTGCAGCCCCCGAAGCGCGAATACTGGATCGATGCCGCGCATCGAACAGATTCACCGCATGAATGGCGTGAACGCGCAGCCCACAAGGCCGGAAGCTGGTGGGAGGACTGGACCGAATGGTTGTCCGCGCGCTGCGGCGATCTGGTGCCGGCGCCGCCGGTCGCCTCGCCGGACTTCCCTTCCTTGGCGCCGGCACCGGGTGCCTATGTGCTCGAACGCTGACGTCGCGCGCTGGTGACAAGCTACATGCTTCTGAAAACGCTGCATGTCGGATGCGCAACCGTCTCGATTGCCGGGTTTGCCGCGCGCGGGCTTGGCGTGCTGTGCGATGCCGCATGGGGAAACGCCTGATGGGTGAGGAGCGTGCCGCATTTCATTGACTCAGCTTTGTTGGGCTCGGCCATTGCGCTCGCGGTCATTCTCAATGTGTCGCCGCTTCGCGATGCTTGGTTGGCAGCAAAAATCGGCGCGCTGATCGCCTACATCGGACTGGGATCGGTCGCGCTTCGCCGTAGCCGGACGAAAAAGCAAAAGGCGGTCGCGTTTGCGGCCGCCCTTTGCGTTGTCACCTACATTGTCCTGGCAGCTGTGACGTGGTCAGCTTTGCCTTTGGGCTGAAACTCAGACGTTCGCGCGCCCGATCAAGCGCCGCAAGCCGTCGGCGTCCAGAATGTGAATGTGCTTCTGATGCACGCTGATCAGGCCCTCATCTTGGAACTTCGAGAACGCACGGCTGACCGTTTCGAGTTTCAGTCCCAGGTAGGAACCGATCTCCTCGCGCGTCATGCGCAGATGGAACTCGGTGCCTGAATACCCGCGCAGCCGCATCCGCTGAGAGAGATTGATCAGAAAGGCGGCAAGGCGTTCTTCAGCACGCATTGAACCGAGCAACATCATGATGCCTTGCTCGCGGACGATTTCGCGGCTCATGAATTTGTGGAACTGGCGTTGCAGGGGCTCGATGCGACGTGACAGTTCCTCAAGGCGCTCGAACGGAATCATGCAGACGTCGGAGTCTTCCAGCGCAACCGCATTGCAAACATGGCGATCGGTGGAAATGCCGTCGAGACCAAGGATCTCGCCAGCCATCTGAAAGCCGGTCACTTGATCGCGACCGTCTTCGGTCAGGATATCGGTCTTGAAGAAGCCCGTCCTGATCGCATAGATCGCTTCGAAGGGCTCACCGGCACGATACAGATGCTGCTGGCGCTTGACCTTCTTGCGGGCGGTGATCAGTCCGTCAATCCGCTCAAGATCAATGTCGTCGAGTCCGACAGGCAGGCAAAGTTCTTTCAGATTGCACTGGGTGCAAGCGGTACGAAGATTGACAGCCGTCAGCGGAATCGTGGCGGGTTTTTCCAAAGCTGGGGCTCCAACTGGGCGAGTTGATGACAATCAAACGACTCCAACCAAGTTCATGACACCTTCCGGCATCACAGAGAGATCAACAAAAACATGATTCAGAATGAGCAGGCGCCGGTTTTCGATCGCCACCTCATCCAGCGTTTTGACGTTTCCGGCCCGCGCTACACGTCTTACCCGACCGCCGACCGGTTTAATGTTGGCTTCGGCCGGACCGATCTGGCGCGGCATCTTGGTCTGCGTGCGCAAGGCGGCCTGACAAAACCCCTCTCATTATATTTCCACATTCCGTTCTGCGATACGGTTTGCTTCTATTGCGCCTGCAACAAGATCGTCACGAAGGACCGCAGTCGGGCTGAGCGCTACTTGGCCTATCTCGATAAAGAGATGGCCCTCGCATCCTCGCTACTGGTTGGTAGTCGCGAGGTCGCGCAGATGCACTGGGGTGGGGGCACGCCTACATTTCTCTCTGACGATGAAATCCGGCGTTTGTTCCTGTCGATCCGCCGCTATTTCACGCTGAAGCCCGGTGGAGAGTACTCGATTGAGGTTGATCCGCGGCGGGTTTCGGCTGATACGGTGGCCTTGCTTGGCCAGGAGGGCTTCAACCGGATGAGTGTCGGGGTCCAGGACTTTGACCCGACGGTGCAGGCGGCGGTCAACCGGATTCAGTCGGTGGCAGAGACGGCCTCAGTCATTGATGCCGCGCGCGCGAATGGTTTCCGCTCGGTTTCGGTTGATCTGATCTACGGATTGCCGTTCCAGAATGTTGAGCGGGTGAGCCGCACGCTTGATCAGGTTCTTGCGCTCGCACCTGACAGGTTGGCGCTATACAACTATGCCCACCTGCCCACCCGCTTCATGCCCCAGCGCCGCATCAATGCGACCGATCTGCCTGCCGCCGACGAAAAGCTCGAGATTCTGGGCATGGCGATCGAGAAGCTCACCGCGGCGGGCTATGTCTTCATCGGGATGGATCATTTCGCAAAGCCCGACGATGAGATGGCGGCCGCCCAACGCAAAGGCCGTCTTTATCGCAACTTCCAGGGCTATTCCACCCACTCTGACTGCGATCTGCTGGGGTTTGGCGTGTCCGCGATCGGCAAGGTCGGGCCGGCCTATGCACAAAACGCCAAGACGCTCGAAGCCTATTACGAGGCACTTGATCGTGACGAACTGCCAGTCGTTCGTGGTTACGAGATGACGCTGGACGACCAACTTCGTTATGCGGTGATCCAGAGTCTGATGTGTCACTTTGTGCTTGATTTCGATGCATTTGAAGAAGTCTGGGCGATCGACTTTGCGAGCTACTTCGCCGATGAGATCGCTGAACTGCGTGAGCGTCAGCGTGATGGGCTCTGTGTTGTTGAGGATCGCGCGATCGTTATCACGACCCCCGGCAGAATGCTGGCGCGGGTGCTGGTAATGGTCTTCGATGCGCACTTGCGCCAGAGTCGTGAAGCCGCCCGATACTCCAAGGTGATCTGACGCATTGGGCCGTGCGTGTAAACTGCGCTTTTGAATCCTCCGAGTCCCGGTCTCCCGCCGGTCTCGATCCTGATGCCTGACGCTGGATACTTTGCTGCGTTTCTGATTGGTCTGCTGGGCGGCACCCATTGTGTCGGCATGTGCGGCGGGCTGGTAGCGGCCCTTACGGTAAACCTGCCCGGGGCGGTGAAGCGTATCTGGCCCATTCACCTCGCGTATAACCTCGGGCGCATTTCCAGCTACTCGCTTTTTGGCGCGGTGCTTGGGGCCATTGGAGCCACCGGCTTCTTGCTGAACCGCTTGCTTCCTGTGCAGATGGCCTTTTATGTGTTAGCCAATGCTTTGTTGGTGCTGCTGGGGCTCTATCTTGTCGGGATCACTCGCCCCTTGGCGCCGATCGAAGGTCTGGGAAATTCGCTCTGGAGGTGGATCCGGCCATTTGGCGCACGCTTTGTTCCTGCGCGAAGTGCGGCGGCGGCATTCCCGTTGGGTTTGGTCTGGGGATTCGTTCCCTGCGGGCTTGTGTACAGCATCCTCGCGACAGCCTTGGTTTCAGGCTCCGCTGCGCGGGGGGGCATGCTGATGCTTGCCTTCGGGCTTGGCACTTTGCCCAATCTCATGGTGGCGGGGCTCTTCGCGGCAAGGATTCGCAACTGGTTGCAGCGGGGCTGGATCAGGGGGCTGGCGGGGCTGATCGTGATTGGGTTTGGGGTATTTGGTTTGGCCAATGCCAGCACTCTGGGTGGAAAGCTCTGGCAAGGCGTTGTCTGTCATGTGTGAGTCGAGAAAGCAGAATGAAGATACTGTTGGCAAGTGATGGCTCTGCGGCGTCTTTGGCGGCCGTCGATGCGTTGATCCGGGCTAGTCGAGCCTTTGCGCAAGCGCCGGAAATCGTGCTGGTGACGGTGCACAATGCCGTGCCGATGACGTTTGCGACCCGCCATATCGAGACCAGCGCGCTGGATCGTTATTACAGCGAAGAGGGGTGCATTGCGCTGGCGCCGGCGGCCAGCCGGCTCAAGGCGGCAGGGCTTGAGTTCGAGCAGCAGGTCTTGGTTGGAATGCCCGCTGAGACGATCGTGGCCTTTGCGTCGGATCGCGGGTGCGACTGGATCTGGCTGGGCGCACGTGGTCATAACGTGATTGAAAAAATGCTGCTAGGTACGGTTGCCGCACGCGTCGTTCAGTTGGCGCATTGTCCGGTGATGGTTGCGAGGTAGGTCAATTGGAAACAGTCGTGTTGAAGGTGGGCGGCATGAGTTGCCAGGGGTGCGTGGGCTCCGTTGAGCGCGTGCTGCGGGCGATCGACGGCGTTGAACATGCCAGTGTTTCGCTTGAGCAGTCCGCTGCGACCATCTCGTTTGATGCGCAGCGCACCGGCCTTGATGCATTCAGACAAGCGGTCGAGGCCGCCGGGTTCGAGGCGGGCTGAAAAAGCAAGGGGCGCCCGTAGGCGCCCGCTTTGAATACCACGGCCGCTCGCTGAGCGGCCGTTTCGTTTGGTCGGTATCAGACCATCGGCAGCAGCGGCACGATCAGCAGTGCCACGATGTTGATGATCTTGATCAGCGGGTTCACTGCGGGGCCTGCCGTGTCCTTGTACGGGTCGCCAACGGTGTCGCCGGTGACCGCAGACTTGTGCGCGTCAGAACCCTTGCCGCCGAAGTGGCCATCTTCGATGTACTTCTTCGCGTTGTCCCAAGCGCCGCCGCCAGTACACATCGAGATCGCTACGAAGAGACCCGTCACGATCGTGCCCATCAGCAGGCCTCCGAGTGCAGCCGGGCCGAGCAGCATGCCAACCAGGATCGGCACGACCACCGGAAGCAGCGACGGCACAATCATTTCCTTGATTGCAGCGCTGGTCAGCATGTCGACTGCGCGGCCGTACTCCGGCTTGCCGGTGCCTTCCATGATGCCCGGGATCTCGCGGAACTGGCGGCGCACTTCTTCAACCACGCTGCCGGCTGCACGGCCAACCGCTTCCATCGCCATGGCGCCGAAGAGATAGGGGATCAGGCCACCGATGAAGAGGCCGATGATGACCATGTGGTTCGACAGGTCGAAGGTCACATGCATGCCACGTGCTTCGAGGCCGTGCGTGTAGTCGGCGAACAGCACCAGTGCAGCCAGGCCGGCTGAACCGATGGCATAGCCCTTGGTGACTGCCTTGGTCGTGTTGCCAACGGCATCAAGTGGGTCGGTGATGTCACGCACGCTGTCGGGCAACTCCGCCATTTCTGCAATGCCGCCCGCGTTGTCGGTGATCGGGCCGTAGGCATCCAGCGCCACGACGATGCCGGCCATGCTGAGCATTGAGGTGGCAGCAACTGCAATGCCGAACAGGCCGGCAAGGTAGTAGGCAACGAATATGGCGATACAGACGAAGATGACCGGCCATGCGGTTGACTTCATCGAGACGCCCAGGCCAGCAATGATGTTGGTGCCGTGGCCAGTGGTCGAAGCCTGCGCAATGTGCTGAACCGGCTTGTAATCGGTGCCGGTGTAGTACTCGGTAATCCACACCATGGCTGCGGTCAGTACCAGGCCGACGATGCATGCGCCGAACAGCGCGTTGGCGCTGATCATTGCGCCGCCAGTCATCTGCACCGGTTGCGGAAAGAGCATCGTGGTGACGAAGTAGAACGCCACCAGCGACAGGACGCCCGCCACCGCCAGGCCACGGTAGAGCGCCGGCATCACGTTCTTCATGCCCGGGCTCGCCTTGACGAAGCTGCAGCCGATGATCGACGCGATGATCGACACGCCGCCCAGCAGCAGCGGGTAGATCACGGCATTCAGCGGAGCGCCGGAAACCATCAGTGCGCCCAGCGCCATTGTTGCGATCAGCGTCACGGCGTAGGTTTCGAACAGGTCGGCCGCCATGCCGGCACAGTCACCGACGTTGTCGCCAACGTTGTCGGCAATCACGGCGGGGTTGCGGGGGTCGTCTTCCGGGATGCCGGCTTCGACTTTGCCGACGAGGTCGGCACCAACGTCCGCGCCCTTGGTGAAGATGCCGCCACCCAGACGCGCAAAGATCGAGATCAGCGAGGAGCCGAACGCGAAACCGAGCAGCGGTTTGAGCGTTGCCGAATCGGCCACCGTCGCGCCTTTGCTCAGGAAGAGGAAGAACAGGCCGACACCCAGCAGGCCGAGTCCAACCACCAGCATGCCGGTGATGGCGCCGCCGCGGAAGGCCACGTCAAGCGCCGGGCCGATGCCCTTGGTGGCTGCCTGCGCGGTGCGGACGTTGGCGCGAACCGATACGTTCATGCCGATGAAGCCGCAAGCGCCAGACAGGAATGCGCCCAGCACAAATCCGCCGGCGGTGGTGAGGTCGAGGAATACGGCGATCAGAATTGCGAGGACGACGCCAACGATGGCGATTGTCCGATATTGCCTTGCGAGGTAAGCCGCAGCCCCTTGCTGGATTGCGCTCGCAATTTCCTGCATGCGGGCGTTACCGGGGTCCTGCGAAAGAATCCAGCTGCGAGAAATGAAGCCGTACAAGACGGCTGCAAGGCCACAGGCCAAGGCGAGATACAGCGCCATGGTCGTCGACATATGGGCAACTCCTTTGGTTTTTAGAAGGTTTTCTACTGCCTGAAGCGACTCTCTTGGCGTCCGTGTCGAAGTCGGTGCGATCGCGGGCGCTGCGGCATCCTAATGGAGCGAAGTTGGCGATGGCAATGTGCTTACGGGCTGGTCTGATCCAGCGCAAACCCGGTGTCTTGGGTGCGGTGCAGCAAGTCGTAAGCTTCGGGTGATAAAATTCGGCTCTGCGCGTTCTTAAACCACAAACAGAGAGACCGACATGAGCCTTCATAACGTCACGCCGGGCAGCAAGGCCCCGGGCGAATTCAACGTCATCATCGAAATTCCGGCGCACGCCGACCCGATCAAGTACGAAGTCGACAAGGAAACCGGTGCGATGTTTGTCGACCGTTTCATGGGTACTTCGATGCACTATCCCTGCAACTACGGCTATATCCCCTGCACGATCGCCGGCGATGGCGACCCGGTTGATGTGCTTGTCGTGACCCCGTTCCCGCTGCTGCCGGGCATTGTTGTGCGTTGCCGCGCGTTGGGCATGCTCAAGATGCAGGACGAGGGCGGCGAAGACGCCAAGCTGGTGGCGGTGCCGGTTTCGAAGACGACCTCGCTGTATGACCGCGTCAAGAGCCTTGATGATCTGCCCGAACTGCTGCGCAGCCAGATCGTGCACTTCTTCGAGCACTACAAGGATCTGGAGCCGGGCAAGTGGGTCAAGGTCATGGGCTGGGGTGGCCTGGAAGATGCGATCGGCGAAATCATGGCCGGCATTGAGAAGGGCGCGCAGGGCTGATTCTTCGCCAAAGCCCTAAAGTTCAGGAGGAGGGCGGTCGTTATAAGTATCGTGGGGTGGTTCCCACGCATCGACTCTCTCCTTGTAGGCCGTCCCGAGGGACGGCCTTTTCTTTGGTTCAGCGACTTGTGCGGGTCGCGAGGCGGCGCTTGGGCGCTGGCTTGCCCGCCACCCGCGTCTCTCTTTCAGTACCGGTCTTGGCCTTGAATGCTGCGCTATGTGCTGGGCGGGACCGACTCCGACGCTCTTGCATGATGTCCGCCTGTTCTGTTGGTGGACACTATCTTTCACGCCGTCGGATGCTGGCTCAGATGGGTTCGCCGGACATACACGGATGCTTCGCGGCGGGATTCAGTGCCGCCGCCGTCCATCTTTAGGCTTGAGTGATGTTCGTCCGGCAATCGAGCGCCGGGTGATACGTCTGGTGGGCGGATGCCGTGGGCGGCAAGCGTCAGATTTCCAGGTTGTCAATCAGGCGTGTGGTGCCGAGCCTTGCTGCGGCGAGGACGACCAAGGGGCTGCGTGCGTCGGCTGCTTGCAGATCCTGCTGGCGGCGAATGGCGACATAGTCTGGCGCCCAGCCTGCCTCGCGCAGGTGCGAAACGGCGGCGACTTCGAGCGCGCTGAAATCCTGGCGCCCGGCGCGCACGGCTTCGGCGATGGCGGCGAGTTGCCGGTGCAGGCGGGGCGCTTCGGCGCGTTCGTCGGGGCTCAGGTAGCCATTGCGGGAAGACAGCGCGAGCCCGTCGCTTGCGCGGATCGTCTCGCAACCAATGATCTCGATCGGCATTGCCAGCTCGCGCACCATGTTGCGGATCACCATCAGCTGCTGGTAGTCCTTCTTGCCGAACAGTGCGACGTGGGGCTGGACGATGTTGAAGAGCTTCGCGACGACGGTTGCAACACCGCGGAAGTGCCCTGGGCGGCAGGCGCCTTCGAGGATCGAGTCCTGCGCCTGTGCAGGTGAGATGAAGTACTGCTGCGGCGCGGGGTAGAGCTCCGCCTCGTCGGGCGCAAACAGGTGGGCAACCCCGGCGGCGTCAAGTTGTGCGCAGTCGGCCTCGAAGGTCCGCGGGTACTTGTCGAAGTCTTCGTTGGGGCCGAACTGGAGCCGATTCACGAAGATGCTGGACACCACGGTTTCGCTGTGGTGGCGCGCCTGTTCCATCAGGCTGACATGGCCTGCGTGCAGATTGCCCATGGTGGGCGCAAACGCGATACGGCGTGCGTTCTTGAGTGCCGCGCGCAGGCTTTGAATCGAGCGATGGACTTGCATGAGGTGTTTCCGAATGCGAGGGGCGGGAGTCTGCCTCAGCCTGCCGCAGCAGGCAATCAGCGGATTCCCGCCGCCGTGAGGATGCCGAGGCCGACGAAGAGCCCCCCGGAGGCGCGATCAAGCCAGAGCCCCAGGCGTTCGCGCCGGCGCAGCCAGACGCCGATCGGATCTGCCGCCAGGGCGATGGCGCCAAACACCAGCGCGGCGACCAGCGCGAAGAGGGCGCCCAAGCATGCAAGTTGCCAATGGGCGGGCCAGCCGTCGGGCCGAACGAACTGGGGCAAGAAGGAAAGAAAGAAAAGGCCCACTTTCGGATTGATGGCGTTGGCGATGAGGCCTTGCCGGAACGATGAAGCGAAGCTGGCGCCGGTCTGCGGCGCGTTGGTCTGGCTGATGCCGGTGCCGCGCGAGCGCAGTGCCTGGATTCCGATCCAGACAAGGTAGGCGGCGCCAAGCAGCTGCATGGCCTTGAACGCCAGCGGCGACGCCGCAATCAGGGCGGAGACGCCAATCACTGCCAGGAGTGTGTGATTCAGGCAGCCGGCGGCACAGCCGAGCGCAAAGCCCAGCGCGATGGACTTGCCGCGCGAGATGCCCAGCGCCAGCACGCCGAGGTTGTCCGGGCCGGGCGCCAGGGCAAGCAGCAGGGCAGCCCCAAGGAACAAGGCGATCTGGTGGGCGGTCACGGTTTTGGCAGCGCGGTCTCGACCAGCTTTACCCAGTAGCTGGCGCCAATCGGCAGCGCTTCGTCGTTGAAGTCGTAGTGCGGGTTGTGCAGGGTGCAGCCACCCGTGCCGGGGCCGTTGCCAATCCACACATAACAGCCCGGGCGGGCCTGGGCGAAGTAGGCAAAGTCTTCTGCGCCCATGCTGGGGCGAAGTCCGTCGAGCACCCCTGACTCACCAGCCACGATGCGGGCTGCCTGTGCGCAAAGTTCGGTTGGCGCGGGGGCGTTGATCGTCGGCGGGTAGCCGCGGCGGTAGCGATAGGCGGTCTGCACGCCGTGCGCGGCACCAATGCCTTCGGCAACGCGGCCGATGGCGGCCTCAAGGCGATCACGCTCTTCATGCGAGAGGGCCCGCACCGTACCCATCAGGCTGGCGCGATCCGGGATGGCGTTGTAGGCCTCACCCGCGTGGAATTGGGTCACTGACAAGACCGCGGGCTCAAGCGGATCGCGCGTGCGGGTAATCAGGTGTTGGAGCGATTGCACCAGTGCCGCGCCTGCCACGATGGGGTCAAGCCCCTGCTGCGGCATGGCCGCGTGGGCGCCACGACCGATGATGTCGATCTCCCACTGATCTGAGCTGGCCATGACCGGGCCGGGGAACACGCCAAAGCTGCCGACCGGCAGGCCTGGCCAGTTGTGCATGCCGAAGATCATGTCGCACGGAAATCGCTCAAGCATGCCATCGGCAAGCATCGCGGGCGCGCCGCCTTCGCCTTCTTCGGCCGGCTGAAAGATCAGAACAACCGTGCCGTCGAAGTTGCGGTGCTTGCTCAGGTATTCGGCCGCGCCCAGAAGCATTGTGGTGTGCCCGTCGTGTCCACAGGCGTGCATGCGGCCTGCGTGCCGCGAGCGATGGTCAAAGGTGTTGCGCTCGGTGATCGGTAGCGCGTCCATGTCAGCGCGCAGGCCAATCGCGCGCGTGCTGCTGCCTGCGCGGATTACGCCCACGACGCCGGTGCGACCGATGCCACGATGCGTTTCGATGCCAAGCGATTCCAGGTGCTTGGCGACGATTTCGCTAGTGCGATGCTCGTCGAACGCAAGCTCAGGGTGGGCGTGAATGTCGCGCCGGATGCGTGCCAGGTCGGTCTGACGTGCGCGGATGTCGTCGATGATGTTCATCTCTGCGCCTCTTCGTTGTGCTCTGCCGGGCTCTCAAGTCTAGCAGGGCTGCAACGCACGCGGCGGCGCGGGCGAGGCGGCAGGCGGGTGCGATTCAGCGTGCGCTTGCGGGTGTTTCGCGCGGTGACGATTGATTGGCTTGATGAATACGCCAGCGCGAACGCCAGAAGTATGCGGCAAGGCCAGCGAGCGCAATGGCCGCGAGCGTCCAGTAGCCAATGTTCTCCCAGTACGCGAGGGCATCGCTGCTGGCGGAGAAGCTGTGCTCAATCGGCTGGCGAATCGTGATCTGCCCGGTCGTCAGCGCTCGCGCCACTTTTGATGCCGGCCAAGCGGCGGGCAAAAGGCTGGCAAGGACGGCGCCGGCAACGCACAGCTTGTCGGCCAGCGTCGGATGCGTGTCGTAGGGGGGGCGAAGAAGGCTCTCGACACGCATGAACAGGGCGCTGATGAGGCAAACCATGCAGCCCAGCGGAAGCACGATCAGCGCCAGCCCGAACAGGGTGGCCGCAAGCATGAAAGAAGCGCCAGCAAGTTGGGCGACGCTCGCCCAAACTGCGCCGACCTTGAGCCCGAGCGCGACGGACGGCGCCGCCAGCACAACTGCCCAGATGAGCAGGCGATTGCTGCGCGCCACCAGTTGTGCGCGGGTGGCAGGGGTCCTTGCGGGGTACGACATCAGTGCACGCCGTTGCGGATCAGCCCGACGACGACACCTTCGAGCGCGAACTCCTCGCCCTCGGGTTCAATCGGCGCGAAGTCGGCGTTTTCCGCCAGCAGGCGAATGCGGCTGCCACGCTTTTCAAGGCGTTTGACGGTCACTTCATCGCCAAGCCGGGCGACCACGATTTGCCCGTTGCGCGCGTCGGCTGTGCGGTGAACGGCGATCAGGTCACCGTCGAGAATGCCTGCGTCACGCATCGACAGCCCTTTGACGCGCAGCAGGTAGTCGGCAGACGGCGAGAACATCGACGGATCGATGTCGAGGCGCTTTTCGCAGTTCTCGCTTGCCAGGATCGGGCTGCCGGCGGCAACACGGCCGATCAGCGGAAGCCCGGTTTCTTCAAGCAGGCGAATGCCGCGTGCGCGACCTTCTTCCATCGAGATCGCGCCTTTTCGCACCAGCGCCTTGAGGTGTTCTTCGGCCGCGTTGGGTGAGCGGAATCCGAAGGCCTCGCAGATTTCGATGCGCGTCGGCGGACGCCCTTCGTCGCGCACGGTGCGACGAATGAGGTCGAGGATTTCGGCTTGGCGCGCCGTCAGTTCTGATGCTTGGGTCATGACTGTATTTTTGTACAGAAACGTTTGGGGCGCAAGGCCGTTCAGGGGATCAGCACTGCCGCGCCCTGAAGCGCGCCTGCACGCAAGCTTGAAAGCGCCTGATTTGCCTGGGCGAGCGGGAAGGTCGTGACCTCGGTATGGACCGGATGGCGTGCGATCAGATCGAGGAATTCGCTGCCGTCGCGGCGGGTGAGGTTGGCGACAGAGCGGATCTGCCGTTCGCCCCAGAGTTGCGAATACGGGAAGCCGGGAATGTCGCTCATGTGGATGCCTGCACAGATGACGCGCCCGCCTTTGCGCGTGGATTGCAGCGCCAGCGGGACAAGGGCGCCGACCGGAGCAAAGATCAGCGCCGCATCAAGCGGTGCGGGCGCGGATTCGGTGGAGGCGCCAGCCCAGGTGGCACCGAGCCGCAGGGCGAACGCCTGGCTTTGCGTGTCGCTGGCGCGGGTGAATGCAAAGACCTCGCGACCCTGCTGGCGGGCCACCTGCGTGACGATGTGTGCTGCGGCGCCAAAGCCGTACAGGCCGATGCGTCGCGCGTCGCCCGCCATGGCAAGGGCGCGGTAGCCGATGAGCCCGGCGCACAGCAACGGGGCGAGGGTGGCGGCATCGGCACCTTCAGGCAGCGCGAAGCAGTAGCGTGCGTCGGCCACGCAGTACTCGGCGTAGCCGCCGTCGATCTGGCATCCGGTAAATCGCGCCGCGTCGCAAAGGTTCTCGTGGCCGCTCAAGCAGTAGCTGCAGCGCCCGCAGGTCCAGCCCAGCCACGGGACGCCGACGCGCTGACCGCGGCTGAATCCGCCCACGCCGGGACCCAGGGCTTCGACGCGCGCAACGATTTCATGCCCGGGCACGATCGGGAGGCTCGCCTGCGGCAGTTCGCCATCGACAAGGTGCAGGTCGGTGCGGCAAACGCCACAGGCCTCCACGCGCAGCAGCACTTGGCCGTATGCTGGCTGCGGCACCTGGCGTTCGGTTTCGATCAGCGGTTTGCCTGATTGCGACGACAGCATTGCGCGATAGGTGCGGACCATGAGACCTCCCGACAAACGGTGCTTGTGGTGCGGCGTGGCTTGATCTAATCCTAATGGACTTGCAGATGCATGGCGCGGGAGGTTCGGCATGGAGTGCGGCGTCGGGGATGATCGACTTCCGGTAGAATGCCGGCCACACCCGGGTGGGGATGCACTGGCGCCGGGCTGCGTTGCGCCGCATTTTGCGCTGCCTGACGCAGACATGGAGCCCTTCGAACTGCGCGATGCCTTGTCGCATGCAGCCGTTGTGTTGTGTTTTTATCCGCGTGATGGAACACCTGCCTGTACGCGTCAGGCGCTTGAGTTCAGCGATCACGAAGAGGACTTCGCCAAGGCTGGCGCAGTCGTTGTCGGAATCAGCCCGGACGATTGCCTGACGCACGCCGCGTTTCGCGATGAGCATGGGATCTCGATCCGCCTGCTGTCCGATCCGGACCTGGAAGTGTGCCGTCTTTATGGGGTGCTGCACCGACGTGAGGGGAGTGAGCGCGACACCGTTCGCCGAACAACCGTCCTGATCGACCGCGCCGGTGTTGTGCGTCACCTCATCGATGACGTTCAGCTACGTGGGCACGCAGCCGAAGTACTCAAGCTCGTTAGAGAAATCGCAAGGAACCGCTAATGGAAATCGTAAAGAACGCAGTCGTGACCCTCAACTACACCGTTCATGACCCGGACGGCAACCTGGTTGACGACGGCAAGAACCCGCTCGTGTACCTGCATGGTGGCTACGACGCGATCTTCCCGCACCTGGAAGAGGCCCTTCACGGCAAGTCTTTGGGTGACAAGCTGGTGATCAAGCTGCAGCCCGAAGAAGCTTTCGGCGATTACGACGAGAGCCTCGTCATGATCGAGCCGGCAGACCTGTTCCCGGACAACATCGAAGTCGGCATGGCTTTCGAGCGCGTGGGCGAAGACGGCGAGGAAGACATGCTCTTCCGCGTTACCGACATTGCCGAAGGCAAGGTCGTGGTCGATGGCAACCACCCCCTGGCGGGTACCGCGCTGGTGTTCGATCTGACGGTGGCTGAAGTGCGCATGGCGACGGCGGAAGAGATTTCGCACGGGCATGTGCATGGGCCCGAGGGTCATCACCACTGATCTGCGCTGCGCCACAAGCTGGTGCAGACCGGATTCCTGAAACGGCACCTAGGCATCGCCTCGGTGCCGTTTCTGTTTTGTGACGCTGATTGGCAAGATTCCGGCGCAACCAGTGAAGTCCGGCCCGATAGGGGGTCTTATTGTCACGCACCATTTGGGCGCAGCACTGGCAACTGATCGAGTTGAGTGCGCGGTGCCGCGATGCGCCAAGGCAGGCACCGGTTTTGCGCGGCGGGCAATCGCGGAGCGCTTGGGTGGGGTCTGTGTTGATTTTGTTGCGCTCTGCGATTCAGTTTATTGATTTTGTTGCGCAAATGCAGGCTGAGCTGAGGGTTTGTACTAGCGTTGGGTGGTTTTCGGCACAGAACCTGCTTTGAGTTTGCCTTTCGCGACTCGAACACGATTGTGCATGTGCAAGTCTGGAAGGTGGTGTGCGGCGCGTCCGCACGAGTGGTGCCCGGTTTTCGGGCGGCGTGAATCGGTACGTCCGAAAAGCTGTTGCAGCCCTGCGGACGACGACACAAGACAAATTTTCCAAGGGCTGATTCGTCCATGAAGACCATGCGACAAATGGCGGCTGCCACTGCGGCTGCGATTGGCGCCTTGTTGCTTTCGGCGTGCGGGGATGTGCTCAACAACCCGTATCCGAGTGCCGACAAGGGCAAGAAGATCATCTACGAGTTCTTCAATGAACGCCCCAAGCATTTTGACCCCGCCTCGTCGTACAACGAGGGTGAGGCCTACTACACCTATCAGATCTACGAGCCGCTCTTTCACTACCACTACCTGAAGCGGCCCTACACGCTGGAGCCCAACGTGGCGGCGGCGATGCCGACGGTGACCTACCTTGGCAAGGATGGTTCGGTTCTGAGCGCAACGGCGAAGGCGGAAGACATTGCCGAGTCGGTTTATGAGATCAAGCTAAAGCCGGGCATCGTCTATCAGCCGCACCCGGCCTTCGCCAAAGACGAGAAGGGCGCCTACCGCTACTTCGATCTGGATGACGAGAAGCTCGGCGCGCGTCAGCAGATTACGGATTTCGAGTTCACCGGTACGCGTCCGCTAAGCTCCGAGGACTACGCTTATCAACTCAAGCGCATGGTGCGCCCCAAGCTGTACGCACCGGCGGCCGAAGTCTTCAAGGTCATCATCGGGCTCGACGAACTGGACCACCAGCTTGCCGCCGATGCCAAGGCCGGCAAGATCAACCCGGACGGCTGGATCGATCTGCGCGAGTACTCGCTCGCCGGCGTTCAGACGCCTGATCCGCTGACGCTGCGCATCCGCACCAAGGGCAAGTACCCGCAGTTCATCTACTGGTTGGCAATGACCTTTGTGGTCCCGATGCCCTGGGAGGCCGAGCGCTTCTTTGCCCAGCCGGGCATGGCCAAGCGCGAGCTGACGCTGGACATGTGGCCGGTGGGAACCGGGCCCTTCATGATGACGCGCAATGAGCCCAACCGGCTGATCGTGCTCGACAAGAATCCGAACTACCGGCACGACACCTATCCTTGCGAAGGCGAGCCCGCTGACAAGGCGCGCGGCCTGCTCGACGACTGCGGCAAGAAGCTGCCGCTGGTCGACTCGGTGAAGTTCATCTATGAGCGGGAGGCGATTCCGTTCTGGAACAAGTTCATGCAGGGTTACTTCGACCAGTACGCTTCGACCAAATTCGCGGGCCTTGCGAGCTTTGATTCGGCTTTGCAGTTCCAGAGCGGCGGTCTGCAACTGACCGACTCGATGAAGGCCAAAGGCATCACCATGCTGACCGAGGTGGAGCCTTCGGTGCAGCACTTCGCGATCAACATGCTTGACCCGGTGGTGGGCGATGGCGGCCAGTCGGCCGAGGATAAGGAACGCGCACGCAAGGTGCGTCAGGCAATCGGCATCGCTCTGGATATCGAAGAGTATCGCGCCATCATCGGCAATGGCCTGGGCATTGCCGCGCAGGGCCCGATTCCGCCGGGCCTGCCTGGCGTCAAGCCCGGCAAGGACGGCATCAACCCCTACCAGTACGACTGGGTGAATGGCCGGCCCAAGCGCAAGTCGATCGATGTGGCCAAGAAGCTGCTGGTCGAGGCCGGCTATCCCGAAGGGCGCGACGTCAAGACCGGCGAGCCCCTGATCATCTACTTCGATGCGCCCGATTCATTCAAGCGGGAGCGTCTTGAACTGCTCATCAAACAGTTCAAGCGCATCGATATCCAGCTTGTTGCGCGGCTGACTGACTTCAACCGCTTCCAGCAGAAGCATCGCGAAGGCAATGTGCAAATGTACTGGTGGGGCTGGAACGCCGACTTCCCCGATCCGGAAAACTTCTTCTTCCTGTTCCTGACCAAGCAGGGCAAGGTCAAGTATCAGGGCGAGAACACCACGAACTATTCCAACGCCGAGTTCGACGCGCTCTACGAACAGTTCAAGGGCATGGATGTCACGGCCGATCGCCAGCCGATCATTGATCGCATGGTCGAGATCGTGCGCCGCGACGCGCCCTGGTTTGCTGCCTGGCATGACGAGTCCTTCGAACTGAATCACCCGTGGTTTGGCAATACCAAGCCGGGCAAGATCATCAAGGACATCCGCAAGTACCAGAAGGTGGATGTGGAACTGCGTGACAAGCTGCGGGCGGAATGGAACCGCCCGACGATCTGGCCGCTGTTCGCGGTGCTCGCGGCGCTGGCGGCGCTGGTCGCCTTCGGCATTCGCCATTACCGCCGCCATGAAAACGCCCGCGCCTTGCCGGAGGCCCAACAATGATCGCCTATCTGATCCGGCGCCTCTTGTGGGCGCTGCCGACCCTCATCGGGGTGAATCTGCTGCTGTTCGCGCTGTTCTTTGTGGTCAGCAGTCCTGACGACATGGCGCGCGCTCATCTGGGCGCCAAGCGTGTCACGCAGGAGGCGATCGAGAAGTGGAAGGCCGATCGCGGCTACGACAAACCGCTGTTCTGGAACAGTGCGGCGGACGGCTCGGCGAAGTTCACCGACACGATCTTCGTCACCAAATCTGCGCGCATGTTCGTGCTTGATTTCGGCAAGTCCGACGAAGGGCGCGACATCAATCGCGAACTCAAGACCCGTATGGGCCCGTCGCTGGCGCTGGCTTTGCCGGTGTTCCTGCTGGGGCTGTTTGTCGCGATCAGCTTTGCCCTGATGCTCGCCTTCTTCCGCGCCACCTGGATCGACTTTTCTGGCGTGGTGCTTTGCGTGGTGCTGATGTCGATATCCGGTCTGTTCTACATCATCGGCGGCCAGTACATCGTGGCGCGCCTGTGGAGCCTGGTGCCGATTTCCGGTTTCCAGAGCGGGCTTGATTCGGTGCGCTTCCTTGCCCTGCCGGTGGTCGTCGGCGTGATCGCCGGGCTCGGCGCCAACGTGCGCTGGTACCGCGCGATCTTCCTCGAAGAGATTGGCAAGGACTACGTGCGTACCGCACGCGCCAAGGGCTTGTCGGAATCAGCGGTGTTGTTCCGCCACGTACTCAAGAACGGCATGATCCCGATCCTGACGGGTGCCGTGGTGGTGATTCCTTCGCTGTTCCTCGGCAGCCTGCTGTCTGAATCCTTCTTCGGTATTCCGGGGCTGGGCAGCTACACGATCCAGGCCATCCTTGCGCAGGACTTCGCAATTGTCCGCGCCATGGTGTTCATCGGGGCCTTGCTCTACATCCTCGGCCTGATCCTGACCGACATCTCCTACACGCTTGTCGATCCGCGGGTGCGACTCCAATGAAAGACTTCCAGTTCGTCGTCCTGTGGTCGGACGTCCTTTTTGCCGTCCTGATCGCTGCGCTGGTGGCCGGCGTGAGTTTCGCGATGCGTCGCGAACACCTGCGCCGCGCCTGGCGTGGCGTGTTCTCGCGCCCCAGTGCCATGGCTTCCCTGGTGATCCTGCTGTGCTACCTCGCGGTGGCGATCATCGATTCGGTGCACTTCCGCCCGGCGCTGGAGCAGAAGGGCGATCCCGCCGCGGGCGCCAAGGTGGTCTACTCGGTCGAGGTTCGCTCATTGCTTGATGTGGTGCTGGCCGACATGCGCGAGACCTCGGAAAAGTCCTACTCCGAGCCCTTTGCCGCCTACCTCTATGAAAAGCAGGTCATGGAGCAGCCGGACGGCACGCAGAAGCGTGACTACCCGCGGCTCAAGTACGGCGCCGCACACCTGCAAGACCCCGAGAACGAGCGTGCAGCCGATATCGCCGGGCGTCTTGTGAAGGCCTTTGCGATTGGCGCCGCGCTCTGGCTGCTGGCCCTGGCAGTGCTTGCGCGCGGCGTTGGCAAACGGCAGGGCATGGATCTCAAGACTGCGGCGATTGCGATCCTGCGCGGCCGCACCGCCATTGCCTGGGATGGCTTTGCCTGGGCCTTGCTCGTGGTGCTGCTGTTTGGCAGCGCGCTGTTCACCTTGTCGGGCCCCTACCATGTGTTCGGCACCGATGCCACCGGCAACGACGTGCTCTACCAGACCTTCAAGGCGATGCGCACCGCGCTGATGATCGGCACCCTCGCCACGCTGGTGGTGCTGCCGCTGGGCATCGGCCTCGGGATTGCCGCCGGCTACTACGGCGGCTGGGTGGATGACGCGATCCAGTACATCTACACCGTCATCAGCTCGATCCCCTACGTGCTGCTGATCGCCGCGGCCGCGCTGATGATGCAGATGGTGATCGAGGGCCGTTCCGACCTCTTCGACACCGCCGCCGCGCGGGCGGATGCCCGGCTGGTGTCGCTGTGCGTGATCATCGGCGCGATTTCCTGGACCACGCTGTGCCGCTTGCTGCGCGCCGAAACCTTCAAGCTGCGCGAGCTGGACTATGTGCAGGCCGCGCGCTGTTTTGGCGTATCGAACCTTCGCATCATGCTGCGCCACATCCTGCCTAACGCCTTCCACATCGTGCTGATCACGGTGGTGATCGAGTTCTCGGCGTTGGTGCTGGCCGAGGCGGTGCTCTCCTACGTGGGCGTGGGCGTCGACCCCACCACCTTTAGCTTTGGCAACATGATCAACAAGGCACGCGGCGAGCTGGCGCGTGAGCCGGCGATCTGGTGGTCGATCACCAGCGCCTTCGTCTTCATGGTGAGCCTGGTACTGGCCGCCAACCTTTTCGCCGATGCCGTGCGCGATGCCTTCGACCCCCGAGCCCTGACGCCGCTGCGTCGCCGCCTCCGCTTGGGAGCCGCCAAATGAGCCAGAACCAGAACAAGACCGTGCTATCGCTGCGTGAGCTGTCGATGCACATCGACAGCGAGCGTGGCCTGGTGCGCGCGCTCGATCGCGTGAGCTTCGACATTCGCGCCGGCGAAACCTTTGCGCTGCTGGGCGAATCGGGCTGCGGCAAATCGATGACTGCGCTCTCGCTGATGCGCTTGCTGCCACCGGGCGGGCGCATTGCCGGTGGGGCGGTGCAGATGGGCGAGCGCGACCTGTGCGGCCTCACCGAAGCGCAGATGCGCAAGGTGCGCGGCGGCGACATGGCGATGATCTTCCAGGAGCCGGGCACCAGTCTCAACGCGGTGCTCACGGTCGGCCAGCAGATCGGCGAGGTGCTCGACATCCACCGTGGCCTCAAGGGCGAGGCCGCGCGCACCGAGGCGGTCGCGCTGATGAAGCAGGTCGGTATCCCCGACCCGGAACGGCGCCTGAGCGAGTACCCGTTCCAGTTCTCTGGTGGCATGAAGCAGCGCGTGATGATTGCGATGGCGCTCGCCGGCAAGCCGAAGCTCCTGATCGCCGACGAACCGACCACCGCGCTCGACGTGACGATCCAGGCGCAGGTGCTCGACCTGATGGCCGATCTGCAGCGCGAGCAGCAGATGGCGCTGATGCTGATCACGCACGACCTCGGCGTGGTGGCCAAGATGGCGCATCGCATCGGCGTGATGTACGCCGGCCACCTGATCGAAGAAGCGCCGCGCGAGCGTTTCTTCACCAAACCGGCGCACCCGTATTCGGTGAAGTTGTTCGAAGCGCTGCCGGAAGGGCACCGCAGTGCGGGCAAGCTGGCGACGATCCCCGGCTCGGTTCCGCCGCTCACCACCGATTTCGTCGGCTGCCGCTTTGCCGAGCGCTGTCAGCACGCGTGGGACCGCTGCCGTGGCGAACTGCCCGCGTGGCACGATCTGGGGGATGGTCAGCGCGTTCGCTGCCACCTCTACGACGCTGCCGAGCAGGGCCGCAACGCGAACAAATCCGGCGCCAAGGTGCAGGAGGCCAAGCCTGAAACCCGCAGCGGTGACACCTTGCTTGAGGTGAAGGCGCTGCAGGTGCACTTCCCGATCAAGCGCGGTGTCTTCCAGCGCACGGTGGGCCATGTCAAGGCGGTCGACGGCGTGAGCCTGACGCTCAAAGCGGGCCGCACGCTGGCCCTGGTGGGCGAGTCGGGTTGCGGCAAAACCACCGCCGGCAAGGCGATCCTGCGTTTGATCGAACCGACCGGCGGCAGCGCCGCGCTGGGCGGTGCCGACATCGGCGCGCTGGATGGCGCCGCGCTGCGGGCCATGCGCTCGAAGATGCAGATGGTGTTCCAAGACCCGTTCGGTTCGCTCAACCCGCGTCTGCGTGTCGCCGAGATCATCGACGAAGGCATGGCTGCGCTGGGCATCGGCGGTGATCTGGCGGCGCGGCGCGACCGCATCCTGCAGATCATGCAGCAGGTGGGGCTGCGGCCGGAGATGGCCGATCGTTATCCGCACGAGTTCTCCGGTGGCCAGCGTCAGCGGATTGCGGTGGCGCGGGCGCTTGCCGTGTCGCCGCAACTGATCGTCTGCGATGAGCCGACGTCGGCGCTGGATGTGTCGGTGCAGGCGCAGATCCTCAATCTGCTGCAGGAGTTGCAGTCGGAGCTTGGGCTCGCCTTCCTCTTCATCACCCACAACATCGGCGTGGTGGAGTACCTCGCGCACGATGTGGCCGTGATGTATCTGGGCCGCATCGTGGAGCAGGGCAGTGCGGAGGAGGTGCTCAAATCGCCGCGCCATCCCTACACCCAGGCCCTGCTGGCCGCTGTGCCGCGCGCCGACATCCATGCGGAGGCTGGCGATGCGTCGGTCAAGCCGGTGAAAGGCGATCTGCCCTCGCCCTCGAATCCGCCGCAGGGTTGCCATTTCCACCCGCGCTGCCCCCAGGCAAGCGATGTGTGCAAGCAGGCCTATCCCGAGGCCCGCAAGGTCTCGGAAACGCGGGTCGTGAGCTGCCACTTTGCGCAGTAAAGGGCAAAGCGGTTGAGCAGTCAGAAAGGCGCCTGGTGGCGCCTTTCTGCATTCTGGCCGTCACAAACCGGCAGCGCGCGTCGGTGTTTTTTACTGTTTTACGCCGTGTGCCTTGTTGTCATAAAAAGCTACTGGATATTCATGAGCTTGGACTTGTGGAACGCCTGATGCTTCACCTTGGGTGGGGATTCGGTAGTTCAAAACGGGAGGGTGTCATGGAACGAAAACACCAGTTGTTGGGCGGAATGGCCCTTGCAGGGCTGTGTCTCGCTTCCGCGCCTGCATTCGCAGCGCCAATCTCGAATTGGGGCTTTACAACGGATTCAGGCTTCATTGCCTATCGCGATACGAACAACAGCACCGCCGGTATTACCGGCAGCGCGGCCAATTCGCGCCTGAGTGGCGAGAACGGTTTGATCAATCTGCAAACCGGCGGCACCTATGACTTTTCGACCATTGGTAATGTCTATTCGCGGCTGACCTGGGGCACGCCGGCGGGCCCGGGGGGGAGCTCGTCGCTGTCGGTCGGTGCTGCGACAAATGGTTCGGTCAGCGGCCAGCTCGCCACCAACGGGGCTTCGGTGCAGACGGTGAGTGTCGTGCACAACAACTTCCCGATCTATGCGCCGTCATTGCGCAGTGCCACGCTGTTCAACATCTTGAAGCTCGATCCGCTGGTGCCAGATCTGCCGGCATTTGATGCGCCGGCCTTGATGTTCGCGATCCACTTCCTTGAAACCGATAACGATGGGTCTTGCGAAGTGCAGAGCCCGACACCGTGTAACGACATCTTCGTTATCGACGTGGCGGGTGCCGGTTTCAATCCGCTGGACAAGACCTTCAATCAGACCTTCGAGTACGCGGGCAGTGGTTTCTATAACGCCAAGCTGAAGATTGAAGGCGTGGATCTGCTGAGTGATGCGGCGTGCGGCGCAGTGGGTGTTGCAAACGGCTGTATCGGCTTTACGACCGTTGAGAGCCAGACGAACACCTTCGATGTGCATTTCGAGATCACCGACAAGCCGTTCGAAACGCCGGAACCGGCGTCCTTGGGCCTCCTCGGTGCAGCGATGGCCTTGCTTGCCTTCAGCCGTCGGCAAATCGCCTGAGCGGTCGCGCAGATGAAAACAGCGGGCAAATGCCCGCTGTTTTCGTTTGCCGTGCTGGCGGCAGCGGGCTGCCAATTGTCCTGGCCGCCGGCTTGACCCGCGCGGCGTCAGGCAACAGACTTCTGCTCCCGTTGCGTTGCAGTGCGGCGCGCCGGTTTGAGCAAACTTCCGTGGACCTGACTGTGGCGAAAAAGAGCAGCCCCCGTGCTTTGTGGCACCCAAAATTCTGGCCGGCATGGTGTGGTGTGTTCGTGCTTTATCTGCTGTCGTTTCTGCCGCTGGGGGCGAAGCAGCATGTGGGCGCCTGGCTTGGGCGATTGACCTTTCGCGTCTGGGGCGGTCGGCGGAAAGTCGCGCTACGCAACCTCGAAGTCTGTTTTCCTCACTTGGCGCCCACGGAACGTCGCGCGCTTGCCGAGGAGAACTTCGTTGCCTGCTTGCGCGGAGCGCTTGAAACCCTGCACGCCTGGTGGCGTGACATGAAGCCGGGTTACGAAAAATCGGTGGTGCTGGGTCTGGAGCATCTGCGCGCTGCCCAGGCGGAGGGGAAGGGCATCCTGCTGATCGGGGCACACTACAGCATTTTCGATTTTGCGCTGCCCCTGATCGCCCATTACCTGAAGAAACCGGGTTACATGTACCGGCCGAACGACAATCCGGTGATCGATGGAATGATCGAGCGTGGCCGTCGGCGCCATGGCATCACCGGCGCGTTCACAAAGCGACAGACGCGGCAGATGCTGAACTTCCTGCGCGATGGGGGCGAGGTCTGGTATGCCTGCGATCAGGACTTTGGAAAGTACTGTGACTTGTTTGTGCCCTTCTGCGGGGTGCCGGCAGGCGTGATCAGCGCGCCGAGCGGGATCGCGCGGGAATCGGGCGCCAAGGTGATTTGTGTCAGCCATCTGCGCCTGCCCGACGGCCGCTACGAGATTGCGTTCTCTCCGGTGCTGGAGGGCTTTGGCGTGGATAAGCAAGCCGATGCCGAAGCCTGGTGCGGCTTCCATGAGGCCGCGGTGAAGCGCCACCCTGACCAGTACTTGTGGCTGCACAAGCGCTTCAAGACGCGCCCTGCGGGCGCGCCGCCCATCTACTGAGCGCAGACGCTAGCCAAGCGTTTCGAAGTCATGCGCGGTGAGTTCGCGCCAGAGCCCTTCGACGCGTCCTTCCAGCGGGCGAAAACGCGCTTTGTAGTTCATCTTGCGGCTTTCGCGAATCCAGTAGCCCAGGTAGAGATAGGGTAGTCCGCCGCGTCGGCAGGCTTCGATTTGCCAGAGCACCGCGTATGTCCCAAGGCTTGCGGATTCGAGTTCGGGCTCATAGAAGGTGTAGACGCTCGACAGGCCGTCGGTGAGGCAGTCGACGATGCTCACCATGCGCAGCACATCGCCGTCGCGGAATTCGATCAAGCGGGTGTCGATGTGGCTTTGCAGCAGGAAGTGCGAGTACTGCTCGCGGCTGTCCTGATCCATCCCGCCGCCTGCATGGCGCGAGGCCTGATAGCGTTGGTAGAGCTGGTAGTGCTCGTCGTTGAAGATCAGCGGGTGTTCTGCCGCGGTGAGACCGGCATTGCGCGCGAATGCGCGGCGCTGGCTACGGGCGGGCGCGAAGCGTTCCACCGGCACCCGTACCGGCACGCAGGCGTGGCAGGTATCGCAGTGCGGGCGGTAGGTGAACACGCCGCTGCGGCGAAAGCCATTGCGCAGAAGGTCGCTGTAAAGCGGGGTGTCGATCATGTGGCCAGGCGTGGCCACTTGCGAGCGTGCGATCCGGTCGGGCAGGTAAGAACAGGCGTAGGGCGCCGTTGCGTAGAACTGCAAGAACGCGTAGGGAAGATCCTTTAGCAGCGTCATGGTCGCGCGTATCCCCAGTCTATGTCCTGCATTCGCGTTGCGGCCCACCGAGCCGGAGCCTGCTGCGTGACGGCATGTTGCTCAAGCAGGTGGACGAACGCGTTTCGCGCGATTTCCGTGGCGCCGAGTGACGCCAGGTGCGCGGTGTTCATCTGGCAATCTATCACCGTGAAACCGCGCCGTTCAAGATCCTTGACCAGGTGGGCAAGCGCCACCTTCGATGCGTCGGTACGCCGCGCAAACATCGATTCGCCAAAGAACACCTGCCCGATTGCCATGCCGTACAAGCCCCCGACCAGTTCCTCGCCAATCCAGCTTTCGACGCTGTGCGCCCAGCCAAGTTCATGCATCCTGCAGTACGCGGCGTGCATTTCTGGTGTGATCCAGGTGCCCGCGCCTGGCTCGCGTGGTGCGGCGCAGGCGGCCATGACGGCAGAGAAGGCGGTATCGCAACGGACTTCGAAGGCCCGCCGTCGCAGGGTGCGTTGCAACGAGCGGGATATCTTGAATGCCGAGGGCGCCAGCACCATGCGTGGATCGGGGCTCCACCACAGGATCGGGTCGTCGCCCGAATACCACGGGAAGATGCCGCGCCGGTAAGCGGCCAGCAGCCATTCCGGCTCCAGCCTGCCGCCAGCGGCCAGCAGGCCGTTCGGGTCGCGCATCGCGCATTCGAGCGGCGGGAAGCTCGGGGTTGCGTCATCAAGCCAATCGATCATGCCGCAGGCGTCTGTGCAGTTGGACGGCATGAGTATAGGCGGTGCGCGATCACGCGCAGCGCTCGCCGCGATGCGTCGCCAATTTGCATGCGGCTGCCGCGGCTGCGAAGGATGCAAAGGGTGTCGACCCTGCATCATGACAGGCTGCAAAAACTACGGCTGGCGCAGGTGAAACCGCGTCACGGAACCAGGAGTCTTGAATGCGAATCGTATTGGGTGGCCTGTTGCTGGCACTGGGGGCGGGTATGGCGGTCTCGGCTTCAGCCGCAGCGCCGGCACAGCTGCGGGGGGCATTTGACATCCCGGCAGGGGAGCAGATCCCGGCGCGTTGCGAGGCGACACTGCAATCGCTGCGCGCTCATGTGGCGGCGCTAGAGGCGATTCCGCCGGGCAAGGTGTCCGCGACGACGCTGCTCGCGGGCTGGAACCGCTTCATTCTCGACGCTTACGCGATCGCCGGCCCGCTGGGCCTGGCGGCGGAGACGCATCCCGACAAGGCCACGCGTGCCGCCGCCGAGGCGTGTACGCTGAAGCTATCCGCCTTTGACAGCGAATACCTGCAAAGTGAGGCACTGTTCCGTGTCGTGAAGGCCGCACAAGGCAACGATGCGATTGAACGCAATGCGCTCTCACGCATCCTTGAAGACTTCGAGAGCCGCGGCATCGGTCTTGCGCCGGAGCGCCGGGCCCGCCTGCGCGAGATCTTTGCGCGCATCGATCTGCTCTCGCAGGAATTCAATCGCAACGTTCGCGATGCGAGCACCCAGCTTGCCTATTCTGCCCAAGCACTCGAAGGCGTGCCGGCGAGTTACCTAGAAAGGCTCGCCAAGGATTCCAATGGCAACTACCTGGTCGGCCTCGACTATCCGGACCGCGACGCGGTTCTCGTCAATGCGCGCAGCGAAGAGACCCGGAAGCGCTTCTTCATCGAGTTTCAGCGCCGCGGCGGCGAACGGAATCTGGCCATCCTGAACGAGGTGAATGCCCTGCGTAAGGAGCTGGCAGCCTTGTTCGACCAGCCTAGCTTTGCCGCCTGGCAACTGCGCACCAGCATGGCCGGATCGCCCGCAAGCGTTGATCGATTCCTCGCCGACATGCAAAACGCGACCAAGGAAATCGAGTTGGCCGACATCGCATTGCTGCGCGATGCCAAGCGCAAAGCCACCGGGCAGGCCGATGCATCACTGGCGCGTTGGGATGTCGATTTCTACGACAACCTGCTCAAGCGCGAGCGCTTCTCGGTTGATCCGTCCGAGGTGCGCAAGCATTTCCCGACCGAGCCCACCGTCGCATGGCTGCTCGATGTCAGCAGCCATCTCTACGGGCTCAAGTTCCGCCCCAATGCCCAGTTGCCGCGCTGGCATGACGATGTGCGCGCGTACGACGTGATCGACGGGCGGACCGGGCAGTACCTGTCGAGCTTCTACCTCGATCTGTTCCCCCGCGATGGCAAGTACAAGCACGCTGCGGCGTTTCCGGTACGCCCGGTCAGCCTTGCGGCCGGCTCGACGCCGGTCTCGGTGATGGTGAGCAACTTCTCGCGCGACGGCTTCAACCAGGATGAAGTGGAGACGCTTTTCCACGAGTTTGGCCACATCCTCCACGGCGTGCTGTCGCAGACGCGCTATGCCATGGAAGCGGGGACCGCGGTGCGGCGGGACTACGTTGAATCGCCTTCGATGATGTTCCAGGAATGGCCGTGGCGGCCGGAGGTGACGCGGCGCTTCAGCATGGCCTGCGCAAGCTGCAAGCCGATCGACGCCAAGCTGATCGCCCGCCTGCAGGCCGCAAGCCATTTTGGCAAAGGCTTCTGGTTCGCGCGGCAGAACTTCTACGCCCGCTTCGACATGGCACTCGCGGGCCCGCAGCCGGGTGAGGCTCTGGCCGTGTGGCGCACCCTCGAAGCGCAAACACCGCTGGGCACTGTCGATGGCACGATGCCGCCCGCCAGCTTTGGCCATCTGCTTGGGGGCTATGCCGCGGGCTACTACGGTTACATGTGGTCGATGGCGATCGGGCTCGACATGCTGACCGCGTTTGGCAAGGACGCGATGAACCCGAAGGTTGGCATGCGCTATCGGCAGACCATTCTTGAGCGTGGCGGAGAAGTGCCGCCGGCTGAGCTGGTGGAACAGTTCCTTGGCCGCAAGCCCGACAACCGCGCGTTCTTCTCGCGTATCGCCGGAAAGCGCTGACATGGCTGCCGTGCAGAGTGTGCGTTACACGATCACGCCGGCTGATCCGGCTGCTCACATTTTTGAAGTGTCGCTGGAAGTCGATGCGCCGGTGGCGGGCATGCAGTTTGTCTTGCCGGCCTGGATTCCCGGCAGCTACATGGTGCGCGAGTTCGCGCGCAACATCGTCTGGCTGAAGGCCGACTGTGACGGGGCGCCCGTCGGCATCGAGAAGACTGACAAGCACACATGGGTGCTCGGGCGCGTGCCGGCGGGGGCGAGGCGGGCGGTGTTGCGTTACGCGGTGTACGCATGGGATCTCTCGGTCCGCTGCGCGCACCTGGATGCTTCGCACGGGTTCTTCAACGGTACGCAGGTGTTCCTGCGCGTGGCTGGGCGTGAATCGCTGCCGCATCGTGTGCGGATTGATGCCCCCGCGGGCGTGCGCGACTGGACCGTCGCGACAAGCCTGCCCGAGGCCGCCGGCAAGGGCGGCGCCAAGCGGCGCGGTTTCGGCTGGTACGAGGCGCCGGACTACGATGCCCTGATTGACCACCCGGTCGAGATGGGGCCCCTGAGCTGGGTGAGCTTTGATGTGCGCGGTGTGCCGCATGACTTTGCGATCAACGGCCAGCACGACTGTGACATGTCACGCTTGGCGCAGGATGTGGCGCGTGCCTGCGAGGCCCAGTGTGCCTTGTTCGGCGATGCGCCACCGCCTTTCGGGCGCTATGTGTTCATGCTGACCGTGGTGGGGGAGGGCTACGGCGGCCTTGAACACCGCGATTCGACCGCGCTGCTCGCCTCGCGCAATGATCTGCCCTTCGTCGGCATGAAGGATACGAGCGAGGCTTACCGGGGCTTTCTGGGCCTCTGCAGTCACGAGTACCTGCATGCCTGGCACGTCAAGCGGATCAAACCCGCAGCATTCGTGCCCTACGATTTGCAGCAGGAGAACTACACCCGCCTGCTGTGGCTCTTTGAGGGCTTCACGTCCTACTACGACGACCTGGCCCTGGTGCGCGCCGGCTTGATCAGCCGCGATGCCTACCTCGGCTTGCTGGCCAAGACGCTGGGCGCAGTTCGCCGCGGCAGCGGCCGCCAGGTGCAATCGGTGGCGGACTCGTCTTTCGATGCCTGGATCAAGTACTACCGGCAGGACGAGAACGCGCCTAACGCGATCGTCAGCTACTACGCGAAGGGTTCGCTGGTTGCGTTGGCGCTGGATCTGGCCATTCGCGCCAAGAGCGCCGGCGCCAAGTCGCTGGACGACCTGATGCGCTTGCTGTGGTCGCGATACGGCGATGGGTCCGGCCTTGCAGAGGATGCGCTGCCTGGCTTGATCCGTGAAGCGACCGGGGTGGATGTGTCGCGCCTGCTGCGCCAGGCGACCGAAGGCTGTGAGGACTTGCCGCTTGAGAAGCTCTTCAAGCCCTTCGGCATCACGCTTGGTTGGACAGCCGAGAGCGAAACCCCGAGCGTCGATGCCAAACTGGTGGCCGATGGCGAATCGGTGAAGTTCGCGCAGGTGTTCTCGGGTGGTGCCGCGCATCGGGCCGGGATCTCTGCCGGCGACTTGCTGGTTGCGCTCAACGGTTTGCGGGTAAAGGCCGGTGGGCTGGAGGCTCGGCTTGGCCGGATGCGCGCTGGCGACGTTGTGCGCATGCATTTGTTCCGTCGCGATGAACTGTTCGACGTAACGCTCACCTTGGCGCCGGCGTCGCAGACCAAGGCTGCGCTGAGCGTGTCGGCCAAACCGGCGCCCGCTGCGCGCAAGCTGCTCGGGGACTGGCTCGGTCAGGCTTGAGTCTGGCCTGAATCAGGGGCGTGGCTGCGGGTCGAACCCGAATCGACCGGCAACCTCGCCTGAGGCAATCGGCGCGACAGGTAATTCGCGGCCGCCGAAGCTCAGGCTGCCGCGTTGCAGCGTTTCATCAAGCGTGAAGGCCTCGGCCAGTCGGGAGAGATCCTGACTGGCGAGTACGCCAATGCCGAGGTCGGTTTCGAGCAGGGCCAGGCCGGCCTCGTCAATCCACACAGCCATCTCTGTGGCCGGCAGGCCAGTGTGGCTGACGAACGAGGGCAGGGCTGGTGACAGCCTGAATACCCACGGCGTGTAGTCCAGATCAACGAAGACCCGTTGCGGGCCGTTCTGGAAGAACCAGCGGCCCGCCGCGTCGTTCAGGTAGTTTCTGCCGATGAATTCGGCAAAGCCGGCGTGGGTGACGATCTCGCCTTGCAGGCGCCAGCGACCTTGCCTATCGAGTGAGAGCCAGCCATGGCAGGCGGGTACATCCGGCCAGCGGGCGAGCGACCGGATGACCGCCGCATCCATCCCGCCTGTGCCTTACCAGATCCGCCACCAGGGGCGCTTGGCGGGGCTCGGATCCTTGTTGTAGGGACTTTGCGGATAGTTGAGCACCAGCACGCGGCGGGTGTCGTCCGCCAGATCCTTCATGTTGAGCTGGTCGTAGCTGTAGATCATGATCGCCAGCGCTTCTTCCACCGAGGGCGAGTTGGGGAAGTTCTTGATCGTGGTTTGCGCGCGATTGGCGGCTGCCAGGTAGGCGCTTCGCTTCTGGTAATAGCGCGCGACATAGATCTCGTGCTTTGCAATCGCATTGACCAGATAGGCCATGCGCACGCGTGCGTCTTCCGCGTACTTGCTGTTCGGGAAGCGGGTGACCAGCTCCTTGAACGAATCGAAAGAATCGAGCATCGCTCGCGGATCGCGCTCCGAGAGATCCTGCATCGCGATCACGCCCATCACGCCTTCGTCGTCGTTGAAGGTAATCAGTCCCTTCAGGTAGTAGGCGTAGTCGACGTTCGCATGGTTCGGATGCAGCTTGATGAAGCGTTCAACTGCCGCGAGTGCCTGCGCCGGCTCCTGCGCCTTGTACCAAGCGTAGGCAATGTTCAGCTGGGCCTGTTGGGCGTAGCGGCCGTAGGGGTACTTGGCTTCGAGCTGTTCGAAAAGGCCGACAGCCTTCGGGTATGAGCTGCCTTCAAGCAGGCTCATCGCCTCGGCGTAGATTTCTTCGGCCGGGCGCTGGTCGATCTTGCCGCCCTTGTCAGAATCGAACCAGGAACTCATGGTCGAGCAACCGGCGACCGAAACCAGAAGCAGCAGGCTTGCGGCTACACTACGCGCTCGCAAAAACGGCATCAAAGCACCCGTGGATAAACAAAGCGCTGATTATAGCGGAAGCCCTGAGTTCGACCTTGTTGATGAGCCGCTGCGCTTGCTGGTGGTGCCCTATGGCGAGGCTGGAAACCGCATTGACCAAGTGCTTGCAAGGCTGATACCGGAGCACTCGCGCAATCGCCTGCAGGGCTGGATTCGCGAAGGGCGCCTGACGGTTGACGGCGAACTGGTCACCGACCCCAAACGCAAGATGCGCGGACTTGAGCGGCTCGAGTTGACCGAGTCGGCGCCCGAAGAGGTGGTGGCCCAGGCGGCGGAGGCGATTCCGCTGGATATCGTGTTCGAAGACCCCGACATCCTGGTGATCAACAAGCCCGCCGGTCTCGTGGTGCACCCGGGCAGCGGAAACTGGAGCGGCACCTTGCTCAATGCCTTGCTGCACCATGCGGAAGACGCCCGTACCCTGGCGCGCGCCGGCATCGTGCACCGGCTGGACAAAGACACCAGCGGGCTGATGGTCGTGGCCCGCAATGAGCTGGCGCAGACCGATCTGGTTCGCCAGCTCCAGGCGCGAACCGTCAAGCGACAGTACTTCGCGCTGGTTCGTGGCGTTGTTGCGCGCGATCTTCACGTGGATGAGCCGATCGGCAGGCACCCGACGCAGCGCACGCGCATGGCCGTTGTCGGTAGCGGGCGTGAAGCGCGGACCCAGGTGCAGGTGCGCGAACGATTTGCGCGTTGCTCGCTGGTCGAATGCAGTCTTGAAACCGGGCGCACGCATCAGATCAGGGTGCACATGGCGCACCTCGGGCATCCCCTGGTCGGCGATACCTTGTATGGCGGCAGTCGCGGCGAGCCGGCCTTCGGGCGGCAGGCGCTGCATGCGTGGCGGCTCGGATTGATCCACCCGCGCACCGGTGAGGCGATGGCCTGGGAGTCACCGCTGCCGGCGGACATGGCAGGGCTCATCTCGGCTTTGCGTGCAGCGGGGCCGCAATGATCCCGCTGATACGGCCCGATTGGCCCGCGCCGCCTGCGGTGCACGCGTTCTTCAGCACTCGCAAGGGTGGCGTCAGCCATGCGCCCTACGATCAACTCAACCTGGGTACGCATGTCGGCGACCGTGCCGACGATGTGATGCGCAATCGTTCGCTGGTGCGCGCCTTGCTACCAGCCGAGCCGGCGTGGCTGGAGCAGGTTCATGGCATTCAGGTGGTCAGGGCGGATGCGGCTGACGGGCGATGCGCGGATGCTTCTGTCAGTGTCGCAGAGGGGGCGGTCTGCGTCGTCATGGTGGCGGACTGTTTGCCGGTGCTGTTCTGCGACCGCCGTGGGCGGGTGGTTGCGGCAGCCCATGCCGGCTGGCGCGGCCTGCTTGGCGGCGTGCTCGAATCCACGCTGGCGGCGATGCAGGTGCCGCCCGGGGAGGTGCTTGCCTGGCTCGGGCCGGCGATCGGGCCTGTGCAGTTTGAAGTGGGGCCGGAGGTGCGTGATGCCTTCGTCGCGCACGATGCGCGCGATGCGATGCACTTCCGTACCGGGCTGGGGGATCGATGGCTGGCTGATATCTTTGCGCTTGCACGTGCCCGTTTGCTGCGCGCGGGTTTGGCGGCGGGGGCGGTTTCGGGGGGCGGGGTGTGCACCGTGAGTGATCCGGAACGCTTTTACTCCTACCGCCGCGATGGCGTTTGCGGGCGCATGGGGGCGTTCATCTGGCTTGATCCGGGTGCTCCGGGTTAGCGGCTTCGGCGCGTTCGATCGCCTCACGTTTGCGGCGTCGTGCGCCTGACCCGGTGATCCAGAGCAGGAGTGCGAGCGGCAATGTGAAACCAAGAAAAGTCAGGATGCCGCCAATGATTGATTGCGCCCCGGCAGCCGCCATCAGCGCGACGTAGATCCAGGCAATTGCAACGATGTACATGAGTTCGTCATCCGGTTTGATCGGGCGCAAGCGCGACCATTGCGCGCTTGACCTTGTGTTTTGTGCAGTGCAAAAATCGGCGGAAAGCCGCGCCACGCCTAGCTGCCTGAGCCGCTAAGCCCTTCGGTGCTCACCTGATTTGGAGAATGCAATGACGGTTTCAAATCAACAGCCTGGCTTTGACCCGGCCGTCTGGCTCAAGGCCGGGCAGGGCATGATGCAGGGCATGTTCGATTTTGTCTCGCGCCAGCAAGAAGCGCTCAAGCAGGCCGGCATCAAGATCGCCCCGCTCGACGCAGCAGCCGAAGACACCCAGCCCTTGGCAAAGCTCCAGCAGGAATTGGCTGAGCAGCACGCGAAGTTGTGGGCGGGCATGCTGGCGCGCAAGCCTGACGAAGCCTACGAGCCACTGGTGGCACTCAATGCCGATCGGCGCTTTTCCGCATCGGTCTGGGGGCAGAGCCCGGTATTCGATTACATGCGGCAGGCTTACCTGATCAATGCCGACTTCCTGACCCGTGCGGCAGATGCTTTGCCGGTGGCCGACCGTCATGCGCGCAGCCGTTTGCAGTTTCTGGTGCGCCAGTATGTTGAGGCGATGAGCCCGGCAAACTACGCTGCGACCAACCCGGAGTTCATCCAGAAGGCCGTTGAAAGCAAGGGCGAGAGCATTACCCGCGGCATTCTCAACATGGTGGCGGACCTGGAAAAGGGCCGTATCACCATGACTGACGAGAGTGCGTTTGAAGTGGGCCGCAACCTTGCGGTTACGCCCGGTGCTGTCGTGTTCGAGAACGAACTCGTCCAGCTGATCCAGTATTCGCCCCAAACCGCCAAGGTTCGCCAGCGGCCGCTGCTGATCGTGCCTCCCTGCATCAACAAGTACTACATCCTGGATCTGCAGCCGGAGAACTCTTTCGTTCAGTACGCGGTGTCGCAGGGCATGACGACCTTCCTCGTGTCCTGGCGCAACCCGAAGGATGCGCAGGGGCGCCTCACCTGGGACGACTACATCGAGCAGGGCGTGCTCCGTGCAATTGAAGCGGTGCAGGACATATCCAAGTGCGAGAAGCCGAACATCCTCGGGTTCTGCGTCGGCGGAACGCTGACCGCCAGCGCGCTGGCGGTTGCGGCTGCGCGCGGTGAAGTGCCGGTCGAGAGCTTGACGCTTCTGACGACACTGCTCGATTTTGAAGAGGCGGGCGATCTGGCCTGCTTTGTCGATGAAGCCAGCGTTGCCACGCGTGAAAACACCATTGGCAAGGGTGGCTTGCTGGCAGGGCGTGAACTGTCCAGCGTGTTTTCAGTGCTGCGCCCGAATGACCTGATCTGGAACTACGTGGTCGACAAGTACCTCAAGGGCAACCTGCCGCCCGCGTTCGATCTGCTTTACTGGAACTCGGACAGCACAAACCTTCCCGGCCCCTTTGCGGCCTGGTACCTGCGCAACATGTACCTGGAAAACAACTTGCGCACGCCCGGGCGTCTTTCGATGTGCGGTGAGGCGGTCGATCTGGGCAGGGTCGCGTGTCCGCATTACATCTTTGCCACGCGTGAAGATCACATCGTGCCCTGGCGTTCGTCCTACCACGGGCGGCGCTTGCTGGGCGGCGAGTCGACCTTCGTTTTGGGTGCCAGCGGACACATCGCCGGCGTCATCAACCCCGCGGCCAAGAACAAACGCAGCTTCTGGGTTGGTGACAATCCGACCGCGGTGGCCGAGGAGTGGTTCGCCACGGCGAGCGAGCAGCGCGGCAGCTGGTGGCCACACTGGATCGAATGGCTCAAGGCGCGCAGCGGCGATGAAGTGCCTGCGCCCAAGCGGGCCGGAGATCGCAAGTACAAGGAAATCGAGCCGGCCCCAGGCCGGTACGTAAAAGAACCCGCCTGAGACGGGTTTGCAGCAGACCGCCCGATGCGCAAGAGCGGGGTGCATCGGGTTGCGAGCCAAAACCAGCCCGCAAGTGGTCGTCACGGACATCGTCCGCCGGCCGCGCCATCCGGCAGGGTGATGATCGCGTCGTCACCGGGCTGTTGTGGGCGCGGCGCTGTGCGCCGTTGTGCTGGGTCGCCCCATCACAGACAGGAGAGGAACAATGGTTCGAGTTGCACTGATTACCGGTGGCATGGGCGGCTTGGGGGAGGCGATCTGCATCAAGATGGCTGCGCTGGGCTATCACGTGGTGACGACGCATTCGCCGGGCAATTCGAAGGCGCATGACTGGATTCAGACGATGAACAACATGGGCTACGGCTTCAAGGCCTATCCGTGCGATGTGTCGGATTTCGAGTCTGCGAAGGCGTGCGTTGCCGCCGTGACCAAGGACATCGGCCCGGTGGATGTACTCGTCAACAACGCCGGCATCACCCGCGACATGACCTTCAAGAAAATGACGAAGGCAGACTGGGATGCGGTGATCCGCACCAACCTCGACAGCGTCTTCAACATGACCAAGCAGGTCATGGACGGCATGGTCGAGCGCAAGTGGGGCCGAGTGATCAACGTGTCGTCGGTCAACGGCCAGAAAGGCGCATTCGGCCAGACCAACTACTCGGCCGCCAAGGCCGGCATGCACGGCTTTACCAAGGCTTTGGCGCTTGAGGTATCCAAGAGTGGCGTCACGGTCAACACCATCAGCCCGGGCTACATCGGCACGAAGATGGTGACAGCGATTCCGCAGGAGATCCTGGATTCGAAGATCCTGCCGCAGATTCCGGTCAGCCGCCTGGGCAAGCCGGAAGAAATCGCGGGTCTGGTGGCCTATCTCGCTTCGGACGAAGCGGCCTTTCTGACCGGCGCGAACATCTCGATCAACGGTGGTCAGCACATGTTCTGACCCGTCTGCACGCACGCAGACGTCGATGCGGCGCGGCCTCTGTGCCGCATCGACGAAACAGGTTCTATAACCGAGGCAAAGGAAGCAATCATGTCTAGGAAAGTCGCCCTGGTGACCGGGGGTATGGGTGGGCTCGGCACAGCCATTTGCAAGTCGCTGCACAAGAACGGCTTCAAAGTGATCGCCAACTGCTTGCCCGGGCTTCCGGGCAGGGATGAATGGCTCGCGAAGACGCGCGCCGAAGGTTTCGACTTCGAGCCGGCCGACGCGGATGTGGCTGATTACGAGCAATGCGTGGCAATGGTTCGCAAGATCGAAGCTGAATTTGGCCCGATCGATGTGCTTGTGAATAACGCCGGCATCACCCGCGATTCGATGTTCCGCAAGATGGACAAGGGGCAGTGGGATGCGGTGATGTCCACCAACCTGGACAGCGTGTTCAACGTGACTCACCCGATCCTCGCGGGGATGGCCGAGCGGGGCTGGGGGAGGGTGATCAACATTTCGTCGGTCAACGGCGTCAAGGGGCAGTTCGGTCAAGCGAACTATTCCGCAGCCAAGGCCGGCATCCTGGGTTTCACGAAAGCGATCGCCCAGGAAGTCGCAAAGAAGGGTGTAACGGTCAACGCAATCGCCCCGGGTTACATCGGCACCGAAATGGTCATGGCGATCAAGCAGGAAGTGCGCGATCAGATCGTTGCGACGATTCCGGTCGGCCGTCTGGGTACCCCGGAGGAAATCGGCGATCTGTGCTCTTTCCTGGCATCGGATATGGCGGGTTACATCACCGGTTCCACGATCAACATCAACGGCGGTCTGCACATGGTTTGACGCGCTGCACAGCGAACCAAAAGGGCTCCCCGAAAGGCGGAGCCCTTTTTCGTTGTGCAGTGCTATACACTACGGCGCACAATAAAAAGACCGATTCGAAAAACCAGGGAGGAGACCGCCATGACCCAGCTCAGGCTTATCAAGAAATACCCGAATCGACGCTTGTACGACACCCGCACCAGCTCCTACATCACCCTCGCGGATGTGAAGGAGCTGGTCGTCACGCAGGAAGGTTTTCAGGTCGTTGACGCCAAAACCGGCGAAGACCTCACCCGCAGCATCCTGTTGCAGATCATTCTCGAAGAAGAGTCCGGCGGTGCGCCGATGTTCACCGTTGATCTGCTCTCGCAAATGATCCGTTTCTACGGTAATGCGATGCAGGGGATGATGGGCAAGTACCTGGAAAACAACATCCACGCATTCACCGACCTGCAGGCAAAGCTGCAGGAGCACGCCAAGTCGATCTATGGCGAAAACAACCCGATGAGTCGTGATCTGTGGACCCAGTTCCTCAATTTCCAGGGGCCGGCGCTGCACAGCATGATGGGTGCCTACATCGATCAGAGCAAAAAGATGTTCAGCCAGATGCAAGAGCAGGTCGAAAGCCAGACCCGCAATCTCTTCTCCGGCTTCCAGTTTCCGAACTTCACGCCCCCCGGCCAGCCGGTGCCCGGTGATCAGGACAAGACGCCGCCGAAGGGCTAAACTTCCGCCCTTTCGCGAGCCGCCCAACGGCCTCTCGATGCGCGGGTTGCTGCGCGCGGGGGGCCGTAGTCATTGCTGGGGCGGCAAGCAGCAGACTTCCGGTTAGGCCCCGAACATGAAAAGCAAATCCCACACGCCCACCGTTGGCTTCGTATCACTCGGCTGCCCCAAGGCGACGGTCGATTCCGAGAACATCCTCACCCGGCTTCGCGCCGAGGGTTACGACATCTCGGGCAGTTACGACGGTGCGGATCTGGTCATCGTGAACACCTGCGGCTTCATCGATGCTGCCGTTGAAGAATCGCTCGACGCGATCGGCGAGGCGCTCAACGAAAACGGCCGCGTGATCGTCACCGGCTGCCTTGGCGCCAAGAAGGATTCGGCCGGGCAGGGCATCGTCGAGCAGGTGCATCCCAAGGTATTGGCTGTCACCGGTCCGCATGCAACCGAAGAAGTGATGGGTGTGGTGCATCAGCACCTGCCCAAACCGCATGATCCGTTCATCGATCTGGTTCCGCCGCAGGGGATCAGACTGACGCCGCAACACTATGCGTATTTGAAGATCTCGGAAGGCTGCAATCACCGCTGCAGCTTCTGCATCATCCCGTCGATGCGCGGCGATCTGGTGTCACGACCGATTGGCGAGGTCATGAAGGAAGCTGAGGCGCTGGTCGATGCGGGGGTCAAGGAGATCCTCGTCGTCTCCCAGGACACCAGCGCCTACGGCGTCGACGTGAAGTACCGCACCGGCTTCTGGGGTGGGCGCCCGCTCAAGACAAAGATGTACGACCTTTGCAACGCGCTTGGCGATCTTGGGGTGTGGGTGCGTTTGCACTACGTCTATCCGTACCCCCATGTCGACGACATCATCCCTTTGATGGCCGAAGGGAAGATCCTGCCGTATCTGGATATTCCGTTCCAGCACGCCAGCCAGCGGGTGCTCAAGGCCATGAAGCGGCCAGCGAGTGCCGAGAACACCCTTGAGCGGATTCGTCGCTGGCGCGAGATCTGCCCCGATCTGACGATCCGCAGCACCTTCATCGCCGGCTTCCCGGGCGAGACCGAAGAGGACTTCAACGAACTGCTTGACTGGCTCTCCGAGGCGCAGCTCGACCGCGTGGGCTGCTTCTCGTATTCCCCGGTCGAGGGCGCCACTGCGAACGCCTTGCCGGGCCAGGTGCCGGACGAAGTTCGCGAGGAGCGTCGCGACCGCCTGATGCAGCATCAGGAGGACATCTCGACGCAGCGTCTCGAGCGCATGCTCGATCGCGAGATCACGGTGCTGGTTGATGAAGTGGATGAAGATGGCGCCGTTGCCCGTTCGATGGCGGATGCGCCGGATATCGACGGCCTCGTGATCATTCCGGACGGTGTCGACCTGGAGGTGGGCGAGTTTGCCAAGGTCCGGGTCACCGATGTCGATGTGCACGACCTTTACGCGCAACTCATTACAGATTGATTCCGCTCCGAACGCCCCGTACCGGGGCGTTCTGCATTGGTGACCATGAAACCCATCCTCGATCGCCTGATTGAAGCGCTTGGCGCGCGCCATGTGCTTGTTGACCCGGTCGATCAGGTGCCCTACCTGAACGACTGGCGCGGTCGCTATCACGGCCGCGCGCTTGCCGTCGTGCTGCCGGGTAGCACCGATGAAGTGGCGGGGGTGCTTCGTGTCTGTGCCGAGTTCGGCGTGCCCGTCGTGCCGCAAGGCGGCAATACCAGCCTCTGCGGCGCTGCGACACCCGATGAAAGCGGCTGTGCAGTTGTATTGGCGCTGCGGCGGATGAATCGTGTCCGCGCGCTGGATCTTGCCAACGACACCATCACGGTCGAGGCTGGCTGCACGCTTGCGCAGGTGCAGGCCGCCGCTCAGGCGGCAGGGCGCCTTTTTCCCCTGGCGCTTGCGTCGGAAGGCTCCTGCCAGATCGGCGGCAATCTCTCGACCAATGCCGGCGGTGTGCAGGTCCTGCGCTACGGCAATGCGCGCGAGCTGACGCTGGGCCTGGAGGTTGTGCTCGCAGATGGCAGCGTCTGGAATGGCTTGCGCGGGTTGCGAAAGGACAACACCGGCTACGACCTCAAGCAGCTCTTCCTTGGCGCAGAGGGCACCCTCGGGGTCATCACGGGGGCGGTGCTCAAACTCTTCCCCCAACCTCGGAGTGTGTGCACTGCCTGGATCGCGCTGCCAAGCGCGGATGCCGCAGTCGCCTTGCTGGGTGAATGCCGCGCGCGCTGCGGCGAGCGCCTGAGTGCTTTCGAGCTGATGAGCCGCGAGACCTTCGAGCTGGTTCTGCGCCACATCCCCGGGGCGCAAAATCCCTTGCGCGAGGTGCCGCCGTGGTCACTGCTGATCGAGCTGACCGACGCGCAGCCCGAAGCAGGCCTCGAATCTTTGCTTGAGCGTGTGTTGGCCGATGCGATCGAATCCGGACGGGTTCTCGATGCGGCGATTGCCATGTCTGAGACGCAGCGTGTTGCAATGTGGTCGTTACGTGAAAACGCCTCGGAAGCCCAGCGCCACGAGGGTGTCAGCGTCAAGCATGATGTGTCGGTACCGGTGAGTCGCATTCCCGAGTTTCTCGCCTCGGCAGATGGTGCGTTGCGCCAGGCGTTTCCCGGCATCCGGATTGTTGCGTTCGGGCATGTTGGCGACGGCAATCTGCACTACAACTGCTCCAAACCCGATCAGGGCGACAACGCGGCGCTCTTGGCGGTGCGGCAGGATGTCACGCGGATCGTGCATGACCTGGCGCATGCGCTGGGCGGTTCCATTTCGGCCGAGCATGGCATCGGGCAGCTCAAGCGCGAAGAGATCCGCCGATACAAATCCGATGTTGAACTTGATCTGATGCGGCGGATCAAGCGCGCGCTCGATCCGGCTGGCCTCATGAATCCGGGCAAGGTCATCTGAGCCTGCAGTGCGAATGCGCCGGCGCGGTTGGCCGATCAGCGAGTGAAAAACGGGGTTGACGGAGCGGGAAGGGTAGTCTAATATCTCATCTCTTTCGCGGCGGGGGTATAGCTCAGCTGGGAGAGCGCTTGCATGGCATGCAAGAGGTCAGCGGTTCGATCCCGCTTACCTCCACCAAACAAGCTGCGAAAGTAGAAGTTGTACCGGGTCCCCATCGTCTAGAGGCCTAGGACACCGCCCTTTCACGGCGATAACCGGGGTTCGAATCCCCGTGGGGACG
>NZ_JAPFHA010000013.1 GCF_026586805.1 Niveibacterium sp. 24ML | reverse complement strand
AAGCAAAAAGGGAACGTGTTCAACACGTTCCCTTTTTACCGGATCAGCGGGCCTACGGGCTTAACTGACTGGCATTACGCCTGACGCGGGCCTTTTAATTCTGGCGTGAAGCTCAATCGTCCCAATCGTGACCGTGCTTGCGATGCTTGTGCTTGTGTTTATTCTTGCAGTGGCCGTAGGGGCCGCCGCACTGGTAATCGTTTCTCACATAACGCGAGCTGCTTTTCGGTTCGCTGACGTTCTTGCCAATCACCGCTCCTGCCGCACCGCCAACCCCTGCGCCCACTACAGCGCCCGTCTTGCCTCCCGCTGAACGCCCGACTGCCGCGCCCGACGCGCCGCCCAAAGCACCGCCAATCATCGCACCGGTACGGCCACGTTCGTTCGAGAGGGCGCCTGCGCCAAGCGCGCCGCCAATCGCGCCACCAAACAACTCGCCGGTCTTGCCACCCACCGAGTTGCCGACCGCCGTCCCTGCTGCCGCGCCCAATCCACCACCAATTGCGGTCTGTGCATCATTCGCTTGCGCCACCGCGCTCAAGGTCAGGCCCAGCAGCAAGGCGATCCATCGTGCGTTCATACAAAACTCCGAAAACTCATGATCAATATGGGTGATTTTTCCATATTCCGCAGATTGGTCCAATACGGGATTGTTGCCAATTGCAATCGGCATAAAAAAGGCCCGGCGGCTGTCCCCGCCGGGCCTTGATCTGCACGATGCAGCGCGCGATTACTCGAAGGACTCGTCGTCGCGCAGGAAGCGCCACTGACCAAGCGGCAGATCGCCCAGCATCACCTTGCCGATCCGGATGCGTTTGAGACCAGTGACCCGCAGACCGACCAGCTCACACATGCGCCGGATTTGCCGCTTGCGGCCTTCCTTCAGCACGAAACGCAGCTGGTCTTCATTGATCCACTCAACCCGAGCTGGCCGCAAGGCCTTGTCGTCCAGCTCCAGGCCATGGTTCAGCAGCGCCAGGCCTTCATCGCTCAGGCTGCCCTCAACCCGCACGAGGTATTCCTTCTCGACCGTGGAATCGTCACCGATCAACTGCCGTGCCACCCGCCCGTCCTGCGTCAGGACCAGCAGGCCGGTGGAATCAATATCGAGCCGGCCGGCGGGCGCGAGGCCCCTGAAATGCTCAGGCTTGAGCAAGGGGCCACCATCCGGGCGATGCTGGCTGCCCAGCGTCACCAGTGACATCGCCGGCGGGTAGTCGTCTTCGGGCTGGCCCGACACGAAGCCCACCGGTTTGTGCATCAGGATTGTCGCGCGCGTGCCCTGCAGGCGCTGCGCCTCAGCCGTTAGGGTGATCTTTGCGTCCGGCTCGGCTCGGCGGCCCAATTCCTTGACCCGCTCACCATTAACCAGGACCCAACCGCGCTCGATGTACTCGTCGGCCTCGCGCCGCGAGCAGATGCCCCGCGCCGCCATCAGCTTGGAGATGCGCACGCCCTGCGGCAGAAGCTCGTCATCGTCCTCGTCGTCATCTTCTTCATGGCGGCGAGTGCGCGGTGCGGCGCCCAGATCGCGCGGCGGCTGAGGGTAACGACCCCGCTCGCCTGCCGGCCGTGGCGGCCGATCGCCCCACGCCGGGCGGGCGGGCCGATCAGCTTGCGGCGCGCGGCGCTCGTCGCGCGGCGCAACATCACGGGCGTAAGCGCCTTCACGGCGGGGCGCCCCATCGCGGTTGTAGGGGCGCTCGTCGCGGGAATAGGCGCCGTCGCGGCGCGGCGCGTCGCCACGAGCGAACGCGCCTTCGTTGCGCGGACGATCGTCGCGATTGAAGCCACCTTCCCGCCGCGGACGCTCGTCGCGCGCGAATCCCGCATCACGCCGCGGGCGATCGTCACGCGAATATGCATTGCCCTCGGGGCGCGGGCCCCGGTCGAACCCGCCACCACTACGCGGCCGCTCGTCACGGGCGAAGTTGCCCTCGCGCCGGGGGCGGTCTTCACGCTGATAGCCTGCATCGCGCGCGGGGCGATCATCGCGGGCGTAGCCGCCATCGCGTCGGGCACCGTCATCTCGACTGGAACCGCCCCAGCCGCGGGGCCGCTCATCTCGATTGAAGCTGCCTTCGCGTCGCGGGCGATCGTCGCGGTTGAAGCCACCCTCGCGGCGCGCCGGGGCGTCGCCACGCGGGCGGTCGCCTTCGTAGCGGGGCCGGTCGCCCTGATAGCGCGGGCGGTCGCCCTCTGCGCGCTCGCCTTGCTGGCGCGGGCGGTCGTTGTCGTAACGCGGGCGATCACCCTGATAGCGCGGCCGATCGCCATCCCGCGAGCCACGCGGATATTCGCCACGCGCATCGCGCTCGAAACGCGGGCGGCCACTATCGTCACGGCGCGGGCCTGAATCGGGGCGGCGGAAATCGTCGCGTGCCGGGCGGCGGATGTCGTCGTCACGATATTCGCGGCGCGGGCCGCGGTTATCGGCTTGCGGGGCGCGCGCGCGATCGCTCCATCCACTGCCGGCGTTGGTGTCGCCGTCGCGGGTACGGCCATCGTCGCGGCCACGGCCGGACGAGTCGCGCGCATCCTGCGGCGCATCACGCCGCGTGGTCATCGCGCGTTCGAACACCGCGCGCGCACGCGGGCCGGACCGCGTACCCGTCAGCGAAGGCCTGGCCGCCTTGGGCTTGTCGGGGCGACTCACGCGATTTCCAGCAGTTCAACTTCAAACACAAGCGTTGCGTTGGGCGGAATCACGCCACCTGCGCCCCGCTCGCCGTAACCCAGTTGCGGCGGAATCGTCAGTTTGCGCGCACCGCCCACCTTCATGCCTTCAACGCCTTCGTCCCAACCACGGATCACATAGCCGCGGCCAAGCGGGAAGCTGAACGGGTCGTTACGGTCCTTGCTGGAATCGAACTTGGTGCCGTCGGTCAGCCAGCCGGTGTAGTGCACCACGACCGTTCGGCCGCTCTTGGCTTCGGCGCCGGTGCCGAACACGGTATCTTCAATGACAAGGCCGCTGGCGGTGGTGATCGGTTCGGTCATGGGGAAATCTCCTGCAGAAATGGGAAACGCCGGACGGCATTGACGAGCGGCCCGGCGTGCTACGCGCGGATTATCTCACGGCCTACTGCAATAAGGTACGCCCGCGCGTCGGCCCGGCCAGGTCGCGGGATTCCATGGGCAAACACCGGCCCTGGGCGGGGGCACATCGCCCGCGCAAGTCGGCATGGCTGCACCGTGTTCTGGCGCAGCGTCCAGCCCCCTCCCCGCCCCGAAGCGGTGATGCGTCATCGCCGCCACCCCTGCACCGAATTGGGGTAAACACCAAGCAATCCGGCGCCGGCAAGTTGACCCATGTCGCTTGCATGCGCTCGCGCGAGGGCTAGATTGAGCGTGGAGCGTGCGGGTCTGCACGCAGGGGAGTGACCGATGAGCCTTCGTCAGATTCGTTCTGTGTCCGAGTTCTATTCATTCGCCATCGCGATCGAGCGCGAAGCCATAAGCACCTACAGCGGCTTCGCCGAGCGGATGGAGGCGCTGGGGAACACCGAAACCGCCGAGTTGTTCCGTGAGATCGCCCGCCAGGAGGCGGGGCACGCGCAAGAGCTTGAACGCTGCGCAGACGGCTTCCGCCTTGGCGACGCGCTCGCCATGAGCGCGCCTTCGACGAGCATCACGCCCGACGGCACGGAGATCGCGTTCGAATCGCTGGACCCACGCGGCGCGGTGGAAGTTGCGATGAACGCCGAACGGCGCGCACTGAGCTTCTACCAGAACGTCAGCCTGACCTCGCCAGACGCTGCCGTGCGGGAACTTGCCGAAGGCATGATCCTTGAAGAGTTCGAGCACCTGCGCCTGCTCGAAAGGCTCTCGCTTCGCCTGGGCGGCACCGCCAACCACTGAAAGAAGGAAACGGGCCCGGCGGCAAAGCCATCGACGCCAGTAGCCGCCCGCGCTGTTGCCCACACGTGTTCGGCCGATCAGACTCGGCCGAGCAGCGCCCCGCCCCCCTGCGCCGCACCATCGTTGTCTTGATCGCATCCATCGCGGGCCCTTCACGACCTGATACGGGACGGGTTCCAGCCCCGCGAATCGTCACGCGGCCGTGCAGGGCTGGTCGCGGTGCCGGTTTACTGGGCATACTTGGCGAGCGAGGCGCATCAGCGCACGCACCAGCCCCCACCCGCCTGAAGCGTGAATGATCGACGTACCGACACTGTTCGCCATCCTCTGTCTTGACAGCCTGGTCATCGCGGCGACGGTGTTTGCCATTCGTGCCGGCCGACTGCAGGACGGGCAGGCGAGCTGGATCGCTGCGCTGCTCTGCCAATCCGTGGCCATGGCGCTGTTTACCTGGATGGCGCTGCGCCCCCCCGTGCCCTGGGCTATCGTCGCGTCGATCGTCGCACTGTCGGCCGCCTTTTCGCTTTTCGCGGCGTCGATGGCGCAGTTCGTCAAGCGCCCCATTCCGCGAATCGCCCTCGTTCTACCCCCGATCCTGCTGGGCGTGCAGCATGTGCTGTGGATGGACGACTTCATCAGTCGTGCCCTCGCAAGCAACCTGATCCTTGCCGCGCAGTTGTTGCTCTGTGCCTGGCCACTGTGGCGCCCCACCAACGAGGGCGACCAGCGATACCGCCTGTTGGTGATCGCCAGCTTTCTGCTGGGCAGCGCCTCAACGCTGCTGCGCTTCGGGGAATTGCTGCTCGCCCCCGAACGGCTGCCGGATCTGGCCGTCAGCGAGCCAATCAACGCCTTTGCCTTCCTGCTCAATCACGCCAATCTGATTCTTGGCAACCTAGGCATTGCGATGCTGCACCGCGAACGCAACCGGATTGCTGCAGAGCTTCTTTCGACGCGCGACCGCCTGACCGAGTTGTTCAACCAGCGCAGTTTCGTGCAGCAGGCCGCGCGTGAAATCCTGCGCGCTGAGCGAGGCGGGCAAAGCGTTTCGGTGCTGATGATCGACCCTGACCACTTCCACGAAATCAACACGCGCTTCGGCTCGCTTGCCGGCGATCGGGTGCTGCAACACGTCGCGCAGGTGCTGACCGCGACGCTGCGAGGGCAGGATCTGTGTGCCCGCTACGGCGCTGAGGAGTTCGCGGTGCTGCTGGCCGACACATCGCAGGACGGCGCGATCACGCTGGCAGAACGGATCCGGGCGCGCTGCAATGAAGCGCCGGTCGGGCCGGATCGTGTGCAGTTTACGGTGAGCATCGGCATCGCCGAGCTCAATGCCGGCGAACGAGACGCCAGCGCGCTGATCGACCGCGCAGAGGCTGCACTCGCCCGCGCAAAGCAAAATGGCCGTAACCGGGTCGAACAGGAAGGGGGCCGGGATGAGCTTTGATGGCGCAACCATCATGCTCGCGGTGCTGACCACCATCGCAAGCCTGGCCGCTGGCCTGCTCTTCCTGCGCGAGAGCCTGCGCAAATCTGAAACACTCCAGCTCTGGCTTGCCGGCATGGTCATGCTGGGCTTGGGCGTGCTCGGATCGCTGCTGCAGGGCGAGTCACCCTCGGTGTTCATGATCGCGGCGACCAATCTGCTCGTTGCAAGCGCCTTGATGGCGCACTTCTCGGCGCTTTTGTCGCTCGGCGGCCGCCATGCACCGATCGTGCTGATGGCACTGCCAGTCGGCGCACTGGTGATTGCCCAGACCATGCAACCGCACGACCTGGAATCGCGCCTGATTCTCGGATCGGTGTTCGGCACCGGGCTCTACCTGGCATCGGTGGTTGCCGCATTGCAACCCGCCCAGGGGGTTTCGCAGCGGACCCGCATCGTGCTTGCAGGCGGCATGGCGCTTGGCGTCATCACTTTCAGCCTGCGGACCTACGCGGCGATCGAACCCTCACTCTCAGGCATCGCGGCAGAACTGAATCTCACGCACGGCTTGCTGCTGATCGCGTCGCTGCTTGTGAGCAGCTTTGCAATTGTGCTGGCGCACCAGGAACGTGAAGGCGAGCTGACGCATCGGCTGGCGACCCTCGATGCGCAGACGGGCGTCTATAACCGCCGCACCTTGCTTGAACTTGGGCAGCGGGAGCTGGCACGGGCGCAACGACGCGAGCGCCCGCTATGTGCGCTGCTGATTCGCGTTGACCAATCGAATGCGCTGAACGGGCAAAGCGCCCCGCATGGCGACGAGCGCGCATTCAAACACCTGGCCGAGCTTGCCGCCGCCACCTTGCAGCGGCAAGACCTGTTTGGCCGCCTCGGCCAGCGCGAGTTCTGCGCGGTGCTGCCTGACACCGCACTGGACGGCGGCGCGCAAGTGGCCGAGAGACTGCGGATCCGCGCCGAAACGGCGTCCGCGACGGAATGCGGGGTTGCCTACACACTCAGCGTGCAGGTGGCCACCCGCGCGCGCAACGAGCTGTCGTTCGCGCAGCTGGCCGACCGCGCTCACCACGCGCTTCGGCGCAGCACCGCCAGCAACTGCGTCACCAGCGATGCGGAAGAAGGCCCGCAAACGCGAGCCTTCATCACCCAGACCGACGCCTGAGCGATCAGTGCTGCGCGCCGGCGACGGCCGGTGCGGCGGCCTTGTGCGGCGCATGGGGGTGCCACCCAACCACCGCCATCATCACCGCAAAGCCCACCACATAGGCCAGGGCCACATACCAGCCGTGGCGCAACCAGGCGCCCACCGAGCGGGCCTGCGGAAACTGGCTTGCCAGCGCCACCCCTGCTGACGACCCAAACCACAGCATCGACCCACCAAAACCAACCGCGTAGGCCAGCACACCCCAGTCGTAGCCGCCCTGGCGAAGCGCCAGCGCAGTCAGCGGAATGTTGTCAAAAACCGCCGACACAAAGCCCAGACCAAACGCGGACTGCCAGGACGCCAGCGGCAAGCGCTCAACCGGCATCAGCGAGGCGCAACCGACGAGCGAGAGTAGGAAGATCGTTCCCTTAATCGTTTCGGGCATGATCTCCCAGTCGGGCCGCCGCAAGCCGCTGGTAAGCAAGAGCACCAGCCAGACCGCAATACCGATCACCGGCACCGCATCAGCGAGCCCGGGGAAACTGACGTTCGCGAGCACGTTGGCAATGATTGCGGCCGCCAGGATACCACCGACGATTCCAGTGCGCAGCCAGTCGATATGTGTGCGCTGATGCACATGCTTGATGATGGGCGAATAGCGTTGCTGAATGATCGCGGCGGGAATCCCGCACACCACCAAGGCGACGATCGCAGCCACATAGGCATGCAAGACATCGGCCGGGGCCACGCCAGCAATCCACATCATCGTCGTGGTGGTATCGCCCACCACCGAACCGGAACCGCCCGCATTCGACGCCGCCACGATGCCGGCCAGATAGCCAACGTGCACGCGCCCGCGGAAGATCTGGTGCGCCATCGCGCCGCCAATCAGCGCAGCGGCAATGTTGTCGAGAAAGCTTGAGATCACGAACACCATGATCAGCATGACAAAACCGCCCTTCCAGTCGTCCGGAAGGATGGCCGGGAGCACCACCGGCACGCGGGTCTTCTCGAAGTGGCGTGCCAGCAGCGCAAAGCCGGTCAGCAACAGAAACAGGTTTGCCAGCGTCACCCACTCATGCGCGAAGTGCATGCCAAGACCGCCGAAACCGTCGCCATGCTTGAAGCCGGTGAAGCCGAGCTTATAGGCCACGATCACCAGCAAGCCGGTCACCGCCACCTTGAGCGTGTGGTCGTGAAACAGCGCAACGCCCAGCAGGGTCAGCGCGAACAGCACGAAATCGAACGGCACCGGGCCGATCAGAATGCCGTCTGCCGCCAGCGCGACGCCGGGGAGCACCGCCCCCATCGTTACTGCAGCCACCTTGAGCAGGCGCACGCCTGCGATCGGATTACTCACAACTCACTCCCATCAGAAGGAACATTGAAAGGGCCCACCCGCGGCCCCAAACGCGATCTGCATCCGGGGCAACGCCGATCAGCGCCACCATCACTCGCTCAGCATTCTCCGCTCGCCCAGCCCGGCCCCCGGGCGCGCCATGTAGGCCAGCAGCCCTCGCTGGCCCTCTGTCACGCCAGCGGGCTTACGCGCCTTGACGCCGCAAGGGCGTCTTGCAGGGCGGCGCTTTGGCCGGGTACAGACAAGAAACTCAAGCGGATTGTCGTAGACCCCACGCCAGGTATTGATCCCGACCCCAGCGACTACAGGGCGGCCGACGCTGCGCAAGATCTCAGCACACGATTGCGCAAGCTCCATGCCAGTCAGCGCTGGCGCCGCGCGGCATCATGCCACCCGGCTGACCGGCGCGCCGCGCAGGTAGGCCTCGATATGTGCCACGGCGCTGTCCGCTAGGCGCTGAACGGCGGACTGCGAAGCCCAGGCCATGTGTGGCGTGATGATCAGGTTCGGGATGTCCGGCGCAAGCAGCGGATGATCGCGCGGCGGCGGCTCTTGCGAGAGCACGTCGAGCGCGGCACCGGCTATTTGCCCACTCCGCAGCGCATGTGCCAGCGCAAGCTCGTCAATCAACCCGCCGCGCGCGGTGTTGATCAGCACTGCATGCGGCTGCATCCGTGCAAATTCGGCGGCGCCCATCAAGTGCCGCGTCTCCGCCGTCAGCGGGCAATGCAGCGAAACCACATCTGCACGGGCCAGCGCGTCCGTGAAGGGAAGATAGCCCTCGCGCGCGCTCGCAACGCCCTTGCGCTCGGCCTTGAGCACGGTCATGCCCAAGGCTTCGGCCAGGCGTGCAAGCCCTGCGCCCAAGCCACCGAAGCCGACAATCGCCAGGCTGGCGCCGTGAAGATCCGCCACCGGCCGATCAAAGAGGCCGAACGTCGGCGCCGCGCACCAGCGCCCGCTGCGCACATCATCGACATAGGCCATGAGCTGGCGCCGCAGCGCCATCATCAGCATCAGCGCGTGTTCGGGCACCGCGTTCACCGCATAGTCACGGACGTTGCTCACAATGATGCCGCGCGCACGACACGCGGCGAGGTCAACGTTGTCGGTGCCGGTTGCGCAGACCGAGATCATCCGCAGCGCGGGCAATTGATCGAGCACCGCGGCGTCGAGCCGGCACTTGTTGATCAGCGCAACCTCGGCGCCCTGCAGGCGCTCGACCACTTCGCCCGGCGCCGTACGCGCATGGTCCACCCACACATGCGGCGCATTCGGGCGCGGAATCGTCACCGACAAGGACGCAGATTCAAGCGAAACCACCTGGCGCATCGACATCAAAACCTCACTCCCATGGATCAGAACAGCCCAACTTACTCAACACGCGCGCGCACTCAGCTGCGCAGCGCTCATTTCATAGCGCGAAACATTTCGCAATGCGATATGATGCGCACCTCACCTGCTTAATGAATGCCTCCATTTTGGCCACCGAAGAACCTAAAGCCTCATCCATTCAGGTGATCGAGCGAATGATGACCCTGCTCGACACGCTGGCAAAGCACGCAGAGCCGATTCCGCTCAAACAACTGGCCGCGGAGACCGGGTTGCACCCGTCGACCGCGCACCGAATCCTTGGCGCGATGACCTCGCGCGGATTCGTCGAACGTGTTGATGCCGGGGTCTACCGACTCGGCATTCGCCTGTTGCAACTGGGCAATGTCGTGAAGTCGAGAATCTCGGTGCGAGAAACCGCCGTGAGCGCGATGCAGAAGTTGCACCTTGCCACCGGCGAGAGCGTGAACCTGGGCATGCGCGATGGCGATGACATCGTTTACGTCGAGCGCACCTCAAGCGGCCGCTCGGCTGTCCGTGTGGTGCATATCGTCGGCGCCCGCGCGCCCCTGCACACCACCGCCACCGGCAAACTCTTCCTCGCCGAAGAATCCGCCGAACGCGTTGCAGACTACGCGCGCCGCACCGGCCTGCCGCCCTCCACTTCCAGTTCGATCACGACGATCCCCGCGCTGGAAAAAGAGCTGGAGCGCGTCCGCCGGCACGCCGTCGCCTACGACATGGATGAAGTCGAGAACGGAGTGCGCTGCATCGCATCGGGGATCCGCGACGACTCGGGCGAACTGGTGGCCGGGCTGTCACTGTCCACACCAGCCGACCGCTTCAACCCCGACTGGGCTCCGCTCGTGCTTGAAACGGCCGAAGAGATTTCGGCCACCCTGGGCTATGTCAAACCGGATTCGCTTGGGCGAAGCGTCCCGCCTGGCCGCCGCTGAGCACACACGAAAACAAAACAAAAAGCGCGCCACGGCGCGCTTTTTTCTTGGCGATGGGCAGGTGTCAGCCCGCCGGCACCCGCCCCACCAATTGGGCCTGATGCGATACCGCACCTTCGATCCAGCGCTTGATGCGCTGCGCGTCGGCCACGCGGGTGAACTTTCCAACCGAATCGAGCAACACGATCACCATCGGCTTGTCGGCCAGCCAGGCCTGCATCACAAGGCAACGCCCGGCTTCATTGATGAAGCCCGTCTTTGACAAGCCGATCTGCCAGTCGGGACTCTTGACCAGCCCGTTGGTGTTGCGGAAGGTCTGCGCACGCCCACGCACGTCGACGATCTCTTCATCGTCGGTCGAAAACTCACGAATCAGCGGATAGTGGGTCGCCGCGGTCACCATGCGGGCCAGATCGCGCGCCGATGAAACGTTGTGCGGATTCAGCCCGGTGGAATCGTGGAAGGTAGTTTCAACCAGCCCCAGCGACGCAGCCTTCTGATTCATTGCTGCAATGAAAGCCTCGATGCCACCCGGATAGTTGCGGCCCAGTGCGGCGGCGGCACGGTTCTCGGACGACATCAGCGCAAGGTGAATCAGTTCCTCGCGCGTCATCGTGGTGCCCACAATCAGGCGCGAGCTGGTGAACTTGAGCTTGTCGGTGTCGTCTTCGGTGATCGTCAGCGGCTCGGACAACGAAAGCTTCGCGTCGAGCACCACCATGGCCGTCATCAGCTTGGTGATCGATGCAATCGGCAGCACCGAAGTGGCATTGCGTTCGAGCAGCACCTTGCCCGAACCGACTTCCTGCACGATGAAGGCATTGGACATCAGCAACGGGTTCCCGTCCCGATCCACTTCATTGACGATCCGCAAGGGCGCAGCCTTCGCTGACTTCGTATCACGATACAAGGCGCGCGCGGCAGTTTCGCGCTTCATGGATGAGGATTTGGCCGAGGTCTTGACCATGGCCCCGCGCGACATCGAACGCGCCTTTGCCGGGCTGGCCTTGGCCGACGTGCGCTTGGCCGAAGCAGCCTTGGCGCTCGAAGTCTTGCTCGCAACCTTCTTTGTTTTCGCGCTCGGCTTGGCTGCAGACTTGGGCTCTGCCTTGCGCGACTGAGCCTTTGACGAAGCCTCTTTGGTCGCAGCCATCGCTGGCGACGAAGCGAGCACGGCGGCAGCCAGCAACGCGGTAATGAGCTTCGATGTTTTCATGCTTCCCCGATCCGGCCGGCAACAAGACCGGACTACTTCATTGATACGTCGATTCTAACAAAAACTCAAGCTGAATTAAGCAGATAGCGCGCCAATTTCAGATTCGATCTCAGCATCTTGCTCCGCCGTCATGGCGCCGAATCCGCTGCGACGGGGGCGGTAGCTCGCCTTCACCGTTGCCGGATCCAGCCGCAGGAACTGGATCAATTCTGCACGCCGCATCATTGCATCGCGGTAACCCAGGTCGATCAATGCTCGCGTGTAGGACTGCTCGAACAAGAGGTACGACAGCACCGCAGAGCCCGAACGACTGCCCGCGCCCACGCCTCTGAGCATCACGCGCATCGGCAGAGGCAGGGCCTTGAAGTGCCGTGCGGCCAGATGATCCAGCCGTTCGGACGGCGATATCGCCAATGTTTCGATCGGCTTGAGTCCGATCCCCAGTTCTTCGCGCAATTGCGGCGGAATCTTGTCGACCGTGCTGTTGATGCGCGCGAGCCGTTCCAGATCCACCGCGAGGCTGTCGAGAAAGATCGACGACAGTGCGTGGCCGGCGATCTGCGCAGGCGAAGGGTAACTGTCGCCGCGGGAACGGCGGGTCTCGTCCTTCGCGCGGCCGGCGCCGATCACGAGAATCCGGGTCGCGCCCATATGCACCGCTGGCGACACCGGTGCGAGCTGGCGCATGGAACCATCGCCGAAGTACTCGCGGTTGATACGGATCGCCGGAAACACGAACGGGATGGCGCTGGACGCGAGCAGATGCTCGGCGTTCAGACGTGTGGGCACGCCGACGCGCGCCGCCCTGCGCCAGGGCCGGACACTTTCAGCCGCCTCGTAGAAGGTGAGGCTCTCACCGGTTGCGTAACCCGAGCAGGTTGCACTCACGGCGTAGAGCGCGCCGCTTTCGATCGCCCGGCCGATGCCGGCGAAGTCGACCTTCTCATTCAGGAGCGCCCGCAACGGCGCGTTGTCGAGCAAGGAGCGCGGGCCACGCTTGAGCAGCCAGCCCCACAGCAGCGTGCCGCCCCAGGCGAGCGCCGACTTGGTGACCGAGAGCGTGTCGGACCGATAGATGTGGTGGGCGTGAAAGTGGCGCCAGATCCACGCCAGGCGCCGCACGCTCTGATCAAAGTGCTGGCAGTGCGAGGCCAGCGCCACCGCATTGATGGCGCCCGCCGAGGTGCCGCAAAGAATCGGAAAAGGATTCTCTGCCCGGCGCCCCCAGAGCTCGCGAACAGCCCACAGCACGCCCACCTGGTAAGCGGCCCTTGCGCCGCCCCCGGTCAGAACCAGTGCCGCCCGATCGTCCATGCCGCCCCCTCTTGCCTTTTCAGACAGGATTTGCGGCATTCGGCCCCGCAAGCTTTAGCGCGATGCGCGCCGCCGCTCACTTGCCGCGCAGCTGCCCGGCCTCAACCACCGTTAGCGCCGTCATGTTGACGATGCGCCGCACCGTCGCGGTGGGGGTCAGGATATGCACCGGCTTGGCCGAACCCAGCAGAATCGGCCCGACCGTCATGCCATCGCCCGCCGCCGTCTTGAGCAGGTTGAACGCAATGTTGGCGGCGTCGAGTGTCGGGAAGATGAGCAGGTTGGCATCATCGCGCATGCGCGCGTTGGGGAAGACCTGCAGCCGGACAGCCGCATCAAGCGCCGCATCACCATGCATTTCGCCCTCAACCGCCAAGCCCGGATGCCGCTCATGCAGCAGCGCGAGGGCCTTGCGCATTTTCTCGGCGGTGGGCGTGTCGTCGGTACCGAAACTTGAATGGGACAGCAGCGCCACGCGCGGCTGGATGCCAAAACGGCGCACCTCTTCGGCCGCCAGCCAGGTCATTTCAACCAGTTGCTCGACCGTCGGGTCGTAGTTCACATACGTGTCGCACAAGAAAACCGTGCGGCCCGGCAGCGCCAGCAGGTTCATCGCGTAGCAACTGCCCACCCCCTCGGCGCGGCCCAGGACATTCTCGATGAACTTCAGGTGCAGTTGATGCATGCCGGATGTGCCGCAGATCAGGCCATCGGCGTAGCCGAACTTGAGCATCAGGGCGCCGATCAGGGTGGCGCGTCGCCGCACCTCGCGCCGTGCGAACTCGACCGATACGCCACGCCGCTCCATCAGCGCGTGGTAGCTGGTCCACAGCTCGCGGTAGCGCGGATCGTCGTCCTGGTTGACCAGTTCGAAGTCGAGCTCCGGCCGCAGCCGCAACCCGAATCGTTCGATGTAGCGGGCAATCACGTCTGGCCGCCCGATCAGGATCGGCCGCACAAGCCCTTCGTCGACCACCGTCTGCACCGCGCGCAAAACACGCTCGGATTCGCCTTCAGCAAAGATGATCCGTTTCGGCGCCCGCTTGGCCGCCGCAAACACCGGCTTCATGATCAAGCCAGACTGCCAGACGAAGTTGTTCAAGCTCTGGCGATACGCGTCCCAATCGCTGATCGGCCGCGTTGCAACGCCTGACTCCATCGCGGCTTGCGCGACCGCCGGGGCAATCTTGACGATCAGGCGTGGATCGAATGGCTTGGGGATGATGTACTCGGGCCCGAAACCGGCAACCTGCTCACCGTAGGCGGCCGCCACGATGTCGCTATGCTCGGCGCGGGTGAGTTCGGCAATCGCGCGCACGGCCGCCAGCTTCATCTCATCGGTAATCGTGGTGGCCCCCACGTCCAGCGCCCCGCGGAAGATGAACGGGAAGCACAGCACGTTGTTGACCTGGTTCGGGTAGTCGGAGCGACCGGTGGCAATGATTGCGTCTTGCCGCACCGCCTTCACCTGCTCGGGGAGGATCTCCGGTGTCGGGTTCGCCAAGGCCAGAATCACCGGGTTGGGCGCCATCTTTGCCACCATCTCGGGCTTGAGCACGCCGCCGGCAGACAAGCCAAGAAAGACATCTGCCCCCACGATCACATCCGCCAAGGTGCGCGCCGAAGTGTCCTTGGCGAAGCGGTCTTTCACCGGGTCCATCAACACCGTGCGCCCCTGGTAGACGACACCCTCGATATCAGTCACCCAGATGTTCTCGACCGGAATCCCGAGCATCACCAGCAGATCAAGGCAGGCCAGCGCCGCGGCCCCCGCGCCGGAAGTCACCAGCTTGATCTTCGACAGATCCTTGCCGAGCAGGTGCAAGCCGTTGAGCAACGCGGCCCCCACCACGATCGCGGTACCGTGCTGGTCATCGTGGAAGACCGGAATGCTCATCCGCTTGCGCAGTTCGCGCTCGATGTAGAAGCACTCGGGCGCCTTGATGTCTTCAAGGTTGATGCCGCCGAAGGTCGGCTCGAGCGAGGCAATGGTCTCGATGAGCTTGTCCGGATCCGCCTGCGAGAACTCCAGGTCGAACACATCGATGCCTGCGAACTTCTTGAACAAGACCGCCTTGCCTTCCATCACCGGCTTTGCGGCAAGCGGCCCGATGTTGCCGAGCCCCAGCACGGCCGTGCCATTGGTCACGACACCGATCAGATTGCCACGCGCGGTCAGCGTACTGGCCTGCGCCGGGTCATCGACGATTGCATCGCATGCGGCGGCAACGCCCGGCGAATAGGCGAGCGAGAGATCCTGCTGGTTGGTGAGCGCCTTGGTCGGCGTAACGGCAATCTTTCCGGGCCTTCCGGCGCGGTGATACTCGAGTGCTGCGGCTTTGAGGCGGTCATCCATCGCGTGTCTCCCGAAGTTGCACTCAGCTTTTCACGGCACCGGCGCGCCGTGATTCGACTTCGCGGCAGGATTCTAGTTGCCCGCGACACTGGGTTAAGTACTTAGTTGTGCTCACAACCCCTGCGGCGTAGACTTCAAACAACTGTTCCAAACGGAACACCCACCCCGCGCACCTGAACAACAAAAGCTTTCGCGCGGGCGCTTGAGCGTCGTTTCTCTCCTCCCACCGACGCCGGGCCACGGTCGGAACCCTTCCGAGGGGTCTGGGCGTGCCATCGAACACGTGGTAACCAGGAGAGACTCATGACTACGCGCCTTCCCGAAGCGGCACTCACTTCCGCTCCGGACTTCGTTCGCCACGCCCGCCTGAAACAATGGGTGGCCGAAGTTGCAGCACTCACCCAACCCGATCAAGTCGTCTGGTGCGATGGTTCCGCAGAGGAATCAGCGCACCTGTGCGAAGAAATGGTCGCCAGCGGGCAGATGATCCGGCTCAACCCGGCCAAGCGGCCCAATTCGTTCCTGTGCCGCTCAGACCCCTCTGACGTTGCGCGTGTCGAAGACCGCACCTTCATCTGTACAACCGACCCTCACGACGCAGGCCCCACGAACAACTGGGAATCGCCTGCAAAGATGAAGGCAACCCTCACCGACCTGTTTGCCGGTTGCATGCGCGGCCGCAGCCTGTATGTGATCCCGTTCTCGATGGGCCCGCTGGGCAGCCCCATCTCGCAGATCGGCGTCGAGATCTCCGATTCACCCTACGTCGTGGTGAACATGCGGATCATGACTCGCATGGGCCGCGCGGTGTACGAGCAACTGGGCGAGAACGGCGAGTTCGTACCCTGCCTGCACTCCATCGGCGCGCCTTTGCAGCCGGGCCAGGCGGATTCGTCCTGGCCGTGCAATCCGACCACCAAATACATCTGCCACTTCCCCGAAACCCGCGAGATCTGGTCATACGGCTCGGGCTACGGCGGCAACGCCTTGTTGGGCAAGAAGTGCTTCGCACTGCGTATTGCATCAACCATGGCGCGCGATGAAGGCTGGCTGGCCGAACACATGCTCATCCTGGGCGTGGAAGACCCGAAGGGCGAAAAGACCTACGTCGCCGCGGCCTTCCCGTCCGCCTGCGGGAAGACGAACTTCGCCATGCTGATCCCGCCCGAGGGCTTCGACGGCTGGAAGGTCACCACCGTCGGCGACGACATTGCATGGATCAAGCCCGGGCCGGACGGTCGCTTCTACGCGATCAACCCCGAGGCGGGCTACTTCGGAGTGGCCCCCGGCACCAACCAGAAGACCAATCACAACGCGATGGCCTCGCTGCACGCCAACGTGATCTTCACCAACGTGGCGCTGACTGACGACGGCGACGTGTGGTGGGAAGGCATGAGCGATGAAGTACCTGCCCACCTGATCGACTGGACCGGGCAAGACTGGACGCCTGGCTGCGGGCGCAAAGCGGCCCATCCGAACTCGCGCTTCACCGCGCCGGCAAACCAATGCCCGTCGATCGACCCGAAATGGGAAGACCCGACCGGCGTGCCGATTGCCGCCTTCGTGTTCGGCGGGCGCCGTGCCAGCACGGTGCCGCTTGTGTATCAGGCCTTCAACTGGAACTTCGGCGTCTACATGGCCGCGACACTGGGCTCTGAGACCACTGCGGCGGCTTTCGGCCAGCAAGGCGTGGTGCGGCGCGACCCATTCGCAATGCTGCCCTTCTGCGGCTACCACATGGGCGACTACTTCAACCATTGGCTCAAGATCGGCCACACGGTTGAGCACACGCCGCGCGTGTTCTGCGTGAACTGGTTCCGCATGAACGACAACGGCGACTTCATGTGGCCCGGATTCGGCGAGAACATGCGCGTCCTCAAGTGGATCGTCGACCGTGCCCGCGGCGCCGTCGGCGCGCGCGAAACCGCGCTGGGCTGGATGCCCAAGTACGAAGACATCGAGTGGTCAGGCACAGGCGTGAAGAAGGAAGAATTCGAGGCCCTCACGGCCATCGACGCGAAGGCTTGGCGCAACGAACTGGGCCTTCACAAAGAATGGTTCGACAAGCTCGGCGCGCGCCTGCCACGCACACTCCAGTTGCAGCGGGAACTGTTCGAAGAAGCCATTGGCGGCTGAGCCCACCGCGACCAACCCGCACCCAGCGACGCCACCTTCGGGTGGCGTTTCTTTTTGATTGGTCTGCGGCGTAGAGTACGTGGATGACCGAATACACCGCCTCCTTCGCTGCAGGGCCCATCGCCCGGCGCGCGCTCGAAATCGAACCTTTTCATGTGATGGAGTTGCTCGCCCGCGCGCAGGCGCTTGAGGCGGCCGGACGTGACATCATCCACATGGAGGTCGGCGAACCCGACTTCCCCACCCCAGCGCCCGTAATCGCCGCTGCGCAGGCCTTTCTGGCTGGGGGCCAGGTCCGCTACACCCCGGCACTTGGCCTGCCCGCGCTGCGGGAGGCCATTGCGCAACACTACGCTGCGCGATTCGGCGTCGCGGTCAACGCCCGCAACATCATCGTGACCGCAGGTGCGTCGGGCGCGCTACTGCTCGCGCTGGCCGCCCTGACCGAACCTGGTGATGAATGGCTGATTCCGGATCCGGGCTATCCATGCAACCGCTACTTCGTACGGGCATTCGAGGGCCACGCCAAGCCCTTGCCCGTGTACGCCGCCGATAACTTCCAACCCACACTGCCGCAAGTACAAGCAGCCTGGACGCCGAAGACACGCGGCATCATGATTGCCAGCCCTTCAAATCCGACCGGCACCACCATCTCGCGCGGAACCCTCGAAGCCGTGAGCCGGTACGTCAAGGCCCGCAACGCGGCCATTATCGTCGACGAAATCTATCAGGGCCTTTGCTACGACGGCGAACCGCAAACCGCGCTGTCGGACAACGGTGACGCATTCGTCATCAACAGCTTCTCGAAGTACTTCGGCATGACCGGCTGGCGCCTGGGCTGGCTGGTCGCTCCCGACGCATACCTGCGCGAGATCGAAAAACTCGCCCAGCACTTCTTCATCAGCCCATCAACGCCGGCGCAGCATGCTGCACTGGCCGCCTTCGCGCCGGAAACCACCGCGATCCTTGAAGAGCGCCGAACAGAACTCGGGCAACGACGCAACAAACTAATCGAAGGCCTGCGTGCGCTGGGCTTCGCGATCCCGGCGGAGCCATCCGGCGCGTTCTACGTGTACGCCGACTGCAGCCGACTCGCCGCCGACAGCTTCGAACTTGCGCACCGTCTGCTTGATCAAGCGGGCGTCGCAAGCACGCCGGGGCGCGACTTCGGCATGCAAGCCCCGGAGCGCTGGCTTCGTTTCGCCTACACGGTAAACGAAAGCCGCATCGCCGTCGCGCTGGAACGCATGCGCAGGGCGCTGACTTGAGCACGCCAGAAATGAAAACGCCGGCGCAGGGCCGGCGTTTTCATTGAAGCAGTCAGAACTTATCTCGCTGACGCCACTTTCGCGCCTTGACGCATGGCGATCATGAGGCGCTGCTTCTCGGCGATCACCTTGTTGGCGTAACCCTCGGTCGGATCGTCGATCGCGCCGCCGTACTGCTGCAATCCCGCCACCAGCGAGCCGTTGCGACGGATGTACTCCTTCAGCACCTGGGCGCCGACGCGGATGTTCTCGGTCGGGTCCAGCAAAGGTGCCTCGGCAAGGCTTCCATCGATCTTGTCTTGATGGAAGCGCGGCACAACCTGCATCAAGCCCTGTGCTCCGAAGGGGCTCTCGGCAAACGGGTTGAAGCTGGACTCCACCCCCACCACGGCAACGATCAGCAGCGGATCAACCCCTGCGGCATGCCCCGCCCTCTGGGCGGCAACGATCAGGGGCTCCACTGCCGCGCGCGCAACACGATAACGACGCGCGAGGTAGTCGGTGACGCGCTCCATCTCTGGCGAGAGCTTCTCCGGGTGCTCTGGATCCACCAGGGCCAGGTCCTGCTCGGTTGCAGTCAGATCGGACGGGGTCAGCGTGTCCTCGGAAGCCACGGAAGCTTCAGCCTGCCCGAACAATTTATTGAGCGGAAGGCCGCTCCAGCCTTGGTCGAAAACACGCATCCCAAACACGAGGGTTACCACCAGCCCTGCAACGAGAAGACTGCCATGAGCAAAATGCAGGACAAAGGAACCAACGTGCCGGGTAAATGCCGCGACGCGAGTTGCGTAGATCATCATTCCTCCTCTGAGGCTCTGACGGAAAACTCGCCCGAACAAACTGAAGAACACAAGGAAGCCCGCTGCCCAAGCTCAAACGGCTGGATCAATCAGATGCTTACGTGTTGTCAGCGCGCGGGCGACACCGCGCAAAGTGGTCAAGGGTCGATCGAGGTGCAGCGCCGCAACCAGACGAAGCACCGACTAAACAGCGAAGAAAACTTGGAACGAGACAGAAGCTGGCGGTCTGTTCGCTTCAATGAAATAACTACTGCGATGTATCTATCGCAACCAGACGATCCGCAGTCTATTGATTCGACACGGAATTGTCAATCTGGCGGGAAGCCGCGCCCCGCAAGGGTGATGCCATTGACATAATCTGAAGAGGCTGTGCCGGCGCGACCCTCAAGGCCGCCCGCCCAATGCCGAAACAAAAAAGGCACGTGCAAGCACGTGCCTTTATGCCATCAAGCTAACGCTGTCAGGACGGGCGCGACCCGCTCGGGAACGGCCAGGCCGCAGTCGGGTTCAGCGATGACTTGAGCCCTGGCGTTGCTGCGGTCGACGGCTTCGCATCCGGCTTGGCCGCGTCTGCAGGCTTCGCATCCGCGGCCGGCTCTGCGGCTTCCACCTTCGCGGCGTCGGCGGCAGGCTTCGCGGCTTCCGCAGCAGGCGCCGCGATCGGAGCAGCCGGCGCAACTTCTGCCTTCTTGGGTGCCGATTTCTTGGTTGCCGGCTTCTTCACCGCAGCCTTCTTTTCCGCAAGCTTCTCAGCAGGCTTGGGCTCGGCGGGCTTGACCTCAGCCGCTTTGACTTCTGCCTTCGCGGCCGCAGGCTTGCTCGCAGCCTTCTTCGCCGCGGGCTTGGCTGCTGCAGGCTTTGCCGGGGCGGCCTTTGGCGCAGCGGGCTTCGCTGCAGGGGTCTTGGCTGCTGCTTTTTTCGCGGCAGGCGCGACAGCCTTGACGACTGCCTTCTCTGCCTTCGCAACCGCTTTGGTCACTGCCTTCTTGACCTCAGTAGCCTTGGCTACCGCTTTCTTGGCCGCCTTCTGGACAGCCTTCTCAGCGCCTGCCACCGCTTTCTTGGCTTCGGCCACTTTCTTGGTGGCCGTCTTCTTGACCACCTTTTCCGCCTTTACGACAGCCTTCTTGGCAGCCGTAACCTTCGCTGCGGCGGTCTTCTTGACGGCCTTCTCAGCCTTGGCGACCGCCGTCTTCACTTGGGCGACGGCGCCGGTGGCCTTCTTGGCTGCCGGCTTTGCTGCGACTTTCTTTGCTGCCGGCTTGGCAGTCGCCTTGGCAGCCGGCTTGGCGGCCGTCTTAGCAACCACCTTCTTTGCGGCAGGCTTCGCAGCAACAGCCTTCTTGGCTGCCTTGGGCGCGACAGCACGGGTTTCGATCGGGCGCTTGACCGTCGTCTTCCGCTCAGTAACTTTGGCCGCCGGCTTGGCCGCAGCGGGTTTCTTCGCTGCAGGCTTCGCAACGGGTTTCGCGGCCGGCTTCTTTGCCGCCGGTTTTGCTGCCGGCTTTGCGCTGGCCTTGGCGGCTGGCTTTGCTGCGGGCTTGGCTGCCGCCTTCTTCGCGGGCGCCTTCACCGCCGCTGCCTTGGTGGCAGCAGGTTTCTTTGCCGCGGGCTTGGCTGCTGGCTTTGCCGCCACCGCCTTCTTGGCCACAGGCTTCGCCGCCGCTTTCGCGGCCGGTTTTGCAGCAGCCTTGGCCGGAGCCTTGGCGGCCGGCTTCGCAGCCGCCTTCTTCACCGCGGGCTTTGCCGCAGCCTTTGCGGCAGGCTTCGCGGCGGCCTTAGCCGCCGGTTTTGCGGCGGCCTTCGGCGCTGCCGCTTTCTTGGCGACCGGCTTGGCCGCAACTTTCTTTTCTACCGGCTTTGCCGCGGCCTTGGTGGCCGCCGGCTTCTTGGTCTTGTCACTGCTTTTTGCTGTTGCCATGTCACCCTCCATCGAAGCGTCGTAGGTCAGTCAATGGGTACGCCACCCCAAGGGGAGTAACGCGCCGCTGCCGCACTTTGTGCGGCGTTAAGAAAACTGGAACTGCGTTGTGCGAGACGAAAGGGTGTGACCAGTGACTCAATCCCAACTGAGCGCCCCTCCCGTCTGGTACTCGATCACTCGCGTCTCGAAGAAATTACGTTCCTTCTTCAGGTCAATCATCTCGCTCATCCATGGGAACGGGTTCTCCGCCCCGGGATAGATCGTGTCGAGTCCGATCTGCTGGCAGCGACGATTCGCGATGAACCGCAAGTACTCTTTGAACATTGATGCGTTCAGACCCAATACGCCGCGCGGCATGGTGTCTTCTGCGTAACGGTACTCAAGCTCGACACCTTTTTGCATCAGCGCGCGAATCTCGTCGCGGAAGGCCGGCGTCCATAGATGCGGGTTTTCGAGCTTGATGGTGTTGATGAGGTCGATGCCAAAGTTGCAGTGCATCGACTCGTCGCGAAGGATGTACTGGTACTGCTCGGCCGCGCCGGTCATTTTGTTCTGGCGACCGAGCGCGAGGATCTGAGCGAAGCCCACATAGAAGAACAAGCCTTCCATGATGCAGGCGAATACGATCAGCGAGCGCAGCAGTTGCTGGTCTGCTTCGGGCGTACCAGTCTTGAAGTTCGGGTCCGTCAGCGTCTCGATGAAGGGGATGAGGAACTCATCCTTCGCGCGGATCGTCGGGATCTCGTGGTAGGCGTTGAAGATCTCGCCTTCGTCCAGCCCAAGCGATTCCACGATGTACTGGTAGGCATGGGTATGAATCGCCTCCTCGAACGCCTGGCGCAGCAGAAACTGACGGCACTCCGGCGCGGTGATGTGGCGATAGGTACCCAGCACAATGTTGTTCGCGGCAAGCGAGTCTGCCGTGACAAAGAAGCCGAGATTGCGCTTGACGATGCGGCGCTCGTCTTCGGTGAGCCCATTCGGGTCTTTCCACAGCGCGATATCGCGCGCCATGTTCACCTCTTGCGGCATCCAGTGATTCGCACAGGTGGCGAGGTATTTCTCCCACGCCCACTTGTACTTGAACGGCACGAGCTGATTGACGTCGGTTGCGCCGTTGATGACTCGCTTGTCGGCGGCATTGATCCGACGGAGCGGTTCGAGCATTGCATCCGTTGCTGCAAACGCGGATGAAACCGACGACGACGCGCTGGCCTCGGCCGCGCGGGCTTGTCTGCGAACGTCAATTCCGAGATCGTCGTCAAAATTCAGCATGCCAATATCCTTTAGTTCAATTTTCTGTATCGAGCAACAAATTTCTGCAAGATGTTGTTTCGCCAAGACGCAAGGCTGGCGCGGGTTTCCGCGAAGTTGTGCGTCACCCGACGCGCAGCAGGAACGCCGAAACCCGCATGAACCCTAGCTTTCCTGGCGACACCCGGAGAGCCTTGCTGCGCGCCGCTCTCCAGCGGGCACGATCTCTGACAGCCAACTTCGCATTGCCGCGCGTCCGAAAAAATATGGAGCACGCTCCCGCCAGGGTCGGAGCCTCATGTGCCTACTGGCAGGCTTCACAGTCGGGGTTATCGATGCTGCAAAACTTCGCCGGCTCACTTGCGGGATTGATCGCTGCACTCGTGGCCGTAGCACCAAGCCCACCGCCTACCGGCACTGCATTGAGTTCGCCACCGCGGCCGGTCGACTTCTCTGCCGACGTCGCCCCCAGCGCACGCAGGTAGTAGGTTGTCTTCAGACCGCGTAGCCACGCGAGCTTGTAGGTTTCATCAAGCTTGCGGCCAGATGCGCCAGCCATGTAGATGTTGAGCGACTGCGCCTGGTCGATCCACTTCGCGCGACGCGCAGCACATTCCACGATCCACTTAGGCTCCACTTCGAACGCGGTTGCGTACAGGCTGCGCAGGGCTTCGGGGATGCGATCGATCTTCGCAAGCGAGCCGTCGAAGTACTTGAGGTCGGCGATCATCACCTCGTCCCACAAGCCAAGCTGCTTGAGGTCGCGCACCAGCGATTCGTTCACCACCGTGAACTCGCCCGACAGGTTCGATTTGACGAAGAGGTTCTGGTAGGTCGGTTCGATGCAGGCATCAACACCCACGATGTTGGAGATCGTTGCAGTCGGTGCAATCGCCACGCAGTTCGAATTGCGCATGCCGACCTCGCCAATGCGGCGGCGCAGCGCGTCCCAGTCCAGCGTGCTCGCCGTGTCGACTTCGAGATAGCCGCCCCGCTCTTCGGCCAGCAGCTTGAGGCTGTCGAGCGGCAGGATGCCGCGGTCCCACAGTGAGCCGCGGAAGCTTGAATAGCGGCCGCGCTCCTCGGCCAGATCGGTCGAGGCCCAGTAGGCGTAGTAGCACACGGCTTCCATTGAGCGATCGGCGAACGCGATCGCATCCTCCGACGCATACGGGATGCGCTTGGCGTGCAGACAGTCCTGGAAGCCCATGATGCCGAGGCCGACCGGGCGGTGTTTGAGGTTCGAGTTACGCGCCTTGCCGACCGCGTAGTAGTTGATGTCGACGACGTTGTCGAGCATCCGCATCGCGGTGCGGATGGTGCGGCGCAGCTTGTCATGGTCGAGCTCGCCATCCTTGCCCAGGTGTGCGAGCAGGTTCACCGAGCCGAGGTTGCACACCGCTATCTCGGTGTCGGACGTATTCAGCGTGATCTCGGTGCAGAGGTTCGAGCTATGCACCACGCCGACATGCTGCTGCGGCGAGCGGATGTTGCACGGGTCCTTGAAGGTGATCCACGGATGCCCGGTCTCGAACAGCATCGTCAGCATCTTGCGCCACAGCTGCAGCGCCGGCATACGGCGGAACAGCTTGATGTCGCCGCGATCCGCGCGACGCTCGTACTCGACGTAGGCTTCCTCGAAAGCGCGGCCGAACTTGTCGTGCAGATCCGGCACGTCGGAGGGCGAGAACAGCGTCCACTCGGCGCCTTCCATCACACGCTTCATGAACAGATCCGGAATCCAGTTCGCGGTGTTCATGTCGTGCGTGCGGCGGCGGTCGTCGCCGGTGTTCTTGCGAAGTTCGAGGAATTCCTCGATATCGAGGTGCCAGGTCTCCAGATACGCGCAGACCGCCCCCTTGCGCTTGCCACCTTGGTTCACGGCGACTGCGGTGTCGTTGACCACCTTGAGGAAGGGGATCACGCCCTGGCTCTTGCCGTTGGTGCCCTTGATGCGGGCCCCGAGCGCGCGCACCGGCGTCCAGTCGTTGCCAAGGCCACCGGCGAACTTCTGCAGCAGCGCGTTTTCCTTGATCGCCTGGTAGATGTCGTCGAGGCTATCGTCCATGGTGGTCAGGTAGCAGGACGAGAGCTGCGAGTGCAGCGTGCCGGCGTTAAACAGCGTCGGCGTCGAGCTCATGAAATCGAACTGCGAGAGCACGTTGTAGAACTCGATCGCGCGCGCTTCGCGGTCGATTTCGCCGAGTGCAAGACCCATCGCCACGCGCATGAAGAAGACCTGCGGCAGCTCGATGCGGCGCTCTTCGATGTGCAGGAAGTAGCGGTCGTAGAGGGTCTGCAGCCCGAGGTAGCCGAACTTCAGATCGCGCTCGGCCACAATCGCGGCGGCGATCCGCGCGAGGTCGAACTGGGCGAGCTTCGGATCAAGCAATTCCGCTTCAATGCCCAGCTTGATGTAGCGCGGGAAGTACTCGGCGTAGCGCATTGCCATATCCGCCTGGCTGACTTCTTCGCCGAGCACCTCGTCGCGGATCACATGCAGTTGCAGACGGGCCGTGACGTAGTTGTACGCGGGCTCCTGCTCGATCAGGGTGCGCGCGGAAAGGATCAGTGCCTTGCGCACCTCGTCCAGCGGCACGCCGTCGTAGAGGTTCTTCAGGGCCCCATCAAGGATCGCGTCAGGCCTGGTCTGCTCGGTCAGCCCCACGCAAGCCGCCGCCACAAGCTGAGCCAGGGCGTTGCGGTCGAGCGGGCGCCGTTCGCCACGATGCGTGACGTTCAGCGCGGACTCCTGCGGCGCAGCCTTCGCCTTTTGCGCACGTTCGGCCGAGCGCTTTTCGCGATAAAGCACGTATGCGCGCGCCACATCATGTTCGCCAGAGCGCATCAGCGCCAGCTCGACCTGATCCTGGATGTCTTCGATGTGGAAGGTGCCGCCGTGCGGTTGCCGACGAACCAGCGCACGCACCACTTGCTCAGTCAGGCTGCCGACCACTTCACGCACGCGCGCCGACACCGCGCCGTGCGACCCCTCCACCGCCAGAAACGCCTTCGTCACGGCAACTGCGATCTTTGAAGGCTCAAAGCCCACCACGGCGCCATTGCGCCGGATAACCTTGAAATCGCCGAAGCGCTCGGCCTCGGGTGCGCCTTCGAAATGCGGGGCTGCAAGCGCAGGCTTGGCGGCCGGCTCGTTGGCAATGGACTGCATCGGACTCTCCTGTTTTCGGGGTTGCCTGAAGACTGCTTCGGCAGCGCACTCGTTTATCGACCTACTAGATCTAGTACCCCAGACCTTCTATTCGACTAATTCTAGTTAGCAGAGGCAGATTTGCGCAAGATCAATTTCTGCCACAGCGCGCAAAGCCCCCTGCGCGGCAGGCGCGAGCAAAGGCAAGCCTGCGCCGATGCTCAGCGCAGGCCTGGCAGGGGTACAGAGAAGCTGGGCTGCGTGTCAGCGCAGCAAGGCGGAGAGCAAGGGCCAGTCGAAACAGGGGCCCGGGTCAGTCTTGCGGCCCGGCGCGATGTCGCTGTGGGCGGCAATCTCGGAAACCGGATGGCGCTCGGCCAGGCGCAGGATCAGTTCGGCCAATGCCGGGTACTGGGCGGCATCGAAGGGCTGCGTATCGCTGCCTTCCAGTTCAATGCCAACCGAGAAGTCGTTGCATCGCTCGCGCCCGGCCCAGCTCGACACGCCCGCATGCCAGGCGCGATCGGTGGTCGCGACAAACTGCTCGACACTGCCATCGCGGCGGATCAGGAAGTGCGCCGACACACGCAAGTGATGAATCTGCGCGTAGTAAGGGTGCGCATCCGGATCAAGGCAGTTGGTGAAGAGTTGCGCAACACCAGGGCCACCAAAACACTCGGGCGGCAGGCTGATGGCGTGGATCACGATCAGCGATGGCGCCTCATGCCCCGGCCGTTCGTCGCAGTTGGGCGATGCGATCCAGCGCACCCCCGGCAACCAACCGTCAGGCCCGATTGCCGCGAAGCGCGGCCCCGCCGGGCGCAGCGGAGCAATGAGCCCTTCGCCACGAAGCTTGACCGCCATCGCCAACTACTCCTTCATCCCCAGCCGCTCCAGCCGGTAGCGCAGCGACCGGAAGGTGACCCCCAGCAGGCGCGCTGCCGCGGTGCGATTTCCGTCGGTTTTCGCGAGGGCGTCAAGGATGGCCTGCCGCTCCACCCGGTCAAGAAAGTCCTGCAAGGATTCGCGCTCAAGCGCAACGCCGCCCCCGGCCACGCTCTCGGCGCCGCCATCGTCATCCACCGGCTCAAGATGAAGATCCTCGACGACGATGGCCGCGCCACTGTGCAAGGCAAGCGCGCGTTCGAGAATGTTCTCCAGCTCCCGCACGTTGCCCGGAAAGGCGTAGCGCATCAGGGCTTCCATCGCAGCATCGTCCACCCGCGGCACCGGAATGCCGGCCTCGCGCGCCAGGCGCGACAGCAGCACGTCCACCAGCGCCGGAATGTCCTCGCGCCGCTCGCGCAGCGACGGCATGCGCAGCTCGATCACGTTGAGGCGATAGAACAGGTCTTGCCGGAAGCGCCCCTGATCGACAAGCTCCTTCAGATTGCGGTGCGTTGCGCTGATGATGCGCAGATCCACTGCCTGCTCAGCCGTGTCGCCGACCCGCCGCACGCGCTTTTCCTGAATGGCGCGCAAGAGCTTCACCTGCATCGGCAAGGGCAGGTCGCCCACTTCGTCGAGGAACATGGTGCCGCCGTTGGCGGCCTGAAAAAAGCCATCGCGGTCGGCATCGGCACCGGTGAACGCCCCTTTGCGATAGCCGAAGAATTCGCTCTCCATCAGGTTTTCGGGGATCGCACCGCAGTTCACCGCCATGAAGGGTCGGGCCGCGCGCGCGCCGTTTTCATGGATCAGGCGGGCGGCGCGCTCCTTGCCGCTGCCCGATTCGCCGCTGATGTAAACCGGCGCCTGGCTGCGCGCAAGGCGTTCGATCATGCCGCGCACCTGCAGCATGGTGGGCGAATCGCCGGTCAGCGAGGTGGCACCAACCGGCTTGAGCCCGGCTCCGCCGGGCTTGGGCAGTTCGAACACCGACTTGACCAGGGCGCGCAGCTGTTCGAGCGAAACCGGTTTGGAGAGGTAATCGAAGGCGCCCACCTTCAGCGCGGTAACGGCGTTCTCCATGCTGCCGTAGGCTGTGATCACTGCCACCGGCAGGTCCGGGTGATCGCGCGCGATCTCGCGCACCAGGCTCAAGCCCTCGCCATCGGGCAAGCGCATGTCGGTCAGGCAAAGCTTGTACTTGTGCTCGGCAAGCAGTTCACGCGCCTCGGCCAGCGAGCCGGCCGAGTCAGCCCCCAAGCCCATGCGCAGCAAGGTCAGTTCAAGCAATTCACGGATATCGGCTTCGTCATCAACGATCAGGACGGCCGCGTCGATCCGGTTGCGCCGCTCGCTTGCACCACTCATACCCACTCCTTTGCGCTCATCTTGAAGTGCGCACCGCTGCGGGTGTCACAGAGTTCAAGTTCGGCGTTGTTGGCCTGCGCCAGTTCGCGCGCGATATACAGCCCAAGCCCCGTACCGCGGGGGTCGGAGGTAAAGAAGGGCTCGAAGATCTTCGACCGCGCCGGCTGCGGCACCCCCGGGCCATCGTCGATCACATGCAGGGCCACGGTCTCGTTCTGTTCGGCCAGCACTTTCACGACAACGCTCCCGGGCGCGCCGCTTGCGAAGCGCCGCGCGTTGCCGATCAGGTTCCACGCAATCTGCTGAAGGTGGATACGGTCAAAGCACACGCGCAGGCTCGCATCGCCTTCGATGACGACGAGGCCCGGCTCCCACCCCTCATACGCGCATTGTTCGTGCAGGAAGGTGCTGATGAAGTCATGCAAGGGAATGGATTCCGGGGTTGCGCGATCGCGCCGCCCGAGTTCGAGCACATCGCGCACCATGCGATCGATGCGCAGGGTGTTGTCGTTGATGATGCGGGTCAGCCGCTGCTGCATTTCGGCGCGCTTCTCTTCGGCCAGCAGCTCGCTGGCATGGCTGATCGCGGCCAGCGGGTTGCGGATTTCGTGGGCAATGCTGCCCGTCAGGCGCCCCAGCGCGGCCAGCTTGATCTGCTGCGCCTCACGTTCAAGGCGTTCAAGGTCTTCCAGATACACGATGGTGTCACCCTGCGCGCCAAGGTGATAGGTACGCACCCGCACCCGGCGGCCGTCGTCGGTGATGTCCGCGGCTTCGCTGCCCGCCGCAACCGCCGTTGCCAGCGTCGGCGACAGGATCTCCAGCGGCATGCCGACCCCCGGTGTATCGCCCAGCAACTCGGATGCCTTGCGATTGATCTGCAGTACTACGCCATCACGATCGAGCACCAATACCCCGTCATGAAGGTCGGTGATGATCTGCTCGTTAACCTGAATCTGTCGCCTCAGCGCCGCCCCGCGCTGGTGAGCGAGTTTTTCGTTGGCCAATGCCCGCGTTGCCAGCAGGCGCGCGACGGTCGCAATGGCAAAAAATCCGGTACAGACAAAGGCGCCAGCAGCGATCTCGGCAGAAAAATCCGAACTGGCCCGCAGCGACACCATGCCCTGCGCGATGAACACCGCAATCGAAGCGACCGAGGCGTAAAAGAACACCAAGCGCCCCTCGCCGAGCAACCCCCCTGCGGCGACCACCACCATCAGCATGTAAGGCAGCCCGCCGCGCAGGCCACCGCCGATATACATCAGGCTCGCAAGCGCCAGCACGTCGATCAGGATGTGGACGTTGAGCACCCACTCGAAGGGCGCCCGGCTGACCCGGTAAAAGTAAAGCAAAACCAGCGCCGCGGCGATGTAGGCGCCGACCACGCCGCCCCAGGAATCCGCCCCGGGGTTGTCGTTGAGGAACATGCGGCCGATGAAGGCGAGGCCGCAGGCAACGATCAGGCGATAAAAGCTGTAGTAGCGCAGCGAGCGCCAGCGCGACTCTGCCGCTTGCCACACCTGGTCGCTCGCAGCCTCCATCGTCAGGCCTTTGGCCCCAGCGCGCGGTGCGCCTGGCTGCAGTAGAAGTAGCCGCCGTCGATCACGCCTTCGCTCTCGGGGACGTGCAAGCCGCAGTGCGCACAAGCGGTGATGCGCTCAGGCTCATGCAGGCGCGTCTGCTTCGCGTCCTGCTCGCGCGATGCGCGCTGATCGCCCCCGACCTTGCGACGCAACCACCAGATCCCGAACAGGCCAAGAATGAAGAGAAAGATGTAGCGCACGAAAAGCATCCCGATCAGCACAATAGGCCGCTGAGTCTACCACCCGGGCACCACGCAGCCTCAGAGCGCGCAGAGCCGTTCGATGGCCGCATCCAGCGTGGCATCCTGCTTGGCAAAGCACAGCCGCACGAGGCCCTCGTCGCGCCGATCATGCGAGAAGACCGACACCGGAATCGCCGCCACGCCAGCTTCGCGGGTAAGCCACTCGGCGAACGCGACGTCCGGCATATCGGAGATCGCGCGGTAGTCAAGCAACTGGAAGTAGGTGGCCGTGCAGGGCAGCAAACGGAACCGGCTCGCCGCAAGGCCTGCGCGCAAGCGATCGCGCTTGGCCTGGTAGAAACCCGCCAGATCGCGCCAGGTTTCAGGGCGCGCGGCAAAGCCTGCAAAGGCCGCCTGCGCCGGGCTATTCACGGTGAATACGTTGAACTGATGAACCTTGCGGAATTCGGCCATCAGGGCTTCGGGCGCGAACACGTAGCCCACCTTCCAGCCGGTGACATGGTAGGTCTTGCCAAAGCTGGACACGCCAATCGCTCGCGCGGCAAGCGCGGGATGGCGGGCAACGCTCTCGTGCCGCGCGCCATCAAAGACCATGTGCTCGTACACCTCATCGGCCAGCACGCAGACCTGCGTCCCCTCAAGCATGCGCGCAAGGCGCTCGATGTCCTCGCGTGGCCAGGCGGAGCCGGTCGGGTTGTGCGGCGTGTTCAGAATCACCAGGCGCGTGCGCGGGCCGATCGCCGCTTCAAGCGCCGCCCAATCGGGCCGCCAGTGAGGCGCAAGCAAGGCCAGCGGGCGCAGGCTTGCACCCTGCAATCGCACGGCCGGGCCGTAAGCGTCATAGGCGGGCTCGAACACCACGACTTCGTCGCCCGGCCGAACCAATGCCGCAATGGCGGTAAAGATCGCCTGCGTCGCACCAGCGGTCACGGTGATTTCAGTCTCGGGGTCATACGCCGCGCCGTACGCCGTCTGCAACTTCGTCGCAATGGCGGTACGCAAGGCCGGCAGGCCCGCCATCGGCGGATACTGGTTGAACCCCGCCTCAATCGCGCCCGCCACCGCCGCGGCGAGCGCGGGGTCGGGCGAGAAATCGGGAAACCCCTGAGACAGGTTGATGGCTCCGCAGGCTTGTGCGAGGCGAGACATCACGGTGAAAATGGTCGTACCCACTTCGGGCAGCCGGCTATCAATCAGTACAGGGGTGTGCACGGCAACTCCTCGCAGTTCATCGAGCAAGTCTATTCTGGCAAACGTAGCGACGGCAGACCTCAAGTCCTGATCCGAAAAACCGTTGACCACCCTTGAGGGAGCTTGGCGATCGCGCACGCATCGCCGGACGAGAGGATATGTCGGTGACGAACCTTGCAGCGGATGACGAACTGGTCTTTGCGCCCGAAGGTGAGAGCGGCGCGCAAGCGGATACCGAAGCAGTCTGGCGCGTCCTGATCGTCGACGATGACCACGACGTGCACGCCTCCACCGAGCTCGCCCTCAAGGGCACACCGCTGCTGGGCCGCCGGGTGCAGTTCCTGCACACCTACAGCGCAGCGGAGACGGTGGAGTTCCTGCGGCGCGAGCATGACATTGCGGTGATCCTGCTCGACGTGGTGATGGAGAGCGAGAACGCCGGCCTCAAGCTCGTCCACGTGATCCGCGAAGAATTGGGCCTGTCCGAAGCGCGCATCGTGCTGCGCACCGGACAGCCGGGCTATGCGCCCGAGATCCAGGCGATCCGCGACTACGACATCAACGACTACAAGACCAAGTCGGAACTCACCCACACACGGCTCTACACCACGCTGACGGTGGCGATCCGCTCCTACGATCAGATCAGGGCGATCAACGCCAGCCGGCGTGGCCTTGACATGATCGTGCGCGCCAGCGGCGAGCTGATGGAGCTGCGCGGCATGCAGGGCTTTGCCGCCGGCGTGATCACGCAACTGGCCGCGCTGCTGCGCCTGCCGCCGGAAGGCCTGATCTGTGCGCAAGAGAACGGCCGCGGCGAAGAGGCCATGCAAGTCGTCGCGGCAGGCGGCAAATTCAGCGGGCTGATCAATCAATCGGTGCGCGACATTCCCAACCCGGATGTGCGTGAGCACCTTAACCGCGCCTTGAGCACCGGTCGCAATCAATACGATTCGGGCTCGACAACCTTGCTGCTGACCGGGTCGGGGCGACGCATCGCGGTGTACCTCGAAAGCAAGCAGGCGCTTTCCGAGATTGACCGCAATCTGCTCGAAGTATTCTGCGCAAACATCGCGGTCGGGTTCGAGAATACGGCGCTCTTCGGCAAGCTCACCAATCTTGCCTACGTCGATGCGCTCACGCATCTGCCGAACCGGCTGCGCTTCCTGCAAGAGCTCGATGAACACCTGCGCGGCCCGCGGCGGGTGGCCTCCTCGGTCGCCCTGGTGGATATCGACGAATTCGCCGAGACCAACGATGCGCTCGGGCATCAGTTCGGCGACCGCCTGCTGCGCGCTGTCGCCCATCGCCTGCGTGATCGCCTGCCGGACACCTTCATCGCCCGTGTTGCCGGCGATACCTTCGGCATCCTCGGTGCGTCAGAGAAGATCAAGCCCGCTGCGCTGGTCGCGCTGTTCGAAGAAGCCTTCATGGTCGACGATCAAGAGATCGTGATCACCGCGACGCTGGGTCTGCTCGATCTGAGCGAGGTCGACGTCAGCGGCGGCGAGGCCCTCAAGAACGCGAACATCGCCCTCAAACGCGCCAAGCGGCTCAATCGCGGGCAGTTCGTCTACTTCACCGGCAAGATGGACTTCGAGATCCGCGAGCGCCACGACATGCTGCGCGGGCTGCGGAACGCATTCGACAGCGACCGGCTGTTCGTGATGTACCAGCCCCAGGTGCTGATCGAAACCGGCGAACCGGTCGGGGTTGAGGCATTGATTCGCTGGCGCAAGGAAGACGGCAGCTTCGTTCCGCCCGATCGGTTCATCCCGCTGGCGGAAACCTCCGGCCTGATCATCGGCATCGGCAACTTCGTCATGCGCCTGGCCTGCTTCGAGCAGGTGAAGATCGCCGCGGCCGGTTTCCCCAAGGTGCAGATGGCGATCAACGTATCGCTGGCCCAGTTCCGCCACCCTCGCTTCATCGATCAGGTACGCGAGGCGCTTGCCGACACCGGCGCCACGCCCAGCCTGATCGAACTGGAAATCACCGAATCCATGGCGATGGAAGACGCCGACTTCGTCGCCCGAACGCTGAATCAACTGGGCGAGCTGGGCGTCAAGGTGGCGGTGGATGATTTCGGCACCGGCTTCTCGTCGCTCTCCTACCTGCAACGCCTGCGGGTTGACCGCCTCAAGATCGACAAGGCCTTTGTGCAAGGGCTGTGCTCAGACCCGCGCGGCCGGCAGATCCCCGAGATGGTGATCCAGCTTGGCAAACGTCTGGGCCTCGCGGTCATCGCGGAAGGCGTCGAAGATATCGAGCAGGCGAACACGCTGGTCAGCCTCGGCTGCTACGAAGCACAAGGCTACCTCTACGCCCGCCCGATGGAGCCGGCCGCGCTATACAAATGGCTTGCCGCGAAGCGGCCTGCTGGCTGATCCGGAACTTGCCGCACCGCCCCCGAGCGGCGATCATGGGGGAATGAAACTTGCACCCTTGACCCCGCTTGATGACGCCATCTGCGTCATCGACCAAACCCGCCTGCCCTTCACCTGCGCCAAGCTCACGCTGGCCAAGCTCGAAGCCTGCGCGCAGGCAATCGAAACCATGCAGGTGCGCGGCGCGCCGCTGATCGGCGCCACCGCCGCCTTCGGCATTGCGCTCGCGATGCGTACCGACGCCTCCGATGCCGCACTTGAACAGGCCGTGGCCCGCCTTGCGCGGACCCGCCCGACCGCGGTGAACCTGCACTGGGCGCTGGCGCGAATGGCCACCCACCTGCGGCCGGTGCCACCGGCACTGCGCGCCGCCGCCGCCTGGACCGAAGCGCTGGCAGTGCATGCCGGCGACATTGCCGCCAACCTTGCGCTCGGCCAACACGGGGCGCGCCTGCTTTCGCAAGCCGCCAGCACGCTTGCCCGCCCCCTGCGGGTGATGACGCACTGCAACGCCGGCGCGCTGGCCACCTGCGGTTGGGGCACCGCGCTGGCGCCGGTGTACGTCGCCCAGCAGCAAGGCATTGCGGTCGAGGTCTGGGTCAGCGAAACACGGCCGCGCAATCAAGGCCTGTTGACCGCGTGGGAGCTGGCCGAAGCCGGCGTGCCGCACACGCTGATCGCCGACAACGCCGCCGGCCACCTGATGCGGCAAGGCCTGGTCGATATCGTGATCACCGGCGCAGACCGCATCGCCGCCAACGGCGACACCGCAAACAAGGTGGGCACCTACCTGAAGGCGCTTGCGGCGCGCGAGCACGGCATCCCCTTCTACATTGCCGCGCCCACCAGCACCGTCGACGCCCACTGCCCCACGGGCGATGCGATCCCGATCGAAGCGCGCAGCGCCGACGAAGTGCAGGTGCTGCATGGCCTCGACGACGCCGGCCAGGCAGCAAGCCTGCGCATCTTCAGCGGCGCCTGCGCCAACCCGGCCTTCGACGTCACTCCGGCCGCGCTGATCACCGGCATCTTCACCGAACACGGTCTGCATACGCCTGCACGCATCACCGAAAGCCTGCAAAGATGAACGCCCCCCTTCGCGAACAACTGCTTGCCTGCGCGCGGCATGTCGCCGCCATCGGCCTGAACCCCGGCGCGGCCGGCAACCTGAGCCTGCGCACCCACAGCGGCATGCTGATCACGCCATCGGGCCTGCCGTGGGAGGCGCTTGGCACGGCCGACTTTGTTGAAGTCGATGCAAGCGGCCAAAGCCATGGCCAACGCGCGCCCTCGTCCGAATGGATGATTCACCGCGATCTCTACCTTGAACGGCCCGACATCGGCGCAGTGATCCACACCCACGCGCCCTTCTGCACGGCCCTGGCCTGCCTGCACCGCACGATTCCGCCCTTCCACTACATGGTGGCGCGCTTCGGCGGTGCCGACGTTCGCTGCGCCGACTACGCCACATACGGCACGCCCGCCTTGTCGCAGGCCGTGATGCGTGCGATGGGAGGGCGCAACGGCTGCCTGATGGCCAATCACGGCATGATCGTGGCGGGGCACGACCTGCGCCACGCGCAGGCCCTTGCGATCGAACTCGAAAGCCTGGCCGAGCAATACTGGCGCGCCTGCCAGCTCGGCGCACCCGTGCTGCTGCCCGAAGACGAGATCGCCCGCGTGCTGGAGAAGTTCAAGGGCTACGGCGTGCGCTGACGCTGCTTGACGGCGGGCGCTGCCTCGCCCCGCAGCCGCTTGCGCATCAGAACTGGCCGCGCGTAGCGCCCTCGCGGGGCGCCTTGCCGGCAAGCGACTCCAGTGAAAACTCGCCCCTGCGATCGAAAGGCAGGCGGCCGTAGTCCTGCGTCACCACATCGCCACGCACTCGATACGCAAGCTTGCCGCCGCTGCCGCGTTCGAGCATCTTGGGCGCGTGGCGCAGCAAGTCGACCATCGACGCGCTGACATCCACCGGCACGCTCGTCTCGCCCAGGCGCGGCAACACGCTGCGCTGGTTCGAGAGCCCGCGGGCCACTTCCTGATCGTTGACTTCGAAGCGGAAGGACAGGCCGTCAATCGCGATGTCCTTGTCGTTCGGATTGCTCACCCGCAGCGTCAGCCGCAAACGCTGTTCGAGCAGGGTGCCGCCTTGCAGGACGCTGACATCGCTGACCGCCACGTCGGGCCTCTCGAGCCCGAGCGCCATCATCGCGCAGCCGCCCAGCAGCACCGGGGCGGCAAGGATTGGCGCGAGCCATTTCTTGCTCATGCCTAATCCCTCCCTGAGATCCGCTCAAGCAGGCGTAGCAAGGAAATCGAATCGTCCTCGCCCATGCCGCAACCGACCGCGCCGTTGAGCATCTGCGCAGTCGCCGCGCTGTTGGGCAGAGACACGCCCATCTGGTGCGCCTCGTCGAGCACGATGCGCAGATCCTTCTGATGCATCCAGGCCTTGAAGCCGGGCTTGAAGTTGCGGTCGAGCATGCGCTGGCCGTGGTTTTCAAGGATACGGCTGTAGGCAAAGCCGCCCAGCATCGCCTCGCGCACCCGCGCCGGGTCCACGCCCGAAGCGCGCGCAAAGTGCAGCGCCTCGGCCACGATCGCCACCCCGGCGCCCGTCAGGATCTGGTTGCACGCCTTGGCCACCTGCCCTGCACCGCTCTCACCGATCCAGGTGACCGTCTTGCCCATGCATTCGAAGGCCGGGCGCGCGCGCTCGCAAGCGGCCTGCTGGCCACCGACCATGATCGTGAGGCTGCCGGCAATCGCGCCGACTTCGCCGCCGGATACCGGCGCGTCGAGCATCGTCACGCCGCGCTCGGCCATCCGCGCGGCGATCGAGCGCGCGGCTGAAGGCGCGATGGTGCTCATGTCGGCGAACACCAGATCATTGCGGCCGGCTGCTTCAGCGCCGGCCACCACCCCTTGCGGGCCAAGGGCCACCTGCTCCACGTCCGGCGCATCAGCCACCATGCTGATGACCAGCTCGCAGTCCCGCGCCAGTGCGGCCGCCGATTCGGCCGCGGCGGCACCCGCAGCCAAGAGCGGCTGCATGGATTCCGCGCGGCGCGTCCACACCGCCACCTGGTGCCCGCCCTTGAGCAGGTTGAGCGCCATCGGGCGCCCCATGATCCCTAGTCCGACAAAGCCGACTTTCATGATTCCTCCGTAGAATGCGCGCTCTGGCGCAGTACTTGCCGCGCACAGATTCAACAAGGCAGGGCCGCAGATAAATGAACGACACCATGCAATACGCCCCGATCATCAAGGAAATCGGCCGGGGCGCCAAGGGCGCCAAGCCGATGAGCGAAGCGCAGGCCGAAACCCTTTTCGGCGACATCCTCAACCAGCGGGTGCCCGACCTGGAACTGGGTGCCATCCTGCTTTCGATGCGGATCAAGGGCGAAGACGCCAACGAGATCGCCGGCTTCAAACGCGCGATGGATGCACGGACCGCACAAGTGGCGGCGCCCGCCGGCCCGCGCTGCGTGGTATTGCCCACCTACAACGGCGCGCGCAAGCAGCCCAACCTGATGCCCCTGGTCGCCATGCTGCTGGCCCGCGAAGGCGTGCCGGTGCTGATCCAGGGGCGGCACGATTTCGAAAGCCGCGTCAGCCCGTTTGAACTGCTCGCCGCGCTGGGCATTGCGCCCGCCGGGTCCGCCGACGAAGCCGGCGCGCAGCTAGCTGCGAGCAAGCTGGCCTGCATCGCGGTAGCCGAGCTGTGCCCCGGCCTCGATGCCCTGCTCGCGCTGCGCCGCCGCGTCGGCCTGCGCAACAGCGGCCATACGCTGGCAAAGCTGCTCGACCCCTGCCGCGATCGCAGCGTGCGGGTGATCGCCGTGACCCACCCGGAATACCTCGAACGCATGGCCGAGCAACTCGACCGCGAGCACGCCAACGCCATGCTGATGCGCGCCACCGAAGGCGAAGCCTACGCCCACCCGCGGCGGCGCCCGCGCCTGCTCGGCTACCTCGACGGCGCCGCGCGCGTGCTGTTCGAACAGGAAGACGGCGATCCGCTGCGCGAACCGGGTGGCGATTGCAACGTTGCCGACAACGCCGCACTGATCCGCGCAATGCTCGAAGGGCGCACGCCTGCGCCGCAACCGATCCTTGATCAGGTCAGCGCGCTCGCCCTGCTCGCAAGGGCTTGAACTGGCGCGCCGGCCGCGCCCTAGACCTTGAACCGCCCAACCGACTCGCCCAGCTGCGTCATCGCCTGCGCCGCTTCGGTGGCGAGGCCCGCCGCGCTTACCGCATTGCCGGCGTTGCGGTCGGCCGCCTCGGCGATCTGGGCGATCAGGCCATCGAGCCTTTGCGTGGCATCGCGTTCCTCGTGCAAGGCTTGCTGGATGCCGGCCATGCCCACCTCCACTTCGGCCGCGGCACGCGGAATCTCTTCCACCGCGGCACCGGCCTCTTCGGCGCGGGCCACACTGGCCTGAACCCCGTCCACGCTCTGATCGATCGCGCCGACCGCCACCGCGATCGTCTGCTGGATGCGCCCCACCGTGCCGACGATCAGTTCGGTCGAGTGCGCGGTGCGTTCGGCCAGCTTGCGCACCTCGTCGGCCACCACCGCAAAGCCGCGCCCCTGCTCACCGGCACGCGCCGCCTCGATGGCAGCGTTGAGCGCCAGCAGGTTGGTCTGGTCGGCGATCGCCTTGATCTCGCCCACCACCGTCGCGATCTGGCTTGCCTCGCCGCTCAGCGACGCCACCACCTGAGCGGTCTCTTGCACCGAATCGGCAATCGTGCGGATGTCACAGGCGGCACGGTGTACCAGCTTTGAACCGTTGCGCGCGAACTCGCCAGAAGCCTGCGCACGCGCCAGTGCCTGGCCCGCGTTGGCCGCCACCAGCTCGACGCTGGCGCGAATCGCGGCGAAGTCAGCGCTCGCTCGGCTTGCAAGGGCCTGCTGTACGTTCGCATCGTCACGCACGGCATTGCTGACGCCCTGCATCGCCGCCACTGCCGCAGCAGTCTCCTGCGCGGCGCGCAGTGCGTCGCGCACAACGCCTTGCTGCACCGAGAGCAGATGATCGAAGGCGGTGATCGCATCCCCAAGCTCATCGCCGGCCGCACCACCGATGCGGCGTGACAGATCGCCCGAACTCGCAATGTCCTTCGCCTCGCGCGCAATCCGCCTGAGCGGCGGCCCGATTCGGCGATAGACGAAGACCGCTGCAAACAACAAACCCGCCGCAGCCAGCAAGGCCACCGCGGCGCTGCGCCACTGAACGGTACCCACCGTCTTCGCGGCCGACTCGCGTTCATGTTCGGCCGCTGCCGCGATCTGCTCGGTCAGCTTGGCGAGGCTGTCCTCAAGCGCATCGAAATCCTGGTTGAAGGCATCGACTTCCGCCTGCGAGGAGGCGTGGTCGATCAATGCGCCGGCGGTCGTGAGGTAACGCTCCAGCACCGGCGCAGCGGCGTCGGCAAGCGCGCGTTCCGATGCCGAAAGCTCGCTGCGGTTGCGCTCGAAGTTGTCGCGCAAGCGTTTGGCGTGCTCGGCAAAGTCCTGCTGCACCTGCGCCTTGTCACCGCCGCCACCGGCCGCAAGCAGGCGCGCACTGAGCACATCACCGCGCACGGCGTCGTGCATCATGTCCACGTCGGCCTGGCGCAGCACCTGCTGCTGCGTTGCCATCAGCGCATCAATGCCGCCCGCAAGCTGGCGCGTGCCGAATTGTGCGATCAAACCGCTCACCAGCACCGCAATGATCCCCGCCACCGCGAGCAACAAAAGCAAGGCCTGTATCGACAGTTTCCGCTTGAGCATCTGAACCTCCCACGCGAGCGCAAGTTCAGCACAACGACATCCGGCGGATTTACTTGAGGCCACAGCACCGCTCGCCCCAATCCGGTGCGCAAGCACGACGAACGCATGCACGCCGTTTCGGCGCCCCACAGCGACGCCGGTGCGCATCAATCTGGTGCCGGCTGGCGCGCGCCCTGCGAATCCGGGGCCTTGCCAAACAGTTCAGCGGGCTCCCGCTCGTCATGGCACAGGCATTGCTAACTCGTCCCCGGAGACGAGGAAAACATGCCCGAAACAAAATCCACATGCTGCTACTGCGGGGTTGGCTGCGGCGTCATCATCGAACACGATGCGGGCACGATCACCGGCGTGCGCGGTGACCCCACCCACCCGGCCAACTTCGGCCGCCTGTGCACGAAGGGTTCGACCCTGCACCTGACGGCGGCACCCAGCACCCGCGCGGCCCGCGCGCTGTACCCCGAACTTCGCACCAATCGCGCCACCGCGCGGCAGCGGGTCAGCTGGAACGCCGCGCTCGACCACGCCAGTGAGCGTTTTGCCACGATCATCCGCGAGCACGGCCCGGATGCCGTCGCGTTCTACATTTCCGGCCAGTTGCTGACCGAGGATTACTACGTCTTCAACAAGCTCGCGAAGGGGCTGATCGGCACCAACAACGTCGACACCAACTCGCGCCTGTGCATGAGCAGCGCGGTGGCCGGCTACAAGCAGACGCTCGGCGCCGACGCTCCGCCCGCCTGTTACGAAGACATCGACCATACCGACTGCCTTTTCATCAGCGGCAGCAACACCGCCTTCGCCCACCCGATCGTCTTCCGCCGCATCGAAGACGCGCGCAAGGCCAACCCGGCGATGAAGCTGATCGTGGTGGACCCGCGCCGCACCGACACCGCCGAAGCGGCCGACCTGCACCTGGCGATCCTGCCCGGCAGCGACATTGCGCTCTACAACGCGATGCTGCATGTGATGCTGTGGGAAGGCTGGGTGGACGAGGCCTACATCGCCGCCCACACCGAAGGCTTCGACGCACTCAAGAAGGTGGTGCGCGCCTACACGCCGCAAATGGCGGCGGGCATCTGCGGCGTGCCGGCGGCCGACATCGAGCGCGCCGCGCAGTGGTTCGCCACCTCGAAAGCCACCCTGTCGATGTACTGCCAGGGCCTCAACCAGTCTTCGCACGGCACTCACAACAATGCCGCGCTGATCAATCTTCATCTCGCCTCTGGGCATTTGGGCCGGCCTGGCGCCGGCCCCTTTTCTTTGACTGGCCAACCCAACGCGATGGGTGGCCGTGAAGTGGGCGGGCTTGCCAACATGCTCTCGGCCCACCGCGATCTGGCCAACCCGCAGCACCGCGCTGAAGTGGCCGCGCTGTGGGGGCTGCCCTCAGTGCCCGAAAAACCGGGCAAGAGCGCGGTCGAACTGTTCAACGCACTGGAAAGCGGTGAGATCAAGGCGGTCTGGATCGCCTGCACGAACCCGGCGCAGTCGATGCCCGACGCCGCGCAGATTGCGCGCGCGCTCGGCAAGGCCGAGTTCGTCGTGGTGCAGGAGGCCTACGCCACCACCGAGACCGCCGCCTACGCCGACCTGCTCTTGCCGGCCAGCACCTGGGGCGAGAAGACCGGCACGGTCACCAATTCCGAACGCCGCATCTCGCGTGTCCGCCCGGCCGTGCCAGCCCCCGGCGAAGCACGCCATGACTGGGACATCGCGGTCGACTTCGCACGCCGCCTCGGCCGCGCGCTCGAACACCCGCACACCGACGCACTCTTCCCCTACGCCGACGACGAGGCGATCTGGAACGAGCACCGCGAAAGCACGCGCGGGCGCGATCTGGACATCACCGGCCTGTCTTACGCCACGCTGGAGGCCGCAGGCCCGCAGCAGTGGCCCTACCCCGAGGGCGCCAGCCAGGGCCGGCAACGGCTGTACGAAGACGGCCTGTTCCCCACCGAATCGGGCCGCGCACGCTTCGTGGTGACCGAACACAAGGCAGTCGCCGAACCGGTATCGGCCAAATACCCGATCGCCCTGACCACCGGCCGGCTGCGCGACCAGTGGCACGGCATGAGCCGCACCGGCACGCTGGCGCGACTGTTCGCGCATGAAGGCGAGCCGCTGCTGCACCTGAACCCGGCCGACCTTGAGCGCCGATCGCTGGCCGAAGGCGATCTGGTGCGCGTCAGCAGCCGCCGGGGCGCGATCATCGTCAAGGCCGCCGCGAGCGATTCGGTGCGCCAGGGCCAGGCCTTCCTGCCGATGCACTGGGGCAGCAACTCGATGGGCGGCCACGGCGTCAATGCGCTGACGGTACCGGCCTTCGACCCCTACTCGAAGCAGCCCGAGCTCAAACACACCGCCGTGCAGATCGAGAAGTTCGCCGAAGGCCGCGAGATCGTCGCGCTGCGGCGGGTGGAGCCGGATGCGGTCGACAGCGCAATGGCCGTGATGGCACGCGTGCGCGACACCCTGCGCAGCGCCCTGCCCGAGGCCAGCTACTCAAGCCTGACGCTGGCCGGGCGCGATGCGCCGGTGGTGGTGCTCAAGGCGCGCGCGCCGGAAGCCGCCGATGCGGCAATTGCCGCGCTCGATCATGCCGTGGCGCTGGATGATCCGCACGCGCTGAGCTACCGCGACGCTCGGCGCGACATCGCCAAGCGCGCGCTGATCGACGGCGACACCCTCAGCGCCGTGCGGCTGGTGGGTGAAACCCGCGCTGCCGGGTGGCTACAGGACATGATGGCGCAGGGCACACCGGCCGGCGAGGCACGCAAGTGGCTGCTCGCCCCGCTCACCCAAGCGCCTGCGGGGCAGCAGGAGCAGCGCGGCAAGGTGATCTGCAATTGCTTCGACGTGGCCGAACGCGACATCGTCGCGGCATTCAAGGCCGGCGAAACGCTCGAATCGCTGCAGGCCCGCACGAAGTGCGGCACCAACTGCGGATCCTGCGTGCCCGAACTCAAACGGCTCAGCGGCGGAGAACACACGTCATGAGCCTCCATGGTGCCCGAGGCCACACACCAAAGGCACCGCTTCCCGGTGCGCATGACGGCGATCCCGTCATCGCGCATCGACAACAAGAACAACAGTCACTATGCACTCTCAAACCCAGGAGGATCGCGTGATGGAAGTTGCTACCGCGCTCACCAAAATCGGGCGCGGCCCCGCTGCGTGCGAAGATCTCGCCCGCGAAGAAGCCCACGACCTGTTCCAGCGCATGCTCGACGGCGGTGTTTCACAAGTGCGCCTTGGCGCCATCCTGATGGCGCTGCGCTGGAAGGGCGAGACGATCGACGAGATGCTCGGTTTTGCCGAGTCGCTTGCCGAGCACACGGTGCAGTTGGACGCACCGCACGGCTCGCGCCGCGTTGCGATCATCCCCACCTACGCCAGCCGCCACAGCCAGCCCAACCTGATGCCGGCACTGGCGCTGCGCCTGGCGCAAACCGGCGTGCCGGTACTGGTTCATGGTTCGCTCGGTGAAGGCCGTGTGCCACCGAGCTTCGACGTGTTCAAGCGCCTTGGCCGCCCCACGGCGGCCTCGCTCGAGCAGGCGCTGGAATCGCTGGCCCTGCACAATCTGGCCGTGGTACCGACGCACTTGCTGGCGCCCGAGCTGGACCAGCTGCTCTCGCTGCGCGACGAACTCGGGGCGCGGCATGTGGGGCACCTGATCGCCAAACTCATCGACCCGATGCCGGGCGAGACCCTGCGCATCATCTGCGCCAGCCAGCCGGACGCGATCGAGTCCCTGCATGAACTTCTGCTGGAAACGAACGCCGAGGCGATCCTGATGCACGCGCCCGATGGCGAATCGAGCGCAAGCTCAGACCGCCGCCCGCGCATCACCTGGCTCAGCAAGGGCGAGCCGAACGTGCTCTACGACGAAGAACCCCAAGGCTGGAGCCCTCCGCCGCTGCGCTGTGATCCAAACGACCCGGACGCCGTGGCGGCGCTGATCCGCGAGATGATGGAAGGCCGTCGCGCAACGCCGACGCCCCTGTCGAACCAGCTCGCTGCCTGCCTGCTCGCCAGCGGCCACGCGCGCGATCTGATGCACGCACGGGCGATGGTTGCCGTCGGCGTCGGCATGACCTGAGCGCCTCCGTGTCGGCCGACGGATTTGTCGAATATGACAAATCCGCGCCGAACCTCAAGGCATCGTACAATCACCGGCTTGCCCTTATTCAATGCTGCAAGCCCCACCCAAAATGATCACCCGCTTCTCGCAACGCCAGCGTTTCACCGCCATCGCCGTGTTCTGTTTCGGTCTGCTCGCAAGCGGGCTGGTCCTGCAAACGATCAAGAACGTTCAGCCTTGCCCGATGTGCATCATGCAGCGCTACGCGTTTGCAGCGGCGGGCCTGCTCGCGCTGCTGGCGGCCCTGCACAACCCGCGTGGCCGCGGCGGCTTCGGTTATGCGCTGATGACGAGCCTGGTCGCGCTCACCGGCCTGGGCATCGCGGCTCGCCAGAGCTGGCTGCAGTGGTTTCCGCCCAAGTTCGTGGAATGCGGGCCGGATCTGGAATTCATGATGAACAGCTTCCCGATCGCGCAGGCGCTGCCGATGATCTTCCAGGGCAGCGGCGATTGCGCCAAGGTTGACTGGACCTTGTTCGGGCTGACGATCGCGAATCTGTCCGGCCTGGCTTTCATCGCGATCTTCCTGGTGGCGCTGAGCGTCTTGCTGCAGCGACGCGAGCGCAATCGCTTTTCGCGCTGAACATTTATCCGCCCCCCCGATCGATCCAGCGCGCTGCGCCGCTCCCGCGGGCAGCGCGCTTTTCTTTTGGTGCAGCGGCCCGCGGCAACGCAGGCCCTTCACCGCACTTGAAACCCGTCGCAAGCCGCCACGCGCGGCCCGCCTGTCGCAGCGCACCACTATTGCGCAGCACGCCCCGGAACGGAACACGCGCAAGCCGATCAGGCCGACGCTGCGGCCGGGATGCCTTGCAAAAACTCGTCCCGTGAGCGGGCACGCGGATTGCTATGGACCAGTCATGCGGATCATCCGCTGTGTGCAGGACGCCCCCAAGGCCGCCGCCACAGCATCCGGGTGATCCACCACGCAGCCACGATGGCGGCGTGGGTGGCAGGCGGTGGCCAACGACGGTTGCCGCGCGGATCGACGCAGATCCCCACGAACGCAAACACTTTTCTGCATGGCCGCTGGCCGTGCGCGTTTCGTCGAGGGATGCAACATGCGCAAACTCAAACTGGTGATGGTCGGCAACGGCATGGCGGGTTGCCGCACGCTCGAAGAGCTGATCAAGCTCGCTCCGGACATGTACGACATCACCGTGTTCGGGGCCGAGCCACACCCGAACTACAACCGCATCCTGCTCTCACCGGTGCTTGCCGGCGAGATGACCGTGCAGGACATCATCCTCAACGACTGGGACTGGTACCGCGACAACGGCATCACCCTGCACACCGGTAAGACCATCGTCACGATCGACCGCATCAAGCGCAAGGTGATCGCGGATGACGGCACTGAAGCCGAGTACGACCGCCTGCTGCTCGCGACCGGCTCGACGCCCTTCATCCTGCCGGTGCCGGGCAAGGAGCTGCCGGGGGTGATCGCCTACCGCGACATCAAGGACACCGACGAGATGATCGACGCGGCGGGCAAGCACAAGCACGCGGTGGTGATCGGCGCCGGCCTGCTCGGCCTGGAGGCGGCCAACGGCCTCGCGCTGCGCAGCATGGACGTGACCGTGGTGCACATCGGCGAATGGATCATGGAACGCCAGATGGACCCGACCTCGGCGCGCATGCTACAGAAGGCGCTCGAAGCCAAGGGCATGGCGTTCCGCCTCGCCGCAAGTACCGCCGAACTGATTGCCGGTGAATCTGGCCGTGTCGCCGCAGTGAAGTTCAAGGATGGCGAGACGATCCCGGCCGATCTGGTCGTGATGGCCGCCGGCATCCGCCCCAACACCGCGCTGGCGGAAAAAGCCGGGCTGCACTGCAACCGCGGCATCGTCGTCAACGACACCCTGCAGACCTACGACCCGCGCATCTACGCCGTGGGCGAATGCGCCAACCACCGCGGCATTGCCTATGGCCTGGTGGCGCCGCTGTTCGAGCAGGCCAAGGTCTGCGCGAACCACCTGGCGATGTTCGGCATCGGCCGCTACCAGGGTTCGGTGACCTCCACCAAGCTCAAGGTCACCGGCATCGACCTGTTCTCGGCCGGCGACTTCATGGGTGGCGAAGGCACCGAAGACATCGTGCTGCACGACCCCGGAATGGGCATCTACAAAAAGGTGGTGATCAAGGACAACAAGATCGTCGGCGCGGTGATGTACGGCGATACCGCCGATGGCTCCTGGTACTTCCAGTTGATGAAGGATGGCCAGGATGTGCATGACATCCGCGACCACCTGCTGTTCGGCAAATCTCACCTGGGCGACGTTGGGCACAAAGGCGCCAACAGCGCCGCGAGCCTGCCGGACACCGCGGAAGTGTGCGGCTGCAACGGCGTGTGCAAGGGCACCATCGTCAAGGCGATCAACACTCAGGGCCTCTTCACGCTGGATGAAGTGCGCAAGCACACCAAGGCGTCGAGTTCATGTGGCTCATGTACCGGGCTGGTCGAACAGATCCTCGCCTCGTGCGTCGGCGGCGCCTACACGCCGGCCGATTCGAACAACAAGGCGGTCTGCGGCTGTACCGATCTGTCGCACGGTGATGTGCGCAAGGCGATACGCGACAACAAATTTCTCACCATTCCGCAGACCATGCATGCGCTGGAGTGGAAAACCCCCAACGGCTGCGCGAGTTGCCGCCCGGCGCTCAACTACTACCTGATCTCGACCTGGCCGCACGAGGCGCAGGACGATCCGCAGAGCCGCTTCATCAACGAACGCGCACACGCCAACATCCAGAAGGACGGCAGCTACTCGGTCGTGCCGCGCATGCTCGGCGGCATCACCACGCCGGACGAACTGCGCGCGATCGCAGACGCCGCCGACAAGTACAAAGTGCCCACCGTGAAGGTCACCGGCGGCCAGCGGATCGACCTGCTGGGCGTGAAGAAGGAAGACCTGCCGCTGATGTGGGCCGACTTCGCGAAGGCCGGCATGGTCTCGGGCCACGCCTACGGCAAGTCGATCCGCACGGTGAAGACCTGCGTCGGCGCCGAACACTGCCGCTTCGGCACGCAGCTCTCGATGAGCATGGGCGTGAAGCTCGAAAAGATGCTGTTCGGCATGTGGAGCCCGCACAAGGTCAAGCTCGCCGTCTCCGGTTGCCCGCGCAACTGCGCCGAGGCCGGCATCAAGGACGTTGGCGTGATCGGTGTCGATTCCGGCTACGAGATCTACGTCGCCGGCAACGGCGGCATCAAGACCGAGGTGGCCGAGTTCTTCGTCAAGGTCAAGACCGACGAGGAAGTCATGGAGTACTCGGCCGCCTTCCTGCAGCTCTACCGTGAAGAGGGTTACTACCTCGAACGCACGGTGCACTACGTGCAGCGCGTCGGGCTGGACTACGTCAAGAGCAAGGTCGTCGAAGACGCCGCCAACCGCCGCGCGCTGCATGAGCGCCTGCTGTTTGCCCTGCAGGGTTACAAGGACCCGTGGCAGGAACGTACCGAGGGTGCGCTCAAGCGCCCCTACATCCCGATTGCCGTTTCAGCCTGAGGAGCGAACGCCATGAGCGAATGGGAAGACTGGTTCGAAAGCGACGACGCAGGCGAGTGAGCCTGCCCGCAGGCAGCCCCCAATGCATTGCGCCGCGGCCGGCAGTTGCCGCGGCGGCACAAAGGATTCCACATCATGAGTACAGCCATCATGGACACAGCAATCGACTGGAAGCGTGTGTGCACGCTCGACGAAATCCCGGTGCTCGGCTCGCGCGTGGTGCGCAGCACGAAGCATGGCGACATCGCGATCTTCCGCACCTCGGATGACGAAGTCTTCGCGCTGCACGACAAGTGCCCGCACAAGGGCGGCCCACTGTCGCAGGGCATGGTGCATGGCAAGACCGTGACCTGCCCGCTGCACAGCTGGAAGATCGGGCTCGACAGCGGCGAAGCGGTTGCGCCCGATGTCGGCTGCACGCGCCCCTTCGCCGCCAAACTCGAAGACGGCGTGGTCTGGCTCAAGGCCTGAACGCACAAGGGAGACTCGGCACATGGATCGCACGCGTCGTCACCTTTTGCTTAGCGCCGCAGCACTGGGGCCGGCCATCTTGTTTGCCGGCCGGCTCAGTGCCGCGCCGAAAGAAATCAGCATCACCGGGCTCGAAGCCATCAACCAGGCCGGGCGTCAGCGCATGCTCTCGCAGCGGATGGCCAAGTGCTACGCGCAGTGCATGCTGGGGGTGCGCAACGACCAGGCGCAAAGCCTGCTCACCGCATCAGCGAACCGCTTCGAAGACCAGCTCGCGAACCTGCGCCGCTTCACCGCGGCGAAGGAACGTGCCGAGATCGCGCCCACCTACGACAAGCTCGCCACGCTGTGGGGCAGCTACCGCGCCGCGGTGACGGCGCCGCCCTCGGCAAGCGGACTCGCAACGATCGCCCGCCTCAACGAGCAAGTGCTCGCCACCGCCCATGAAGGCACGGTGCAGCTTGAGAAGTCGCAGGCCAGCTCGCTCGGCAAGCTGGTGAACCTTGCCGGGCGCCAACGCATGCTCTCGCAGCGCATGGCCAAGTTTTACTTCTTCGAGCGCAACGGCTTGAGCAGTGCGGAGACAACGGCCGGGCTCAAGAAGGCGCGAGCGGATTTCGTCACCGCCTTCGCCGAACTCAAGGCGGCACCGGAGAACACGGCGGAGATCCGCACCTGGCTCTCGCTGGCCGACATGCAGTGGGCCTTCTTCGACGAGGCAATCAAGCAGCCCGGCGCCTCGCGCGAGCAAGACCAGCACGTGGCAGTGACCTCCGAGAACATTCTCGACGCGATGGACAAGCTCACCGCGCTTTACACCCAACTCGGCTGAGTTTTCCCGGACTGCGTCCGCGATCGCCGCCGAACGCCACGGCTGACGGCGGCGATGCTCGGCTTCAAGCGCACCGTCAGCCAGCGGCCCGATGCAACCTTGCTGCAGCGACGGCGCGCGCCTGCGTACGGCAGCGCACAGACCCGCCCGCCCCGCCGGCCCAAGATGGACTCATCCCAAGAATCTGGCGCCGGAAGCCCACGCATCCGGCGCCCCGGCCGACAGGCTTTACCTCAGGGCAAGGAGCAGGTGCCATGTCAAAACGCGACGAGTACATTGAATCGGTGAAACATCAGCTGGACGAAATGAACGCCAACATGAGCGTGCTGGAGGCAAAAGCACAGGAGGCGCGGGACGACGCCCGCGGCAAGTACCGGGAAGAGCTGAGCAAGCTACGCCATCAATCCAAACTGGCGATCGCCAAGCTCGACGAGCTGAAGTCAGCAGGCGAAGACACCTGGGACGGCATGGTCGCCGAGATGGAAAAGGTCCGCGACGCCTTCGTGCACTCGTTCCGCTACTTCAAATCCCAGCTCTGAAGCAGGAAAGCCCCCGCAAGTAAGGCGGGGGCTTTGCGCACACGGCCGGCCGGAGCCCAAGCCCCGAGCCGGCCGTTCTTACGTTCACGCAGGCCGTTGCGAGTTCAGCCCGCGGCTTGCGTTTGCGGTGTCCGCAGCGCGTCGGCGAAGTCGTGGTTCACATCGCGGTGCCCGGCTTCGTCCTGCCGCACGGCAAGAATCACATCGCGCAAACGGGCGTTCGCCGGCAGCTTCCAGTAGTCGATCGCGATCTGGGGCGCCGGCACGTTCTCGTAACGGCCGCTATCGACACCCGCGAGGTACTCGGTGTAGCTGTACACCGCCTCTTCCTCGAAGTAGCCAACCATGCGGTGCGCCGTTTTCGGCGAGATCAGGTACAGCAGGAAGAAGAAGTTGTAGAAGGCGCCCTGCGCCAGCAGGATCAGGACGCGTTCAAAGCCTGAAGGCTTTGCAATCTGGATGAAGGTCATCAAGTGCATGCGCTCGTTCTCGGCTTCATCAAGCAGGGTGCGGATCCAGCCGTGGTCGTCTGACATGTGCCGCAGCGCGCGCAGGTGCTGCAGGGTGCCCCCCACCATGCCCGGCACCGCGGCCACGGTTTCCAGTACCACCGCGCGGTGGCCGTAGCGGTTGGCGAAGAACAGGTCGGCAAAGAATCGCAGGAACTTGCAGATGGCGTAGGCGATACGGTCCTGCAGCCCCCTGGGGGCCCGGTGGGTAACGGTGAGCTCTGTGGCACGCATGGTGTTGCACTCCTGATGGGGAAATCGTCGGGCCGGCCTTGTGGGCATGCCCCAAGCCGGACTCCGCCGCGCGAGACGCGGCAGCGAAGCGGGCGACGCCCAGCCGCATTGCGGCAACAGGCGCGCCCGGCTAACGATCAGATAGACGCATCGACGATCGGGATGGTTCCGTACCAGCGGCGGGCGAACGCCCGCTCAGTTGAGCGCGCTGGCAAAGCGCCCCATGCGCGGCTGCCAGTGGTCGGTGATATCGGCCGACACCAGGATGCGCTGGGTGCGGCCGATGATGTGGCTGCGCGGCACGAAGCCGATGTAGCGGGAATCCGCGCTGTTATCGCGGTTATCACCCAGCATGTAGTAGTGGTCCGGTGGCACGACCACGGGCCCGAAGCTGCGCTTCGCACCAACGCGATCGAGGAATTGCACGGTCCGCTGCTCACCGGCAAGGGTTTCGGTGGCGCGCAGCGCGGGCACGGCGATGCCGGCGCCGAGGTTTTCAACGGCGGGCTTCAGGTCTGCATAGCGGGCCGGCTGGCCGTTGAGGATCAGCACATCGTCGCGCATTTCGACGACGTCGCCAGGCACGGCCACCAGTCGCTTGATGAGGCGCGTGCCATCCTTCGGCGAGTTGAACGTGACGATGTCGCCGCGCAGCGGGTCGCCAAGGTGGCCCAGCGTGATATCGGTCAGCGGCAGTTTTACGTCGTAGGCCAGCCGGTTCACCAGCACGACATCGCCTTCCAGAATGGTCGGGCGCATCGAGCCGGTCGGCACAGGGTTCCAGTCCGCCATCGCGGTGCGGAACAGGCCCAGGCAAACAAGAAAAATCAGGAAACCGCGGTTGTGCTTGAGCCAGTGCTTCATGAAGTCTTCTCGCTATGGACGAAGTGAGTCGGCAGCGCGAAGTCTGCCGCCACCACCCCGCGCGAAAGGTGTCAGGACGCCGTGAATTGCATCAAGATGTTGGCGGGCCGGCTTGAAGGGCGCAGCGTTCCACCGGCAAGCCCAGCTGCTGCCACTGCAGCATGCCGCCGCGCATGTTGGCAACGCGGGTGAGGCCCGCCTGACGCAGGATCACGCTGGCCTGGCCGGAACGCATGCCCGCATGGCACACGGCGATCACTGGGCGATCAGTCGCCACCTCGGCCAGACGTTCACGCAATTCGTTCAGGGGGATCAGCCGCGCACCGGCGATGCGCCCCAACCGCTCGTCCACTTCGTCGCGCAGACGCACATCGAGCACCTGCACCTCATCCAGGTGTTCGGCCACCCATTCGGGCTCGATCTCAAGCAAGCCCGCATAGCTCTGGCGCACCGGCCCCCAGTCCGCCGGCCGCGGCACCCGCCCGTCTTCGGGGCGGCCCGATCGCAGGTTGGCCGGCACCGCCACGGCAAGCTGCTTCGGATGCGGCAGGTTGAGGTTTTCCATGAAGCCGACGAAGTCGCGCTCGTCCGCCTGCCCGCCAATGCGTGGGTTGTGGCAGCGCTCTTCCGCTACCGAGGACATCGTTCGCCCGTTGTAGTCATGGGCGGGGAAGATCAGGCATTCGCCCGGCAGGCTGAAGATCTGCTCGGTGATCGAGCGGAACAGCGTGTGCGCGCTGCCCTGCTGGAAGTCGCAACGCCCGGCGCCGCGGATCAGCAGAGTGTCGCCGGTGAATGCCATGCCTTGGTCGTCGCTGACGAAACACAGGCAGCCATCGGTATGCCCAGGCGTTGCGCGCACCTCAAGGTAGCGCTGCCCGAACACCACGCGATCACCGTGGTCGAGTAGCAGGTCCGCCCCCTGCATCGCATCGCCGTAACGTTTCGACACCCCGATGCGGCAGCCGGTCTCCGCCTGCATCAGCCAGGCGCCGGTGACATGGTCGGCGTGGCAATGCGTATCGAGCACCGCCACAAGCTTGAGGCCAAGTTCTTCAAGCAGCGCGAGGTCGCGCAGATGCTGCTCGAAGACGGTGTCAATCAGCACCGCATCGCGCGTCGCGGGGTCGGCCAACAGGTAGGTGTAGGTCGACGATGCGGCGTCGAAGAGTTGCCGGAAGATCAGTTTGCCGAACATGGCGGGCTCCGCTGTCGCAGTCTCATCACGCTAGCTCACTCAGCGCCGGTCGACAACCGGCACGCGGCCCAAGCCGTAGTCAATCGGCCAGGGAACGCTTCAGCATGCGGTCGTAGAGCACCACGTTCACCGTCGCGGCAAGGTTCATGCAGCCATTGGTCGGCACATAGACGATGTCACGGCACCAAGCTGTTACGTCGGCCTTCAGGCTGCCGTCCTCCGGCCCGAAGATGTAGAACGCGCGCTCGGGGTGCTTGTACTGCGTCAGCGGCTGCGCGTTGGCGTGGATCTCGATCGCAACCGGCACACAACCGAGCGGAATGATGCCCTGCAGATCCTCCACGCCGATCAGCGGAATCTGTAGATGCACCTGCTTGGTATCGGTGCGGAAAGCGCTGGCCTTCTCGTAGCGCTTGCCGGTGTAGAACACCGAATGCACGCCGTAGCACCCCGCGGCGCGCATCACCTCGCCAACATTGGCCGGATTCTTCGGGTTCGCGAGACCGATACAGGCATAGCCCTCGTAATCGCGGACGGCCTGCTTGCGGGTGAGGGTTTCAATTTTTGACATAGGCGGGTCTTTCCGTGCGGGCCGCTGGTGCAGATCTGCGTGGCCTCGCAGCCCCCACACCGGGGGCGGAGCGGCGCGAGCATGGCGTCGTCGACGGGATCAGTAGCCGGGTGCCGACACGTAGTTCTCGAAGCGCGTGCTTTCGCCGCGGAAGGTGAGCTTCACCACGCCCGTAGGGCCGTTCCGGTGCTTGCCGATGATCAGCTCCGCGGTGCCCTTGTCGGGTGAATCGGGGTTATAGATCTCGTCGCGGTAGATGAACATGATGATGTCCGCGTCCTGCTCGATGGCGCCGGATTCGCGGAGGTCGGACGCCACCGGGCGCTTGTTCGGCCGGTTCTCCAAGCTTCGGTTGAGCTGCGAGAGCGCAAAGATCGGAACATTGAGTTCCTTGGCCAGGGACTTGATCGAGCGCGAAATGTCCGACAGCTCCTGCGCCCGGTTGTCGGTTTGCTTGAGCGATGTCATCAACTGCAGGTAGTCGATCACGATCAGCCCCAGCTTGCCGCATTGGCGGTGCAGGCGGCGGCAACGTGCGCGAAGGTCGGTCGGGTTGAGGCCCGGGGTTTCGTCAATGAAGATCGGCGCCTCGTGCAGAAGCCCCAGCGCCATCGTCAGGTTCTGCCAGTCGTCGTCAGTCAGTCGCCCGCTGCGCAGCCGCGTCTGGTCGAGGCGCCCGACCGATGCAATGAAGCGCATCGCCAATTGGGTTGCCGGCATTTCCATCGAAAAGATGGCAACCGGCAATTTCGAGTGGATCGCAATGTTCTCGGCCACGTTCAGGGCAAAGGTTGTTTTCCCCATGCCAGGGCGGCCGGCAATCACGATCATGTCGCTGCCGTGAAGGCCGGACATCTTGTCGTCGACGTCCACCAATCCGTAGGGAATACCGGTGACCTCCTCCGGATCATCGCGGTCGTACAACTCCTGAATGCGATCCACCACCTGGCCCAGGACCGGCTGGATCGGCTGAAATCCGGACGCCGAACGCGCCCCGGTCTCCGCGATCTCGAAAATCTTCGCCTCGGCCTGATCGAGCAAGTCCTTGGCGTCACGCCCGGCCGGCGCGAGCGCATTCGCGGCGATGTCGTCGCCAATTGTTACCAGTCGACGCAGGATGCAGCGCTCGCGAATGATCTCGGCGTAGCGGCGGATGTTCGCGGCTGACGGGGTGTTATTCGCAATCTCCGCCAGATAGCTCAGGCCGCCGACCTGGGCGGCTTCCGCCGCCTTGTCGAGCGACTCGAACACCGTCACGACGTCGGCCGGCTTACCCAGTTCAACCAGATTGGCGATATGGCGAAAGATCCGCCGATGGTCATCACGATAGAAGTCGGTTTCGCTGACAAGGTCTGCGATCCGATCCCAGGCCTCGTTATCAAGCAGCAGCCCGCCAATCAGCGATTGCTCCGCTTCAATGGAGTGGGGGGGCAGCTTGAGCTTGGCGATCTGTGCGTCGACGGGCTCGGACGCGCTACTGAACTGGGACATGAAGCACCTCGATTGAAGCGGCGATTCTATCGAAGCCTGATGCGACTTCGGCGCACGCATAAAAAACAAAAGGCCCGCTTACGCGGGCCCTCTGCCAGAGCAAGCCAGCTTACTGCTGTTGCTGCGCTTCGGCTTCAACCGCCTTGAGGCTCAGGCGAATCTTGCCCTTGTCGTCGGTCTCGATGACCTTGACGCGGATGACCTGACCTTCCTTGAGGTAGTCGCCCACGTTTTCCACCCGCTTGTTCGCGATCTGCGAGACATGCAGCAGACCATCGCGACCCGGCATGATGTTCACGATGGCACCGAACTCCAGAATCTTCAGCACCGGGCCTTCGTAGATCTTGCCGATCTCGACATCGGCGGCGATCGCTTCGATGCGCGCCTTGGCCAGCTCTGCCTTCGCGCCATCCACCGAAGCAATGGTCACGGTACCGTCGTCCTGAATGTCGATGACCGTGCCGGTCTCTTCAGTCAGCGCACGAATCACCGCGCCGCCCTTGCCGATCACGTCGCGGATCTTCTCCGGATTGATCTTCAGGGTCAGCATGCGCGGCGCGAACTCGGACAGCTCGGTGCGGTGACCACCCATCGACGCCTTCATCAGCTCGAGGATATGCAGACGGCCTTCGCGAGCCTGCTCCAGCGCTTTCTTCATGATCGCCGGATTGATCGAGTCAATCTTCAGGTCCATCTGCAGCGCGGTCACGCCGTTTTCGGTACCTGCAACCTTGAAGTCCATGTCGCCGAGGTGATCTTCATCGCCAAGGATGTCGGTCAGCACGGCAAAACGGTTGCCGTCCTTGATCAGGCCCATGGCGATACCGGCCACGTGGTTCTTGAGCGGAACGCCCGCATCCATCATGGCAAGCGAGCCGCCGCAGACCGAGGCCATCGACGAGGAACCGTTCGATTCGGTGATCTCGGACACCACGCGCGTCGTATAGCCAAACTCAGCTGCGTCCGGCAGCACCGCCACAAGGGCGCGCTTGGCGAGACGGCCGTGGCCGATTTCGCGGCGCTTCGGCGCGCCGACACGGCCGGTTTCACCGGTCGCAAACGGCGGGAAGTTGTAGTGCAGCATGAAGCGCTCGCGGTATTCGCCCGCGATGGCGTCGATGATCTGCTCGTCACGCCCGGTGCCGAGGGTCGCGATCACCAAGGCCTGCGTTTCGCCTCGGGTGAACAGTACCGAACCGTGGGTGCGCGGCAGAACGCCAGTGCGGATCGTGATCGGGCGCACCGTGCGGGTGTCACGACCATCAATACGCGGCTCACCATTAAGGATGCGGTTACGCACGATGCTCGATTCGAGCGCGAAGAGGCGATCCTTGATCTGGGCTTCGGTGGGCGCGCCGGGCTCACCGGTCACCAGCGCAGCGATCGTCGCAGCGGTGACTTCCTTGATCCGGTCGCTGCGCTGCTGCTTCACGGTCAGCGCGAAAGCTTCATTCAGGCCCGGCAGTGCGAGCGCTTCGACCTTGGCGGCCAGCTCGGCATCCTGTTCCGGCGCTTTCCAGTCCCACTCCGGCTTGCCGGCTTCATCGGCCAACTCGTTGATCGCGTTGATCACGGTCTGCATCTGCTGGTGGCCATACACGACGGCGCCCAGCATCACGTCTTCCGGCAGCTCGTTCGCTTCCGACTCGACCATCATCACGCCAACTTCGGTGCCGGCCACCACCAGATTCATCTGGCTGGTCTGCAACTGGGTCGCAGTGGGGTTGAGAATGTACTGGCCGTTCTCGTAACCGACGCGGCATGCGCCGATCGGCCCCTGAAACGGCACGCCAGAGAGCGTCAGCGCAGCCGAGGCACCGATCATCGCCGGGATGTCAGCATCGATTTCCGGGTTCTGCGAGAGCACGGTCACGACGACCTGGATCTCGTTGTAGAAGCCTTCCGGGAACAGCGGACGAATCGGACGGTCGATCAGGCGGGAGGTCAGGGTGTCCTTCTCGGTCGGACGGCCTTCACGCTTAAAGAAGCCACCGGGGATACGACCCGCAGCGTAGAACTTCTCCATGTAGTCAACCGTGAGCGGAAAGAAATCCTGCCCCGGCTTGGGATTCTTGGCGGCACAAACAGTCGCCAGCACCACGGTGTCGTCCATCGACACCATGACCGCGCCGTGGGCCTGACGAGCAATTTCGCCGGTCTCAAGCGTGACGGTTTGCGATCCGTAAGTAAAAGTCTTCTTTGTCGGTGTGGGCAGCAAGGGAAATCCTTTCAGTCTGCCCGCTGCTCAGCCAATCCGGCAGGCGAGGCCTGTGGAGTCTGTGCAACGGATCTCAAATGGAACAATGCCGGCGTCGCCCGTAGGGCTCGCCGGCATTGCGAATTCAGCCGAACCGCGGGGATTGCGTCGTGGTCACGGCTGTCAGCCGCCGATTACTTACGCAGGCCGAGACGCTCAATCACGCTGCGGTAGCGGTCAACTTCCTTGCGCTTGAGGTAGTCGAGCAGCTTGCGGCGCTGGCTCACCATGGCGAGCAGGCCACGGCGGGAGTGGTGGTCTTTCGTGTGCGCCTTGAAGTGACCGGTCAGGTCATTGATGCGTGCGGTCAGCAGCGCGATCTGTACTTCGGGCGAACCAGTGTCGCCCTTGGCGCGCTGGAAGTCGGCGACGATCTGCGCCTTTTGTGTCGTAGCAATAGCCATCTCTTCTAATCCAGTTATCTGCTTTCAGTCGAGCCGCGCATTATAGCGGCGAATTTTCATTTACATCAAGCACCTGCGTGACTCGCAATGAGTCGTCGCGGTGCCAGCCGACCATCTGGCGAAACCCGGCCAAGGCCTAGAAAACGCCCGTCGGCAAACACACGGCATTCCACCGCGCCTGGCGGCAGCGGGACAGCGACAGACTGACCGTGCAGAAAACTGCCCGCCGCATCCGGAGCAAGCGGTACGGCAGGCAAATGGGATGCGAGCAGATCCGCCGCGCGCAATGATGCGCCGCGAACTGCATCGCTCGATTCAAGTTGTTCCAGCGAGACCGCGTCCCCGATCTCAAAGGGCCCGATCCGGGTACGACGCAATGCAACGATGTGCGCACCGCAGCCAAGGCGTGACCCGATGTCTTCTGCAAGCGTGCGGATGTAGGTGCCCTTGCTGCAACTGACATCCAGATCGAAGTCCTGACCGTCAAGCGCTCCGGCCTTGATCGCATGGATCGTCACCCGCCGGGCATCACGCTCCACGGTTACGCCAGCACGGGCGTACTCGTAAAGGGCCTTGCCGTCGCGCTTGAGGGCCGAGTACATCGGCGGCACCTGCTCGATCTCGCCAAGAAAACCGGCGACCGCCTCCGCGACGTCCTCGTTCCGTGCGTCGACTGGGGCAGTCGCGATCACTTCGCCCTCGGCGTCACCCGTGCTCGTCCTTACGCCAAGGCGCACGCGCGCCCGGTAAGACTTGTCGGCATCCAGCAGCATCTGGCTGAACTTGGTTGCCTCGCCAAGACACAGCGGGAGCAAACCACTGGCGAGCGGATCGAGCGTGCCGGTGTGCCCGCCTTTGGCAGCGTTATACAGTCGGCGCACCGTTTGCAGGGCCGCGTTCGAGGACATGCCGACCGGCTTGTCCAGCATCACGACGCCATCGATACAAAGTCGCGGAGCGCGCGCAGGCTTCATTGCGCGGGCTTCTCGTCCGAGGCGGCTGGGTCTTCGCCTTGCGCTTCGCCAGCGTGCGCGGCGTCACTGCGCACCGCCTCATCGATAAGCGCCGAAAGCTGCGCCCCGCGCTCGATCGAGCGGTCATACACCCAGTGCAGGTCCGGCGTTGTGTGAATGCGGATGCGGCGCCCAAGCTCGCGACGCAAGAATCCACTCGCGCGGCGCAGGCCCTGGGCAAGTTCCGGCACGGCACGCTCACCTTCGATCGTCGTGAAATAGACCTTGGCGTGCGCATAGTCCGGCGTCACCTCGACCGAGGTGATCGTCACGAAACCGATGCGCGGGTCTTTCACTTCCATGCGGATCAACTCCGCAAGCTCGCGTCTGATTTGCTCGGCGACGCGGTCACCACGCGAAAACGCTTTAACCATCACACTACTCCTGCCCCTGCCTGAGGGGAGTCAAACAAAACGGGCCCCTTCGCGGGGCCCGTTGGCACTTCACCGCACTGGGTATCAGAGCGTCCGGGCGATTTCCTGGATCTCGTAGACCTCCAGGTGATCGCCTTCCATGATGTCGTTGAAATTCTTGATCTGCAGGCCGCACTCGAAGCCGAACTTGACTTCCTTGACGTCGTCCTTGAAGCGCTTGAGCGAATCGAGCTCACCATCGTGAACCACCACATGGTTGCGCAGCACGCGAACCCGCGCGTTGCGCTTGACGTTGCCGTCAAGCACATAACAACCTGCGACCGCGCCAACCTTCGAGATCCGGAACACCTGACGAATCTCGACCGTACCGATGATCTGCTCGCGCTTTTCGGGCGCCAGCATGCCGGACAGGGCTGCTTTCACCTCATCCACTGCGTCATAGATGATGTTGTAGTAGCGCAGATCGACGTCAAATGCCTCGGCCGTCTTGCGTGCACCGGCATCAGCACGGGTGTTGAAGCCGATCACCACGGCCTTCGAAGCCTGGGCGAGGTTGATGTCGCTCTCGGTGATACCGCCCACCGCAGCGTGAATCACCTGCACACGAACCTCGTCGGTCGAAAGCTTGGTCAGTGCATGCACCAGTGCCTCCTGCGAGCCCTGCACGTCGGCCTTGATGATGAGCGGCAGGGTCTTGACCTCGCCTTCCTTCATCTGCTCAAACATGTTTTCGAGCTTGGCGGCCTGTTGCTTTGCCAGCTTCACATCACGGAACTTGCCTTGGCGGAACAGCGCGATTTCACGAGCCTTGCGTTCATCGGCAAGCGCCATGGCATCGTCACCTGCCGAGGGCACATCCGACAGGCCGAGGATCTCGACCGGAATCGAGGGGCCCGCTTCCGCGATGGGCTTGCCGTTTTCGTCCAGCATCGCGCGAATCCGGCCAAAGGTCGCCCCGGCCAGCACCACATCGCCGCGCTTGAGCGTGCCGCTCTGCACCAGCATCGTTGCAACCGGGCCGCGGCCCTTGTCCAGACGCGCTTCGATGATCAAGCCCTTGGCCGGCGCATCGATTGCAGCAGTCAATTCAAGCACTTCGGCTTGCAGGAGCAAGTTCTCTAGCAGCGTATCGATCCCAAGGCCGGTCTTCGCAGACACCGGAATGAAAGGCGAATCACCACCGTACTCTTCCGGCACGACGCCTTCTGCAACCAGCTCCTGTTTCACGCGATCCGGATGCGCATCGGGCTTGTCCATCTTGTTGATGGCGACCACGATGGGCACACCTGCCGCCTTGGCATGGTGGATCGCTTCCTTGGTCTGCGGCATCACGCCGTCGTCGGCAGCAACCACCAGAATGACGATGTCGGTTGCCTTGGCACCGCGGGCACGCATCGCCGTAAAGGCCTCGTGACCCGGCGTATCGAGGAAGGTCACCACGCCACGATCGGTCTCTACGTGATACGCACCGATGTGCTGGGTAATGCCACCCGCTTCACCCGAGGCCACCTTGGCGCGACGGATGTAGTCCAGCAAGGAGGTCTTGCCGTGGTCAACGTGGCCCATGACGGTCACGACCGGGGCACGCGGCAACTGCACCGCATCCTTCTGTTGCGAATCATCCAGCAGCGCTTCCGGATCATCGAGCTTGGCCGCGATCGCCTGGTGCCCCATTTCTTCGACGAGGATCATCGCCGTTTCCTGGTCAAGCACCTGATTGATCGTCACCATCTGCCCCAGCTTCATCATCTGCTTGATGAGCTCAGTCGCCTTGATCGCCATCTTGTGGGCGAGATCGGCCAGCGAAATGGTCTCGGGCACGTGCACTTCACGCACGATCGGCTCGGTCGGCGCCTGGAAGTTGGTGTCCTGCTGACGGTTGTCCTTGCCGTGACGGCCGCCGCCACGCGCACCCCGCCACCCGGCCGCACCACCACCGGTGTCACCGCGCGTCTTGATCTGGCGACGCTTGGTGTCATCCTCGCGCTCAACCTTCTTGGCGGCACCCTTCTTCTCTTCCTTGGCACCCTCGGCCTTCACCGGCTTATGCAGCGTCCCGGTCTTGGCCGGAGCGGCAGCGGCCGGGGCCGCCACAGCGGCGGGCTGGCGCGCCTTTTCAGCGGCTTCAATGGCGCGCTGACGCGCAGCCTCTTCATCGGACTTCTTACGTGCTTCGCGCGCCTGCTTCAGGCGCAGTTCTTCAGCTTGAATGCGGGCAAGCTCGGATGCGCGACGCGCTTCGCGTTCGCGGGCGGCACGCTCCTCGGGCGAGAGCATGTCGAGAATTGAACGGGCGGCCACCGGTGCGGCTGGCGCTTCCTGTGCTTGCGCGGGGGGGGCTACGTTCGATACCGGCACGGCCTCAACGACGGCCGGCGCCGGCTCAGCCACGACCTCGGGTGCCGGCTCGACTGCCACCACAGGCTCGGGCGCCGAAACGACCTCCGGCTCCGGTTCCGGAGCGGGTTCCGGTTCCGGCTCCGGGACGATTTCGGGCTCAGGTTCCGGAACGGGCGCGAGCTCAGGCTCAGCAACTTCCGCCACCGGGATGTGCTCGTCGTCGGCCTGCATCAAGGCCTCTTCCATGTCCGGATGGACGCCACCCTCGGCGGCCAACTCGGATGGGTCACGCTTGACGAACACCCGCTTCTTGCGCACTTCAACCTGGATGGTGCGCGCCTTGCCGGTCGCATCCGAAGCCTTGATCTCCGATGTCTGCTTGCGCGTCAGGGTGATCTTCGCCTTCGGAGCGGTCTCGCCATGCGAACGCCGCAGGTAATCGAGCAGGCGCGTCTTGTCCGCCTCGCTCAGGGACTCGCCTTCACTGGACTTCGCAACACCGGCCTTCTGCAACTGCTCAAGCAAGACGGATGCAGGCATCCTCAGCTCGCTGGCGAACTGCGCCACGCTCATTTCTGCCATAACCGCAACAACCTCCGTCTTACTCGAACCAGTGCGCGCGGGCCTTGGTAATAAGGTCCTTCGCACTGTCTTCGGTGATACCCGCAATCTCGGTCAGCTCATCGACGGCAAGGTCGGCAAGGTCGTCGCGGGTCTTAACGCCGGCGCGCGCCAGTTTGGCGGCGAGCGGCTTGTCCATGCCGTCGAGTGCCAGCAGGTCTTCAGCGACCTGCTCGAGTTGCTCCTCGCTGACGATGGCTTCGGTCAGCAGAACATTGCGGGCACGTGTCCGCAGTTCATTGACCGTTTCTTCGTCAAAGGCTTCGATTTCAAGCATTTCAGAAAGCGGAACGTAGGCAATCTCCTCGAGGGAGGTGAAGCCTTCGTCGATCAGGATGTCGGCCACTTCATCATCGACATCGAGTTTCTCGGTGAAGGTGCGGCGCAGTCGGCCATGCTCAGCCTCGCTCTTCTGCGCGCTCTCTTCCACCGTCATCAGGTTGATCTGCCAGCCGGTCAACTCCGAAGCAAGCTTGACGTTCTGGCCGCCACGCCCGATCGCGATTGCAAGGTTGCTCTCGTCAACCACAACATCCATCGCGTGCGACTCTTCGTCGACCACGATCGACGAGACCTCTGCTGGCGCGAGGGCCTTGATCACGAACTCAGCCGGATCTTGCGACCACAGCACGATATCGATGTTCTCGCCGCCCAACTCGTTACGCACCGCCGTGACGCGCGATCCGCGTAGGCCGACGCAGGTGCCGATCGGGTCGATGCGCGCATCATTTGCCTTGACCGCGATCTTCGAACGCATGCCTGCATCACGCGCACACGCACGAATCTCCAGCAGGCCATCTTCCATCTCGGGCACTTCAAGCTCGAAGAGCTTGATTACAAACTCCGGCGAAGTGCGTGAGAGGATCAGTTGAGGGCCCCGCGCGCCCCGCGAAACTTCTTTGAGATAGGCGCGCGTGCGGTCGCCGACGCGAAGGTTTTCCTTCGGCACCATTTGATCCTTGGGCAGCACAGCCTCAAGTCGGCCAACCTCGACGATCGCGTTGCCGCGCTCCATCCGCTTAATGTTGCCGGTGACCAAGTGCTCGCCGCGCTCAAGGAAGTCGTTGAGGATCTGCTCGCGCTCGGCATCGCGAATACGCTGCAGGATGACCTGCTTCGCCGCCTGCGCGCCGATGCGACCGAAATCGATCGGCTCGAGCGGCTCCTCGACATACTCGCCAACCTGAATGTCTTCGAACTGCTCACGTGCATCGATCAAGCCCATCTCGGCTTCATCGTTGGTCACGTCGGCATCCAGCATCACCAGCCAGCGACGGAACGCCTCATGCTCGCCGGACTCACGATCAATCGTGACACGGACATCCGCGTCGTCATGGATACGCTTTTTCGTGGCCGAAGCCAGCGCCGACTCCAGCGCCTGGAACACGATCTCTTTCGAGACGTTCTTCTCGCGCGACAGCGCATCGACAAGCAGCAAAACCTCGCGGCTCATTGCATCAACCCCTCAAAACTCTTAGAACTTGGGAACGATTCGCGCCCGCTCGACATCGTCGAACGCGAAACGCTGCTCGCCAGTTGCGGTTGCAAGAATCACCGTCTCGCCTTCGATGCCGCGCAGGACGCCGCTGAAATTGCGCTGATTCGCCACCGGAATCCGAACACGCATCTGGACTTCTTCGCCCGCAAAGCGTTCGAAGTGGGCCAGCTTTGTCAGCGGGCGATCAAGCCCGGGCGAAGAGACTTCCAGCCGGTCGTAATCGATATTCTCGACTTCAAAAAGTCGGGTCAGTTGATTGCTGACTGTCGCGCAGTCCTCAACAACAATGCCTTCCGGCTTGTCGATAAACACACGCAAAAGCCGGCCACGGGGCGACGATTCGATATCGATCACCTCAAAGCCCAAGCCTTCGGCCGTCTTCTCAATCAGCAGTTTCAGATCCATGCGCCGCTACAAACAAAAAGTGGGCGCAATGCCCACTCATCAAAACATGCCTGACGCACGAAAAATACAGGCGCCAGATCCTATAACCCGCAAGAGTTTATCAGACCTGGCGCGCTAGGTAAATGCGTTCACTCAGCAACCGGCGGCTTGCGCGGTTTGCGCCCCCGCCCGGAGCGCTTGCGCGCCGGCGCGGCCACTGCATCGCCCTCAGCTCTCGGCGCGACGCCTTCCGCTGCAAGGCCCGGCGCACCGGGTTCGTTTTGCACGTTCCGCGGCAGGCGCGGGCCACTTTGCGGTTTGCGCGGCTTGTTCGGGCGAGCACCACGCTTAGGCGCGCCGCCCTCCGGTGCCGGAGTGCCGGCCTCCAGCCCCAAGCGTTCCTGCGCGCCATCCTCGGGTCGCCGCCCACCGCCACGCTGCTGCGCGCGCTGACCGCCCTGCGCACCCGCCTCAGCGGGGCGCCCGTCACGCGGCGGACGGGGGCCTTTGCCGCGCGGATTTCGTTGCGCGTTCGGGCCACCAGGACGCGCCCCGGCTCCTTGCGGGCGCCCGGTACGCGGCCCACGCTCGGTGGCCGCGCCGTCGGTCAGGGGGCGTACGCCAGGCACCTTGAGTCTTTGCGCCTTGGCCCACGCCTCGGCATCTTCAGCCTCCATGTCCGCCTCGAGCTGATGCTCGTCAGGTTCGGCAAAAGGCGAATCAGGCTCGATATCGGCCGGAAGCGCCTCCATCAAGGCGCACACGTCCGCTTCGGACATCTCCGCCCAAGCCGCGCGCTTGAGTTGGCGCGGCAACTGGACCGGCCCGTAGCGCACCCGCATCAGGCGACTGACTGTCAGGCCGACGGCTTCGAACATCCGCCGCACTTCGCGATTACGGCCTTCAGAAATCGTCACGCGATACCAGTGGTTACTGCCCTCTCCACCCCCATCGGTCAGCGAGTTGAAGCGCGCTTCGCCGTCTTCCAGCGCAACGCCCGTGGTCAGCGTGCCGATCTGCTCTTCGGTCAGCTCGCCCAGCACCCGCACGGCGTATTCACGCTCCAGCTCGTAGCGCGGATGCATCATGCGGTTGGCCAGATCGCCGTTGCTGGTGAAGAGCAACAGGCCGGAGGTATTGAAATCGAGTCGCCCGATCGCGATCCAGCGACCCCGGTTGAGCACCGGCAAGCGCTCGAACACGGTCGGCCGTCCTTCAGGATCGTCACGGCTGACGATTTCGCCTTCGGGCTTGTGGTACATCAGCACGCGGGGCGCGCGCTCGGTGAAGCGGATGTTCACCAGCTTGCCGTTGATCTTGATCCGGTCGCCCGGACCGATCTTCTGTCCGACTCCGGCAGGCATGCCATTGACGCTGACTCGCCCGGCGATGATCCACTCTTCAAGTTCGCGCCGGGAGCCATAGCCCGCCTCTGCCAGGAGCTTGTGCAAGCGCTGCGGTTCGTAGGCCTCGGCCTGCGCTTTGGGGCCGCGCCCCCTGCGCCCTGGCGGCGCGGCGCCGTCATTGCGGCGCGGCGGGCGGGCGGGGGAATTGCCATCATTGCGCCGCGGCGGGCGCGGCTTGCGTTGCGGTATCGACAAGATCCATCACCTTTTCAATTTCGGCCAAGGGTGGCAGCTCGGTGAGGCTGCGCAGGCCAAGTTCATCAAGGAAGCGTCGCGTCGTGGCATAAAGCCCCGGACGTCCGGGCGTATCACGATGCCCGACGATATCGACCCAGCCACGTGATTCCAGTGTTTTCAGTACGTTTGGAGAAACGGCAACGCCGCGAATATCTTCAATGTCGCCACGCGTCACCGGCTGGCGGTAGGCGATGATTGCCAGCGTCTCCAGCACGGCTCGCGAGTATTTCGGCGGTTTCTGCTCACGCAACCGGTCGAGATAGGGCTGGTATTCGGCACGGGTGCGGAATCGCCAGCCAGTCGCCAGTTGAGCCAGTTCAGCGCCGCGATCACTCCAGCGCTCGCGCAAGGCTTCGAGCAGTCGGCGAATCAGATCCGCATCAAGCTGGTCATCGAAGAGTTTGCGCAGCTCAGCCATTGCGAGCGGTTCGGCAGCCGCAAGGAGCGCTGCTTCAAGGACCCGCAAGGCAAGCTCGAAGTCTATCGAATCTTCGGCCGCGGCCGAAACTTCCGATTCAATCGGCATCCGAGGTGTTAAGTCTGACATAAATCGGCTCCAAGGGTGCCACCTGACTGACAACAACCAGCCGCTCCTTGACCAGTTCAAGCACCGCCAGGAAGCTGACAACCAGCATCGGCACACCCGCATCACGCTCGAACAGGGCTTCGAAGGGCTGGAACGCGCCACCGCCAAGCTGCCGCATAATGGACGTCATCCGCTCACGCACCGAGAGTTCTTCACGCTTGATGGTGTGGTGCTGCGTCAGCTTGGCCTTACGCACCAAACCCAGCCAGGCGACTTGCAGATCGTGCAGGCTGACTTCCGGCAAGCGCTCGACCACCTTTTCGGCGACCCACACGGTAACCCACTCATAATCGCGCTCAACCCGTGGCAGCGCATCCAGCCGCGCGCCTGCAACCTTCATCTGCTCGTACTCCAGCAGCCGGCGCACCAGCTCGGCTCGGGGGTCTAGGCTGTCGTCTTCCGCTTCAGCCGGCGGTCGCGGCAGCAACATGCGCGACTTGATCTCAAGCAGCATCGCCGCAATCAGCAGATACTCGGCCGCCAACTCCAGGTTGCTGCGCCGCATTGCCTCGACATACTTGAGGTACTGGGCCGTCAGCGGCGCCATCGGAATATCAAGGACGTTGATGTTGGCCTTGCGGATCAGGTAGAGCAGCAAATCGAGCGGGCCTTCAAAGGCCTCAAGAAATACCTGCAGCGCATCCGGCGGAATGTAGAGGTCGCGCGGCAGCTCGAACAGGGACTCGCCATAAATCTTTGCCAAGGCCGGCGGCAAGCCCTCGTCGTGCGGGCGTAAGTCGAGCTGAGCCGTTGCAAGCTCAGCCATAACGGCGCACTGCTGAAAGGCCGAAGGGATTCGCGCCAACAAGCGGGTGGATGTTCATACCCGAACCACTCACGCGCCGGTGACAAGCGCGATGATTTGCCTCAGCGGCGGGATCAGCGGCCACAGCACATAGTCCAGCACGCGCAGGTATAGCAGCGCGATCAGGATGATGAAGCCGTAGGGCTCGATCCGCGCGAACTTCCACGCCAGCGGACCGGGAAGGAGGCTGATCGCGATGCGGCCTCCATCGAGCGGCGGTATCGGTAGCAGGTTCAGCAACATGAGCCCCAGATTCACCAAAATGCCCACCTGCCCCATCTCGAAAAACCGGTCGCCACCATATCCATCCAACGCACTCTGCAGACTCAGCATCAAACCCCAGCCTAATGCCAGCGCCAAGTTGGCACCCGGCCCGGCAGCGGCCACCCAGAGCATGTCGCGCTTCGGGTTGCGCAAGCGGCCGGAGTTCACCGGCACCGCCTTGGCCCAGCCAAAGGGCGGGAAGCTCGCGCCGGTCGCGTGATTCATTAGCACGATGCCCAGCGGTACGGCGATCGTGCCGACCGGGTCGATGTGACGCAGCGGGTTAAGGCTGATACGGCCGGCAAGGTAGGCGGTCGGGTCGCCGAAGTGGCGCGCCGCATAACCGTGCGCGGCCTCGTGCAGGGTGATTGCCAGCAATATGGGCGGCGCCCAAACCAGAATCGTCAGGACGATGTCCATGGCCCACTAATCATTGGGAAAACAGCAGTCTAGCAGAGGCGTTCAATCGTCAAGCCCGAGCGGGCTGAGCGGGCCAAGGCCGCGCCGAATCACTTCCGGCGTGCCGCCGGTGAGGTCGACCACCGTCGTCGCTTCGGGCCCGCAGGGGCCGGCTTCGATCACCAGGTCGACCAGCTTTTCGAGTCGGTCGCGGATGTCTTCGGCATCGGTGAGCGGCAGGTCTTCGCCCGGCAACAGCAGCGTGGAGGTGAGCATCGGTTCGTTCAGCTCACCCAGCAAGGCCGCGACGACTGGGTGCGAGGGGCAGCGGATGCCGATGGTTTTGCGCTTGGGGTGCAGCACGCGGCGCGGCAGTTCCTTGGTGCCTTCGAGGATGAAGGTGTAGGGACCGGGCGTCACCGCCTTAAGCAAACGGTACTGCGCATTGTCGACCCGCGCGTAGTGCGCGATTTCGGAGAGATCGCGCACCATCAGCGTGAGGTGGTGGCGATCATCAACGCCGCGGATGCGGCGGATGCGGTCGATCAGGCCTGCGTTCCCGGTCTGCCCCGCCAGTGCGTAGGCCGAGTCGGTCGGAAAGACCACCAACCCGCCATCGCGAATGATCTCGGCGGCCTGTCGCAACAAGCGTGGCTGCGGGTTATCGGGAAAGAGGGAGAAGTACTGAGCCACGATCGAGAGGCAATGCGCTAAAGGCGCGATTCTAGTCCCGCAGCGTCAGCGCTGTCGCGGGGTTCCGCGCGATTGGCGGATGCGTTGCGGCGGCCCGCCCGATTCAAAAGCGCGACCACACCGGCGTGAGGTCCTCGGGCAGGCGATCCGCGCCCCCAAGATCAACACTGCTCTCGCCCGGGCCGTGGAAGTCCGACGCGCGTGAGGCCAGAAAGCCGAAGCGGCGCGCAACCCGCGCAAACTCAAGCGTGGACTCGCGGTGGTGCGAACCGGACACAACCTCGATTGCGCCGCCACCCAAATCGTGAAACCGCTCGAACAGGGTGTTCAGTTCGGCCTTGGACAAGCGGTAGCGGCCAGGGTGGGCGACGACCGCGATCCCGCCGGCGCCGTGAATCCAGCCCAAGGCATCGTCCATCGTGGCCCATACATGTTCGACGTAGCCGGGCTTGCCGCGCACGAGGTAATGATCGAACACGGTCTTCACGTCGCGCGCCGCGCCGATCTCGACCAGATAGCGCGCAAAGTGCGATCGACTGACCAGCGCGGGGTTTCCCACATACTTCAAGGCGCCCTCGTAGGCGCCACGAATCCCGATCGCCGCCAGCGCATCCGACATGCGCGCGGCACGGCCATCGCGGCCAGCACGCACGCTCGCCAGACCTTCGCGCAACGCGGCGTTATCCGGATCAAGACCAAGCCCGACGATATGCACCGTCTGGTCGCCCCACGAAACGGACACCTCCACCCCGTTGACAAAGCGCACCCCGAATTCAGACGCGGTCGCTCGGGCCTCGGGCAGGCCGCCAATCTCATCGTGATCGGTCAGGGCGAGCAGTTCGACGCCGTTGCGGGCGGCGCGGGCAACAACTTCGGCGGGTTCGAGCAGCCCGTCCGAATAAGTGGAATGGCAATGCAGGTCAGCGTTGAGCGGGATCATACGGCGAGTGTACCGTGCCCCGCGGCAGGCCGAGAAAAAACTCCTCAAGGATGCGGGCAAGTGCCTCTGCCTGCTCAAGATGCAGGTTATGGCCGCAATCGGGCAAGGTCTCGATCCGCGCGTTGCGCAGGCTCGCCAGACGCATCATGACCTCTTCGCGCGTGAGACCCAGCCGCTCAAGCAAGGCGGCATCGTCGGCCAGCACGACCAGAACCGGGGCGCTGATCCGGCGCCATGCGGCCTGCACTTCAGAGAACCGATAGAGCGCCGGGCTGACGTGTTTGTGCGCCGGGTCAGCGGCGCGGATCACCGCACCCAGCCCGTCTTCCTCGCCCAGGTGGCGGGCCAGAAACGCCGCCCGTTGCGGTGACAAACGCGGGTTTTCAAGCCGCAACTGCCGCGCCAGCGCGGGAAAATCCGGGTAGCTGCGAAAACGCTCGGGCGTGCGCAACTGCTGTAGCCATTTTTCCAGCCGGCCGGGTGCCTCGTCCGGCCTTGCCTCGCGCAAACCGAAGGCATCGAGCGATGCCAGCGCGCGCACCCGCGTCGGCCGCACGCCCGCATACAGACAGACCAGATTTCCGCCAAGGCTGTGTCCGACCAGGCACGCCAGCTCATCAGGCGAGTAGGCTTCAAGCAAGGCATCGAGGTCGGCAAGGTAGTGCGCGAAGAGGTAGCCGTCGGCGCTCCAGGCGCTCTCGCCAAAGCCACGCAGATCGGGCGCGATGATGTCCCACTCGCCCGCCAGTGCATCAACCATGAACTGGAAGGACGCCGACACGTCCATCCAGCCATGCAGCAGGAACAGGCGCGGCGCGCCCGGTTGCGGCCAGCGCCGCACATGTAGCCGCAGGCCGCGCACATCCAGCCATTCGCTCACCGATTCGCGGCGCGGCATCCAGGCATCGGCAGGCGGGTTCATCGCGGGGCTCCGGGGCGAAAACAAGTCATGTTATCAGCCGGTTGCGGCGCCCCTGCCCTTCCGGTAGAGTCCGCCCCCTGTTGTCTGGGAGAGCGTCTGCCCCGTGCAGACCGCCGAAGGCGTAACCCCGGAATCGCTCAGGTACAAGGGACCGGACAGCAGTGGAGCAGGCCGCAAGGAGGCTCCGAAAAATCTGGAGAGCAGGTGCGGCCAGACCGCACCCACCGAAGGGGCAGCCATACCGTAGCCGGTATGCAATCTCTCAGGTACCAAGGACAGATGGGGCCCGCCACGCAGAGCATCGCGCGGCGGGCCCTTTTGCGTTTTTGGACTAACCTGAATTTGCCACCTAACTTGGCAATTTGATTGCCACCTCTCCGGGAGCCTCACTTGGGCAAGCAGACACCGCTTTTTGACCTCCATGTCGCCGCAGGCGCGAAGATTGTCGACTTCGCCGGCTGGGACATGCCGATCCACTACGGCTCGCAGCTCGAAGAGCACCACCAGGTGCGACGCGACGCCGGCATGTTCGACGTATCGCACATGCTTCCGGTAGATGTTTCCGGCGCTGGTGCGCAGGCCTTCCTCGCAAAACTGCTCGCCAACAACATCGGCAAGCTCACCCTGCCCGGCAAGGCGCTCTACTCCTGCATGCTGCAGGACGATGGCGGCGTGGTCGATGACCTGATCACCTACTTCTTCGCACCGGACGACTACCGCATCGTTGTGAACGCCGGCACCGCCGACAAGGACATCGCGTGGATGCGCACGCAGGCTGCGAAGATGGGTGCCAACGTCACCATCGAATCGCGCCGCGACCTGGCGATGATCGCGGTGCAAGGCCCGAATGCCCGCACTAAGGCGTGGGCCGCTCTGCCCGGCTCGCAAGCGGTCAGCGAGGGCCTCAAGCCCTTCCAGGCCGCCAAGTGGAATGGCGAGTTCGGCGAAATCATGATCTGCCGCACCGGCTACACCGGCGAAGACGGCTTCGAACTGATCGTCCCCGCGCAGTGCGCGGCCGAGATCTGGAAGGCCCTCGAAACTGCCGGCGTGAAACCGATCGGCCTGGGCGCGCGCGACACGCTGCGCCTTGAAGCCGGCATGAACCTCTACGGCTCGGACATGGACGAGAGCAAGAACCCGCTCGAATCCGGCCTCACCTGGACGGTCGACTTCACCGAGGGCCGCGACTTCATCGGCCGTACCGCGCTCGAAGCCTACGATCGCAGCAAGCAGTTGGTTGGTCTGCTGCTCGAAGACCGCGGCGTGCTGCGCGGCCACATGCGCGTCGTCACCCCGCACGGCGAGGGTGAAACCACCAGCGGCTCCTTCGCCCCGTCGATGAACGCGTCAATCGCCTTTGCGCGAATCCCCGCTGCGGTGCAGCTGGGCGATACCGTTGAAGTCGACATCCGTGGCAAGCTCCTGAAGGCTCGCGTCACCAAACTCTCGTTCGTCCGCAACGGCAAGGTGCTTGCCTGAGCGCGCCATCCAGACTGATTCCGCAATCCAGAAATTGACCAGGAGAAACGACATGAACACCCCGACCACGCTGCGTTACACCGAGTCCCACGAATGGGTCCGCATGGAGCCGGACGGCACCGTCACCGTCGGCATCACCGACCACGCGCAGAACGCGCTCGGCGACGTCGTGTTCCTTGAACTGCCAGATGTCGGCCGTACGCTGAAGGCTGGTGAAAACTGCGCCATCGTGGAATCGGTGAAAGCCGCGTCGGACATCTACGCCCCGATCGCCGGTGAAGTGATCGAGACCAACCAGGCCGCACTGGACGCGCCGGAATCGGTGAACGCAGACGCCTACGCCACCTGGCTGTTCAAACTCAAGCCGGTAAATGCTGACGACGTGACCAAGCTGCTCGACGCCGCTGCCTACGACAAGATCGCCGACGCCTGATTTGCGCGTATCGATCTGCTGCGCGGCCCGATCTCAAGCCTGCAATGCTCGCCGTACCCGAGTACGGCTGTGCGTTTCGGCTTGACCTCGGACCGCTCGCGACGATCGCTCCACGCAAATCGCGTGACCTGAGTAGGCCTATCGCCGACAAGCCGCGCAACAACAAGAACAAAGCGCACTCGCCTCAAACCGCCCCGCATCCTGACAGAGCCAGACCATGCTGAACCTTCCGCTTTCCGCGCTTGAGCAGCGCGATGACTTCATCGGCCGCCACATCGGCCCCGATGCCGCCGAAACGGCCGCGATGTGTGCCGACATCGGCACCGCGTCGCTCGAAGCGCTGATCGCCGAGACCGTGCCGGCTGGCATCCGTCTCGCGAAGCCGCTGCCGATCGCCGCGGCCGTGCCCGAGCACGAAGCGCTCGCCAAACTCAAGGCCATCGCCGGCAAGAACGTGCTGAAGCGTTCGCTGATCGGTCTGGGTTACTACGACACCATCCTGCCCAAGGTCATCCTGCGCAATGTGCTGGAGAACCCGGGCTGGTACACCGCCTACACGCCCTACCAGGCCGAGATCGCCCAGGGCCGCCTCGAAGCGTTGCTGAACTGGCAACAGATGGTGATGGACCTCACCGGGCTCGAGCTCGCGAACGCCTCGCTGCTGGATGAAGCTACCGCCGCCGCCGAGGCGATGGCCCTGGCGCGCCGCGCGTCGAAGAGCAAGTCCAACGCCTTCTTCGTCGACAGCGCCGCGTTCCCGCAGACCATCGACGTGGTCAAGACCCGCGCCAAGTACTTCGGCTGGGATCTGGTCTTCGGCACCGCTGAAGAAGCCGCCTCGGCCGACGTGTTCGGCGCGCTGCTGCAGTACCCGGACAAGACCGGCGCAGTACGCGACCTGACCGCCACCATTGCCGCGCTGAAGGCCAAGGGCGCGCTGGTCGCCGTGGCGTCTGACCTGATGGCGCTGGTGCTGCTCAAATCGCCGGGCGAGATGGGTGCAGACATCGCGCTGGGCTCGGCGCAGCGCTTCGGTGTGCCGATGGGTTTCGGCGGCCCGCACGCTGCGTTCTTCGCCACCCGCGACGAGCACAAGCGCTCGGTGCCGGGCCGCATCATCGGCGTGTCGGTCGATGCGCGCGGCAAGAAGGCGCTGCGCATGGCGCTGCAAACGCGCGAACAGCACATCCGCCGCGAGAAGGCCAACTCCAACATCTGCACCTCGCAGGTGCTGCTGGCCAACATGGCAGGCATGTACGCGGTGTATCACGGGCCCAAGGGCCTCCAGACGATCGCCTCGCGCATCCACAAGCTCGCCGCGATCTTCGCCGCCGGCTTGAAGGGCGCGGGCTACACGCTGCGCACCGTGCAGTTCTTCGACACGCTGGACATCGACACCGGCGACAAGACCGCCGCGCTGCACGCAGCCGCGGTGGCCGCGGGCTACAACCTGCGCCATGTGTCGGATACCGCGCTGGGCGTGTCCTTCGACGAGAAGACCACGCGTGACGACGTGGCCGCGCTGTTCGGCCTCTTCGGCGTGAAGGCCGACGTCGCGGCATTGGAAGCCGGCGTTGCGCTGCCGAATTTGCTGCCAGATGCGCTGCTGCGCACCGATGCGATCCTCACGCACCCGGTGTTCAACAGCCACCACACCGAGCACGAGATGCTGCGCTATCTGAAGAAGCTGCAGAACCGCGACCTCGCGCTCGACCACTCGATGATCTCGCTGGGCTCCTGCACCATGAAGCTCAACGCCACCAGCGAAATGATCCCGGTGACCTGGCCCGAGTTCGGCGATGTGCACCCCTTCGTGCCGCGCGAGCAGGCCGCCGGTTACCTCGAGATGATCGAGGGCCTCGCCGACTACCTGCGCGCGGTCACCGGCTTCCCGGCGATTTGCATGCAGCCGAACTCCGGCGCACAGGGCGAGTACGCGGGGCTGGTCGCGATCCGCCGCTACCACGAGGCACGCGGCGACGCGCACCGCAACATCTGCCTGATCCCGAAGTCCGCCCACGGCACCAACCCTGCCACCGCGCAGATGTGCGGCCTCGACGTGGTGGTGGTGGACTGCGACGAGAACGGCAACGTCGACGTCGCCGATCTCAAGGCCAAGGCCGAGCAGCACAAGGACAATCTCGCCGCGCTGATGATCACCTACCCCTCGACGCACGGTGTGTTCGAGGAAGCCGTGAAGGACATCTGCGCCACGGTGCATGCCTTCGGCGGCCAGGTCTACATGGACGGCGCCAACCTCAACGCGCAGGTCGGTCTCACCTCGCCCGCCACCATCGGCGCCGACGTGAGCCACATGAACCTGCACAAGACCTTCTGCATCCCGCACGGCGGCGGCGGCCCCGGCATGGGCCCGATCGGCCTTGCAGCGCACCTGGCCCCGTTCATGGCTGACCACGCCGTGAAGCCCACCGGCACTGAGGCGCGCTCGCACGCCGGCCAGGGTGCGGTCAGCGCCGCCCCGTTCGGCTCCGCCAGCATCCTCACCATCTCATGGATGTACATCACGATGATGGGCGGCGAAGGCCTCAAGCAAGCCACCGAGTACGCGATCCTCAACGCCAACTACGTCGCCGCCAAGCTTGCGCCGCATTACCCGGTGCTCTACCGCGGCACGCAAGGCCGCGTCGCGCACGAGTGCATCCTCGACATCCGCCCGATCAAGGCCGCCACCGGCATCACCGAGGTCGACATCGCCAAGCGCCTGATGGACTACGGCTTCCACGCGCCAACGATGTCCTTCCCGGTCGCCGGCACGATCATGGTCGAGCCGACCGAGTCGGAATCGAAGGGCGAGCTGGACCGTTTCATCGCCGCGATGACGCAGATCCGCGAAGAGATCCGCAAGGTCGAGCAAGGCGTGTGGCCCGCCGACGCCAACCCGCTCAAGCACGCCCCGCACACGCAGGCGGACGTGATGGTGGCGGAATGGACGCGCACGTATTCGCGCGAAGAGGCGGTGTTCCCGCTTGCTTACGTGGCCGACAACAAGTTCTGGCCGAGCGTCAATCGCATCGATGACGTGTATGGGGATCGGAATTTGTTCTGTGCGTGTGTGCCGATGGAGGAGTATTCGGCGTAAGGGCTGACTGCTTCTGAAGTTGCCGTAAAGAAGAAGGGCCGCCCGATGGGCGGCCCTTGTCTTATCTCCAAAGTCCTTCCGTTTCGTTTTCAACTCTCGCGGCGCGCAAGTTCGCGGCGCACCTTTAAGGCGCCCAGGAGCAGGCCACAGAGCATCAGGGCGGCAACGGGCGGCTCATCAACGGGTGTCGAAATCGAAAAGTCTTGCGTGTAGTCGGTGCCGGAACCTGAGGCTAGAGAAAACGAAGTGAGCGGCGTCCCGTCTAGCGTCGACCAACCCACAATACCGCCCCATGCAAACTGCGAATTGACAAAGGTCTTAGTGTCATAGGCCCCGTTGCTATAAGCGCGTCCACGCACAAAGAAGTCAGTGTTTTGATTGGCCGGCAGTTGCACCTTCATTTCGTAGTATCCATCGCCAAGGTATCGAGCATCTCCATACGGGTTATAGAACCAGTCGTTCATAGGGCACGACACCGCACCGGGACAACTCGGCATTTCTTGCCCCGCGTAGAATAAATTCGGACGCGCGACGTTGAATGCAATTTGGTAGTCCCACATCGCACCAGACGAGACATTCGTCAGACTGGGGCTCAACGTATTGATATTGCCGTCTGCCTTGAATCTGAAAGTCATTGACACATCGCCGCTGTACCCAGGCGCCACGACTCTCACCACGTCATCGAATTGGGCCTCCGTATAGACGCTGGAAACCGGATAAAACATTGGCGTTGGCGAATACAGCTTTGAGAAATTAGCAGTGCTGCCAGCCGTTTGGACAAACGACAGTGATCCGTAATCCGAGCGAACACTTACCGTTGCCAACGCGCGATATCGATTAACACCCTTGTCGTGCACGACATCGTAGGCATCTGATACCGAATTGGTCATCCCGTAGTTCGTGTCTTGCTCTTGTGACGCAGTTTTGACATCGTTACCGGCTGTTGCAGACATCGAGTAGTAAGCCCGTAAGGTCGCCTGCGCCGGTGTCGAACAAACAGCCGTAGCGGCCAGCAGCACCCCAATAGTCGTTTTGATCATTGAAAGACCTCTCTGCGGATTGGCGAATAGATTGATTGATGGCCGGCCATCGCTTGGCCCCTGCGCGTCGCCACCGCACGAGTCCCCGTATGGCCTTGCGTGCCGCAAAGCAAATAGTGCGCCATCGAATGCATGACCCGAAATTCCATTCAGGCGTTCGCTCGGCGTCAAAATTGCCGACAAGTGCATTGACTCGCTTGCGTAAGTTGGGTTTAGCGCGGCGACGCCCAACGGCTCCGGCAAGGTCACTGCATTGCGACGGCGCGTTGGCCGGGGTCGCACCCCCGGCAGGCGCCTTACTTTCTGGCAACAGCACCAGAAAGTAAGCAAAGACTGCCGCCCGGCGTTCGCGGTCAGGCGCTTCGCGCCTGACTTCCCTGCGTTGCTCGCGCGACCGGGGGCCTGCGGAACTCGCCCTCGCTGCGCTCGGAGCTCAAACAGTCCTCGGCCTTCTTCCCGGTCGCGCTCCGCTACTAGGCGCTCTCGACGGGGCCCAAAGTCAAAACCATTGCCGTTTTCGCGCAGGTCGAATTTGCAGAGAACGGTTGATCATCGACGCTTTTCTCTCCCCCCTCTGAAACGCCGAGCAGCGCAGAAGCTTCGGGTTCCGACGCGCGTTGCGCGGCGGTGGCGAGGACTGTCTGAGGCCCGCAGGGCCGAGTTCCGCAGCCACCCGATGCTTCGAGCAGCGCAGGGGACCCTTTGCGTAGCAAAGGGCGTTGAAGCGGGGCCGCTTCTTTGGTTCCTTTCTTGTCGGCACAAGAAAGGAACCCGCCCGCCGGGGCGGGACCCGGCTTGAACGGGAACGCCAGCGCTCACCGGCAACCCCCATCGCAAGCCAACAGAACGCAATGCTGCAAGAGGCACAAATTCGGAGCCATCAGCTCCAGATAGCAGACACCCTCACGGCAAGAAGGCCCCCTTCTCGTCGGCGCCACCTGCCCTTCTACCGCCAGCAGCGTCAGACTTCTTTACATGCGCCGCACCAACACCAGCACGCCTGAAAAACATGACAAAGAAATCAGACACTTGAGCAAATCGGTACCCTTGATGCTTGCCGAGACAGCGGAGACTGTTGTCCATCAAGGAGGGATCATCATGGTTTCGGGTTCATTGAAATGCGCAGCTGCGCTTGCACGTATCGGGCTTGTCACTCTGGGAGTCACGTCCGGGCTATCGGTACAGGCGGCGGTGTTCGGCGGCGTCGAATTCCCGGGGGGCGCCTCGTCGTTTGCGGATTCGCTTGTCTCGTACGATCCGACTTACGGCGGCACAGCAGGGCCGGATGCGGCTTACCAAACGCCACTGAACGCGTTGGGTGCGCCCACCGGCAGCTCTGACACAGGCTTCGTCACGCTGGGCCAGGGGGGGCGCATCGTGTTGAAGTTCACCGATAACTCACTGACCGGCAGTGGCTCCTCGGCGCTGGACTTGTGGGTGTTCGAAGTCGGGCCCGACGTGGAAGACACGTTCGTGGACATCAGCAAAGATGGCTTGAACTGGTTCGCGGTCGGCAAGGTGTTCGGCGCTACCGCGGGGATCGACATCGATGCCTACGGTTTCAATGCGCTCGACAAATTCTCGTACATCCGGCTGACCGATGACCCTGCAGAGGGCCAGACTGGCGCGGGTGGGTCTGTCGGCGCAGACATTGACGCCGTGGGCGCCATTTCGTCAGCGCCGCCGGTCACCACCGTGCCGGAGCCCGGAAGCCTCGCGCTGGCTGCATTGGCATTGCTCGGAATCGGCCTCAGCCGTCGGTACGGCGCCTGATTGAAGCTAGAAGCGCCCCGCCCCGCCGCGCCGCTAGTAGCGACGGCCCGGCGGGGCGATGAGCGCGTGGGACGTGAGCAGTTCATCAGGTTGCTTGAGGGCCGTTGCCTCCTAGGGCGGGTTGGCGTTATCAACCCACGCGGAACGACGCACGGCGCGACGGGAGGTCTGCGGCCAACCCGCACCGCGCAACCGGAAGGAGCGGTCATCGCACCACCGAGATGCGGTGCAGATGAAATAGCCACGCAAGCCAGATCGGCGCAAGACTTGCGTTGCGATCGCCAGGAGCCTTATTCCACCTGAATTGAGCACAGCCCCCAATCGGCGTTGGCGCCGTTGACTGTGTCCAACCGGATGAGGGTTTTTCCCTTGGGCAAATTCAAGGTCAAGGTCGAACTGGTGGTTTTCGCATAGTTGCTGGCGGGCAGCACCACCTGACCTTGTTCCTTGCTATTGACGGAGACCTTGATGGTCACGGCCTCATTGCCGCTGGCACCGCGCAGGCTCAAGCTGCCGGTTGTGGCGCTGGCGGTGTAGGCCGGGTAGGCGATCCAGGTGTTGATCCGGTTGGCGTTGAGGCATGTTTCGCCATCGAGATCCCCGTTCCAGTTGCCGGCGGTTCCGATCTTGCTGCCATTGGCGGCAGCAATCGTGCCGGGCAGCAATTGCCCGTAGGTGTATGCGGCCCGTTGTGTATTGCGCAATTGGTCCAGCGCGCGGAACTTTGGCGTATCCAGGTTGAAGATGTCCGGCGTGAAACCCCACTTCCAGTCGCCACTCAAGGTGTAATACACCAGCAAATCGCCGCCGCGTGCCGACCAGGCATTGTGCGTATCGATCATCGCCGTTTGCATGCGGGGGTCGAGATTGATCGAGTTGGCCTGGGTCTCGGTGTATCCATCCAGACTGGGCCCCCCCTCATAGGCGATGCGCTTCACGCCGTATGCCGCGGCCCAAGTGGCATCGAGCTCGAAATTGCGCAGATTCTCGGCGGGGGGGAAGTTAGCGGCGGAAAAATACACATTCGCGTTGCCGCGATCAGCTTCTGCCACCATCGGGCCGTAATAGCCGGAGCCGCCCGCGCCATAGATGTAGGAATTCACCGTGCGCTCTGGACTTTGCCGCTTGCCATAGCGCTCCAGCCATACCAGTGCGGTGGATAGGGTGGCTTGACCATCACCTTGCTGAGTCATCAGTATCGGCCGCACGCGGTTCATCATCGAGGCATCGCCATAGACCGTGCGGAAAATGTCGCTGGCTTGCGCGGTACGGAAGGCCGGGTAGCGCCATACCTGGTCGTAATGCCCGCCGCTCGGGATTTGCACCGGGTGATCGGTGACCAAGAGATTAGCCAAGGAATTGATGATGTCTTCAATCACATGGAATCCCCAGAAGCCGCCAGCCGAATTCCAGATTTCGTTGGAGTATTCCAGATAAACCCGCAATCCGGGTTTCAGAGGCGGATAAACCGGATTGGTTTGTGTGCTGGTGTACGGGTTGGTGCCATCCGAGCCGTAGCGCAGGGTCAGGGCCATGTTGCGCACGAAGTCATCATCCGCTGCCGGTGGAATATTGATCCAGCAATCCACATTCGCTTCGTTGCACAGGCGGATCTGGTGTTCCAGCGCCACGCCCAAGCCCACATTTTCCGCCGGAACACTCAAACCGCCGGGGCCTTTGTAGCTTTGTGCCATGCGGGAGAAATGCTTCGGCGTCATGCGGTCGGCCCAGTGTTGCACCAGATTGCCGTTGGTGGCCGTCCAGTCCATCATGCGGACAACATGCACCTTTTTGATCGCATTGAGGAAGTGCGGGTTATAGACGACGCTGCCATCGGCCGGTTTACCGGGCCGATACAGGCGCAGATTGGTAAAGCCGGTTTTAGTGGCACTGCTGGCGGTGCGCTGGGTGTTGCGTAATATCAAGCCCAGACTGTTGCGTTGATCCCCGGCTGCGAAGGTGACATCGGCGGTGGTGGTGTTGGTAGCAGCGTCATAAACCTTGTTGGTCACCGAGCCCCCCACCCACAACAAGCTCACATCCGCCAGCCCATTGAAGATCAACTTGTAGGTCCCGTTCACCTGTGCCCCGGTGCCTGTAAACACCACGGTTGAGGCATCCGCCAGCGGCCAGCCGTATTCGTCGGTGGCCACATCCCCCGTCCAATCGGCATTCCTCCAGGGGCGTGCGGTTTTCATCGCATCGGCAAAGGCAAAGGCGCCATCCCAATCCGCCGCAAACCAGACATTCATTCCGAGGTAGTTCTGCGTTGGGTCATTGTCGGCCAGGACCGGCAAATCGGTGCTGGGGACGGCACTCGCCTCAGCCGAATTTGCGCTTTCGCCGTTGGCGTTGGAAGCAGTCACCACATAGTAGTAGGTCGTGCCGTTGGTAAGACCCGAGTCAATAAACGCAGTAGCGGTTGGAGCGGCAATTTCGGTATAGGCGCCGCCAGTCACCAATGCCCGTTTGACGTGATACGCCGTTGCACTGCTGCTAACGCTCCAGGAGAGCGAAACTTGTCCATTCGTTGCGATTGCAGTTAAACCCGTTGGTGCAGCGGGAGCGCTAGGCGTTGGTGCTGGCGTGCTCGTCGATCCACCTCCGCCGCCACAGGCAATCAGCAACAAAGCCATCACAGACAATAAGAAATGCCGGATAAAGGTTCGCATCACACACTACCCCACTCGTTCGTCAAGAACACGCCACAGACAGCGCCAGCAAGCAGCTTCCCCGTCAGAAAACGAATCATCAGCACGGTTTGTCAAAAACCATAATACTGCGATTGTCATGCCATAAGCATTTTTTCGCGAAAATCCATTTCAATGGCATTTTCCGGGCTGACAACCCAACCCGCCCCAGAGCCTTAGTTTGGGTTGAGTGCGGCGAAGCCCAACGCCTCCGCGAAGCTCATTACATTGCAACCTCGCGCCCGAGATAGCGCTGCAGCGGCGCAGGGCACCCCGGCGCAGGCGGGGCGTTGAAGCGGGGCTGCTTCTTTCGTTCCTGTCTTGTCCTGACAAGACAGGACCCGCCCGCCGGGCGGGCCCCGGCTTGAGCGACACCACCGGCGCCATCACACAAAATCAATCGCAAGCCGACAAAATGCGGCGCTTGAAGATGCGCCGATGCGGAGCAATCCATTCCAGATAGCGGATAGCTTCAAGTGAAGAAGATGCCTTTCTGGTCGGCGCCCCCAGCTTTGCAACTACCACAGAGTCAGCTCTCTTTAAATCACCGGGCCAACAGGGTCAGTATCCGCCCCCTCATCCGCAAGCCACCGCAATCAACAAAGCTCAACTCAGGAAAACAAACCGAAAAATGCTTCCCATCAATTTCACCTCTTTCATTCAGTAATAAAGCGACACCAGAGCTAACTACATCAACCCTGAAAAGCGCCGCAAAAGAGAACTGTCGCGGCGAGTGTCTCGCTAACTACGGCGTAATTTTGGCGGAGTGGAGGTTCAGCCAGCCACTGACCAATTCCAGCCGCACCGCCACCAGACCTTTGGGAATGGCCACCGGGAGGCTGGTGCTATCGCTCAGGTGATCGCTGGCCGTCAGCGTCACATTCCCCTGACTTACCCCATTGATATACACCCGCACCACGGCACCGATTGACGAGAGCGCATTCACGGTCAGATTGCCACTAAAGGCGTTGTCGCTATGAGCCTTGAGTGCCATCCATTCCCCGGACTTATCCATGCCAGCCCAGCAAGGCAAAGCATCGCAGGTGGTGTTGTAGCCCCAGTAACCGCTGGTGATCTGGGCGCGGGAATCCGTGGCGGAATAGGCCACCTCGCCGGGGAGTGCCTGCCCCACCATTACCGCTGCGCGTGGCTGTCTATTGAGCTGATCCAGACCTTGGTTCTTCGGGGTGTTGGAATTGGAAATGTCGTTGGAGAAGTTCCACTCTCTCGGACCAACCACCGTGTAATACATCAGCAAATCGCCGCCCATCGCTGACCAGGCATTGTGGGTGTTGACGATCATGTCTTTCATGCGCGGATCGAGATTGATGGCATCGGCTTGTTGCTGGGTGTAGTAGTCCAGACTCGGGCCACCCTCGTAAGCGATACGTTTCAAGCCAAAACTGGCCGCCCACAAGGCATCCAGACCCATCGCGCTGATGCCTTGGGTATCGTAGGCACCGCTGAAATACAGATCGGCATTGCCACGGTCGGCTTCGGAGATGGTGGCATCGGAGCCGTAATAGGCCGAACCACCCGCGCCGTAAAAATACGAACGGACTTCCCGATTGCGGGATCTGGCGTAGCCATCAATCCAGTTCAGCGCCAACCTCAGCGTGTCATTGGCATTGCCCTGCTGGTTCATCAAAACTGGACGGATGCGGTTCATCATCGACGCATCGCCATAGACCGCCCGGAAAATATCGCTGATGGCGGCTAAGCGATAAGCGGGATAGCAATAAACCAGCTGATAAACATTCGCTGGTGTCGGGGCAAATTGCACAAGCGGGTGGTTCGTCTGCACGCTCGGGGTCAGCAGGCTTTTGGCGATGTCAAGAATGACGCGGAAGCCATAAAACCCATAAGCGGTATTCCAGATTTCATTGGAGTATTCCAGATACACGCGTAAATCAGGCGCCAGTGGCGGATATACCGGATGGGCCTGATAACTGGTGTAGGGATTGGTGCCGTCTGTACCATAACGCAACGCCAGTGCCAGTTTTTGCACATAGTCATCCGAGGCAGCGGGCGGAATGTTGATCCAGCAATCCGAGTGCACCTGATTACACAGCTGAATCTGGTGCTCAATGGCTACCCCAGGGTTGTGATTTGCGTTTCCATTGATATCCAGCCCCCCCCAGGACTCGCCCCCGGGCCCCGTGTAGGTTGGGGTCATTTTGAACATGTGCGCCGGGGTGATCCGATCGGCCCAGAACTGGGTCATATTATTGTTGGTCGCGCCCCAATCCATTAGACGAATGACACCGGTTTTTTTCAGGGCATTTACATAATTGCTGGTAAATACCACGCTGCCATCGGCGGGGTAGCCCGGACGATACAAGCGCACATCGGCAAAACCCGTATTAACGGCACTAGTCGCGGTACGTTTGGTATTGCTGAACACCAAGCCGCTACTGCCCGTTGAGCTGATTTCATAGGTCACATCAGCGGTGGTGGTATTGGTATTGGCGTCGTAAACCTTGTTGGTGATCAAACCACCGGCCCACATCAACGTCACATCGGCTTGGCCTTTAAAAACCAGCTTGTAAGTGCCGTTGATTTGCTCCGGTGATCCGGTAAAGATTACGGTGGAAGCGTCGGCCAGAGGCCATTCATAAGCATCCGTTGCAACATTGCCGTTCCAGGCCGCATTACGCCAGGGACGAGCGTGTTTCATCGCATCGACAAAGGCAAAACTGCCATCCCAGTCTGTCAGGAACCAGGTGTTCATGCCCATGTAGTTTTTGGTGTTGTCGCTTTCAGGCAAAACAGGGAGATCAGTGCTGGGAGTAGCGTTGACTTCAGTCGAATTTGCGCTTTCGCCGTTGGCGTTGGAAGCTGTCACCACATAGTAGTAGGCCGTGCCATTGGTACGCCCCGTGTCGATATAAGAAGTAGAGGTTGGAGCGGCGATTTCGGTATAAGCACCGCCAGTCACCAATGCCCGTTTGAGGTGATACGACGTTGCACTGCTGCTAACATTCCAAGAAAGCGAAACTTGTCCATTCGTTGCGATTGCAGTTAAACCCGTTGGTGCAGCGGGAGCGCTAGGCGTTGGTGCTGGCGTGCTCGTCGATCCACCTCCGCCGCCACAGGCAATCAGCAACAAAGCCATCACAGACAATAAGAAATGCCGGATAAAGGTTCGCATCACACACTACCCCACTCGTTCGTCAAGAACACGCCCCAGACAGCGCCAGCAAGCAGCTTCCCCGTCAGAAAACGAATCACCAGCACGGTTTGTCAAAAACCATAATACTGCGATTGTCATGCCAAAAGCATTTTTTCGCGAAAATCCATTTCAATGGCATTTTCCGGGCTGACAACCCAACCCGCCCCAGAGCCTTAGTTTGGGTTGAGTGCGGCGAAGCCCAACGCCTCCGCGAAGCTCATCGCATTGCAACCTTGCGCCCGAGATAGCGCTGCAGCGGCGCAGGGCACCCCGGCGCAGGCGGGGCGTTGAAGCGAGGCGGCTTCTTAGGTTTCCGTCTTGTCGGCAAAAGAAAGGAACCCGCCCGCCGGGGCGGAAACCGGCGGGCGGGGCACAACCGGTGCCATCATGCAAAATGAATCGCAAGCCAAGCGCGCAGCAGCTTGGGTTAAGCGCAGCGAAGCCCAACGCCTCCGCACCTTTCGCCGCATTGGAAGGGTGTGTTGGCCGGGGCACGGCCTAAGTTGATCAGCGCCGCAATCGCTAACGGACAGCACGCCCCGCGAGTCGGGCGCGCCGAAATCTCAGGCGTCGCGCTGCGCCGCAGACTTGTGCTGACTACTGGCGTGCTTCGCTGATGGCGTGCTCCAGCGCGAGGACGTCGCTTTCTAGCTGGCGAACGCCGGCGGCGATTGACTGCGCGGCGGCGTTGGCCTCGGAGACGTCTTGCGTGAGCTGTCCGACGCCCAGGGCAAGCTCCTGCAGGTTGCCGGAGAGCGCACCCTCGCTGTGGGCGACGCGATCAACCGTGCCGCTGACCTGCACGGTGTCTTCGATGATGTGGCTCAAGAGCGCATCGGTACTGCGGGCCATCGCGGTGATCTCTGCCATGCGGCTGGCGCTCTCGCGCATGGCTTCGATGCCGCCCTCGGTCCCGGTCAGCATGGCGCCAACCTTGATCTCGATTTCCTTGGTGGCCTTGCCGGTGCGCTCGGCCAGTTTGCGGACTTCGTCGGCAACCACGGCAAAGCCGCGCCCCTGCTCGCCCGCCCGCGCGGCCTCGATGGCGGCATTGAGCGCGAGCAGATTGGTTTGTTCTGCAATCTCGCGGATGACTTGCACAATGGTCTTGATTTCACCGCTGTGCTGACCCATCTCTTCGATCACCGCGGCCGAGCGTGCAACCGCCTCTTCGGTGCGCAGCAGATCATCGCGCGTGCGCCGCATAGCCGCGCCCCCCTCTTGGGCGCGCGTACCGGCCACCCCGGCGGTATCCGCAGCCTGCCTGGAATGGCCGCTGTTCTCGACCGCGGTTTGTGAGATGTCGGCAAGCCGCGCGGCGATGCTTGCGGTTTCGGTGCGGCTGCGTTCCATCGTGCCGGCGATTTCTGCAATGCTGCCGCTGATCGCGCTGGCTTCGCGCGAGGCGTTTGCGGCGGTTTGCGCCACCTGCGCAATCAGGCGTTCTGCGGCAGCGCGCGCGCGTTCGGCCTCGATCCGCGCCCGCTCCATCCGCGTGAAGCCCTGCTTCTTTGCCCCCTCGAAGGTGAGCCCGAGGATCAGGAAAGCCACCATCAGCGCCAGCAAGGCGCGCATGGTCAGCGCCGGGAGCATGGATTCGGGCAGTGGGCTGGGCGGCAAGGCCACGCCGGCGCTGTGGGCGAGGTAGAAGCCGATGATGGCGAAGATGCTCATCACGGCCCAGATCACGCCGTCACGCCGCCCGCCGACAAAAATCGCAGCCATCGGCGCCAAGGTATAGAAGGACAACGAGGGTGATCGGATGCCGTAATTGACGTAGCAGTTCCAGGTCACCATGCCAAAGTAAGAGAGCAGCAGCAGGGATCGCGCAAGCGTCAGCGATCCGCTGAACTTGAGGAGCCACGCGCTGCAAAACATGCCAAAGCCGGCAACGAAAACGCCACCTGCCAGCAAGGGGTGGCCCAACTTGACGTACACCGCGCTGAAGGCAAGCGCAAAGCAGGTCGCCAACATACTCGCACCGGCGATGTTGCGTGCACGAATGGCATCCTCGACGTCTTCGTGACGCGCCGCCGGGGCGAAAAAGTCGATCATTCGACCAAGGGCTTCAAACATTGAAGGCTCCGTTCTGCAAAGGCGATTTGCAGCCTAACGGCAGATTCGGATCTTCCTTGAACAGCCGGCCCGGCAGGCGCTGAGGCGTGGCGGCGCGCAAGGCCCGGCGGGCTCGCCTCGTCGCCCAAGGCGTGCCGGCGGCGCCGGTTTGCGGGTGCGCCGCAGGGCCCTGGCCGGCCCGTCAAGGCATCTTCAGCGTACGCCGCCCCAAGGCTTGAGGGGCGGACGCTTCGCCGACTCGACCACAACGACGAACTTCCCGGACGCAGCGATGGCCTTCCTGCCCGCCTCATCGGCGTCGACGTTCATCAGCGCGCAGAGCACCTCGTTGAAGGCTTTGAGCGTATTGGGTCCATAGACCCCAACACAGCCGTTCAGGCCCGTTTCCTGTTCGGGTCTTGCCTGAGCGGCATGCAGAAAGTACCCGTCCTTGAGCACCCACGCGCCATGTTTGGCATAGCCCGTGATCCATCGCTTGATCAGGTAGCGGCCCGCCCTGACCGAGCAAATGTAGGGCGCCGTGTCCTTGTCGGTGAATCCCACGCCATAGCGCGCTACGCGAAAGTCGTGCGAAACCGCGCGGCCATCCGCGTCGGTGCCATCCAGGCGAAGCCGGTAGAGCGGCACCTCGTAGGTGATACCGCTGTCGCGCGGGTAGGAGACCAGCCGTGCTTTGCCAATCACCTCGGCGGTCACCGTCGCGGTGGCTTCGCGCAGCAGGCCAAGGCTTGCCGGCTCGAATTGAACGGTGACCGTGTGGTTGGCCGAGACGTCGTCGAGCGGGTAATTCGTCAGATCGGACAGATCCTCAGCTGCGACAACGCTGCCATCGCGCAACCACTGCTTGATCCTGTAACCGCTGTGCGGCACAGCGGTGAATAGATAACTGCGCCCCGCCTCTGCCTTGAAGGGCTCGGACGGGTCTATGGCGCCGTGCGGCCCAGCGACGGGCTTGATGACATAGGCCTTCTTGGCGAACTCCACTGTCAGGTGATGCTGCTTGTCGTCCCGAGGCCCCTGCAGCGTGAAGGACGCGGCGCCGACCTGCGCGGTCTTGCCATCAAGCACCCACCGGTCGACCTCAAAGCCTTTCGATGGATGCGCCCGGAACTGCTTGCTTTTGCCCCACTCGATCGGAAAAGGTGCGCCTTTGTACGACGGGCTCACATAGCCGCCAGGGTCATTGTCGCTGCGTGCGGGGGATGCGAGGACCGTCGCGGTGAGGGGAACGAAGCTTACGTTCACGACGGCGTGGCGCGCGATCCCGTTGATCCGGAAGTAGCGCTTTACCCCGTCGACACTGGGGCCACGCCCCGGGCCATCATATTCAGTGCCGTTGTAGTGCCAGCAGGCGACGGTGTGGTCGCGCTGCGGGATCATTGCGATTTCGACATCGGTTGCCGCAGCGAACTCGTTCTCGACCTGCTTGAGTTGCTCGTCCTCGCCTTCGCCGCGAAACGCAACGAATCCCCCGTCACCCGCGGTAACGCTCACCTTGAAGGTCGTCATGGCATCCTCCAGAAGAATGCGTGACGCTGCGGAGCTTCATGCTGCGCGGCGCCGCTCTCTGTGGGAATACGCCGCAAACCACCTTTGTCTTGATTGAATTATGGGTCAGAAAGGGCGTCAGGCAAGGCCGCGCGCGCCGCCCTGCCAAAAAGCCGGCCGTGCCTTGCAGGGCTTCGTCATGACTGACAAACCGCGGGCCGGCCGGCGCACGCTCAGGCCGCCTTGCAGTGCAGTGGCACGACCTTGTTGCGGGCGAGCTCGCCCAGGGGCAGCACGCTGCGGCCGTAGATCTCGTTGAGGATCTGCGCGGCGGCGGCGTAGATGGCCGCGGCGCCGCAGAAGATGCCTTCCCAACCTGCGAGCACTTTCAGGCTCTCGCTACCGGTGGCGTCGGCCACTGCCAGCAAACCGAAGAGCACCACCAGCGAAGCGAAAATTACCTGCGTCGCGCGATTCAAGCGCAGGGTGCCGACGAAGAGCACCAGGGTCAGCAGCCCCCACATGGCAAGGTAGGCCGCCATGCCGCCTGCCGAGGTCGGCGCCGCGAGGCCCATTTTCGGCAAGACGATCAGGGCGACGAGCGAGAGCCAGAAGAAACCGTAGGACGTGAAGGCCACCGTGCCGAAGGTATTGCCCTTCTTCCACTCCATCAGGCCGGCGCACACTTGGCAGATGCCGCCGTAGAAGATTCCCATCGCCAGGATCATCGAGCCCAGCTCAAAGATGCCCGCGTTGTGGAGGTTGAGCAGGACCGTCGTCATCCCGAATCCCAGCAGCCCGAGCGGGGCGGGATTGGCGGTGTGGTCGTGTCCGGTTGCGTGGTCCTTCATCAAACTGCTCCTGTAATGGGTGCCGGTTTTCGGCGGATCGCAAGAGTGCTGCATTGCAGCACGCGCTGCTTTCACCCAGATCAAGGCTTCTCGGCCCGCACGCCGCATTCATCATGCGCAAAGCTCGCGCCGGACGCGGCGGCCCGGATCGGCGCGGCATGCACCGTGTTCGCCGCCCACTACAAGGACGCCCCCCACAACGGCGGTTTGCCCTGTGGCCGCCGCGGTCTGCGGGCCGAGCACCTGGCACACATCGATCCGCTCACCGGCCTGCACAATCGCCTCGCCTTCCATGAGCAGGCCGATCCGATCTGGCGCACCGCCTTGCCAACGCCTGCAGCATTGCGGTGGTGATGTTCGATATCGACCACTTCAAGCAACCCCAAGCAACAGGCTCGCAACCAGGTCGTCAAGGAATTGGACCCCACCCTGCTCTCGCCGCCCCCGGCGGCGGGCGCCTGATCAGGGCACCCGTCGACGCGGCTCTGGCGTCAAGCGCTTAGCACTTGCTGCCGGCCGAGCAGCCTCCGGCCAGACGCTTGCTGGCCGCTTCGTAGCCGCCATAGTTCTCGGCCTTCGTGTAGCCCATGCCCCGCAGGGTTTCGAGCGCGAGGCCCGAACGGCGCCCGCTGCGGCAGTAGAGCGCCACCGGTGTGTCCTTGCCCGGCACCAGCGCGGCGATCTTGCTGCCGATCTGATCGTGGGGCAGGTTGATCGCCCCGGCGACATGGCCCGCCGCAAACTCTTCCGGGCTGCGCACATCAATCACCACCGGCCCAGCCGCCAGGGCCGCCGCCATCCACATGCTTGTTACGCCGGCAAGCACTGCACCGGCGAGGAACCCACGACGCTTCACGATCAGTACCCCACTTGAACAAGGCGCCAGCCACCGGGCGGGCGCGAGCCCGACACTCTAGCAGCCTGCGCTGCGCAAACGGACCGTGCCCGTACAGGCCCAGCGAGCCCCGCCGCTGGCTCGCCACGCCGGGGCGACGGTAGCGTCAGCCCCCGTTCCGGTGCGATAGTTCGCCACCCGTCACAGCACTCAGGCCGCGATGCGTCACTTCCGCCCGGACAATCCGTATCTGCTGCTCTTGCTGACAGTCTTGTTCTGGTCCGGCAACTGGGTCGTCGGGCGCGGATTTCGCGGCGATGTGCCGCCGGTGGCCCTGGCCTTCTGGCGCTGGACAATCGCCTTCGGCTGCACCCTGCCCTTTGCCTGGCCGCACCGGCAGCAGATTGGCACGGCGCTGCGCCAGCACAGCGGCATCCTGGCCCTGCTCTCGCTGCTGGGCGTGAGCGGCTACAACACGCTGACCTACATCGGGCTGCAACACACCACCGCCACCAACGGTGTGCTGCTCAATTCCTTCATACCGATCGTGATCATCGCGCTGTCGTGGGCCTGCTTCGGCAAGCGGCTTTCGACGCGCGAAACGATCGGGGTGCTGGTTTCGCTTTGCGGCGTTACCGTGATCGTCGCGCACGGCGATCCGGCGACGCTTACCACGCTGTCCTTCAACCCTGGCGACCTGTGGATCATGGGCTCGGTGTTCGTGTGGGCGGGCTACACCCTGCTGCTCCAGTTTCGCCCCGCGAACCTGCACCCGATGGCGATGCTGGCGATCCTGACCGGCCTGGGCGTTGTCACGCTGGCGCCGCTGTATGCGTGGGAACTCGCGCAGGGGCGCTTCATCCACCCCAGCCCGGCAGCGCTTGCGGGCGTGCTCTACACCGGCGTCTTCCCGGCCTTCCTCGGCTATGTGTTCTGGAACCGCGCGGTGGCGCAAGTGGGCGGCGCCGTCTCGGGGCTATTCATCCACTTGATGCCGGTGTTCACGCCGCTGCTCTCGGCCGTGTTTCTCGGCGAAGCCCCGCGCGCTTACCACTTCGCCGGCATGGCATTGATCCTCGGCGGCATCGTACTCACCACGATGCGGCGCCGCCTAAAATAGACAGACCCAATCAGGAGTTCGCGCATGAGCACTACCTTCCTTGTTCTCACCGTTATCGGCGACGACCGCCCCGGCCTGGTCGAGCAACTCGCGGCCGCGATCAGCTCACACCGTGGCAACTGGCTCGAATCGTCGATGGCGCATCTGGCCGGCAAGTTCGCCGGTATCGTTGAAGTGAGTGTCGCCACCGATGACGCAGCGGCACTGCGCAGCGCCTTGGGTGCCCTGCCGACGCTCAAGGTAACAGTTGAAGAAGCCGGCAGCGGCGCACCTTCGCACAAGGGGCGCCGCCTGACACTGTCGCTGGTCGGGCACGACCGCATCGGCATCGTGCGCGAGGTCTCGCAGGTACTCGCCCGCCACGCGGTAAACGTGGAAGCGCTCAACACCTTCACCGCCAGCGCCCCGATGTCGGCCGAAGTGCTGTTCCATGCGCAAGCCGAATTGCAGGCCGCCGAATCGCTTGATGCGCGGGCGCTCAAGAGCGATCTGGAACGCATCTCAGACGACCTGATGGTCGACATCACGCTCGATGAAGTGGTGAAGATCTGAGCGCTGCCCGCAAATGAAAACGGGGTGCCAAGGCACCCCGTTGTTCTGTGCAATGCGGCGATGCGATCAGTGCTCGGCCTGCACTTTTGGCAGCACCAGGTTCAGCAGCACCGCCAGCACGCCACACAGGCTGATGCCCTGCAGGCTGAAGTTACCGATCTGCACGCTCATGCCGCCGATACCCGTGACCAGGGTGACCGAAACGATGCAGAGGTTGCGCGGGTTCATCAGGTCGGTGCGCGCATCGAGCAGGGTCTTGAGGCCAATCCCGGCGATCGAACCGAACAGCAGCACCATGATGCCGCCCATCACCGGCATCGGAATCGTCTGCAGGAAGGCGCCGAACTTGGCGACAAAGGCCATCAGGATCGCGAACCCGGCCGCCCAGGTCATCACGACCGGGTTGTAGTTCTTGGTGAGCATGACCGCGCCGGTCACTTCGCCGTAGGTGGTCACCGGCGGGCCGCCGAACAAGCCCACGACGTTCACCGCGAGGCCATCGCCCAGCAGGGTGCGGTGCAGGCCGGGCGAATCGGTGTAGTCCTTGCCGACCACCGAACCGATCGCAAGAATGCCGCCAACGTGCTCCACCACCGGCGCAATCGCAACCGGGATCATGAACAGGATCGCCGCCAGATTGAATTCAGGCGTGCCGAACTGCGGCAACGCGAACCACGGTGCGTCGATCACCTTCTGGAAGTCGACCATGCCGGCAAACAGCGCCGCAAGGTAGCCGACCGCTACGCCGACGAGGATCGGCACCAGCTTGAGCAAACCCCGGGCACGGATTGCGGTGAGCATCGTTGCAAGCAGCGCAATCGCCGCCACCGCAATTGCCTTCTCGTAGGGCACCACCTGCGTGTTGCCGGCCTTGCCGCTTGCCATGCTCACCGCGACTTGCGCGAGGCCAAGGCCGATCACCATCACCACCGGGCCGATCACGACCGGCGGCAGAATCTTGTGGATGAAGCCCACGCCGCGCCATTTCACCAGGCCCGCCGCCACGTAGTAGAAGAAGCTGGCACACGCCAGCGCCCCGAGGGTGGCCGGCATGCCCCAGGTTTGCACCGAATAGATCACCGGGGCGATGAAGGCAAAGCTCGAACCCAGGTAAATCGGCACCTGGCGCTTGGTACAGATCTGGAAGATCAGCGTGCCGATGCCTGCGCCCAGCAGCGCGAGGCTGGGGTTCAGGCCGGTGAGCAGCGGCACCAGGACGGTGGCGCCGAAGGCGACAAACAGGATCTGGGCACCAGAGAGTGCGGTGCGCCAGACGGGTTCGGGGGTAGCGGACATGCGGGGGCCTTTCCGGGTACGGAGGGTGGATATGAAATCGGCCGCGGGTGGCGGCCGATGGGGGCGTTCAGAGCTTGGTGCCGAAGATCTTGTCGCCGGCATCCCCAAGCCCGGGAATGATGTAGCCGTGCTCGTTGAGGTGGCTGTCGATCGCTGCGGTGTATACGGACACGTCCGGGTGGCTTGCCTCCAGCGCGCGGATGCCCTCGGGGGCCGACACCAGCGTGAGCGCCGTGATGTGGCGGCAGCCGTTGCGCTTGAGCATCTCGATGGTCGCAATTAGCGAACCACCCGTGGCCAGCATCGGATCGATGATCCAGGCGCTGCGCTCGGCGAGGTTGCCGACAAAGCGCTCGAAGTAGGGCTCCGGCATCAGCGTTTCTTCGTTGCGGGCAATGCCCACCACCGACACCTTGGCGCTGGGCACCATGTCGAGCACACCGTCGAGCATGCCGATACCAGCACGCAGGATCGGCACCACGGTGAGCTTCTTGCCCTTGATCTGGTCGACCTCGACCGGGCCCGCCCAACCTTCAATGGTGACGCGTTCGAGTTCGAAATCCTTCGCGGCCTCATAGGCCAGCAGGCGCGCCAGTTCTGCGGTGAGTTCGCGGAACTTCTTGGTGCTGATATCGCCTTCCCGCATCAGGCCGATTTTGTGTTTGACCAGCGGGTGCTTTACTTCGTAAACGGCCATGGTGGCTCCAGGTCTGGCGATGGGGGCGTGTGAGCGAACAATAGCCCACACGGGCTGGGCGTGACCGCGATCAGGTCAACCGCTGCAAATGCCTAGCGCTTGCCGCCAATCAGGCCGGCCGCGCCAACCACGATCAGGATCAAGGGCCACCAGGTGCCCATTGCACGAAACACCTCTTTGAGCTGGAACAGCCCGAGGTTGTTAAGCAGAAACAACACGCCGACAAGGATCAGCACGATCGGGCCAACACGGAAATGCATGAGACGCTCCTGAGTAGATAGCCTGAACTGTGCCGTGCCGCAGCATGCGTCGCAAGGGGCGCCGGCCCCTGGGCCTTGGGCGGCCATGCACACCCGCGCGCAAGCGCAGCAGCGCGGCGTCACCCGCAGGCGCATTCCGGCTTGCCTGGCGCGCGCATCGCGGCATACCATTGCGCCCCTCGCGCTGCAGCAAATGCAGACAAATCAATTGGATAGCACAAGCATGAGCCTCTACGCACTGGACGACCGTAGCCCCGAATTGGGCGAGGGATGCTGGGTCGCCGAAAACGCCACCGTGATCGGCGCTGTGACCTTGGGGCGGAATGTGAACGTGTGGTTTGGCGCCACCCTGCGCGGCGACAACGACCCGATCACCATCGGCGACAACAGCAACATCCAGGACGGCTCGATCCTGCATACCGACGACGGCGTGCCACTCACGATTGGCGCCAACGTCACGGTAGGTCACATGGTCATGCTGCACGGCTGCTCGATCGGCGAGGGCTCGCTGATCGGCATCAACGCCGTGGTGCTCAATCGTGCGGTGATCGGCAAGCACTGCCTGATCGGCGCCAACACCCTGATCCCCGAAGGCAAGGTGATCCCCGATCGATCGCTGGTGGTGGGCACGCCGGGGCGCATCATCCGCGAACTGAGCGACGAGGAAGTCGCCGGGCTGGAACGCAGCGCAGCCGGCTACGTGCGCAACGCAAGCCGCTACGCGAACGGGCTGCGCAAGATCGGGTAACACTTTGGCTCTCTGGCACGGCAAAGCCCGCCTGCTAGACTGAAGCCAGGCTTACTTCGGGGTGCCATGATGAAACAGACTTTGATCGCCGTCCTGCTGGGCGCCAGCCTTGCCATGCCGGCCACGGCTGCGGAAGCGGCAGCTACCGTTCCAACCATCGACCTGAGTGTCGAAAGCGCCCGCGCCGCGGCGAACGATCTGCAGCGCGCCGTTGTATTCATCGAGGCGAGCGACGCCAATCTCAACACGCTCACGCGCAAGGTGAACCAGGCGATCAACCAGGGCTTGTCGGTCGCCAAAGGCGCGGCGGATGTCAAGGTGCGCTCGGGCAACAGCAGTACCTGGCCGAACTACACGCGCAACTCGCAAAAGATCGACGGCTGGCGGATGCGCTCTGAACTCATTCTCGAAAGCCGTGATTCGGCGGCGCTATCGGGCCTGCTGGGCAAGTTGCAGGGCGAGCTGGCGCTGGGTCAGATCAGCTTTTCGCCCTCGCCGGAAACCCGCCGCAAGGCCGAAGACGAGGCCATCGTCGATGCCATCGCCGCCTTCAAGGCGCGCGCCGAACTTGCCAGCACCGCACTGGGGCGCAAGTACAGGATTCGCAATTTCGCCATCAACACCAACCAGAACTTCCGCCCGCCAATGCCGATGGCACGCGCGGCGACCATGAGCATGGCTTCCGAGGCTGCCCCGCCGCCTTCGCTGGAAACCGGCGAAACCCAGATCAGCGTCACCGTCACCGGAACGATCGAACTGCAGTGATCGCGCTGATCCAACGCGTGCTGCACGCATCCGTAGTGGTTGATGGCGAGACAATCGGCGCGATCGGGCCCGGCCTGCTCGCGCTGGTCGGCGTAAGGCCAGACGACAACGAAAAATCCGCCCGCCGCCTCGTCGAACGCATTCTGGGCTACCGCGTGTTCAGCGATGACGCCGGGCGAATGAATCGCTCGCTGGCCGATACCGCCGGCGGCTTGCTGCTGGTTCCCCAATTTACGCTGGCGGCAGACACCCGGACGGGCATGCGCGCAAGCTTTACCTCGGCAGCCGAACCCGGGCGCGCCCGCGATCTGTTCGAGTTGGCCGTCACCCACGCGCAGGCGACCCACGCATCCGTGCAAACCGGCCGCTTTGGCGCAGAGATGGCAGTCAGCCTCACCAACCACGGCCCGGTCACCTTCTGGCTGGAATCCTGACGTGACGCGCGCGAACCTTGCTGCATGCACGCTGGCCGCCACCGCACTGCTTCTAGCGGCCTGCTCCAGCACACCACAGCGCGTGCCGCAGACCGCCAGCACAAAGCCAGCCGTTCGCCTGCCCGATGCGTCGATGGGGGTCGATGTCGTCGTCTTCGCCCTGGGACTGGTCGACACCGGCTACCGCTTCGGCGGGCGCAATCCGCAAGCGGGGCTCGACTGCAGCGGCATGGTGAGCTACGTCATGGAACAGGTGGCCGGCGTCAAGCTGCCACACAACGCTGCGCAGATTGCGTCTCAGGCACGCCCGATTGAACGCGACCAGATGCGACCCGGCGACCTGGTGTTCTTCAACACCATGAAGCGCCCCTTCTCGCACATGGGCATCTACATCGGCGACGGGCGCTTCGTGCACGCCCCCTCCACCAATGGCGCCGTCAGAGTCGAACGGCTCGATTCCGCCTACTTCGCGCAACGCTTCGAAGGCGCTCGCACCCTGCTCGATTGACTAGCGCGCCTGATCAATTAGCGCCTTGAGGAAGTGAGCCGGTATCGCATAAGTGATCCCGGAAGGTTGACTGAGGGCTGATTCCTTACTGCCCTTCACGAACACCATATTCACCACCGCAAGCACATTCCCGGACTCCTGGTCGAAGACCGGGCTCCCACTGTTCCCCGGATACGCGGTGGCATCGAGCTGCAGCACTGGGAAGCTACCCTCTCGAATGCGCTTGATCGCTTGCGGATTCAACTGCCCGCCCTGCGCCGTGGGCCGCACGTTCGGCGTAATAGCGGAGACGATTCCACGATGGGTCGCCGGGCTCAAACCCAGCGCGCCAACGATGGGGAAGCCTGTAAATGCGATGGCCTGCCCTTCACGCACGCGCAGCGACTCCTCAAGTCGAAGCGCAGGAAGCACCACCCCTTCGAGCTTCAGCAATGCCAGATCGTGGGTTGGGTCGCTACCACGCTTTGTCGCGCGGAATGGCTTGGGCTCGCCGCCCTCGCCAAACGCGAACACGATCAGTTCTTCGAAGCGCTCGGCATCCAGCGTTGCAGGTACAACATGGGAGTTAGTGGCGACGAGCGAACCATCGCCAACCGCAAAGCCCGTCCCCAGCAGGCGGAATGGCGGCGTGCGTGCCCGCTGGTAAGTGCCCACCGCCACAATCGAGGGCTTGACCTTGAGGATCGTGTCAGCCAGCTCCGCCGCCGCCGGCACCGCGGCAAGCAAGGCCAGCGCGAAGCCAAGCGCGCGGCTAGCGTGCCGCCATGATCGGCGAAGGCGCGACGAGTTGGGCATCGAACGGATGGCTGGCGCGTCCGAACATTCCGTAAATGCGCTTGACATAGTCGACTGTCTCCCGATAGGGCGGAATGCCGCGATAGCGATCGACCGCGCCCTCGCCCGCGTTGTAGGCAGCCAGTGCAAGCAGCACGTCGCCACGATAGTACGAGAGCAACCAGCGCAGATACGCCAGCCCGCCCTTGATGTTCTGCGACGGATCATAGATGTTGCGCACCTTGAATCGCTGCGCCGTATCCGGAATCAGCTGCATCACCCCGTAGGCATTGCGCGGGCTGCGCGCGAGCGATTCGAAGTTCGACTCGGCTGCGGCTACTGCAAGAGCGAGGCGAGCGTCGATCGCATACTGCGGCGCAAGCAGGCGGATGAGTTGCGCGACGCGCTGCTTGTTTGCCGGGAGGCCCGCCAGCAAGGCATCAAGGTCTGCGTCTTCGGACGCTACTGCCTCCGCCCGGCTCTGCGCCGGACGCGTCGTCATGCAAGCGGGCAGTACGCCCGCCGACGGCCCGAAGAAGCGCTGTGCGCCCTGAGCAGGCTCATACCCTGCCTCGGCCGCACGCGTCATCAAGGTGGCGGCGATTCGCTCATCACGTTCGACACCACGCCCATTGCCATACATCCAGGCCAGAGCAAAGAGCGCCTCTGCGTCGCCGTATCGCGCAGCATCGCAGTAAAGCTCAGCCGCACGCAGAGGATCCTGCGGCATGCCTTCGCCATGCTCATACTGCGTCCCAAGCGCAACAAGCTGTCGCGCAAGGCTTGCTCGCGGGTCGGCCAGCTTCGCCTCATCGGCAGTCGCGCCAGAAACGAGGCAAAGCAGGCCGAGAGCCAGGCTGAGCAGGTTGCGCATCGGCCACTCCGACCACGCCGCAATCGGGCTCAGAGCCGCCAGAGCTTCGCGCCGACTGCGGCAACTTGGGCCGGGTCGTAGAAGCTCTTGACGTCGGTGAACACGCCACCGCTCAGAAGCTTGCTCGCCAGCCGTTCAACCCCCATGGCGGCGTACTCCTGATGGCTGACCGCCGCAACGATCGCAGAAGCCTGGGGCAAGGCGTCCCACGCGCTCAGCGAAACGCCGTATTCATGCTCCGCTTCACTGCTTTCGGCAATCGGGTCATGAACATGCACATTCACGCCGAAGGTCTTAAGCTCGCGGATTACATCGATGACCTTGCTGTTGCGCAGGTCAGGGCAGTTCTCCTTGAACGTGAGCCCCAGCACGATCACATTCGCACCCTTGACCGGCAGATCGTTGGCAATCATCTGCTTGACGGTTTGCTCGGCGATGTATTTGCCCATGCCATCGTTGATCCGCCGCCCGGCCAGAATCACCTGCGGATGGTAGCCAAGCATGTCGGCCTTGTAGGTCAGGTAATACGGATCGACGCCGATGCAATGACCACCAACCAGGCCCGGCCGGAAAGGCAGGAAGTTCCACTTGGTGCCCGCGGCCTTGAGAACCTCAAGCGTGTCGATCCCGATCTTGTGGAAAATCAGCGAAAGTTCGTTCATCAGCGCGATGTTCAGATCACGCTGTGTGTTTTCGATCACCTTCGCCGCTTCGGCAACTTTGATACTCGAAGCCGGATAAACACCTGCAGTAATGACCGCACCGTAGAGCGACTCCACCTTCTTGAGCGTCTCGGGCGTATCGCCCGAGACCACCTTGACGATCTTCGTCAGCGTCCGTTCCTTGTCGCCGGGATTAATGCGTTCCGGGCTGTAGCCGACGAAAAAGCCGTCTTTCCACTTGAGCCCGGAGTGCTTCTCGATGATCGGAATGCACACCTCTTCGGTGGCGCCGGGATAGACCGTTGACTCATACACGACCGTTGCGCCGCGCTTGATGTGCTTGCCAACCGACTCCGACGATTTGATCAAGGGGGTGAAGTCCGGTTGATGCGCATCATCTACCGGCGTCGGTACCGCAACGATCACGAAGTCCGCCTCAGCGATCACAGCGGGATCGGTGTAGCAAGTCAGGTGCGTCGCAGCCCGCAGGTCCTCGGAGGATACTTCGCCGGTCGGATCCACGAAATTGCGATAGGCGGCTACTTTTTGCTCCGACAGATCGAAGCCAAGCGTCTTATATTTTTTGCCGAACTCAACGGCAAGCGGCAGGCCAACATAACCCAAGCCAATCACTGCAACGGTTGTCATGACCGATTCCTCATTCTTGTTTGGGGTCATAGATCAAAGAGATTTCAGGAAGGCCTCTGCGTCCGTGCGGATCGGAGAGTTTTCCGGCGATAGCTTGATGGATGCATCGACCGCCGCTTTGGCGGCTGCCGTATCACCCGACTTGGCGAGTGCGCGCGCCAAGCTCAACTGCAAGGCAGGATTCTTCGGCGCTCCGGCAACGGCCTTTTTCAACACATCCACCGCAGCCGGGTACTTCCCATCGTCAAAGAGAAGTTGCGCCTTGGTGTCCAGGATCGCTGGATCGTTTGGCGCCAACGCGAGCGCTTGCTCCACGTACGACATTGCCTTGGGGTCCTTGAGCTTGCCGGCAACCCAGGCCATGTTGTTGAGATTGACGGCGTTCTTCGGATCAAGATCAAGCACTGCACGATAGGCCTTGGCCGCGCCCTCGAAATCCTTTGCGGCAATCGCCCGCTCGCCCAAGTAAGACCGGAATGGAACATCCTTCGGATACTTCACCAGCCAAGCGGCTGCGAACTTGTCTGCCTCGGTGCGGCTGCCGGATTCGATTAGTGCGTTGTGGTACTTCGCTGCAATCTGCGCTGAAGGGGCGATGTCGTTGGCCTTCTGGTAGGCCTTGCTGGCCGCCGGCCAGTTCTTCGCGATGACCTGCGCATCGCCCTCATACACCCAACCGACAGCCTCCTTCGGTCGCTGCTTCTGAACATCGTGGGCGATCGAAATCGCCTCATTCGGCTTGCGTTGCTCTAGCGCGATGGCAACCAGTCGGTATTGCGCCTCAAGCAGATCGGGCTTGATCTGCAGCGCTTTGCGCAGCGCATCCTCAGCCGCAGCCCAATCCTTGGCGCCACGTTGCAAGTCGGCAAGCATCACGAGCGGCGCGGATGCCATCGGTTGCAGCTTTATCAATGCCTGAGTGGTACTGATGGCTTGCTGAATATCACCGGCACGGGCGTAGGCGGTCACGGCGGCATTGAGCACATTCGGGTCTGTCGGGTGAGCCGCCGCAAGCTGCTGTGCCATGGCCTGCGCACCCTTGACATCGTTGCTCCGCTGCAACAATTCGAGAATCGCGAGCTTCGGTGCCAGCTCATCGGGATTTGCCTGAACTGCACGATCGAGCACCTTGCGCACTTCTTCTGGCTTTGCACGGCTCTCCATCATCAGCTTCGCCAGTTGCAGATAGGCTTCAATGGCCTTCGGGTCACGCTCGATAATGCTCTCGAAGCGCCCCTTGGCGGCTTGAGTGTTGCCAGCCTTGATGTCGAGGCGGGCAAGATTCATTGCTGAAGCCATGTAGAGCGGCTGCACTTCGAGCGATTTCTCGAACGCCTTGCGGGCACCGGCCTCGTCCTTCGCCGAGAGCAAGACGCCGCCCAACAAGTTGTAGGCAAGTGGGCTCTTCGGATCGGCAGCAATCATTCGATCGACGACCGCGCGCGCCTTGACGGTATTGCCGGTCCGAACATAGGCAGAGATCAGTGCAATTTCAGCATCGGAGCTCTTGTCGTCAGCCGCCGCCGCAGCCTCAAGATCATGCATGCCGGCCTCACGTTCGCCGGCGGCGAGCCGCGCGACCCCCAGCCGCAAGCGTGAAGCCGAATCGTTCGGATCGATTGCCGACAGCTTTCCAAAGAGCTCCGCAGACCGCACCGCATCGCCGCTCTGAAGCGCAGCCTGTCCAGCCAGCATGAGCGTTTCCTGATCCGGCTTTTGCGAGAGGAGCGGCGTGAGGGTTTCCAGTGCACGCGCCGGTTCATTCGTGGCCAATTGAGCGCGAGCAAGAAGCCGGCGCGGCCCCGGTGCGCCGGGCGCTTTGGCGACGAGCTTCTCGAAACTCGCCTGCGCCTGCACGTAGTCACGCAGTCGCATCTGGGCCACACCCAGCAGCATCACCGCCGGCAGGAAGTCTGGCGCCCCCCGCAATACAAGCTGTGCCGAATCGCGCGCCTTTTCGTTATTGCCGCGGTAGATGGCGAGCACGCCTTCAAGCTGACGCACAAGAATGTTGTTCGGCGCCACTTTCTTGGCGTCCGCAATCACAGCCTCGGCTTTGTCGAAAGCCTGGCTGCCAATATAGATCTGAGCCAAACGCATCCGGGGCGCAGCAAGCTGGGGCCGCAGTTTGATGGCGGCCTCGAAATCGGCGATCGCCTCTGTGTTCTTGTTATTCGCGAGGCTGATCTCACCGCGCAGGACGAACGCATCGTAGTTACTCGAATTCCGCTTGATCGCTCGATCCAGGATGGATTGCGCCGCGGCAAGGTCGCGCTGCATGACCTTGATCCGAGCAGAAGTCACTTCCGCGGGCCCGAAGCCGGGTACGGCCACCAAGGCGGTCCGGACTGACTCTTCCGCGCGTTCGACGTGATTCAATGCCAGCTCGGCATCGGCCACCGCAACCGCAATGGCGGCAGCCGCTTCGGGCTTTGCCGGTTTCATCGCGGCAAACTCGGTCACGACCAGTTGAGCCTTACCGAGCACGAGCATGGCATGCGCCAACGGAAGCGCGACCTGCTCGATTGGATGTCCCGCCTCAAGCGCCTTGCGCAGTTCTTTCTCGGCGCCCTGTGCATCGCCACTTTCAAGCAGGATCTTGCCAAACAGATAACGCGCCTCCGCCAGGCCCGGATTCTTCTGCAACGCGTTCTTCAGCTGGATCGTCGCCGCATTGGTATCGCCCTTGGCAATGTACTCACGTGCGGAGACGAGCATCTTTTCCGGATCGTCCCCACAAGCACTCACAAGCACTGCAGCCAGCAATGCCGCGACGAGCGGCGTCAATCGGATCGTTTTCATGTTGGAACCTTATTTGGTCAGACCGGGTCTTTTTTCAGGCCGAATCGGTTCATGAGGTCGTAAAGCGTCGGACGACTGATGCCCAGCACCTCGGCGGCGCGTGCAATATTGCCGTTCACGCGGGCCAGCACTCGCACCACGGCGCGGCGTTCAGCCTCATCCCTCACCGCACGTAGGTTGAACGCGTCAAGGTCCTCAGTGGGCGACTCGAAGCCCAGATCATCCGCAGTAATCCTGCCGGCGTCCGCCATGATCACCGCGCGTTTGATGCAGTTTTCAAGCTCGCGAACATTACCCGGCCATCGATGCGCCGCCAGCGCTGCAAGCGCATCGTCCGTCAGACTCATTGAGCCCTTGCGATGCTCGCTGGCAAAGCGCTGCACAAATGCATGCGCGAGCAGCATTGAGTCACCCTCACGGTCGCGCACAGGGGGAATATCGATCACGATCTCAGCGAGTCGATAGAAGAGGTCTTCACGAAAGCGACCCTGTCCGATCAGCGACTTCAGATCCTGGTGGGTTGCACAGACGATACGGACGTCAACCGGAATCTCTTCCCGCCCGCCGATTCGCTCGACGACACGTTCCTGCAAGAAACGCAGCAACTTGGCCTGCAGTGCAATCGGCAAATCGCCGATTTCGTCGAGGAAAAGCGTGCCTTTGTGCGCCAGCTCGAATTTGCCAGGCGTTTGCTTGACGGCCCCTGTAAACGCCCCCTTCTCGTAGCCAAAGAGCTCACTCTCGAGAAGGTTCTCGGGAATCGCGGCACAGTTGATCGCGATGAAGCGCTCTGCGCGCCGAGGCGACGCCTCGTGCAGGCCGCGCGCCAGCACCTCCTTGCCCGTGCCACTCTCGCCAAGCAGCATCACAGTCACGTTAGCCGACGCAACCTTCTCGATGGTGCGGAGAATCCGCAGCATGGTGGCATCGCGAGTAATCACGGAGCCTAGCGGTCCACCGGCATGCTGCACCTGCAGCCGCCTGTTCTCGTGCTGAAGGTCGTAAAGGCGAAACGCCCGATCGATCGTCAGCATCAGAAGCTCCGGCTCGAAGGGCTTGGCGAAAAAGTCATAAGCGCCCGCGCCGACTGCGCGAACCGCGTTCTCGCGGTCATGCTGCCCGGTCAGGACAATGACTTTCGTATCAGGCGCCAGGGCAAGCAATTCGCCGAGCAGGCGAAAGCCCTCCGATGTGTCATCCGGGGCCGGCGGTAGACCGAGGTCCATCGTCACAACAGCAGGCTCGTGGCGTCTGAGCTGCGCGATCGCCGACTCCCGATCATCGGCCGTGACGACCTCGTACTGATCGAAGGCCCAGCGCATCTGCTTCTGCAGTGCGGGGTCGTCCTCAACGATCAAAAGCGTTCTTTTCCGTTCGTTCATCTCTCAAGCCGCTTCCTCTGGCGCTAGCGCGTCATGCAAACATGGCAACCAGACATGCATGGTCGTCCCCCGCCCGATTTCGCTCTTAACTTCGATTCGACCACCAAGCTCAGTGACGTACTGCAGGGTTTCGTATGCGCCGATCCCCATCCCCGCGTCTTTCGTACTCTGGAATGGTTTGAACAGGCGCTCGCGTACAAACTGCGGCGACATTCCGCTGCCGCTGTCGCCTACCTCGACGCAAGCCATGCCAGCCTGCTCGAATACCCGCATTCCGACGATACCATCGTCGCCTGTGGCGTCGAGTGCATTTTGCACAAGATGGCCTAGCACACGCTCTATGCGTTCAGGATGCGCCATTGCAATCGGACTGGCGTCAACCGTCACCCCCACCACAGGCCGCTGATGCCGCTTTGAATCGGCAATCCGCCTTGCAAGTTCGGCGAGCGCAACCGGTTTGCGGATGTCGATTGAACGCTTCTCCTGCAACTGCCCCATCAAGCCCTGCATGCGTTCCTGCACATGCCTGACGGTATCAAGCATGTCGCGCTGGAACTCTGGATTGTCGCCATGTCGTTCCGCATTCCGGAGCATCAACTGGAGTTGCGCGACAAGATTTTTGAGGTCATGCACAACGAACGCCGACATCCTGTTGAAGGCGTCAAACTTCTGCGCTTCCAGCAATGCCTCGGCGGCTTGATGGCGCCCAAGATGCACAGCGGCTTGGCGTGATGCAGTCTTCAGGAGGTCGAGCACCTCCCAGTCAACCTCAACTGGCGTGCGGGCCGTCATCAGCACGACAAAGCCGACCAGTTCATTTTCCACAAACAGCGGAACGATCAGCCAGGCATCCGGCACCTGCTCAATCCAAGCCGGCGGAGAAAAACCCTCGTAAAGCGAGGGCTGACTGCGCGCCTGTGCGAGATCGACAATCCATCCCTTCCGCTGCAGGAAGCGCACCAAATCACCGTCACCCGGCTCCGCCGCGTCGATCTGAACATGATTGAGGCGTCCGAACGGGATGTAGCGATCGCTGCGATCGCGCAACCACAGTACCCCCCCCGGGCTTTCAACCAGATCGGCCAAGCCCCCGATTACGGCTGCTGAAAGGTCTGCGCTACCACCCGATACGGCCAAAGAGGTCGTAAAGCGTAACCACTCAGCCCGATAGTCGTAGCGATAGCTGAAGAAATGCTTGGAGAGAAACACTCGAAGACGTGCGCGGAACGAGCCGGAGAACAAAACGACTGCACATCCGAGCAAGCCACCAAATAACAGCAAGGCCTGCAACGCCCCCCCCCAGGCACCACCAAAATAGCGCACCCAGTAGCCCGCCGCCGCAACGGCAAGAAGGAACGAGCCCGCAACACCCAAGGTTGCCGAATGAAACACCACCTCGCGCGAGACGCTGATGCGGAAATTCCAGTTTCGACTGCGCCCGGCCGATACGGCCACCAGCGCCATTGCAAGCGCCCAGACAAACCCCCGCACCCCCCAGAGCGTCAGATCGGGGCGCCGGAACATGAAAGCGTCGGCCGCGACGTAAATGTCGAAGAAAAAGGCGCCCAACAAGCCGATCGCCAAGGGCTTGATTCCCCAACGCGACTGTTCAGGGAAGTTTCGATAGAGCTGCTCGATGGTCACAAGCCCCGCAACCGCACTTGCCAAGGTCAGCACATCGAGCATCTGCGTCGCAAATGCGCCGCTCTGCAGACCAACCGCGCCGAGCGCCTCAACCCCGACGCGAAGCAGGACCAATCCGACCGCAATCTGGCGAACACGAGCGATCGAAGGCGGTAACTCCTCACCCGCTAGTTCGAGCAAGGAAAACAGGAAAAGCAGCCACGCGAGGACACGAACGCCATCCAGCATCCCCGCGGCAAGCCAAAGCGTAGACGAGGGCGCCAGCACGAAGCCCAGTGCGCACAACGCCCAGACCAGACTTGCACCGACAGCACACAGCAATAAGGCGCCCTGACGGCCGCCCCGCCAGGTCAAGCGCAGGTGAAGGCCCAGCAGCGCAAACAGCAGCGCCGCCAGCCCGAAGCCTGCGGCGGCAATGCCCGCCGCGACCGAAATCACTGATACCCCTTGAAGACTTGAGACTCCAGACGATCGGTAGGACGCAGCACCGTCAGTGCGCCCCTTCCCCGGTCAGTACAACGCGCACTGTCTCAGCGAGAATCAACACGTCGAGGAAAAGCGAGTGGTTCTTCACATAGTAGAGGTCGTACTGCAACTTCTGGACCGCGTCATCGACGGTCGAGCCGTACTGATAACGAACCTGCGCCCACCCCGTCAGCCCGGGTTTGACGCTGTGACGCACGGCAAAGAACGGAATGTCGCGCGCCAACTGATCAACAAAATAGGGGCGCTCGGGACGCGGGCCAACGAGGCTCATATCGCCGCGAATCACGTTCAGCAGTTGCGGCAGCTCATCGATTCGGGTCTTGCGGATGATGCGACCAACCCGCGTCACGCGATCATCTTTGGCGGAAGCCCAGCGCGGCTTTCCATCTTTTTCGGCATCCGTCCGCATGCTGCGGAACTTGATCACCCGGAATACCCGCCCACCACGCCCAACCCTTTCCTGCGTGTAGAAAATTGGCAGTCCGGATTCGATTGCGATCGCAATGGCGGTGACCAGCATCACCGGCAATGCCGAGATCAACATGAATGTGCCAACAACCAGATCAAAGGTACGCTTGATCGTCGAACGCACCCAGCCCTGCCGGAACCCTTCGCCGTAAATCAACCAGCTGGCTTTCAAGGCGTCGATCCGAACCTGGCCGCGAACGCGTTCATAGAACGACGAGAGGTCGAGCACTTTGACGCCCGCCAATTTGCAGTCGAGCAACTGCTTGAGCGACATAGAACCGCCACGCCGCTCGCGAACCGCCACAATGATTTCATTGACGTTGTGGCTACGCACGGCTTCGAGCAAGGACTCGCTGGCAGGCAACACACGATGCCCGGAAACTTCGACCGCATCATTGTTGGCCGCAGGATAGAAGCCCACCACGCTCAAACCGCGCGACGAAAGATTGCGCAAGCTTTGATCGACAGCCACGGCCTCATCCCCGGTACCAATCACCAGGATCCGGCGCCGCCAGATGGGCTCTCCTGCCGCTCCGACCACAAAGCCGCGCAAGGCGAGGACGGAACCCAGAATCAAGACCACGGTGAGCTCAGCATTGTGCTGATCAAACAAGCCCCAAGGCAGCATGCGGAATGCCGCATAGGCAACCGGAATGCTCGCCAACAGCGACAAGAGAATCCGCGCCAGGGTGTCATACAGACTTGATGTGGGGCCGCCGCGATAGAGTCCCAGTGCGCCGTTGAGCGCAATCATCATGCAGGCAAACAGCAGCGCAGATGGCGCCACCTCACCAATCCAGACCAAGCCGCCCGTGGTTTGCACCGAAGCAGCAACGAGGATAGCCGCGAAGAGCAGCAGGGCATCAAACAGCACCTGCGCAAAGGCGTTAGTCGGAACGTAATGATTGAACAGTCGAAGCATGCTGATCGGCCCCCGCGCAAACAGCCTTCGACTTCGACGGTCTGCGCTTTAATTTCTGAATGGGGGAACAGTACTTCAGTGACTATGAAAACCACGTGAAGGAGGTCACACCGGCAAAGACGTCAAAATCTGGCCAAGCGATTGAATCTATTGCCTTTAGTGAACTCGGGCGTAATTTTCTCCAGTTCACGCGAGCAGTTCATCACAACTCAACCTGAGTTCCAAACTCGACCACACGGTTGGCCGGAATCTTGAAAAAATCCGCTGCACTGCCGGAATTGCGGAACATGAAGATGAACAACCGCTCGCGCCACATCGGCATCGCACCCTTGATTCGGGGGATGAGTTTCTCTCGCCCAAGAAAGAACGAGGTCTCCATCATCTCGAACTCGAAGCCCTGCGCGATCGCTTGGCTCAGCGCGGTCGGGATGTCCGGGTCGTCCTTGAAGCCATAGTGCAGGGAGACACGCAGAAATCCATAGTCCAGGTGTTCGACCCACACCCGATCGATTTCCGGTACGAACGGGACATCTTCTGTCACCACAGTCAGCAGCACGACGCGCTCATGCAAGACCTTGTTATGGAGCAGGTTGTGCAAGAGCGCCCGCGGCACGCCTTCCGGGTTGGTGGTCATGAATATGCCGGTGCCGGAGACCCGTTGCGGCGGCGAGTGGAACAGCGACTGGATGAACAACTCGAGCGGAATCGTATCGGTACGCGTGCGCTCAGCAACAATCCGCTTCCCTTTCCGCCACGTCATCAACAGGAGGAACACCCCGGAGCCCATCAACAGCGGAAACCAGCCTCCATCGAAGATCTTCATTGCGCACGCAAGCACAAACGCCAGATCGACGATCAGGAAACCAGCAAGGAAGAGCCCCCCCTGCCACGATGACCATCCCCACAAGGAACGCACGACGACGAACGCCAGCAGCGTATCGATCAACATCGTCAGCGTCACCGCGATGCCATAGGCCGATGCAAGCGCGCTCGACGACTTGAAGCCAACAACGAGCGCAATCACCGCACCCAGCAAAGTCATGTTGATGGCTGGTACATAGACCTGGCCGATCTCGCGATCCGACGTATGAACCAGGCTGAAGCGCGGGCAGTATCCAAGCTGCATGGCCTGGCGCGTCAGGGAGTACGCCCCTGAAATCACAGCCTGTGAGGCGATGATGGCGGCCAGCGTCGCAAGCCCCACGAGCGGATAGAGCAACCATGACGGCGCCAGCAAGAAGAACGGGTTGCGCGCGCTCGCCGGATCAGAAACAAGTAACGCCCCCTGCCCCAGGTAGTTCAGGTAGATACAGGGCAAAACCAGCGCGAACCACGCCAGTTTGATCGGGCGCCGTCCAAAATGCCCCATGTCGGCGTAAAGCGCCTCAGCGCCAGTCACGGCCAGAACGACCGAGCCGAGTACCAGAAACCCATGCCCGCCGTGCTCCGCAAAGAACGCCAGCGCGTACAGGGGGTTAAGTGCCATCAGCACGCTGGGCATGCTCACCACTTGCCGCAGCCCGAGCAAACCCAGCACCACGAACCAGACGATCATGACCGGGCCGAACAAGGCGCCGACGCTCGCCGTGCCTTTGCGCTGGAACGAAAAGAGCCCCACGATGATCACCAAGGAGATCGGCAGAATCATTGGCGCGAAGGCGGGTTGGGCCACAGCAACGCCCTCGACCGCGGAAAGCACCGAGATCGCAGGGGTAATGACCCCGTCGCCATAGAACAAGGCGGCGCCAAACAAACCCGCGGCAGTCAGCCACCAAAGCGTTCGCGGGCTTTTGGAGGCGGTCCGCTGCGCAAGCGCCATGAGGGCCATGATGCCGCCTTCGCCGCGGTTATCGGCCCGCATGATGAAAACCACGTACTTGAGCGCAACGATGATGACGAGAGACCAGAACACCAGAGATAGAATCCCCAGCACATTCGCGTGAGTTGGCGCCAGACCGTGCGAGCCGAAGACCTCCTTCATGGTGTAGAGCGGGCTGGTGCCGATGTCACCAAAGACCACGCCGACCGCGGCAATCGTCAGTGCTGCAAGGCGCCCATGTGACTGGACGCTACCGTGATCGCCGCTCGGGGAATTCTGCATGGCTTGAACTCTCGAGGCACAGGGCCTCATGCTGCTCCGCAATAAATGTGCGCGGATTATAGGCGTGTGAATTGCCCGTCGCATCCAGGATTGCATTCATCCGGGCGCCGCAGATGCTGATTTCCGCGCCGATGCTACACTCCAGAGCCCAGTTCTCATCCGCGAGCAGATTCAGCATGACGGCGCCTGAACAACCAACCCCTGCAGGCAAGGTCTATCTTGTGGGAGGCGGTCCGGGCGAGCCGGATCTACTGACGGTTCGTGCCGCACGAATCATTGGGCAGGCCGACGCCATCGTGTTTGACTATCTTGTCGGCGAAGGCGTCATGGATCTTGCTCCGCCGAATGCGACCAAGATCTATGTTGGCAAACGGGCGGGCAATCACACACTGGCGCAGTCCGAAATCAATGCACTCTTGGTCGCGCTTGCCAAATCGGGGCAAAAGGTGGTGCGGCTCAAGGGCGGCGACCCGCTGATCTTCGGCCGTGGCGGCGAAGAGATCCTTGAGCTGTTCGAATCCGGAATAGAGTTCGAAGTCGTACCAGGCGTCACCGCAGCAAGCGGCGTCGCCGCGTTCGCGGGCATCCCCCTCACCCACCGCGAAATCGCGCGAACCTGCGTCTTTGCGACCGGTCACTTCCATGACGGGAGCTGCGACCTCGACTGGGTCAGCCTGGCAAGGCCGCAACAAACTGTGGTGATCTACATGGGCATCGCCGCGCTACCCATCATCAGCCAAGCGCTGATCGCCCACGGCCTACCACCAGAGACGCCGGCTGCAGCGATCCGCCATGCAACGCTCCGCAAGCAACGCACCATCGTCGGCACCATCGCAAGCCTGCCCGATCTCGTCGCTCAAGCACAGCTCAAACCGCCCGCCTTGCTGGTCATCGGCGGCGTGGTGGCACTACGGGAGAAACTCAACTGGTTTGAGACGGACAGCGCACATGACGCCGATGACTGAAGCAAGGACAAGGCGCGCCGCATAGGCCGGCACCGCAAGCATTCGCCAACAAAAAAGCGCCGCAAGCGGCGCTTTTTCACTGAGGCGTTTCGTTTGCAGAAATCGCCGACTACTGCAATGTCGCGATTCAGGCAGCCACGCGCTCAACCCGGAGGTCAACCTTGATCGGCGCACCCTGTGTCAGCACCCGATGGGTCGACGTGTTGGTGTACAACAGTTTGCCGCCGTAGGAAATCCGCGCCGACAGAACATAGGTACACTGCTGGTCAATGCGCGCAGATGGCACCGAAATTTCGAACGGGATCGGCCCATCCTCTTCCGCCGACAAACGCATGCGCGCCAAGACCTGCGCCGGCGCGCCGGAGCGGGAGATATCGGTCAGCTCGATGTCGATCACCGCCTGCGGCGGCAAAGACATGCCGTCGCCGTAGTTGATGCGACCTCGAACGGTGGCGTGAGCGGTTTCCGGCAGGGAGCCGACTCCGGCCATTGCAAGCGCAAGCACGGCAAATGCGGTGCGGCGCCGGGCGTTTGGTTTGCCTGCAGCCATGGGACTCAATAAAATCAGGGGTTCGACACGAATCTGGAGACGAACCCCATAATTTCAAGTGTCGATGAAGTGGTGCCGGGAGGGGGACTCGAACCCCCACAGTGTTACCACCGGCGGATTTTGAATCCGCTGCGTCTACCGATTCCGCCATCCCGGCGCGGAAGTCGCCCATTATCCCCAAAAAGTGCTCCATCATCAAGCAAAGCTCATGCCGTTAACTGTTTCAGAGTTTGATTTCGACCTTCCTGCCGAGCTGATTGCCCAAGCACCACTGGCTGAACGCAGCGCCAGCCGCCTGCTCAAGGCATTGCCGCAGGAGCTCGAAGATATGTCTTTCAAACAATTGCCCGAGCTGCTTGCGCCCGGCGATCTGCTGGTCTTCAACGATAGCCGGGTGCTGCATGCACGGCTTTATGGGCGCAAGCGCACCGGCGGCGAGGTGGAAGTGCTGATCGAGCGGCCTTTGGGCGAGCACGAGGCTCTGGCAATGATTCGGGCGAGCAAATCTCCGAAGCCCGGCAGCAGCATCCGCCTGATGGATGCATTTGACGTTGAGGTCCTCGGGCGCGTGGGGGAGTTCTTTCATTTGCGCTTTCCTGAAGACGAGACGGTGATCGAACTGATCGAACGACACGGCCGCCTCCCCTTGCCGCCGTACATCGACCGCGCTGCGGCAGAAGCAGATGAAACGCGCTATCAGACGGTGTTTGCCAAGAACCTGGGCTCGGTTGCCGCACCAACGGCGGGCCTGCATTTTGATGAGCGCGTGCTTGCGGATTTACAGGCGCGCGGGGTGCGCACAGCCGCCGTCACACTGCATGTCGGCGCGGGCACCTTCCAGCCGGTCCGCGTCGAGCGGATCGACGAACATGTCATGCACACGGAGTGGTATGTCATTCCGCAAGAGACCATCGAACGGATCGAGACCACCCGCGCAAACGGGGGCAAGGTGGTTTGTGTAGGCACCACCAGCCTGCGGGCGCTGGAGTCTGCGGCACGGGGCGGCACCTTGCGCGCGGGCGCGGGCGAGACCGACATATTCATCACGCCGGGCTTCGAGTTCCGGGTCGCCGACAAACTGGTAACGAACTTCCACCTGCCTCGATCGACGCTCCTGATGCTGGTATCTGCCTTTGCCGGCACAGAGACGATCAAGGCCGCTTACGCCCATGCAATCGCTGCGCGTTACCGCTTCTTCAGCTATGGCGACGCCATGCTGCTCGAAAGGGCTTGACCATGCATTTCGACCTACTCCGCACCTCTGGCAGCGCCCGCCGCGGCCGCCTGCAACTGAACCACGGCATCGTCGACACCCCGGTTTTCATGCCGGTGGGCACCTACGGCACGGTCAAGGCGATGAGCCCGCACGAACTCGACGAAATCGGCGCGCAGATCTGCCTCGGCAACACGTTTCACCTGTGGCTGCGCCCCGGCCCCGAAGTCATGAAAACCTTCGGCGGGCTGCACGACTTCATGGGCTGGCGCAAACCGATCCTCACCGATTCGGGCGGATTTCAGGTGTTCTCGCTCGGCGCGCTACGCAAGATCACCGAAGAAGGCGTGAAGTTCAGCTCGCCGATCGACGGCGCGAAGCTGATGCTGACGCCGGAAGAGTCAATGCGGATCCAGCGCGGCCTGAATTCTGACGTGATGATGATCTTCGACGAATGCACGCCCTACCCGGCCGACCACGCCACGGCGGCGGAATCGATGCGGCTTTCGATGCGCTGGGCTCGGCGCTCGCGCGACGAATTTGATCGGCTCGAAAATCCGAACGCCCTGTTCGGTATCGTGCAAGGCGGCATGCATGAAGACCTGCGTGAGGAATCGCTCGCCGGCCTCAGCGAGATTGGCTTCCATGGCTTTGCGATCGGCGGACTCTCTGTCGGCGAGCCCAAGGAAGAGATGGAACGCATCCTCGCCCACACTGCGCCGCGCCTGCCCACGAACAAACCACGCTACCTGATGGGCGTCGGCACGCCAGAGGATCTGGTTTACGGCGTCTCGCGCGGCATCGACATGTTCGACTGCGTCATGCCCACCCGCAACGCGCGCAACGGCTGGCTCTTCACCCAGTGGGGTAATCTCAAGATCCGCAATGCCAAACACCGCAATGATCCGCGCCCCATCGACGAGGCCTGCGGCTGCTACACCTGCCGCCATTTCTCGCGCGCCTACCTGCACCACCTGGATCGCGCGGCCGAAATGCTGGGCCCGCGTCTGATGACGATCCACAACCTCTATTACTACCAGCAGTTGATGCGCGAAATGCGCGAAGCGATCGACGCCGACCGCTTTGACGCCTTTGTGCCCGACTTCCATGCGCGCCGCGCCCGTGGCATCGACTGAGCTGCCGCAATCATCCGCTTTCACGCCCCGGACGCAAACCGGGCACGACGCCGTGCACTGCTATACTCGGCGGTTTGTATTCATCCATTTTGAGCGGAGTGTAACGTGCTGATTTCGAACGCCTACGCCCAGACCGCGGGTGCCGCGGCTGACCCCATGAGCGGGATCATGGGCATGCTGCCCCTGATCCTGATGTTCGGGATCCTGTGGTTCCTGATGATTCGGCCCCAGATGAAGAAGGCCAAAGAGCACAAAGCGGTGCTCGAAGCCCTGCAGAAGGGCGATGAAGTGATCACCCAAGGCGGTGTTGCCGGCAAGATCGCCAGTGTCGGTGAAAGCTACGTCCGCGTTGAAATCGCTGACGGCGTTGAAGTGCTGGTGCAGAAGCCAGCCGTCGCCGTCGTCCTGCCCAAGGGCACGCTCAAGAGCGCGTAACCCTTCGTCGAGCGGAAGGGGCTCCCCCCTTCCGCCGCCCGCCCCCTTCAGGCCCGAACCCACACCATGAACCGTTACCCCCTCTGGAAGAACCTCCTGATTATGGTGGTTCTGCTGTTCGGTATCGTCTACACGCTCCCCAACTACTACGGTGAAGTACCGGCCGTACAAGTGTCGAGCGCAAAGTCGACGATCCGCCTCAATGAATCCAGCCTTGCGCTCGCCGAACAGACGCTGGCCGAGGCAAAGATTCCCTTCGACGCCCTGTACTTCGACAACAACTCGGTACGCGTGCGTCTGAAGGATCCGGATTCGCAGATCAAGGCAAAGGATGCGCTGGAGCACGCGTTCAACCCGGACCCTAAAGATCCGGGTCACACCGTCGCGCTGAACTTACTGTCGGCCAGCCCGAAGTGGCTGACCGCGATCCACGCCCTGCCGATGTACCTGGGCCTGGACCTGCGCGGCGGCGTGCACTTCTTGCTGCAGGTGGACATGAAAGGGGCGCTGACCAAACGCCTGGACTCCACCACCGGTGACATGCGCACCATGTTGCGCGAGAAGGACATTCGCCATGGCGGCATCATCCGCGACGGTGAAACGCTGGTGGTGCGCTTCCGTGACGCCGCAACGCGCGACAAGGCCCGCAACGTATTCGCCGACCGCCTGCCCGATCTTCAACTGATCGACAAGACCGATGGCGATGAGCAACTGATCGTCGCCAGCCTCAAAGAGCTTGCCAAGCGCGGCATTCAGGAGGACGCGGTCAAGCAGAACATCGTTACGTTGCACAACCGGATCAACGAACTGGGTGTTGCCGAGCCGGTGATCCAGCAGCAGGGCGCAGACCGCATCGTGGTGCAACTGCCAGGCGTGCAGGATGTGGCCAAGGCCAAATCCCTGATCGGCCGCACCGCAACGCTGGAAGTGCGGATGGTGGACGAAGCGGCAACGCAGAGTGGTAGCAGCGTCGGCGTGGATGTGATTCCCGAGCGCCGCCGCGATGGCACGGTGATCCCGGTTGCCGTGAAGAAGCAGGTTGTGCTGACCGGCGACCGCTTCAATGGCGCCGATGCAACCTTCGACAACAACCAGCAACCTGCCGTGGCCGTGAGCCTTGACGCCGCAGGCGGCCGCATCATGCGCGATGTGACCCGCGAAAGCGTGGGCAAGCGCATGGCGATCATCCTGTACGAACGCGGCAAAGGCGAGGCGATCTCGGTCGCAACGATCCAGGGCGAATTCGGCAACCGCTTCCAGATCACCGGCCAGTTCACCGCTGAGGAAACAACAAGCCTGTCGATCCTGATCCGCTCCGGCTCGCTCGCAGCGCCGATGGACATCATTGAAGAACGCACGATCGGCCCGAGCCTGGGCGCGGACAACATCGAAAAAGGCTTCAAGTCGACGATGTGGGGTTTTGTCGCGATCGCGGTATTCATGATCGTCTATTACATGGTCTTCGGCGTGGTGTCGGTGCTCGCGCTCGGCGCGAACCTCTTGCTGCTGCTCGGTCTGTTGTCGCTGCTGCAAGCCACGCTGACGCTGCCCGGCATCGCGGCTATCGCCTTCACGCTCGGCATGGCCATTGACGCGAACGTGCTGATCAATGAGCGGATCCGCGAAGAGCTGCGCAACGGCGCCAGCCCGCAAGCGGCCATTGCGGCGGGTTACGATCGCGCCTTTGGCACGATTCTCGACTCCAACGTGACAACGCTGATCGCAGGTATTGCGCTGCTGATCTTCGGTAGCGGCCCGGTACGTGGCTTCGCGGTGGTGCATTGCCTCGGCATCCTGACCTCGATGTTCAGCTCGGTGCTGGTGTCGCGCATGATCACGAACTTCATCTACGGCGGTCGTCGAAAGCTGCAGTCGGTGATGATCGGCCAGATCTGGCGCCCGACCGCCGACAAAGAGTAAGACCTTGTGCGCAGGCGGCGCGAGTCGCCTGCGCTTGAAACTGTTTCATAACGGAAGCCGAGAAAATGGAATTCTTCCGCATCAAGAAAGACATACCGTTCATGCGGCATGCGTTGATCTTCAACGTCATATCGCTTGTAACCTTCGTCGCCGCAGTGTTCTTCCTCGCAACCCGCGGTCTGCACTTCTCGATCGAATTCACCGGCGGTACGGTGCTTGAAGTGAACTACGCGACGGCGCCCCAGCTCGAACCAATCCGCAAGGCATTGGCCGATGACGGCTTCGTCGACTTCCAGGTCCAGAACTTCGGTAGTTCGCGCGACGTGATGATTCGTCTGCCCAACCGGGCCAACGAAACGAGTGCGCAGATCTCGGAACGCGTAAAGGCGACGCTTGCCAAGGTCGAAGGCCCGGCCGCCGAGCTGCGCCGCGTCGAATTCGTCGGCCCGCAGGTCGGCAAGGAACTCGCGTCGGATGGCGGGCTCGCGCTGCTGCTGGTGATCGCAGGGATCGTCGCCTACCTAGCCGTGCGTTTTGAATGGCGCTTGGCGGTCAGCGCGATCATCGCCAACTTGCACGACGTGGTCATCATCCTGGGCTTCTTCGCCTTCTTCCAGTGGGAGTTCTCGCTCCCGGTGCTGGCGGCGATCCTTGCCGTGCTGGGCTACTCGGTGAACGAGTCGGTGGTGGTGTTCGACCGCGTGCGTGAGACCTTCCGCAATAGCCGCATGCGCGGAATGTCGGTCACAGAAGTCATCGACCACGCGATCACCTCGACCATTTCGCGGACCATGATCACCCACGGCTCGACCGAAATGATGGTGCTGTCAATGCTGGTCTTCGGTGGCCCGACGCTGTTCTACTTTGCCCTGGCGCTGACCATCGGCATCCTCTTCGGCATCTACTCATCGGTGCTGGTTGCGGCGCCGCTGGCGATGTGGCTGGGCGTCAAGCGCGAGCAGTTCATCGTGCAACCCAAACGCAAGGAAGAAGCGGTGGTCTGAAGCCGCTGCGCTTCAACAACAAAGGGCCGCATTCGCGGCCCTTTGTCATTTGCGCCCCATGAAACCCAGGGCGAAGGCGTGCGCTCAGCGCGAGTAGATGTCCTCGAAGCGAACGATATCGTCCTCTCCCAGATAGGATCCCGACTGCACCTCGATGATCTCGAGCGGCACCTTGCCCGGATTGGCCAGGCGATGGGTGTGGCCCAAGGGGATGTAGGTGGACTCGTTCTCGGAAAGCAGGAAGACCTTGTCGCCGTTGGTCACTTCCGCTGTGCCGCGCACCACGATCCAATGCTCGGCACGGTGATGATGCATCTGCAATGAGAGCTTCGCGCCCGGATTCACAACGATCCGCTTGACCTGGAAACGATCACCCGAGTCGATCGAGTCATACCAGCCCCAAGGCCGGAACACCTTGCGATGGCTGGTTGCCTGCGAACGCCCTTCGGCCTTCAGGCGCGCAACAATCTTCTTCACGTCTTGCGTGTTGGATTTGTGCGCCACCATCACCGCATCGGGCGTCTCAACCACCACCATGTCCTTGAGGCCAATCGCAGCGACAAGACGGGACTCAGCCATGACCATAGTGCCTTCGGTCGACTCGAACATCACATCGCCGCGGCCAACGTTACCGGCCGCATCCTTGTCGCTGACTTCCCACAGCGCATCCCAGGCACCCACATCGGACCAACCCGCCGACAGGGGAACCACCACGCCACGACCGAGTTCGGCGGCAGTCGGCAGTTTCTCCATCACCGCATAGTCAATCGAGTCAGACGGGCAGGCCAAGAAGGCCGCCTTGTCCGCACGAACAAAATCGGCATCATTGGTCGCCTGATCCATCGCGCTCCGGCAAGCCTGCGCCATGGCCGGATTGAAACGGTCGATTGCCGCGAGCCAGCGCGAGGCCTTCATCATGAAGATGCCACTGTTCCAGAGATAGCGGCCGCTTGCGACATACTCGGCCGCGGTCGCGGCATCGGGCTTCTCGACGAACGCGTCGAGTGCGCGCGCACTCTTGCCGTCTTCAATCGCAGCCCCGGAACGGATGTAGCCGTAGCCCGTCTCCGCGCGATCGGGCACGATGCCAAAGGTCACAAACGCACCCGCCTCAGCGTGCGCCGCGCCTTCGGCGATCGCCCCCTGGAAGGCAGCCAGGTTCGGAATGACGTGGTCCGCGGGCATCACCAGCAAAACCGGATCCGCACCGTCCACGCTCGCCAGCAGTGCCGCCAGCGTCAAGGCCGGCGCCGTGTTGCGCCCGGCCGGCTCGAGCACGATCCGGCCTCGCTTGCCCATCTGCCGCAGTTGCTCGGCAATGACGAAGCGGTATTCCTCGTTACTCACCACGATCGTGTCAGCCAGGACGGCACCGGCAAAACCGTCTAGGCGGCGCGCCGTTGCCTGCAACAGCGAATCCGTGCCGGTCAGGGCCAGCAGCTGCTTCGGATACTGCTCGCGCGAGGCCGGCCAAAGGCGGGTGCCAGAGCCACCGGAAAGAATCACAGACTGAATGTTCATAGTTTCACACTTCCTTAGGAGGGGGATGCGATGCCAACGCTGGGCAAGGCATAACCATTGGGATTCTGTTGTTGCCAGCGCCAAGTGTCGGCGCACATGGCATCCAGATCGCGGCCCGCACGCCATCCCAGCAACTCAGCCGCCATCGCCGGATCGGCATAGCAAGCGGCGATATCGCCGGCGCGGCGCGGTGCGATGCGATACGGTACCGGGCGCCCACTGCCACGTTCGAATGCGGCCACCATATCGAGCACGCTGTAGCCAACGCCGGTTCCAAGGTTCACCGCAAAGCAACCTTCCTGCCGCCGCAGGCGTTCCAGCGCACACAGGTGCCCCAGGGCAAGATCCACAACATGGATGTAGTCGCGCACGCCAGTGCCATCCGGGGTCGGGTAGTCCTGCCCCCACACGTTGAGGAACTCGCGGCGGCCAATCGCCACCTGCGCAACAAACGGCATCAGGTTGTTCGGTATCCCTTGCGGGTCTTCCCCGATCAGGCCGCTCGCGTGCGCGCCGACCGGATTGAAGTATCTGAGGGTGGCAATGCGCCAGGACGGATCGCTGCGTTCGAGGTCACGCAGCATCTCTTCGATCACCAGCTTGGTGCGCCCGTAGGGATTGGTGGCCGACAGCGGGTGATCTTCCGTCAGCGGCAAACGCTGGGGATCGCCATACACGGTGGCCGATGAACTGAAGACCAGCGACTTCACGCCGCACTCGGCCATCGCCTCAAGCAGGCGCACGGTTCCGACAACGTTGTTGTCGTAGTAGGAAAGCGGCTTTTCGACCGACTCGCCCACCGCCTTGAGCCCTGCGAAATGCACGACCGCATCGGCACCCGACTCGCGCAAGGCCGTGGCAAGCGCGGCGCGATCGCGGATGTCGCCGCGCACCAGCCGGACAGACTTGCCGGTGATCCGCTCGACGCGGGCGAGCGCCTCGGGGTGGCTATTGCAGAAGTTGTCGTAAACCGTGACGTCGAAGCCCGCCTGGAGCAGTTCAACGCAGGTGTGCGAACCGATGTACCCGGCTCCGCCTGTCACAAAAATCATGTCGTACCCTTCTTTTGCGCAACTTCCCATTGTCATGGATTTCACGGCCAATCGGGAGGAGATGCTTCACGGCCGCGGGTTTCGCTCGATCAAGCCACGCAGCATTTCGTGCCAAGGCGAGCATGAAACATGCCTGCAACATGGTCGGCGTAGCTTGGCCCCGCGACACTAGCGAATCGAGGTCACGAGATGATGACGCCCAACCCCCGCCCCTTCCTGTTTTCCGCCGACAAGGCCCCCGGGCCGCTGCTGCGGGTGAGCGACCACGACCTGATGCAGGCGATGCGCGCAGCAGAACTGCACGAGCACGAACTGGCGGACCCGTTTGATGACGAAGACGGCGAAGACGCCGGCGTCAGCTGGATCGCGTGACGCAAGCGTCGTCAGTGGACGACGGCCCCCTTCAAACGCGTGATTCGCATCGACGAGAAGGCTTCGGGTGCGCCCGACGGTGGTCCGCGCGCGCATCGCGCGACGCCACAACACGTCGCCCTGACGCCCCACGCTTCGGGCCCAAACGCTGCGGCTTAGTGCCGGCAGCGTGCTCTCGCCAAACTCAGTTGACGTAACCCAGGTACATATACCCCGCCCACTGGCCGCCGTTGCGGTCGGCGTAGCCGACGCCCAAGTAGAGCGGGCCCAGCAAGGTATCCACACCGAAGTAGAGTGAGCCAGCGGGGATGAGTCGCGAGTCTCTGCCGTCGATCAGCTGGCTCCAGACCTTGCCCCCCTCCACCGACCCGCCGATGTAAGTACCCGAACCCAACTGCGGCAACAAGGAGCCGATCTGCTTGTAGAGCATGATCCGCCCGAGGCCGGTACTCGCGCCGGTCAGCTGATCGGTTTGCAGCCCGGAGAGCTGCAAAAAGCCGCCAAGCGTGTTGAGGGTAGGTACCTCGCTCAGCTCCTGCTCAATTGATCCACGCAGACGCAAAGTCGCGCGCGAAGTGAATGTCCCCAAAGTGCCGACCAAGTCGCCATCGACCTCAATCAGGTTTGCCAGCTTTTCGGATGAGTCAAACTTGGCCAGACTATATTCACCCCGGAAGAAATACCCGTTTCGAGGCCATTTTGGATTGTCGAGCTGATCGATCACGACCGACGTATTCAGCGCGCGCAAATTGGATTTTGTGGCGCTCGAGAAACCAAAACCGCCGGTGATCAAATCGGCCTCAATGCGCCCCATGTACCCGGAAAGGCGTGCTTCACCATATCGCCCGAGCGAATACCCCATGCCCGCCTCCAGGCGGGTCTGCCCGATCCCGAACTCGAACAGGCGGTCGCCGTCTTCGGTAAAGAGCGGCAACCGTGAATCCATCAGTGAGGCGCCCACTACCATGAAGGCGCGCGAGCCCCACAGGGGCTGGTAAAACTCGGTGCGGAACGAGCTGTCAGCGCCCAATCTCAGATCGTTGCGCCATTGCGCGCCCCAGCGGTTCAGCCAGGTCATCTGGTAGTTAATCAGAAAGCCGATCTCGGCAGTGCGATAGGTGTCGAGCTTGAAATCGAGGCCAAAACGCAGGTAGTTGGGGCCCACCGCGCGTTCGATCGGGGCGATCGTCGCAATCCGCTGGCCATTGTCCGAACTCAGGCGGTAGTTGATGCTGTCGAAGTCGCCGGTATCGAACAGCGTATCGAAGCGTTCGAGCAACTGCGCCTGCGTGGCGGGCGGCACCTTGCCGGTGATGACCTCCTGCACCCTGTCCTGGGGCACAAAACGCGTCTCGGTAACGAGCAGGCGATCATAGGGTTTCGTGACATCGCCAGCGCGCGCAATGACGTTGGCGAGCCAGGCAACGTATTGATCTTCACTCACGCCCAGTTGCCCGAGCCGCTGCTCGTTCTCTTCGGTATAGGTACGGCCACGCTTGATGATTTCTCGCACATCCGAAAAGCTCGCTGGCGAATACCCGGTGAGGTCGGGCTCGATGAGGATGTCTTGCGGGCCAAGCAGCTTGCGCTGCTCGATCACGTTGCGCCCGGTCGCCACGTTCATCGCCTGCGCAGCCACGTCAAGGAAGGTGACGATCTCATCCTTCTTGAGCGTAGGGGTGCCAACGTCGACGACGATCAGCACATCGGCCCCACAGCCCTTGGGCTGGGGCGTCTTGAGGTTTTCTACCGGCAGATTGCGCACGAACATGCCGTCGACCAGCAGGCGGCCACCGTCATCTTCAACCACGTCGAACACCCCCGGCACCGCCATGCTGGCGCGCAGGGCAATCGCAAGGTCGCCCCCTTCAAAAACTTTCATGTCGCCCGACACCAGATCGGTCGCCACCGCTTCAAAGGGAATCGCAAGATCCTTGAAGGAGTCGCGATGGATGTCGCGCGTCATTTCGCGCAAGAAACGATCAATCAGCTGCGAACCAACCACCGCGCGGGGCACCTTGAAGCCGCTTGAGTCCACCCCGAAAGTCACCGCAGCCAGGTTCTGGTAGTCGTCCTTCTTGCGCAGATAGGGCAGATTGGCTCGATCGGGCGTACCGCCGATCAGCTTGTCCCAGTTGGCTTCTTCGAGCCGCTTGCGCATTTCGGGAAGCGGCATGCCCGACGCGTAGATCCCGCCGATCAGCGCGCCGGCGCTGGTCCCTGCGATGCAGTCAATCGGCACCCGCAGGCGCTCAAGCTGTTCAAGTACGCCAACATGCGCAAGCCCGCGCGCGCCGCCGCCGCCCAGCACCAGGCCAATCCTGGGGCGTGGCGCTTGCGCCGAAGGGTTGGTCGGCCCCGCAGCGGGGGCAGCTTCAAGCACGGCACTGAAAGACAACGCGGCCAGCGCCGTTGCAGCAAACAGGCGTTTCATCGTGGCGCTCACATAACTCGGGGGATCCCGCGCTTATACCACAGCCATTTTCCGGTTCAGTTGCTGCAGTGCAGCTAGGCGCGCGCGGATTTGCCCGCCAGATGCATGGATTCCAGCCACGATGCACCGGGCTCGATCACCCGCCACCCCGCTTGCCGTCGCGCCACCGCCTCAAGGTTCATCGCGTTGGTGATGTGGCTGACTGGCTCAACGCACACCAACGGCAGATGTGTGGGCGAGTAGACAACCAGGCGGTCGAGCCCAGGCGTTGCGGTCAGCTCGATCGAGTAGTCGGCATAGTCCAGACGGGCGCGGCGATCCCAGCCCGAGAAGCCATCGTCGAGCCCGCTTCGCAAGGGCGTCGTCCCGTCGAAGGGAAAACGCCCGAGCGCTCGCTCATTGCCGCACGGAATGCAATCGGGCCGCAGCAGCCAATGATCGCGCACGCGGGCGCGCAGGCGGGTGCCCGCCGGACACGGAAAATAGGGATGAAAACCCATGCCGCACGGCATCGCGGAATCACTGCGGTTGGTCACCAGCATTGATACCGTGAGCCCGCCGGAATCGAGTGAAAACGTTTGCTCTGCCGAGAACGACCACGGCCACGCGTCCGCCTCGTGGTCGATGCGCAAGCTGGCCGCACGGCCGTTACATTCAACCACCGACCAGGGCTTCACCCAGCCGATGCCATGAATGGCGTGCGGCGCGCCCAGCGGGTGCGCCGTCAGCGCAACGCTACGACCTTGGTGCTCGAAGCGTGCGTTCTCGATGCGGTTTGAAAACGGCACCAGCGGGTAGCAGCCGGCATTTGCAATGGCTTTTGCCAAGGGCTGGTCGCGCGGCACCGGCAGGATGAGGTCACGCACCTGACCGTCGACTTCCGCCGTGCAGGCGAACAAGCGCCCGCCGATCGCAGGTGCAATCACGGCCGAGCACGCGCCGGCCTGCAAGGTGATCAGTTCTGGTTCTTGGTCCAGCATCGGGTGAAATCCACTCAGGGGGGTTATTGTTCAACAATCGTACCAAAGCCCTGCCAGCCTCGCTCGGCCCGCTTATGCCCACAAGCGTTCAAGCGCGTCACGCAGCTCCGTCTCAAAGTCGGCCCGCAGCAGCGAAAACTCCGGCTGTTGCAGCAATGCCGCCAGCGCGGGGGGCCAGTCAAGCATTTGCCACAGACCGATCGTCATCGCGTAGGTCTGGGTCAGGCGCCTTATGCCTTGCGCCTGGCTGATCCCGCACGCGCCGGCAGCAGCTCTGCTCACTTCAGAGAGCATTCGCGCCAGTGGGCGCTCACAGGCGGCCCCACTTCGACCGCGAGGTTGCGCTCAATCACGGTATTGCGAATCGCCGCAAGGCGCAGGCGCCCGGAATGTGCGCGCAATTCGTCAAGGTAGGCCGCGATGAAGCGGGGCCGGACGGCTTCGCGTGCTACCTGCGACACGTCCGTCACCGTATGGATCAAGCCATCACGTCGCACTTTCAAGCACGCCAAGAAATAGCGCTTCCTTGGTTCAAAAGTAGAGCTAGACCGCGCTCTTCGCCAGGCCCGCATCCGTGCCGATGGCTGCCGAAGACAGCACGGTCTCGCCCTGCCCGCTGAAGCGCTCGGCAGCGGCGAGAGCCCCCCGGCGCCGTGATGGCCAGGCTTGCTCAGACAGGGTTTGGCGTGGCGAGATGGCACCGTTCGTCATGAGCGGGTAGGCAATGGAGCTCAGTCACTCAGTCAGCGTCACGTTCGCGCTTGATCCAGGCATCCAGCGCCGCGCGGCTCTGGCGGCGGATGGCCTTGCGCAGCGGCGGCGTCCAGCCCAGCACTGCACCGACCGGCCCCATTGCCATCGCCGCCCATCGCCACAGGCTGAAGCGATCAACATGACTGAGGATCAAGCCGTCGCGAAAGCGAAATCGTGCATCGATGCGATTACGCACGATGCGCCCGGTCTTGCTGAAGGTGTAGGTGGCGTCCCAATGAGCCGAACCTTGTTCGGCATCCGCACTCACCGCGCTCAGGGCCACGCTCAGATCCCGGGCGCGCGCGGTCAGCATGCGCCACATCGCGCCCGCTTCTGCCGCGGTCAGCAGCCCGAATGCCGGGTCGCAGAATTCGCCGTCGGGCGCATAGCACGCGGCCATGGCGGCGCCATCCTTGCGCATCAGCGCTTCATAAAAACGGTGGATCAAGGCTTCGTTGGGATGCATAGGTCTTGCTCCTTCACGCTTTCAAGTATTCGCTGCGGCCGCCGTGCCAGCGTTCAAGAATGGCTGCCGCCGCCGCGGGCTGGCGCGCGAGCAGTTCTTCCGCCGCGCGGCGGGCGGCCTCGACCAGGTCGCCATCGGCATCCAGATCGGCGTACCGCAGCAAGGCGCTGCCGCTTTGCCGTGCGCCGATGAATTCACCGGGGCCGCGCAGGCGAAGATCCTCTTGCGCAATCGCGAAGCCATCGGTGTGTTCGTAGATGACCTTCAAGCGCGCACGCCCGGTCTGAGACAACGGCTGGCTGTAGATCAGGATGCAGGCCGACGCAGCGGCGCCGCGCCCGACGCGGCCACGCAACTGGTGCAGCTGCGCGAGCCCGAAACGCTCGGCGTGCTCAATCACCATCAGGCTCGCGTTGGGCACATCAACGCCCACCTCGATCACCGTCGTCGCGACCAGCACCTGGATCTCGTTCGCGACAAAGCCGCCCATCACGGCGGCCTTCTCGTCCGCCTTCAGGCGTCCGTGCACCAAGCCGACTTTCAGGTCGGGCAGCTCGGCAAGCAGGCGCTCGTGCGTTTCCACCGCGGTTTGCAATTGCAGCGCTTCGCTCTCTTCGATCAGCGGGCAGACCCAGTAAGCCTGACGCCCCTCGCGGCAGGCATCGCGCACCCGCGCGATCACTTCGTCGCGCCGTGCATCGGCCACAAGCTTGGTGACGATCGGTGTGCGGCCGGGCGGCAGCTCGTCGAGCACCGACACATCGAGGTCGGCGTAGAAGCTCATCGCCAGCGTGCGGGGGATCGGCGTCGCACTCATCATCAGCATGTGTGGCAACGGGGCGTCGGAACCCTCGTACTTCTCGCGCAGCGCAAGGCGCTGGCGCACGCCGAAGCGGTGTTGCTCGTCGACCACCGCGAGCCCGAGCTTCGGGAACGCGACCGGGTCTTCGATCAGCGCATGCGTGCCGACCGCCAGCAGGGCTTCACCGGACGCCAGCATCGCCAGCGCCGCCTCGCGCGCCTTCTTCTTCTGGCTGCCCGCGAGCCACGCGACCTTGATACCGAGCGGCGCGAGCCAGGCTTCGAGCTTGCGGAAGTGCTGTTCGGCAAGGATCTCGGTCGGCGCCATCAGCGCCGCCTGCCAGCCGGCTTCCGCCGCTTGCAGCATCGCCAGCGCGGCCACGATGGTCTTGCCGGAACCCACATCACCTTGCAGCAAACGCTGCATCGGATGCGGCGTCGAAAGATCGCGCCCGATCTCGTCCACCGCACGCTGCTGCGCGCCAGTGAGAGCAAACGGCAGGCTTTCGAGCAAAGCACCGCTGTAGCGCCCGTCGCCGCGCAGCACCGGCGCACGCCGCGCACGCCGCGCCGCGTAGGCCTTGCGCAGCGAGAGCTGCTGCGCCAGCAATTCCTCGAACTTGATGCGTCGCCAGGCGGGGTGAGTGCGGTCTTCCAGCGCGCTCATCGACATACCGGGCTGCGGGTGGTGCAAGGCGCGCACCGAACGCTCGAACTCCGGCAGGCGCAGCGATTTGCGCAGTGCTTCGGGCAGGAGATCGGCGAGCGAAACCTGCTTCATCGCACGGTCGATCAGCTTGCGCATCGCGCTCTGGGCAAGCCCGGCGGTTGCGGGGTAGACGGGCGTCAGCGCGGCGGGCAGGGCTTCGCCCTCACTCACCACCTTCACCCGCGGGTGCACCATTTCGTCACCGAAAAAGCCGCCGCGGATTTCACCGAACACCCGCACCCGCGTGCCTTCGGTCAGCTGTTTCTGCTGGCTGGGGTAGAAGTTCAGAAAGCGCAGCGTGAGTTCGCCGGTATCGTCGGCGATGCGGGCCACCAGCTGCCGGCGCGGACGAAAACTGATCTCGCAGTGCTGCACCACGCCCTCTACCTGCGCCGCCACGCCCAGCGGTGCGCCGGCAATCGGATCAACCCGGGTTTCGTCCTCGTAGCGCAGCGGCAGGTGCAAGACCAGATCCGCCTCGCGGAAGAGGCCGAGCTTGTTCAACCGGCTCGCGAGCGGCTTGGGCAGTGTGGTGAAGCCGATGGTTTCCGGCTGCTTTGACTTGGCGGCGGGCATGGGGGTGGATTCTACGGGTGCCACCGCGCCACTGCGTATCAGCGCGCACCGGCGCAAACGCTACCCGCCTGAAGGGCTAAAGCTCGCGCGCCTTGAAGGTATCGCAGGCGCGCACGTCGCCCTGCTCCAGCCCACGCGAGAACCAGCGCACCCGCTGATCCGACGAGCCATGGGTAAAGCTTTCCGGCACCACCACGCCCCGCGCCTGCTTTTGCAGCGTGTCGTCACCGATCGCGGAGGCTGCGGTCAGCGCCTCTTCCACATCACCGGGCTCCAGCGTCAGGTTGCCGCTCGCCACGGCCTGCTTGGCCCATAAGCCGGCAAAGCAGTCCGCTTGCAGTTCAAGCCGCACCAGCAGCGCATTCTTCTGCGCCTCGCTACGGCCTTGCTGGGCTTGCCGCATCTTGTCTGAGATGCCCAGCACGTGCTGCACATGGTGGCCCACTTCGTGCGCAATCACATAAGCCTGCGCGAAGTCGCCAGGCGCCCTGAAGCGCCGCGCCAGCTCATCGTAGAAGGCAAGGTCGATGTAGACCTTTTCGTCGCCCGGGCAGTAGAACGGCCCCATCGCTGCCTCGCCACGGCCGCAGGCGGTTTGTGTCTGGCCACGGAAGAGCACCAGCTTGGGCTGCGGGTACTCGCGGCCGGCGGCCTCGAATAGTTTGCCCCAGGTCACTTCGGTGTCGCCCAGCACCATCGCCACCAGCTTGCGGGCCTGCGCTTCGCTTGCGGTTTCGGTCACCGGTCGCGCCGGCCCCTGCTGCTGGGTCGCCGCTGGGGCCATCGCGCCCTGATTGAGCACCAGCGAAGGGTCGATGCCGAAGTACCAGGCCACCAGTGCAAGCACAACCGTCCCCACACCGATCGAGCGCCCGCCGAAGGCCATGCCGCCACCGCCGCCACGGCGGTCTTCGATGTTGTCGCTTTCGCGGCCGTTTTCGAAACGCATGTCCGCCTCCCGGGTGGCGATGAAGGGGGCTGCGGGCCTAGCCGAGCACCAGAATCGCGTCGGCTTCCACCAGCGAGCCGCGCGGCAGCTCTTTCACGCCCACTGCGGCGCGCGCCGGATAGGGTTCGCTGAAGTAGCGCGCCATCACGGTATTCACGGTGGCGAAATTCGACAGATCAGTCAGGTAGATCGTGAGCTTCACCGCATCGGCAAGCGATCCGCCAGACGCTTCGGCCACCGCCTTGAGGTTTTCGAACATGCGGACGGTCTGCGCTTCAAAGCCGCCTTCCACCAGCGTCATGGTCGCCGGATCGAGCGGAATCTGCCCCGAGAGGTAGACCGTGTTGCCGACCTTCACCGCCTGCGAATAGGTGCCGATGGCCGCCGGTGCATGGGTGGTCGAAATGATTTGCTTGCTCACTGCATTGCTCCTGATGGGGTGGTATCGAATTGCGGAGGCGCGAAACGCCTCCGCTCGGGATCAGTCATTCGAGCGCAGCGTGATGTCGCAACCGATATTGGCGATCGGCTTCTGAATCCCTTTTCGCGATTCAAGGTTGATCACCAGCGGCGCAGTAAGCACCGCGCGCACCGGCGAGTTTGCGTCGTCCGGATTGTCGCGCCGCAGGATCACCATCACCGCCGCCTTGTCGGCCGAATCAAGCCCGATCATGGCCAGTTCGTCATCGCTCAGGCTGAACTCGTAGTGCAGGCCGAACTGATCGGGCGAGGCGATCGAAAACGCAATCCCCGGATCCTCGACCGACTGCAGGTAGAACACGCGCGGCTGCGCTGCATCCGGATGCAGCAAGGCAAAAAGCTTGCAGTCTTCGAAGCCGGGCAACCCGGCCGGAAAACTGATCAGTTTGTCGTCTGGAACATCGATACTGCCAAACACCGGGCTTTCGATTTGCATGACTCCCCTCCCCTTGTCCGGCCTGATCAGGCCGTTTGTCTGATTCGCTCAGGGCAGCTTGACGGTCACCAACTGACCGCGCGCCAGCCCCAAGGCCTTGAGTTTGTTCTGCGCCTTTTCTGCGTCTTGCCGCGTATTGAAAGGCCCCACCACCACCCGCGTCTCCAACTGCGCGGGTATCCCCGCCAATTCGAGGCGCGCGCGCAGATCTTCCGCGTTCTTGGGTGTCGAGAATACGCCCGCCTGCAGCGCAAAGGCGCGGCCGGCCGGCGGCTTCACGCCGGGCGGGGCCGGTTCGGTCTGGACGACAAGGCGCGCGGGCGCCGCCACGCTGGGCGTCGGCTCGGCCGCAGCCGGCGCGCGGCTACGCCCTGCCGTGCCTTCGGCAACGATCGGCTCGGCTTGGCGGGCGGGCGTCGGCGGCGAGGGTAGCGTCTCGATGACCTCCACCCCGCGGGTTTCTTCCGCGATGTCTTGCGTTGCCGGCTCGCTTTGCGCCGCGCTCATCGAATCGGCCGACTGCGGCGCCGAAGCCTCGCCGGCCGGCATGGCGGCGGACTGCGCTGCTGGGGCGGCCTCGCCACTGGCTGCGCGAATCTGCTCGGGTGTCGGCACCACCGCGCGCACCTGCGGCGCCGGCGGGGCCTCGGTCTGATTGCGCTCCCACACCCACAGCACGACCAGCAAGGCCCCTATCACGACGAGGGCGCCGCCACCTCGCAAGAGCAGCTTGCGGCGTTCATCCGGTTGCGGCGGTGCGTTGCTTGGGCTCAATTCAGCCATGCAGGCTCACTCCTGAGGTTTGATGCCGCGCGACAAGGCGGCCACCAGTTCAGCTTCCGACACCGAGATGCCGCAGCGCTCGGCGATCGCCTCGGTTTCCAGCCCGCGCTGAGCCAGCACCACCGCCTCACCGTACTGCGGCGATACGCTGCGTGCGTTGCGCAGCGCTGCGATTTCGGCGCCCAGCGCTTCACGGGCAATCTCAAAATCCTCACGCAAGGCGGCGTTGGCCGCTTCCAGCGCTTCCACCTGAAATCGCAGGCGCGCAAGCTCGACCAAGGCATCGAAAGCCTCCCGCTCTGCCCGCGCATGCGCCAGATCGGGCTGCATCGGCGCATCAGCCGCCGGAGGCAGTGGCGTTGGCACGGGCTCCCGCATCAGATCGCTGGTGTCGAGAATCGTCTCGTACTCGGGCTCAATGCGCTGCTCGCGGGCGGGTTTGTGCGAAACACGAAAGAGGCGCATGACCACCCAGGCGAGATAGAGGCACAGCAGCACCACCAATGCCAAGATGACTTCGCGCAAACCCAAAATGTCTCTCCCTAAGCCCCGCAGCGCGCCTGCCGCATCGGCAGCGCTCCCGCCTTCCCCTGCGATAATACTGGCCCCGCCCTGCTTGTCACAACGCAAACCATGGAACTTGCCTCAATCGCCTTTGTCGCCAAGAAGCTGATTGGCATTTTCCTGCTCCCTCCGATGCTGCCATTACTGGTGACCGGCACCGGGTTGGTGCTGATCATGCGGCGCCGCCGCGCCGGCCTTTGGCTTGCCTGGGGCGGCATCGTCTTGAGTCTTGTGCTGTGCTGGCCGGCCAGCGTGGCCTGGATGCTGCGCGGGCTCGAAGACCAGCCGCCGATCACATCGGCCACGCTCAAGCAAGCGCAGGCCATCGTGATCCTGGCCGGGGGCCGGCGCAGCAGCGCGCCGGAATACGGCGGCGAGACGATCAACCGCATCACGCTTGAAAGGGTTCGCTACGGCGCCCGGCTTGCACGGCTGAGCGGCCTGCCGGTGCTGGTGACCGGCGGCGCACCGACGAAGGGCACCTCAGAAGCCGAACTGATGCGGCGCACCCTCAAGGACGATTTCGGCATCACCGCACGCTGGGTCGAAGGCGCCGCGCTGGACACCCGACAAAACGCCGAACTCAGCGCCCGCCTGCTACGCCCGGCCGGGATCACCCGGATCGCGTTGGTGACCCACGCGGCCCACATGCCCCGTTCGGTCGGCGAGTTCGAACGCACCGGCATGACCGTCTACCCCGCCCCAACCGCCTACCTCAGCAGCCAGGGCGGTGATGCGCAGGCGATGCCCGCCCTGCCCAGCGCGAGCAGCGCCTACGCCGGCTTTTACGCCCTGCATGAATGGATTGGCCTGCTTGCACAAAGGCTCAATCGCCTTTTTTGAAGCCCATCCGGCGACAGGGGCGCCGGCGCTGAACGGCAAGCTTGGCGACAAGCGCAGGACTGCTTGAATGCAACCGACCCCACGGCCAATATCCCCTGAGGACTGATCACCTCAGGGGAAAATCTAGCCTGCGGCGCAGCGACCGGCTGGCCGTCCCTACGCCGAGATACCCAACATCAAGCCGGTGCCGAGATTCGGATCAGATGATCAAACGCCCCAAGGCTCGCCTTCGCCCCCTCGCCCATCGCGATGATGATCTGCTTGTAGGGTACGGTCGTCGCGTCGCCGGCTGCGAACACGCCCGGCACCGAGGTTTCGCCGCGGGCGTCGACTTCGATCTCGCCTCGCGGCGAGAGTTTGACGACGTCCTTGAGGAAGTCGGTGTTCGGCAGCAGACCGATCTGCACGAAGATGCCTTCGAGCGCGATGTGGTGCGCTGCGCCGCTGACGCGATCCTTGTACGAGATGCCATTGACCTTGCTGCCGTCGCCGGTCACTTCGGTGGTCTGCGCCGAGGTGATCACCTTGACGTTCGGCAGGCTGTGCAGCTTCTTCTGCAGCACCGCGTCGGCACGCAGGGTATCGGCGAATTCGAGCAGGGTGACGTGGGCGACGATGCCGGCGAGGTCGATCGCCGCTTCCACGCCGGAGTTACCACCGCCGATCACCGCAACACGCTTGCCCTTGAACAGCGGCCCGTCGCAGTGCGGGCAGAAAGCCACGCCCTTGGTCTTGTACTGCTGCTCGCCGGGCACGCCCATCTCACGCCAGCGCGCGCCGGTCGAGAGGATCACGCTGCGGCTCTGCAGCGTGGCGCCTGAGGCGAGCTTCACCGTGTGCAGGCCGCCCGGCGTGGCGGCGGGCTCCAGCCCGACGGCGCGCTGCAGGTTCATCACGTCGACGTCGTAGTCGCGCACATGCTGCTCCAGCCCGGCGGCGAGCTTGGGGCCGTCGGTGGCTTTGACCGAGATGAAGTTCTCGATCGCCATCGTGTCCATGACCTGGCCGCCGAAACGCTCGGCCACCACGCCGGTGCGGATGCCCTTGCGGGCGGCGTAGATCGCAGCCGATGCACCGGCCGGGCCACCGCCCACCACCAGCACATCGAACACGCCCTTCTGGTTGAGCTTCTCGGCTTCGCGCGCCGCGGCGCCGGTGTCGACCTTGGCGAGGATCTCCTCGACGCCCATGCGGCCCTGTCCGAACAGCTCACCGTTGAGGTAGATCGACGGCACACCCATGATCTGACGCGCATCGACCTCGGCCTGAAACAGCGCGCCGTCGATCATCACCGCTTCAAAATTCGGGTTCAGCACTGCCATCGTGTTGAGCGCCTGCACCACGTCCGGGCAGTTGTGGCACGACAGCGAGATGAAAGTCTCGAAGCTGAACTTGCCTTCGATCGCCTTGATCTGCGCGACCACTCCCTCTTCCAGCTTCGGCGCATAGCCGCTCACCTGCAGCAGCGCGAGCACCAGCGAGGTGAACTCATGGCCCATCGGAATGCCGGCGAAATGCACGCGCGGCGTTTCGCCCTTGAGGCTGATGCCGAACGAGGGGCGGCGCGCGTTGCTGCCATCCACCCGCAGGCTGACCTTGTCCGACAAGGTGGCAATTTCTTCGAGCAGCCCGTGCAGCTCACGCGACTTGGCGCCGTCGTCGAGCGAGGCGACCAGTTCGATCGGCTGCACGAGTCGTTCGAGGTAAGCCTTCAACTGGGCCTTGATGTTCGCTTCAAGCATGGTGGCACTCCTATTTGCGGGCCCTTGCGTCGGGCAAGGGCCGGGGGGTTCTGTGGATCGCAGTGCAAAGCGCGCTAGCTAACCCGCTTTGCACTGCGAGCCGCCGGGGCGGCTCTTTTGGCGCGACCAAAGTCGCGAGTGCGCCGTCGTGAGCGGGCCAAGGTCGGGGTGAGAAGCGCAGCCGTACGTGAGGCACGGCGAGCATCACAGCCCCGAGATTGGCCCGCGCAGCAGGCGCAATCGCGGCTTTAGATCTTGCCGACGAGGTCGAGGGACGGTGCCAGCGTGGCTTCGCCTTCCTTCCACTTCGCCGGGCACACTTCACCCGGGTGGGCTGCGACGTACTGCGCGGCCTTGACCTTGCGCAGCAGCTCTTCCGCGTTGCGGCCGATGCCACCGGCGTTCACTTCGATGATCTGGATCTTGCCGGCCGGGTCGACCACGAAGGTGCCACGCTCGGCCAGGCCGGCTTCTTCGATCAGCACGCCGAAGTTGCGCGACAGCAGGTGGGTCGGGTCGCCGATCAGCGGGTACTTGATCTTGCCGATGGTCTCCGACGTGTCGTGCCAGGCCTTGTGCGTGAAGTGGGTGTCGGTCGACACGCCGTAGATCTCGACGCCCAGCTTCTGGAACTCGGCGTAGTTGTCGGCCAGGTCGCCCAGCTCGGTCGGGCAGACGAAGGTGAAATCGGCCGGGTAGAAGAAGAAGACCGACCACTTGCCCTTGGTATCGGCATCCGACACCTCGACGAACTTGCCGTTGTGGAACGCGGTGGCCTTGAAGGGCTTGATTTCGGTGTTGATGAGGGAAGCGCTCATGGTGTTTCTCCTGTGTTGTTCGGGCTAAGGACAAAGTCTTGTGCGACGGAGTGAAGATTAATGGCTCGGTCAAAATCAATCCAATTGATCGTCACGATCCCGTGCATAGGCAGTTGCTATCACGCAACAGAACCGTCGCACGCCCGACACATCGCGGTAGCAGACTGAGCCGCATGAGGATCCCCCCGCCCGCCATCGCTGCCCTGCTCGCCCTGCCCTTGGCCTGCTGCGCCCATGCCCAAGAACCGCCGCGTTGCGCGTCGAGCATCCACGAACTGCGCCAGTTGGCCGGCGACCCCGCTTTCCCGCTGCGCTGGGAGGAAACCTCGATGGACGACGGCAAACCCATGCGTGTCAGCATCAGCGAACACAATGGCGCGCTGAAGCTGGCATTCGTGAAAACCGACGAGAGCCTATGGGCCGAAGGCGCCGGGCGCATCTGCCGCAGCGGCGCCACACTTGAAGCCCGCCTGAGCAAGGATCAACTGCGCCTTGGCCCCGCCGCCAACTGGCTGGCGCGCATGGCGCTGGCGGACGGCGCCGCCTTCACCCTGCAGCGCCGCACCCGCGAGCAACTGCACATTGCCACCCAGGGGTGGTGCGGGCGCTTCGTACCAGCCGCGGACGACTAACAGGGTGATGCAAAACCCGGTGAACGATTCGGGGATTCAGTTGTCGTAGGGATAAGCGTCCACCCCAGGCAGAGCAACGATGCGCGGCGAAGTCAATCCCCAGTCCTCGATGTTTCACTACTTCTCGGTCGAATCGCGGATTCCCGCCGATCACCCGCTGCGGCCGGTGAAGAAGTTGGCCGATACGGCGCTGTCGGCCATTTCGGCGGATCTGGATGCGCTTTATGCCAAGGGTGGGCGGCCGTCGATTCCGCCGGAGCGATTGCTCAAGGCGCAATTGCTCCTCGCGTTCTACTCGGTGCGCTCGGATCGACAGTTCTGCGAACAAC
>NZ_JAPFHA010000012.1 GCF_026586805.1 Niveibacterium sp. 24ML | reverse complement strand
CCCCAGAGTCGTCAAGAACCGAGCACACAAATTTCCGACGAAAAAAATGCCAGACAGCGGTTAACTGACTGGCATTGTCCCGCGGGAGGCCGTTTTCAGGCAGTGCTCTGTTGCAATCAGGCCTGCGACTTGCGCCGTGCAAGGCCTGCGCCAAGCAGCCCCAAGCCAAGCAGTGCGAGCGTGCCCGGCTCCGGGATGCTGTTGCCGCGAAGGTTGCCCGTGCCAGAAGCATCTGTCGGGTCGCCTTCCTGATGGATGTAAGTCAGCGAGGTCGAAAAGCGGAGGTCCGAGCCATTCGGTTGGGTGTTTGTGTTGAAGTTCGAAGCGGCCAAACCGCCGACGACATCTAGGCGCCCAATGCCTGACAACCCGCTGATACCACCGAGCCCGTCATCGTTTACGGTGCCGAGAAGCGTTACACCGCTGCTCGAGTTGGCAACTGTATCGAGGAAAAGCGTACCGTTCCCGGTGTTTGCCCAGTTCAGGGTCAGATAGTCTGAAGGATTGGTGATCTCCGCTGCACCCACGAAGAACTTCACCCACCCACCAGCATAGGAGAACGTGTCGCCGACGCCGGGGATCGGAGTGCCGCCAATCGGGGCGTAACCGCCGAACTGGAAAGTGACTTCACAGCCAGGGCAGAACACGTTTTGCGCGGTTCCGTTCCAAGCGGTGATGATTCCGAAGCCTGTCAGCTCACCAGTTGTCGCGTTGATGAACTGACGCATATTGATGGATTGGCTGGAGTAGTCGGTCGCCGCATCCGGATCCCACATCACGCCACCGACATTGATCATGCTGGCAGACGCCGCGCCACTGAGCCCAAGGGCGATTGCGGCGCCAAGTACTGTTTTCTTGAACGATTTCATTTCAATCTCCTGGCTCTTGCCACGAAACGCGGCCAGATTGCCGCTCGAAGACTACTAAGCAGTTGTTGTGCCAGCTGCGGGTGTTCTCTCTAACGCCATGATTTTTAATAATAAAATACTGCCTTTGATCAAGTGAGGCAGGCCGGGGTGCTGTTGGTGTAAAGAAATCGGACAGCCTCGCTTGGTGAGGCGTCTGGAATGCCGATTGTCTACGGGCGGAGGGGCTCAGGGTGGTGGTCGCCGACCGTGTCATTTTTGGCGCGACCTTAAGGGGTGATCGCGTACCATCGGCGCCATTCTTATTTGTTGGCGCTTCAGGCGAGGGATTCGACATGAAATCTAGGTCCGCGGTGGTCGGGAAGATCTTCCTTGTGGCAATGGTTGCGTTGCTGTCGGCTTGCGCGACGCAATACCCGCCTGCGCCGGCAACAGCGGCTTCTTCTGATTACAACTACGTGATTGGGCCGGGTGATGGGCTGAGCATTGTTGTATGGCGCAACCCTGAGTTGTCGATGAACGTTCCGGTGCGCCCGGACGGCAAGATCACGACCCCGTTGGTCGAGGATCTACCTGCGATGGGCAAGGATGCCTCGACCTTGGCGCGGGATGTTGAGAAGGCTTTGTCGAAGTACATTCGCGACCCGATCGTCACCGTTATCGTGACAGGCTTTGTTGGGCCTTACAGCGAGCAGATTCGCGTTGTGGGCGAGGCGGCCAGGCCGCAGATCTTGCCGTTCAAGCAGAAAATGAGTCTGCTCGATGTGATGATTGCTGTGGGCGGGATCACCGATTTCGCTGACGGCAACAAGGCGAGCATCTTGCGGACCGCCGAAGGCGGCAAGCAGTACAGCGTGCGACTCAAGGACTTGCTGAAGCGCGGGGATGTGTCCGCCAACGTTGATATGCGGCCCGGTGACGTGTTGATCATCCCGCAAGGTTGGTTCTGACGCGCGAGCACGCTACCCATCACTATTTACCGTCAGGTCGCCCAAATTGGAAGAACTTCTAGCAATTGCGGTCGCTCATGCGCGGGGCATGTGGCGTTACCGCTGGTGGGGGCTGTTGGCCGCTTGGATCGCTGGCGTAGCGCTCGCGATCGTGGTGATGCTGATCCCCGACAAATACGAAGCGAAGGCACGCGTGTTTGTCGATACGCAATCGGTTTTGAAGCCATTGATGCAAGGCCTCGCCGTGCCGACCAACGTCGAGCAGCAGGTCACGATCCTGAGTCGTACGCTGATCAGTCGCCCCAATGTGGAGAAATTGATCCGGATGGCAGACCTTGATCTCGATGTCAAAACGCGCGAGCAGCGGGAGCTTTTGATCGATGACCTCATCAAGCGCTTGCAGATCGTTGGTGCTGGGCGTGACGACCTTTTTGCCTTGAGTTTCAAGGACACCAATCCGGAGCGGGCCAAACGTGTGGTGCAGGCTTTGGTTTCGATCTTTGTCGAGTCAGGATTAGGCGACAAGCGCAAGGACTCCGATGAAGCGCGGCGGTTCATTGAGGAGCAGATCAAGACTTACGAGACAAAGCTCGCGGATGCGGAGAATCGCTTGAAGGAATTCAAGCTGAAGAACCTCGATCTGTTTGGGGACTCGGGCAAGGACTCGGTCACCCAGATTGGTGAGCTGACCGCCAAGCTCAATCAGGCGAAGCTTGAATTGCGTGAGGTCGAGAACTCACGCGACGCGGTGCGTCGGCAGTTGTCCGGTGAGGACCCCGTGTTTCTTCCCGAGTCCGGGCAGACCTCCTCGGGCATCTCTATCCCCGAGATTGACGGGCGAATCGACTCGCTGAAGAAGCAACTTGACTCGTCGCTACAGCGCTATACGGAAGAGCATCCGGATGTCGTGGGGACGCGCCGGGTGATCGAGCAGCTTGAAGCTCAGAAGAAGCAGGAGATTGAGGCGAGGCGCAAGAGCGGGGGTATGACGGGCTCGGTCGGGGCGAATCCGGTTTACCAACAACTGAAGCTCTCGTTGAGTGAGTCGGAGGTAAATCTGGCCTCGCTGCGCACACGGGTTGCTGAGTACGAGTCGAGGCTCGCGGCGATCAAGGGCTCGCAGCGCATGTTGCCGGAAATGGAAGCCGAGTTCGCGCAACTGAACCGGGACTACGACATCAACAAGAAGAACTACGAAAACCTCGTCGCACGTCGGGAAACGGCGAGCATGTCGGTCGAGATGGACGCTGCTTCTGGTGTTGCCGAATTCCGCCTGATCGATCCTCCGTCGGTGCCGAGCAAGCCGTCTGCGCCGAATCGCACGCTCTTGATGCCGGTGGCGGGGGTGGTTTCACTTTGCATCGGCATGCTGGTCGCGTTCCTGGTATTCCAGGTGCGGCCGACCTTCTTTGACGGCCGGGCCTTGCGTGAGGTGTCCGGCCTCCCGGTGCTGGGCGTGGTGTCGATGACCGTCGATCCTGTGCGAGCAAAGCAGTCACGTAACCGCAAACTCTATTTCGTTGGTGGTGTGCTGGCGTTGGCGGGTGCATATGCACTGATGACCGCTGTTTTGGCCCTCCGGGCATTTGGGACTTGAGGCGCCGCCATGAGCATTATCGAAAAGGCCGTTGAAAGGCTTGATCAACTCAAGCGGGCGGGGGTCGATGTACCTGAAGTGCCTGCAAGTGTCGAACCGGCGAACGCGCAGGTGGCGGCATCAGCCAGCGTCGCCCCTCCCGCGGAGCGCGCTGCGCAACCGGGCGCGAGTGCGCGCGAGCGGCGGACGGTGGAAATTGATCTGGATCGCCTCGCCGCGCTGGGGTTTGTTTCGCCCACCCAGCCGAATACGCCGACGGCAGAGCAGTATCGGATCATCAAGCGGCCGGTCTTGCGCAATGCCCAAGGAAGGGGTGCTGCACCGGTCGAGAACGGCAACCTGATCATGGTGACGAGTTCGATGCCCGGCGAAGGCAAGAGCTTTTCTGCGATCAATCTGGCGATCTCCATGGCGATGGAACTCGACCATACGGTGCTGTTGGTTGATGCCGATGTTTCGAAGCCTTCAGTCCTCAAGGCGCTCGGATTGCCGCCGGCTACCGGCATGCTCGATGTGTTGACCGGGCAGGAGGCGTCGGTTGCGGATGTGATGCTCCACACCAACATCGCGAAGCTCAGCATTCTGCCTGCGGGGCGTCCGCAGCCCAGGGCGACTGAAATGCTGGCGAGTGGTGCGATGAACCGTCTGCTTGATGAACTTGCAACCCGCTACAAAGACCGAATCATCATCTTTGATTCCCCGCCCCTGCTGGTGACGACGGAGGCGCGAGCTCTGGCTGCTCATATGGGGCAGGTGGTGGTGGTGGTTGAGGCCGAGCGCACGACGCATTCAATGGTGCGGCAGACCTTGGCTACGCTGGAGTCGAGCCCCGTCAAACTCATGCTGCTCAACAAGGTGCGCCAGAACTCGTCCGCAGGGCACTACGGTGTCTACGGCTATGGATATGGGTACGGGTATGGCAAGAATCAGGCAGAGGAGTGACGCAAGGCCGCGTTTGCGGCGTTCTGCTGCCTTGATTGCCGCCCTGCTGGCGCCCGCTGGCGTCGCCATGGCGCAGGATCTCGGCATGCGCTCGCCCGGCGGCGTTGCGCCACTTACTGCATCGCTCGATGGTGCGGGTGGCGCTCAGGGCTGGAGATTGACCCCCAGCCTGTCAGCGGGGCTGACCTGGTCGGACAACGTGCGTTTGGCTGCTGACGGCGAACGTGTCAGCGATTGGTCCGGTCGCGTCGAGCCTGGAATTACGCTCAACGGTCGGACCGCGCGCGCGACCGGGCTTTTGCGGGCAAGCGTTGACGCGAACGCCTATGCGAACGAAAGCGACTTGAACCGGACGAATCTCAAACTGTTCGGGGTGGGGACCTTTGATCTTTACGAACGCCGCGTGATGCTGGATGCCAATGCCAGCGTCAGCCAGGAGCGTATTTCCTCGCTCGGGGCGCCGGTGAACGGGGTGGCCTACAACCCCAACAATACGACCGAGTTGCGGCAGTTTTCGGTGAGCCCCTACATCCGAGGGCAGTGGAGCAATCGCATCACAGGTGAGCTCAGGTATCGGCTCACGCTCAGCGATTCATCGACCACCCTGCTCAGCAACGGCGTCAGACAGGATCTTTCCGTCACACTCGGCAACGGCGCAAATCCTGCGCCTTTCGGGTGGCTGCTCAGCGGGAGTGCATCGAAGAACCAGTACGAAGGCTCGAACGACACCGAGTTCTCGAATGCGCGCTTGTTCGGCGTGTATGCGCTTGACCCGACATTCAACCTGCGGGCTGATGTCGGCTACGAGCGCAACACCTTCGGCGTGGAGTATTCGCAGGAGCAAAACATCTATGGCGGTGGATTCGAGTGGACGCCGTCGCCACGTACCCGGGTTACCGGGATGACTGAGCAGCGATTCTTTGGTACCGGCTACAACTACGAAGCAAACTGGCGCGGCCCTCAAAGTGCCTTGAGTTTGAGTTTCGCCCGCGATGTCACGACCACGTCATCGACCCTCAACGGCGGGCAATTGGCCGGTCTGTTGCTTGCGTATACCGACTCATTCGGCAAGCAGACCGCTGATCCGAACGAGCGTTTCCGCCTTGCGTCGCAAGCCTGGATCGAGCGCGGGCTCCCGTTGCCGTCGCAGATCGACGGCAATACGACATATGTGACCAACAGCTACTACCTTGAGAAGCGCGCCCGCCTGAGCTCAGGCATCAACGGCGTGCGCAACAGTATCGGCGTGTCGGCGACCTACAGCGATCGAACGCGGCTTGTGGACGAGGCGCTGCTTGCGCCTGGCGATGAACTCGCGACATTCGATTCCGTAGAAGAGATCGGCGGAACCATTGTCTTGAGTCACCGCCTGACGCCTATCAGCAATCTTTCCGCCTTGCTTGGTGCAAGCCGATCGACTGGCCAGAACGGCGCGGCGGGCAGTGTTGATACGCGGCGTCAAACAGCCACTGTCACCGGCAGCACTGTTTTTGGCGCCAACACGGTGGGCTCCGTGACTTACCGCCATGAAAAGAGTCGTGGCGCCACCGAGTACGACGAAAACTCCGTGGCGGCCACGCTTGGTCTGCGTTTCTGAGGTTTTATGTACGAGTCTTTCTACGGGTTCAAATCGAAGCCGTTCCAGCTCAATCCTGATCCGTCCTTCTACTACGGTAGTCGGGGCCATCGCCGTGCAATGGCCTATCTGGACTATGGGCTTCACCAGAGTGAAGGCTTCATCGTCATTACCGGCGATGTCGGGGCGGGCAAAACGACGCTGGTGCGCAGCCTGCTGCAGCGCCTGGACCCCAACAAGGTGGTTGCGGCGCATCTTGTCAGTACGCAGATTGATGCCGACGACATCTTGCGGCTTGTTGCGGCGGCGTTTGGCCTGCCGGCCAAGAACATCGAAAAGGCGGATTTGCTGCTTCAGCTTGAAGCCTTTCTGGTGCGCCTGACGGCAGGCGGCAAGCGCGCGCTGCTGGTTGTGGATGAAGCACAGAACCTGACCCAACGCGCAGTTGAAGAATTGCGCATGCTGTCGAACTTTCAGCTTGAAGATCATGCGCTGCTGCAGAGCTTTCTGATTGGTCAGCCGGAGTTCCGCAAGACTATGCAGAGCGAATACATGCAGCAACTGCGTCAACGTGTGATTGCCACCTATCACCTCGGCCCGCTCGATCTGGCCGAAACGCGGGCCTATGTCGAACACCGCTTGGGGTGTGTTGGCTGGAAGGGTGATCCGCGGATTGAGGCCAGCGCGTTTGACGTGATCCACAATGCCTCCGGGGGGATACCCCGCCGTATCAATACCTTGTGTGATCGCGCGCTGCTGGCGGGCTTTCTTTCAGAGAAGCATGGGCTCTCTGCCGCTGATGTGGACGAGGTGGTGCGCGAGATGCGTGACGAGTCCGGGCCAGAAATCGCCGGGCTGAGCGCCGGCTCTGCGGCGACGAGCCTGGCTGGGAGTGCATTCGCCGAATTGCTGGCCGACCCGGCTGCGGCTGCGCGGCTCGCCGAGATCGGGGCGGGTTTTCAGTCAGCCAAACTCGAAGCCCGGATCGAGCAGGTCGAAAAGGTCCTCGCTGCGGTGCTCGGTCTTGCGCAAGAGCGGCAGTCGATCAGCGCGGCCGAAACAAAGGGGAGCCAGAATGGGCGCTAAGTTCGGTACACAAAAGCCTGTCGTCTGCGTTGTTGGTGCGCGCCCCAACTACATGAAGATGGCGCCGATCCTGAAGGCGTTTTCGGCCCATCAGCCGCCGATTCCTTTCCTCTTGGTGCATACGGGGCAGCACTACGATCATGCAATGAACGCCAAACTGTTCGGCGACCTTGCGCTCCCGGATCCGGACGTCAATCTTGAAGTGGGCTCTGGAACGCACGCAGTGCAGACCGCCGAGATCATGAAGCGCTTTGAGCCCGTGCTTGACGAGCACGGCGCGGCAGCTGTTCTGGTTGTGGGCGACGTCAACTCGACGGTGGCCTGCGCGCTGGTTGCAAGCAAAAAAGGCATTCCGGTCGTGCATGTGGAAGCAGGCCTGCGCAGTTATGACCGCGCAATGCCGGAAGAGATCAACCGGGTGATGACGGATCAGATTGCCGATCTGCTTTACACCACCGAGCAAGCGGCCGCGGTGAACCTCGCGCACGAAGGCATCCCGGCGGCACGGATCGAATTTGTCGGCAACGTGATGATTGACTCCTTACGCGCCAATCTTGAAAAGGCGGTGAAGGCGTCCGACGCCCTTGCCGCCTGCGGGATGTCGGCGGATGCGATTTCCGGGCCGGAGGGCTATGCCTTGGTGACACTGCACCGCCCCTCGAACGTTGACGATCCGGCGACGCTCTCTGCGCTGGTTGATACCTTGGTTGCCAGTAGCGAAAGGCTGCCCCTGGTCTTTGCCGTGCATCCCCGGACCCGTGCGAACCTTGAGCGTTTTGGCCTGGCGGAAAAGCTGGCGGCCGAGCGCATCGTTCAACTCGCGCCACAGGGCTATCTTGAAATGCTTGGGCTGATGTCCGCTGCACGAGTGGTGCTCACCGATTCTGGTGGCATTCAGGAAGAAACCACAGCCCTGGGCGTGCCCTGCCTTACCTTGCGGGAAAACACCGAGCGCCCGATAACCGTGGAGGAGGGCACCAACACGCTCGTCGGGTGCGATGGCACGGCCATACTCGCAGCACTGGATCTCGTTCTGAGTAGCGGCGGCAAGGCGGGGCGCTCACCGGCTTTGTGGGATGGGCGGGCTGCTGAGCGGATTGCGGCCCATTTGCACGATTGGCTCAAGCGCCGTGATGCGCACTGAAGGGCTTTGCGTGGATTCCGGTTTGAAGAATGCGTTGACGATCGACGTGGAAGACTACTTCCAGGTGTCGGCTTTGGCGCCTCACTTTCCCCGTGGGCAGTGGGATTCGGTGCCTTGCCGTGTTGAGGAAAATGTCGACCGCATACTCGCCATGCTGCACGAGTACGGGACCAAGGCGACCTTCTTCACGCTTGGCTGGTTGGCGGAGCGCTACCCGAAGCTGGTGCGGCTGATCGTGATGGAGGGGCACGAGTTGGCCAGCCATGGCTACGCGCACGAACGTGCGAGTGCCCAGACGCCGGACGTGTTTCGCGCTGATGTGATGCTCGCCAAAGCGGTATTGGAAGACATTGCCGGTGTCGAGATTCGAGGTTATCGGGCGCCCAGTTTCTCGATTGGCGCGAAGAACCTGTGGGCTCACGATGTGCTGCGTGAAACCGGCCACGTTTACAGCTCAAGCGTCTATCCGATTGCGCACGACCATTACGGCATGCCGGATTCGCCGCGCTTTCCGTATTACCTCACTAACGGTTTGCTTGAGATCCCGGTCACGACGATTCGTTGCCTTGGGCGCAACTGGCCGGCGGCTGGTGGTGGCTACTTCCGCTTGCTGCCCTATCCGGTATCGCGGTGGTCGCTGCGTCGGGTCAACGAAACCGACAAACGTGCTGCGATCTTCTACTTTCATCCGTGGGAAATCGATGCGGCGCAGCCCAAGGTGGCCGCGGCGGATGCGCGAACCCGCTTCCGCCACTATGTGAATCTTGAGCACATGGAAACCCGCCTGCGCCGTTTGCTTGCGGACTTTGCGTGGGATAGGGTCGATCAAGTCTTCCTTCCGAAAGCCTGAGTCGATGAGTTCCGAAGCAGCAAATTTCCCTGTCACCGTCAGGCGACTTGAACGCAAGGACCGCGCGCGCTGGGATGCGTTTGTCCGTCAATGCCCTGGCGCCAGCTTTTTTCACCTGTCTGCGTGGCAGGATTTGATTGAAACCTATCAGGGGCACGACACCTACTTCCTGTTGGCGGAGCGCGGTACAGAAGTCGTTGGCGTGTTGCCGCTTGCCGAAGTCAAGAGCCGCCTGTTTGGCCATTCGCTCAGTTCGCTGCCCTTCTGCGTTTACGGTGGCGTGGCGAGCACGGACGCGGCGGCCGTGCTTGCGCTGGAGGCCGAGGCCGACGGCATCGCCCGGCGCCTCGGGGTGGGGCATCTTGAATACCGCAACGTGCTCGGGCGCCACGCCGACTGGCCTTCGCAGGATCTGTATGTGACGTTTCGCAAGGCGCTCGCGCCGGACGAAGAATCCAACATGGCGGCGATTCCGCGCAAACAGCGTGCGATGGTGCGCAAAGGCATCAAGAACGGATTGGTGGCGCATCGCGATGATGGCGTTGATCGCTACTTTGCCGTCTATGCCGACAACGTCCGTCGGCATGGTACGCCAGCGCTGTCGAAGCGCTGGTTTGCCGGACTGCGCGAAGCCTTTGGCGACGATTGTGAGGTCATGACGGTTACCTCGGCGGATGGACGGCCCTTGTCGAGCGTCATGAGCTTCTACTTCCGCGATGAAATCCTCCCGTACTACGCGGGCGATCTGCCGGCCGCGCGCGACCTTGCGGCGAATGATTTCAAGTACTGGTCGCTGATGTGCAGGGCGCTGGAGCGCGAATGCCGCGTTTTCGACTATGGCCGCAGCAAAGTCGGGACCGGCCCCTATTCGTTCAAGAAGAACTGGGGGTTTGAACCCACACCGCTCGGATACGAATACCGGCTCTACAAGCGCGACACCATTCCCCAGAACAATCCGATGAATCCCAAGTACCGCGCATTCATTGCCATGTGGCAGCGTTTGCCGCTTGCGCTGGCGAACCGGCTCGGGCCTTTGATCGTCCGTAACCTGGGCTGAGCGCGCTGATGAGCAAACCCCCGCTGCTCTATCTGGTGCACCGGATTCCGTATCCGCCGAACAAGGGCGACAAAGTCCGTTCGTTCAATTTGCTGAGGCACTTTGCGCGTCACTACCGCGTATTCCTCGCGACGTTCATTGACGATGCGGCAGATGAGCAATACGTCGACGCCCTGTCGCAGTGGTGCGAAGCCGTGCATTGCGAGCGCCTCTCGCCGCGTGCGGCGCGGATCGGCAGCCTGCGCGGCCTTGCGACAGGCGAAGCGCTCACGCTCGCGTACTACCGCAGCAAGCCGCTGGCCGACTGGGTGGCGCGGGTGGTGGCAGAGCAGGGCATCCGCGAGGCGGCCGTCTTTTGCTCGGCAATGATGCAGTACGTCGAAGCGCACCCCGAGCTCAGCACGCTGGCCGACTACTGCGATGTGGATTCGGCCAAGTGGCTTGACTATGCCGACAAGCACCACGGCCCGATCGCCTGGATCTACCGGCGTGAAGGCCGCAAGCTGCTCGCCTACGAACGCCGTGCCGCAGGGCTGGCGCGCGCGGTGACCTTTGTCTCCGACGCAGAGGCTGCGTTGTTCAGAAAACTTGCTCCCGAATGCGCCGCTGCCGTGCATGGCATCAGCAACGGGGTGGATGCAGATTTCTTTTCGGCCGATGTGAGCCGCGCCTCGCCGTTTGACAGTGCAACGCGAGCGGTTGTGTTCACCGGGGCAATGGATTACTGGCCCAACATCGATGCGGTCACCTGGTTCGCGCAGGAAGTCTGGCCAGCCTTGGCCGAGTTCGATGCGAGCCTGCGCTTCTGGATCGTGGGGATGAATCCCTCGGCGCAGGTGTTGGCGCTGGCTCAGGACTCGCGGATCCGGGTGACTGGTACCGTGCCCGACGTTCGCCCCTATCTGCAGTACGGCGCAGTCGTGGTGGCGCCTTTGCGGATCGCACGCGGCATCCAGAACAAGGTGCTTGAAGCGATGGCGATGGCGCGTCCCGTCATCGCTTCGCCCGATGCCGCCCTCGGGATTGATGCGCGTGATGGCGAAGAGCTGCTGGTGGCGAGCGATGCGCCCTCGTATGTCAGCGCGATTCGCGGCGTCCTTGCTGATGCTGCGCGCGCGGCCAGGATCGGCGTTGCAGCACGCGAGTGTGTCGTGACCCGGTATAGCTGGGAGGCCCACCTTCTGAAACTTGTGCCGCTGATGCAGGAGCGCCTTGCCTGATGACTACGCCTGAAGTACGCATGGACCCCGCATCGGCTGCTCGGCTCCGCCAGATCGCGCTTGCTGGCTTGCTTGCCTTTGCCATCGTGACCGGCGTCTTTTACTCAACCGCCGCGGCCGTTGCGTCGATCTGGTGGCGTTCGGAAACCTTCGCCCATGGTCTGGTTGTGCTGCCGATCTCGCTCTGGTTGCTCTGGGGCATGCGCTGGCAGCTGGCTGAAACGCCGATGCGGCCATCGAGTCTGCCCCTGATTCCGCTTCTTTTGTCGGGTTTCGCGTGGCTGATCGGTGAGAGTGCGAGCGTTGCGGCGCTGTCACATTTTGCACTCGCAGGCATGCTGGTGTCGGCGGTGTGGGTTGTCTGGGGCCATACCCTTGCATGGCAGGCAGTGTTCCCGCTGGCGTTCATCTTTTTCGGCGTGCCGTTCGGGGAATTCATGGTTCCCGCGCTGATGAACCACACGGCTGACTTCACCGTATCGGCCTTGCGCCTTACGGGGGTGCCGGTGTTTCGCGAAGGCAACTCTTTCATCATCCCCAGTGGCTCCTGGTCGGTGGTTGAGGCCTGCAGCGGCATTCGATACCTGATCGCATCGGTGATGGTCGGCTTCCTGTTTGCCTGGCTCAACTATCGTTCGCTGCGACGTCGCGCGCTGTTCATCCTGGCCGCGGTCCTGGTGCCTTTGCTGGCGAACTGGCTGCGTGCCTACATCATCGTCATGCTGGGCCATCTTTCCGACAACAAGATTGCGACAGGCGTCGATCACCTCATCTATGGCTGGCTCTTCTTTGGTGTGGTGATTGCCGCGCTGTTCTGGGTTGGCGCCCTCTGGCGCGAACCTGAGGCTGATTTTGCACCGCCGGCGTCCGCCGCGGCGGGCGTAGCGCAGCCCGTATCGATGGCGCGAATCGGCGCAGCGTTGCTGGCCGTCTTTGTGGTGGCGGCGATCTGGCCGCCAGCGGAGCGCTGGCTGGCGACAACGCCCGGCGCCGCGTCTTACCAACTCGACGTGCCGTGCGCTGCACCCGGATGGGTGAGCGTTGGAGAGCTTCCGGTCGCGAATTGGCGGCCGAGCTATGCAGGTGAGCGTGCCCGTATCGTGCAAACCTATCGCCACGGTAACGATGAGCTGACGCTCTTCATCGCGTATTACGCCCAGCAGACACCGGGCCGGGAGCTGGTGCAGTGGGATAACCGGCTGGTGACTGCCGAGGATAAATACTGGCGCGAGATTGGCGCTGAAACCGAGCAAATCGGCAGTGGCATCGATGTGCGGCGCACGCGTCTGCTGCGCCAGCCGGCCGATCGACTTGAGGTATGGTCGTGGTTCTGGCTGGGCGATTCGACGACGGCGGATTCGAAGCGCGCCAAGCTCGCGTTGGTGAAGGACCGCTTTGCGCGACGGCCGGACGATTCGGCTGCGGTGATCCTCTACGCACGGCAGAGCGAAGCCAATTCCAGCACGCGTCGCCTGGTTGAGCAGTTTGTTGCTGCGCATGAGGGCGAGATCAATCGCGTGTTGCGTGAGGCGCCGCGTCGCTGATGGCGCCACTGATCGCCCATATCGTTTTCAGCTTCAAGGTTGGCGGCCTTGAAAACGGCATGGTTAACCTGATCAATCGCTTGCCGCACGACCGTTATCGCCACGCGATCATTTCCCTGACCGACGTGGATCCGGCGTTTGTTGCGCGCATCGCGCGGCGCGACCTGGAGGTGATCGAGCTTCACAAGCCGCCAGGACCGGGCGTTCGTGAGTTCCCCAAGGTCTTCCAGACCTTGCGTCGTCTGCGGCCCGCCGTCGTCCATACCCGGAATCTTGCTGCGCTGGAAATGTCGGTGCCTGCCTGGGCGGCCGGGGTTGCTGTGCGCGTGCACGGCGAACATGGGCGCGATGTGGATGATCCCGATGGTTCGCGCGCCAAGCCGCGTTGGGTGCGGCGGGCCTACAGCCCCTTCGTGACGCATTACATTGCGCTCTCTCGCGAGCTGAAGAACTATCTCACCGAGCGCGTTGGCATTGCGCAAGGCAGGGTCAGCCTGCTGTGCAACGGCGTTGATTCGGTTCGGTTTGCGCCTGCCGCAGGGCCTCGTGTCGGTTTGAGCGGATCGCCCTTCAATGATCCGTCATTGTTCGTCATTGGTACGGTTGGGCGCTTGCAGGCAGTCAAGGATCAGGTTGGCTTGGTCCGTGCGTTCGCCCGCCTTGCCTCGTCACACACTGCTGCCCGTTTGGTGATTGCGGGCGAAGGCGGCTCGCGTGCCGCGATCGAAGCGGAAGTGCGGGCGCATGACTTGGGCGATCGCGTCTGGTTGGCTGGTGAGCGCGCGGATGTGCCAGATGTGATGCGAAGTTTCGACCTTTTCGCGTTGCCCTCAATTGCCGAGGGCATTTCGAATACCGTCCTTGAAGCAATGGCGAGTGGTTTGCCGGTTGTTGCAACCGACGTGGGGGGCAACCCCGAGCTGGTAGTGGCGGGCACCTGCGGCGACCTGGTGCCGGCGCAAGATCCGGTGGCCTTGGCAGACGCACTGGCGGCCTATGCGGGTGATCGTGTACGCACCCGCGAACATGGGCGGGCAGGGCGAGCAAGAATTGAATCCGCTTTCAGCCTTGATGCGATGGTCGCTGGCTACGACCAACTGTATTCGCGCTTGCTGGCTTGAGTCATCGGGCATTGTCCGACATGTAACTGAGCGCGCCTGGCCGCGCTTTGAATTGAGGATTGGCAGAAATGTGCGGGATCGCAGGAATGTTTGATACGCGGGGCCGGCGAGAGCTGCCCCGGGCGGTCCTTGAGCAAATGGCCGATGTGCAGCGCCATCGAGGGCCCGACGCGGCCGGCTTCCACTTTGAACCGGGCGTCGCGCTCGCGCACCGGCGACTGTCGATCATCGATCTGGCTTCCGGGCAGCAGCCGCTGGCGAACGAGGATGGTTCCGTCATCGTCGTCTTCAACGGTGAGATCTACAACTTCCAGGAACTGGTTCCCGAACTCAAGGCGCTCGGCCACCAGTTCCGTACGCATAGTGATACGGAAGTGATCGTGCATGCTTGGGAGTCCTGGGGCGAAGCATGCGTTGGCCGTTTCCGGGGCATGTTCGCGTTCGTGCTCTGGGATCGGAAGCGCGAGACGCTGTTCGTCGCGCGGGATCGCCTCGGCGTCAAACCCTTGTTCTACACCTTGCTCCCGGATGGAACCTTCCTGTTCGGATCCGAGCTCAAGGCCCTGATGGCGCACCCGGGTTTCAGCCGCGAGATCGAACCCGAGTGTGTTGAGGACTATTTCGCACTGGGCTATGTGCCGGAACCGCGCTGCATCTTTCGCGGCGCGTTCAAGCTGCCGCCCGGTGAATCATTTACGCTGCGACGCGGCGCAACACGTTGCGAGCCAGCGCCATATTGGGATGTCCGCTTCACCGGCGACAACCATCTGAGCGTCGAGCAGGCGTGTGAAGAACTGGTTGAGCGTTTGCGCGAGTCGGTTCGCCTGCGGATGATTGCAGACGTGCCCTTGGGCGCATTCTTGTCCGGCGGGGTCGATTCGAGCGCAGTGGTTGCCACCATGGCTCATCTCTCATCGGAGCCGGTGAATACCTGTTCGATTGCCTTTGATGATCCGGCCTTCAATGAATCCGAGTTCGCGGCGATGGTCGCCAAGCGTTACGCGACCAATCACCTCGTGGAGACGGTCGCGAGTGATGACTTCGACCTGATCGATGAACTCGCGCGGCTCTACGACGAGCCTTACGCGGATAGTTCGGCGATTCCCACCTACCGCGTATGCCAGCTTGCGCGCAAGCGGGTGACGGTGGCCTTGTCGGGCGATGGCGGCGATGAGAGCCTGGGCGGCTATCGGCGGCATCGCCTCCATGTAATGGAAGAGCGCATGCGTTCCGCCTTGCCCCTGGGCGTGCGAAAGCCGGTGTTTGGTCTGTTGGGGAAGCTCTATCCAAAGGCGGATTGGGCTCCCAGGGTATTCCGTGCCAAGACGACCTTTGAGGCGCTTGCCCGCAACTCGGTGGAAGCCTATTTCCATACGGTGTCAGTGTTGCGCGATAGCCAGCGGCGAGCGCTTTACAGCGATGCTTACCGCGCCCGGCTTGGGGGCTACTCTGCTGTTGAGGTATTCCATCGCCATGCGCGTCATGCCGGGACCGATGACCCGCTTGCGCTGATCCAGTACCTCGATCTCAAGACCTATCTTGTCGGTGACATCAACACGAAGGTCGATCGTGCCTCGATGGCACACTCACTCGAAGTGCGCGAGCCGCTGATGGATCACAAGCTTGTCGAATGGCTCGCGACCTTGCCTTCCGACCTGAAGCTCCGCGGCATGGAAGGCAAGTTCGTCTTCAAGAAGTCGATGGAACCCTACCTGCCGAACGATGTGTTGTACCGGCCCAAGATGGGGTTTGCCGTGCCCTTGGCGCGCTGGTTCCGTGGCCCGTTACGCGAACGGGTGAAGGAGTCGCTGCTGGGCGAGCGGCTCGCCGACAGCGGCTTGTTCAACCAGGCCTATCTGAAGCATCTGGTGACGGACCATCAAGCCGGCGTCAAGGACTACAGTGCCTCAATCTGGGCGCTGCTGATGTTTGAGGCATTCCTCCGCAATCAGTCGGGCGATATTGCGGTCACGGCTACAAACAGCAAGACAAACTGACATGCGCATTCTCCACGTTCTGGACCATTCCATTCCGCTGCATAGCGGCTACACATTTCGCACCGCTGCGATCTTGCGCGAGCAGGCGCGACTGGGCTGGGAAACCCACCACCTGACCTCTCCGAAGCAGGGGACGTGCAAGCTTGCGGTCGAGACTGTCGACGGGCTGGTTTTTCACCGAACACCCGTACCAACCGCGGCGTGGTCGGGCAAGCCCTTGTTGGGCGAGCTGGAGTTGATGAGGCAGATCGAGCGCCGTCTTGACGAGTTGATCGTCGAACTCAAGCCACAGGTTCTCCATGCGCATTCGCCGGTGCTCAATGCCATTCCGGCAATTCGCGCGGCTCGCCGGCATGGGCTGCCCGTCGTCTATGAAGTGCGGGCCTTCTGGGAAGATGCGGCGGTCGACCACGGCACCACGCATGAAGGCAGCTTGCGCTATCGGGCGACCCGCGCGCTTGAGACTTGGGCCTTCAAGCGGGTGGATCACGTGACCTGCATTTGCGAGGGCTTGCGGGCAGACATTGTTGCGCGCGGCATCCCCTCTGAACGTGTCACGGTGATTCCCAATGCGGTGGATGCGGAGGCCTTCACTGCCGGCGCGGCTCCCGATCTCGCCCTGAAGGGGCAACTCGGCCTGGAGGGGGCGGAGGTGCTCGGCTTCATCGGCTCCTTCTATGCCTACGAGGGTCTCGATCTGTTGCTCGAAGCGCTGCCAGCCATCCTCAAACGCAGGCCGAACGCGCGGGTGCTGCTGGTGGGCGGCGGGCCGCAGGACGCCAATCTGAAGCAGCAGGTCGCAGCAATGGGGTTGCAGGAAAAGGTCGTGTTTACAGGCCGCGTCCCGCACGAGGATGTGGGGCGTTACTACGACCTGGTGGACGTGCTGGTCTATCCGCGTCATCCGATGCGCCTGACCGAGCTTGTGACGCCGCTCAAGCCGCTAGAGGCCATGGCGCAGCAACGGGTATTCGTGGCATCGGACGTTGGCGGTCATCGCGAGCTTGTGCGCGATGGCGAAACGGGCGTGCTGTTCCGCGCGGGGAACGCGGTTGCCTTGGCGGACGCGGCCGCCCGTCTGCTTGCTGAGCCCGAGCGCTGGCCCTTGATCAAGGCGGCGGGGCGGCGGTTTGTCGAGCGCGAGCGGACCTGGCGCAACAGCGTCGCGCGCTATCAGTCCATCTATACTCGTCTGATCGGCGAGGCTGTCCGCGCGTGAGTCGCCCGATCCGCACCTTGCTGTTTTCGACGCTGTTCCCCAGTTCGGCGAGACCGACGCATGGCGTGTTTGTTGAAACCCGCCTGCGCGAGCTGCTCAAGAGCGGCCAGGTCGAAACCCAGGTCGTCGCTCCGGTGCCCTGGTTTCCGTCGCGCAACAGGCGTTTTGGCGATTGGGCCCGAATGGCGTCTACGCCGGCGTTCGAGTCGCGCGACGGCGTGCACGTGCACCATCCTCGCTATTTCTTGCCGCCCAAGATTGGCATGACCGTGGCACCGTTGACGCTCGCCCTCGGCGCGCGAGCGACGATTGCGCGGCTGATCAACGAGGGTTTCGATTTTGATTTGATCGACGCCCATTACTACTACCCGGATGGCGTGGCGGCGGCGCTGCTTGCGCGCTGGTTCAAGAAACCGTTTGTGGTGACTGCCCGTGGTACCGATCTCAACCTGATTCCCGACTATCCCTTGCCGCGGCGCATGATTCAATGGACGGCCGCACAGGCGGATGGCTCCATCGGGGTCTGCAAGGCCTTGATGGATGTGTTGCGCGATCTCGGTGCCGACGGAAAGCGCCTGCATGTGATGCGCAACGGCGTCGACTTGCAGCGCTTTGCGCCGCAAGATCAGGCCGAAAGTCGCGCCGTGCTGGGCTTGCCATTGCAGGGCCGGATCGTCCTGTCAGTGGGGCATCTGGTTGAGCGCAAGGGCCACCACCTTGCCATTGAAGCGCTCGACGATCTGCCCGATGTGACGCTGGTGATCGTGGGCGACGGCGAAGAGCGTGCGCGCCTGCGCGCATTGGCAAACGACAAGGGGCTTGCTGGCCGGGTGGTATTCGCTGGCGCCAGACCGAACACCGAGCTTGCGCGTTGGTACAGCGCGGCGGACGCCTTGATTCTTGCCTCCAGTCGTGAGGGCTGGGCGAATGTGCTGCTTGAAAGCATGGCCTGTGGCACACCAGTCGTCGCAACGCGAATCTGGGGTACGCCTGAAGTGGTCGCCAGCCCCGAAGCTGGCGAGCTTCTGGAGCGTCGCGATGCCAAGGCGATTGCCGCAGGGGTGACCCGCTTGTTCGCGCGCTGCCCCGACCGCCATGCGGTTCGGCGCTATGCCGAAGGCTTCGCGTGGGGGCCCACGACGGATGCGCAAGTCGCACTCTTTGCCATCATTCGCGGCGCCGCCCCGGATTGAGGTTCGGACATGCGTGATTTACTGATTCTGTTGCCGATCATCGGTCTGGCGCTTGCGGCCCTTCGAAAGCCGTGGCTCGGTGTGATCGGGTGGACGTGGATCTCGATCATGAATCCGCACCGCCTCAGCTGGAATCTCGACAATCTGCCGCTCGCGGCGTTGATGGCCGGATGCACGCTGGTCGGATTGCTGCTGACGCGTGACCGAAGGCAACCGTTCATATCGGGCTCGGTCATCACCCTGCTCGTGTTCATGATCTGGATGTGCATCACCTACCCGTTCTCGATCTTCCCGGATCGCAGCCTTGAGATGCTCGATCGCGTCATGAAGATCGACGTGATGATCCTTGTGGCGCTCATGCTGATCATCTCGCGCAAGCATATTCAGTGGTTGACCTGGACCGTCGTGGTCTCGATCGGCTATTTCGGCATCAAGGGCGGGCTCTTCACCATCCTGACAGGCGGCAGCTTTCGCGTCTGGGGCCCGTCGGGTACCTTCATCGAAGGGAACAACGAAATTGCGCTGGCGATCATCATCACGATCCCGCTGATGCGGTATCTGCAGATGCAGCTTCCGCCGGACCGCAAGTGGTTTCGTCGAGGGTTTACGGTCGCAATGCTGCTGATGGCTGCGGCCGCTTTGGGCAGCCACTCCCGTGGTGCCTTGCTGGCGATCGCGGCCATGGCCTTTTTCCTCTGGCTGCGGAGTCCCAACAAGTTGGGCGGCGGCATTGCGATGGTGGTGGCGGGCGCGCTTCTTGTGATCTTCATGCCGGATGAGTGGACCGACCGGATGAATACGATCAGCACCTACCAACAGGACATGTCGGCCCAGGGCCGGATCAATGCCTGGTGGATGGCATGGAACCTGGCGAAAGACCGATTCTTCGGCGGTGGTTATCAGATCTATACGCTGATCGTCTTCCAGCAGTACGCACCCAATCCAACCGATGTTCACGCGGCCCACAGTATTTATTTCCAGGTGCTGGGCGAACACGGCTTTGTCGGGCTTTTCATCTTCTTGTTGATGTGGGGGCTGACCTGGCGCGATGGTGCCTGGTTACGGCGCCATGCCGCGGCGGTGCCCGAGGCGCGTTGGGCTGCTGATATGGGGGCGATGTGCCAGGTGGCCCTGGTGGGTTACCTTGTGGGCGGTGCCTTCCTGAGCCTTTCCTACTTCGATCTGCCCTACAACCTGCTGGTACTGACTGCCGCAAGTCGCAACTGGGTCACGCGGCGCGCGTGGGAGCAGGAGGCCCGGGACGCGGCGGTCGACAGCAAGCACTCCAAGGCATCTCTGAAAGTCACGACATGATACGACCAGCGCTTGGCATGTTCTCTCCGCGTGGGGCGAAGGGGCGACTGTCGATATTCATATGGCATCGGGTGCTGCCCGCGCACGATCCGATGTTCCCCGGCGAGCTTCATGCCGCCCGTTTCGAGGCCACTCTTGCGTGGATTGGCCGGTGGTTCAATGTGCTGGCGCTCGATGAGGCGGTGCGTTTGATGGCACGCGGTGAGTTGCCTGCGCGGGCGGCTGCAATCACCTTTGATGATGGCTATGCCGACAACCTGACCGTTGCCGCACCGCTTCTTCAGAAGGCCGGTCTCCCTGCAACTTTCTTCATCGCGTCGGGCTACCTCGATGGCGGCCGGATGTGGAACGACGGCCTGATCGAGGCGGTTCGCCGTTCACCGCTTGATGTGCTCGATACCTCGCAATGGGGGCGTTTCCCCTTGCCCGACTGGGCCGCGCGGGGTGCAGCTGCCCAAGGCCTGATCGATAAGATCAAGTATCTCGAGCCGGCTGAACGCGAGCTTGCGGTTACTGAGGTGGCGCGCGCAGCACGCAGCACGCAGCCGACTGACTTGATGATGAGCTCGGCGCAGGTGAGGGAACTCGCGCAGCGGGGTTTTGCGATTGGCGCCCACACCGTGACGCACCCGATTCTGGCCCGCATTGGCAGCGAGAAGGCCCGCACCGAGATCGCAGAAGGGCGTGCGGCGCTGGAACGCATGATCGGGGCGCGTGTTCCGCTGTTCGCTTATCCCAACGGAAAGCCCGGACGCGACTATCTGCCCGAGCACGTCGACATGGTGCGTGCGCTTGGATTCGATGCCGCCGTGTCGACCGCGTGGGGGGCCTCCGCGCAAGGCGACGACGTATTCCAGCTCAGGCGTTTCACGCCCTGGGACGAAGGGCGCTTCCGGTTTGGCGTGCGGCTGGCAAAGAACCTTGCGCAGCCGGGCCCGGAAGCCCTCGTCTGAGCGCCTAGAACCTCGTCTCCGGCGCGTTGGCGCGAAGCCACTGCTCCAGCATCATGCTGATCCACACCATTTCACCGTAGTAGCCCGGGTGGGCTGGCAAGTGGCTTGCAAAGAGCGCGCGAACGAAGTCCTCGCGAAGGATGCCGCGTGCGACCAGACCGTGCACCGAGTCCTCCGATAGCGCCTTGAGCGCGGGATCCGTCAGCGCCCAATGGCCAAAGGGCAAACCGAAGCCGTGCTTCTTTTTCTCAAGGATTTCGCGTGGCAGGAAGTCCTTCAAGGCTTCCTTGAAGAACCAGCGCAGCTTGAAGCCCCTGAGCTTCAGATTGTCCGGCAGGGTGAGCGAGAGGTCGATCAGTTCTTCGCTCAGCAAAGGGAAGCCGACATCCAGCCCCGCCAGCGCGGTCGTCCCGATGACCTTGGGCAAGTCGTTGTCGGCAAGCGTGAAGCGCCAGTCGAAGCCCAGCTCCCGATCGAGCACCGTGTCGGCGCGCACCCCGTCCCAGACCTGGCGACGCAAGCGCAGCGGCGCTTCGGCATCAACGTGTGCCGAGAACGCGCTGGTCAGCACCGACTCTCGCCCGAGCCGTTGCAGCAGGTTGTACTGTTCGGTGCGTGCCAATGGCGACATGCACGCCTGCTCCACATAACTGCTTGCCTTGCGCAGACCGGGCAGCTTGCGCGCCCATGCGGCGGCAGTCAGCGGCTCGATCAGCGTGCTGCGTAGCGCGCCGGGCACCGCGTGGTAGAGCTCGAACACCTTTTGCTTGGCATAGCGCGAGTTGCCGCCAAAGAGTTCGTCGCCGCCATCGCCCGCAAGCAAACGATCGAAACCGTCCGATCGCGCAAGCAGCCCCAGGCAATAGGCGGGCAATGCGGAGGAGTTGCCGAAGGGCTGGTCATAGTGCGCGGCCACTGCCGGAACATTGCGCACGAGATCCTGGGCCGTCACATAGTGCTCGCGGTGGTCGACGCCAAAGGCTTTCGCGGCAATGCGCGCGTAGGACATCTCGTCATAGCCATCGGTGTCAAAGCCGATCGAGTACCCGCGGGGCGAGTCGCCGCCGACATCGCGCAGCATCCCGATCACTGTCGAGCTGTCGGTGCCGCCGGAAAGAAACGCGGCGACGCGGCCACCCTGGCCGACTTCGCGTGACACCGCGCGACGGATCGCGCCGCGGAACTGCGCTTTGAGCCCCTCAAGGTCATCCGTTGCGTGCTGGGCGAAGCGCGGTTGCCACCACGCCTGATCTGAGATGCCACTGCGCCCACAGGCCAGCAGATGCCCGGGTTCGAGCCGGTTCACCGTGGCAAAGATGGTGCGCGGCGCCGGAATCATGTGGAAGTACAGGAAATCGTAGATTGCCTGGGGATCGACACGGCGTTCGGCGACAGGCACCAGGTCGGCGCGCGAGGCGACCGAAAGCGCGCCGGCATCCGCCGACCAGCACAGGGCGCGGGTCGAGAAGCGATCGGTCATGCACGCGATTCGCCCTGCATCAAGATCAATCCACAGCAGCGCGAAGCGACCGCCCAGTTGGTTGCCAAGGGCGGCCGGGTCGGTCTTCAGGTGCTCTGTCAGCGCTGCCGGTCCGTGCGCGTTGAGCGCGGCGTCCAGTGCGGCGTCGCGTCCGTAAGGAAACCCGATCAGGACGACGAGTAGCCGGGGCTTGCAGGCAATCCGCACGTCCGGGCCATCCGCAAGCAATCGGATTCCGGCGCGCTCAAGCTCGATCCGGCCGCTTGTGACTTCGTCAAAATTCTGCGACGGATCAAGCTGGGCCGGTTCGAAGCGGCAGACAAGCCGGTTCTCGCGCGCGCTCATACCAAAACCTCAAGCGGTTGCGGGTGTGAAAGGAAATCGCGCGGGCTGGCGCTCATGCCATACGCGCCGGACTGGAACACGACGAGCAGGTCGCCCTCTTTTGCCGTGGGCAGTTCCATCTTGTCGGCGAGCAGATCGAGCGGGGTGCAGAGCGGCCCCACTGCGGAGACGGTCTCGTGCTCCATCGAATCCATGCGGTTGCCGATCGCAACCGGGTAGTTCTTGCGGATCACTTGGCCGAAGTTGCCGGAAGCTGCGAGGTGGTGATGCATGCCGCCGTCGGTCACCAGAAAGGTGTGCCCGCGAGAGACTTTGCGGTCGACGACCTTGCAGACATAGATGCCGGCTTCACCCACGAGGTAACGCCCCAGTTCGATCACGAGCGCCGATCCCGGCGCACGCGTGCTTGCTTCGGCCTGAAGCTGTGCGAGGTTGGCGCCGACCGGCGCCAGGTCGAGCCGGTTCTCGCCGGGGAAATACGGAATTCCGAAGCCGCCGCCGAGGTTGAAGGTTTTCACCGGTGATGGCGCGGCATCGGCGAGCCGGATGCACAGATCGAAACTCTTGCGCTGCGCTTCCACAATGGCTTCGGCGCGCAGATTCTGCGAGCCCGCGTAGAGATGGAATCCTTCGAAGGCCAGCCCGAGTTCTCCAATTTCGGCGAGCAGGGCGGGCACCAATTCAGCGTCGACGCCAAATTGCTTGGGGCCGCCGCCCATCTTCATGCCGGAGCTCTTGAGTTCGAAATCCGGGTTGATCCGCACGGCCACCCGCGCAGACCAGCCGGTGCGGTCGGAGATGTCGGCCAACAAACGGACTTCACGCGCCGATTCCACGTTCAGCAGCACGCCTGCCGCCACGGCCTGTTCAAGCTCCGCTTCGCTCTTGCCTGGGCCTGCGAGGCTGATTTCGGCGGGCGCCATGCCGCTGTCGAGCGCGACCCGCAACTCGCGCCCCGATGCGACATCGAGCCCGTCCACTTGCCCGGCCATGAAGCCGACGAGCGCCGGCATCGGGTTGGCCTTCATTGCGTAGTGAAGTTGCACGCCAGGTGGCAGTGCCGCGCGCAGCTCTGCCACGCGGCCCGTCAGCGCACGGCGGCAATAGGCATAGAAGGGCGTCTGGCCAACGCGGGCTGCCAATCTTGAAAGGGGCATGCCGCCGATTGCCAGTTCGCCGTCTACGACGGAGAACTGGTTCATCGCGGCATGGCGGGGCGCGGCGCGGGTTTCGCTCATTTTGCGGCTTCGGTGAAAAGGGTGGTGAACTCGGCAGAGAGTGTCTTGCGGTCGATCTTGCCGTTCGGGTTGCGTGGCAGCGCGCCATCACGCAGATCAATATGTGCGGGCACCTGCCAGGCGGGCAAACGGGCCTTGCAGGCCGCGAGCAGCGCATTGCGGTCGATCGGCGCATCGCCCGGTGGCGTCGCAACGAGGACGATCGCTTGCCCCAGACTGGGGTGCTCCACCCCGAATGCCGCGCATTCGGCGACGAGTTGCGTGCCGTAGATCGCTTCTTCCACCTCGGTCGGGCTGACGCGATAGCCCGAAGTCTTGATCATTTCATCGCGGCGCCCGATGAAGTAGAGGAAGCCCTCTTCGTCCATCTTCACCGTATCCCCCGAGTAGACGGCGATCTCGGGAATCACGATGCCGGCTTCGCGTCCCGCTACACCAGCCGGCAAGGGCTTGAAGCGCTCGGCGGTCTTCTCGACATCATTCCAGTAGCCCATTGCCACGAGCGCGCCGCGTTGAACCAGCTCGCCCGGTTCATTGGGCGCACAGGGAGACCCGTCTTCGCGCAGCACCATCACCTCTGAATTCGGGATCGACTTCCCGATCGAATCAGGCCGGCGATCCACCTCTTCGGGCGGCAGGTAGGTTGCGCGGAAAGCCTCAGTGAGGCCGTACATCAAGAAGGGTTTCGCGGCTGGGACGCGGCTGCGCAGCGCCTTGAGCGTTTCGAGTGGCATTCGCCCGCCGGTGTTGGCGAAGTAACGCAGATGACTACGGATCGACTCGGGCCAGTCAAGTTGCGTGAGCTGAATCCACAGCGGCGGCACGGCGGTCAGGCCGGTGACCTTCTCGCGCTCAAGCGCCTTGATCACGTCGCGCGGCATCAGGTAGTTCAGCAGCACGACGCGGGCGCCAACATGAAACCCAGTCGTCAGCTGTGAAAACCCGGCATCAAAGGACAGCGGCAGGGCGGCCAGCAAGGTGTCGTCGGCAGTGTTCTTCAGATAGCTGGCAACGCTCTTGGCACCGGCGACCATGTTCCGGTGTGACAGCACGACGCCTTTCGGCCGCCCGGTGCTGCCGGAGGTGTACAGGATTGCTGCCATGTCTGAGTCGGTGATGCGATGCCCGGTGCGTATCGGCACGCTGGCGAGTGCCGACCAGCCGTGCTCGGCGTAACGATTCGCACCCTCTTCGGTCTCCCCGCTGTCAGTCAGAACCACGTGTTTGAGGTCCGGGCACATTTCCAGGCTATTGCGTAGCAGTGCATGGCGCTCAGGCGAGGTGACCAAGAGTCGGACATTGCAGTCTCGCAGGATGTAGGCGACCTGCTCGGCCTTGAGCAGCGGATTGATCGGCACGAATACGCAGCCCGCCGCGGCAGCGCCAAACGCACTGACGACAAACTCTGAGCGCTTGTCGAGATAGATCGCAACGCGTGAGCCTCTATCGAGACGAACTTCCATGCAGGCGGCAGCAAAGTTCAATACGGCCTCGTGCAGCGCTGCGTAGTCGTGGCTGCCACTCGTGGCACTCAAAGCCACACTCAATGGCGTGTTCTCGGCGCTGTTTGCGATCAGCTCATGGAGAAGATGGGACGTAGCGGTCATATGAGTCACCGATTGAGATTGGCGCCAGCAATTAACAAACTAGGCTTGGACGCCCTAGCTGCTTGCATTGAATTCAACTGTCGTTTCCTTACCCAGAATATCTACGGAGCCCCAGCGAAGCCTTTTGGGCTCTATTGAGAATATGTGTCGTACATCCATTTGCTATTTGCCCCGCGTTCGTTCTAATCGTATTCAGATGAAGTCTGAGGCATCAAAAATGGCTCTTCAGCTAATTGAGTTCTTATGAACTCGGTGTAGCCGCGACACCGACAGCGCATCAGGCCGCTGTCGCGGGTGCTGGGTAACTACAGTGGCCGGGAGCCCTCCCGCTTGAAGGCTCTTGGTAGCAATGGATTGAGTGCTTGGCCAAGCCGGAACTTGTACCGAAGTGGCAGCGAACGCGCGAGCCACTTTAGGTGGTCGGATCGGGAGACCCTGCAGCGTGGATGCCGCGCCAAAAAGACCTCATATTCGCCGCGAATAACCCGCCCCTCCGTACTTGACTTCCGGGCGTGACGAACATACTCCCAAACCTCGTTCGCCCGGTGATGCCGCTCAATCAGGACCCGTGCCAAAGAACCCAAAGTCGTCCATAGTTCCCGCAGGTGTGCATAGACCTCTTTTTCGAGGTAAGCATCTATCAGGATCAAACCTTCAAGGCCGACAGACCTGAATGAGTGGGCAGTCCGGTTCACCGCGGACGTTGCTGAAGAATGAACCCGGAAGGTCGTCAGCGCTTGTGGCACAAATGCAATGCCGTAGTGGCTGGCTGCGCGCGACCAGAACTCGAGGTCGCAAAGCTGAATACACTCACTGTCGAACAGGCCAAGTTGTTGAAAGACGTCGCGGTGGATCAGCGTACTGGTGGGCTCGCCAACGTAGTTGTTATTGATCCGTCGGAGAATCCTCTGCGCGTAGGCTTCTGGTGAAGCGCCTCGATTGGGGCCCAAAAACGCGTTGATGACACTGCGGTTGCGGGCGTAGATCGCTCGCAGGGAATCGTCGGTCGAAGCCTCAAACAGAAACTCTCGGTCGCAGGCGACGAATAGCGCAGATTGACGCTCCGCTTCGTCCAGCATGAGCTGAACGCATTCAGCTTGCAGCAGATCGTCTTGGAAGAGAAACTTGATCCACGCTCCAGTCGCCAATTCGATACACCGGTTCCAATTGCCAACGAGTCCGAGATTGCGCTTGTTTTGAACGAACCGCACTCGCTTGTCGCGCGCGGCAAACCGTTTCGCTACATCGACAGTTTCGTCTTTGGAGCAGTCGTCGACAATCAGAATTTCCAGATCACGGTAGCTTTGGTTCAAGGCACTCTGAATACTCGCTTCCAGATAGCGTGCTCCGTTATAGGTCGGTATACAGATGCTGACGAGCGTCACGGTCCTTCCTCTCTTGCTCGGAATCTATCTGGTCGGGCCTTCGACCCACTCATGAGCGGGCTTGCGGCTCTAGGGCTTTGATGAGTGTCTGTCCGGCAACGTATGCGCCGCGATTTTCTGCCCCCAATCGGGCATTTCTGAGCGCCGTCTGCCGAGTGGTCGGGTGGTCGATCCAGTGCTGAAGTGCATCGTACCAACCCGTGGGCGTAATCAACTGCTCCGTATTGTGCTTCCCCAATGCTGTCCGGTACGGTTCTACGTCCGAACATAGCGACGCGATACCGCAACTGGTGTACTCAATCAATTTCGTCGCTGTCTTGCAGCGGTTGAATTCGTCATCGATCAGCGGACTCAGGCCGATATCCCAGCCTAGTTCATAGAGTGCCTGAAGGTATGCGGGGTAGTCGCGGGTGTAACCGATGCTGCTGACCCGCGGTCCCCATCGCTGTTGGAGAGCGTCCGGCATCGGTATGCCGAAGGTCTGGAAGCGCAAATTGGATCGCTCCTCCAGCAATCTTTCGATTGCCGGCAGAACGAGTTGCATGTCGCGTGCGTGCGAACTCGACCCGGCATAGCCGATCGTGATCTGGCCCCATTGCGTCAGCTTCCGCTTTGCCCTGCTCGCGCGGGCTTTCAGCGATGCTTGCCCGCTTGGTTGGGATTGATAGCAAACGCCTGTTAGCGTACGCACGATCTTGCCGGGAATACGGCGCTCAATCAACGTGCTGAGATGGCGTGACGAGCACAGCACGACGTCGACCTGATTCAAGATCGCCTCTAGCTGTTCTCCGTATTGCACACCATAGCGCGAGCGATACGGCTCCCCCAAGTCGTCAGGCAAGCCAAATAGCCAATCGTCCAAATGAAAGTAGGTGGGTATTGAGTGGCTCTGGTAGAACGAAATGATCGTTTCAGCACCCGGGGTGACAAAACGGCTGAATACTGCCGCAATGACGCCGTGATCCTTTATCTCGCGCCTCAGTTCTTCGATCATTAGATCGTTGCTGATTGCATTGACCTCGCCGGCGGATCTCGCCAGTAATTGGGGTTGGTCATGGCCGAAAACAAAGGGTGCAACGAAGTTGATGTAGTGGGTCGCATTGTAGTGCTCGGTAAATAATGCGATTGCCGATTTGCGCGTCATTGCCGCTCCCGTGCGGATGGGCTGGCATGGTTCAATGCGGCTACCCACGCATCTGCAATACGATCAATATCGAACTTTGCCAACGCAAGAGCTTTGCCGTCGGCTTTGTGCCGATTTCTCAAACCAGGATTGGCGAGGTATTTGCGCAAGCCTCCGTGCCAGTCATCAAGCGCGCAAACATTCGCAAAATCGCGATAGCTTGGGATCGCGTCTGCTACGACGTTCAGGCCGTGATAAAGCGATAGCGTCAAGCGATTCGCACTCTTGCAACGCGTGAATTCGTTAAGCGCAATCGGGATGAGTGATATCGCGTGAAGGCGTAGCATTGCGAGAAAGTTGACGCGATCCCACTCGATGTAGTGAGTCGAGAAAGGCAAATCTGAAAAGTGTGATTCGAATTTGCTGCGGTTGTTGCTGATCACTGTTAAGGAAACCGGGTGTTCCTGGCTCATCGCACTCAGGATGGGCACGACACGCTTGAGATCCAGCATGCCGCCCTCTGAGAACGAGTTGCCGTGTCCGCCAAACCAGACCAGTGGCGAGATACCCTGCGAACGCTCGATGGTGATTTGGGCGCGGTGTCTGATGTAGCGAAACCAGCTCAATTTGCGGCCCGGACTCGCGATTGAACGAAGCAGGCTGTCACTTGTATATCGGATGCGGGTTTCGATTGGATCTCCGATGACCAGTGGCGTGCGCGTAAGGCCACACTCCGCCTGCATCACACTGGCGAGTTCGTCCGAGCAGGTGATTACTGTGTTCGCTTGGTTGGCGAGTCTTCGCAGGCGGTTGCAGGCGTCACGCCAGTTCTGGTCGGGTGATCCTGAAAACTGGTTGTCGCAGTTGTCGAGGATGATGCGTGTTCCATTTGCCTTGAGCCTTTCGGCCAAGGCCAACGCGCGCTCAGCGGCCACCTCGCTTGTGACTGTCGGAAAAAGTGTCCATGCGTCAAAAGTGACTGCATCGTAAAGTTCGGCGTTTTTTTCATCAAACAGCGCCGCATTGATACCGCGACGCTGCAGGGCTGCTATCGGATAGGTGCAGCGATACCGTAAGCCGGCTCGACGTTCGTTTACCTCGGGGACATACCAGGCTGCGCGCATCGTTTTCGTATCAGGTTTGCCGAACAATTCAGGAAAAGCGGACGCGATTCCGCCAGAATATCCGTACCTCTGCGGCCAGCGGATGATCAAGGGCGAAGATGCCAAGAGTGAGCGCAAAGATCGATGCGGCGGCGGCGGCCAGCAAGGCTGCCAATGCGCTAACGACGGTGCCGTTGTAGACGAGCAACACCGGTGCCGTCAGCAAACCAGTCAGAACCGCAATCAGCACGTTGGTGCGGCATGCCGAAAAAAGCTGACCGATGCGCATGCCGAAATTGCGATGGAGCGCACCATGGATCATGGCGATGCGCACCAGACTCCCGGCGACGCCGGTTGCTGCCACTGCGACCAGACTGTGCGATGCCGCGAAATAGAGCGCGCCAAGAAACACTATGCCGCCGATGACTTGAATCTTCAGAATGTCTTTGACATGTCCGTGTGCCGTGAGCAGCGGCGGGCCAAGGAAGTAGGGGGCGGCCATGATGCCGCCAATCGCTCCAATCCTCAGAAGCGGCACTGCTTCCAGCCAAGCCTTGCCGAACAAGGCCAGGACGAGGGGTTCGGCTAATAGCGCAAGCAGCAGGAAGAATACGAACGGGAAGATTGCCAGGGTGCGGATCGCCTTGATGTAGCTTTCTACCGAGTCGCCATTGGCGTGGCGGGTTTGAGCAAACGCGGGTGTCGCCACGCGACTAATTCCTGAGACGAAGAAATCCTGGAATGTGTCGAGCAGCGATGTGGCTTTGCTGTTGATACCGACGGCATGAAAGCCTAGGCCCTGGGCAATGAACATATCGGGTGCTCGACGGCAGAGTTGATCAAGAAAACGGCCCAGGGTCACCGTGCCGCCGAAGATCCCGATTTCACGCAGACCGCTGAAGCGCGGCAGCATGAATGTCTCCGCTGGCCTCACTATGGCGAGCACCAGGACCGTAGTCACGGAACTAAAGACCGATGACCAGGCGAGGCTTAGGTAGCTATGTCCTTGAAATGCAAGAAGAATTGCTGCCGCTGCTCCGATCAGCGTACTGCTTGTCTGTACGTAGAATATTTCTTTGAATGCCAGCTCTTTTGTGAGAACGGCAAAGGTTGTTGTGCCGATCGGTAGTAAAACGAAATTCAGCGCGAGAATATGAACGACCGTGCGGACACCGGCTTCATGGTAGTAATCAGCGATATAGCCGGCCGATGCGAACAAGGCGGCTGCAATTGCCCATGCAATAGCAAGCGAAACACCCAAGACCGAGCGCAGCCGTTCTCTCGACATGTCTTTCTCTTGGACGACGTACTCGCCAATGCCAAAATCCCGCAATAGTTGGGCGATAGAGACGATCGCAGCGGCGAGGGAAAACACACCGGTTTCCGACGGAGAAAGCAGGCGAGCGAGAACGATTGAGGTCGCCAGTTGAATGACAAAAGCGACGTAGCGCTGCGCCAAGGACAGAAACGCAGCCCGTCTAATCGATGTCATCAGGCTCTACTTCCAAACGCAGATTCGATGGCACGAAGACAACGCTCTGTTGCCCCTTGGGCGGAGATGAGGCCTGCGCCCGATTGGGTGTCACCGGCGCTCAGTGACTGCAACCAAGTCGTATGCAGATCGGTCGCCGTGTCGCACACAGCAACGAGTTGATGTTCGATGCAAAGCTGAAGAACCGGGAAGCTGGGGTAGGTCTTGCTCCAGTCGCCCAAGACCGTAATCGGCTTGCTGAATGCCAAAGGCTCCAGGATGTTGTGGTCTCGCCCGACATGCGCGACGCTTGCGTGTGCATAAAAATCGCGCAGTTCGCCGATGGTATCGAGTATGAGAACCTTGGTTTGTTGGGCGACCGGCTGATCACCCGAGTCTCTGTGGCTACGATAGCTGAGCGCACGCGCTTGCAATGAAGCGGCAATGCTGCGCATTACTTCTTGGTTCTCCGGGTGACGCGGAGCGAGAACCAGGAGCGCGTCGGGGCGCCGAGTCTGGATCTCAAGAAACGCGTCCAGGACAAGCTCACGTTCGTCGTCGCTGGTAACGCATCCAGCCACAACGACGGTGCGCCTGCACTTTTCGATGGAAGCTAGCGCGACCGGGCTCTGTACTTGTCGTCCGGGCGGGTTGCTCGGGTGCAGAGCGTCAAATTTGATATTTCCGGTGACATGCACAGAGTTGGGAATGGCGCCCGCGGCAACCAATTGGTGTGCGATGTCGTCAGTTTGGACGCACAGGACGTCAAATAGCCGAAGGTAGCTCGAAGTTAGCAACGCGCGCTCGATCTTGTCGATGCGACAGGAGGGCGCGTACCCGTATAGCCAGCCGTTGACGACGGCCAGTTTTGCACCGCAGGTGTGCGCGTGCCACAGGTAGCCAAAGGGCAGCCGACAGGGCGCGTCCGCCGGTAAACACGGAATTTCGGCGACAACAAAAAGCCGCGGAGGTCGCGCGGCAGCCAGCACTGCGGCGGTTGCGTTATCGACGCCGATTTCGACGACATCCGCTTCCGGGTACTGAGCAAGGTATGCATGGCGGTAGATCTTGCGATCAGTCAGCAGAACCAAGTGCAGAGCAGGAAGCCGCGCAGTCAAATGGTGAATGAGTGGCCCGATTGCGTTGAGCTCGCCGACTGTTGAGACAAATATCCACAGTGCCGGCTTCACGTCCGGCAACTGAGCGGGCGCTTGCTTCTCGCCCTTGGCCGTGAGGCGTTCGAGCAGCTGAAACAACTGCCACTTAACGTGCGTCAGCATTGGTGCTGAGTGGGACTTCATGGTTAGGCACACTGGTGCTGGTCGTGGTTTGACGCGAGCGAGAGATGCCGGCGAGAAGCTGTTTTGCGTGGACCAAGGCGCTCCAGCGCCATCTGGTTGTGTGATAAAGCGTTCTTTGCGATTCCGTCCAGCGGGTATGCCATTCCATGACGCGCCCGTAGAACTCTATCCGACGTATTGTCCCCCGTTCGAATACCGAACGGAATGCATCATGGTGCAGCAGCGTCGCCGGAGATACAGCCTTTTGCGCGGCATCGAAGGCGGTCTTCAGGACGACGAGTGTGTCGGGCGAGCGGATGCTCAGATCCATCGCGACGACGGCATCACCGAAGCGATAGCGCCAGATTTCGCCGCGACCCTGTTCGCAGAACGCCTCAAGCATGTCGCGGTAGAAGTCGCCCTGTGGGGTGCCGAGGGTGACGGCAGTGCCCGCTTCAGCTTTCCAGCCAGTGGCTTCAAGACGACCATACTCCCGGATGGCCGCCTCTACACTTCCGCGATCAGTGAGGATGTCGAGCGTCAGCACCGTGCCGTCCTCTTCCAGTTTGGTGCGCTGCTTACGTACATTGGTCCGCAGATTCTTGCCGCGGCGGGACCAGTAAGCATCGAAGGGTTCGGCGATGTCGACCCACGCGGTGTCGATATACGGGATCGAGTTCAGCTGGCGCGAGTCTTCTGGCTGCGGCGTGAAGATCGGATCCAGCTGGGTCGCCCCGAGTGTCAGCGCAAAGCCGGGCAGGCGTTGGATCAACCCGCCCAACAGCGTTTCGAGGCTGACCGACTGTTGCTGGATCCACGGGCCGAGCGGCAACTGTGAAGGCTGAAACGTCTCCCAGCGTGCCCAAGCGGTGGGGGCAAGCAAGGCCGCGGCAATCAGAACACCCTTGTCCCTGGCAAGACAAAGCTGTTCCTTGCCTGAGCCGAAATGCTTCAGCAGCGGGAGCAGAAATCGCGTCTCAAGGAAAGGCATGGCTCCGATATCCGCACATAGTGTGTCCCACTCCTGTGCTGCGGCTTCGAGCGCCGAGCCCGGACGGATTTCCCATGTGATTGTCATCGTTCTGCCTGCCTGATTTGAAGACCGCGCATGTTAGGCGGCGCAAGCCCCGATGCCCAGGAACTATTGCCGATTCAAGCGTTAGAGGGCGTCGAGTAGTGCTGCCAGAGCCCCAGTTCGGGCGACATAGTCTTCATTGGCAGCCGGAGAAACTTCGGGCAAAGGCCGTGTGAGCAAGTTGATCAGTGCGCCCTCAATCGCCCTTGCGTCGTCAAGCGGTGCGCAGGGGCCCAGTCCGAGTCGTTGGGATTCTTTCCAGGTTTCTCCCGATGGATCAGAGAGGGTCAGCACTGGCCGCCCGGTGTGCGCGTATTCGTAGAGTTTTGCGGGAATCTGCAGGTTGCAGTTGCCAGCCTGCAGGATCAGCAGCACTGACGCATCAAGCATCTCGGCCACCGCTTCACGAAACGGGATCGCCGGTGCGACCGATACGACCGCACCCACCCCCGCCGCTGCAATTTCGGCGCTGAGCCAGGCTTCATCCCCCGGCGCCCTGAACACGATACGCAGCTGCCTGGCTAGCTCTGGCTTCTTCGCGAGTAGCGCACCAACGGCCCCCAGCAGCGCCCTTGGATCACGTTCCCACGGATAGACGATGCCGCTGTGCAGCAGCGTGAGGGGGGCCTTGTCGTCGCGAGGCAGGGCGCGCCTCGCAGGTATTGGCGTGGCCTCGGGATCGTGGGCGTTTTTAATCACATGGATGCGCGATGCCGCATCCGGGTAGCGCGCAGCATAGTACGCGGCGCATCCCTCGGTGACGGTGACGATGGCTGTGGCGCTGGAGAAAACCCGCCGTTCGACCTTGGCGTAGGCATCCCACATTGCCTGCTCTCGCGGATAGCCATCGTGGGCCATCGGATCGCGCAGGTCGGCGACCCAGGGTAGGCCTGTGAGGCGTGACAGCGTTGCTGCAATGCGGTGCGCGCTCGCGATCGGAAAGGTGCTCCAGATCACGTCCGGCTTGTGTTTCCGGATTGCAAGCAAGCCGTGGATGACCGCCGGTAGCCACCAGCTGCGCCATCGATCCGGGCGAGCAAGCGCACCCAGGTAGTGCCCGCGCAGTGAAAGATGGCGCTTGGCATCGAAGGCCCAGGCGCGATAGACCGGCGTCGTCGGCGGGATGTCACCGAGCAAGGCAGGGCTGGTGTGTTCGTAGGACCAGTTTGATGCCGTCAGGACGATTGGCTCCCAGCCATGCGCCGGGAGCCGTTGCGCGAAGCGCAGCGTTCGCTGGATACCGCTGCTGCCCGAGTGCGGCGGAAAATGAAACGCGATCATCAATACGCCGCGCCGCTTCATCCCTGTTTGCCGTCGATGATTGATTCAAGTGTATCGGCGATCCAGCTCAGATCAGACGAGGTCAGATCCTGGTGACAGCCGATCTGGAACACGTGGTGTGACCAGGTGCCGCCCACATCCCCAGGCAGGCTTGGTGTGCCGGGCCAGCGATCGTCCCAGCGAAAAACCGGAACGCCGCTCAGGCGGATCTTCTGATAAACGCGTTCGGGATCGTCCACCCACAGCGGAAAAACGTAAGGCGCGGCGTTGTCACCGGCATTGGTGCACAGTGGCCGGGCACCTTGCAGGCGCGCAAGGCGCTCGGCAAGCCAGTTGAAACGGGATTGTCGCCTTGCAACGATGCGGCCCGCGCCTCCCAGCTTTACCAAGCGCCAAGCGGATGAGGCAATGCGTCGGAATGGCAGGGCGTCGGCAGCGAAGTCGAACTTCGCCTGCTTAACTGAAGCATCAAGATCCGGAGTCGGAGGCGGTGGGGCCTGGGTCCGCAAGGCTTGCCCGCGCAATTTGTACTTGGCGCGGTAAAGCGGCCCCAGGATCAGGTTCAGGCCCCTTATCCGCTGGTGAATGACCCCAAGCTCGATGGCATCTGCGATGACCTTGATGCTGTCCGAAAAGCCACGAGCACCGAGTTTAAGTAGGGCTGGGTGAGGCCGGTTCTGAATCAGGCAGCCACCCTCCGTCACCGGGAAAAACTTGGTCAGGCTGGCGATCGCGAAGTCGCCCCAAGCGCCAATTGTTCGCCCTTCGATTCGTCCGAAGAACGCATGGGCGCAGTCTTCAATTAATGCGGCGCCATAGCGATCACAGAGTGTGCGGATCGCTCGCATCGGGCGCGGCAGGCCGAAGTAGTGCGGCACGATGACGGCAATCGCGCCGTGCTTGAGTTGCGCCTCCAGGGTGCTCAGTTGTGGGCTGCCCGCTTCGTCGATCGGATAGAAAACCGGCTCTCCGCCCAGCGCCACAATGGGGGCAACCATTGTCGGGCAGTGATAGGTCGGCACCAGAACGCGGTCGCCATGCTTGCAGCCCAAGGTGCGAAGCGCCAGGGCGATTGCCGCTCGCCCGCTGGTGGTCGGCGTGACCGAAGCAGCATTCGTCACGGCCGGCAAGGAGCAGGAACGTCGATCAAAAAAATACGGCCAGGAAAGCACCGGTAGCCGGGGCACCGGCACTGAGCTGAGGGGGGTGGGCATTGTGGCGGCGTCGCTTGGCAGTTTGTCACGAGGGACAGTCCCCCTCGTCCCTATAATACGGGCCTCTCTGTGCGGGTTGCCGTTAAGTCCTTGGCGCCTGCGTCACTTCGATTTATTGGGGAATGCTTTGGATACTCGCAAGGAACTGGCCGCGATTCTCGATGAACTGCTGAGTCTGGGTGGTCGTGCCGCGAACTTTACCGACACAACCGCCCTGTTGGGCGCTCTGCCTGAACTCGATTCGATGGCGGTTGTCGGCGTGATCGGTGCTATCGAAGAGCGTTTCGGGCTGGTGTTTGACGACGACGAAATCGACGGTGCGGCGTTTGCAAGCTTCGGCAGCCTTGCCTCGTTGGTCGACGCGAAGCTCGCCTGATCACAGTGTCCGTCACCTGTACTCCGGAGTTTGTCAGCGCAGCCGGAGGTGATCGTTTCGTCATGCGCTTCTCGCCCGCAACAGGAGCCCCGCGGGGGCGGCTTGTGTTGCTGCAACCCTTCGCCGAAGAGGCCAACAAATCGCGTCGCATGCTGGCGGAAATAGCCCGTGCTGCGGCGGAAGCCGGTTGGCTGGTGGCGCTTGGTGACTACTTGGGTACCGGAGACAGCGCCGGGGATTTTTCCGAGGCAAGCTGGCAGGCGTGGGTGGACGAAGTTGCCTTGTTCGCCGCCACTGCAGATGAGCCCTCGCTACCACTGGTTGTGTGTGGGCTTCGGCTGGGCGCATTGCTCGCTGCGGACGCCGTGCGTGCCGGCTTGGTGGCAGATGCGGTGGTTGCGATCAATCCGGTGACATCCGGAAAACAGGCCCTGACGCAGTTCTTGCGCTTGGGCGCGGCGGCAGAGTTGGGCCAGGACGCGACTGCCAGGATCGATACCCGCGAGTTGCGCGAACGCTTGGCGCGCGGGGAGACGGTTGAAATCGCTGGCTATGGTTTATCGCCCGCCTTGGCGCAAGGGATGGACGCGGCGGAATTCGAACTGGGTGCGGGTGTCGCCGGCATTGGCTGGATCGAAGTTGGGTCCGCAGAGGGGGCCTTTTCGCCGGTGGCTGAGCGTGCGCTCGGACGGCTGCGCGAACATCCGGGCAGACAAGTGGAGTCGGTAATGCTTCGTGGGCCGGCATTCTGGCAAACACAGGAAATCGAGGCCGTGCCCGCTTTGCCGGGAATTTGCCTCGAAATGATTGAAAAACTGACCGGGCTCGCGCGCGCATGAAGGAACAGACATTCCTGATCGACTGCCGCGGCGACGCGATGCCGGCGATCCTGTCGCTTCCTGACGGGCGCCCGGCGAGCGTTGGTGTTGTCGTAGTGGTTGGCGGTCCGCAGACCCGCGTGGGTTCCCATCGGCAGTTCGTGCTGCTGGCTCGCGCATTGGCAAAGGCCGGGTTCGCGTGTTTGCGCTTTGATTACCGCGGAATGGGTGATGCGGCAGGTACCCAAAGGGACTTTGAGGGGGTATCGGACGACATTGCCGCGGCGATCGCGGATTTCAAAGGACGGGTGCCAAGCGTAGAACGGGTGGTGCTCTGGGGGCTTTGCGATGGTGCAACGGCAGCTAGTTTTTTCGCTGAGTCGTGTTCAGATGTCTGTGGTTTGGTGCTGCTCAATCCGTGGGTCAGAACCCAATCCGGTGAGGCCGCAGCCTTGGTCAAGAGTTACTACGGCGGTCGGCTTTTTTCCGCAGACTTTTGGGGCAAGCTTATTTCCGGCCGGGTCGATATTCGCACTCGCTTGTCCGACTTTGCCAGAAACCTTCGAGCGGCCCGTTGTGCTCGCCCCGGAGATCCGATTGATATGTCAAACGCGCAATTGCCGGAGCGCGTCGGCGCAAGTCTGCTGAGATTTCATGGTCCTGTGCTGTTGGGGCTTTCCGGAAACGATCTCACCGCCGCGGAATTCGAGCTTGCGGCCCGCGACGGAAAGCTCGCCGAGGGCTTGGCCGCCTGTCGGGTAACTTGGCTCAAGCTTAGCGATGCGAATCACACGTTCTCGTCGCGCAAGTGGCGTACGGCGGTCGAAGAGTCGACCGTGGCATGGCTGAATTCAGATATTGCAGGCTAAGGTGCGACGTGCGGTAAGGGCCGCGTGGCGTGCGAGGATTCAGCGAACGTGAAAATTCTCTTGAAACCCCCTGTGTTTGTCGCCGCGACTGCCTGCGGAATGGCACTGTCGCTCATGTTGGGATTCTATTTGGGCGTTCTCAAAAGCACGAGCGTCAATACGCAAGAGATATTCGAGGCCGCGATGCTGGGACACCTGAGACGTCTGGATGGTGCGAGCGGATCGAGGCGTGTCGTTTTTATCGGCACAAGCACCTTTCAGGGATTCGATCATTCGCTCGTCGTTCCCGACGGGTTGAGCTTAAGCGTTGGTGGCGAACGATTGGCGAGCCTAATTGCGCGCGCGAAATCGTATCGATCGCTGAAATCGGCTTCGGCCATCGTCATCAATGCCGGTTTCAACGACATCGTGTTGAATTGCAGAACGCCGAGCGCCGACAATCTGCGAGCTTTGGTAGCGCTAGATCAAGGCGCCGCACCGCTTTTGCTCGTTGGTGTTCAGATTCCTTCGCGCAAGAAAAGTGAGTCGTTGTGCGACGGCCGCGTCAGGGCTCTCGTTCAACACATGAACCTGGAGCTTGTGTCTGTGTGTAAGGAGCGTCCGTCGTGCAAGTTCGTGCCGCACCCCACTGCGTTGCAGATGTCTGAAGGTGAGCGTGAGACTTTGCTCGAAGATGACGGCATTCATTTGTCTGCCAAAGGATATTCGAGGCTTGCCGAAGCATTAAGGGGAGCGCTCGAAGGCAGCCTGGAACAGAGAAAAGAACGAGAATGCAATGAATCAGCGTAGCCAGCGTGAGTGGTCCCTGGATGCTGCTAGAGCCACCTTGTTGGTGCTGGGAATTGTGTTGCACACAGGCAACATCTACGCGGTGGGTTCCGGCTGGTTGGTTAAGGATTCCGAGTCAAATGCGGCGTTCAACTGGTTGGTGGCCTTCATTCATATATTTCGGGTTCCAGGATTCTTCTGGCTGTCCGGTTTTTTTTGTGGGCTAACGTATGCCAAGGTGGGTTTCGTACGGACCCTCAAGGACCGATATTTGAGACTTGGCGTGCCACTGCTGTTTACCTGGGTGGTCATCAATCGAGTTCAGGAGTTTGTTATGGCGGGCGGTGACTGGACGGCACTTACGCCTTGGGGACAGCTCACCCCGCTATATCATTTGTGGTTTCTCGTCGATCTCGCCGTGATGCTCCCATCTATCGGGCTTGTCAAAGTGGCGTTTGATGGCATGCTATTCAGCGCTGTTTTTCGTTACCTTGGAGCTGTGCATTGGTTCTTTCTGATGCTGTTCCTGACAGTTTTTTCAATGGGAATATCGCTGCTTGTCAGAGTTAGTGGATTAGGATATTTCGACCTGATGGGGTTGACGACGCTATTCCGTTTGGCTAACGGTTTGCCATATTTCATCGCCGGATTTTTGATGTTCAACCTCCCGTCGTTGCGGCAGAAATATTACTCAGTGCCAATCCCAGCAATAATATTTGCTGCAATCCTAGGGCCGATGCTGGAGGTTTTGTTACCAAGACTTAATGGCATGGAGGGAGAGTTGAAAAATTCTGCAAATATCTTGATCGTCTGGGTCTTGATTGCCGCGGTATTGCGGCTCTGCCAAGTATTGTTCAGGAATGGCAGTCGAAGCCTCGGGCTTGTCGTGGCGGCGAGCTACTCGATCTATTTGCTTCACCATGTGTGTGTGATTGCCTTGGGCTTGGCGGTCATGCACCTTGGCTTGCCAGCCTGGATCAAGTTCCTGTTTGTCTGCACGTTTACGTTTTCGCTAACGGTGCTTGCGCATCATTTTCTGATAGCGCGTATCGGTGCACTTCGTTTTCTGCTGAATGGGCGGATGAAATAATGACGAGAGTCGCATTATCAGTAAGCGCGTTTCGTGCGGTGGTCCGATGGGCTGCCGTCTTTGCGCTATTTGGCGCCGTGGTTCTGCCAGCGCGTGCACAAGAGGAGAGGTTCCTGTGCGGCGGGCTGTCGAACAACTTCGGCCCGTTCGATTACCGGGTCGAGAATGCAGGTAGCCGCACTGCGCTTGGCCTACCGATCCGTATGGTGGAAGGGGCCCACTTTACGCCTGAAGTCGAGACGCTGAAGCGCGGAAAGACCGGCGTCAACCCGGGTGCAGACATCGACTACACGTTGCGTGCCTTTCCAAATCATCACCGCGCGCTGCTTGCGATGATGAATTTGTCGTTCAAGGAGAAGACGAGCAAGCCACGGGGCTCCCGCTACACCATTGATTGCTGGTTTGAGCGGGGAGCGCGCTTTAGACCCGATGATGCGGTGGTGAAGATGCTCTGGGGGATTTACACGCTGAAGGTAGGGAGACGGGATGAGGCGATCAAATTGCTGCAGGAGGCCGAGAAGGCTGCAACGGAGGATCCTAATCTTTACTACAACCTGGGTTTGGCCTTTTTTGACCTGAAGCGTTACGACGATTCCCTGAAGTACGCGCATATGGCCTATGCACTCAATTACCCCTTGCCGGGCTTGCGTGAAAAGCTCAAGCGGGCGGGCATCTGGAAGGACTTGCCGCCGAAAACGAAGGCTGCCGAGCCTGCCAGCGCGCAATCGGCGCCGGTGCTCGATGGCGCGAATCAGAGCGAGGCCGTCAAAGCGCAGTGAAAATGACTGTCAGCGCATCACAGCAGAAAATAAGGCCGCACCTGATGCGGCCTTTTTTGTTCCGGCAAAGGTGATCAGTGGCTCTTGATCATCGTCCCGACGCCGTGGTCGGTGAGGATTTCGAGCAGTAGGCAGTGTTCGACTCGGCCGTCGATGATATGCACCGAGCGCACGCCGTTGCGCGCGGCTTCCAGCGCGGAGTGGATCTTCGGCAGCATGCCGCCCGAGAGGGTGCCGTCGGCGACCATCTCGTCGATCTCTCGCGGGGTGATGCCGGTGAGCAGATTGCCGTCCTTGTCGAGCACGCCGGGGGTGTTGGTCAGCAGCACCAGCTTTTCTGCCTTGAGGATCTCGGCCAGCTTGCCGGCTACAACGTCAGCGTTGATGTTGTAGGTTTCGCCTTCTTCGCCGACACCGATCGGGGCGATTACCGGGATGAAGTCGCCCTGGTCGAGGAAGCTGATCAGGCTGGGGTCGATCGAGGTGATCTCGCCGACCAGGCCGATGTCGATCATCTCTTCGGGCTTGTCCTTGTTCGGCATCAGCAGCTTGCGGGCGCGGATGAAGTTGCCGTCCTGCCCGGTCAGGCCCACGGCCTTGCCGCCGTGGCGGTTGATCAGGTTGACGATTTCCTTGTTCACATGGCCGCCGAGCACCATTTCCACCACGTCCATGGTTTCTTCGTCGGTGACGCGCATGCCCTGGATGAACTGGCCCTGCTTGCCGATGCGCTTGAGCAGATCATCGATTTGCGGTCCGCCACCGTGCACCACCACCGGATTCATGCCAACCAGTTTGAGCAGCACTACATCGCGTGCGAAGCAGTCTTTGAGCATCGGATCGGTCATGGCGTTGCCGCCGTACTTGATGACGATGGTCCTGTCGAAGAAGCGTTTGATGTAAGGCAGTGCCTCGGCGAGAACGCTGGCCTTCAGGGCGGGGGCGAGTGATTCGAGATCGGACATGGCGGTTCCAGAGGGGAGGCTTCAAAACCCCGCGAGTTTAGCGCAAACGAAAACGGCGGAAGGCTTTCGCGTTCCGCCGTTCAACGCTGCTCACCAAGTCAGTTGATCGTGAGCCTGCGAGATTGTGTGGTGGCTTTCTTTGGCAGCGTCAGTTCAAGCACGCCGTCGGTGAAACGCGCGGTGGCGCGCGCGTCATCCACTTCACTTGCAAGCTGGAAGCTGCGGCTGACCTTGCCAAAGTAACGTTCGGTACGCAGCAGCTTTTCGCCCTCTTTCACTTCTTTTTCTTCCTTGCGTTCAGCGGTGATCGAGACGATCGGACCGTCGACATGGACATGGATATCGTCCTTTTTCATGCCCGGCAGTTCGGCATGAACGGTGTAGTTTTCCGCCGATTCCTTGACGTCGAGCTTGATGCTTGGCGCGTCGGCATCCTGGGCGAAATCAACCGGGCGTACGAGGAAGCCACGGAAGAAATCGTCAAGCGGATCGCGTTTGATCAGATTGGCCATGATGTCCTCCATAGGGTTCGCGGAGTCATCGGGCCGGGCAGTGGCCCGCTCTCCTGATTCAAATCTAGGGCTTTCCCGCCGCGTTTCAAGCGGATTCGTAGGCAGATTTGCCTTCGCGCAAAGGGGGTAAGCCCTTGTGCCACAAGGCTTGCAGCGGTGTGCTGGTGGTGCTGCTTAGAAGGCGGGAGCGGCGCTGAAGATGCCGTCCTGGATGAACTGTTGCAGGGCGCCAGCGACGACTTCGCTGCTTTTGCCTGCATCGGGCAAGTGGGCGGCGCAGGCCTCGCATGCGGCGGCGAAGGGCTCGCCTGCAATCAGCGCCGTCAGGAAAGCGGCGGAGGGCGAGTCGAGTGTGCGAAAACGGGTTTCAAGGCCGTTACGCCAGATGAGCAGCGCGTGCGGGCTGGCTTCGGGCGCTGCGGTGTCGCCCTCCGGATCCTGCTCGATCGCATGCCAGAGTGGCTCCACCGCCCAGCCCATCTGCAAGAGTGAAACCGAGGCGTGCGCGCGCAGGCGCAGCGCGGGCCAGTCTTCCGGCGCGAGGGTCGCAAGCGCGGCTGGCATGAGCGGGAGTTCGTTGGCGGCATCGAAGGCCGCCCGCAATGCCCACTCCATGCGGATCAGGTCGGCAATCGCGGGATGCGGCAGGTGCTCAGGCTTGGCGCTCACGTACTCATGCAGCTGCGCGCCAAACCAGCGGATCGACGCCTGCCGTGAAGGGTAGGTTGCGAGGTAGCCACTTGCCAGCGTGTCGAAGGCTTCGTCGCCCAGCACTGCCCACAGCACCGGGTAGTTGTCGCGCAGTGCGCTGATCAGGCGGGCGCGATAGGCATGGGCGTAGATCGCGAAGCGCTGCGCGGTGTCGCCGGCGCCCCCGGTGATCAGCGCAGCAGGGCAATCCCCCGTCATCAGCGCGTCGCGCAGGCCGCGTTGCAGGTCGCCCAGCGCGCTCATGCTGCATCCCGCACGTTTGCATGCCGCGCTGCGATGGCGCGCGCGCGATCGAGCTCCGCCAGCAGTTGATCAAGCGGCGGGATGTGAGCGTCGCGCTCGATCATCGTGGGCACCGTGCCGAGGGCCTGCAAGGTGTAGTCGTAGAGCGCCCATACCGGGTCGCAGACCGGGTGGTCATGGGTGTCGATCAGGTAGCTGCCGTGGTTTTCGTGGCCGGCAAGGTGGATTTGCCTCACGCGCGTGCGCGGCATTGCACTGATGTAACGGTGGGGGTCAAACCCATGGTTCACGCTGCTGACGTAGACGTTGTTCACGTCCAGCAGGAGCAGGCAGTCTGCCCGCTTTGCCACCTCGGCCACGAATTCCCATTCGGGGATCTCGTCCTGCGCGTAGCCGATGTAGCTTGAAACGTTTTCCAGCAGGATCTGCCGCCCGAGCGCTTCCTGAACCTGTTGGATGCGGTCGCACAGGTGGCGCAGGGCCGCCTCGGTGTAGGGCATTGGCAGCAGGTCATGCAGGTTCTGGTGATCAACGCCCGTCCAGCACAGGTGGTCAGAGATCCAGGCCGGCTGAACCCGGTCCGCCAGCGCCTTGAGCGCTTCAAGGTAAGTGCGGTCGAGCGGATCGGTCGAGCCGATTGATAGCGATACGCCGTGCATCACCATCGGGTAATCGCGCCGGATGCGGTCCAGGTAATGCAGGGGCTTGCCGCCCGGCACCATGTAGTTTTCGGAGATGACTTCGAGCCAATCCACCGCGGGCCGCGTCTCGACGAAGTCGCCGTAGTGCTCGACCCGCAGGCCGAGTCCGAATCCTGCAAGGGGCTGATTCACGCAATGCTCCGGGCCAAGGGGGGTGGAAGGGGGCGGAAGGGAGGCGGGGCCGGTTGTCGCAACCGGCCCCTGCCGATTACGACTTGGCGACCTTGCCGCCGGCCTTGGTGCATTCCTCGGCCGTCTTGGTCTTCGTCCAGCCCATGCCCTTGCAGCCGTTCTGGCCCTTGCATTCATTCTTGGCGGTCTTGCATTCCGACGAGCCCTTGCAGCTGTTTCCGCCCACGCATTTGACGCCGCCGTCTTCAGCGGCGACCGCCGTCAGAGGGGCGGCGCCCAGTGCAAACAGCGCAGCGGCGGCGGTGGCGATGGCAAGACCGGATTTGATGTTCTGCATTTTGAAAACCTCTCTGTGCTTGGTGGATGTGTCGTCAGGCAAGCTCGCCTGGCAACTGCACGGGCTGTGCATGGGAGTAGACGGGGCTGCGCGATCAATCCTTACATTGCGCCGGCGGTTTTTTCGTTGCCGCCTGCGCGCTTGGCGATCAGGTAATCGAGCGACAAACAGCCGCCTCCTCGTGCAAGCAGGAAGAGCAGCACTGCCGCCCATACCCCATGCGTGGGGTAGGCGCCGGGGTAGACGAAGAGCTGGATCACCAGCGTCATGCCCAGCAAGGCTGCAGCCGCAAAGCGGGTGCCAAGCCCGAGCAGCAGCAGGATCGGAAACAGATGCTCGCTCAGCGCCGCGGCGGTGGCGGCGACGCCGGGGTCGAGCAAGGGCAGGCGGTATTCCTCGGCAAACAGCGCCACGGCCGATTCAGAGAGCTTCGGCATGCCCAGTTGCAGCGTGCCGTCGACCAGATCCAGCGCGAAGCCCTCGATCTTGGTCTGGCCGGACTTCCAGAAGATCGCCGCCGTTGAAAAGCGGCCCAGCACGGCGATTGCCGAGTCCGGGATGCGGCTGGCGATGTGGTTGAAGGCCTTGATGGCGTGGATCAGCGCATGGCTGAGTACAAGGGTATTCATCAGTGGGGCTCCGGGCTGGGGGGTGCGCCGCAGCAGCATTGGCTGCGGATCAGGGTGGCAAGTGCGGCGGCCGGCTCAAAACCCGGTGCGTGCCCGGATGCGGCCTGCAGGGCATCGCCGAGCGTGGCACCGCGCGCCAGCGCGTGAATCAGCGCCGCCACGCCGGGATCGATCAGCGTGACTTCAACCGTGTCCGCTCGCCGTAGCACCAGCACCTGCTGCGGGCCTTCGGTGTTGAAGCCTTGCGGCGGCTCTGCCTGCTGGTGTGCGTGCCAGATGTCGAAGCAGGCGTAATCCGAGTCGAGGATCTGCAGTGAGGGGTGCATGCGCAGGCGCCGCTCGGGCAAGGTCTCCGGCGTCTGCAGCCAGGCCTGGAACTGCGCGGCCGTCAGCGGCAGCGCATCGGCCGCGTGCCAGGCACGGGTGCGCATCCACTCAAGGCGCGCGATGTCGGCCAGATAGGGGTAGGGCCGCATCGGCGCGCTTGCCGCGACGAAGTCTGGTAGCGCCTCGCCGTACTCGAACAAGGCGGGGGATTCGGGCGGATGCGCTTCGATGTAGTGCCGCGCCAGTGCGTTGAAGCATGCGTCACCGACGAGTTGCTGCAGCACCGGAAAGCCATCGGCGAGCGCCGCAGTGAGCGACACGATCCGGTTGTTGCGATAGACGGCAAAGCGCTGGCCGAGGTCCGATCCGTTCCAGCTGCGCAGCCCGGCGGGCGGGGCCGCGGCGGGCTGGTGCAGCGCTGCGAAGAAGGCGTCGTGCGGGCTCATGCGGCTTGCCCGATCTGCCCGCTGTATTGCTCGAGGCAGGCCCTCACCTTGTCGGCCTCGTCGCACAGGGCGTCGAAGCCGGGCAGGTCGGCGTCCCATTCGATCAAGGTGGGCAAGGGCCCGAGTTGCGCGATCAGGCCACGGTAGAGCGCCCACACTTCGGCGGCCACGCGGCGGTCGTGGGTGTCGATCAGCAGCGGCGCGCCGGCGCTGTCGTGTTCGGTGGCAAAGCCGGCCAGGTGAATCTGCCTCACCGCGGCAAGCGGCAAGGCCTGCAAGTAGGCTTGCGTGTTGCGGCCATGATTGCTGCATGAAACATGGGCGTTGCTGACATCGAGCAGGAGCCCGCAGCCCGTGCGCTTGACGATCTCGCCAATGAAATCGACTTCGCTGTAGGTGCTTTGCGCGAACTCGACGTAAGTCGCAGGGTTCTCCAGCAGGATGCGCCGCCGCAAGCGCGTCTGCACCTGGTCGATGTGCTGGCACACGCGCTGCAGGCTGGCGGCGTCGTAGGGCAGGGGCAGCAGGTCGTTGAGGAACTGCCCGCCGTGACTTGACCAGGCCAGGTGCTCCGAAAACTCGTCTGGCGGGTGGCGCTCCAGCAGCGCAGCGATGCGCTCAAGATGGGTCGGGTCGAGCGGCGCTTCGCCACCGATCGACAACCCCACGCCATGGATCGACAGGCCGTGGTTGTCGCGCACCCATTCGAGCATGCGCTGGTTCGGGCCGCCGGTGCCCAGGTAGTTTTCGGCATGTACCTCGTAGAACGCCGCCGCGCCAGGGCGTGCGCGCGCGGCGGCGAAATACTGCGGCTTGAGCGGCAAGCCCGCGCCGGCGCGCAGGCCCCGCCCAGGCCGCGGGGCGGCCTCTGGCGCGTGAAGCATGGCGTTCAGGCCTTCTTGGCCTTGAAGGCCTTGAGCTGACCAAAGCCGGTGGCGGACGTGGGGCTTGCAGTCTTCTCACAGGTGCCCTTGGGCACGTACTTCCAGGCATCGGCCTGATAGTCGACCTTCGAGGTGCCGGCGCAACTGGTGCCCGGGCCTGCCGCACAGTCGTTCTTGCCCTTCATTGCCACGCCAAAGCATTTTTCCTTCTCGCTGCTATCGGCGGCTGCGACGGGCTGTGACAGAGCGATGCCCAGTGCGGTGGCGATGCAGAGGGCGGAGAGGGCTTGCGGTTTGGTCTTCGCGTTCATGTGAAAGCTCCAGGTCAGGGTGGTGTTGCCGGCAGCCGCGTCGAACGCGGTGCATCGGTATGCAGGTAGACGGGGTCAGGGCCCGTTTCCTTACATCTGACGTGGAGCTTTTTGGGCGGGAGGGCGAGGCCACCGCCCGATGGCAAAGGGATCAGCCCGCTTGCATGCGGGCGGGCAGGGCGAGGATTGCGTCCCGGTTGGATTCCGAGAAGCAGGCGGCGGCCGCCTCGCGCCAGGGCAGCCAGCGCCAGGCGCGGTGTTCGCCGGGCGCTAGGGTCACCGGCGTATCGCGCGGCACGCAAATGCTGAAGACGTGTTCGGTGTTGTGGGTGGTGCCCGGTGCGTAGCGGTGCCGCCACTGGGGGAAGATCTCGTACTGCTGTTGCTGGTGCCAGTCTTCGATCTGCCCCGGCTGCGCGAGGATGCCGGTTTCCTCGTGCAGTTCCCGCGCGGCGGTCAGCGCGAGGGGCTCGTCGTCCTCCTGGCTGCCGGTGACCGACTGCCAGAAGCCCGGATGCGCCGCGCGCTCGATCAGCAGCACTTCAAGCGCTGGCGAGTGGATCAGCACCAGCACCGAAACCGGTTTCTTGAAACTCATGTGGCAGGCAGCTCCGGCAAGCTGTTCGGGCCTTCTTCGACCAACACGCAGAACGGAATGCCTGCTTCGTGCCAGAAGCTTGCCGCGTCGGACAGGATGTCGGTCAGGGTGTCCCAGTCTTCCGAGTCCTTTGCAAACGCGGCATGGCTACCCCGCAGGATGATCAGGTAACCCTGTTCGTCGAGCCAACTCAGATCGGTCAGGCAGTCGGCCAGGGCATCCCAGTTGCCACCGAACCATTCCGGGAACCTGAGGGCCGAGGCGAAGCCTTCAAACAGGGTGGCGTGGCGCACATGCTTTGGCAGGTCGATCGACGCGGTGATGAAGCGCCGGCCCTCGGCCGCCCGTTGCAGGGTGGCGGCACGCTCCGCAGTGCAGCGGAACACACCGTTGAGGCCGTTGGGCAGGGCGGCAGGGCTCATGGGCGAATCCTCTTGAAGCTGCGGTAGTGATCGGCGGTGTAGTAGCGTGGGCCGTCGCAGCTGGTGACGATGCGGCGCGCGCCCCGGTCTTTCGAGCCGGGTGTCGGCACGGTGTATTCGCGGTAGCAGCCGCGTTCGCGCGCGGGCAGCAGGCGTTCGCGGTTGTGGAATACGACGCCGTCTTTCCGGTAGGGGTATGGACCGCCCTGATCGATCAGTTGCAGGGTCTGGCGCGCCTCGGGCGGGAGGGCGGCGGTGGCGATCTCGTCAGACGGTGCGCCACTGCGGGCATAGGCGAAGACGCCCGCGGCGAGCAGCGTGGCGAGCAGGGCCTGGGTGATCCAGCGTGTTTGCATTGCGTGCCTGGCAGGTGGAAAGCGCGCCAAGTGTAGCAGCGGCCTTGTTGCCCCGGGCTGCGGCGTCGTGCCTTGCGGCGCTGCTCGCTTGGGCTAGCCTTTCGCCCCGAAGCGCTTGGCGAGGCCGTCGAAGTAGAGGTGCAGGGCGCCCAGCTTGGGGTTGCCGGGGTCGACCTTCTGCAGCCGCGCGATCAGGCCGCGCGATTGTTCGGCGTAGTGGGCATCCCAGCCGCAGTTTTCGATGTACTTGAGCAGCGCCAGCGCGGCGTTGTAGAGCACCATAGTGTTGCCGGGCATGCGCCGGACGGCCTCGAGCATGTGCGTCACGGCGCCCTCGAAGTCGCCGCGCTGGGCCATGCGCGCGCCTTCGCCCATCATGTCGCGCACTTCGGTTTTCATCTGTTGTGCGAGTGAGCTGCCCATGTCTGCGCGCCCGAGGCTGTCGAGCATCTTGGTAATGCCATCGACGGCTGAGTCATCGGCGGCGTGACGCATGATGTCCATGACCACGTCGGCGGCCTGGCTTTCAAGCTTGTGCTCGATGCACACCTTGGCCAGATCCTTCTTGAGATTGGTGCTCACGCCCAGGCGCGCGTCCAGCAGTCCGGCGGCGCGCTCGGCGGCTTCGGTTGCCTTGTCGGCTTCACCCTGGTGCGTGTAAACCATGGCCGATGACAGGGCCTTGCACAATTCGGTCTTGGGCAGCCCCTGCATGCTGCGATCGAGGTCGCGCAGGGTGGCGGTGGCGCGGTCGGGCGCGCCAACGCCCAGTTGCGCCTTCACCAGCTTCACATGATCTTCGGGGTCGCGAAAGTCCGAGTACTTTGCCTTGCGGACGACATCGTTGAGGGTGCGCTCGGCGGCTTCGAGATCGCCCAGTTCCAGCGCCACTTCGCCAATGTGGCGCATGCGGCGCAGGGTGTGCGGCGAGAGTTCGGCGGCACGTTCTAGCGCCTGACGTGCCTCGACCAGCGCGCCGACTGCTTCGCGCGTCTTGGCCAGCCAGTCCCAGGCGTCCAGGTATTGCTCGCTTTCGTTGAGCAGGCCAACGAGCTGCGTTTCGGCTTCCTCATAGCGCTTGCGCATGAACAGGGCCTTGGCCAGCCCAAGATTCGCCCATGGCACCGCGCGCCGGGCCAGCACCTTTTCGTATACCGCCTGAGCTTCTTCGGCCCGCCCGGTGGTGATGAGCAGTTCGGCGTGCAGACGCTGGAAGTCGATCGCAAAGACCGGGTACTTCAATTCTCCTTCCTGGCAGGCGGCGATCGCATCAGCGGCATTCCCGGCCTCGATCAGTTGCCAGGTCGGCATGAAGGCTTCGCGTTTGTTGAGCGCCCGCTCAAGCCGGGTCCTCAACAGATCGGGCGCGAAGGGCTTGAGGATGTAGTCGTTGGGCGCCAGTTCCGCAGCGCCGACCACGCGTTCATAACTGCGCTCGCCGGTCACCATGATGAACAGCGTGTAAAGCGGGATCAGGTGGTGGTGGCGGATGTCTTCAAGAAAGTGCTGCCCGTCCTGCCCTTCGCCAAGGTGGTACTCGCACAGGATGATGTCGAAGCTTGAATCGCGCAGTTTGCGGATCGCCGCGCCCGCGCTTTGCGCAGCCTCCAGCTTGGTAATGCCGCACATCGCAAGCATGTTGCGAAGCTGGGTGCGCATGTTGCTCTGGTTTTCGACCACGAGGACGGTGAGATCCTCGACCTTGCCTGCCATCTGGTGCCTCCGCCCCTGTTGGCCGGGTCAACGGCATTTGTCTGGCGTGGCTTGAGCTGGTGGCCTGGCGGGCTCAAAACAAAACCGCCGCAGGCCACGAGGGCGTGCGGCGGTTCTGCGGGCCGGGCGATGAGGGCTTACCCGATCATGGCGCTCAGGCTGCGGGCTGGACGTTGCGCAGGCGGATGTGCAACTCGCGCAATTGCTTCTCGTCCACCGGGCTCGGCGCCTGCGTGAGCAGACACTGGGCGCGCTGGGTCTTGGGGAATGCGATCACGTCGCGGATCGAGTCGGTGCCCGCCAGCTGCATGACGATACGGTCCAGGCCGAAGGCCAGGCCACCATGCGGTGGCGCACCGTACTTGAGCGCGTCAAGCAGGAAGCCGAACTTGAGTTCTGCTTCTTCCTTCGACAGCCCGATTGCAGCGAAGACCTTGGACTGCACGTCTTCACGGTGGATACGCACCGAACCACCGCCCACTTCATAACCGTTGAGCGCGAGGTCGTAGGCCTTGGCAAGGCACTTGCCCGGGTCGGTGGTGAGCAGGTCGATGTGCTCATCCTTCGGCGAGGTGAAGGGGTGGTGGCAGGCATTCCAGCGCTTGCCTTCATCGTCGTACTCGAACATCGGGAAGTCGACCACCCACACCGGCGCCCAGGTGCGGCCATCGACATGGCCTTTCTCGTGGCCGATCTTGGTCCGCAACGCGCCCAGGGCATCGTTGACGATCTTTTCCTTGTCGGCGCCAAAGAAGATCAAGTCGCCATCGACTGCACCCGAGCGGGCGATGATGGTGCTGAGCACATCGTCCGGCATGTTCTTGACGATCGGCGACTGCAGGCCGTCGCGACCCTTCGCAACTTCATTGACCTTGATGTACGCCAGCCCCTTGGCGCCGTAGATGCCGACGAACTGGGTGTAGGCGTCGATCTCGCCGCGCGAGAGTGCCGCACCACCCGGGATCTTCAGAGCGGCAACGCGGCCGCCTTCCATGTTGGCGGCGCCCGCGAACACCTTGAACTCGACACTCTTCATCACGTCGGTCAGTTCGGTGAATTCGAGTGTGACGCGCAGATCCGGCTTGTCGGAACCGTACTTCGCCATCGCATCGGCGTAGCTGATACGCGGGAAGGGGTTCGGCAGCTCGATGTCGGCCGCTTCCTTGAACACCGTGCGGAACATCTCTTCCATGATCGCGGTGATCTCGGTCTCGGTCAGGAAGGAGGTTTCGATATCGACCTGGGTGAACTCGGGCTGGCGATCAGCGCGCAGATCCTCATCACGGAAACACTTGGTCAGCTGGTAGTAACGGTCGAAGCCGGCCACCATCAGCATCTGCTTGAAGAGCTGCGGCGACTGCGGCAGGGCGAAGAACTGGCCGTCATGCACGCGGCTGGGCACCAGGTAGTCGCGCGCGCCTTCCGGCGTGCTCTTGGTGAGCATCGGCGTCTCGATGTCGATGAAGCCCTGATCGTCAAGGAAGCGGCGGAAAGCGCGTGCGGTGCGGTAGCGCAGCTGCATGATCTTCTGCATGTACGGACGGCGCAGATCCATCACACGGTGCGTCAGGCGGACGGTTTCCGACAGGTTGTCGTCGTCGAGCTGGAACGGTGGGGTCACCGACGGGTTCAGCACTTCGAGTTCGTGGCACAGCACTTCGACTTCGCCCGAGATCAGGTTGGCGTTGGTCGTGCCCTCCGGGCGGCGGCGGACCTTGCCGACCACCTTCAGGCAAAACTCGTTGCGGACCGACTCCGCGACCGCAAAGGTCTCGGCGCGGTCCGGATCGCACACAACCTGGACCAGGCCTTCGCGGTCACGCAGGTCAATGAAGATCACACCGCCGTGATCGCGACGACGGTGGGCCCAGCCGGTAAGGGTGACGATCTGGTCGAGATGGGCGGCGCTGACGAGGCCGCTGTAGCAGGTACGCATCGGTAACTCCGGATTTGCTTGATTCGATTGCTGTGCCGCGCAGTGCGGCGTGACAGATAGTGTGTGTTCTGGCGCTTCGGGGCGTCTCGGGGACACTCAGGGCTGAGCGCTTGCCACGCGTTCAGCCCGTCCGATTTCGCGCACCGCCGTTCGGCGAACTCGCAGGCTGACCACCAAATCCTGAGCCTGCGGTGCCTGAATACGTGGGGGAAAACAGGAAGATGAGGTGCATGCTTATCGCTTGTGCCCCGCGCCGGGGTGGGCCGGCGCAACGACCCCCATCGAGATGATGTACTTGAGCGCCTCATCAACGCTCATGTCCAGTTCGACGACCGCTTCCTTGTGCATCATGAGGAAGAAGCCCGAAGTCGGGTTCGGCGTTGTCGGCACATAGACGCTGACGTGATCACCGGTCAGATGCTGGGCCACTTCCTTGCCCGGCGCTCCGGTGAGGAACGCAATTGTCCAACTGCCCTCACGCGGGTACTGCACCAGCAGGGCCTTGCGGAAAGCCTGTCCGTTCGGTGCGAAAAGCGTATCCGAAACCTGTTTGACGCTGGAGTAGATCGACTTGACGACAGGAATCCGGGCGAGCATCGACTCCCAGAAGCCGACCAGGCGCTGGCCAAAGTAGTTCGCCACCACCACCCCGGTCAGCACGACGACCATCAAGGTGAGCAGCGCACCCAGACCGGGAACGCCGAAGCCGAACAGGCGCTCGGGCCGCCATTCAATTGGCAGCAGCAAAAGCGACTGGTCGAGCGTGCCAACGATCAGGTGCAGCACCCAGACCGTAATGGTCAGCGGCACCCAGATCAGCAAGCCAGCAATCAGGTATTTCTTGAAAGGCATCTCAGTGGCAGGCGCAGTTTCCACCGCAACCGGCGGGCTTGGCGGCTTCTGTCGCTGCGGACTCTGCTGGTTTTGCTGCGGCCGCGCTTGACGCGCCGCCCTTGAAATCGGTGGCGTACCAGCCAGAGCCCTTCAGTTGAAATCCCGCAGCAGTAAGGGCCTTGCCAAAGGTCTCTTTCCCGCACGAAGGGCAAACCGTCAGCGCTGCGTCTGAGATCTTCTGCAGTACATCCTTCTGAAAACCGCAATCGCTGCAACGGTATTCGTAGATGGGCATGGCTAAGCTCCTGAAAATCAAGCCCAAAATTCTAACGCATTGCAGCAGGCAATGCTTGGATGGCCGCGGGGTATGTAGCATCGGGATGCGCGCTGAGGCTTGGACCACGAAAGTCCGGCGCGTCAATCAAGGCTGACCGACGTCGAAGGCGGGTTGCCCTGCCTTCGTTTCTGCACGCTACATCAGTGCCAGGTAGGCTGTGGTCAAGGACGGACCCCAGTAGAGCGCAACCAAACCAGCGCCCGCAAGGTAGGGGCCGAACGGGATCGGGGTAGATCGCCCATGGCGCGCGAAGACGATCATCGCGATACCCACGGCGGCGCCGATAACCGATGAGGCGAGGATGACGAGCGGCAATTGCTGCCAACCCACAAATGCCCCAATGGCGGCCAACAGCTTGAAATCGCCATACCCCATGCCTTCTTTACCGGTGACCAGTTTGAACAACCAGTAAACCGACCAGAGCGCAAGGTACCCGACCATCGCGCCGATCACCGCTGTATCCAGGCTGACATAGGTGCTACCCAAGTTGAGCAGAAGGCCGAGCCAGAGCAAGGGAAGGGTGATTGAATCCGGCAGTAATTGGGTATCAAGGTCGATCAACGTCAGCGTAATCATCGACCAGGCAAAGACCATTGCGCCGGCGGCTTGCCATCCATATCCGAAGTGCCAGGCTGCAAATCCAGCCGTTAGCCCGCCAAGCAACTCGACTATCGGATAGCGAAGCCCGATTGGTGCTTTGCAATGTCCGCACTTGCCGCCAAGTAGAGCGTAGCTGAGCAAGGGAATGTTCTGCCAGCTGGCGATGGCCGTTCCGCAATGCGGGCAGCGCGAACGCGGCCGGGATATCGTGATGGGCTCACCGGCAGAGGCAGGTTCGCCGCGCAATTCCGCTGCTTGCTCATGCCAGTCCCGCTCCATCATTTTCGGCAGGCGATGAATCAGCACGTTCAGGAAACTGCCAATGCAAAGCCCCAGAACGCTCGCAATCAGAATAAAGGCAAGCGGTGACGAAGCGATCAATTCCATCAAAGCAGTATTCCTAGCTGTCTGTGCCGGACGCCTTAAACGACTTGACCCAGTTTGAAGATTGGGAGGTACATGGCTACGACAAGCCCGCCGACGACCGTACCCAGAAAGACGATGATCAATGGTTCAAGCAACTGTGAAAGCGCATCGACCGCATCGTCCACTTCCCGCTCAAAGAAGTCCGAAACCTTGCCAAGCATCGCATCCAGTTGGCCGGATTCTTCGCCAATCGAGACCATTTGTATCACCATGGTTGGGAATACGTTTACGTTCTGCATGGCGACGGTAAGACTGGTACCCGTGCTGACTTCATTCTGGATCTGTCTGGTAGCGATCTCGTAGACCCGGTTGCCCGCTGCGCCGCCAACTGAGTCGAGCGCTTCTACCAAGGGGACACCTGCGGCAAACATGGTTGAAAGCGTGCGAGTCCAGCGGGCCACGGTTGCCTTTTTAATGATTTCTCCAATAACTGGAAACTTCAGAAGCAGACGATCCATGGTGAACTGCATTTGCGGCGATCGCTTGTATGCAAACGACAAACCAATTATCGCCCCGAATATTCCACCAAAGACGATATACCAATATTCAATGAAGAAATCGGACATGGCCATGACCATCAAGGTCGGCCCAGGAAGCTCTGCACCAAAGCTCGTAAAAACGGATTTGAACTGAGGAATGACGAAGAGCATCATCACTGCAACTACGCCGAGCGCCACCGCGACAACAGAAATAGGGTAAAAAAGCGCCCCTTTGATCTTGCTTTTGATTGCCAAGATCTTTTCTTTATATGTGGCCAAACGGTCGAGCAATGCTTCAAGCGCGCCAGACTGCTCGCCTGCCGCTACAAGGTTCGCGTAGAGGGCATCGAAATACACTGGATGCTTGCGAAACGCATTTGCGAGACCGGCGCCTGTTTCGATGTCTGAACGGATTTCGTTCAGCAAGCGGGCCAGCGCCGGATTGGTGGCGCCCTTGATTGCAATGTCAAAAGTCTGCAGCAGTGGCACGCCTGAGCGGAGCATCGTTGCAAGCTGGCGGGTAAAAAGTGCAATGTCCTTGTCCGTGATCTTCCCGCCCTTGGAGAAAGACCGCTTTTTGACTCTGGCATTGCCGATGCCTTGGCGGCGCAGGTTGGCCTGAACAATGGAAGCACTGCCCGCGCGTGTTTCGCCACGAACCACCCGGCCGTTCTTGTCCTTGCCTTCCCAGGTGAATACGCTCTCGCCGGTCCCTGCCGGTTTGCGAACTGTCCGTGATGCTGTCGCCATTTGCCTGCCCTGTGATCAGTCGTTCGTGTTTGCCAGTACTTCTGCAAGCGAGGTCACGCCCTGCTTGGCTTTGAGCAACCCCGATTGCCGAAGATCGCGGATGCCTTGGCGCTGAGCCTCGGCCGCGATATCGATAGAGTTGCCGTTTGTCATAATTATATGCGCGATCTCTTCACCTACGGGCATCACTTGGTAGATACCTACACGCCCTTTGTAGCCCGACCCCTTGCATCGATCGCATCCGACCGGGCCGAAGAGTTCAAAAGAGCCATCGAGTTCCTCTTCTTGATAGCCCGCATCGATCAGCGCCTGGATCGGAATGTCGATCGGGCGTTTGCATGAGCACAAGCGTCGCGCCAGTCGCTGCGCAGTGATCATGATCACGCTTGAAGCGATGTTGAACGGTGCGACGCCCATGTTTTTCATGCGCTCAAGTGTGGTCGGTGCATCGTTGGTGTGCAGCGTCGACAGAACAAGGTGGCCGGTCTGAGCGGCCTTGATTGAAATCTCTGCTGTGTCGATGTCGCGAATTTCGCCGACCATGATCACATCCGGATCCTGACGCAGGAAGGACTTGAGGGCCGCCGAGAAGGTGAGGCCAGCCTTGTCATTCACGTTGACCTGATTGATGCCCGGCAGGTTAATTTCCGCCGGATCCTCGGCCGTCGAGATGTTCACCCCTGGCTTGTTAAGGATGTTCAGGCAGGTGTACAGCGAAACGGTTTTCCCGGAACCAGTGGGGCCAGTCACGAGCACCATGCCATACGGCCGTTGCACGGCGTCCATGAGCGCTGCGCGCTGGTCTGGCTCATAGCCAAGCGCATCAATGCCAAGCATCGCGGAGCTTGGGTCGAGAATACGCATCACGATCTTTTCGCCGTGCAGGCATGGGAGCGTGCTGACGCGGAAGTCGATCGCTTTGTTAGCCGAGAGCTTGAGCTTCATGCGGCCGTCTTGCGGCACGCGCTTCTCGGAAATGTCCAGTCTCGATATGACCTTGATGCGGGCAGCGATCTTTTCGCGAAGCGCCAGAGGGGGCTGTGAAATTTCCCGAAGAATGCCGTCGGTGCGGTAGCGAATCCGGTAGTACTTTTCGTAAGGCTCGAAGTGGATGTCCGATGCGCCTTCGTTGATCGCGTCGACCAGAATTTTCTGGATGAATTTGACGACCGGCGCGTCATCGACATCGACGTTCTGTTCGGCCTCCGAACTTGATGAGGATTCGGCATCGGCCATCTCCCCAAGCTCTTCGTCGATGTCGCCAGTCAAGCCCTTCAGCTGATCGCTGGTGCTTTCACCCAGTTTCTGTGAGAGCTTGAACAGCTTGTCGACTTCAACAATGATCGCATCGACGGCTACGCCAGTCTGGAAGCGGATCTCATCTAGCGCTCTCAGGTTCGTCGGGTCGCCGATTGCGACCGTCAGCTTGTTGTTGCGTTTGGCGAGCGGGACGACCGAATGCTGCGCGATCAGCTTTCGGTCGATGGCGTCGCGTGGAATCTGGTTCTCATCGTAAGCAGCGATGTCGAGCATCGGGAATCCGAATGTCTCAGCACAGAAGCGCGCCAGATCGCGGCTGCTCATGACGCCGCGTTGCACCAGCTCCAGTGCAAATACCTGCTTTGATGCTTTTGCTTGATCTGCGAGCTCTGTCGCTTGCTGCTCAGTCAAACGCCCGTGCTGAACCAGAGCTCGGGCGAGTCCGCTGAGTGCGATTTGCTGTGGATTTGATGCCATTAAACCGCTGTCTCGACATTAGTACGACCGGTGCGCGATGATGCGCTAGCCCTCACCCCTTGTAAAGCCGCGCCCTGTCAGGGCTTCAGATGCAGGTGTGTGGATCTTGGCGCGGTGATCTGCGGCTCTTGCTCCGCGCATCCATCGGCTCTTGACCTCGCCTGCGGGGCTTCCCGATTTTTTGGCGGGCCGATAAGCCGATTATCCCGTTTTCGGCATTTTGCTCAGGAAGTTTAGGTGTGCGCGGTGTTTCGGCTTGCGGGTTTGCAATGCCCACGGGCTGACCATCGCGCCTAAGGGCGGCCGAGCAGGACTTCCAGCACAAAGCGGGTGCCGACGTAGGCGAGCAACAGGCAGGCGAAGCCGGCGAGGGTGAGGTGGAGCGCTTTTCGGCCTCGCCATCCCCAGAGGCTGCGGCCGGCGAGCAGCGTGCCGAAGAGTACCCATGCTGCAATGGCGAACACGGTTTTGTGTGAGAACGCGAGTGGTTTTCCGAACAGGGCTTCGGAAAAGAAAACGCCAGATCCGACGGTGAGTGTCAGCAAAATGAAACCACTGCCGACGAGCTTGAAGAGCAGGCTCTCCATTGTCATCAGCGGCGGGATGGACGACATCGCCTGCGTCATGCGTGCGCTGTGCAGTTGGCGTTCCGCCGCGGCCATCAGCAGCGCGTGCAGGGCGGCGAGTGTAAACAGGCTGTACGCCAGCATCGCGACGATGAAGTGAAGCCGAAATGCCGTGGATCCGGCATTCGGCAGCATGTGTTCATTCGGAAAGATCAGCTGCAAGAGCACAGAAATCGCGGCGATCGGCATCGCAAGGGCTGTGAGCCCTTCGATTCGGGTATAGAAGCTCTCTAACCAATAAAATACGAGGGCGAGCCAAAGGGTCATTGATAGTGCTGCGGCAAAGCCAAAGCGTGGGCCAGACGGGCTCGAAATGTCGTTGGCGAGCGCTGCCCCGTGCAGCAAAAGCGCTACAAGCAACGCAGCCTGAGCCCAGCGTCGCTGGTTTGGCGAGGAGTCTCCGTGCAGCCTGCGGTAGGCGATTGCAAGCCCGATGTAGATCGAGGCGGCAGGCAGATGAAGTAGAATCGCAGGCATCTTCGCAGTTTACCTGAATGGTCGTGCGCTCAGTGCGGCCAGGATCGCTCCCGGACCATGCTCGATAATCTGACTCAAAGGCTTGCCAAGGTCGTCAAGACCATGCGCGGCCAAGCCCGCCTGACCGACGACAACATCGCGGAGATGCTGCGCGAAGTCCGCTTGGCGCTGCTGGAAGCTGACGTCGCGCTTCCCGTCGTGAAGGACTTCATTGCCCGTGTGCGCGAAAAGGCGCTTGGGCAGGATGTGATTGGCTCGCTGACGCCCGGGCAGGCGCTGGTTGGAGTGGTCCATCGCGAGATGACCGAGTTGATGGGCGGCGCTCAGGCGACGCTGAATTTCGCGACACAGCCGCCCGCGGTGATTCTGATGGCGGGCCTGCAAGGCGCAGGCAAGACCACTACCGTCGGCAAGTTGTCGAAGATGCTGCGCGAGAAGCACAAGAAAAAGGTGCTCACCGTCTCGTGTGACGTCTATCGCCCCGCGGCGATTGACCAACTGGAGGCGGTGACGGCGCAGGCCGGGGCGGAGTTCTTTCCGTCACGCGCAGAGCAGAGGCCGATCGACATTGCCAATGCGGCCATTGACCATGCTAAGCGCCACTATTTCGACGTGTTGTTGATCGACACGGCGGGGCGGCTTGCAATTGACGAAGCGATGATGGCGGAGATCAAGGCGCTCCACGCAGCGGTCAAACCGATCGAGACCTTGTTTGTTGTTGATGCAATGCTCGGCCAGGACGCGGTGAATACCGCGCGAGCGTTCAACGAAGCCTTGCCGCTGACCGGCGTGGTGTTGACCAAGCTCGACGGCGACGCGCGCGGCGGCGCCGCTTTGTCGGTGCGGCATGTCACTGGCAAGCCGATCAAGTTCACCGGCGTGGGCGAGAAGCTCACCGGCCTCGATGAATTCCACCCCGACCGGATGGCCAGCCGCATCCTGGGCATGGGCGACATTCTGTCCTTGGTTGAAGAGGCTCGTCAGAACGTCGACGAGGAGCAAGCCAAGGCGTTTGCCCAGAAGCTCAAGAGCGGAAAGGGGTTTGACCTGAATGACTTCAAGGCCCAGATTTCCCAGATGCGGAAGATGGGCGGGCTGTCATCGCTGATGGACAAAATGCCGGCGCAGTTTGCGCAGGCGGCCTCGCAGTTGCAGGGTGGGGTTGAAGAGAAGTCGATTCGACGGATCGAGGGCATCATCAACTCGATGACCCCGGCTGAGCGAAGCAAACCAGAGCTGATCAAGGCCAGCCGGAAGCGCCGGATCGCGGCTGGCGCGGGGGTTCAGGTGCAGGAAGTCAATCGTCTGCTCAATCAGTTTGAACAGACGCAAAAAGTGATGAAGCAATTGTCCAAGGGCGGCATGGGCAAGTTGATGCGCTCAATGAAGGGCATGATGCCCGGGATGATGCGCTGAACTGCCAGCCGGCTGGGTTCAACCGGCTGCCTTGAACGGAAACCCGGAAATTTGCGGCGTGCGGCCTGCGATCAGGTCAGCCAGCGCCGCCCCTGACCCGCAAGCCAGCGTCCACCCCAGCGTGCCATGGCCGGTATTGAGCCAGAGCCCTCTCGTGCGGGTGGCGCCAATCACGGGCAGATTGTTTGGCGTGGCCGGGCGCAGCCCGTTCCAGTTCTCGCTGGCGCTGGTATCCGTGGCGCCAGGGAAGTGCGCTTCAACCCACTTGAGCAAACCTGCGGTGCGGGCTGGGTTGGCCGCCATGTCAAAACCATTGAGTTCTGCCGTGCCCGCGACACGCAAGCGATCTCCCAGTCTTGAACACACAATCCGTCGTGTTTCGTCGGTCAGGCTGACATGCGGCGCGCGTTTCTCGTCCACGATGGGTAGCGTGACCGAGTAACCCTTGACGGGGTAAATCGGCAATCGTTCGCCTAGCGGCGCAAGAAGCTGATTGCTCCACGGGCCGGCGCAAACCACCACCGCATCGGCCTCGATTTCACTGAAAACACCATTCGGGTCAGCAAGCACGACACCGGCAACCTTGCCCTTGCTTTCGCGGATTGCACTCACCGCTGTTGAGTATTGAAAGCGCACGCTGCCGGCCGCGAGGCGCTTGGCAAGTCGTTCGGTGAATAGGTGGGCATCGCCGGATTCGTCGTCCTGGCCATGCAGCCCGCCCATGAGCCGCCCTGCGCAGGCGCTCAGCGCGGGTTCAAGCTCAATGCACTGGTTGCGAGTGACGACGCTTGCGTGCAGGCCGCAGCGGGTCAACTCGGCTGCGCGTTCAGGCGCGCGGGCGAACTCATGGCGGTCAAAGAACAGGTGAAGGACGCCGCGGCGCTCGGCGTCATAGTCAAGCTGGGCTTCGCCGCGCAGGAGTTTGAGGCAGGTGAGGCTGTATGCCGCAAGGTGGGCGATCGCTTCGGTATTGCGTCGCGTGCGGCCAGGTGTGCACTCGCGCAAAAAGGCCATGCCCCAGCGCCAGCGGGCCCACTCTGCGGGCATGCGAAAAAGCAAAGGCGCATCTTCCCGGCCAAGCCAGCGAAGAATTTGCCCCGGCGCCCGGGGGTTCGCCCAAGGCTCAGGGTGGCTCACCGATACCTGCCCGCCATTGGCAAAGCTGGTTTCCAGTGCCGGGCCTTCACGGCGTTCAAGCACGGTGACGTCGTGTCCGTCGCGTGCCAAATACCAAGCGCTGACAACGCCTTCCAAGCCTGCGCCGACGATGATGATTCGCATGAGTGTGATTCAGTGCGGCGCTTGCCGCGGCTGCCGTGTAAGCATGATTGTACCTCTGCGGCCAGGCTTGGCCCGGTGACGGCATAGGTAGTGGCTCTAATGTTGCGCTGTCAGGGGCGCGCCGATAATCGCAGTGCACAACGCGAAGGCGGGCTTGGGCGATGGCGCATCAGAACGGGGCGGAGTTCGATCGGGGGGTCGAACGCTGGCTTGGCGCCAACGCAGGCTGTGCGATTGATCTCGGGGGGGAGTAGTCATGCGTCGTGTCACGCTCACGCAGTATTTGATCGAGCAGCAGCGCGAGCACCAGCAAATACCGGTGAATCTGCGGCTGCAGATCGAGGTGGTCGCTCGTGCCGTCAAGGCGATCAGCGTTAATGTCGGCAAAGGGGCCATTGCCGGTGTGCTTGGTGAAGTCGGCACCGATAACGTTCAAGGGGAGGCCCAGAAGCAGCTTGATGTGGTTGCGAACGAGATCCTGCTGCTCTCAAACGAATGGGGTGGGCATCTGGCCGCGATGGCCTCGGAAGAGATGCCGCTGCCGTACGCCATTCCAAACCGGTACCCGAAAGGCGAATACCTGCTGTTGTTTGATCCGCTCGACGGTTCGTCAAACATTGATGTGAACATTTCCGTCGGCACGATCTTCTCGGTATTGCGCTGTCCGGACCGCGCCGAGGCCGACGAGAGGGCCTTTCTGCAGCCAGGGACTCAGCAGGTTGCGGCGGGCTATGCCCTGTATGGTCCGCAGACCCTGCTTGTGCTGACGGTGGGGGCGGGCGTGGCCGCATTCACGCTGGATCGCGAGTTCGGAACCTGGGTGCTGACCAACCCGGACATGCGGATTCCGGACGACACGCGTGAGTACGCAATCAACGCGTCCAACGCACGTTTTTGGGATCCGGCCATCCAACGCTATATCGATGAGCTGACTGCAGGCAAAGAGGGGCCGCGAGGGAAAGACTTCAACATGCGTTGGGTTGCTTCGATGGTGGCGGACGTGCATCGCCTGCTTACCCGCGGCGGCATCTTCATGTATCCGCGTGACAAGCGCGATCCGTCCAAGCCTGGCCGCCTGCGTTTGTTGTACGAGGCCAATCCGATGGCCATGATCGTCGAGCAGGCGGGCGGGGCGGCTTCGACGGGGCACCGGCGAATCCTTGAGGTGCAGCCTGAGCAGTTGCATCAACGAGTTCCGGTTGTGCTTGGCTCGCGCAATGAAGTCGAACGGGTGGCGAATTACTACGCGGAAGCGTAAGTCGAGTTGCACTGCCAAGCCGGGCGCGGCGCGGATAGAATCCGGCCGTGCCCGCCTACTCAGACCCTAAATCGATTGCATTCGCTTACCGGCGTTTGTCATGTCTCTGCGCCGTCAGCCTGATCGCTCTGGCCGGGCTGCTCCCGGTTTCGACGGCGGTGGCGGCGCCGCTGCGCCTTGAAGCCCCGGGGGCTGTCAGGCCCCTGATCCTCAAGTATGTTTCGGCCTTCGACGCGAGGGACGCCGCCGCGGATTCGGCCGACCCGGATCTGGGCGCCGAAGGCGACATCCAGACCGATGAGGGTGACACGCTTGCGCGAATCCGGCGCGCGCGAAAGGACATCCCGGAGCTGCTGGAAACCGAAGGGTACTTCTCGTCGCAGATTGATGTGGAGCAGGCGCCTGGATCGCCGGCCCTGGTGAGGGTGCAGCCTGGACCGCGTGCCGTTGTTCAAGAGGTGGTGCTCCGGTTCGAGGGGGATCTCAACGGTGAGCGGCCCGATCTGCGCGCTCGCCGGGAATCGCTGCTGGCGGCATGGACGCTCGGCAAGGGGGGCGCATTTTCTCAGGCGGGGTGGAGCGCGGCCAAGGCGAAGCTGCTCGCAGATGTGTCGAGCCAAGACTACGCCGCGGCGCGGATCGTCGATTCCACTGCCGATATCGACCCGGAGCGGGCGGTTGCACGATTGCTGGTGGTCATTGATTCGGGCCCCGCGTTCCGGATTGGCCCGATTGATGTGGTGGGCCTTTCGCTCTACAGCCGAGATCTCGTCGAGCGCTACAGCTCAGTTACCGAAGGCGAACGGTACGACTATGAGCGCCTTGTGACGCTGCAGAATTCGCTGCAAAGCACGCCTTATTTTTCCGGGGCCATTGTCGAGATTGATCGCGATCCGGCCCTTGCCGACGCCTCACCGCTGCGTGTGTCGATCACCGAGGCAAAGCCGCGACGTTTCGGTGTGGGCGTTGGCTTCTCGAGCAACACCGGGGCTCGCGGTGAAGTTAACTACCGCGATGCCAACCTCTTCAGCAATGCCTGGGAACTCAACAGCACCGTGCGCTTGGAGGAAAAGCGTCAGTCCGCGTTTGCTGATGTGTTTCTGCCGCAAACCCACTCCGGCTTCAGGGATGCGGTGGGGCTCTCGGGGCTTGCCGAGAACATCCAGAATCTGGCCACCTCAAGGTTCTCGGTTGGCGTGCAGCGGGCGCGTACTTTGCAGCGCACGACAACGCGGATCAGCATCAACTATCAACATGAAACCACGGAGCCCGAAGGCGGCGTTGAGCAGATCAGTACCGCACTGACGCTCAACTGCGAGGCAGGCTATCGCGTCACCGATAACCCCGCCGATCCGCAGCGCGGCTACGGCGTGAGCTTTCAGATCGGCGGTGGCTCCAAGCACTTCTTTTCCGACCAGAGCTTCCTCCGCGTGTACGGCCGTGGTCAGTATTTTCGACCGCTCGGTGAGAGCGGGACTTTCATCCTTCGCGGAGAAGCCGGTTACACCGTTGCACCGTCCAGCGAAGGGATCCCGCAAGACTTCCTGTTTCGCACCGGTGGATCTCAATCCGTGCGCGGCTATGACTATCAGAGTCTTGGCGTTCAGGACGGGGTTGCAATTGTCGGCGGCCGAACGCTGGCCGTTGCGAGTCTGGAGTACGTGAGGTGGGTGTCAGGGCCGTGGGGGCTTGCAACCTTCGTGGATGCCGGCGACGCGAACGACACATGGCAGGACATGCGTTGGCGCGTGGGTTATGGGCTGGGTGGCCGCTGGCGAAGTCCGGCCGGGCCGCTAGGTGTCGATGTGGCCTACGGCCAGTCAGATGAGAAGTTCCGGCTGCACTTTACGCTCGCGCTCGCGTTCTGATGCGTAGCGAGATCCTGACGTTTGTTGCTTGTAAGCAACAATGTTTCAGGGCGATTGCAGACCAAGCGCCGTTTGCCTTGCGGGGCGCAATGCTGCACCTGCAATATCCGGTCATCTCTCCATTCGAGAGCAGAAAGACGACGGCCCAGGGGGTTCCGCCGGCGTCGCATCTTCAGACTAAGAGGAGAAGTGCATGCAAAAGAAACTGATCGCCGCCGCCATCGCGGGCCTCGTTGCCGCTCCGGTATTTGCGGTCGACACAAGCGTTACGATCTATGGTTTGGTTGACGTTGGTTACTCGTACCGTACTGATCATTATGGCGACAAAGGTAGCCGCCAAGGGCTGGACAGTGGCCAGCTGAATGGTTCGCGCCTCGGTTTCAAGGGTGTTGAGCAGCTTACGCCCGGCATGAAGGCCAAGTTCCAGATTGAAGCCGGCGTGAAGGCCGATACTGGCGGCAGCAACCAAGGTGGTCTCGCATGGGGTCGTCAGACTTGGGCCGGCCTGGATTTTGGTGTCGTTGAGTTCCGTTTTGGTCGCCAATACACCCCGCAGTTCAACCTCTACGCGAATGCCGATCCGTTTGGTTTGGGCGCTGTGGCAGAGACGAACAACATCTTCACGCACATCGCTGCGCGTGCTGACAACGCGGCCTATGTGACGACGCCGTACTTTGGCGATGTCTTCGCTGTAGAGGCGATGTATTCGAAGTCGGCCAGCGGCGATGAGACGGTCGAAAACTCTGGCAACAAGAGCTACTATTCTGTTGCGCCGAAACTCAAATTGGGCAAGATGGTCAGCTTGGCTGCTAACTACAGCCACCAGCAGACCAAGGGCTCAGAAGCCTCGATTTCTTCCTGGGATTTGGGCGGCATATTTGATTTTGGTGTCGCCAAGCTTTCGCTTGCATATGCCCAGCCGAAGGATGGCACTTCGCTTGATGCCAATGGCGAAGCCGTCAAATATAACCGTTGGTTTGGCGGCGCTACCGTTCCGTTCGGCAACTTCTCGCTGCTCGCTTCTTACACCTACTCCCAGGACAAGAACGATCTTGACCTGAAGGCAACGCAGTTCGGCTTGGGCGGTCTTTACTCGCTGTCTTCGCGCACCGCGCTGTATGCTGCGTATTCGCAGATCGATACCTCTAACGGCGCCGATGCGGCTGCACTGGCAGCAATCGCTGCAGGCAAGGACCCGGCCTATCAAGTTGCAGATGCGACGAACGGTGGGTATGGCTATCGCACGGGTTTCCAGATCGGCGTTCGCCACACGTTCTAATCTGCTCGTGCAGACGAAAAAGGCGCCGCAAGGCGCCTTTTTTGCATCTGTCGTGTGAGTTGCTCGCTCAGATCTGCGTGAATCGATCCAGAAAGCAGCAGCTCGATCAGCGTGCCACTTGGCGTTCGCGTAATTCGTCCAGTGTCTTGCAGTCGATGCACTGGCTGGCGGTAGGGCGGGCTTCGAGGCGTTTGAGCCCGATCTCGATTCCGCAGCTCTCGCAATAACCGTATTCGCCCGCGGCGATTAGCGCGAGCGTTTGATCAATTTTCTTGACCAGCTTGCGTTCCCGGTCGCGATTTCGTAGTTCGAGCGCGATGTCGGATTCCTGGCTCGCACGATCATTGGGGTCGGCAAACGAGGTGGCTTCGTCCTGCATGGTGTGGACGGTACGTTCAATATCGATTTGAAGATCCTGCTTCCAAGCTTCCAGGATTTCGCGGAAGTGGGCCAGTTGCTTTTCGTTCATGTACTGCTCGCCCTTCTTCGGAACGTATGGCTTGAAGTGGCGGTTAATCTCCCCGGCCATGGTTGCTTTCCCTGGTTAGTTGAAAGAAGCAGCGTTAATAGCAGAATCGATTTCTTGTCGCAAGGAACGGTCAGACGTGCTGCATGCTTTGCTGTCGTCTGAGTAGCAACAGGGCCATGGTTGGCTTGCAGGCGATGAGTTTGTGGCGGGATTCAACAAAGATGTTTGACGAATCGGGGCAAGCTATGTATATTCTTGCCCTCTCGGGGTGTAGCGCAGTCCGGTAGCGCGCTTGCTTTGGGAGCAAGATGTCGGGAGTTCGAATCTCTCCACCCCGACCAGCGAAGTTTGGAATTCGTGCCGACGGAAACCGCCCGTAGCTCAATCGGATAGAGCACCGGCCTTCTAAGCCGGGGGTTACAGGTTCGATTCCTGTCGGGCGGACCAAACGACGCAAGGTAGTACCCAGTGGCGGCATTAGCTCAGTCGGTAGAGCACTGGATTGTGATTCCAGGTGTCACCGGTTCGATCCCGGTATGTCGCCCCAAGCTTTCCCAAGAAAAACCCGCCTCCTGGCGGGTTTTTCGCTTCATGGCCCCCATCTTGGAATCTGCGCTTCGGTTGATTGGCTGGCTTGGCTCTTGACCAGTGTTGCGCGCCCGTTGGCCTTTGCCGCGCGGACGCCCTGCGGCTCGGTTGTTTCGACCTCAGTCCTGATCGGTTAGGCGGGCGCTGCAGGGCAGCGATACAACAGCTCAGTCGGCGGTCAGGGTCAGCAGGATGTCGGCGTACCAGGCGCAGTTCAGGCCGAGCGCTTCGTCGAGTTTGAGATCTCGGGTGCCGACATCCAGGCGCGAGGAGTGCACGCCCAGCAGCAGCCACGGAAGCGCGCCGCGCTCATTGCTGGTGTTGCCGACTTTCATCACGACCGGCGCGCCGCTTCCGCCGCGGTGGGTGCGCGCGTCGGTGAGGAAGTAACCCTCACCCTGAAAACGCATGCCGAAGGAGGAGGCGATACCGGCCTGCCGTACCACTGGCAAATGGTGCACCGTGTCGTGGAAGCCAAGCGGGTAACCCACGACCAGCACCGACGAGCCGACTTCGACCTGATCGCCGGGCTGGAGCAAATGCGCGGGGCTGAATGCATAGTAGATCGTGCCGGGTGGCAGCGCGCTGCGTTCGATTTCGATCACCGCGACGTCCACTTCGCCGGCGGTATCGCGCCCTTGCCGCCACAGGCTGCGGCCATCGCGAAACAGCGGGATCGAGAACCCGGTCGAGCGGGCCATGTTGGCGGCGTCGATATGCAGTTCCAGCTCGATCCGGCGTGGGTTATGGCCGCTTTCTTCGTCGCACATTACATGACGACTGGTCACCAGAAACAGGCGCTCGTTGCGCTCGAAGAAGAAGCCGCTGGCGTTTGTCAGCAGCGTGTCGCCGTCGAAAGTCCACACCGGGGCGGCGCACAGCAGGAGGGGCTCGATCATTGATGTTTCTCTCGGGGGGAGCCCGCAGCATGCCCGTTTTGTGGCGGGCTTGCACGGCGCGCCGCTTTGTGAGGACTGATCACGGCAAGGATTGGGCTGCTGGGGATGGCCGTTCTCCCAATTGCCTGTGTGCCGCGCTGGTTGTTTGGTACGGTCTTGTATCGTGTGTGCTGCATCACGCTGCGCGGCAAAGCTGTGACCGTTCCGGCCTCCGCACGTCGCACGCGGCGATTGCTCCGCGATTGCCGATTGATCCGCAGGCAGGCCGATGTGATTCATGCCCCAGCTGGCGATGCGCACGATGTCCTGCTCGGCAATGCAGTGCTCAAGGTGCTCACGGCCGCCTTCGCGATACTGCAAAGGCCAGCCGCCAAGCTTCACGCTACTGCGGTAGGTGCTGCGGGGCATGCCAAGCGGCTTGAATGTGTTGAAGCCTGGGGAGGTGGATTGACGGCCGCCATCCTGCCCGCGCATGGCGGTGTTCGGACGGTGGCAGCGCAAGTCCACCCTCAGGCGCGCAAGATCGGGCAGGGGGTTCGCAAGCAGGATCAGTCCAGGGCCAAGGCCGGTGCACTGCACGCAGGCGAACGAGGCGCTGCAAGGCTTTGCAGGGCGCGGTCAGCCTACGGACGCGCCCTGCCTGTGGCTGGGTGGCTCAGGTTCGGAAGCGGCCAATCTCGGCCTGCAAGCCCTCGGCGAGGCGCTCAAGGCCCTGTGTCTCTTCCAGCGTTTTCTCGACGGCAAGATCGTTGAGGCGTGCGCTCTCGGCAATCTCTTCCATCATCGCAGTAATTTCGCGTGAGGCTTCAGTTTGCGCCTGCGCGGCGGAGGTGATCTCGTTGAGGCCCTCACACACTTTTTCCACCGACGCCGAGGCTTCGCTGAACACGGATTCGACCTGGTCGAGCGAGGCAACACTGGTTGCAAGGTTGCGAGCGCCGTCGTCGATGGATGCGCGTACCTGGGTTGATTGGCCGGATATCTGGTTGGCAAGTCCGGTGATTTCGTGCGCCGAGTGGGCGGACTTTTCCGCCAGCTTGCGCACTTCGTCGGCCACAACGGCGAAGCCACGGCCTTCTTCGCCGGCCCGCGCGGCTTCGATTGCCGCATTGAGTGCCAGAAGGTTGGTCTGGTTGGCAATCTCGGTGACTTCGCCGGTGGTGGCGTTGATCGCATTGGTACTGGTAACGAACAGGTCCACGGTCTGGGCAAGATCGCCAACCGCCTGTTCGACCGAGCGAATGCCTGTCACGAGTTCCTTCACGCTGGCGCGTCCGTCCTGCGCGCGGGCCTGGCTGTCGAGCGAAAGTTGGCGCACATGCTGGGCGCGTTCATTGACAACGCTGACCTGCTCGCTGATCCGTTCGATGGCCTGGGCCGCTCGCTGTGAGTGGTTGTTCTGGCGGCGTGATCGCTCAACCAGCGTGGCCGCGTGGCTGGCCAATTCGCGCGAGGCGCCCGAGACCCGGTTGACGACTTCGTCGAGGTGATGGATCAGCCCCTGGAAGCGTTCCATCACCTGATTGAACACTGCTGCGGCACGCCCGATCTCATCGTTGCGGCGGGTGGGCAAACGACGTGTCAGATCGCCTTCGCCGTCGGCAATCACCTGCATGGCGGCGCTCATCTCCGCAAGCGGGCGGGTCACCACGCGCTTGACGAAAAAGTAGATCAACAGCACCACCGGGATGCTGAGAAGGGTCGCAACGATGAAAAGCTTGCCCGTGAATGCCGCCGCCTCGGCACGTGACTCTTCGAGGGAAATCCGCATGCTGACTGCGCCAAGCGGATCACCTTCCTTTGCGGCGCTGTGACACGCGAGGCAGTCTTTTCCCAGATAGTTACGTGCCGCCAATGCCGGCAGGATCGCGACCAGTTCGGCGCGCGTCTTGTCGGCTCGATAGACCGGCTTGCCCGTGTGGAGCACCTGCGCTTCCTCGGGGCTGGGCTGCAGCGGCTTGTCGGAGCCGGGCCCGAACTGTTTGATCACCGCGTCGCCGCGCAGAACGCGCAGCTCACTGATGTTGCGGGTATTGACGATCTGATCCAGATACACCGATCGCTGCGCCACCGTGCCGGTGATCATCATCCCGGTGAGGCTGGCCATCGTCATTTGATGCACGCTGTCGGCGAATTTTTCCGCCTGGTGCCGCGCCATTGATTCTTGTTCGACATGCGTCCAGGCGATGGTGATCGTCCAGGCGACACCGAACATCAGCCATACGGCAAGCACCAGCCGCAACCAGATCGGCCAGCCACGCCCTTGTTCCTCCTGCTGCTTCATCTCGCCCCCCAAGGCCCCGTTTCCGATGCGCGGATTGTGCTGCAGTGACCGAACGCGGCCGACTGGGCACAACGAACCTCCCTGTCTACGGCCGGCCTTGCAGGAAGTTGAGGCTGGCTGCTTGCTGTGCTGCTGTTTTCTATGCGGCTACTGCGGTGCTATGCCCGATGTGGCAAGAAACGCCAAGGCCCACCTATAGATGGGCCTTGGCGTTTCTTGCAAGGCAGGCCGGCTTGCTTTCGATGAACGGCCGGCGCCCCGCGCGTGTGCCGGCTGCGCTTTACTCCATCTTGATGGTCAGTCCGGTGATCTTGCCCAGATTGACGTCCAGCCCCTTGGTGCGCGAGGTCAGGGTCATGATTACGCCGTTTTCGTTCTTGAGCTGAATGGCCCCCACGCCGCCGCCCAGAGCGACGCTTGCGTCAAGCTTGGTATAGGTGCCGGGGAACTGCGCGATATCGGTCAGTTCATAGACGTTGCCGACTGCACTCATCTTCGAAGCGCCCGCGTTCAGGCCCACACTCATCCCGCCCAGCTTGAAGCTGTGCTTCTTGCCCTGAAAGGTCAATGTGCCGGTGCCCGAACTGCCGCCCAGAATCAGGCCGAACTGCTTTTCTTCGATCGAGACTTTGCCGACCGGCTGCTTTGCGTCGGCAGCAAATGCCGGGCCTCCTGCCAGCAATGCAAGGGCCAGCATGATGTGGCCGGCGGCTTTTCTATAGCTTTGAAGCATGAGCGTTCTCCTTCAATGCAGAAGTGATTGACGGTTCGTAACCGCTTTGCCCGCCAATGCGATCGGGATCGCACTTCTCAGGGTAGCAGGCGCATGCCGCGCACGCCGGTTCCGTGCACACCGCAGCCCTGACGGGCGTCACGGCCTCGCGCGGGGTGTGATCAGCTCACCTGCACGAAAATGCCGCTGAAGATGTGTTTCACCCCACCGATCGTGGCGATGCTGGCGGGCGGGCCATTCACCCATGCGAACAAATCGGGTTGCCGCGTGTCGCTGCCGCCGTCCGGGTTCATTACCCACACATCGCCGCCTTTCATGTGTGCGAGCAGGTAGTGTGAGCCTCCGGTTTTGTATTCAAGCACCTGAAGGCCCCCTCTGCCGCACGATTCGCGGCTTTGCGGCGCGGCCAGGCGAGCGATCTTCCGGCGCACAGACTGCGCGTGCGGGTTTACCGGGCTGCGACGGGTAAAATCTGCCCATGACTGCCGCTTCGATCGCCCCACACGCCCCCGCCTTTGTTCACCTGCGCCTGCACACCGAATTCTCGATCGAGGACGGCATCGTGCGGATCGACGATGCAATCAAGGCGGCCGCGGCCGATGGCATGCCCGCGCTGGGTATTTCGGACCTTGCCAACCTCTTCGGCATGGTCAAGCACTATAAGGGCTGCCGAGGCGCGGGGGTGAAGCCGATCATTGCTGTTGACGCCTGGATCACCAACGACGCCGATCGCGACAAACCCTTCCGGGTGATGCTGCTGTGCAAGCACCGCGCGGGCTTTGGCCAGCTTTGCGAACTGGTGACGCGCTCTTTCCTGGAGAACCAGCACCGCGGGCGTGCCGAGATGCGCCGCGAGTGGTTCAACGAAGGCGCGGTGTCGGGGCTGATCTGCCTTTCCGGCGCCATGCTGGGCGACGTGGGTGCCGCAATCGCTGCCGGCAATATTGAATCGGCCCGCCGCCTGCTGGGTGACTGGAAGCGCCAGTTCCCCGACAGTTTCTACATCGAAGTGCAGCGCGCCGGGCATCCGGGCACCGAGAGCTACATCCGCCAGGCGCTGGTGCTGGCCGCCGAATTCGAGCTGCCGGTGGTGGCCACCCACCCGGTGCAGTTCCTCAAGCGGGAAGACTTCAAGGCGCACGAGGCGCGGGTCTGCATTTCGCAAGGCTATGTGCTGGCCGATACCCGCCGGCCCAAGCTGTTCACCGAAGACCAGTACTTCAAGACGCAGGCCGAGATGGCCGAGCTGTTTGCGGATATCCCGGAGGCGCTTGAAAACTCGGTCGAGATCGCACGCCGCTGCTCGCTGACGATCACGCTGGGCAAGAACTTCCTGCCGCAGTTCCCGACGCCCGATGGCATGACGCTCGACGACTTCCTCGTCGCCGAAGCCAAGCGCGGGCTTGAAGACCGTCTGCTGCAGCTCTACCCGCACCCCGAGGATCGCGAGCGCGAACGCCCGCGCTACGAGGCACGCCTGAAGTTCGAGACCGACACCATCATCCAGATGGGCTTCCCGGGCTACTTCCTGATCGTTGCGGACTTCATCCAGTGGGGCAAGAACAACGGCGTGCCGGTGGGGCCGGGGCGCGGTTCCGGTGCCGGCTCGTTGGTCGCGTATTCGCTCAAGATCACCGACATCGACCCGACCGCCTACGCACTGCTGTTCGAGCGCTTCCTGAACCCGGAACGGGTGTCGATGCCCGACTTCGACATCGACTTCTGCCAGGACAACCGCTGGCGCGTGATCGAGTATGTGCGCGAGCGCTACGGCAAGGACGCGGTGAGCCAGATCGCCACCTTCGGCACCATGGCCTCGAAGGCGGTGGTGCGCGACGTCGGCCGTGTGCTCGATCTGCCTTACGGCATGTGCGACCGGCTCTCGAAAGCGATCCCGGTGGTGCAGAACAAGCCGGTGTCGCTGGAAGAAGCGCTGGAGCAGGAGCCGTCGATCAGGGAGATGATGGACGACCCGGGCGATGGCGAATCGATCCGCGAGCTGTGGGAGCTTGCGCTGCCGCTCGAAGGCATGACGCGCGGCGTCGGCATGCACGCCGGCGGCGTGCTGATCGCACCGGGCAAGCTCACCGACTTCTGCCCGCTGTATATCGCCGATGGCGAAGACGCCTCGCCGGTATCGCAGTTCGACAAGGACGACGTGGAGCAGGTCGGCCTGGTGAAGTTCGACTTCCTCGGCCTGCGAAACCTCACCATCATCAAGCTCGCGCTCGAATACATCGAGCGGCTCACCGGCCAGAACATCGACCTGATGAGCCTGGGCTTCGAAGACCCGGCCGCCTACCAGATCCTGAAAGACGCGAACACCACCGCGATCTTCCAGGTTGAATCGGACGGCATGAAGAAGCTTCTGAAGAAGCTCGGGCCCGACCGCTTCGAAGACATCATCGCGGTGCTCGCGCTCTACCGACCGGGGCCGCTCGGCTCCGGCATGGTGGACGACTTCATCCTGCGGAAAAAGGGCCAGCAGGCGATCGACTACTACCACCCGGCCCTTGAAGGTTGTCTGTCGCCCACCTACGGCGTGATCGTGTATCAGGAACAGGTGATGCAGATCTCGCAGATCATCGGCGGCTACACGCTCGGTGGCGCCGACATGCTGCGGCGGGCGATGGGCAAGAAGAAGCCCGAAGAGATGGCCAAGCACCGCGAGACGATCGCGGAAGGCGCCAAGAAGCAGGGCTACGACCCCGAACTGGCCGAACGCCTGTTCGACCTGATGACCAAGTTCGCGGAGTACGGCTTCAACAAGTCGCACACCGCCGCGTATGCCGTTGTCACCTATCACACCGCCTGGCTCAAGGCGCACCACTGCGCGGCCTTCATGGCAGCCACCATGTCGGTGGATATGGACAACACCGACACGGTGAAGATCTTCTTCGAAGACACCGTGGCCAACGGCATCAAGGTGTTGCCGCCGGATGTGAATGCCTCGGAATACCGCTTCGAGCCGACCGATGCCAAGACCATCCGCTACGGCCTGGGCGGTGTCAAAGGCGTGGGCGAACCGGCGGTGAACGCGATTCTTGCCGCGCGCCGCGCCGATGGCCCGTTCAAGGATCTGTTCGATTTCTGCAAGCGGGTCGATCGCCGCGCGGTGAACCGCCGCGTGGTGGAAGCGCTGATCCGTGCCGGTGCCTTCGATACGCTCGATCCGCACCGCGCACGCCTGGTCGCCTCGGTGGGCATCGCGATGGAAGCGGCCGAGCAGGCGGCGGCGAATGCGGCGCAGGTCGGGCTGTTCGACGCCCCGGAGCATGCCGAATCGCAGGCGATCCAGTATGTCGAGGCACGCCCCTGGAAGGAACGCGAGCAGTTGATGGAGGAGAAGACCGCGATCGGCTTCTTCCTCTCTGGCCACCCCTACAACGCCTTCAAGGCCGAGGTGGCGCGCTTCATCCGCAAGCCGCTCGCGCGGCTCGAACCGCAGAAGGAACCACAGGTGTTTGCCGGCGTGGTCTCGGGCCAACGGATCAAGATTGGCAACCGCGGCAAGATGTGTTTCGTGCAACTTGACGACGGCACCGCGCAGCTTGAGGTGTCCGTCTTTGCCGAGGTGCTGGAGGCCAACAAGGCGCGCATCGTGCAGGACGAAGTGCTGATCGTCGAAGCCAAGGTCAGCCACGACGATTTCACCGGCGGCCTGCGCATCATTGCCGACAAGCTGATGACGCTGGGCGAGGCGCGTGCGCGTTTCGCGCGCACCTTGCGGCTGGACATCAACAGCGAACTGGTTGGCAATGCCAGTGCGCGAGAGAGCGCCGAGCGGCTGCAGGCGCTGCTGATGCAGTATCGGCAGAGCGAAGAGGGCGCGGTGGGCTGCCCGATCCGCCTGCACTATCGCAATGCGGCCGCCGAGGCCGACTTGCCCTTGGGCCAGAACTGGCGCGTGCGACTTGAAGAGCCCCTGCTCGAAATGCTGCGTGACTGGCTGCGCCCCGAGTCAGTCGAGATCATTTACAACAATTGATTTGGGCATGCCCGACGGATGTCCGGTGCGATGACGAGAATCGAGAGGATCTGCATGAAGAGCGGCGATAAGCCGGCGCCTTTGGCACGCCGGCGCAGCGCGGGGTGGCCAGCCAGAGCCTGGGCGATCGGGCTGTGTGCGTTCGCGTGTCGTGGCGCCTTCGCGCAGTCGATCGAGCCACGCAACTATTCCAACGCCCCGGTCGGCATGAACTTCGCCATTCTGGGGCTTGGCTATTCGAAAGGCGGCATTGCCTTCGACCCGGCGCTGCCGGTGAAGGATCCTGAGCTCAATATCGTCAGTTCGTTTCTCGCTTACACCCGGGTTTTCGAGATGGCAGGCCAGACCGGCCGGGTGGATTTCGTGCAGCCGTTTGCATCGCTGTCCGGATCGGCCAGTTTCGCAGGCCAGCCGATCGAGCGCTCGCAGCAGGGGCTGGCGGATTCGCTCTTCCGCGTGTCGTATCACCTGCTTGGGGCGCCAGCGCTTTCCTTGGCCGACTTCCGCAACTATCGGCAGGACCTGATCGTTGGTGCCAGCGTCGAGGTGTCGGCCCCAACCGGTGCCTATGACAATCAGAAAGCGGTCAACCTCAGCGGCAATCGCTGGACGATCAAACCCGAGATCGGGCTGTCGAAAGCCTTCGGGCCGATGGTCCTGGAACTGGCCGCCGCAACGGTGTTCTACACCACCAATTCCGACTTCTTCGGTGGCTCCGAGCGCAAGCAGGACCCGCTCTACTCGCTGCAGGCGCACACCGTCTACAACTTCTCAGCGGGCGCGTGGGCATCCCTGAGCGCCAGCTACTATCAGGGCGGGCGCACCATCATCAACGGCCAGGAAGGCAACGACTTGCAAGAGAACTGGCGCCTTGGCGCGACCTTTGCCATGCCGCTGAGCCGCTATCTCTCGCTCAAGCTGGCCGCGAGTAACGGCCTCTACGCCCGCACCGGCAACAACATGAGCCTCTACACGATGGGCTTGCAGACCCGCTGGGGGGCAGGGCTTTAGCCCAGCGCCAGTGCCAGCGGCGGCTGCTTGTGTGCGGCTAGTGGCTGATCATCCATGGCCGTTTGCTCGGAAAGGTCTTGCTGCCGTCGGCCGCTTTGACGGTGCTTTTGCTGACACCGCTTCCGCAACCGCAGCCGGGCCCATGAACATGCGTGCTTGAACGCTTGGGTTCGTGGCGCGCGCGTTCGTTGGTGGCGTGGGCGGTGCGGATGCTGCCGTCCATCAGCGAAAGTGCGGGCAGGGTTTGTACCCGTGTGGCACGCGTGCCGCAGCGCGGGCAGAAGGTGGGGGCGTCGCGGCTGGCGATGCTGCGCAGGGTCTCGAAACCGCCGCAGTCCGGGCACTCGTAGTCGTAGAGAGGCATGGCACAACTCCTGATCCGTGGGACTTGCCCTCTCCGCGGCGCGGAGAGGGCCTCATGCGCTTACAGGTCGGGCGAGATCGGCATGTCGATCGAGCCATCGAGGTACTTCACCGGCCCGGCAGCGCTCGGGTTGATGTCGAACTCGAAGATGTCGGTCGGCAGCCACAGCGTGGCGCAGGCGTTGGGGATGTCGACGACGCCGCTGATGTGGCCCTGGCAAGGCGCGGTGCCGAGGATCGAGTACGCCTGCGCGCCGGAGTAGCCGAACTTCTTGAGGTACTCGATCGCGTTGAGGCAGGCCTGCCGATAGGCAACGTGCACATCGAGGTAGTGCTGCTTGCCGTACTCGTCCACCGAGATGCCTTCGAAGATCAGGTAGTCGTCGTACTTGGGCGTGATCGGGCTGGGCTTGAAGATCGGGTTCTTGATGCCGTACTTGGCCATGCCGCCCTTGAGCAGCGATACCTTCATGTGCACCCAGCCGGCCATCTCGATCGCGCCGCAGAAGCTGATCTCGCCGTCACCCTGCGAGAAGTGCAGATCGCCGACCGAGAGACCAGCGCCTTCGACGTAGACCGGGAAGAAGATCTTCGAGCCGCGCGACAGATCCTTGATGTCGCAGTTGCCGCCGTGTTCGCGCGGCGGCACGGTGCGGGCGCCTTCGGCGGCAATCTTCGCAGCGACCTCGCCCTTGGCCTTGCCGGCGTGCGCCGTCTTGGCGAACGGCGGGTTGGCGAGCGGCGGCACGCGATCGGGCTGGGTGGCAATGAAGTCCACTTCGCGCGTGTTCCAGGTTTCCAGCATCTTCGGATCAGGCAGGCAGCCGATCAGGCCGGGGTGGATCAGGCCCGCGTAGCGCACGCCGGGCACATGGCGGCTCTTGGTGAACATGCCCTCGATGTCCCAGATCGACTTCTGCGCCTGCGGAAAGTGATCAACAAGGAAGCCGCCACCGTTGTTCTTCGAGAAGAAGCCGTTGAAGCCCCACAGGCTGTCCTGCTTGGCGCCGATGTCGAGCAGCTCGACCACCAGCAGGTCGCCCGGCTCGGCGCCGTGAACACCAACGGGCCCCGAGAGGAAGTGCACCGTGGAAAGATCGACGTCGCGCACGTCGTCCGCGCTGTCGTTGTTCTGGATGTAGCCGCCAGTCCAGTCGTAGGTCTCCAGCACGAAGTCGTCTCCGGGCTTGACCCAGCAGGCCATCGGGATATCCGGATGCCAGCGGTTGTGGATGTTCTCGTTCTCGTAGGGCGACTGCTTCAGGTCGACTTTGATGAGTGTTTCAGGCATGGCACACCTCCTTGATAAGCGGGCGCGGCGCGGGGGCCGCCCCCGGAACTCCCGATGAAAACGCTGGATTGACTGCGCAGCCCTGCTGGCTACACCGACAGGAACTGCTTGATGTGGGCAACGTCGGTGCTGGCGCGCGGGCTCTCGTGAACCAGGCGCCCGCCTTCGATGACGAAGAGGCGGTCGGCCACATCCATCGCAAAGCTGAGCACCTGCTCCGAGACGACGATCGTGATCTCGCGCATCTTGCGGATCTCGTTGAGCGCCTTGGCGATGTCCTTGATGATCGAAGGCTGGATGCCCTCGGTCGGTTCGTCGAGCAGCAGTACCTTCGGATCGGTGACCAGCGCGCGTGCGATCGCCAGCTGTTGCTGCTGGCCGCCCGAGAGGTTGCCGCCCTTGCGGCGGCGCATTTCCCACAGCACCGGGAAGAGCGCGTAGATCTCGTCCGGCACTTTCTTGACGGCGGCGTTCTCCAGCCCGGTCTGGATGTTTTCTTCGACCGACAAGGTGGGGAAAATCATCCGGCCTTGCGGCACATAGGCGATGCCCTTGGCGACGCGGCGATAGCTCTCGTCTTTCGAGACTTCTTTGCCGGCCACCTGGATCGAGCCGCTGCGGGTGGGCAGCACGCCCATCAGCGATTTGAACAGCGTGGTCTTGCCCATGCCGTTGCGGCCCATGATCGCCACGGTTTCGTTCTTGTTGGCTTCGAACGAGATCCCATGCAGGGCTTCGCTCTGGCCGTAACACACGACGAGATCGGATACGTTGAGCATTGCACTACTCCTTGGATCTGAAGATTGACCACGAAGGCGCGAAGGGCGCGCGAAGGGCCGCAAAGCAAAGCCGATGCAACAGACAAGACGAGGCGCCCAAGTCCTTCTTCGTGGCACTTCGCGTCGCCTTCGCGCCTTCGCGGTAAAGCGCTTGCAGGGTCATCACCACGCTCAGTGCCCCAGATAGACGTCGATGACCTTGGGGTCTTGCTGGACTTTCTCCATCGAGCCCTCGGCGAGGATCTTTCCCTGGTGCATCACGGTGACCTTGTGGGCGATCTGCGCAACGAAGGCCATGTCGTGCTCGATCACGATCATCGAGCGGTTCTTGCAGATGCGTTTGAGCAGGTCGGCGGTCAGCTCGCGCTCGCGTGCGCTCATGCCGGCGATCGGTTCGTCGAGCATCAGCAGCTCCGGGTCCTGCATCAGCAACATGCCGATCTCCAGCCACTGCTTCTGGCCGTGCGAGAGCAGGCCGGCTTCCATGTCGAGCAATTCGCCAAGGCCGATCTCGTTGGCCACGCTCTGCACCTGGTCGCGCACTTCCTGATCGCATTTGAAGGCGAGCGCGCCGAACACGCCCCGGCCGCGCGGGAAGGACACTTCAAGGTTCTGGAACACGCTGAGGTTTTCGTAGATCGAAGGCGTCTGGAACTTGCGGCCGATGCCGGAGCGCACGCGCTTGTATTCGGCCAGGCGCGTCATCTCGACGTTCTTGAACTTGATGCTGCCGGCGCTGGCCGCGGTGCGGCCGCAGATCAGATCGAGCAGCGTGGTCTTGCCGGCGCCGTTGGGGCCGATGATCACGCGCAGCTCACCCTTGTCGACATACAGGTTCAGTGCGTCGATCGCCTTGAAGCCATCGAAGGAAACGGTCAGGTCTTCCACCGCGAGTACGAAGTCGGTATTGCTCATGTGAGACTCCCTTCAACGAGCAGGAATGCGATCAGGCAAGCGATCAAGTGGCGCGGATCAGGCCGGGGACTTCAGCCTCTTTGGCAGGCGGGGGGCTGGCCGGCGGCGGGTTGTCTGCCGGCGGCACCGCAAGCGCCTGCGACTTGGCTTGCGTGGCTTTGCGGCGCGCAAGCCAGGGCTTGACGTGGCTGGTGTAGACCCCCGCGAGTCCGTTCGGGAAAGCCATCACCACGCCGATGAACAGGCTCGCCATGAGGAAGAGCCAGAGGTCGGGGAAGCTCTCGGAAAAGTAGGTCTTGCCGAAGTTCACCAGCAAGGCGCCGTACACCGCGCCGATCAGCGACATGCGCCCACCCACCGCGGCAAAGATCACCATCTCGATACTCGGCACGATGCCGACGAAGCTCGGTGACATGAAGCCGACCTGCAGCGTGAACATCGCGCCGCCAATTGCCGAGAGCATCGCCGCGAGGCAGAAGGCGAACACCTTGAACATCGACACGTCGTAGCCGGAGAAGCGCACCCGGTCTTCCTTGTCGCGCATCGCAAGCAGCAAGGTGCCCAACTTGCTTTTCTGCACCCACAGGCAGAAGTAGATGCAGCCGAGCAGCAGCAAGGCGTTGGCGAAGTAGAGGATGTACTTGGCGCTGTTGGTGCGGATATCCCAGCCGAGCAGGGTCTTCAGATCGGTGATGCCGTTCACCCCGCCGGTGTAGCCCTGCTGGCCGATGATCAGCACGGTCATGATCAGCGCAACCGCCTGCGTGATGATCGCGAAATACACCCCGCCGACGCGGCGCTTGAACATCGCGAAGCTGATCACGAAGGCCAGCAGCGTGGGCACCAGCAGCACCGCGACCAGCGCAAAGGGCAGGTACTTGAACGGTTCCCACCACAGCGGCAGCGCGGTCAGCTGGTTCCAGTCCATGAAGTCCGGGATGCCCGGTGTGGACTGGATCTTGGTGCTGATCGGGTCGGACGCTTCGAGCTTGAGGAACATCGCCATCGCGTAGCCGCCGAGGCCGAAGAACACCCCCTGGCCCAGGCTCAGCACGCCGCCGTAGCCCCAGCACATCACCAGGCCGATCGCGACGAAGCCGTAGGTGAGGTACTTGCCGACGAGGTTGAGGCGGAAGATGTCCATCGCCAGCGGGAACACCACCAGGATCAGGGCGGCGAGGATGAGGAAGCTGCCGAGGCCACGTTGATCGATGAATGCCTTGATCTTGTTCATGATGCGTCTCTCCGGTAATGCGGTGCAGGTCGGGCGCCGGGCGGGTTCATGGGGCAGCGCTCAGTGGCGGATCTTTGAGGCAAACAGCCCCTGCGGCCGCATCATCAGGATCACCACGATGGTCATCAGCGTGAGCACCTTGGCCATCGAGCCGGTCATGAAGAACTCGCTGATCGATTGCATCTGCGCGATGCCGAAGGCCGAGGCCACAGTGCCAAGCAGGCTGGCGGCGCCGCCGAAGGTCACCACCAGGAAGGCATCGACGATGTAGAGCGAGCCGCTGGTGGGGCCGGTCGAGCCGATCGTGGTGAAGGCCGCGCCCGCAACGCCGGCGATGCCGCAGCCGATGGCGTAGGTCATGCGGTCGGTCTTCTTGGTGTTGATGCCGATCGCGTTGGCCATCGGGCGGTTGGCAACTGTGGCGCGCACGCGCAGCCCCCAGCGCGACTTGTAGAGCGCCAGCAGTACGCCGCCGGTGACAACAAGCGTCAGGGCCATCACGAAGAGGCCGTTGATCGGGATGTCGAGCCCCTCATGCGGCGACCACGAGCCCATCAGCCAGTCCGGCAGGGTGGGGCTGACTTCCTTGGGGCCGATGAAGCTGCGAAAGCACTGCTGCATGCCGAGCGATACGCCCCAGGTGGCCAGCAGCGTATCGAGCGGGCGCTTGTAGAGGTGGCGGATCAAGGCCCACTCGACGCACCAGCCCGCGAGAAAGGCGACAAAGAAGGCCGCGACGATGGCGACCAGAAAGTAACTTTGGGTGAATTGCGGGAAGAAGCTCTCGGCGAGCGTGGAGAACAGGAAGATGGTGTAGGCGCCCAGCGTCATGAACTCGCCATGCGCCATGTTGATCACCCCCATCTGGCCAAAGATGATCGCCAGGCCAAGGCCCATCAGCAGCAGCACCGCGAACAGGCTAAGCCCTGCGAAGCCTTGCATCATCCCGATGTTGAGCATGTCGGCGAATGCCATGGTGCTTACCTCCCAAGTACAGAGTGAAGTGCGTTTGCGTGTTCGCGCGGCGGCCGTCACCCCGCGCGCCGTGGCACGGGGTGACGGGTCAGGCTGTTACTGGTAGCCCTTGGGGAAGGGATTCGGCTCGATCAGCTCGGGCGATTCGGCAACCACCTTGAACTGGCCGTCGGCCTGCGCCTGGCCGATGCGCGTCTTGCTCCACAGGTGGTGGTTCGGATGCACCTTCACGTAGCCCTCAGGCGCGCCCTTGAACTCGATACCCACCGAGGCGGCGGCAACCTTGTCGACATCGAAGCTGCCGGCTTTTTCGACGGCGGCTTTCCACAGCCACGGGCCCAGGTAGGCCGCTTGCGTCACGTCACCGATCACTGCCTTGGCGCCGTACTTGGCCTTGAAGGCCTGCACGAAGGCTTTGTTGTTGGCGTTGTCGAGCGACTGGAAGTACTTCATCGAGGCGTAGAAGCCGGCCATGTTCTCGCCACCGATGCCCAGCACTTCGTCTTCGGTGACCGAGATCGTCAGCAGGGTCTGCTTTGCCGCCGTCACGCCCGCCGCCTTGAGCTGCTTGTAGAAGGACACGTTCGAGCCGCCCACCACGGCAATGAAGATCACATCCGGCTTGGCAACCTTGATCTTGTTGATCAGCGAGTTGAAGTTGGTGTGGCCGAGCGGGTAGTACTCCTCACCGACCACCTTGCCCAGCTTGGCGACCGACTCGATGTGCTTGCGCGCGATCTTCATCGAGGTACGCGGCCAGATGTAGTCCGAACCCACGAGGAAGTAGGTCTTGGCCTTCTTCTCCTTGGCCACCCAGTCGAGGCCCCAGAGGATTTGCTGGGTCGCTTCCTGGCCGGTGTAGATCACGTTCTTGGATTGCTCCAGGCCCTCGTAGAAGGTGGGGTAGTAGAGCATCCCGTTTTCCTTCTCGAAGATCGGCAGCACCGCCTTGCGCGAGGCCGATGTCCAGCAGCCGAACACCGCCGCAACGCGGTCGTTGATCAGCAGCTTCTTCGACTTCTCGGCGAAGGTCGGCCAGTCGGAGGCGCCGTCTTCCTTGATCACCTTGATCTTGCGGCCGAGCACGCCGCCCATCGCGTTGATCTGGTCGATCGCAAGTTGTTCGGCCTGGATCGAGCCGGTCTCCGAGATCGCCATGGTGCCGGTGGCCGAGTGCAACTGGCCGACGGTGACTTCGGTATCGGTGACCGCCAGTTTGGTCGTGTTGACCACGGCGGTGGCGGGCGGCGCTGCCTGGCCGATTGCAGACAGCCCGATCAGCGGCAGGGCGACGAGGCCCTGCATGAGATGGCGGCGAAGGGTGGATCGGGGCTTGGGCGAAGCGTGGTCACGCATGATGGTCTCTCCTGATGAACGCGGGCTTCAAAGCAACGCAGCCGGGTTTCTTGTTCCGCACTGGCCGCCGTGGCGGTCGTGGTTTGCTGCGTTGTTGGAGCGCACTTTGGGATCAGTGCCGGGTACGCGAAATAAGTCATTTGACGTACTGCGCGTACGCACTGCGCACACCAGAATCGGCACCACAGACTGCACGCAATCGGGCACGCCGCTTGCGTGCTTCCGGCGTGAACAAAGGCGTTAACAGGCGCGTTTCAGAAGGATTACGGGTGGACCAGGAAGTCGCCAGACCGCAACCGGTACAGCGCATCATGAAGGTGCGGCGGGACTACAACCGCTGGGTGTCGGACGAAACGCTGGAGGATTACGCGCTGCGTTTCACGCCGCGCAGCTTCCGCAAATGGAGCGAGTTCCGCGTCGCGAATACCGCTTTTGGTGCAGTGTCCTTCCTCGCGCTGGAAGCGATTGGTGCAGCCATCACCCTGAGCTACGGCTTCACCAACGCGATGTGGGCGATTGCCGTGGTCAGCCTGGTGATCTTCCTCACCGGCCTGCCGATCGCGTATCGCGCGGCGCGCCACGGGCTCGACATGGATCTGCTGGCGCGCGGCGCGGGCTTTGGCTATCTCGGCTCGACGATCACCTCGCTGATCTACGCCAGCTTTACCTTCATCTTCTTCGCCATCGAAGCGGCGATCATGGCGCAGGCCTTCGAGCTATGGTTCGACATGCCTCGCTGGCTGGGCTACCTGCTCAGTGCCTTGATCGTGGTGCCGCTGGTGACCCACGGCGTCACCCTGATCAGTCGCCTGCAGATGTGGACCCAGCCGGTGTGGCTGGTGCTGCTGGTGCTGCCTTTCATCGCGGTGGCGATCAAGAACCCGGAGGCCTTCGTCGCCTTCAGCTCGCTCAACGGCAGCAGCGCCGGCAGCGATGAATTTTCATGGGCCGCCTTCGGCGCGGCGGCCACGGTGGCCGCATCCCTGATCGCGCAGGTCGGCGAACAGGTCGACTTCCTGCGCTTCATGCCCGAGCCCACGCCTGGCCGCAAGGCGCGCTGGTGGCTGGCGGTGATCATTGCCGGGCCGGGCTGGATCCTGATGGGCGCAGCCAAGATGGTCGGCGGCGCCTTCCTCGCCTTCCTGGTCTTGCAGCATGAATTGCCCTTGTCGCGCGCGCTCGAACCCATGCAGATGTACCTGGCCGGCTTCCGCGAGGTGGTCGGCGATCACGGTGGTGCAATCTTCCTTGCGGGCGTGTTCGTCATCGTGTCGCAGTTGAAGATCAACATCACCAACGCCTACGCCGGGTCGCTCGCCTGGTCCAACTTCTTTGCACGGCTGACGCACAGCCATCCGGGGCGTGTGGTGTGGCTGGCCTTCAACGTGCTGATCGCGGTGCTGCTGATGGTGATGGGCGTGTTCGAGGCGATCGAACGGGTACTCGGCCTCTACGCGCACCTTGCGGTGGCCTGGGTCGGGGCGGTGGTGGCCGATCTGGTGATCAGCAAGCCGCTGGGCCTGTCGCCCCGCAACATCGAGTTTCGCCGCGCCTACCTGTATGACATCAACCCCTCGGGCTTCGGGGCGATGCTGATCGCATCGGTGCTCTCGGTCGCGGCCTACGTGGGCTTGTTCGGTGAGGGCTGGCGCCCGGCATCCACCGGCATCGCCTTGCTGGTGTCGCTGCTGGCGGCGCCACTGATCTCGCTGCTCACGCGGCAGCGTTACACGATTGCGCGTGCGCCGGTGGACTTCGGGCCGCGTCACCGGGTGTTGCGCTGCGCGGTCTGCCGCAACAAGTTCGAAGCGGACGACATGGCGCATTGCCCGGCCTACGGCGGCGCGATCTGCTCGCTGTGCTGCACGCTGGACGCCCGCTGCGGCGACCGCTGCAAGACCGGATCGCGCGCGCACGAGCAACTGGCCGATCTGCTGGCGGGCTGGTGGCCGCATCGGGTGTCGCTGCCGATGGCGCGGCGCGTGGGGCAATTTGCGTTGGTGCTCGGCGGCATGGTCTGCGTGTTCGGCGCCATGCTCTGGTTGCTCTACGCGCAGGAATTGCTGCACCCCGGCGGGCCGGCCTCGGCTGACCTTGCCCCCCTTTTCTGGAAGGTGTTCGCCGGGATCTTCCTGCTTACTGCGGTGGCCGCCTGGTGGCTGGTGCTGGCGAACGAGAGCCGGCTGGTCGCGCAGGAAGAGTCGGATCGCCAGAACCAGCTTCTGCAACGCGAGATCGACGCCCACCGCCAGACGGACGCGGCCCTGCAAAAAGCCAAGGAAGTGGCCGAGAGCGGCAACCTTGCCAAGAGCCGCTTCGTCACCGGCATGAGCCACGAGATGCGCTCGCCGCTCAACAGCATCCTTGGCTATTCGCAGGTGCTCTTGCGCCAGCAGGCGCTGGCGGGTGCCTTGCGCGACGCGGTCGGCACCATCCACCGCAGCGGCGAGCACCTTGCCAGCCTGGTCGATGGCTTGCTCGACCTGTCGCGCATCGAAGCAGGCAAGCTGCGGCTGGAGCAGGAAGGGCTGTACCTTGAGGAATTCTTCACCGAGATCGTCAAGATGTTCCGCCCGCTGGCGGAAAGCTCGGGCCTCTCCTTCCACTACGAGGCGCGCGGCCACTTGCCGCAGCGCGTGCATGCCGACCCCAAGCGCTTGCGCCAGATCCTCATCAACCTGCTAGGCAACGCCGTCAAATTCACCGAGCAGGGCCAGGTCTGCCTGCGTGTGCGGTACCGGCGCGAGATCGCACACATCGAGGTGATCGACACCGGGGTCGGCATCGACGCGGCCGAGCATGAACGCATCTTCCAGCCCTTCGAACGCGGTGCCGGACGGGTCGGCGCCGAGGGCACCGGGCTCGGGCTCACGATCACCCGCCTGCTGGTCGAGCTGATGGGCGGCGACATTCAGCTGTACAGCAAGCGGGGCGAGGGCAGCCGCTTTGTCGTGCGGCTCTACCTGCCGACTTTGCCGAATGTCGAAGTCAGCGCTTTGGCTGTGCCGGTCAGCGGTTACCTTGGCCGGCGCCAGCATGTGCTGATCGTGGATGACGAAGCGGCCCATCGTGGGGTGCTGCGCGCGATGCTGCAGCCGCTCGGTTTCTTGATTGAAGAAGTCGACAGCGGTGCCGCCTGCCTGGCTGCGCTGGCCCAGCGCACGCCGGATTTGTTGCTGCTCGATATCAGCCTGCGCGACACGACCGGATGGGTGGTATGCCGCCAACTGCGCGAAGCCGGGCACAGCGGCCTCGCGATCGTGATGGTATCTGCCAACGCGCATGACAACACCGAACAGGCGCGGGCGCAGAGCGGCTGCAATGGGTTTGTCACCAAACCGGTTGCCGAGGCGGATTTGCTCGAACAGGTTCGCAGCGCGCTGGGCCTTGAATGGCTGCACGCGGCGCCGCCGGCCGCACCGCGTATCGTCCCGCCCGGCCCCGATGTGCTGCGAGAACTGCTCGCGTTGGCTGCGGGCGGTTACCCGCGTGCCTTGCGCGCGCGGTTTGAAGAACTGGGCGAAGACAGCCCGGACCTCGCACCCTGGGCGGCGCGTTGCCTGCCCCTGATCGGCAGCGACGATGCCGCGCTGATCGCAACCCTCAGTCAGACCCTGCAAGACCATGCATTCAGTTGAAGAAGCCTGCGACGTACTGCTGGTAGATGACAGCGCTGATGCGCTGGCGCTGCTGTCGCTCGAACTGGGGGCCGTCGGCCTTCAGGTGCACACCGCCGCTAGCGGCGAGCTGGCGCTTGCGTATCTGGCCAGACACCTGCCGGGCGCCATCCTGCTCGACGTGCAGATGCCCGGCATGGATGGCTTTGAAACCTGCGAGCGGATTCGTGAGCAGAGTGAAGACGTGCCGGTGATCTTCATGACCGGTCTGGGTGAAACCGAACACATCGTGCGGGGCTTTGCAGTTGGCGGTAACGACTACGTCACCAAGCCGGTTTCTCCGCCGGAGGTGATTGCTCGGCTGCAGGCCCACACCCGTACCGCGCGCCTGGTGCGCGCCACCCGCGAGGCGGTGAACGCCAGCAGCAATGCCATGCTGGCGGTGGACGAGGCGGCGCAACTGCTCTGGTGCAACGATGCGGCCACGCAGTTGCTCGGTACGCTGGAGCCCGGCCTGAATCTGCTTGAAGGGCTGCCGATCGCGCCACAACTGGCGGGGCTTCTGGGCGGGCAGGGCGAGGCACCCGGCGCGGCGCTTCGGCTCGCGAACGGCAGCCTGCAGGCGCGCCGCGTCAGCGAGGCGGCCCAGGCCATCACGGTTTTTGCACTCACCGCCGCGGGCACAGGTACGAGCAAGCGCGCCGGCGCCGAACTGACCGCCCGTGAAAGCGAGGTGCTGCTGTGGGTGGCGCGTGGCAAGACCAATCGCGACATCGGCGAAATCCTTGGCATGAGCCCGCGCACCGTGAACAAGCACCTCGAACACATCTTCGAGAAGCTGGGCGTGGAAACCCGCACGGCCGCTGCGTCGGCGGCTGCGCGCGCCCTGGGCCTGCCTTAGCCGGAGTGCGGCGGTTTGGCTCGCCTGAGCCTAGCGTTCCTGCCCTCGGGCGAGCAGGGCACGCAGCGTGTCCGCCGTATCCAGGAAGGCGCGCAGGCTTTCCAACGTCAGATCGTCGAAGTCCGCGCTCATGCCGCGAACGAGGTAGAGGTGGCCCTTCTCGTCGCGCTGAACCCAGCCCCGTGCAATCAGCTCATGGACCTTTCGGCGCACGGTTTCGCGCGGAATGCCGCAGGTTTCGGCAATCGACAGTGCATTGCAGGGGCGGTAGGCACGGGCCCGCACGGCCGGGTCGTCCAGATCCGCTTCCTGGTTCACACCGTTTGCGAGCCATTGCTCGATGTTCCGATGCGCAATTTCGCCCAGCACGATGACCGCGGCGAAGTCTCCTTCGAAGAACTTGTAAGTCCGCAGGAACAGCGGAATCGTAAATTGCGAAAGCGCAATATTGATCCGGCCACGGTTGGCAGCGAAGTGGTCTTTGTCGATGTTCATGGATGGCCCGGTGTAGTTATTCGTGTGATCGGTGGCGACGGGTGTGAGCCCCGTGCTGGCACAGCGGCGAGCACAGTAACCACATCAAGCGCGCGCAGTCACGGTTAAACATCTGCCGGAATACCCATTTTGGGGAATTGCGGGCGCGCATAGAGCCATTGTCGCGATACCTTCGGCGCCAACTCTTTTGCGCGGCACGCGGCGTTTCGTGCTCGCGCTCGCTGCGCAACCAATCACCTGGAGCACACCCGACATGCCGCGCCTGGGCTGCATTCTGATTCCCTGTCTATTCATTGCGTCGCTTGCTCAGGCGGCGCCTCATCCGTGTTCCAGTGAGCCTGATCAAGGCAAGCGCCTGGCGTGTTTCGACCGCGAGTTCCCGGCGGCCGCTGCACCGGTGGCGGCGAGCGCGCCAACCACGTCAAGCGAGCGGCCGTTCTCGGTGCTGTCAGAACGCTGGGAACTGCAGCCGCAAGATAAGACCGGCACCTTCCAGTTTCGCTTCCATGCGCCGATCTACTTGCTACCGGTGAAATACTCGAGCGCAGTGAATCGCGCGCCGTCTTCGCCCAGTCGCGGGTCGGTTGGTGATGCTTTGTCGCCGTTTGGCGTGAATGAACTGGAGTGGGATGCGGTCGAGGCGAAGTTCCAGCTCAGCTTCAAGGTCAAGGCCTTCGAGAACATGGTGGGAGATAACGGGGATCTGTGGTTCGGCTATACCCAGCAAGCCTACTGGCAGGTCTACACCAAAGACTTGTCGTCACCATTCCGCGAGACGAACTACGCGCCGGAACTCATCAACACCTGGCGGACCGATCTAAGCTTCCTTGGCATGCGGATGAGCATGCTGAACCTGGGCTTGATCCATCAGTCGAACGGCAAAAGCGGTGTGGTGTCGCGCTCGTGGAATCGCATCTATGCGCAGGCCGGCCTTGAACGCGGCGGTTTCTCGATGCTCGTGCGGCCTTGGTACCGCATGAGCGAAGACCCGGAGAAGGATGACAACCCGGACATCGAGAACTACGTCGGGCGCGGCGATCTGATCCTAGCCTACAAGACCGGGCAGCACGTTTTTTCTGCCGTGGGGCGGCACAGCCTGCGTGGCGGCGACGAGAATCACGGCTCGCTGCAGTTTGACTGGGCGATGCCGATCACCGGCAAGCTAAAGGGTCACTTGCAGGTCTTCACAGGTTATGGCGAGTCGCTGATCGACTACAACCATCGCCAGACCACGTTCGGACTCGGTATCTCGCTGGCAGAGTGGTTGTAGCATGCGGCCTGCCGATACCGAGACCCGCCCGGAAGTGGCGCCGCCGCTTCGCCTGAGCCTGGAGCCCAAGGCGCCGGAAGCTTCGGTTTCCTGCGAGGGCAATTCAGGGTGGGTGGATCTTGACCCGGCGCGCAAGATGCACGAACCTGCCGCAGCGGAGGGCAAACAGGCCTTCGGCAAGGAGGATGAATTAGACCCGCTTGGCGCGCCCCATCTCGGCAGATCGGCGTTCAAGTGGGGGGCTGGTGCGCTGATGCGGTGGGGTCGAAGACTCTGGATCGCAGTCGGTCGTAGGTGCGATTGATGGGCACGACAGAAAGACACTTTGCCGGCCCGCAGAGCGGTTGCCGTGTGTGGGTGAGCGCAGTGCAAGCGCGTTCAGGTATTTGAATCGCCACAGCAGTCCGCCGCGCACGGCGGCACCGTGGCATCGCCTTGAGGATCAGATAAATGCGTCATCAGAACCGTTCTGCGATGCGGCACATCGCACCTCTGCTGTTGGGGCTTCTCCTCGCGGCGTGTTCGCGCACCGATTCGACTGCACCGGCTGGCATGTTGCCGGAGGTGACGGTGCAGCCAATCGTTGTTCAGGACGTGCCGGTCGTGCCGGAGTTCGTTGGCCAGACCGAGAGTTCGCGCCAGGTCGAGATTCGTGCGCGCGTGAGCGGCTTCTTGGAAAAGCGCGAGTATCGCGAAGGTGCCATGGTCAAGGCGGGGCAGCCGCTCTTCCAGCTTGATCGCAAGCCCTTCGAGGCCCAGGTGCAGGTGGCAAAGGCCCAGTTGGCGCAGGAAGAAGCGCGGCTGGTGACCGCCGAGGCCAACCGCAAGCGCATCGAGCCGCTTGCGGAAAAGAACGCGGTCAGCCAGAAGGACAAGGACGACGCGATCGGTCAGTACCGCGCCGCTGCGGCGGGCGTTGAGGCCGCCAAGGCGAGCGTGATTACCGCCGAACTGAATCTTTCCTACACCTCGATCCATTCGCCGGTGACCGGACTCGCAAGTTTCTCGAAAGCGGCCGAGGGCACCTATCTTGACACGCAGAACAGCCTGCTGACCTACGTGGCGGCACTCTCGCCGATGCGGGTGAACTTCAGCATCTCGGAAAACCAGGCGCTGCAGTTCGGCGAGATGGTCAAGAAAGGTGTCGTGCGCGCGCCCAAGGAAGGCGACTTCCGCGTTGAGGTGATTCTTGCCGATGGCTCGGTGTTCGAAGAAACCGGGCGCCTCACCTTTACCGATGCATCGTTCAGCCAGGAAACCGGTACCTTCCTTTCCCGCGCCGAGTTGCCAAACGCCAAAGGCGCCTTGCGACCGGGCCAGTTCGTGCGGGTGCGGCTGCATGGTGCCTATCGCCTGAACGGCATCGTTGTGCCGCAGCGTGCGGTGCTGCAGACCGCGCAGGGGAACATCGCGTTCGTGGTGGATGCGGCGGGCAAGGCGCAGGCGCGGCCGCTCCAGCTTGCATCGATGCAGGGTGATAACTGGGTGGTGTCCCATGGGCTCAAGGGGGGCGACCAACTGGTTGTCGATGGCGGAATGAAACTGCGCCCGGACGTGCCGGTGAAGATCGTGAAGAAGCTGCCGCCCCATACCGTCGCGCCGGACACTGTGCTCGCGGCGCCTGCGGCCGAACAGTCGGCGCCGGCCGCGAACTAAGGGGGCGCCCAGATGATTTCCCACCTCTGTATCCGACGGCCGATTCTGGCCACGGTGCTCTCGATCGTGCTGACGATCGCGGGCCTCGCGGCCATGTATTCGCTGCCGATCGCGCAGTACCCCGACATTTCGCCGGTGCAGGTCACGATTTCCACCGCATATCCGGGCGCCGATGCGAAGACGATCGAAGACTCGGTTGCCGCGCCGCTTGAAGCGCAGATCAACGGCGTTGATAACCTGATGTACATGCAGTCGACCAGCTCGGCCTCCGGCCAGTACTCGCTGACGGTGTACTTCAAGGTTGGCACCGACCCCGACATCGCGCAGGTGCAGGTGCAGAACCGCATCAGCCTGGCGATGACGCAGTTGCCGGACATCGTGCAGAAGGCCGGCGTCAGCGTGGCGAAGCGGTCGAACAGCTTCCTGATGCTGATCGGCATGTATTCACCCGATGGCCGCTTCGACGACAAGTACATCGCAAACTATGCCAACGTGTATGTGCTCGATGCGCTCAAGCGGGTGCCAGGGGCAAACCAGGCATCGATCATGGGCGTGCCGGATCTGGCGATGCGCATCTGGCTCAAACCCGATCGCATGGCGGCGCTGGGCATCACGCCCAGCGATATCCAGCGGGCGGTGGCCGCGCAGAACCAGCAGTTCGGTATTGGCCGCATCGGCGCCTCGCCGACCGACAAACCGGTGGAACTGACCTTCCCCGTCGTCGCGGGCGGGCGCTTTTCCGACCCGACCGAGTTCGAACGCATCATCCTGCGCACCGACAGCAAGGGCGCGGCGATCGTGCGGCTCGGCGACGTCGGCAAGGCCGAGGTCGGGCAGAAGGACTACCTCGTTCGCGCCACCATGAACGGCAAGCCAACCACGCTGATCTCGGTGTATCAGCAGGCCGGGTCGAACGCCTTGCAGGTGGCCAAGGATGTTCGCGCCACCATGGTCGAACTGAAGAAGACCTTCCCGGAAGGGATGGACTACCTCGTCTCGCTCGACACCACCACCTTCGTGCAAGACTCGATCGACGAAGTGGTGCACACGCTTTTTGAGGCGGTTGTGCTGGTGGTGCTGGTGGTCTACCTGTTCTTGCAGAATTTCCGCGCAACGATCATTCCGACCGTGGCCGTCGTGGTGTCGCTGGTGGGCACCTTCGTCGGCATGACGCTGCTGGGCTTCTCGATCAACATGCTGACCCTGTTCGGCCTCGTGCTTGCGATCGGTATCGTCGTTGATGATGCGATCGTGGTGATCGAGAACGTCGAGCGGAACATGCACGAGTTCAAGCTCTCGGCGCGCGACGCGGCTTTCAAGGCGATGGACGAGGTGACCGGCCCGGTGATCGCGATCGTGCTGGTGCTCGGTGCGGTGTTCATTCCGGTTGCCTTCATCAGCGGCACCACGGGCCTTTTGTACAAGCAGTTCGCCATCACGATCGTGATTTCGGTGGCGCTTTCAGGCTTTGTGGCGCTCACTCTCACACCAGCGATGGCGGCCTTGATGCTCAAGCCTGCCCATGGCGAGCCGAACCGCTTCTTCCGCTGGTTCAACCGCATGTTTGAGAACCTGACCGCGCGCTACGCCGCAGGGGTGCAACTGACGATAAAGCGCGTCGCGCTGGCAATGATGGTGTTCGCGGTGATGGTCGCGGCCATTCTGGGTCTGTTCAAGCACATTCCGGGCTCCTTCGTGCCGATCGAAGACCAGGGCTATGTGCTGGCCGCGACGATCCTGCCCGATGCCGCCAGCCTTGACCGTTCGCAGAAGACGACCGAGACGGTCGCCAAGCAGTTTGCCGAACTGTCATCGGTGCGGAACACCTCGTCGATTCCGGGCTTCAGCATCATCGACAACCAGATGAAGGCGAGTGCCGGCATCGTGTTCGTCGAAATGAAGCCCTTCGCAGAGCGTGGCGGCAGCCTCCAGAGTTCGGCGCAGGCGGCAATCGGCCATGTGCGCAAGACGGCGGCCTCGGTGCAGGACGGTGTGGTGGTGCCGCTGCTGCCGCCACCGATACCGGGCCTGGGCAGTTCCGGCGGCTTCGAGTTCTGGATTCAGAGCAAGGGCGGCGCGGACTATGCCGAAGTCGACCGCGTGACCAAAGCCTTCATTGCCGAGGCACGCAAGCGGCCTGAGCTAGCCGACATGACCACCCTCGTCAATGCCGCCTCACGCCAACTGAAGGTCGATGTCGATCGCAATCGTGCCGAGACCCTCGGCGTGCCAGTGCAAGACGTCTATGCCGCGATGCAGACCTTGTTCGGTTCCTTGTACGTGAGCCAGTACAACGCCTTCTCGCGCGTCTTCCAGGTGATCCTGCAGGCCGAGCCGAAGTACCGTGAATCGCCCGACGATCTGCAGAACATCTACGTGCGGCAGTCGGGCGGCAAGATGTTGCCGCTGTCGGCGGTCACCACCACGCACTTCACCACCGGGCCCGAACTGATCAGCCGTTTCAATGGCTTTTCTGCCGCCAAGGTGACCGGCAACGCAGCGCCGGGATTCAGCTCGGGGCAGGCCATCTCTGCCATGGAGGAGGTGGCCGCCAAGACCTTGCCCGACGGCTTCTCGTTCGCCTGGGCAGGCCTTGCCTACGAAGAAAAGCAGGCAGGCGGCACCACGGCGATCGTGTTCGTGTTCGGCATCATCATGGTCTTCTTGATCCTCGCTGCGCAGTACGAATCCTGGGGCTTGCCCTTCTCGGTGATTACCGCGGTGCCCTTCGGCATCTTCGGCGCGCTGGTGGCGATATTCCTGCGCGGGTTGGAGAACGACATCTACTTCCAGGTGGGCCTCGTCACCCTGGTCGGCCTGTCGGCGAAGAACGCCATCCTGATCGTTGAGTTCGCGGTGATGAAGCGGCAGGAGGGGCTGGGCATCGTGGAATCGGCGGTGGAGGCGGCGCGATTGCGCTTGCGACCGATCGTCATGACCTCGCTCGCTTTCGTTGCGGGGGCGGTGCCGCTGGCGATTGCGACTGGCGCCGGTTCGAACTCGCGCCACTCGATCGGCACCGGCTTGATCGGCGGCATGATTGGCGCAACCACACTGGCGCTGTTCTTCGTACCGCTGTTCTTCGTACTCATTGAAACGCTTGCCGAACGAATCCGGCGGCGCAAGGGGGCCGCCGCGCCTGCCGAGGAGACGCATCATGCGTAAGACGACTCTGGCGCTGTCGTTGGTCGTGATGCTCAACGGCTGCGCGCTGATCCACAGCGAAACCAAACCAACGCTCGCGTCGCCCGAGGCATGGCGTAACGCCAGCGATGCCACATCCGAGGCGAATACTGCGCTGGCCAGGGATTTCTGGCTCGCTTACGACGATGCCGCGCTGAACCGCTTGATGGACCAGGCGCTGCGCGCGAGCCCCGATGTGCGCATCGCCGCCGCCAACGTTGAAAACTACCGCGCTCGCGTCACCGCCACGAGCGCCGATCGTTTCCCGCAATTGGGCATCGGCGCACAGGCTGCGCGTGGCAAGGGCGGTGATTTCCCGCCCACGCCGGTCAATTCGTTCAGCCTTGGCGTGAATGCCTCGTGGGAGGTGGATCTTTGGGGGCGGCTTGCGCGTTCCACCGATGCGGCTCGCGCCGACTTGCTGGCGCAGCGCGAGGTGCAACGCGGGGTGTACCTGTCGTTGGCGGCAAGCGTGGCGCAGAGCTACTTCACCTTGCGCCAGCTCGATACCCAACTTGAGATCGCACAGCGCACGCTGACGCTTCGCAAGGAAAGCCTGGACCTGTTCCAGTTGCGCTTTGATGGCGGCGTGATTTCCGAGGTCGAGCTTGCGCAGGTGCGTTCGGAGTATGAGCAGGCGTTCGCGGCCGTGCCCCAGGCGCAGGCGGCGATTGCCCGCACCGAAAACGCGCTGTCGGTGCTGCTGGGGCGTAATCCCGGCCCGATCGAACGGGGCAAGCAGCTCGAACAGTTGCGTGATCCGGAAGTACCGGCCGGGCTTCCATCCGAACTGCTGACCCGGCGCCCGGATATTCGCGCCGCAGAGGCGCAACTGGCGGCGGCCGACGCCAGGGTCGATGCGGCGCGGCTGGCCTGGTTCCCGCGAATCAGCCTCACCGGTCTGTTCGGCGTTGCCAGCGGCGATCTTTCGGCCTTGTTCAACGACGGATCGCAGGTCTGGAACGGCGTGGCCGGCCTGACCCAGCCGGTCTTTGATGCCGGACGTATCGGCGCAGGGGTCGACAGTGCCCGGGCAACGCGCGAGGCGGTTGTCGCGCAATATCAGAAAACGGTGCAGAACGCCTTCCGTGAAGTTGACGATGCTCTGGTATCACGCGTGAAACTGCGCGAGGAACTGGCTGCGCTGACCCGGCAAGTTGCGTCCTTGACCCGCTATGCCGAGCTTGCTCGTCTGCGCTACGAGAACGGCTACACCAGCTACCTGGAAGTGATCGACGCTGACCGCGCGCTGTTCTCCGCCGATCTGAACCGGGTGTCGGTTCAGGCCGCCCTGTTCGGGGCCTCGGTGGATCTGTATCGCGCCCTGGGCGGGGCGTGGATGGATTCGCGTATCGAAGGGGCGAAATCGGCGGCGGGTTAGTCCTGCGCCTGGACTGGGGGCCACTGCATGAGTTGGGTTTATCTGCTACTCGCGGGCTTGTTCGAGATTGGCTGGCCGGTGGGTCTGAAGCTGGCGCAAACGCCAGCGAATCGCTTGCCCGGCATCGCAATCGCGGTGGGCTTCATGGGTGCATCGGGCTTCATGCTCTGGCTTGCCCAGCGGCACATTCCGATTGGTACCGCGTATGCCGTCTGGACCGGGATCGGGGCTGCCGGCACCTTCGCCGTGGGTGTGCTGTATTTCGGTGACCCTTCCTCGTTCTTGCGTTACCTCGGGGTGGCGCTGATCATCGCGGGCGTCATCACCCTGAAAATTGCGCATTGACTCGCCCCGGACGAGCTTGTCCGCAGCGCTGACGCGCTGGTCGTTGTATTCGCGCGACGCTAGTCGCGCTGCCGGCCGGCTTTGGGGCGATAATCGCGCACCGAATTCTGGATGCTTTGAAAAATGAAAACTCTGCGCATTGCACTCGTGATTGCCGGCCTCGCTGCCGCTGGACAAGCCCAGGCCGTTGGTGTTGGGGTCAGGGCGGGTACGACTGGATTGGGGGGTGATTTCGGCTTCAGCATCGCGCCGACGCTGCTCGCCCGCATCGGTTACTCGTGGCTCGACTACGGCATGGACGTTGAAGCAACCGACATGAAGTACGACGGCAAGCTCAAGCTCTCCAACCTCAGCGCATTGCTTGACTGGAGTCCGCTTGGCCCCTTCCGCGTGACGGGCGGTTTCGTGTTCAACGACAACCGTGTCAACGTGACCAGCGTGCCGGTGGGGGGTACATACACGCTCAACGGCAATACCTACAACGCAAATGCGGTTGGTTCGATCGAAGGCGAAGTGAAGGTCGGCAACAAGGCTGCGCCTTACCTGGGCATTGGTTACGGCAACGTTGCGACGGCGGGCGTGAACTTCTACTTCGACCTGGGCGTGATCTTCCAGGGCTCGCCGACTGCAAGCCTGACCGCGAACTGCGCCCCGGCCATCGCCGGCACGCCTGCATGCTCCAAGCTGCAGAGCGATGTTCAGGCGGAAGAAGAGCGTCTGGCAAACGACATCGCCGGCCTGAAGTACTACCCGGTTGCCAATATCGGGATCACCGTCGGTTTCTGATTTCCGGCACGCAAGCATGGCGGGCGCCTCTGGGCGCCCGTTTTCGTTGTGGGAGTGGATGGATGAGTCGCAGCCTGTTGCTTGATACCGCGTTGCTCGCACCGGCAATTGATGCCGCGCGCGCCTCGCCGCGCCGCCGCAAGAACCTGAATCTGCATGCGTCGACCGACGAGCTGACGCAGCGCTTCTTCAACGCGATGGAACCGGACAGCTATGTTCCACCGCATCGGCACCTTCAGCCCGGCAAGGAAGAAACGCTGATCGTGGTGCGCGGCAGTCTCGGCGTGTTCGAGTTTGACGACGCGGGCATGGTCACACGCGCGGCTCGTGTGAGTGCGGGGGCCGATGCCTTCGGGATTCACGTGCCCTTGGGCACCTGGCATGCCATCGTGGCGCTGGAACCCGCCTCGGTGTTCATCGAAATCAAGGGTGGCCCTTATGTGCCGTTTGCCCCGGAAGACTTTGCACCCTGGGCGCCCCGTGACGGCACGCCCGAAGTACAGGCGTGGATGGACGCCTTGAGGGCAAGGGTGAGCTGAGCCATGCTGGAAATCGTCCTCGTCCACCCGGAGATCCCGCCCAACACGGGCAATGCGATCCGGTTGAGCGCCAACCTTGGGGCGCGTTTGCATCTGGTTGAGCCGCTCGGCTTCGATTTGTCCGACAAGCACCTCAGACGAGCCGGCCTCGACTACCACGATCTGACGCATGTCACCGTCCATCCCGACTGGGCCGCATGTCGTGCGGCCCTGGCGGGCAGGCGTTTCTTCGCACTGACTTCACGTGGCACCGTGCGTTACGACCGCATCGCCTTTCAAGCCGGTGACGTGCTGGTGTTCGGTTGCGAAACCAGCGGACTGCCACAGACGATTCGCGACGAGTTTGCGCCGGAACACTGCTTGCGGGTGCCGATGCTGCCGGGCAATCGCAGCATCAACCTTTCGAACACCGTGGCATTGGTGGCCTACGAGGCCTGGCGCCAGCATGGTTTTGCAGAGGGCCAGTAGCGCCCGCCGCCGCAACAGAGCGGGCGGGCCCACGCCTGCGCGGTGGGGCTAGCTGGACGTATCGTCTGCGCTGCTTGCGGACTTGCGTGTGCGCCGGGTCCGCTCCGAGGGTTTGCGCGCGCGCTTGGCGGGCTTCTCGTCCGTTGCGGCGGGGGGGTCGAGGGCTTTCGGTTCCTCTGCCGCGATGGCTGCCTGCGGCTGCGGCGCGGCGGGCTGCGGTACCGCCGGCGGGGTTTCAAGCATTGCTTGCTCTGCCGGTGCGCTGGCCTGTTTTTCGCTCGCTTTGCGGGTGCCACGTCCCTTGCGGCGTGGCTCAGGTTTGGAGGCCGCTTCGAGCGGTGGCTGTGCCTCGTGGCTTGCTGGCTCCTGCTTTGCGGGCTTGGCGTTCGGGCGCTCGCGCGGTGAATCGAGCACGGCCGATGTGCCACTGCGATACACATAAGCGCCCGATTTTTCGTCGCGGCCAAATTCCAGCAGGCCGCGTGCTTGCGCCTCTTCGAGCAGGTTGCCGAAGGCGCGGAAGCCGCTGTAGGACTCGTTGAAATCGGGCTTGCGGCGTTTGATGGCTTCCTTCAGCACCGAGGCCCAGATCTTGCCGCTGTCGCCGCGTTCGGAGACCAGCGCGTCGAAGGTCTGCACCGCGATGTCGATCGCCTGGCTCTTGCGCGCTTCGAGTTCGTCCTTGCGACGTTTTTCTTCCTCTGGCGAGCGGCGGTTCGTTTGCGGCGCCTCGCGCGTGTCGCGTTTGGCGGCGGTGCGCTGGCTCTCGCGCACCAGATCGTCGTAGAAAATGAACTCGTCGCAGTTGGCGATCAGCAGGTCGGAAGTCGATTGTTTCACCCCGATGCCGATGACCTGCTTGGCGTTCTCGCGCAGCTTCGATACCAGCGGCGAGAAGTCGGAATCGCCGCTGATGATGACGAAGGTGTTCACGTGGGCCTTGGTGTAGCAGAGGTCCAGTGCATCGACGACGAGGCGGATGTCGGCGGAGTTCTTGCCCGACTGACGCACATGCGGAATCTCGATCAGCTCGAAGTTGGCCTCGTGCATCGTGGCCTTGAAGGTCTTGTAGCGATCCCAGTCGCAGTAAGCTTTCTTGACGACGATGCTGCCCTTGAGCAGCAGGCGTTCGAGCACCGGCTTGATGTCGAACTTCTCGTACTTGGCGTCGCGCACACCGAGGGCCACGTTTTCGAAGTCACAGAAAAGCGCCATGCTGACGTTCTCTTGAGCCATGTTGTTCTCCAGTGCGGTAGCGGGGGCATCGCGGTGCGGCGCCGATGCCGCGATGATACTGGCGCAATGGCGCGCGGTCGCGTGTCTATCCACACGAGAGGTGTGGACGCGCAGCAAACGAAAAACGCCCGCGGCCGAGGCCGGCGGGCGTTGAGTGGGTGGCGCGGGTTCAGGTGCGCGCTTCGATCGGTTTTTTCAGTGCATACAGTGCCAAGGCTGTGACGACGGTGCCGGCAACGATGGCGACCAGGTAGCCACCGAGGTTGCTCACGGCATTCGGAATTGGCAATACGAACACGCCACCGTGCGGCACGCGCAGCGTGCAGCCGAGCACCATCGACAGCGCACCAGCGGTGGCCGAGCCGGCCACCAGTGCCGGGATCACGCGCAGCGGATCTTTTGCCGCGAAGGGGATCGCACCTTCCGTGATGAAGGCGATGCCCAGCACCGCAGTGGCCTTGCCGGCTTCACGTTCGTCTGCCGAAAAGCGGTTCTTGAAAAGCACGGTTGCGAGCGCGATGCCCAGCGGCGGGGTCATGCCGGCAGCCATCACGGCGGCCATCGGTGCGAACACATCACTGGCGATCAGGCCGGTCGCGAAGGCATAGGCCGCCTTGTTGATCGGGCCGCCCATGTCGAAGGCCATCATCGAACCGAGCAGCAGGCCGAGGAACACGGCGCTGGAACCCTGCAGACCCTTCAGCCAGGCGGTGATCGCGGCGAGCACCACGGCCACCGGCTCGCCGACCACGTAGTACATCAGCAGCCCGACGATGGTGGTGCCGAGCAGCGGCAGGATCAGCACCGGCTTGAGGCCGTCGAGGTTGCGTCCGAGCTGGATCTTGTCGTTGAGGAACTTGACCGTGTAACCCGCGAGGAAGCCTGCCGCGATACCGCCGAGGAAGCCCGCACCGATCGATGCGGCGATCATGCCGCCGATCATGCCCGGCGCGAGGCCGGGTCGGTCCGCGATCGAGTGCGCGATGTAGCCAGCCAGAATCGGCACCATCAGCGCGAAGCCGCTCTTGGCGCCAATCGTGAACAGCGTCCAGCCCAGCGTGCCCTTGTTGGCGTCTTCATAGACATAGATGCCGCCCAGTGCGAAACCGAGCGCGATCAGCAAGCCGCCGGCAACGACGAAGGGGATCATGAAAGACACGCCGGTCATCAGGTGCTTGTAGGCACCGGTGCGGGCGGCGGCCTGTTGCGCCTTGGCTTCCTTGACCTGCTCGGCGGGGTCCTGCGCGGCGCCGGTGCGCGCTTCGGTGAGCGCGGTGCGGATCAGTCCGGCGCCGTCGTTGATCGCGGCCTTGGTGTTGGTTTCGTAGATGCGCTTGCCGGCGAAGCGGGTCTTGTCGACCTTGGTGTCGGCGGCGATCACGACGATCTCTGCATTGGCGATTTCTGCGGCGGTGAGGCCGTTCTGCGCGCCAACCGAGCCCTGGGTTTCGACCTTGATCGTGCGACCGACCGCCTTGGCGCCGCCTTCCAGGCCCTCGGCGGCCATGAAAGTGTGGGCGATGCCGGTGGGGCAGGAGGTGATCGCGACAATCTGCGGCAGCGACGGATCCCGGGGCGCCGGGGCGGCAGCGGGGGACGATACGCTGGTGGCGTTCGGGGTACCGACGACTGCATGGCGGATCAGGCCGTCGGCATCGCGGATCGCCGGTGCGGTGGCCACTTCGACAATACGTTTTCCGGCAAAGCGTTCTTTCGGCACCTGCGTGTCGGCGGCGATGATAACGAAGTCAGCGGCGGCGATATCCGCGTCGCTGAGCATGTTGCGGGTACCGACTGAGCCCTGGGTCTCGACGCGGATTTCATGGCCCAGCCGCGCAGCAGCTTGTTCAAGCGCTTCGGCGGCCATGAAGGTGTGCGCGATGCCGGTGGGGCAGGCGGTCACGGCGACAATTCGTGACATGGTGGATCTCCTCGTGTGGTGTGCGGTGTGTGCTGTTCGGGGTCAGGCAAGCGTGTTGGTCGTGATGTTCTCGGCCAGATCGCGCACGAGCTCGGGTGCGGGCAGGTGCGGGCCGAGGCGCTGCAGTTTCGCGGCGGAGAATGCGGTCGCGAGGCGCGCGGTCTGGGTCAGGCTTGCGCCTTCCAGCGTTGCGGCAACGATGCCTGCAACCATGGCGTCGCCCGCGCCGACGGTGCTGAGTGGTTCAATCGGCGCCGGGTGGGCCAGCACCGATTCTTCGCGCTTGATAAAGAGTGCGCCGTCGCCACCCATCGACACGACGAGCATGCGCAGTGCGGCGTTGTTCTGCAGCAGCGTGCGCGCGGCGGCGACGACCGCTGCCGTGTCGGGCAGGGCATGGCCCACCAGTTCGGCCAGCTCGCTGCGGTTGGGTTTGGCGATGTCCGGCCCGGCTGCAATCGCTGCGCTCAATGCGGCGCCGCTGGCATCGAGCACGACTTGGGCGCCGTGGCTGTGGGCGGCGGTGATCAGGCGCGCGTAGGTCTCGGCCGGCCAACCGGGCGGCAGGCTGCCCGCCAGCACCACCCAGCCGGCATGCGGCAGCAGGGTGGCGAAGCAGTCGTCGAGATGCGCGTTTGCCGCTGCCATGGCGTCTGCCGCCAGGCAGGGGCCGGGCATGTTCACATCGGTCGTTTCGCCGCTGGCACGGTCCACCAGTTTGGTATTGATGCGGGTGAGACCGGGGAGGTAGTGGAAGTGGTTCTCGATGTGCTTGGCGTCGAAAAGTGTTTCGAACAGCGCGGCGTTCTCGCTGCCGAGCAGGCCACTCACCGCGGTGGCGACACGGAAGTCCGCCAGGCATGAGGCGACGTTGATTCCCTTGCCGCCCACGTCTACCTGCATCTTGAGCGCGCGGTTCACTTCACCGACCTGCAGGCCGCTGACTTCGACCGTGTGGTCGAGCGCCGGGTTGAGCGTGATCGTCAGCACCGTTGGTGCGCGTTTGGGTGTCTTTGTAGTCATAGCGCGCGGATCTCGTCAGGGGTGCTTGCGGCAATCGCGCGTTCGGCAAGTGCTTGCATCGCGGCGTAGGAATCGCCGCGCAGCGCGGCTTTCACAGAGGCAACGTCCTGCGCGCTCATCGACAACTCATCGACACCGAGGCCGGTGAGGATGCGGGCGCCGAGCGGATCACCCGCCAGCCCGCCGCACACGCCAACCCAGGTGCCTGCGGCCTTGGCGGCACGCACGGTTGATGCGATCAGCGCGAGCACTGCCGGGTGGAGGCTGTCTGCCTGCGCGGCAAGCTCGGGGTGCTGGCGGTCGATCGCCAGCGTGTATTGCGTGAGGTCGTTGGTGCCGATCGAGAAGAAGTCCACCAGCGGCGCGAAACGGTCAGCCATCACGGCGACGGCGGGAACTTCCACCATGATGCCAACCGGCACCACCGGACCATCGACCTGGACGCGGGCGCGAGAACAGTGGGCGCGCAGCGCTTCGATCTCGCTGGTGTGGGTGACCATCGGGAACATGATCTTGATCGGGCCATGCTTGGCGGCGCGATAGAGCGCACGCAGCTGGGTGTAGAGCAGATCCTGGCGTGTCAGCAACAGGCGGGCGCCGCGCACGCCGAGGAAGGGGTTCTCTTCCTTGGGCAGGTTCAGGTAGGGCACCTGCTTGTCGCCACCGATGTCCAGCGTGCGGATGATCAGCGGGCGGCCGGCCATTACCTCGGTCATGTCGCGGTAGATGCGGTATTGCTCGTCTTCGTCTGGCGCGGTGTCGCGTTCAAGGAAGAGGAATTCGGTACGCATCAGGCCGACGCCTTCCGCGCCGGCTTCGATTGCGGCAGCGGCCTGCTTGGCGTTGGCGACGTTGGCGGCGATTTCGATCGTGTGGCCATCAGTCGTGACGGCCGGCTGGTAGCGGCTCTCGCGCAGTGCTTCGCGCGCGGCGGCTTGTTTTGCGACCACCGCGCCAGCGCGGTCGAGATCCCCCCGCGCCACATCCAGATAGATCGCGCCGACCGAACCGTCGAGCACCGCGTTGCGGCCTTCCGGTGTTGCCAGCAGTGCGCTGCCGGCGGCAACAATGGCGGGCAGGCCCAGCGTGCGGGCGAGGATCGCGGTATGTGATGTGGGGCCGCCGCCGCTGATCGCGAGGCCGACGATGAAGCGCATGTCCAGCTGCAAGGTATCGGACGGCGTGAGGTCTTCGGCGACCAGGATCGTCGGCGTGCTCAGCACCATGCGCTGGCGGCTGACGCCGAGCAGCGCGCCGAGCACCCGTTCGCTGACATCGCGCAGATCGGTGGCGCGGGTGGCGAGCAGCGGGTCGGCAAGGCTTTGCAGCTTTTCGACGCGGGTCTTGACCACATGCTGCCAGGACCAGGCCGGGCCGTGCCCGCGCAGGATCTGCACCATCGCGTCGCGCAGCAGGTCGGCATCGCCGAGCAGTTCGCGATGCGCGGCGAAGATCGCGGCTTCGTTAGCGCCAAGGCGGGTGCGGGTGTCGGCTTCGAGCGCAAGCAGCTCTTGCTGGACACGCAGCACCGCGCCTTCGAGCGCCTCGCCGTCGGCGATCACATCGCCAGGCTCGTCCTGCACGTCAAAGCGTTGCGCGGCGTGGCGCACCAGGCGCCCGACCGCGAGGCCGGGGCTTGCACCAAGGCCGTAGAGCGTTTGTGGTGCGCCTTCCGGCGTCCAGTCCGGCGCTTGCTTGCGAGCAGCGATGGCGTTGCGGCGGGCGCGTTCGGCGTCCGCTTGTTCGTCGGCCGAGATCGCGCTCATCACGTCGAGCATCGCGTCGACTGAGCGGCGGGCGTCGTTGCCGCGCGCCGCGATCTTGAGTGTTTCGCCGCGCGTTGCGCCGAGCGAGAGCAGGGCAGTGAGTGCCTTGGCGTCGGCGAACTCGTCGCCCTTGATGATGCGGATCTCGCAAGCGAAGCGTTTGGCCACTTCAACCCAGCGCGTCGCGGGGCGGGCGTGCAGGCCGTTCGGGTAATCGAGGATCCAGCTTGTTTCTGCGTCCGCCGGCCACGGCAGCGCTACCGGCGCAGGGAAGCTCGGCGCTGCCGGAACATCGGCGAGCGCGCTGACGATCAGCTGCGGGTCGTCAGTGTTCACCAGCATGTCGATGCGTTCGGGGCGCTGCATCAGGCGTGTCAGCCGGCGCAGTAGCGCGATGTGCTCGTCGGACTGGGCTGCGATCGCCACCACCAGGCGGGCCTTGTCCTCGCCCTTCCACGCGACGCCGCCACGAATCTGTACCACTGCGACGCCGGTGTGGCGGATGTGGTGGCGGTCTTCGACCATGCCGTGCGGGATCGCGACCGTGGCCCCGAGCAGCGTGTTCGCGACCTGCTCGCGCTTGAGCAGGCTCTCGATGTAGGCGGGCTCGATGTAGCCCGCGTCAGCCAGAAGTTGCCCGGCGAGGCGGATCGCCGCCGTCTTGTCCGAGGCCTGAGCGTTCAGCAAAACGCACTTGCTTGTAATCGTTTCCATCGCCTACTCCGGTCATTCATGCCAAGTTTGCATGCTCTAGTTGTAATCGATTACATTTGATGTGTCAAAGAGTTTTGTTTATCCCTGCTCAGGCTTCCGGTTAACGGCCTTCTGGCCGTTGGGGTTTTGGCAGGATGGCTTGTGGCGCCAAGCGAGAAAGTCACCGCCGATCCGCGCCGTCATCGCCTTTTATTGCAGAATGTGGCTGTAATCGATTACGTATCGCAAGGGGGGTGAAATGGCACGAATCATCGATGTGGCGAAACACGCCGGGGTTTCGGTTGCCTCTGTCTCCCGTGTCCTGGCAGGTTTGCCGGGTGTCAGCGAAGAGACCCGGGCGCGGGTGCAGGCGGCGGCCAAGGCGCTCGACTATCGGCCGGATCTGGCTGCGCGGCGCTTGCGCTCGCGCCGCACCGACACCATTGGTCTGATCGTGTCGGACATCCGCAACCCCTTCTTTACCGAGGTCAGCCGCGCGGTTGAGGACATGGCCTACGAGCATGGGCAGCGCGTGATCCTGTGCAACGCCGACGAAGACCCTGAGAAGGAGGCCTTCTACCTTGAGCTGATGCGCAACGAAAACGTCAGCGGCGTGATCCTCTCGCCCACCTTGCCGCTGCTATCGCACTTCAAGGCGGCGGACTACGGATTCCCGATCGTACTGGTCGACCGCTGCGAACGCGGTACCGAAGCGGATGCGGTGGTGCTGGATAACCTTGATGCCGCCTACCGCCTCACCGAACACCTGATCGAGCGCGGCTATCGAAAGATTGCCTGCCTTTACGGTGCCGCCAGCGCGACTGGCCAACAGCGCTACGAGGGTTACTCGCAGGCGATGATGCGCGCGAACCTGACGCTGCAGGGGCGGGCGTTACGGCCGGCGGTGGCCGAGGCGCGTGGCGCCACGCTCGAACTATTGGGTGGGCGCCAGCCGCCGGAAGCGCTGATTGCGAGCAATGGCTTGCTGCTGCTCGGCATCGCGGAGGGGGTGCGCGAACTGGGGCTGATTTGCCCGGCGCAAATCGCGGTGGCGGGCTTCGATGACCTGCCCTGGGTTCGGCTGGTTGATCCGGGCCTTACCGTGGTCGCGCAGCCCACCTACGACATCGGGCGCGCGGCGATCGAACTGCTGTTGCAGCGCATTGCGCAGCCTTCACAGGCGGTGCGCCGGGTCGTGTTGCGTGGGGACTTGATTGTGCGGGGCTCAACCGCCGCGCGCGCCGCTACGGCGCCAGCTGGCGCCTAAGACCAGCTTAGCCTTCGATCTTCGGGTCGCGGGCGAGCAGGCGTTCTACCGCGTCGCGTGGCGAAAGCTGATTGCTCAGCACGGCATCGACGGCAGCGGTGATCGGCATATCGACGCCCAGCTCGCGGGCGCGGTTGGCGACTTCTCTCGCGGTGGGTACGCCCTCGGCAACATGCCCGAGCGTCGTGAGGATCTCGTCGAGCTTGCGCCCTTCGGCCAGCGCCAGGCCCACGCGTCGGTTACGCGACAGATCACCGGTACAGGTGAGGATCAAGTCGCCGACGCCAGCAAGTCCGCTGAAGGTTTCGCGGCGGCCGCCAAGCGCCAGCCCGAAGCGGGTTATCTCGGCCAGCCCCCGCGTGATCAGGGCTGCGCGGGCATTGAGGCCAAAGCTCATGCCGTCGCAGATGCCGGTGGCGATCGCCAGCACGTTTTTCACTGCGCCGCTCACTTCGGCGCCGATCAGGTCGTCGGCCGCGTAGATCCGCAGCCGGCTATGGTGCAGCTGCGCCGCCCAGTGTTTGGCGAATTCGATCGAATTGCCCGCCAGCGTCACCGCGCCGGGCAGGCCCGCCGCCACTTCTTGCGCGAAGCTGGGGCCGGTCAGCACCGCCACCGGATGCGCCGCGCCCAGCTCTTCTGTGGCAATGTCGTGCGGCAGCTTGCCCGTACCGGCTTCAAGGCCCTTGCAGGCCCAGATGACGGGCAAGGAAGGTGCTTGTTCGGCAACCGCACGCAGGCAGCTGCGCAAGCCTGCCGTCGGCGTGACGATCAACGCCAGCTCGGCGCCAGCGAAGGCTTGCGCCTGCTCGTCAACGACAGCAACGGACTCAGGTAGATGAATGCCCGGCAGAAGCGGGTTCTGGCGGGTTTCGCGCAATTGCTGCTGAAGGTCGGTTTCCCGGCCCCACAGCGCAATCGAATGTCGCGCGGAAAAGCTCAGCGCCAAGGCGGTACCCCAGGCACCCGAGCCAAGAATCGCGATACGGCTCATGGCAGCCTACTCGCCCCAGACGTCCTGGGCGCGCGCAAAGCCGGCGCTGCCATCACGATGTTTGACGCGTACCCAGCCACTGGCCAGCTTTTCACCGAATTGAAGAATGACATCCTTTTCGGCTGTGAAGGCAAGCGGGCTGGCCGCGTCAGCCTGCTGGCGGACTTCGGCGCTTGGTGCGGTCACGATCACGGTGCGTGCGCTGGCGAGCGACTTGCGCTCGATCCAGGCGATGCTGCCGGCTGCGTCACGAACCTTGGCCCACTGCTCGAGGTCAACGATCACCTCGATCGGTGTGCCGCGCTGGATGACGAACAGCTTCTTGCCCTGTTTCGACGGTGCGTCGTAGAGGATGGAAACCTCGCCTACGGCGCGGAATTCAAGCGCCGCCGCGGCGCCCGGGAAGGCAATCGCGGCGGCGGACAGCCAGGCTGCAAGCGTGCGCATGCGTGATTACTGGATCACCACGTCTTTGCCAGCGGCTTGCTGCTGTTCCATGCGGGCCTGGTACAGCGCTTCGAAGTTCACCGGTGCCAGCAGGATCGGCTGGAAGCCTGCGCGCGAGATGGCGTCGGACACTGCTTCGCGAGCGTACGGGAAGAGGATGTTGGCACAGCCAATCATCGTCACCGGCTGCACGTCGGCTTCCGGGAAATTGCGGATCTGGAATACGCCGCACTGCGCGACTTCAACCAGGAACACCGTCTTTTCGCCATGCACAGCCTTGACAGTGACGTTGACGGCAACGTTGTAGATGCCCTCGTCAACCTTGTTGGCGGAGGTGTTCAGCTCAACGCTGATCTGCGGTGTCTCACGCTCAAGGAAGATCTGGGGGGCGTTCGGAACCTCGATCGAGAGATCCTTGACGTAGAGTTTTTCGATCGAGAAGACCGGTTGTGCTTGTTCGCTCATTTTCGGGACTGCCTGATGTGGTTGTGTGATTTGTTGCGGCAGACGGTGCGGCCTGCTGCGGGAAAAAGATTATGCCCGACGATTCTTACGCGCCCTTGCCGGCGAGCAAGGGGTCGAGTTCGCCGGCATGGTCGAGCGCGAACAGATCGTCGCAGCCGCCGACATGCCGATCACCAATGAAAATCTGCGGCACGGTGCGCCGCCCGGTGATCTGCATCATGTGGTCGCGCTGGGCGGGATCAAGGTCGATGCGGATCTTTTCGATCTCGGTTACGCCCTTGCGCCGCAGCAGCTGCTCGGCGCGCACGCAGAACGGGCAAACCGCTGTTGCATACATGACGATCTTGCTCATGATCGGCCGCTCAGCTCTTCACGACGGGCAGGTTGTCCTTGCGCCAGAGCGCAAGACCGCCAGTCAGGTTGTAGGCTTTTTCGAGCCCGGCAGCCTTGAGGGTTGCCAGCGCGCGGTTCGAACGGGCGCCCGTCTGGCAAACCACGATGATCGGCTTGCTCTTGAATTTGCTCAGCTCGCTGGCGCGCTTTTCCAGATCGATCAGCGGGATGTTGCGAGCATTCGGCAGGTGGCCAGTGGCGAATTCGCTTGCGTCGCGCACATCGAGCACGATCGCATTCTCGCGGTTGATAAGGAGCGTGGCTTCGACCGGCGTGAGGCCGCCGGCGCCAGAACGACCACGCAGCAGTTCGGCGATCAGCATGGCGCCAGAGACGACCGTGATCACCACGAGGAAAACGTTTTGCTTGATGAACTCCATGTCCCAACTCATAAACCGGCCTGATAGGAAAAGTGCGGCGGCCGAATCCGATAAAATACCATCATCTTGCGCAAGACGCCTTTCGCGGCGCTTGCGCTGCGATCGCGGGCAATCGCGCCCGATCTGCTTTCTGCTTCAGGAGTCTGCGTGCACACGGTGAATTTGATGCGCCTTGGTGAGTCTGCTTGAAGCGCCGAGTTTTTTCCTCTTGTCTGTGCGGCGAAGGGCTGCGTACTGCTGCGGCATTGGCCTGCGTAGTCCCTTTGCCGATGCGCCAGGGCGCAGCTTCTGCGGCTGCGGCCGCCTTGCGGCATATCGTGATGCTGCTGGCGCTGCTGTGCGCTACGTCTGTGGCTGCAGCGACGGGGGGTGCGGCGGACATCGATGCCCGCAAGGCCGATCTGGACGAACTGCATCAGCGTATTCGCAGCCTGCAAGAAGAAATTGCGGCCAGCGAGGCATCCCGGACCGAGGCTGCGGATGAACTTTCGGACGCGGAGAAGGCAATTTCGACCGCGCGCCGCCGTTTGCGAGAGATCGCCAGCGAGCGCGTGGCGGCCGAGGCCGAACTCCGGCGTCGCGAGGCCGAACGGGACGCCGTAGCGGCGCGCCTGGAGGGGCAGCGCAAGGCGCTGGGCGATACGCTGTATCGCTACTACGTGTTTGGTCGCCGGGCTGGCACGCGCACCCTGCTTGGCAGTGACGACCCCAATCAGATCGCACGCGACGCGTACTACCTTGAGCGTCTGGCAGAGGCGCGCCGTGCCGAAATCGAGGCGGCCCGGGCCAGCCTTGCGGAGCACGAGCGCCTGATCGAAGCGGTCAGGCAGCGGCGTGAGGCGATTGCCGCACTGGAGCGTGAGCAGGCGGCGCAGACCCGGCAGCTGCAGGATGAGCAGAAGAAACGCGCCGAAGTGCTGGCGCGCATCCAGGACAAGATCAAGGCTCAGCGCAAGCAAGTCAGCTCGCTCAAGCAGGATGAGAAGCGGCTCGGGAAGCTGATCGATGGCTTGTCGCGTTTGCCGCCCCCGCGTCCGGTCACGAAACCCAAACCCAAGCCCGCGCAAGACGCGGCATCCAGGTCGCAGTCCGCAAAGCCGTCGGCGGGCGCTCAAGCGAAGCCGGAGGTGCAACGCCAGCCCGGCGCGCCGGAGGTGGCGGCCGAGCCGGTGACCGGCAAGGCGGAAGACACGGCCGATGAGCGCACGCCATCGATTGCCTTTGCGGGCCTGAAGGGCAAGCTCAAGTGGCCGGTTCGTGGCGAACTTGTCGGGCGCTTTGGGGCTCCAAGGGCGGAAGGGGGTGCGCAGTGGAAGGGCGTGTTCATTCGCGCAGCCGAAGGCGATGTGCGTGCAGTGGCCGCCGGTCGGGTGGTTTATGCCGACTGGCTCCGTGGCTTTGGAAACCTTGTCATCGTCGATCACGGTGACGGGTTCATGACGGTGTACGGCAACAACGAAGCGCTCTACAAACCGGCCGGTTCGATCGTCAAGGCCGGTGATCCGCTTGCCAGCATTGGCGCGAGCGGGGGCAGCGAAGAATCGGGTTTATACTTTGAAATCAGGCATCACGGTCAGGCGCAAGACCCCGCGAAATGGGTGTCGGCGCGCTGAAGAAGCGGTGAGCCGGATCGACACAACAGAGAATCAGATGGCACAGGAAACAAAGATGCGCGGTAAGTTGCAGCAAGCGGGCCTCGTGATGGTGGGTTTGTGCGCGGGTGTTGCGCTCAGCCTCAACTTCTCGGCCAGCGCCAACAAGGAGGTCGCTGCACCATTGCCGGTTGAAGAACTGCGCGCGTTTGCCGAGGTCTTCAATGCCATCAAGCAAGGCTATGTCGAGCCGGTTGATGACAAGAAGCTCATCACCAGCGCCATCAGCGGCATGCTCACCGGCCTTGATCCGCATTCAACCTACCTCGACCCAGAGGCCTACAAGGATCTGCAGGTTGGGACACAAGGCGAATTTGGCGGCCTTGGTATCGAAGTCGGCATGGAAGACGGCTTCGTCAAGGTGATTTCGCCAATCGAAGATACGCCGGCGTTCCGCGCCGGGGTTCGCCCGGGTGATTTGATCATCAAGCTTGACGGTACGGCTGTTAAGGGCATGAGCCTGAACGACGCGGTCAAGAAAATGCGGGGCAAGCCCAAGACCTCGATCAAGCTGACGATTGCGCGCAAAGGCGAACAAAAGCCGATCGAGCTGACGCTAATGCGGGAAGTGATCCAGGTTCAGAGCGTCAAGGCACGCATGATCGAGCCGGGCATCGCGTACCTGCGTGTGGCCCAGTTCCAGGAAAACACGGCTCCGTCGATCGCGAAGGAATTGAGCAAGCTCGACAAGCAGGGCATCAAGTCCATCGTTCTGGATCTGCGCAACGATCCGGGTGGTCTGCTGCACGCCGCAGTGGGTGTATCGGGCGCGTTCCTGCCGGAGCAGACGCTCGTCGTGTCCACCGACGGGCGTACCGATGATTCGCGTCACAAATTCTTCGTTGCGCCGCAGGATTACCTGCGCGGCAGCAAGGACGACTTCCTGAAGGCCGTGCCGGCATCGGCCAAGAAAGTGCCGATGGTGGTGCTGGTCAATGGCGCCAGCGCGTCGGCGTCTGAAATCGTGGCAGGCGCCCTGCAGGATCACAAACGCGCCGTGGTGGTGGGAACGCAGACCTTCGGCAAGGGCTCGGTCCAGAGCATCCTGCCGCTGGCCGGCAACACCGCCATCAAGCTGACAACGGCCCGTTACTACACGCCGAGCGGTCGCTCGATCCAGGCCAAGGGCATTGCGCCGGACATCGTGGTGGATGACACCCCGACCGGATCTTTCCAGCGCCTGCGTGAAATGGATCTGGAGCGCCACCTTGAAACGCCGGCGGCCGATGCGGCGCCGGCCGTGCCTGCCAAAGTCGAACCGAGCGCAAAGGCGAAGTCGGGCAACCAGAAGACCAAGGGTAAGGATGGCGACGAGCAGGAAGCTCCGCTTGCGCCGTTCGAGATCGGTGGCAAGAACGACCATCAACTGGCGCAGGCACTCAACGTCCTGAAGGGGATGCAGATCGCGCAGCAAGCGCGTTGAGGGCTGCGCCGGCAACGCAAGGGGAAACGCCATGCTGGAACGGGACAAGGCTTACCGGCTTGCCGGGCGGAAACACCGGGCGCGCAGTCTGAACTGCGATGCGCAATCGCTGCGCAAACGCCGCGAGTTGCGCTTTCATGCATTCCCGGCGGGGCAGGCGGATCAGGCCATGCAAAGGCTTACCGCCGTGCCGGGCCTGGTTGTTGAGCGTGGTGTGCGGCCCCATGTGCTCTGGATCAGTTACTCGCTGGTGGACCATTCGCTCGAAGAGGTTTCCGAGCTTCTGGTGAGTATGGGTTTCCAGCTTGACCCCTCGATCTACACCCGGCTCATGAACGCGCTGATCCGCTACTGCGAAGAGACGCAACTGCGCAACGCCCGCTCGCCCGAGCGTTTGATCAAGAAGTCGAACGAGGTCTACGTGCAGGCGTGGGAGCACCATCTGCACGGCGACCATGACGACACACCCGCCGAACTGCGCGAATTCAAGTAGCGCGGGTTGGGCGAATAACCGCCGGGCGGCGCGGATGGATTCCGCGCCGTTTTGCTGTCTGCCATCTGCTTCCAGGTTCGAATGAACGACGACCAACTGCTGCGCTATTCGCGCCACATCCTGTTGCCAGAAATCGACATTGCTGGGCAAACCGCGATCAGCAATGCGCGAGTGCTCGTGGTGGGGGCCGGTGGGCTGGGCTCGCCGGCGGCGCTCTACCTTGCCTCGGCCGGCGTGGGCACGCTGGTACTTGCCGACGGTGACGAAGTCGATCTGAGTAATCTGCAGCGTCAGATCCTGCATACGCAGGCGCGGCTTGGGCTGGCCAAGGTGGAGTCAGGCCGGCAGGCCTTGCTGGCGCTCAACCCGCAGATCGAGGTTGTCGCCCTGGCGACGCGGCTTGAGGGCGAGACGCTGGACGCCGAGGTGGCGAAGGCGAGCGTGGTGCTCGACTGCTGTGACAATTTCGCCACCCGCCATGCGGTCAATCGTGCCTGCGTGAAGCACCGCAAGCCGCTCGTTTCCGGTGCCGCGATCCGTTTCGATGGTCAGGTCAGCGTGTTTGACCTGCGCCGTGCGGGCGCACCGTGCTACCACTGCCTGTTTCCCGAGGGGGAGGCGCTTGAAGAGTTGCGCTGTGCGGTAACCGGCGTGTTTGCGCCGCTGACCGGCATCATCGGCGCCACCCAGGCGGCCGAGGCACTCAAGCTGCTCGCTGGCTGCGGGGAAGCATTGGTGGGCCGCTTGCTCTTGCTTGACGCATTGGCGATGCGTTGGCGAGAGGTGCGCTATCCGCGTGATCCCTCGTGCGCGGTGTGCGGGTGAGACGCAGGCTTGGGTGGGTGGGGGCGCCTGCCTTTTGAGGGCTGCGACGCGCAGCGCTGTCGGGCAGGCGTTTCGATGCCGCGATCGAGTTCTGCGGGCCCACGGTGCAGCGTGCGGGCGCAGCCCCGTCGCACGCGGCGCAGGGGCCCTCCGCTAGGGTCTGAGCACCAGACGCAGATCGTCGCCGAGTTTGCGTGCGTCAGCCCACCGCAGGCGCGGGATATCGGCCATCGACAGCCATTCGGGTAGCGCCCCGAGGCCGCGTGCGGTATCACCCATCAGGCACGGCGCCAGGTAGAGCAGGATTTCGTCGGCCAGGCCGGCGGAAATGAAGCTGCCAGTGATCTGCGCGCCAGCCTCGACCAGCAGTTCATTGATCTGCCGTTCGCCTAGTTGCTGCATCAGCGTTGCGAGATCGATGCGGCCGTGGTGGGTGGCGCACGGAATCAGTTGGGCGCCCGCCGCACGCAAGGCGTCAGCGCGCGTGCCGGAATCATCCGCACAGGCAATCCAGACGGCGCCGCCGCTGCGCAGCATCGCGGCATCGCTCGGGGTTTCGAGGCGGGCGTCGACGACCACCCGGATGGGTTGGCGCGGCGTCGCGAGTTCGCGCACGTTCAGCTGCGGATCATCCGCTTTCACCGTGCCGATGCCGGTGAGCACTGCGCAGGCGCTGGCGCGCCAATGCTGGACGTCGCGTCGTGCGGCGGGGCCGGTGATCCATTTGCTCTCGCCATTCGCGAGCGCGGTGCGGCCGTCGGCGGACGCGGCGATCTTGAGCCTCACCCAAGGGCGTCCGCGCGTCATGCGCGAGACAAAGCCCGCGTTGAGCTCGCCGGCCTCCTGGGCCAGCAGGCCGCTTGCTGTGCGGATACCGGCGGCCTCAAGGCGCCGCAGGCCGTTTCCGCTGACGAGCGGATTCGGGTCTTCCATTGCCGCAAGCACGCGCCCGAGGCCCGCCCGGATCAGCGCGTCGGCGCAGGGCGGTGTGCGGCCAAAGTGGCTGCAGGGTTCAAGCGTTACATACGCGGTCGCGCCCCGGACATCCTCGCCGCGTGCGGCAGCGTCATTCAATGCCTCGATTTCGGCATGGTTATGCCCGGCCGGTTGAGTCCAACCTTCGCCGAGAACCCGGTCGTCGCGCACGATCACGCAGCCTACGCGCGGGTTGGGGCTGGTGATGTATCGCCCGCGCTCTGCCAGTTGCAACGCGCGCGCCATGTGGCGGTGGTCGTCGTCGCAGCTGAAGCTCACTCGCTGGCCTTGGGTTTGCGGGCGCGCGCAGGTGGGCGCGCGCTGACTTCGCGGATGACTTCGGAGAATTCTTCCGCGTCTTCAAAGTTGCGATACACCGAGGCGAAGCGGATGTAGGCGATCTTGTCGAGCTTGCGAAGTTCGCGCATCACGAACTCGCCAAGCTTTTCACTGAGGATTTCGCGCTCACCCAGCGAGAGCAGTTTCTCTTCGATGCGGCCGATGGCGGCGTCCACGCTTTCGGCGGTGACGGGCCGTTTGCGCAGCGCGAGCTTCATGCTGCCGCGCAGTTTCTCGTGGTCGTATTCGGTGCGGCTGCCGTTGCGTTTGACGATCTGCGGCATGCGAAGCTCGATGCGCTCGTAGGTCGTGAAGCGCTTGTCACAGTGCATGCAGCGCCGCCTGCGGCGCACGATGTCGCCTTCGTCGTTCTCACGGGTGTCGGTGACCTGCGTGGACGGGGTGCTGCAGAAGGGGCATTTCATGGCAGTTCGGGCGCTCGCATGGTGTTCTGGATGTGAAACGGGCGCCGCAATGCGGCGCCCGTCGAGTCTAGCGGTGTCGAAGGCTTGCCGTCACGCGCCGTAGACCGGGAACTTCTTGCACAGCGCCGAGACTTCGCCGCGCACGCGTTCGAGCACCGCCTCATCGGCCGGCGCATCCAGCACGTCGGCGATCAGGTGCGCAACGCGTTCGGCTTCAATTTCGGTGAAGCCGCGGGTCGTCATGGCAGGCGAGCCGATCCGGATGCCGCTGGTGACGAAGGGCTTTTCCGGGTCTTTCGGAATCGCGTTCTTGTTCACCGTGATGTGGGCGCGGCCCAGTGCGGCCTCGGCGTCCTTGCCGGTGATCTTCTTCGCGCGCAGGTCAAGCAGGAAGAGGTGGCTTTCGGTGCCGTTCGAAACGATGCGCAGGCCGCGCTGTTCCGACAGCACGCGCGCCATCACGCGGGCGTTGTTGATCACCTGTTCCTGGTAGTTGCGGAACTCCGGCGTCATCGCTTCCTTGAACGCAACTGCCTTCGCGGCGATTACATGCTCAAGCGGACCACCCTGCAGTCCGGGGAAGATCGCCGAATTGAGCGCCTTCTCGTGTTCGGCTTTCATCAGGATCACGCCGCCGCGCGGGCCGCGCAAGGTCTTGTGCGTGGTCGAGGTGACGACATCTGCGTGCGGCACCGGGTTCGGGTAGTAGCCAGCGGCAATCAGGCCAGCGTAGTGCGCCATGTCCACCCAGAAAATCGCGCCGACTTCCTTGGCGATCTTGGCGAAGCGCTCGAAGTCGATGCGCAGCGAGTAGGCCGATGCGCCGGCAACGATGATGCGCGGCTTGTGCTCGCGCGCCAGGGCTTCCATTGCCTCGTAGTCGATCGCTTCCTTTTCGTTGAGGCCGTAAGCCACAACATTGAACCACTTGCCACTCATGTTCAGCGGCATGCCGTGGGTGAGGTGGCCGCCTTCGGCCAGGCTCATGCCCATGATGGTGTCGCCAGGCTTGGCGAAGGCCATCAGCACGGCCTGGTTGGCCTGCGAGCCGGAGTTCGGCTGCACGTTTGCCGCTTCGGCGCCGAACAGTTTCTTGAGACGGTCGATGGCCAGTTGCTCAACCACATCGACATGCTCGCAACCGCCGTAGTAGCGCTTGCCCGGGTAGCCTTCAGCGTACTTGTTGGTCAGCTGCGAGCCCTGGGCTTCCATCACCGCGGCGCTGACGTAGTTTTCAGAGGCGATCAGCTCGATGTGATCTTCCTGGCGGCGATTTTCCGCTTCGATCGCGGCCCAGAGTTCCGGATCGGCTTTGGCAATGGTTTGCTGCTTTGAGAACATGGCGATGTTGGTCTGGCAGTGGGGTAAAACGTGCATTTTAGCACGCGACAGGTGCTTGTTTCCTCAGGTTTTTTGCAGTGCGGCGAAGCCTACGGCAGCTCATCGAGTGATTGGTCGAGGTGGCTGCGCTCGTCCCACACCAGCACGCGCCAGGTGCCGGCTTCGCGCATCAACCAATTGACGGTGGCGTTGCTGATCGGGAAGTCGCGGCGTTGCTGCAAGGGCAGTTCAGCGGCGACGCGGTGCGCCATGTCGAGTACGCCGCCGTGGGTGACGACCAGCACATTGCCCGATGGGTGGGCGTCGGCGATGCGGTTGAGCGCGCTGCGAACGCGCTCGAAAAACACTTGCAGGCTCTCGCCGCCGCCGGGGAAGGCGGCATCCGGTTCGCGTGCCTCGAAGCGGGCATAGGCCTCAGGGTAGCGCGCGCGTGATTCGTCGTAGGTGCGCGCCTGGAAGTCGCCGTAGTGGCGCTCGCGCAGGCTCGGGTCCAGGGTCACGGTCTGGTGCAAGCGATGCGCGGTCGCCTCTGCTGTCTGGCGGGCGCGGCTCAGATCGCTGGCGTAGATCGCGTCGAAGGATTCGTCGGCCAGGCTGCTGGCAAGCAGGCGCGCCTGCTCCTGCCCGGTGTGGTTGAGCGGGATGTCGGTGTGTCCCTGGATACGGCGTTCCACGTTCCAGGCGGTTTCGCCGTGGCGGATGAGACAGAGGCGGGCGGTCATGCGGCAGGGTGTCCATCTTGGTGTGAAGGTGGATTTTATGTCCTGACGCTGCCAGTGCCATACTGGCGCCACAACGATAAACGGGCCCCCAAAACAATGCCCGGAACCACCAGTGAGGAGACATCACCTTGGCTATTCTGCTGCGGCTATCCCGCCTGATTGATCTGCTTAACGAGCGGATCGCGCGCGCCGCGTTCTGGCTGATCCTGGTCATGACCTTGATCAGCACCGGCAACGCGATCGTTCGCAAGATCTTCAACATGAGTTCCAACGCGTTGCTGGAGATCCAGTGGTACCTGTTTTCCGCCGTGTTCCTGCTGTGCGCCGCCTTCGCGCTGCAGAAGAACGCGCATGTGCGGATCGACGTGATCTACGGGAAGTTCTCGAAGCGCACGCAGATCTGGATCGATATCTTCGGCACTGTCTTCTTCCTCTTCCCGATGGCGCTGATCATTCTGAAGCTCTCATGGCCGGTGTTCATGAGCAGCTTTCACAGCGGCGAAACCTCGGCCAATGCGGGCGGGCTGTTGCTGTGGCCGGCGCGTCTGCTGCTGCCGGTGGGGATCTTCATGCTGATCCTTCAGGGCTTCTCGGAGATCTTCAAGCGGGTCGCATTCCTCGCCGGACGGGGCCCCGACCCAACTGAAGGCATTGCGGGCCCCTCTGAAGAGGAGGAACTGGCCGAAGAGATCCGCAAGATGCGCCGACTGGCCGAAGGGGAGGGCAAGTAATGGACTTCCTCATCAATAACATCGCGCCGATCATCTTTTTCTCGATGGTCGTCATGCTGCTGATGGGCTATCCGGTGGCGTTCGCGCTTGCGGCGACGGGCGTCGTGTTCGGGCTGGTGGGTATTCAGCTCGGGCTCTTGCAGCCTTCGCTGTTCCAGGCCTTGCCGGATCGGATCTGGGGGGTGATGAGCAATGACACCCTGCTTGCGATTCCGTTCTTCACCTTCATGGGCTTGATTCTCGAGCGCAGCGGCATGGCCGAAGACCTGCTCGAAACCATTGGCCAGCTGTTTGGACCGGTGCGCGGCGGGCTCGCCTTCGCGGTGATCTTCGTTGGGGCGATGCTTGCGGCGACCACCGGCGTGGTGGCCGCATCGGTGATTTCGATGGGCCTGATCTCGCTGCCAATCATGCTGCGCTATGGCTACGACAAACGCGTGGCCTCCGGTGTGATCGCCGCATCCGGCACGCTGGCACAGATCATTCCGCCTTCGCTGGTACTGATCATCATGGCGGACCAACTTGGGCGTTCGGTGGGCGACATGTACAAGGGCGCCTTCATTCCGGGCTTTGTGCTGGCGGGGCTTTACGTCGGCTACATCGCGCTGATCACGATGGTGCGGCCGGCCTGGGTACCGGCATTGCCGGCGGAAGCACGCACGATTCGCGAACCGAACGGGCATAGCGGCCTGCGTTCGCTGGCTATCCTGCTCGCACTTTCAGTGTGCGCGGCGGTGGGCTTCGAGCACTACTACTACGCAGAGCGGCCGCAGGCCCCGATGGACGAGAAGGTGGTCATGGTAATGGCCTCCGGCGTGATGCTCGCCTTCGTGCTCGCCATGTTCAATCGCCTCTTCAAGCTGGGCTTGCTGTCGCGCATTGCCGAGCAGGTCACCTTCGTCCTGATTCCGCCGCTGCTGCTGATCTTCCTGGTGTTGGGCACGATTTTCCTGGGTATTGCAACGCCGACTGAAGGCGGGGCGATGGGCGCGACCGGCGCCCTGGTCATGGCGATGATGCGCAAACGGCTCGACGTGAAGTTGCTCAAGCAGGCCATGGAGTCAACCGCAAAACTGACCGCCTTCGTCGTGTTCATCCTGATCGGTGCGCGGGTATTCAGCCTGACCTTCTACGGTGTCGATGGTCACCGCTGGGTGGAGCACCTCTTGATCGACTTGCCGGGCGGGCAGGTGGGCTTTCTCATCGTGGTCAACATCCTGGTGTTCCTGCTCGCGTTCTTCCTCGACTTCTTCGAGTTGGCGTTCATCATCGTGCCGCTGCTGGCGCCGGTGGCGGACAAGCTGGGCATCGATCTGATCTGGTTCGGGGTCTTGCTGGCGGTGAACATGCAAACCTCGTTCATGCACCCGCCCTTCGGCTTTGCGCTGTTCTACCTGCGCTCCGTTGCCCCTGCGGCGGTGAAGACCACCGATATCTACTGGGGGGCGGTGCCCTTTGTCGTCATCCAGATCATCATGGTTGGCTTGGTCATCATGTTCCCCGGCATGGTGACGATGGGGCTGGACAAGAAGGTCGATGTGGATGTGGACAACGTTCAGATCGAGATACCGCAGGAGCAGATGCTCGAACCCGAGCTGACGCCGCCAGAGCCCGATCTCCCCGCGCCCGAGATCCCGCCGCCCGACCCCGCGCCCTCCAGCGAGTAAAGAAAAAAAGGCCCCGCATCGCTGCGGGGCTTTTTCCTTCTGCGTCAGGTGTGCGTTGCAGGCAGCGCCTTGCGTGTGCGCCAGAGGCTTGCAATCACACCGGTCGCGATAATGGTGGCCACCACGCCGAGCGAGATACCGATCGGGATCTTGTACCACTCGACCAGCATCATCTTCGCGCCGATGAACAGCAGCACGATTGCCAGCGCGTGTTTCAGATACACGAAGCGGTCCGCCATGTCGGCCAGCAGGAAGTACATCGCGCGCAGGCCCAGGATCGCGAAGATGTTCGAGGTCAGCACAATGAACGGGTCGGTGGTGATCGCGAAAATCGCCGGGATCGAATCCACCGCGAAGATCACGTCGGAAATCTCGACCAGCACCAGCACGACGAACATTGGGGTGAACCAGCGCACGCCATTGCGGACGACGGTGAAGGACTCATCCTCGATCTTGTCGGTGATGCGAAGGTGTCCGCGCATCCAGCGCAGCACCGGGTTTTTCGCCAAGTCCGATTCGCCGTCCGCGACGATCAGCATCTTGATACCGGTGATGATCAGGAAGGCACCGAACAGGTAGAGGATCCAGTGGAACTTTGCGATCAGCACCGCGCCGGCCAGGATCATCACGGTACGCAACACGATGGCGCCGACCACGCCGTACAGCAGCACACGGCGCTGGTATTCGATCGGCACCGCGAAGTAGCTGAAGATCATCAGCCAGACGAAGACGTTGTCAACGGCGAGCGATTTCTCGATCAGGTAGCCGGTGACGAACTCGGTGGTGCGAAGGTTGGCGATCTCGCGCCCGGACGTGGCGTCGAGCCAGAACCACAGCGCAGCGGCGAACGCCATTGCAATGCTGACCCAGAAGATCGACCAGCCTGCCGCTTCCTTGACCCCGACCTTGTGCGCCTTGCGGCCGCCGAGCAGGAAGAGGTCCATCAGGATGAATGCGAGCACGAGCACGAAAAAGCCCGCCCACATCCACCACGTACCAATTGTTGCCATTTGATTCTCCCGAATACATCCAAATAAAAACGGCCCATCCGTTACCGGAAAAGGCCGTTCTCATGGACGGACCTTTGCCAGTGACGGCAAAGGTCTTGCTCGCAGTCGCACTGCTGTGCGTGCTGCCCGGAAGTCCGGCTGCCTGTGAAAGGCCGCGTATTGACGAACATCCGATCGGGAGCTACTCCCCTTTGTTCCTGAGTATTTTAGTCGGGTTATGCAATAAAGGAAACCCCCGCGCACGCGCGGGGGTTTCTGTGACGGGCAGCCGCTTATTTCTTGGGCTTTTTGTCAGCCGCAGCGCCGGCGCGTTGCTGTTGCAGGAAGTTGTCGTAGCGGCTCTCGGCCACGCCGAACCAGAGGATCTGGTCGTCGCGGAACTTGCGCCATGCGTCGTAGACTTTCTTGAACTTCGGGTTCGACGCGGCGGTTTCGTCGTAAAGCTCGAAGGCAGCCTTGTGCGCGGCGGCCATGATCTCGGGGCTGAACGGCCGGAACTGCGTGCCGGTGGCCACGAGTTTCTTCAAGGCCAGCGGGTTTTTCGCGTCGTACTCGGCCTGCATGTCGGTGTTGGCGTAGGCGCAAGCGACTTCGAGGATCGCCTTGTACTCCTTGGGCAGCGCATCCCACTGCTTCTGGTTCACGTAGAGCGACAGTTGCGGGCCGCCCTCCCACCAGCCGGGGTAGTAGTAGAACTTGGCGACCTTGTTGAAGCCCAGCTTCTCGTCGTCGTAGGGGCCCACCCACTCTGCGGCGTCGATGGTGCCTTTTTCCAGCGCAGGATAGATGTCGCCACCCGGGATCTGCTGCGGCACCGCGCCCAGCTTGGCGAGCACCTTGCCGGCGAACCCACCGATGCGCATCTTGAGGCCTTCCAGATCCTTCACCGTCTTGATTTCCTTGCGATACCAGCCGCCCATCTGGGCGCCGGTGTTGCCGCAAGGAATGTTGACGATGTTGTAATCCTTGAAGAACTCGCGCATCAACTGCAGGCCGCCGCCCTGCATCATCCAGGCGTTTTGCTGACGGCTGTTGAGGCCGAATGGCACGGCGGTGTCGAACGCGAAGGTCGGGTCCTTGCCCACGAAGTAGTAGGACGCGGTGTGGCCGCACTCGACCGTGGCGTCTTTCACCGCGTCGAGCACGCCCGGGCCGGGAACGATCTCGCCGGCGGCGAAGACCTGGATCTGGAACTTGCCGCCGGTGGCTTCGGCAACCCGCTTGGCCATGGTTTCGGCGGCGCCGTAGATCGTATCCAGACTCTTCGGAAAGCTGGACGCCAGACGCCACTTGATCGTGGGCAGATCGGCGGCCATCGCCGGGCCGGCCACTGCAGCGGCACCCGCCGCAAGCCCTGCGCCGGCGTTCTTCAAAAATGAGCGACGTTCCACGTTGTCTCCTCTCGTCGTTGGGTTTTGTGTGTGCGGGAACGTCGCGACTATACGAGAGCTTTTGTGTAAAGGTGAAGGGGGACCTTGCACGTGGTGCATCTGCCGCAGGGCCTTGCTGCGTAAGGCGCGCGTAAGCATTGGCGGGGTGCCTTCAGGGGCGCGGCTTGCGCGCCCACTGTGCTTAGTCGCCGGCCACCGTCATGTTGCCCACCAGCACGGAACCGCAGTGCTTTGCGCCGCGCACAAGCGTGTCGTTGCCGCAGGCGACGATGTCTTTGAACATGTCGCGCAGGTTGCCGGCAATCGTGATCTCGTGCACCGGGTAGGCAATCTCCCCGTTCTCGACCCAATAGCCGGCGGCGCCGCGCGAGTAGTCGCCGGTGACGGTATTGACGCCGTGGCCAAGCAGTTCCGTGACGAACAGGCCGCGCCCCATTTTATTGAGCAGGCCGCTCAGATCCAGCTTGCCGGGTTTGAGGATCAGGTTGTGGGCGCCCCCAGCGTTGCCGGTTGAGCGCATGCCCAGCTTGCGGGCCGAATAGCTGCCGAGGAACCAGCCGTTGAGCTTGCCGCGCGTCACCACTTCACGCTGTGCGGTGGCCACGCCCTCGTCGTCGAACCAGCCGCTTGCCAGCCCGCCCGGCAGGAAGGGGTCTTCGATCAGGGTGACGGCGTTCGAGAACACCTTGGTGCCGAGCGCATCGAGCAGGAAGGAGCTGCGGCGGTAGAGGCTGCTGCCGCTGGCGGCGCTGACGAAATGGCCGATCAGGCTGGCGGCCAGCGGTGCTTCGAACAGCACCGGCACCTCGCAGGTGGCGAGCTTGCGGGCGTTCAGGCGCGATAGCGCGCGCCGGGCCGCGTAGTCGCCGACCGATTCGGGGCTTGGTAGCGTGGCGGCGTCGCGGCGGGTGACGTACCAGTCATCGCGCTGCATGCCATCGCCTTCGCCGGCGATCATCGAGCAGCCGAATCCGTGGCGGGTGCTGGCGTAACCTTCGCAGAAGCCAAGGCTGTTGGCGGCAACAAACTGCGATTGCTGGGTGGACACCGAGGCCCCCTCGGAGTTGGTCACGAGCGGGCTGACCGCAAAGCCTGCGGCTTCGCAGCGGCGCGCCATGTCGATCGACGCCTCGACATCGGTAGCCCAGGGGGAAAACAGCTTGAGATCGCGGGGGTCGCGCGCGAGCTGATCGGCGTCCGGCAGGCCGGCGGCCGGATCGCTCGCGGTGAAGCGGGCAATCGAGACGGCTGCGGCCACCGTATCGCGCAGTGCCCTGCTGCTGAAATCGGTGGTACTGGCGTGGCCGCGTTGCTGGCCGAGGTACACGGTGACCGAAACGCCTTTGTCGCGGTGGTATTCAAGTGTGTCCACCTCTTGCTGGCGCACCGTGACCGAGTGTCCCCAGCCCTCAGAGACGTCGACGTCGCAAGCCGATGCGCCCTGTGTTTTCGCATGGCGCAGCACATCGGCGGCGATCTCGCGCAGCGAGTCCTGGGTGAAGCTGAAGCCGGTTTCAGTAGCCATTCGAAGCATCCATCGGGTCGAAAGCTATAATTTTACGTTCATGTGGCCAAATCGCCTTCGGAAACTCCATGCACCGCAATCCACAGCACCAGAATGACGACGACTCGGAAGAGTACGACGGCCCCAGCAAATCGCAGCGCAAGCGCGATATGCACAAGCTGCAAGACATGGGCTCAGAGCTTGTCTTGCTGTCGCCCGCGCGCCTGGCCAAGGTGCCGCTGCCCGAGCGCCTGCACGAGGCCATCCTCGAATATGCGCGGGTCGGCAAGCACGAAGCCAAGCGGCGCCAGCTGCAGTTCATTGGCAAATTGATGCGCGAAGTTGACCCGGAGCCGATTCGCGAGGCGCTGGACGCCATTGCCGGCGTCTCGAAGGCCGAGATCGCGCGCCAGCACAAGCTCGAACGCCTGCGCGAGCGCTTGCTCGAAGATGAAGGCACGCTGGGCGACATTGCCAGCGTTTATCCGGGCGCTGATCTGCAACACCTGCGCAACCTGCGGCGCAATGCGCTCAAGGAACGTGAAGCAGCCAAGCCGCCGCGCGCCTATCGCGAGATCTTCCGCATTCTGCGTGAGCTCGAATACGCCGAAGACCCGGATCAGGCGGCTGACGCGGGAGATGATGGCGAGGCCGACGAAGCATGAGCGAGGGCTTGCTCATCGGGCTGGTGTCGATCAGTGATCGCGCTTCGGCCGGTGTCTATGAAGACAAGGGCCTGCCCGCGCTCAACGAATGGTTTGGCCAGGCTCTCACAACGCCCTGGCGCGCCGAGACCCGCCTGATCCCGGACGAGCAGGGGGCTATTGAAGCCACGCTGATCGAGCTGTGCGATGTTGCCGGTTGCCACTTGGTGCTCACCACCGGCGGCACCGGGCCGGCGCCACGCGATGTCACGCCCGAGGCTACGCTGGCGGTAGCGCACAAGGTGATGCCGGGTTTTGGCGAGCAGATGCGGCAGATCGGACTCGCCTTCGTGCCCACCGCGATCCTCTCGCGCCAGGTAGGCGTGATTCGGGGCAAAAGCCTGATCCTCAACCTGCCGGGCCAGCCGAAGTCGATTCGCGAAACGCTCGAAGGCGTGCGCAATGAAGATGGCTCGGTGCGCGTGCCCGGCATCTTTGCCGCCGTGCCTTACTGCATCGACCTGATTGGCGGGCCGTACATCGAGACGGACGAGTCGATCGTCAAGGCGTTCCGGCCCAAGTCCGCGCAGCGGCCGAAGGCCTGAATCGCGGCGTCAGTCGAGCATCCGCTCGCGCGGCGGCGCGCAGGCCGGGAAGCTGAGCGTGAAGCAGGCGCCGCCTTCGGGCGGGCAGCTCACCTCGATCTTGCCGCCCAGGATGCCGCTGGCCAGGTTATGCACGATGTAGAGCCCCAGGCCGCTGCCGCCTTCGCCAAGCCGCGTGGTGAAGAAGGGGTCGAAGAGGTGCGGCAGGTGCTGGGCGTCGATGCCGCTGCCGTTGTCGCACAGTCGCAGCGTGACGATGCCGTCGGATTCCGAGGCGCTGACGGTGATCAGGCCGGAATCGCGGTCCTTGAAACCATGCACCAGCGCGTTCTGGATCAGGTTCGTCATGATCTGTTCGAGCGCGCCGGGGTAACTGTTGCAGTCGATCCGCGCATCGATGTTGGCTTCGATCCGGTGTGCAGCGTGGCGGAACATGGGGCCGAGCGCATGCAGGGTGTTGCGGACCAGTTCGTCGAGCGCGAACTCGCGCCGCCGCATGCTGGTCTGGTCGACCGCGACTTGCTTAAAGTCGTTGATCAGGCGGCCCGCGCGCAGGCTGTTGTTTTCGATCAGGCGCATGCCGTCGCGCAGGTCATCGAGAAAGTCCTTGAAGCCACTGCGCGAGACCCGGTTTTCGGCAACCAGCTTCTCAAAGTCGCGCGCCCGGTCAGCCATGGTCGATGAGGTGGTGACGACCATCCCTACCGGCGTATTCAACTCGTGGGCGATGCCGGCGACCAGGCTGCCCAGTGCGGCGAGCTTCTCGCTATGCACCAGTTGCGCCATCGCCTGCTTGAGTTCGGCACCGCGTTGCGTGACGCGGGCCTCAAGGGTTTCGTTCAATTCGGTCACGCGTGCAAGCGCCTGGGCGAGCGAGGCCTGGGTTTCGAGCTGTTCGGTGATGTCGGTCGAGATCGCCGAGACGGCGTAGATCTCGTTGGCGGCGTTGCGCAGCGGGAAGCGCTCACACAGCCAGACGCGGCCGCCCAACTGTTCTTCGCTGCGCAGGCCGGCTTCCGATTCGCCGGCCGCGCGGTCGAGGTTCTCGCGCGAGGCCGCGACCGGCACCTCGAAAAGATCCTCGTCGCGCTGGCCGATGATGGCCTTGCCGCTGCGGCCTGCCAGTTGGGCGAATTGCTGGTTGGCGAGCAGGTAGCGGCCGTCGATGCCCTTCATCGTGATGGTGGCGGGGGCATGGTCAATCAGGGCCTGCAGCAGGCGTGCGCCGTCTTCGAGCGCCGCTTCACGTTCCTGGATCGCGGCGAGCATGCGGTTGAAGGCCTCGCTCAGAGCGCCGATTTCGTCCTTGCCGAGCACCATGGCCCGTTGCGCGTAGTCGCGCTTCTCGGTCACCCGCGCGGCCAGCTCGGCGAGCTGTTGCACCGGCTGCACCACGCGGCTGCGCAAGGCCACGGCGAGCACCAGTACCAGCAGGGTTTCGACACCGATGCTGCTGAGCAGGGTGAGGCCGTAGCGGGGCAGGCGCTCGCTCAGGCTTGGCAGGCGCTCTTCAAGCAGGATTGCGCCAACAGTTTCGTTCTGAACGCGGATCGGTTCGATGTGGCGCATCAATCCGGCGCGCTGGGCCGCATCAGGCTGGGCCGGGCAGGGTGCCTGGCCGGCGCCGTACTGTGCCAGCAAGGCACGCTGTTCGTTGTACAGGCAAGCCAGCGTCACCGCCGGCGCGGCGCGCAGGGTCTGCAGGTTTTCGCGCGCGGCCCGTGCGTCGTTGAAGGAAATTGCCGCCGCGCTGTTAAGCCCGAGGATCTGCGCACGGCCGCGCAGATCCTGCAGGATGCGGTCGCGGTAGGTGAGCTGTTCGTAGCCCACCAGCAGCGCCAGGTGCAGGGCCAGGCCCAGCAACAGCACGCCGATGCTCACGCGGATCAGGCGGCCCTGCAGCTTCATGGTTTGCCGCCCTCAACCCGCTCGGCCAGCGCGAGCAGGCGTGAGCTCACCTGCAAGCGGGACTGGCGCGCATGATCGAGATTCACTTCAAATCGCAAGGTGTTGCTCTGGTACATCAGGTTGATGATGCCACCCTTGTCGAGAAAGCCGCCTTGTTCGCTGACGGTGAGAATCGCGCGGTCGCGCCGCGCGGCGAGCCATTGGCGCACCTGGGTGCTGTCGCGGCCCAGAAAGAGCAGTGTGCAGCCTTCGATTTCGTTCGGGTCGAGCAGACGGCGCACGACGAAGCCGGTCTTCGCTTGCGAGCGCTCCAGCCATTCGGCGATTTCGTCGGCGCCCACGAGGCAGAGCTGATGCCCGCCGGGCGCCGGCCATTCGACATAGCGGGTGAAGTTGATCAGGTAGGCGGCCTTGACCTGGGCGTCGGTCGGCGCGCCCAGGCAAACGCCGGCAAGCAGCGCCAGCGCGCTGGCGGCCAGCCATCTTAGGGTTCTGGCGATCCGGCAGGGCATCGATTCAGCCAGTCTTCCCTGCTGTGATGGGGGGATGCCGGTGCGCGGCCAATGAATCAGAACGCATGCCGGTAGGTCAGTGCCGCGGCCGGCGCTTCAGTACGGTAGTTGCTTACGTTGATGAGGTACATGCGCTTGTTGTATTGCTCGTCGAACCAGCCGAGCACATTGTAGGCATTCAGGCTCAGGCTGCCCTGTCTGCTGACCTGGTACTGCGCGCCCAGGTCAAGGAAGGCGGCTTCCTGGAAGCTGTCCGTGTATCCGCGGTCTGACACGGCGGTGGTTGAGAACGGGCCTGGTGCGAGCCCGTCATTGATGTCGTTGGTGTTCTGCGTCGTGTATTCCGAACCGGCATAGCCCCAGAATACCCGTAGATCGCCGCTCAGCCGCCAGTCCGGATGCACCTGCCAGGCGGCGGCGAGCTTGGTCATGCTGTTGCTCCAGTTGCTCAGATCGTTGCCGTAGCCAAGGTGGGCCACGGATATCTTCTGTCGCGCACCGGGCTCGACATTGAAGTCGTCGAGCCGCAGGTAGGACTGCGAGAAGCTCAGCCGCAGATCGTCGGTCTTGTAGCTCAACTCAAACTCGACGCCGCCGTAGGTAAAGTCGGCGACCCGGTTTGATGCCAAGGTTGTGGAGTCGAAGCCGATGACTTCAGCGGCGTTGTAGTAGGTCGATAGATCCATCCGCAGTTCGCGGCTGAAGCTGCGTTGGTAGATCAGTTCGATGCCCTGCACGATTTCGGGCTCGGAGGTGGCGCCGCCAAGGTGCTGCTTGCGCAACTCTTCGGCGTTGTTCTTGCGCACCGAGCGGCTGAGCACCGACTTGAAGGTATCCCGTTCATTCGGTGCGAAGACCAGCGCCCAGCGCGGCGACCACATCCATTCGGAGTAATCGTCCTTGTCGATGCGCAGACCAAGGAAGTTGGTCAGCGTGTCCGACACTTGCCACTGGTGTTCGCCAAAGATCCCGTAGGCCGATGTGCCCCACTCCGGCATCAGGCCGAGCGCGGTGGAGTAGGCCGGTGTGTCGGGGTAGCCTGGGCTCGCGATGCCGTACTTCGCGTGGCTGTACTCGGCGCCAGCCGCGAAGGTTTGTGTTTCGCTTGCCTGACCGGTGAGGGTGGCACGCAGCAGGAACTGGTCTTCGCGGTGGTTTTCTACCGGCGTCCAGGGCGTGTTGACGCTGGAAACCGCCCGTTCGTAGTCGAAGCTGTCATAACCCCCCTTGAGTTCAAGCGACAAGGAAGGGCTCAAGACCCAGCGTTGCGACAGATCCAGCGTGACTTGCTGGTAGCCCACGCCTTGCGTCGGAATCGCCGACTGCGGCGTGCCCGGCTTGGCCGAGCCGATCGGTTTGGTGCCGAAGCTCTTGTGTTCCCAAGTCAGCGCCTCGCCGCCGCGCGTGTAGCGCAGCCAGGCGCGGAAGTCGCCTAACTGGTAGTCGGCGTGCAGCTTGATCTTGGCCTGGTCGCGGTAGGCGGCGTGGTTGTCCGGCACCTCGAACGGGGTCGGCTCGCCGGCATGTATGACCTGGCCCCAACTGGTCGTGAAGCTGTTGCCGTAGACCATCGGGGCGTCATCCTGGTCTGCGCCCTCGTAAGCCGCGATGCCCGCGTACAGCAGCAGACCATGGCCGGGGTCGCCGAAAGCGAGCCCCTTCTTCAGCTCAAGGCTCTGAAACGTCTCAACCGCGCCCAGCTTCACCGTGGCGGCGTCGCCACTGTTGTTGCCGAAGCTCTCGGTCTGGATGTTGATGACCATCGACACCGCGCCGGGGCCGTAGACGACCGAGCCTGGCCCGCGCACCACGTCAATCCGCTGGATGTCGTCGAGCATCGGCAGATCGCGTTCGCTCATGGCGCCGAAGTGGGTGCGTTCATTCAGGACGCGGCCGTTGAGCACGATCAGGTACTTGTCTTCGCGGTCGCCGATCAGGCCGCGCATGCCCATGTGCGGCGCCTCCCAGTGATGCGGCAGGTAGTGGAAGCTGGGTACGTAGGTTTCGAGCAGGTCGAACAGGTTGCGTGCGCCGGTGTCGCGGATCATCTGCCGGTCGATCACGGTGACCGATGCGGGTAGTCGGCGTGCGGTGGTGGGCGTGATCGTCGCGCTCTGCGGCACGGCGATGCTGGCCAGTTGCGCAAGATCCAGCTCCAGCACGGCATCACCGGGGTTGGTCTGCGCGAGCGCAGGGCTGAGGCCAAGGCTTGAAATCAGCAGGGTTGCGCAGGCTTTGTGTGATTGCATTGGGTGTGTCGTCCGTGGGCAGTGCTGGCGTGCTGCGCGGGGCGCGCGGGGCGCGCAATGCGCAACCGATCGCGCGCGGGCCCAGCAACTGCTAGTGCCGGATTAACGGCCGATGCGCAGGTTTCTTGACCGGCGCAGGCTTGCCCCCCGGATGGCGTGCGCTCAGGGTGCCACCAGCGGGATTTCCAGCGTTGCCGTGCAGCCTTCGCCGGGCTGGCTCGCGAGGCTGATGCGGCCGCCGAGAACGTCGGTGACGATCGAATGCACGATGTACAGGCCCAGTCCGCTGCCGCCAGTTCCCAGCCGGGTGGTGAAGAAGGGCTCGAAGGCGCGGGCGACCTCGTTCTCGTTCATGCCGCGCCCGTCGTCGCGCACCTCGATGCGGACACGGCCGTCGCGGAGAGGGGTTGCGACAATGCTCAGGGTGCCATCGGACTGCGCGTCAAAGGCATGCAGCAGCGCGTTTTCGCAGAGTCCTTCCATGACTTGCTGAAGCGCCGACGGGTAACTGTTGAAGCGCAGGCCGGGCGGTATCTCGATCTGCAGCTTGAGGCCTTTGTCGCGGAATCGCGGGTCGAGCACCCCGCGCAACTCGCCAATCGCGCTGGCCAGATCAAAATGGCCCCGTGCATCACCGGGCTGGTCCACCGACACGAGTTTGAACTGCTGCACGATATGTGCCGCCCGCGCGAGTGAGCGTTCGATCAACGCGGCACTGTCGGCGGCTTGTTCAGTAAATTGCAGCAAGGCGCTGCGTTTGAGCGTGCCGCCCGCCACTGCCTCGCCGAATGTGCGCGCTTCGCTCGCGAGGCTGCTGGCGGCGGTGATGCCGTTGCCCAGCGGCGTGTTCAGCTCATGCGCAACCCCAGCAACCAGGCTGCCGAGCGAGGCCAGTTTCTCGCTGCGCATCAGGGCTTCCTGGGCGCGGCGCAGGTTGTCGGCGGCAATCTGCTTGTCGGTGACGTCGATGCACACGCCGCGATAACCCAGAAAGCGTGCGCCCCGGTACTGCGGTGCGCCCGATATCTGCAGGTGCCGTGGCGCAGGCGGCACGCCGATCATGAGCGCCACGCTGGCGCCGGCGAAAGTCTCGCGCCGCAGCATGCGGCTGGTCAGTTCGCTGGCGGCGACCTCGCTGCCGGCGGCCGCGCGCAAGGTATCGACGCGGCGCCCGATCCAGTCGCTGGCGAGCAGCCCCGATGCCGCCAGCCCCTTGCCCATCATTTCAGTAAAGCGTAACTGGTCGTCCATCACCCAGTACCAGTCCGACGACAGTTCGGTCAGCTCGCGGAAGCGCGCCTGCTTGTCGCGCAAGGCCCGCACCAGCGGGCGCATCATCAGCATCAGGAGCAGGCCGCCCAGTGCGATGGTCGGGATCGCGAACAGCAGTACTTTCTGTAGATGGCGGCGCAATGGCTCGTAGAACTCTTCGGCCGGCATCGTGATCATCATCATCAGGCCGTTGCTCGAGAGCTGCTTCGAAAGGTTCATCCTGGCGATGGGCCGATAGGCCGCCACCAGCATCCGGCCGTCTTCGCCCGGTACGAACTGGGGTTCGGTGAGCGAGCCCGAATCGCTGTAGAGGGCGGCCCCTTCGATCTGCTGGCGGATCGGGTTGTGCGCGGGATCCCATACAAAGCTGCGCGCGCGCGATCGCAGGCAGAGAAGCTTTGCTTCGTTGAGGCCGCAGACCGCCATCTGCCCGCTGCGGCCCAGATCGAAACTGGTTCCGAAAAGCAGTTCCCAAGCGGGTACCGGGTGCTGGATCAGCACCTCGCCGACCCGTGTGCGCTGCGCGTTTTCGATTTCGAGCCTTTGCACGGCAAAGGGCAGTTCGCCCTGCCACATCAGCCGCACTTCGCTGCGCCGGCGCGCCGTGAGCCACAGGGTCTCGCCGGTGAGGAAGGCGCCGTTCTGTGCGATGGCGCGTCCGCTCAGGTCGCGCAGCGCAATCGCCCGGCTGATGCTGCCGCGGGCGGTTTGCGAAGGGTTGGCCGGTGGCAGCAGGTTCTCGGCCATCTGCAGCACCTTCATGCGTTGCGCGGGCGGGGTGTTGTCGTCCAGCGCAGCGAGTGCCGCGCTGAACTCGCCGTCGCGCACCAGGGGCGCTGCGTTCATGTGAAGTGCGTCGAGGGCCGTGTAGAACACGAATTGCCGGTTCTGCAGGTTGGCCTGCAACTGCTGGTACAGCGCTGATTCGATTTCGTCCTGCAAGGCGGTAAAGCTGATCAGCCCGGTGGCAAAGGCGATGATGCTCAGCACCCCGAGGCCGATGCGGCTGATGAGCGCCTCTTCGCGCAGTTCGGCGTCACGCTGTCCGGCGCGTTCGTGCAACAGCAGCACGGCCTGAATCAGCAAGATCACCGCCAGCGCAACCGGTTTGGCCGACAGCGCGGGGTTTGCATACATCAAGTCGAGGCGGAGAAAGTGGCTGGTGATGATCAGGCCCGCCCCGGCAATCAGCGCGGCGGCGCACAGGTTCTGCAGGCGAGCCACGGCGTGGCGCGGATAGGCGGTGCCGATCGCCCAGACGACCCAGCCGATGCCGCACAACACGGCCGACCAGTTGCGGGCATTCTCGGGCCAGAGCCGAATGCCAGCGCCGGATTGCGTGGCCGGCAGCGCCAGCGGCACCAGGCTTAGCGCCACCAGCAAAAGGATCGCGGCGCGCAGCACGCGGCTGGCCTTGGCGTGCGCGGACAAGGCCAGCGCGCTCGCCAGTGCCATGCCACCGGCACTGGGGTGCAGCCAGCTGCCGTTCGCGCTGGCGGCCGGCACGTCGGCCAAGGCCGCAATCCATGCCAGTGCGCCGTACAGCGCGAGTATCAGGATTGCGCTTTGCCGCAGTAAATCGAAGGGTTTGGTGCGCGGCACCTGGGTGAGTCTCCTGAAGCCGATCCGGCCATGTCTACGGCGCCTGTTCAAAGCGATATCGGCCGCGCCATGCATGACTTGAGATGCCCGCGCGCCCCGCCGTAGCGGGCGGCTGGTCGCGATGCCCGGCGGCAAGCCGCTCAGCTGCCGCAGCGGCCTCTTTGTCCGGGGGCGTTCGATGCGCTGCTGTCAGGTGGCATCCACCCCCAGTCAGCGCAAGGTTTCGCGTGTCAAAAAGACATATCATTGCCGGCCATCGGATCGCGCCCGGCCCGCCCCCCGGCTACCTGGGCGCACGATAGTGGTCGCATTGCCCGACAGCCGGGCACTCGCAACGAATCACCGTGTCTGAAACGCCTGCAAGAGCGCGTCCGCAGCGATTCGTGGCCCGGCTCAACGCCCGCAAGGCGCAGTCGGACAGAACTCCTTCTTGAAAACAATCATCTCTTTCAGGGATACACCATGCTCAACAAACTCTCCTCCTTCGCTGGCATCCAGGGCCCGGTCGTCACGATCGTCATGGACGGTTACGGCATTCCGAAGACCGAAGCCGGCAGCGCCATCGCCGCCGCACGCAAGCCCACGCTGGACAAACTGTTCGCGAACTATCCGAACGTTACCCTGCGTGCGCACGGCACGGCCGTCGGCATGCCGTCTGACGACGACATGGGCAACTCGGAAGTCGGCCACAACGCGATTGGCGCGGGCCAGGTGTACAGCCAGGGCGCAGCGCTGGTGGCCGATGCCATCGCGTCGGGCGCGATCTGGCAGGGCGAGGCATGGCAGCAGATCGTGGCCGGTGCCAAGGCTGGCCGTGGCGTGATCCACTTCATCGGTCTGTTCTCGGACGGCAACGTGCACAGCCACATCGACCACCTCAAGGCGATGATCGTCAAGGCCAAGGAGGAAGGTGTGAAGGCCGTGCGCATCCATGCACTGCTCGACGGCCGCGATGTGCCGGAAACCAGCGCGCTTGAATACGTCGAGCCCTTCGAGGCCTTCCTCGCGGAAATCAGCACGGGCGGGTTCAATGCGCAGATCGCCTCGGGCGGCGGCCGCATGAACATCACGATGGACCGCTACGACGCCAACTGGAGCATGGTCGACAAAGGCTGGCACACCCATGTGCTGGGCGAGGGCGACCAGTTCGCCAGCGCCTCGCAGGCGGTGAAGGAATTGCGCGTCAAGTTCCCCGGCACGATCGACCAGGATCTGCCGCCCTTCGTGATCGCCAAGGATGGCAAGCCGGTCGGCACGATTGAAGACGGCGACTCGGTGGTGTTCTACAACTTCCGTGGCGACCGCGCGATCGAAATCACCCGCGCGTTCGAAGAAGACGGCTTCAGCAAGTTCGACCGCGTGCGCGTGCCCAAAGTCACCTACGCCGGCATGCTGCAGTACGACGGCGATCTGAAGCTGCCCAAGCGCTTCCTGGTGAACCCGCCGGTCATTCTTGACACCACCGGCGAGTGGTTCTCGAAGAGCGGCATCGAGCAGTTCGCCTGCTCCGAAACCCAGAAGTTCGGCCATGTCACTTACTTCTGGAACGGCAACCGCTCGAACAAGTTTGACGGCGAGACCTACCTCGAAGTGCCCAGCGACGTGGTGCCCTTCGAGCAACGCCCGTGGATGAAGGCGGCCGAAATTGCCGACGCGATGATCGACGCGCTGCGCAGCGGCAAGTACCGCACTCTGCGTTGCAACTTCGCCAACGGCGACATGGTGGGCCACACCGGTAACTTCCGCGCCGCGACGATGTCGATCGAGGCGGTGGATCTGGCGCTTGCGCGCATCCTGCCGGTGATCGACGAACTGGGCGGCGTGGCGCTGATCACCGCCGACCACGGCAATGCCGACGAGATGTACGAGCTGGACAAGAAGACCAAGCAGCCGTCACAAAACGCCGATGGCTCCTTCAAGGCCAAGACCGCGCACACGCTCAACCCGGTGCCGCTGATCCTTTACGACAACGTCACTGGCGGCAAGCTGGGCCTCAAGCAGACCGAAAAGGCCGGCCTGTCGAACATTGCTGCGACCACGGCCAACCTGCTCGGCCTTGAGAAGCACGCCAAGTGGGACGAGAGCCTGCTGGTCGTGAAGTAAGCGCCACGCATGCCGGGGCTGGCTGTGTGCGGCCCCGCGAGCGGAAAAACGAAACCCCGCAGCACTGGCCGGTGCGGCGGGGTTTTGCTTTTTGTGCCGGGGGGTTCAGGGAAGGATCGGCATGCGCAGTTCGGCATTGATGATGCCGTTGAACTGCAGCGTGGGACCGCCGGGTGCGAACCATTCCAGGAGGGGGCCGGCAACGGCGCAAAAGCTGATGGTCGGCAACCTGTACGGCAGTAGCCCGTACCAAGCGGCGCCGATTTTCATGCGCGCGGGCGCTTGTGTTCAGCGCGGCACGATCGGGATCACGGTTTTCCCGGCCGGTGGCCTCCGCGGCGCCAACTGCCGGCGGCGTTCCTGCTCGCGCCACCAGGCCCGCGCGCCGAGCAGGGCGGCGAGGATGAGGGCGTAGATCAGGGGTTCGGTGATGTCGCGCTTGACCAGCCACCAGAAGTGGACGACCCCCAGCACCGCAATCGCGTAGATCGAGCGGTGCAGCGCCTGCCAGCGGCGGCCGCCTAGCCAGCGGATCACTGCGTTGTGCGAGCTCAGGGCTAGCGGCACCAGCAGCAGGTAAGCCGCAAAGCCCACGGTGATGAAGGGGCGCTTGAGGATGTCCTTGCCAATCGCGGCCCAGTCGAAGAACTGGTCGAGCCAGAGGTAAGTGGCCAGATGCAGGCTGGCGTAGAAGAATACGAACAGCCCGAGCATCCGGCGCAGGCGGATCAGCCAGTGCCAGCCGGTGAGGCGACGCAGCGGCGTGATGGCAAGGGTCACCAGCAAGAGGCGCAGTGTCCACTCGCCGCTGGCGCGGGTGATCGCTTCGATCGGGTTGGCGCCCAGTTGATCGTTGAGCAGCCGGTTCAGATACCACCCCAGCGGCAGCAGGCAGATCAGAAACAGCGCGGACTTGGCAGCCGCGAGCTGAAGGGCGCTCGGGCCGTGCGGTGGGCGGCGCCCAGGTGGTGGGGCGGTGGGTGCAGCAGCGCGCATCAGTAGAACTTTCTCAAATCCATGCCGGCATAGAGTCGGGCCACATGATCCGCGTAGCCATTGAAGGGCAGGGTCTTGCGCTTGGTGAATTCCCCGATCCGGCGTTCGCTTGCCTGGCTCCAGCGCGGGTGGTCAACCTCAGGGTTCACGTTCGAGTAGAAGCCGTACTCGTTCGGCGCGGCGATGTTCCAGGCCGTGGCCGGTTGCTTGTCGGTGAGGCGGATGCTGACCAGCGACTTGGCGCCCTTGAAGCCATATTTCCACGGCACCACAAGGCGCAGCGGTGCGCCGTTCTGCGCCAGCAGTTCTTCGCCGTACAGGCCGAGGGCGAGAATCGTGAGCGGGTGCATGGCTTCGTCGATGCGCAGGCCTTCGGTGTAGGGCCAGTCGAGCACCGGCAGGGCGAGGCCCGGCATGGTGGCGCGGTCGGCGGCGGTGACGAATTCGACAAACTTGGCGCTGCCGAGCGGTTCCACTTGCTTGAGCAGGCTGGCGAGCGGAAAACCGTTCCACGGAATCACCATCGACCAGCCTTCCACGCAACGCATGCGGTAGATGCGTTCTTCGAGTGGGGCAAGCTTGAGCAGATCGTCGATCGCGAAGGTGCGCGGTTTGGCACAAAGCCCATCGACCCTGACTGTCCAGGGGCGGGTCTTGAAGCGGCCGGCGTTCCGAGCCGGGTCTTCCTTGCCGGTGCCGAATTCGTAGAAATTGTTGTAGCTGATCACGCTCTTGAGCGCCGTGGGCGCTTCGGTGCTTGAGAGCGGGCTTTTCTGGATCGCGCCCAGCTTGGCGGCCGCGAACGCGGGCGACACGGCGAGCGCCGCAGCGCCCAGGCCCGCGGCGCGAATGAAGTTGCGCCGGCCGCGGTAGAGCGACTCGGGCGTGATCTCCGAGGGCGCAATCGGGTGGGCATCCTGGTTGATGCGAATCAGCATGTGGGCTCTCCGGGCGGGTCTTGGGTGGCGGCACGGCAATCGCGCATGGCGAGGGCCTGCCACGGATGACCGGGGCGAGGGCGCCGAGCTTACATGGCTTCGGACTCGCGGCGCGCCGGCTGGTTCAAACCCGGGCGCGGGGGCGGTCGGCGTCGGGCTGCTGCGCTGGCTCGGCGGGCGCAAGGGCGCGTGGGGCGATCAGGGTTTGGCGACGTGCCAGATGCCGTTCATGCCATCGCCGAGTCTGTCGCCGGGCTTGAGGTCCTTGTGCCAGAAGTGGAGGGGCCTGCCCCGCCATGCCCATTGCGGCTTGCCGTCATCGCGAATGATCACCGACCAGTCGCCACCCCCCTTCGCGCCCGGCGCGGCATACATCGGTGGCCAGTCAAGCGCACAGCGGCCGCTGCAGGCACTTTTCCCGCTACCGGCCGAATCCTTGTCGAAGGTGTAGAGCGTCTTGCCCGACGCGCTCGCGAGTACGCCATTGCGCGCCTTTGCCGGGCTTGGGGCCGATGCGGATCGGTCTGGCGCACTGGCGCAGCCCGCTGAGATCAGCGCGACGAACGCGCATGTGAGCACGCGGCGCCGGATGCGGGCGGGTGCCGGGCGCACTGGGGTGCTTGCCGCTGCGATCAAGGGTGCCCCGCGCATCGGTCTGCAGGCGGCCGTCAGTTGCGTGCCGGCAGCGGCTGCTGGGCAAGGGTTTCCGCCGCCTGCCAGCTCCAGTTACGTTCCCACGACGCCCGAACCATGTTCGGATATTCCGGCCGGCCCAGGCTACCGTTGTAGCGACCCAGCGCGCGGTACAGGTCACCTTTTTCGATGTCGAGGTAATGGCGCAGGATCGTGCAGCCGTAGCGCAGATTCGTGCGAAGGTGGAACAGGTTCTGGTCTGGCGTACCGATCGCGCGAACCCAGAACGGCATCACCTGCATGTAGCCGCGGGCGCCGACGCTCGAGACCGCATACTTCTTGAAGCCGCTTTCAACCTGGATCAGGCCGAGCACCAACTGCGGATCCAGCCCTGCGCGCTGCGCTTCGTAGTACACGGTTTTCAGGAAGATCAGACGCTCTTGCGGATCCGGGATGCGCTTGTAGAGCCGCTGCGACATTTCGCCAAGCCAGCGCACCCGCTCGGTCGCGCTCGGGAATACCGGCTCCGGCGCAGCGCGGTCGGAGACCGCGCCATGCAACGCCGCCCGCACGCTGGCCGAAAGATCCTCTTCCCGCTGCGCGCCCGCAAGAGCGGGCGGCGCAAGCAGCGCAAAGCTGAGCAGCAGGGCAACTGATTGGATCCGCATGCCTTGTTTACGGCGCAAGTCGCGATTTCACGAAGGCGACCAGTTCAGCGACGGCCACCTTCGTTGCTTCCGCATCGCGGCGCCCCTGGTACTCGGCCTGGCCTTCCTTGAGCCCGCGGTCAGACAGCACTACGCGGTGCGGCACGCCGATCAGCTCCCAGTCGGCGAACATCGCGCCGGGGCGCTCGCCGCGGTCGTCGAGGATCACGTCGATGCCCGCCGCGGTAAGTTCGGCGTAAAGCGCGTCCGCGGCGACTTTCACCTCTTCCGCACGGTCGTAGCCGATCGGGCAGATCGCAACCGTGAAGGGCGCGATCGAATCCGGCCAGATGATGCCGCGCGCATCGTGGTTCTGTTCGATCGCCGCCCCGAGGATGCGGGTCACCCCGATGCCGTAGCAGCCCATCTCGAAGTGCTTGGGCTTGCCATCCTCGTCGAGGAAGGTGGCGTTCATCGCCTTTGAATACTTGGTGCCGAGGTAGAACACATGGCCGACTTCGATGCCGCGCTGGATCGCCAGCGTGCCCTGGCCATCCGGCGAGGCATCGCCTTCGACCACGTTGCGGATGTCGGCCACGACGTCGGGTTCCGGCAGATCGCGCCCCCAGTTCACGCCCGCGATGTGGAAGTGCGGCTCGTTGGCGCCGGTGATGAAGTCGCTCATCAGCGCGACGGTGCGGTCGGCGACGATCTTGACCGGCTTCTTGAGGCCGATCGCGCCGAGGTAGCCAGGCTTGCAGCCGAAGTGTTCGACGATCTCGGTTTCGCTGGCGAAGCGGAAGCCGTTCTTCAGACCCTCCACCTTGCCGGCCTTGACTTCGTTCAAGTCGTGATCGCCGCGGACCAGCAGCAGCCAGACCGTGGTCTTGACGACTGCGCCAGCGTCGTTCAATTCGTCGGTCGCCAGCACCAGCGACTTGACCGTGTTCGAAATGTCGGTGCCGAGCAGGGCGGCGACGTCGGCGCAAGAGGTTTTGCCAGGGGTGGAAACCTTTTCCATCGCGCGTGAGGCGGCGGCGCGGGCGCTCAGTAAGGGCAGGGCTTCGGCAAGCTCAATGTTGGCAGCGTAGTCCGAGGTCGGGCAGTAAACGATGGAGTCTTCGCCGGTTTCGGCAATGACCTGGAACTCGTGCGAACGATCGCCGCCAATCGCGCCGGTATCCGCCGCAACCGCACGGTAGGTGAGGCCAAGGCGGTCGAAAATCTTGCGGTAAGCGGCATACATGTTCTCGTAGCTCTTGCCTGCCGATTCCACGTCGCGGTCGAAGGAGTAGGCATCCTTCATCGTGAATTCACGGCCGCGCATGATCCCGAAGCGGGGGCGGCGCTCGTCGCGGAACTTGGTCTGGATCTGGTAGAGGTTCTTCGGCAGCGCGCGGTAGCTCTTGAGCTCCTGACGGGCGATGTCGGTCACCACTTCCTCGGAAGTCGGTTGCATCGCGAAGTCGCGCTCATGCCGGTCTTTCAGGCGCAGCATCTCGGGGCCCATCTTGTCCCAGCGACCGGTCTCCTGCCAAAGCTCGGCGGGCTGCACCAGCGGCATGCTCAGTTCCACCGCGCCAGCGCGATTCATCTCGTCGCGGATGATCGCCTCGACCTTGCGAATCACACGCAGCCCCATCGGCATGTAGTTGTAGATCCCGGCAGAGAGCTTGCGGATCAGGCCCGCGCGCATCATCAGTTTGTGGCTGATTACTTCAGCGTCGGCGGGGGCTTCTTTAAGGGTGGTGATGAAGAACTGGCGTGCGCGCATGTCGATTCGATAGATTGGGTCAATCCGCCATTTTAGCGCAGCGGCCGTCGCTTTCCTTCGTTTGCCGCATGTGGAAGAATCCAGCCCAATTCAGCTATTTTTCAGGTGGTTTTCATGCTCGACCGGGACGGATATCGCCCCAACGTCGGCATCATCCTGGTCAACGCGCGAAACGAGGTCTTCTGGGGTAAACGCATCCGCGAGCATTCTTGGCAGTTCCCGCAAGGCGGCATCAAGCATGGGGAATCGCCTGAGCAGGCTATGTTCCGCGAGCTCTACGAGGAAGTAGGCTTGCGGCCGGAGCACGTGAAGATTCTTGGTCGCACGCGCAGTTGGCTGCGGTACGACGTTCCACGCCACTGGGTTAAACGAGAGTGGCGCAATACATATCGAGGGCAGAAGCAGATCTGGTTCCTGTTGCGCCTGCTTGCTCGCGATGCAGACGTGTCGTTACGGGCAACCGAAAAGCCGGAGTTCGACGCTTGGCGTTGGGCAGGCTACTGGGTGCCGCTGGAGGCGGTGATCGAGTTCAAGCGGCAGGTCTATCGACTTGCGCTCAATGAACTGTCGGGCGTGCTCTTTCGCGGCAGCACCCCGCCCGAGCGGCCGGCGAACTATGTTCTGAGCGAGGCGCATCCGAGTAATCATGATTGACAGTCTGATCATTGAGTTTGACCGAGCGCTACGAACCGTTTTCGCGCCTGCGCGGAGCAGTCGCCCGACCCCCGGCGCAGGCCAGGAAGATGCGGCGCTCTCGGACGCTGAGCGGGCTCATGTTGCCGGTTTGATGCGGGTGAACCATGTTGGCGAGATCTGCGCTCAGGCGCTCTACCAGGGGCAGGCGCTGACCTCGCACGACCCCGCGGTGACCGATGCGCTGCGGCAGGCCGCTCATGAAGAGACCGAACATCTTGCGTGGACGGAGCAACGGCTTCAGGACGTGGGCGGCCGCAAGAGCTTGCTCAATCCGCTCTGGTACGCCGGCGCCTTGTCGATCGGCGTGCTGGCCGGCCGCTTCGGTGATCGCTGGAGTCTTGGTTTCCTGGCGGAAACGGAGCGCCAGGTTGAGGCGCACCTTGCAAGTCATATCGACCGTGTGCCGCCGTCGGACACCCGTTCGCAGGCGATTCTTGAACAGATGAAGCGCGATGAGGCGAGCCACGCCGAGACTGCGCTCGCCCTGGGTGCCGCCGAGTTGCCGGCGCCGGTGCGCGGCGCGATGAAGCTGGCCTCAGGGGTGATGACTCGCCTCGCGTATCGCATCTAGCGGACGGATTGGCGATCAGGAGAGGAAGGGCGGCGCGAGCAGCCCTTCTTTGTCTTTGATTTCAGTCCTCGATCAGCTCGAAGTCGTGGGTGACTTCAGCGGTCTTGCCCAGCATGATCGACGCGGAACAGTACTTCTCGGCGGATAGCTTCACCGCGCGCTCGACGGCCTCGTGCTTCAGGCCTTTGCCTCGAACCGTAAAGTGGTAGTGGATTCGCGTAAAGACCTTCGGGTCTGCGTCGGCGCGCTCTGCTTTGAGTGCTACTTCGCAGCCGCTGACCGGATGGCGGCCCCGCTTCAGGATTGTCACAACATCAAATGCGGAGCAGCCCCCGGCGCCCGCGAGCAGCAACTCCATCGGACGCGGCGCGCGATTCAGGCCGCCGGCGTCCGCCGCGCCTTCCATGTTCAAGAAGTGTCCACTACCCGTGCTGGCCAGAAATGTTGCTCCATCTACCCACTTCACGCTGCATTCCATCTTGCGTTTCCTGTTTGTGCGTTCGCGTTATAGGTTTTTACGCGGCACATTTTACCGGCTTCCGGGCAATGCTGCGATGCAGCATCCATGCTGTTTTGTCAGCCTTAACGACCCACTGAATGACGAGTCAGTCAACATAAAATTTCCAGCAAACACAATTGCTTACACGAACATAAGCAGTACTTATCCCGATATAAATAGCTTCGCTTGGGCCGAGGGTCCGGATTCTTGCGTTGCACAAGCGCTATCCCCATAATGCGAACCGTAGTGGTTGATCTGGTGACGCAATGGCGAGCCGGAGATACCCCGGGTTTGTCTCCTCCACCCTCCTCCTTTGGTGTGGACTTGGCGCAGCTCCAGCGGGCTGCGTTTTTTTTTGTTGCTTTCGATCGATGTTTGACTTTCTCGGGAGTTGGCGTGTAGAATTGCCGGCTTTCCGCATTTGGGCCTAGAACTGGGTCCTAGAAGAAACCAAGGGACATTCTCATGAGGACGTTTTCGGCCAAGCCGCACGAAGTTAAGCGTGATTGGTACGTGGTGGACGCAACCGACAAGGTTCTCGGCCGTCTTGCCTCGGAAATCGCAAGCCGCCTTCGTGGCAAGCACAAGCCTGAGTACACGCCGCACGTTGATACCGGCGATTTCATCGTCGTTGTTAACGTTGAAAAGCTGCGTGTTACCGGCGCCAAGGCGCTGGACAAGAAGTACTACCGTCACTCCGGTTATCCGGGTGGCATTTACGAAACAAACTTCCAGAAGCTGCAGCAGCGCTTCCCGGATCGTGTGCTGACCAAGGCCGTCAAGGGTATGCTCCCCAAGGGTCCGCTCGGTTACGCGATGCTGAAGAAGCTGAAGTGCTACGCCGGTGATGCTCACCCGCACAGTGCCCAGCAGCCGAAGGCCCTCGAAATCTAACGGAGCCAAGCAATGGCGATCGCGAATCCTTACAAGTACGGCACGGGCCGCCGCAAGACTGCAGTGGCACGTGTGTTCATCAAGCCGGGCTCGGGCAACATCGTTGTCAACGGCAAGCCGGTCGATGTTTTCTTCTCGCGTGAAACTGGTCGCATGATCGTGCGCCAGCCGCTCGAGCTGACCGAGACCGTCGGCAAGTTCGACATCCTGGTCAACGTTGATGGCGGCGGCGAGTCGGGTCAGGCTGGTGCGGTGCGCCACGGCATTACCCGCGCGCTGATCGACTATGACGAGACCCTGAAGCCTGTGCTGAAGAAGGCCGGCTTCGTGACTCGCGATGCACGTGAGGTTGAGCGTAAGAAGGTTGGCCTGCACGGCGCACGTCGTCGCAAGCAGTTCTCGAAGCGCTGATCGCCTGCGCCTCAGCTGTACAAAAAGCCCGCTTCTGCGGGCTTTTTGCTTTTGCGTGTTCGGGTAGATCAAAAAAGGGCCGCGCAGGCGGCCCTCTCTGGATGTGCGCTTGTGTTGCTGGCTGCGTTAGCGGGCCCTCTTGTCGTGTTCAATCAGAGCGTAGGCGCTGTGATTGTGGATTGATTCAAAGTTCTCGCATTCGACCGCGTATGCGTGGATGCGGGGTTCAGCGTTGAGGCGGCCTGCCACGTCGCGAACCATGTCTTCGACAAATTTCGGATTGTCGTAGGCACGTTCGGTGACCCACTTTTCGTCGGGGCGCTTGAGCAGTCCGAACAGTTCGCACGAGGCTTCCTGTTCGACGAGTTGCACAATCTCTTCGATCCATACGCGATCTTTCGCGTAGGCGCTTACCGTGACGTGTGAGCGCTGGTTATGGGCGCCGCGATCGGAAATCTTCTTCGAGCAGGGGCAGAGGCTGGTGACGGGTACGAGCACCTTCATTGTGAACTCGCACTCCCCGCCGGGCTTGATCTCGCCTACGAACGTGACTTCGTAATCCATCAGGCTCTTCACACCGGAGACCGGGGCGGCCTTGTTGATGAAGAACGGGAACGTCATCTCGATGTGACCTGTTTCGGCCTCGAGGCGCTCGATCATTTCACGCAGCATCGGCTCAAATGACTCGACCGAGATTTCCTGGTCGTGTCCGTTGAGGATCTCGATGAAGCGAGACATGTGGGTGCCCTTGAAGTTGTGCGGCAATCCCACATACATGCTGAAAGTGGCAACGGTGTGCTGGATGCCACCACTGCGGTCAGCGACCTTGACCGGATGGCGAATCGACTTGATGCCAACCTTGTTGATGGCGAGCTGGCGACGGTCTTCGCTGCCTTGTACGTCAGCCATGGGGGCCGCGGCATCGCGGGTGTTCTTGGTATCCATACATCCTTTCCTGCCGGGGCTCACTGGATCTGCCGGAGGAAGGCGTTGTCCTGCGTGGGTTCGGGCGGCTGCCCCGGATCTGTGGGAGATGGGGGCGGAGGCGCCCCGAATCAAGGCGCGATCCTAGCATTCCCTTGGGTTTGACTAAACTATGGGCTCGATAGAGGCCAGTCGAGCCGAGATGCGCTCGTAGATCTGTTCGGCGGTTAGGCCGATCTCTTTGTGGAGCTGGCTTTGCTCGCCATGGTCAATGAACTGATCTGGTAGGCCGAGCCGGAGCATGGGTATAGCCACGCCCAAGTTCTCAAGGGCGCGGGCCACTTCCGAACCTGCGCCGCCGATCACTGAGTTCTCTTCAAGCGTGACAATGAGTTCATGCGACTTGGCGATGTTGCTCAGCATGTCGAGATCCATCGGTTTGATGAACCGCATGTTCACAACGCTCGCGTCGAGCCGCTCTCCGGCTTCGAGCGCGGGGCCCAGCATCGACCCGAAGGCGAGCAGGGCGACGCGCCTGCCTTGCCGACGAAGTTGGGCCTTGCCGATCGGCAGGGGGGTCAGCGCTGGATCGGGCTTGGCCCCGCAGCCGCTGCCACGAGGGTAGCGCACAGCGCTCGGACCATCGTGCAGGAACCCGGTGGTGAGCATTTTGCGGCACTCGTCTTCATCGCTCGGCGCCATGATCAGCATGTTTGGCACACAGGCAAGGAAGGAGAGGTCAAACGCGCCGTGGTGCGTGGCGCCGTCGGCGCCAACGAGCCCGCCGCGGTCGATTGCGAGCATGACCGGCAGGTTTTGCAGTGCGATGTCATGGATCAGCTGATCGTACGCACGCTGAAGGAAAGTCGAGTAGATCGCAACAACCGGTTTGGCGCCTTCGCACGCGAGTCCGGCTGCGAACGTGAGTGCATGCTGTTCGGCGATGCCGACGTCGAAGTAGCGGTCGGGGTGTTCTTGCTCGAACCGGACCATGCCCGAACCTTCGCGCATCGCGGGGGTGATGGCGACCAGACGCGGATTGGCCTTGGCCATGTCGCAAAGCCAGTCACCAAAGACTTGCGTGTAGGTGAGCTTTCCAGCGACTTTGCTCGCGCCGGTGGCGATGCCCTCGGTGTGATCGAACTTTGCGACGCCGTGATAGAGGATAGGGTCGTTTTCGGCGAGTTTGTAGCCTTGCCCCTTCCGCGTGATGACGTGCAGGAAGAGCGGGCCTTTGAGCTCGCGGAGATTCTGGAGCATGGGCACCAAGGCTTCCAGGTCGTGTCCGTCGATCGGACCGAAATAGCGGAAGCCGAACTCTTCAAACAGGGTGCCGGGCATCATCATGCCCTTCACGTGCTCTTCAGTGCGGCGGGCCAATTCGAACACCGGCGGTGGGAGCTGCTCGAGAAAGCGCTTCCCGATCTCGCGCGCACCGTTGAAGAGGCGGCCCGAGAGCAGGCGTGAGAGGTGTTTGTTGAGCGCGCCAACCGGCGGCGAGATCGACATCTCGTTGTCGTTGAGGATCACGAGCAGGTCGCTGTCGGCAACGCCGGCGTTGTTGAGTGCCTCGAAGGCCATGCCGGCGCTCATTGCGCCGTCGCCAATCACGGCGATCGCTTTGCGGGCGATGCCGTCGCGCTGCGCGCCAATCGCCATCCCGAGCGCAGCTGAGATCGAGGTGGAGGAGTGCGCGGTGCCGAAGGTGTCGAACTCGCTTTCGCTGCGACGCGGAAACCCCGACAGCCCCTTGTAGTGACGCAGCGTCGACATCTGCTTGCGGCGTCCGGTGAGAACCTTGTGGGCGTAGGTCTGGTGGCCGACATCCCAGACGACCCGGTCTTCGGGCGTGTTGTAGACGTAGTGCAGCGCAACGCTCAGTTCGACCGTGCCGAGGTTTGACGACAGGTGGCCGCCGGTTTTGGAGACCGATTCGAGCAGAAAGCCACGGAGTTCGTCGGCCAGGGGCTGGAGGTCCTTGCGATCGAGCTGGCGCAGATCCGCCGGGCTTTCGATGCGGTCGAGCAAGGGATAGGTGGTCATGTCAAGCGGTGTCCCAAAAGCGTTATGTGCCTGTGCTCAGAAAGACCGATCCACGATGTAGTCGGTCAGCTGAGCAAGGCGGCGTGCGCGGTCGCCGAAGGCCGCGAGGCTGTCGTGCGCGTCACGTCGAAGATCTTCTGCAAGCCGCTTTGCCTCGGTCGCCCCAAGCAGGGTGACGTAGGTCGGCTTGTTGTTGGCGGCATCCTTGCCGGCGGTTTTTCCAAGCGTTGCCGTGTCGGCGGCGGCGTCGAGCAGATCGTCCACCACCTGAAAGAGCAGGCCGATCGCCTTGCCAAAGCGATCGAGTGCTGCGAGTGATGCCGGGTCGGCATTGCCGCAGAGGGCACCCAGCTGGACGGATGCGCGAATCAGCGCGCCGGTCTTGTGCAGATGCATCACTTCGAGCGCTTCGCGGCTGATGGCCTGCCCAACCGATTCGAGGTCGATGGCCTGGCCGCCAGCCATGCCGCGTGAGCCGGAGGCCAGCGCAAGCAGCCGCAGTGCATCGACTTGCCGCACGGCATCGTCGAAGAGGGCCGTCTCGGAAAGACTCTGGAACGCCAGCGTCTGCAAGGCGTCGCCTACCAGCAGCGCGGTGGCGTCGTCGTACTGGACATGCACGGTGGGCTTGCCGCGTCGCAGCACATCGTCGTCCATGCAAGGCATGTCGTCGTGGACGAGGGAGTAGGCGTGGATCAGTTCGACCGCGCACGCCGCCTGTTCGAGTGCATGCTGACTTGCGTTCGCGAGCTCGCCCGCAGCGAATACAAGCAGGGGGCGCACGCGCTTGCCGCCACCCAGCGTGGCGTAACGCATTGCTTCGTGAAGGCGTTGGGGGGCGATTGCCGCGTCGGGCAGGATGCGATCAAGCGCTGATTCGGCTTCGGCTTGTCGCTGGCGCATCCATGCGCTGAGCTGCATGTCGGTCATTGGTCGGGCTTCACGGTCGTGGCGGCCTGGAAGGGTTCGAGCTGGCCGCCTTCAAGAATACGAATGCGCGCTTCAGCATCCCCCAAGGCGTTTTCGCAAAAGCGGAGCAAGCGTGTGCCTCGCTCGAAGTGGGCAAGCGATTGTTCGAGCGGCAGATCGGGCGTTTCCATGGCGGCAACGATCGACTCTAGTTCGGTCAATGCCGCCTCGAAGGATTTGGGTTTGTCGCTTGTTTTGGCCATCGAGGATGTGTTGCCGTGATGCGGAAAAGTTCCGGAGCGGGAGCGGTATCATGCCCGAGCCGGAGCGCTTTTCGTAGGTGACTGGTTTAACTATACTTTAACGCTTTTTGCTTAGCCGGCCCGCGCCGGCGGTGGAGGTTGGGGATTTCCTTTATGTCTCAGCGTGAACAGCTGGCGCCGGCAGTGTCGCAACTGCCCGTGTCGTGGTACTTCGATGAAAAGGTCTTCGAACTGGAGAAGCGCCTCATCTTCGATGCCGGGCCTGGCTACGTGGGGCATGAGCTCATGGTCCCCGAGCAAACCGATTATCGCTCGATCGAGTGGATGGATCACTCGAAAATGCTGATTCGCAATGCCGACGACTTGTGGCTGATGTCGAACGTTTGCCGCCATCGCCAGGCCATCATGTTGCAGGGCAGCGGCAAGGCGAACAACATCGTCTGTCCGATCCATCGCTGGACCTACGAGAACACCGGCGAGCTGATCGGTGCACCGCACTTTCCGCAGAACCCGTGTTTACACCTGAACAAGCAACGGCTTGAATCGTGGAATGGTTTGCTGTTCAAGGGCCCGCGCTCGCCCCAGGCCGATCTTGCCGGGATGAAACTTGCCAGCGAGCTGGATTTCAGCGGCTACGTGCTCGATCACGTTGAGATCCATGAGTGCAACTACAACTGGAAGACCTTCATCGAGGTCTATCTGGAGGACTACCATGTTGCGCCGTTCCACCCTGGTCTTGGAAATTTCGTTACCTGTGACGACCTGACCTGGCAGTTTGGCGATTGGTACTCGGTGCAGCGTGTCGGCATTACCTCGCTGGCCAAAGCTGGCTCAGCCAGCTATGCAAAGTGGCACAAGGCGGTGCTGGATTACTACGGTGGCGAACTGCCCAAGCACGGCGCTATCTGGCTGACCTACTACCCCAACATCATGGTGGAGTGGTATCCGCATGTGTTGGTGGTCAGTACTCTGATTCCCCGCGGCGTAGACAAGACGACGAATGTGGTCGAGTTCTACTACCCGGAGGACATTGCTGCGTTCGAGCCGGATTTCATCAAGGCCGAGCAGGCTGCCTACATGGAAACCTGCATCGAGGACGACGAGATTGCCGAGCGCATGGATCGTGGCCGGCGAGCGCTGATGGAAGAGGGGCGCAACGAAGTGGGGCCCTACCAGACGCCGATGGAGGATGGCATGCAGCACTTTCACGAGTTCTACCGGCGTGTGATGGCTGACGCGTTGGGCGGCTAAGTCGCAGCCGCGTGATGCGTTGAAAAAATGAAAAAGGCCGCCTGTTGGCCAATGCCAGTCAGTTAACCGCTGTCTGGCATTTTTTTCGTCGGAAATTTGTGTGCTCGGTTCTTGACGACTCTG
>NZ_JAPFHA010000011.1 GCF_026586805.1 Niveibacterium sp. 24ML | reverse complement strand
CCCCAGAGTCGTCAAGAACCGAGCACACAAATTTCCGACGAAAAAAATGCCAGACAGCGGTTAACTGACTGGCATTGCCCTGATGGGCGGCTTTTGCGCTTCTGCGCCAACTTTGGCGGTGGGGCTACAGCGCCGTCCACCGACGAGTTTGATATGCAGTTTGCAATCCTAGGCTTGTGTTGGGCCTCTCAAGTTCAGCCCAACCGACCGGGCTGTCGTTGGGTCTCAATGTCTCGGTTTTGGAAGCATTTCATCCTTGATCGGATCATATCGACCATTCCAAGAGCAGTTCTCACAGCGAGGTTCGATCAACGCGTCACACCGCATTGATCTGGCGTTGTCGTTGTCCAAGAAACCTTTAGAGATGAATATTCGTTTGTCGGGAACTTCTATTAGCTTGGCGAGTGCTGCGCATGTCTTCAGGTGTTCTACTCCTGAGCAGTCATAGCAAATATGGTGCAAAACTTGTGTGTTTACTCTCTTGCTGCTAGATCTCTCTGCGATCATCTCAATGATCTGAAGGCTCTCATGTGGGCGAGGGAGGATGCCACCAGTGAGTGCGCGATAGACATGGATATTGAGCGGAGCCGAGCCGGCGCCGTATATGTTGGTTTCTGTTTTCCATATGTTTGGATTGGCACCATTCTCAAGAAGGAATCTAATAGTTTCTGGATCGTTGCAGGCTTGAAGTCCGTTCTCTCTTCCCCAACCAGCATTCACATTGGCGCCATTTTCCACTAACAGTTTGTACACAGCACGCGTTCGCTCTACGTCTGTGGGTGTTCGTTCTTCATTGAAGAAGTTTGTCAGGCCCTTTCTGTCAGAGCTAAGATAAAGACAGCGCATGAAAAGGGTAGTTGTGCCCGCGCTGGTCCTGGAAAAGAAAGGATCAGACGGGTCTGCGCCGATTGCATTAAGGAAGTCGTCCATTTCTCGCCGACTTCCGTTTGGGTCTGCACCATTAGTGAGAAGATACCTTGCGTTCGAAATGTTTCCCGCTGAGGTTGCCAGGTCGAGAAGCATGACCTCGTAACAGCCAGACCATGCGTTGATGAACTTGGTGCGAAGAATAGACCGGGGCGCTGCTTCTGGTGGTTTAAAGCTCTTCTTTAGCAATTTGGAAAGCATGTTGCGGTTCTGGTGGCGGGCTATTACATGCTGCCTCCATCGGTCGATGACCTTGTCGATCTCCGCTTCAAGCTCGCTTGGTTTTCCGTCAATTGCAGCACGCTCCAAGGCAAAATTCCCACATTCAGAGCCGGCTCCAGAATATGCAAAAACCAGAGACGAATTTAGTGATGCAATTCCAGCTATAAATACAAGCGCCAATTTCTGCATGATGTACCGCATAGATGCTAGTTGCTCCAGATATGCGCTAGGTAGGTTGGGCTGAATGAAACGAAGCCCAACGCGGAGCGTGGCAACAGAACCCACTCGCGCGCTTCGCCCCGCTCATCCCTAGCCCCTCTTGCTGCGTGTCTTATCGAACTGCCGCCAGCCTGGTAGGGCGGGCCCGCCGAAGGCGAACCTGCGCGGGCCCCACATTCGCCCAACGGTGATCGCAGGAAAGGCGGGTTACGCCTTTGGCTAACTCGCCCTACGCCAGAGGTTCTCCCCCGATCGTCTTTGGCCCCTTTTGGCGCGCGCATTTTCGAACTTCCGCCAGTACGTGAAGACGTCTTCCTGCACTTCAAATTCGAGGTCGTCGAGGCGTGCCTGCATCCGTGCGCGGGCATCTGCAACGGCCTTGTTGTAGATGCTGGGCCCGATCTCTTCGAGAAAGAAGTTCAGCAACGTGCCCGCCGTCATGTTGCCGATCGGCGCTTCCATGTTCTCGCTGAAGTAGCGCTGGATGGACTCGATGGCCTGCTGGCGGTCGGGTTTGTCGAGTTCAATCGTCATCGCGGGCTTTGCTGAACGGTGGGGTAGAGGGCTGGGCGTCGATGCGGTGTGGCGCCGCTGCAGATGATGCCGCAAGGCGTGTGGGCTGCCTACCCTGTTACCCGGCCGCGTGGCATCAGCTGTTTCACCGCCGCCGCAGCCACCACCTGCGCCAGCACTGCCGTCCGCGTGAGCGTTCATCAAGCGCCGCTGTGGCAGACCGCTTCGATGTTGTAGCCGTCGGGGTCGAATACAAACGCGGCGTAGTAGCCGGGGTGATAGTGCGGGCGGGGCCCCGGCGCGCCGTTGTCTCGGCCGCCCGCGGCCAGGGCTGCCGCGTGGAATGCGGCGACTTCGGCTGCGTTGCGGGCGCGGAAGGCGATATGGCTGCGAGGCACGAAGGGATCACCGAGCGAGATCCAGAAGTCGCCACCGGGGTCCTTGCCTGCGCGTTGATCGCCGTCGCCGAAGCCGATGGCGTCCTTGAGTTCCAGGTGCGGGGTGTAACCCAGCGTTGCGAGCACGCTGGCGTAGAAGTGCTTGCTCCGTGCGAGGTCGGTAACGTTGATGCCGGTGTGGTCGATCATGGTGGGTGTTCTCTGAATGGGTGAGGGCAGGCCAAGTGCTTTCGCCAGCATTCGGCGCACCCGGGGTGCCCACGCCGGATGCTATGCCCGCGCAGTAGCAGGGCCAAGCATGTTGTCGGCGCCCCCATGAAGCTGCAGCCGTGCTTTGCCCGATAGGGCTGGCGCCTTCATGTCTGGCGGCTCTTGCTTCAGCAGCCGCATGCCGCCTCTCGGCCCACCGATTGCGCGGCCTTGCGCAACAGCTTTCCTTCCCCGGCGCCGGATGAGAGGTACAGCCGCTCGTCGAAGCCGCAGTTGTCGTCGGGGATGCTGAGCAGCAGATCCAGCATGCCGTCGCCGTCCAGATCGCCCGCCCAGTGGATGATCGGCGTGGTGTCGCCGCCGTAGTGGCCTTCTGGCGCAGTGCTGAAGAGGAACTGCTTTGTCGTGCCGTCGCTCAGGTGGTAGCGCTTGTAGCCCTCGGGCGTTTTGACCCACGAAAGGGTGAGCGGCCGTGTGCTCCACGGCATCACCCATTTGCCGAGCTTGCTCAGCCGCGGTTCCGGTAAGGACTCGGCAGGATCACCGCTGGCCCAGTACCAGGACACCACTTTCCCCGCGTTAAGCGCCATGTCTGGAAACAAAGCCAACGGCGCGCCGTCGGTGGCGAGCACATCCAGCGCTTCGTCCTCATCAAGCACGTTGCGCGCGGTCCCCGTTTCGATGCGCAGTTGCGCCGGCTTGAGCGTGCATCCTGCCTTGTCGCAATAAAACCCTTGCCACGTCGCGGCGCGCGGGAAGCTGCGTTGCGCGTACTGGCGGCCCGTCTCGATGACCAGGCGCGGGAGCTTGTTGTCGGACGCCTGCGGCAGTGCCGGGGCAGACGCCAGCGCCAGTGCGATACCAAGAAGCGACAAGCTTATGCGGTGCATTGTTGATCCCAAAAAGAGGGCGCTCGGACAGGCCGCCCGTTGGGGAGCATGTTGCGCCGAACGCCGACCTTGTCATCGCTCGGACGCGACGCGCCTGAACATCTCAAGCGCCGCGTTCTTGTCCATCACGCCGCGCGGGACAACGAGTGTCGTCGCGGACACTGCAGCGGCTTTGCTTGGCGACGTTCCGAGCGTTACCGCAACGCCGTCTTCCGAAACGCTGACCTCTGAAATGTTGCGCACATTCACCAGCAGCGTCTGGCGCATCAGCGGCGTCGACGACACCAGCACTTCGACAAAACCGGGCCAGTTGCTGGGCTTGATGTCGTCCTTGGCGGTGGCCCGGATCGTTCGCATCGTCGCGCTGCCGGTGGCTGTTTCGGTTAGCTGTGCGTCGGCCCAAGCTGGCGCCGACAGCAGAAACGCGACGCTAAGTATGGTTTTCATCGTCGAGTTGAATCTCCAAGAGAAGCTCGCATACAGCCCGGAATGTCTGGTGCTACGCGATTCGCAGCGCAGTGGGCGGGCACTGGGCCGGATTCTCCCACTCAGCGGGCCCGGTCCAGCACGACCTTATCGCAAGCCCGATCTGCGCGGCACCAGCCAATCGCTGGACGCACTGGATCGGCCATCGCCGGTGTCCAGAAGCGGATACTGTACTTTACATAATACAGATTATGCGCTTTTGAACTAATCTACACGGGGTTGCGATGAGTGTCGATCAATCCCTCTCAGCCACGAATCCCACGCTCGTGCGCTGAATCGACGCCACTCAACTGTTCGCACGCGCTTGCACTCGGACGCGATCAAGCGCCCGCTCGTTACCTGAGCCGATCCGGCGCAGCGCGTTGTGGTCGAAAGAAGCGCCCGGCTTGCAGCTGTAATCCGCGCACACCAGTGCTATGTCCATGATCACAAAGCGGTTTCTCATAAGGCTCGGGGAACATATTCCTGTGGTGTGCGGTCCTTTACCGTAAAATGCGCCCCCTCATGCAAACCACGCCACTTTCGCTTCAAGCTTACCCGCGCGTGCGCAAAATCAAGCGCCGTGCGCCGTTCCTGCCCATGACCCGCGCCGAAATGGACGCACTGGGCTGGGACGCGTGCGACATCATCCTGGTGACCGGGGACGCCTACATCGACCACCCGAGCTTCGGCATGGCGCTGATCGGCCGCGCGCTGGAGGCCCAGGGCTTCCGCGTCGGCATCATCAGCCAACCCGATTGGACTTCGGCCGAACCCTTCCGGGCGCTGGGTCGCCCGGCGCTGTTCTTCGGCGTGACCGCCGGGAACATGGATTCGATGATCAACCGCTACACGGCGGACCGGAAGATCCGTTCGGACGATGCCTACACGCCGCATGGCGAGGCTGGGAAGCGCCCCGACCGCGCGGTGACCGTGTATGCCCAGCGTGCGCGCGAAGCCTACCCGGACGCGAACATCGTGATCGGCTCGATCGAGGCAAGCCTGCGCCGCATCGCGCATTACGACTACTGGTCGGACAAGGTTCGCCGCTCGGTGCTGCCCGATTCCAAGGCCGACATGTTGATCTTCGGCAGCGCTGAACGCGCGATCGTCGACCTCGCGCACCGCCTCGCCGCGGGCGAAGCCATCGAAACGATCCGCGACCTGCGCGGTACGGCCTTCATGGTCAAGCGCGGCTGGAAGCCTTCGGAAGAATGGGTCGAACAGGACTCCACCGAGCTGGACCGGCCGGGACGCATCGATCCGCATCCCGATCCCTACGCGATGGAGCCTCAGCAAACCGCCAGCGCGCCGAACGCCGATGGCTCGATGCCGGTGCGCATCGTGCCCGCGGCCGAGCGCGTCGCAGCCCGCAAGGCACAGCGTGCGAAGACGGTGATCCGGCTGCCCGCCTTCGAGCAGGTGAAGGACGATGCGGTGCTCTACGCGCACACCTCGCGCGTATTCCACCTCGAATCCAACCCTGGCAACGCGCGTGCGCTGGTGCAGGGGCATGGCGATCGCGACGTATGGCTGAACCCGCCGCCGCTGCCGCTGAGCACCGAGGAGATGGACTGGGTCTTCGACCAACCCTACGCCCGCGCGCCGCACCCGGTGTATGGCGATGCGCACATCCCGGCGTGGGAGATGATCCGCTTCTCGATCAACATCATGCGCGGCTGCTTCGGCGGCTGCACCTTCTGTTCGATCACCGAGCACGAAGGCCGCATCATCCAGAGCCGCTCGCACGAATCGATCCTCAAGGAGATCGAGGAGATCCGCGACAAGATCCCCGAGTTCCGCGGTCACATCACCGACTTGGGCGGCCCCACGGCCAACATGTACCGCATGGCCTGCAAGGACCCGAAGATCGAGTCCTCGTGCCGGCGCCTGTCATGCGTGTACCCCGGCATCTGCGAAAACCTGAATACCGACCACTCGTCGTTGATCGAGTTGTACCGCAAAGCGCGCAAGATTCCGGGGGTGAAGAAGATCACCATCGGCTCGGGCCTGCGCTACGACCTCGCAGTGCGCTCGCCGGAATATGTGAAGGAGCTGGTGACGCACCATGTCAGCGGGCTGCTGAAGATCGCGCCCGAGCACACCGAAGACGCCCCGCTGTCGAAGATGATGAAGCCTGGTATCGGCACCTACGACCGCTTCAAGCGCCTGTTCGACAAGTTCTCGAAGGAAGCGGGCAAGAAGCAGCACCTCGTGCCCTACTTCATCGCCGCCCACCCCGGCACGCGCGACGAAGACATGCTCAACCTCGCGCTGTGGTTGAAGGCCAACGACTTCCGCCCCGACCAGGTTCAGACCTTCACGCCGACACCGCTGGCGATGGCGACCGCGATGTACCACACGCGCAAGAACCCGCTGCGCAAGGTCAGCCGCGATTCCGAAACGGTGGAGACGGCCCGCTCCGGCGTGCAGCGCAAGCTGCACAAGGCCCTGCTGCGCTACCACGACCCGGCCGGGCACGAGCTGATCCGCGACTACCTGCAGGCGATCGGACGTGACGACCTGATCGGCAATGGCCCGCATCATCTGGTGCCGCGGGCGGCCCCGGCGCGCCTGCAGCGCGGGGCGGGAAAGCCGCGCACAGGCAATGACTTCGTGCACGCCATCACACCGAACAAGGCGCCCGGAACCAACCTGCGCGGCAGACCGGCTCGCGGCCCGGCAGCGCCCGCAAAACCCCGCGTGGCGCCGCGTAAGCCTGGCAAATAGAACCCCACACGCATTCATTGCCGTATGAGTTCCCACACGACAAGCCTCAACCCTTGCCTGAGTTGTGGCGCTTGCTGCGCCCACTTCCGGGTGTCGTTTTACTGGTCAGAAGCCACGGCCAAGGGCCTGCCGGAAAACCTGACCGAGCAGATCAACACATTTTTTGCTTGCATGGCCGGGACGAACGACCCCCATGCGCCCCGTTGCATTGCGCTATCCGGCCAGATTGGTGTGGCCGTGGCGTGCCAGCATTACGAAATGCGGCCCGAGGCCTGCAAGGATGTAGAGGCAGGGGACGAGAAATGCGCGCGTGCCCGCGCCCGGCACGGCCTGCCACCCTTGCCGACCGCTCAAGATCACGCCGCCACGGCGCAGTGAGCTTGGGTTATCGTCGCGGATGAACCAGCAGAGAAGAAGAAACCATGAAAAACGCCTCAGCTTCTCAGACCACCCTTCAGGATGAACTGCTTCAGGCCATGGCGGAGCACGGCGGTGCGCGGAGTTTTCCGGCGCACGCCATCCTGATCAATGAAGACGACGACAGTGATTCGCTCTTCATCATTGTCAGCGGGCGGGTGAAAGTCTTTGGCGCTTCTGAAAACGGCCGCGAGATCATCTACAACACACTTGGCGCGGGCGAGTACTTTGGCGAGATGTCGCTGGATGGTGGCCCGCGCTCGGCTTCGGTGATGACGCTTGAGCCGACCACCTGCGTGGTGGTCCCCGGCAGTCGCGTGCGTGACTTCCTTGGCAAGCATCCGGACTTCGCGCTGCATCTGATCCGCAAGCTGATCGCGCTGGTGCGCCGGTCCACCGATAACGTGAAAAGCCTGGCGCTCGACGATGTGTACAGCCGGGTTGCCCGCCTGCTCAACGAACGGGCGCGCGAAGAGAACGGCAAGCTCGTCATCGGGGAAAAACTCACCCAGCAGGACATTGCCGATCATGTTGGCTCGTCGCGCGAAATGATCAGCCGCATCTTCAAGCAGCTCACCCAGGGCGGCTACGTGGCGGTTGAGGGCAAGCACATCACCCTGCTGAAGAAACTGCCCTCGGGCTGGTAGCGGAGACCTGCTCCGCTCCGCGAAGCCGCCTTTATGGCGGCTTTGTCAATTCCGGTGAATGTGAATTTGTCACAAGATTCGCGCGCACTTGTTTGGCGCGAAACCAGGAACCGCTCGCTAGAGTCTGGCCGTATGCCATGCAGATTGCAGGCATTGAAGCTTCCGCGCCGGCCCTTCAATTTGGGGCCGGCGGAGACCAGACCATGCAAGCCAGAGCGATGCGTCAAACCTATAACATTCATGCCTACCCTACGCACCTCATCAACAGCATCGAATTGGCGAACGGCAAGCGGATCACGATCCGCCCTGCCCTCCCGCAAGACGCTCCGCTCGAACAGCAATTCTTCGAGCGCCTTTCGCACGATTCGCTGAAAGATCGCTTCAACGGTTGCGCGCCCGTTGCGCAGTATTCCAAGGTGGACTACGTCACGCGACTGGGGCTTGTGGCAACGGTGTTTGAGGGTGATGTCGAAATCGTGATTGCGCAGGCCAGCTACCGCCTGATCGACGAGGACACCGCTGACTTTGGCCTGGCCGTGTCGGAAGCATGGCGCCGCATAGGCATCGGGACACGCCTGGTGGACACGCTGGCTGCAGCCGCCAAGGGGGCGGGCGCGCGCTGGCTGATCGCTGAAGCCTTGCCGGGCAACATCGCAATGCTTGCCTTGATGCTCCGCTGTGGCTTCACGGTGGGTGAGCATCCTGCCGATCGCGGCCTGGTGCAACTGCAACGCCGCGTTGTGGCGCCCGGCGTGGAAGGGCGCGTGGTGCATCGCTCGGGCGAATTCCTCGCCGCATTGCGCGCGGCGCTACCCCAGTGCTTTGAAGCCAGCGACGTAAAGACCGGACTTCGGCTCGCGCAGGCGAGCAGCGGTACCGCGGGCCCGAGCGGGCGTTGATTCGCAAGGACCAAGCGAAGTCGTCACCCGCGAGGCGACCTCGCCTGGTCCGTGAAAAAGTCACAAATTCGCCGCGACTTTCTCCGGCGAGCCAATCCCTGCCGATCTTTAAAGTTTGCCCATGCCCTGAACCAAAACGCTCAGGGTCATCAGAGCAAACAGGAACGCAGCGGAGAGACTCATGAAAGCCATCTCACACAGCACCGGCAGCACGGCCTTCAACATCCACGCCTACCCGGCGCAACTTTTGAGCGCCGTTGAAGCTTCCATCGACATTACCGGCGACATCATCATCACGGCCAGCTGCAATGCGGCCCCGATGCACTCCCATGCCGGTGATCAGCCCCGGGAAGGCAAGTTTGCCCGCTGCGAAGGGCTTGACAGTGGCGTCGCCCCCCAGATCCAGGCCCAACTGACCTGTCTTGACGATGCCCGTCAGCAGGGCTTCGTCCTCACCGCGCAGATTGACGGCCAGGAAGAGCTGGTCGCCGATGCCTGCTTCGTCGTTATGGACGATGGCGAAAGCGCCGAGTTCGCGCTGGCCGTCAGCAAGGCATGGCGAGGCAAGGGCTTTGGCTTGAAGATGCTGGAATCCATCTGCACCGCCGCCCGTCAGGCCGGCGTGCAGCGGCTCTGCAGCGAGGTTGCGGTGGGCAACGGCGCGATGCTTGCGCTGATGCTGCGCAGCGGATTCTCAGTGCGCTCGATCCCGGGGGACGATCGCTTTGTCCGCGTTGAACGCACGCTGGCGCAAAGCCCCTGCGCATACCGCTTCGCCCGACGTACCGCCCAAGCGGTAGAAGCCTTCACCCACACTTGGCCGCAGTGGTTGCTGCCGATCCGCTTCGCGCTTTGATGCTGCCACCGCCACTCGGCGTATGCCGAGGGCGTGGCGCGTTCTGAATACGCGATTGCGTGCTTCGCGCTGCATGTAATCGACCCGCTCACGCAAGGCCGGCGAGCGGCGTACCCGCAGGTTCTGGCCCGTGACGCATGCTCGCCGGCGCGCTTCGTCGCGTTGAACCTCTGCGCCGTCGTGTTCGCGCGTGGCTCGCAACGGGCGCAGCGCTTGAGCCGAGTTGCCTGACCGCCCTGGATTCAAACGCGTAGTTTGCCGATACCGCTCAGGCGCATCGGGTGACGGCCCTGGCCGGATCAAACGCTTTTCCGGGTGACGACACCGTAGCGCGCGGCCGTTTGCGGCCCCGCGGCGGCGTGATAGCGTTGCGGCCACACAAGCAAACCACGCACCGCCGCTGCGGGCGTCCCCCCTCGTTTGCGCCGATCCCGATCATCCAACGACGGAGGCCTCGCGCCATGAGCCATGACATCCCCGCATTGCAGACCATCAGCATCACCACCGAAGGCGCCGTTGCGCGCGTCACGCTGAACAGGCCCGACAAGCTCAACGCGCTTAACGATGTAATGTGGCCGGAGTTGCGCCAGGCCTTTGAGTGGGCCGACAGCACGCCGAGCGTGCGCGTCGTGGTGCTGGGCGGCAACGGCCGCGCCTTCTCCACCGGTATCGATCTGGCCATGTTGGCCGGCCTGCGGGAGCGCATCGCCCATTCGGACGCGGCCCGCAGCCAGGAACTGCTGCGCCGCGTGATCCTCGATCTGCAGGATTGCGTCAGCAGCATCGAACGCTGCCGCAAGCCGGTACTCGCCGCGATCCATGGCCCCTGCATCGGCGGCGCGGTGGACATCATCAGCGCCTGCGACATGCGCTACGCGAGCGCCAACGCGGTCTTCTCGGTGAAGGAGATCGACATCGGCATGGCGGCCGACGTGGGCACGCTGCAGCGCCTGCCGCGCATCATCGCCGACGGCATCGCGCGCGAACTGGCCTACACCGGGCGCGATGTAGCAAGCGATGAGGCAGCCGATATCGGCCTCGTGAATCGCGTGTTCGCCACGCCCGAAGCCTTGCAGCAAGGCGTGGCCGAGATCGCGCAGGCGATTGCAGCGAAGTCGCCGCTTGCGATCCGCGGCGTGAAGGAAATGCTCAACTACGGCCGCGACCATTCGATCGAAGACGGCCTGCGTTACATCGCGAGCTGGAACGCCTCTGCCCTGCTATCGGAAGACATGCAGGAGAGCGCGCTGGCGATGATGCAAAAACGGGCGCCGCGCTACCGCGACTGAGGCCGGCACCAGAAAACGCACACGCCTCCCGCATCACTTCTGGCATTCCGCGCAATGCGAACCAGAATTAAGCGGGGAACCCGCAAAAAACAAAGGGAGGGGTCATGCGTCGCACCATCATCGCTGCCGCGATTGGCAGCATCGTCATGGGTCTGTCCGGTACCGCCGCTGCGCAGAGCAAACAGGCGAAGTCGGCACAGGTGGTGAAACCGCCGGTGGCACAGGCATGGATTGATGTCGCCACCTTCTCGGGAATGATGGGCGGTATGCCCGGCGCCAGCGTGATGGAAGGGCTCTCTGGCCTTTTCGGCGGCAAGAAGGACGCCGGCAACCACTTCGGCATGACGCAAGCGGGCAGCACCGGCCGCTGGCTCGACGTAACCCTCTACACCCGCAACAACCCGGCGCTGGCCGAAGGCGCGCAAGCGGTACCCGCCGGCAGCCTGCTCGCACCGAGCCTCACGCTGATCGCGACGCCGCCCGAAAAGCCGCGCCCGGTGCCGGAAACCGATGACGAAGTCAGCGAACCGGAACCGATGGAACGTCCCAAGGGCAAGATCCTGTTCTTCTGGGGCTGCGGCGACACGGTGCGCAGCGGCCAGCCCAAGGTACTGGACATGGCGCAGGCCTCGCCCGACGCCTTCGCAAAGTTCTTTCAGGCGCGCCGTGCCACGCAGCGCGGTGCTCACCAGGCACCCGGCAGGCCGGTGTGGCCCAACCCGAAAGACGCGCGCAAGGTGCCTGAGGGGGCTTCGCTGGTCGGCGAACACGCCTTCTCTGGCGAGGGCGTGCCCGCCAGTTTCAAGCTGCAGATCGCCAGCCAGCAAGACTTCATGCCGCAGATCAACCTCAGCCAGCGCGATGCGGGCACTTCAACCCAGCTCGAATGGGCTGCGCTGCCCACGGCGCGCGCTTACTTCCTCTCGGCGATGGGCGCGCGTGGTGAGAACGAAATGGTGATCTGGTCATCGAGCGAAGTCCCCGAAACGGGTTTTGGCCTGATGGACTACCAGACCAACCCGGCGGTCGACCGCTGGCTGGGCGAGAAAGTGTTGCTGCCGCCCGCCACGCTCAAATGCGCAATCCCGAAAGAAGTGTTTGGCCAGGGCGGCGCCATGCTGCGCATGATCGCCTACGGCAGCGAAGCCTCGATGGCCTACCCGCCGCGCCCCACGAACCCCAAGATCGCGTGGGAGCCCGAATGGTCGGCGCGCGTGCGCGTCAAATCAGTCGCCAACACCATGCTTGGCATGCCGGGCATGGGCGATGCAGGCCGCGGGGATGTGAAGCAAAAGCCGGCCGAGGAACCCAAGCCGCTTGATCTGCTCAAGGGGCTTTTCGGAAAGTAGGCAAGGCATGCTGATAAACCGTCGGCGGCGCGCGGTATCAGAGCGCACCGGGCCGACAGCGGTGTGTGTTCAACGGAACCAGGCCTGCGTTTGCTCGACCGACCCGGGGCGTCTTGCACCAGGGGATTGCGCTGCGGAGTGCAGGCCAAACTCACGGAATGAACGAGGGAAAACAATGAGACCGAGTATTGCCAACTTGTTGGCCGCCAACCACGGCACCATGACGATCCGAAACCTGCGCCAGAACGACCGAAGCAGCGGGCTTGCTGTGTGCCGCTCGCAAATTGCGCTGAGCGGTGCGGGCAACGCACTGACATTGGACGGAAACGGGGGCGGCGATGATCCGGGAATGTGGGTGCACTACCTTGAAACGCGCGCTTCCTATGGCATTGCGGCCGGTGGCGAAACCTGGGCGGCAAGCGGCCCGTTCAGTGGTTGCCACATCGCGATCGGGCAATGCGAGCAAGGGGTGTATCTGGCCCACATCGCCCAGCAGTCCGGATCGCACGCTGACGAACAATGGCGCGGTCGCGCTCTGCGGGGCGAAGTCACCTGGGGGCGCTGGAAGGTGCCCGTGCCCTCCTTCGACTTCTTCTCGAACAGCGTGGTTTTTGTGGATTGGTCGCGTGGTAACGCGCCAAACGCGATCAGCGTGGTCCGCGTCGACCTGCGAACCGTGCGCATGGCCAGCTTTGACGACGGCGCGATGGAGATCTTCAATGTCGTGCATCTGGTGAATCCAGACGGCTGATTTGCGCCAGACTGCAGCGCGCAAGGATGCAGCGCGCAAGAATTCAGCGTTTTAGCAGCACGCACGCTCATGGCAGACCTTGCCAACCCGGATCGCGACGTTGGCCGCAGGGTGGAGCCTGCGCCCTGAAAGCGGTCTGCTGACCAGGACCGGCCCCCGATTGAGCCAGCGATGCTGTGTCGGGCGGCCGGACGTATCCCGGATGCCCCGGCCGCGCGGCGGCCGAAGCGGGAAGCCTCGCAGTGCGCCTACTTACTTGCGGCCGGCGGCGCCGCAACCTGGCATTCGACCTGCATTTCCCTGCACACGCGAAGCACGCCCCTGACTGCGACCGAGCTGCCCGACTTCGCGGACGCGGCGCTGTTGGACACGATCAACAGTTGGCTGAGCTTCTCATCCACCGGCGTGACCTGCATGCCCGCGAGCCACGTTCCGTCGGAGATTTCGAGCGTCAGCGCTTCGTCGTTCTGCCGTGTGAGGCGGTATTCGGCGCTGGCCTTCACGACGGAGACCGCCTTGCGATACACGTCCTCGGGGTGCGCAGCAAGCATCACGGTTGCGGAGTCGTATCCCGTCTCACGCCCCTCCGAGGCTTCGCTGGCAAGCTGTCGAACCACCCCAACCGCCTTCTTGGCAGCGAACACCCATTGCGCATGCGCAACGCCGTTGCCAGAAACAAGCAACAGTAGAACCAGGGCCACACGACGAGAAACATGCTGCATTGCTCACCTCGCTTGCTTCTTACATTGAAGGCTCGGTCCCGCCAGCGTTTTCACACGCGCGGGTGCCAATACGCCGCACGAGTCTACACGTGTGGCATGTGCTTTTGCACCAGCGGAATCAGCGGGTCGCCGCCGAATCACGAAGCCCGATTCCCCTTCAGGTTTGCCAGCCAAAACGTTCGACCAGTTGCCTGAATTCGCCTTGAAGCGGCGCGACCAATTCAATCGGCAACCCACTGCGCGGGTGACGCAGGCTCATCGCGGCGCAGTGAAGCAGCAGACGGCGGCAGCCGAACTGCTCGCCGAACATGCGGTTGTGTCTGCCCTTGCCGTAGGTGGCATCACCGATCACGGGATGCGAGATGTGTTTGAGGTGACGGCGGATCTGGTGGCGGCGGCCGGTTTCGGGTGCGAGTTCGACCAGCGCGTAGCGGCTGCTCGGGTGGCGGTCGTCGGGGATCGGTAGTTCGATGGTGGCGAGCCGGCGATAGCCGGTGCGCGCTTCCTGCGGCGGCGTGAGGGCGTCGACCTGCATCTCGTATTCGTCACGCACGATCTTCAATGGATGTTCGATCATGCCCTCGGCGTCGGGCCAGCCGCGAACTACGGCAAGGTAGCGCTTGCCGACTTCGCGCGTTTCAAACTGCGCGCCGAGTGCGGCGGCGGTATCGCGATCGAATGCGAACACCAGCACCCCAGAGGTGCCCTTGTCGAGCCGGTGCGCCGGAATCACGCGGCGGCCGATCTGGTCGCGTAGCAATTGCACCGCAAAGCGGGTTTCGTTGCGATCGAGGATCGAGCGGTGCACCAGCAAGCCTGGAGGCTTGTCGATCACCACCAGATCGTCGTCATGAAAAAGAATGGAGAGCATCTAGCTTTAGTGTGAGTGATGATTCAAGGCGCTTGAATCGGCGCCGAGCCCGCAGGATACTCGTGCCTCCTGCATGAAGAAGGAGCATCACGATGAAACTCCCGAGCATCCGCACAGTCCTGCTTGCAATCACGGCGGCAACCCTGCTGGCGGGCTGCGCCTCCACCCGCATTACCAGTGCCTGGCGCGATACCGAATACGCCGGAGCGCCGTTCAAGAAGATTGTTGTCGTCGGGGTGTCGAACGAAGTGGCGGCGCGCCGCGTCTTCGAAGACGACTTCGCCAAGGCATTGAACGACGCCGGCATCGAAGCGGTGGCCGGATACCGCTTGTTGCCGGACAACCCGCAGCGCTCGGTCGAGGCGATGCGCGAAGCGGTCGCCAAATCCAAGGCAGATGCCATCCTGGTGGCGCGTGCCTTGCGCACCGAGCAAAAGACGCAGTATTCGCCCGGCACCGTGACAATGATGCCGGCCTACGGCTACCGCAGCTTCTGGGGCTTTTACGGATCGGCGGCGATGGTGACCGAGCCGCGCATCTATCAGTACGACGTGGTGACCATCGAAACCCAGCTCTGGCCCGCGGCCGACGAAGGCAAGGTGATCTGGTCGGCGCTGAGCGAATCCACCGATCCGGAGAGCGCCAAGAAGGTGGCCGCCGAACTGGCCAAGCTGGTGATCGGTGCGCTGCGCGAGCAAAAGCTGATCCCGGCGCCGGCCAAGTAGCCGCCCGGCAGTCTCCTCCAGCAAGGGCGCCGCAAGGCGCCCTTTTTGTTTGGGCGGCGCATGAACGGGGCCACCCGTATAATCCGCCCGCGGTCTGAGTACCGCACCAACGCACTACCCCACGTATAAACCCCGGCGGGCACGGCCCCGCGCCGGGGTGGTTTTTTTGGAGCCAACATGCTGAACCACTTCCGTCGCCACGCACTGCGTGGCCTGGCGGCGCTTGCCCTTGCGGCGCTCGCCACCCCTTCCTTCGCGCAGATGAAGGAACTCAAGGTTTCCGCGATTCCGGACGAATCGCCGACCGAGTTGCAACGCAAGTTCGCGCCGCTCGGCAAGTATCTTGAAAAAGAGATCGGCATGCCGGTGAGCTTCGTGCCGGTTACCGACTACGCCGGCGTGGTGGAAGCGCTAGCGGCTAAACGCATCGACATGGCCTGGCTGGGTGGCTTTACCTATGTGCAAGCCAAGCTGCGTACCGCCGGCACCGCCATTCCGCTGGTGCAGCGTGTTGAAGACGAGAAATTCACCAGCCGTTTCATCACCGCCGACCCGGCAATCAAGTCGCTGGCCGATCTGAAGGGCAAGACCTTCGCCTTCGGCTCGCCATCGTCCACCTCCGGCCACCTGATGCCGCGTTACTACCTGCTGCAAGCGGGCCTGACGCCGGAAAAAGACTTCAAGACGGTCGCCTTCTCCGGCGCGCATGACGCAACCGTGGCCTTCGTCCAATCGGGCCGCGCCGACGCTGGCGTACTCAACGCCTCGGTGTGGGACAAGCTGGTCGAAGCCGGCAAGGTCGATACCGCCAAGGTGCGCGTGTTCAACACCACCCCGCCCTACTTTGACTACAACTGGACGGTGCGCGGCGATATCGACCCGGCAGTTGCCAAGAAGATCCGTGACGCCTTCCTCAAGCTCGATCCGGCCAACCCCGAGCACAAGGAGCTGATGGCACTGCAGCGCGCTACCCGCTTCGTGCCGACCAAGCCTGAGAACTACCAGAGCATCGAGCAGGCTGCACAGGCTGCCGGCCTGCTGCGCTAAGGCCTGGCCCGCCCGCGGCGGTGCCACGGCACGGCGGCGGGCGGCTGATTGAACCTGCACGAAGCGGCTCATGGAAATCCTCGTTTCAGACTTGCGCCTGAACTACGGCGCCGAGCAGCCCGGCCTTGCCGGTGTTGATCTGCGCCTCGCACGCGGCGAGCAAGTCGCCATCATCGGCCCTTCGGGTGCCGGCAAAACCAGCCTCTTGCGCTGCCTCGCCACCGCCCTGCGCGCCAGCAGCGGCACGCTGCAGCTCGACACTCGTGACCCGTGGCGACTAGGCCGCGAAGATCTGCGCGTGCTGCGCAGCCGTATCGGCACCATTCATCAGGCGCCACCCTTGCCGCCGCGGCAGCGTGTCGTCACCGCCACGCTCGCGGGGCGACTGGGTGTGTGGCCGATCTGGAAGTCGCTGCTGTCGCTGATCGCGCCGCAGGACATCGCCGGCGCACGCGCGGCCCTGCAGCGGCTTGATCTGACCGACAAACTCTTCGAACGCTGCGACCAGGTGTCCGGCGGGCAACTGCAGCGCGTCGGCATCGCGCGGGTGCTCTACCAAGCCCCGGCGCTGATCCTGGCCGATGAGCCGGTATCGGCACTCGACCCGGCGCTCGCCGACCACACCCTCGCCGTGCTGTGCGACGACGCCCGCCAGCGCGGCGCAACGCTGATCGCCAGCCTGCATGCAGTGGACCTTGCGCGGGCACGCTTCTCACGTATCGTCGGGGTGCGCGACGGACGCATCGCGTTCGACAAATCGGCCGGTGAAGTGAGTGAAGGCGATCTAACCGCGCTCTACGCATCCGAACGCGTCACGCCCGGTTCGCCGCCCGCGCTTACGAGCGCGCTGCCGCGGGTATCGGCGACCGGCCTGCCATGCTGCTGAGCCGCGACTCGCGCGACCCGGCAGCGGCCGGGCGGCTGATCGGCTGCATGCTGGTGCTCGCGCTCGCGTGGCCGATCGGAAAGGTCGCGCAGGTCGATCCTGCCGCCCTGCTCGACCCTGCAAACCTCAAGGTGGCGGGCGGCTTCGTCGCCAGCTTCTGGCCGCTTGCGCACGACACGTTCTTCCTGGGCCTGTTACGCGATGCAGTGCTTCAAACGCTGGCAATTGCCACCGTCGGCACCCTGCTGGCGCTGCTGATCGCCATTCCACTTGCCGTGGGCAGCACCGCGGCGCTATCGGTCTCTGCGATTGGCCCGGCGCCGCGAGCGATATGGCGCCCGGCAGTGCGTCAGGCGGTGAAGGCGCTGACGCTGTTCCTGCGCGGCATCCCTGAACTGGTGTGGGCGCTGCTGTTTGTGCGGGTGTTCGGGCTCGGCCCCAGCGCGGCGGTGCTGGCGCTCGCGCTCACCTACGGCGGCATGCTCGCCAAGGTGTTTGCGGAGATTCTGGATTCGGTTGACCGCGGGCCGGCGCGGGCAATCCTCGCTGCGGGCGGCAGCCGCACAGCCGCCCTGGTGTATGGCTTGCTGCCCAATGCGGTGCCCGAGCTGGTGTCGTACTCGATTTACCGCTGGGAATGCGCGCTGCGCGCCGCAGTGGTGATGGGCCTGGTGGGCGCTGGCGGCATGGGCCAGCTGATGGATCAGTCGATGAAGGCCTTCAACGGCGGCGAAGTAGCGAGCATCCTCACCGCCTTCCTGCTGCTGGTGCTCGCCGCCGATGCGCTATCGAACCTGCTGCGGCGCTGGATGGATGCGCCGCCGGATGCGCTGCACAAACGCATCGTCAGCGGCTGGGTGCTGGCGCTGGCTGGTGCGCTGGTGTGCGTGAGCGCCTGGCGCATGATCGGGCTAGATCTCGGCGCGCTGTTCGGGGCGCACGCGGGCAGCGATATCGCGCGCTTCCTCGGTGAATTCCTGCCACCGGCCCACGATCTGCCCTTGCTCGGCAAGATCGCGAGCGGCTCGCTCGAAACCCTGGCGACTTCGCTGGTCGGCACGGTGCTGGCGGCCTGCCTGGCAGCGGTGCTCGCGTTGCCGGCGGCCGGGCGCTGTGGCGCCGTGCTCAAGGCCATCACGCGCTTTGCGCTCAACTTGCTGCGCGCGGTGCCCGAGCTGGTGTGGGCAACGATCACCGTACTGGCAGTGGGCCTCGGCCCCTTCGCTGGGGCGCTGGCACTGGCACTGCATACCTGCGGCGTGCTCGGCCGGCTCTACGCCGAAGCGCTCGAAAACGCGCCACCTGCGGGCGAAGCGGCGCTGCGCACCAGCGGCGCCCCGCGCTCGCTCGCCTTCCTCTACGGTGCGCTGCCGCAAGTGGCCCCGCAGTGGCTCGCATACACGCTGTATCGCTGGGAGATCAATATCCGCATGGCGGCGGTGATGGGCTTCGTTGGCGCCGGCGGCTTGGGTCAGGCGCTTTACTACGAGCTGTCGCTTTTCCGCCTTGGTAACGCCTGCGCGATCATCCTGGCGATGCTGCTGCTTGCGCTGCTGGTTGATCACGCCAGCGCGATGCTGCGCTGGCGCCTGGGCTGAGGACACCGCCCCAATCTGCGCGGCTTTTTGCCCCGGCGTGCGGGCTTGCTGCGCAGATCTGGCGGTTTTCCCGTAAATTGCGAGGCTCTGCCTGCCATAGTCGGGCAGTTCCAATACATCTGCCGGTGATGGGATCCTGTTGTGTTGAAGACGCCAATGAAGAAGTTCCTGATCTGGGCCCTGCTGACCGCATCCACGATGATTGCGGGGCCCGTACCCGCCGAATCGGGTGCCGACCTGGCACCGCTGGAGCACCAGCCTGCCGCCGCGCGGCTGGTTGCCGGCCTGCTGACCCGCTTTCACTACAGCACGCCGCAGATCAACGACGCCTTGTCGGCCAAGGTGATGGACAAGTACATCGAGGCGCTGGACGGGGAACGAATCCTTTTCCTGCAAGGTGACATCGACCAGTTCGCCACGCTGCGGAACAAGCTGGACGACGCAATCCTCGCCGAAGACGTGCGGATTCCGTTTGCGATCTACAACGCTTACCGCGAGCGCCTGGTCGCGCGCTTCAAGTACTCGCGTCAGGCGCTCAACCAGCCCTTTGACTTCACCGTCAAGGAAAGCATCGAGTTCGATCGCAAGGCCGCGCCCTGGCCCAAGACCCAGGCCGAGGTGCAAGAGCTTTGGCGCAAGCGCGTGAAGAACGACTGGCTGCGCCTGCGCCTGGCCGGGCAAAAGGACGAGAGCATCCGCAAGACGCTCGACAAGCGCTACGAGGGCTATCTGTCGCGGATTGAAAAGGTCAATTCGAACGACGTGTTCCAGATCTTCATGGACGTGTACGCGACCACGATCGACCCGCACACCAACTATCTGGGCCCGCGCGCCTCGGAAGAGTTCGACATTGCGATGAAGCTGTCGCTGGTGGGTATTGGGGCCGTGCTGCAGTCGCGCGACGACTACACGATGATCCGCGAACTCGTGCCCGGCGGCCCGGCTGCCTTGTCAGGCAAGCTCAAGGTCGGCGATCGTATCGTTGGCGTGGGCCAGGGTGATGGCGAAGTCACCGAAGTGATGGGCTGGCGTCTGGACGATGTGGTGACGAAGATCCGCGGCAAGCTCGACACGGTGGTGGTGCTCGACGTCCTGCCGGCCGACGCGGGCCCTGATGGCGACCGAAAACTGATCCGCCTGATCCGCAAGAAGATCAACATCGAAGAACAGGCCGCGAAGCGCTCGATCATCAAGGTCAAGGATGGGCGGCTTGAACGCAAGATCGGCGTGATCACACTGCCTTCGTTCTACGAGGATTTCGAAGCGCACCGCAAGGGCGACAAAACCTTCCGCAGTGCATCGCGTGACGTCGCGCGTCTGATCGCTGAACTGAAGAAGGAAAAGGTGGAAGGCATCGTCGTCGATCTGCGCAACAACGGCGGCGGCTCCTTGCGCCAGGCGGTGGACATCACCGGCCTGTTCATCGATCAGGGGCCGGTGGTGCAGCAGCGCGACACCCAGGGCAAAGTCGGTGTCGAGGTCGATAGCACAGCCGGATTGGCCTGGGGTGGGCCGCTGGTGGTGCTGATCAACCGCTTCTCGGCCTCGGCGTCCGAGATCTTCGCTGCGGCGATCCAGGACTACGGGCGAGGCATCGTGGTGGGCGAACCGAGCTTTGGCAAAGGCACGGTGCAAACCGTGATCAGCCTCGATCAGATGCTCAAGCCGCCCAAACCGACCTTCGGTGAAGTGAAACTGACGGTTGCCGAGTTCTACCGCATCAACGGCAGCACCACGCAGCTCAAGGGCGTGACGCCGGACATCGTCTTCCCGATCCTGTCTGATCTTGAGCGCATGGGTGAATCCAGCTACGACAACGCTCTGCCCGGTGGCCACATCAAGGCGGCTGCGTACCTGTCGGTTGGAAATCCCGCGAGCGTTCTGCCAACGCTGCTGGTGCGCCACGAGGCGCGTCTTGCCAGCCTGCCCGGCCTGAAGCAATTGACCGAAGACGCGGCAGAGCTTGTTGCCAAGCGCAAGCAGAACAGCGCTTCACTCAATGAGGCCGAGCGCCGCGCAGAGCGCGAAGCGATCGAGGCGAAGCTCAAGCGCCGCGCCGCCGTGATCCGGCCCGCCGGTGATGAGGAAGATGAGGACTCGCTCTATGCCGACGACGGACTGCTCGACAACGAGCGCCCCGCGCAGGCCACCAAGAACAAGAAGGCGAAGAAGCCGGCCAAGGCGATCGACCCCGCACTGAACGAAGCCGCGCAGATAGTCAGTGATCAGCTGGGTCTGTTGCGGGCGGATCCGAAACTCGCGGCCAAACTGTTGCCGCCAGAGGCAAAGCTCGCGCGCTGATCAAGGCCCGCTTGGAGGACAAAAAACCGCGCCGAGAGGCGCGGTTCTGTTTTGGGGGCGTTGGCACACCGGCGCCAAGACTGCCCGCGGCTGTGCTACTCGTCGTGGCTGCGCCGATTTGCCTTGACCTGGGCGCGGCGGGTTTTGCTTTCAAGGCGGCGCAGCACGCTGCCGCGCGTGGGTTTGCTTGCGCGCCGCGTGCGCAGCACGACGCTCACCGAATCGATCAGGGCCTGCAGGCGTTCGAGCGCATCGGCGCGGTTCTGCTCAAGGCTACGGTATGTCTGTGCCTTGATGATGACTACGCCTTCACGGGTGATGCGCTGATCGGACAGCGCCAGCAGGCGATCCTTGATCAGCTCAGGCAGGGATGAGCTGCGGATGTCAAAGCGCAAGTGAAGCGCGCTGGAGACCTTGTTGACGTTCTGCCCACCCGCGCCCTGCGCGCGGATCGCAGAAAACTCCACCTCGTCTGGCGCAAGCGGATAGCGCGACGTGCTCATGCCGCAAGAAGTCCGCGCTCAGGTGGCCGCATGGTCAGTCGCATGCTCTGTCGCGCGGTGAGCCGAATATGTAGCCAGCCAGGGCGATCCGCCGCGCATGCCGGCCCACCGCCCCCCATGCGCGCGTGGGTTTTCACTCGCGCGCACCCGCTTTGCGCAATCGATCGGCGATCCGGTGCTGCTCGTTTGCAAGCGCCCAGCCCAGCGGCGTCAGGCCCCGGTCGCTGCGCACCGTCAGGCTAGCGCCTGCGCCAAGCAGTGTCTCGACCACGTCGAGGTGTCCGCCGCGTATAGCCAGCATCAGGGCCGTGGCGCCGTTGTCTGCCGGCGCATCCACCCTTGCGCCGGCTTGCAGCAGCCGCTCGACCAGCTTCTCGTGCCCCATGTAGGCGGCATAGTGCAGCGGTGACCACGCATTTGGGACTTCAATTGGCGCGCCTGCGGCGAGGAAGGCATCGATCACCTCGCGGTGACCGTTCATCGCCGCCAGCGAGATTGCGGTTTCCCCATGCAGGCTACGTTGCGCGGGATTGGCCCCGCGCGCGAGCAAGAGCGCGACCACCTCCGCATGGCCTTCGCGGGCGGCGTAGATCAGCAAGCTACTGCCACGCTCGTCGAGCAGGTCGATCGCGCCGCCTTCGTCCAGGTAGTCGCGGATCACCGTGGGCCGGCCGGTTTCGGCAGCCGTGCGCGCCTGGATGAAGCTGGTTGCCGCATCTGCGGCCATGCTGGCAAGGCCGGCAAGTAGCAGAACCAGGCAGCACGCCGCTCTCACGGCCGGGCGTCCTTGAATAGGCGGAAGAAGTTGGCTGTGCTCGCGCTGGCGATCTCGTCCACGGAAACCCCGCGCAGCCGGGCGATTTCATGCGCGACGTGGGGCACGTAGGCCGGCTGGTTGAGCTTGCCGCGATACGGCACCGGTGCGAGATAAGGCGAGTCGGTCTCGATCAGGATGCGATCGAGCGGCATCCGGGTGGCGACGTCCTTGATCTGGGTGGCGTTCTTGAAGGTGACAATGCCCGAAAAGGAAATGTAGAAACCCAGATCAAGTGCGCCGGTCGCCACCTCCCAGGTTTCGGTGAAGCAGTGCATCACACCGCACGCCTGGTCAGCACTTTCTTCCCGCATCAGCCGCAGCGTGTCGTCCGCGGCGTCGCGGGTATGCACGATCAGCGGCTTTCTGCAGGCGCGCGCTGCGCGGATGTGCTGCCGGAAGCGTTCGCGCTGCCACTCTGGCTTGTCTTTGTGCCAGTAATAGTCGAGCCCGGTCTCGCCGATTGCGACTACCTTGGGGTGTTGTGCGAGCGCCACCAGGCGCGCGGCATCCGGGTCTTCGCCTTCACTGTGCTCCGGGTGGACGCCGACTGAGCAATAGACGTTCGGGTGGGCCTCGGCAATGGCCATCACGCCTGGCAGGCGTTCAATGCTCACGCCGGCACACAGCGCGTGGCTCACGCCGGCATTTGCCATGCCGGCGAAGAGCGCGTCGCCCAGATCAACGAGGTCAGCGAAATCGATATGGCAATGCGAATCAACGAACATGGCGACTCAAAATGAAAGCGGCGGCAGATGCCGCCGCGTGGTTTGCAGGCTAGGCGTGCGCGATCAGATGGTATGGGTCGGGCGGTTCGAGCCGATATGCGCGCCGAGAACTTGCTCGATCTTGGCGCGTACGGTTGCACCGCTTTCGTCTTGCGTGAATTGCACGCCCACGCCCTGGGTCCGGTTCCCCTGTGCGTTTGGTGGCGACATCCAGACAACCTTGCCCTTGACCGGCAATTTGGCAGGATCGTCCATCAGTTGCAGCAGCATGAAGACTTCGTCGCCCAAACCGTAGGTCTTGTTGGTGGGGATGAACAGCCCGCCATTGCTGATGAAGGGCATGTAAGCGGCAAACAGGGCGGACTTCGAGTTGATGCTGAGCGAGAGCACCGCTGGGCGGGGAATGTTCGGGGCCGGTGTACTCATGGTTTTCTCCCGCTGGCGACGCGGCGACAGTAGCGAAGCAAAGTGTCTTCAAGCAGCAAGCGCGCGTTGAGCGGGTGGGCCGCAACACGGCGCAGGTTCAGGCCATCATTGTAGCAACCGAGTGCCTCTTCGGTGCCAAGCCCGCGGGTAAGTTCCCGCAGCGCAGACTCAGCGTCACGGAAGAAGCGGATCGGTGCGCCCAACGCGGCGGCACCGATGTCGGCGTACCAGCGCAGCAGCCAATCGGCAAGACAAGGCATGTCGAAGCCCGCTGCCTGCGCGTCTTTGCTGCGCAACCAGGTGTCCCAGGCGCCGGCGAGCTCCACCGGGTCGCGCTGCGGCAGGCTTGCAATGTCCTTGACGAAGCGCGCACGAAAAGCGGCAAACGCGCCGCTTGCATGGGCCTGGGCGGCGACCGGCATGCCACCGGCGAAACCCAGCCAGGTAGCCGCATCCGCAACCCCTTGCTGCGCCAGCCAGCGAGCTGCCTCACCGGCTTCGGGCGCGGGAAAGTCCCATCGCTGCGAACGGCTGCGCAAGGTGGCCAGCAGGCGGTCTGGCGCGCGGGTGATGAGCAGGAACAGCACGCCTTGCGGCGGCTCTTCAAGCAGCTTGAGCAGCCCGTTGGCCGTTACGGCGTTCATGGCTTCGGCGGGGTCGACCAGCACGATCCGGCGATCGTCGCGGTGGCCTTTCTTGGTCAAGGATTCCTGCAGTTGGCGGATCTGCTCGACCTTGATCTGGCGAGACTTGGCGTTTTCCTTCTCGCCTTCGCTGGCGTCGTCACCAAGTTCATCTGCTTCCGGCACGACACGGAACAGATCGGGGTGGGTGCCGGCGGCCCGCCAGACGCAGGCTTCGCACGTGCCGCAGGCGTGCCCGTCGGGCCCGGGTTGATCGCACAGCCGTGCTGCGGCCAGGGCTTCGGCAAACATCCGCTTGCCCCCACCAGCCGGGCCGGCGAGCAGCAAGGCATGGTGACCCCGTTCGCCCGCAGCGGCCAGACGTGTCCAGAGTACGTGGTGCCAGGGCAGGATCATTGGAAAAAGCGCGCCTTCAGAACGTTTTCGACTTCGGCGGTAATGGCTTGCGGCGTGCGCGTGGCATCCAGCACATGGAAGCGCGTGGCGCATGCGGCAGCCCGCTCAAGGTATGCGTGCCGCACCCGCGTGAAGAAGTCGGCCTGTTCGCGCTCGAAACGATCGCCCTCACTGCGCGTGGCCGCAATGCGGGCTGCCGCGATGGCCGGATCAAGGTCGAACAGGAAGGTCAGGTCGGGCTGTCTGCCTGGATGCACCCAGTTCTCAAGCACCGCAAATTTGTCGGCGCCAAGCCCCCGGCCGCCCACCTGATACGCGTACGTGGCATCGGAGAAGCGATCGCAGACCACCCACTCGCCCGCTGCGAGTGCGGGTTCGATGCGGGCGGCAAGGTGTTCGCGCCGCGCGGCGAACATCACCAGCGCCTCGGTCTCAAGATGCATTGGTTCGTGCAGCGCCAGTTCGCGCAGTTTTTCGGACAATGGCGTGCCGCCCGGCTCGCGCGTCTGCACCACGGTATGGCCGTGCGCGGCGATCAGTGCAACCGCAGCGGCAATCTGCGTGCTCTTGCCGGCGCCGTCGATGCCTTCGAAGGTGATGAAGCGTCCGTTCATCGGTTGTTGCCTTTGCGTTTCTGGTAGCGCGCCACGGCGCGATTGTGCTGGTCCAGCGTGCGGGAGAATTCACTCGATCCGTCGCCACGTGCAACAAAGTAGAAGTACGGTGTCGCGGGCGGATGCAAGGCGGCCGCAATCGCCGCCTTTCCGGGCATTGCAATCGGGGTTGGCGGCAAGCCACGCCGGGTGTAGGTGTTGTATGGCGTATCGGTTTGCAGATCGATCTTGCGCAGGTTGCCATCGAAACCCGGGCCGAGACCGTAGATCACTGTCGGGTCGGTCTGCAGGGGCATGTCGATCCGCAGGCGGTTGTAGAAGACCGAGCCAATCGTGGGTCGATCTGCCGCAAGGCCGGTTTCCTTCTCGATCAGTGAAGCCATGATCAAGGCCTCTTGCGGCGAATTGAGCGGCAGGCCCGGCGCACGGGCGGACCAGGCCCGTTCAAGATGGCGTGTCATCGCCCTTTGCGCTCGGGCCAGCAGTTGCAGGTCGGTGCCACCCTTGGCGTAGAAATAGGTGTCCGGCAGGAACAGGCCTTCGCCGTTGCTCTGCTGCACGCCAAGCCGGGCAAGAAGTTCGGCATCGGAGAGGCCGGCGCTGGTGATCCGCAGGCCGGGCAGCTTTGCGAGTTCTTCACGCAGACGCCGGAAGGTCCAGCCATCGACCACGACAAACTCGCCCTGTGTCGAATCGCCCCGCACAAGCTTACGCAGCAAGGTCAACGGCGTTTCGCCCGCGCTGACTTCGTAGCTGCCGGCCTTGACCTTCTGCGCCTGCCCGCTCCCCCGAGCCAGCAATTCGAACAGCAACGGGTTCACATCGATGCCGGCGGCCTGTACCTGGCGCGCAACCTGCCGCATTGAACTGCCTTGTTCTATTTCAAGTTCAAGCGTTGCCTCGCGCAGCGGAATCGGGCTGTTGAGCAGCCAGGCCAGCACGATTGCCGTCAGGGCAAGGAGCAGTGCGGTGGCAAGAAGCAGGCGTGAAAAGAATCGGCGCATCAGGGGAACCGCGGAGCGGATTAGGAGACGAATACGGAAAGGCGCCCGTCTGGGCGCCTCTTGATGGCTCGTATAATAGCCTCACATACGGTTTACCAGAATCCAGACAAGGCCGAACTCTCCATGCAATCACCCTGGCTGCTGCACCTTGACCAGATTGGCGCCCGTTTTGCCGAAGGCGCTTCGGGCACGGTTTCGTTCTCCGACAACGCGCGGGACGAGGTCGCGCTTGCGGCCAACGGTACCGTGATCGTACCGCTGACCCACTTGGGCACCTTGCGCGCTGCGGGTGAAGATGCCTGCGCCTTCCTGCACAACCTGATGTCCAACGACATCAAGAAGCTTGAACTGCACAGTGCGCACTGGAACAGCTTCAACAGCCCCAAGGGGCGAATGCTCGCAAGCTTTCTGGTTTGGCGCGACAGTTCGGACTACCTGCTGCAGCTCTCTGCCGATCTGCTTGCTTCGATGCACAAGAAGTTGGGCATGTATGTGCTGCGTTCCAAGGTCCGCATTACCGATACCACACCCGACCTTGCCGCAATCGGCATTGCCGGGCCGGCGGTTGCGCGGGTGCTTGACGCAGCCGGGCTGACGCTGCCGCCTGAAGCGATGAGCGTTTCACAAGGCGCGATCCAGATCGTACGGCTTGACGGTGCGCGGGTTCAGGTAATTGCGCCGCTTGCCCAGGCGGCTGATCTCTGGAAGAAATTCGCCGCTGCGGGGGCCAGCCCGGCCGGCACCGCGGCTTGGCAGTGGCTGGATGTGCGGGCCGGCCTGCCGGTGATCACCCTTGCCACGCAAGACGAATTTGTCGCGCAGATGATCAACTTCGAAGTGATCGGAGGCGTGAATTTCCAGAAGGGATGCTACCCCGGGCAGGAGATCGTGGCCCGCACACAGTATCTGGGCAAGCTCAAGAAGCGCATGTTCCTGGCGCATGTCGATGCGCTGACGGCGCCTTTCGCAGGGCAGGATCTGTTTGCGCCTGACTTTGCCGATCAATCCTGCGGCAAGGTCGTGGCGGCGACGCCCGCACCGACTTCGGGCTTTGATCTGTTGGCGGTCGTGCAAATGAGCAGCCATGACGCGAATCAGGTCACCCTGGGCGCTCCGGCCGGCCCGGCACTGCACTTTCAGCCCCTGCCCTACGCGCTTCCCTGATAGCCACTCGCCGCGGCGATGAGGACATCGGTCTTCGTTTACTACAAGGTCGCGGCGGGCAGAGGCGACGATGCGCGTGTTGCGGCTACAGCACTGCTTGACGATGTTGAACACGCGACCGGTGTCGGCGCCCGCCTGATGGCGCGCGCCGATGACGTGCAGACCTGGATGGAGGTCTACGAGCCGGTTGACGACCCCACTCGTTTGCTCGCTGAGATCGAACGCTGTCTTCCCCGCAGCGGCCTCTCGCCCTGCCTGCTTGGCCCGCGCCATTCCGAAGTGTTCACCGAGATGGCGCCACCGCGGTGTGCCTGATCCTGTTTGCCTGGAAGCAGCACGCCGACTATCCGCTCGTCGTGGCCGCCAACCGGGATGAGTTCTACGCTCGCGACAGCGCCCCTGCGCATTGGTGGCCGGACAAGCCTGGAATACTTGCCGGGCGCGACCTGCGCGCCGGTGGTACCTGGATGGGTATCACGGCCGCCGGCCGTTTTGCGGCGCTGACGAATTACCGGGACCCGGCGCGGCACCGTGATGATGCGCAGTCGCGCGGCGATATCGTTACCGCCGTGCTCGAAGCAAGCGACCCACTTGCCTATCTGCAAACGCTTCTGGCGGCGCGGCAGCGCTTCAACCCATTCAATCTGTTGCTTGCCGAAGGTGATTCGCTGTGGTGCCTGGAGAGCGTAAGTGGGCGTCTTCAGCGTCTCGAAGCGGGCGTGTATGGCTTGTCGAACGCGTTTCTGGACACCCCTTGGCCCAAAGTTGAACGCGGAAAGCGCCAACTCAGCGCGCAACTCGGCGCACTTCCCGAGACCGAAGGGCTGTTTGATCTCTTGTCCGACGACACGATCGCGCCGGACGCAGACTTGCCGCAAACGGGCGTGCCTTTGGAGTGGGAACGGTTGCTGTCGGCCGCCCTGATACGCGCGCCGGGCTATGGCACGCGAAGCCAGACGGTGGTGCTATGCCCGCCAGCGGGAACGCCTGAGCTGGTTGAACGTGTGCTGCGCTGACCCGTCGTTGACGCCCGGCTAGAAGGCCAGCCGCATCGGTACATGCAGAATGCCGGCCTCGACAAACTCGGGGCCGCATGTCTCAAAGCCCATTCCGGCGTAGAAGCCCGCCGCAGAAGTCTGGGCATTGAGTTCCACCGCCAGATGCCCGCGGCTCCTTGCCATTGCGATGATCCAGCGCATCAAGCGTCGCCCTACCCCCTTGCCGCGCCACGCAGGGAGCACGGCAACACGCCCGATGTGCCCGTCCGGCAGCAGCCGCGCCGTACCCACCGGACGGCCCTGGGTATCGACGGCGAGCGCATGCAGGCAAGCCGCGTCCATCGCATCCCACTCGATTTCCTCTGGGACATTCTGTTCTACGACAAAGACCGGATAGCGCACGGCACGCAGCATCGCCTGTTCGCGGCCCCAATCGGCGGCGCGCACGGTGTAGGGCGAAATCTCGAAATGCGGTGCTGGCGCAGTGGCACGAATATCAAGTCGCCAGCCTTCCGCAGTGCTTACCAGGCTGGCATGGCCGCCGACCGGGAGCGTCAGCTTGTCTGGCACGTGCCCGAATGGAAGGCCCGTCAGGATCGGCGTTGTGATGCGCGAGCGCAGGTGCGCGAGCATCGCGTCGAAGTCGTAGCCGTTGTCGGGCTGACCGAGCCGATAGCCCGAGAAGTCGCCGAGCAGAATCGCCTTCTGGCGCGCCAGAACGCCGGCGTGCAGAAGTTGGTAGAGCAAGCGTTCTACCCGGAAAGGCGCTTCGCAGACGTCTTCAAGAAAGAGAATGCCGCCCTCGACTTGCGGCCACCATGGCGTGCCAAGCAGGTGATTGACCATGCTCAGATTGCCGCCCCAGAGCACGCCATCCAGGCTGCCCTGCCAGGCTTGGGGCGTGCTCACGACGATCGCGTCACGACCGCTCGCGAGCAAGTCCGTGAAATGCGCGAGCGTGAAATCACTCGGTGTCTCGGCGCCGAGGTCTGCCGCGACCATCGGTCCCTGAAGACTGTTCTGCCCGCCTGCGGCCAGCATGGCCAGGCTGAAGGCCGTGAAATCGCTGTGCCCAAGCCACAGCTTGCCCGAGCCGGCGAGCGCACCGAAATCCAGGGCATCAAGGAGTTGCGTGATGCCGTAGCCCCCGCGGGCAGCCACGGCAACATCGACATCCGGGTCTGCAGCGACGCGCTCGAAGGCTGCGATGCGGGTTGCCACGTCGCCGGCAAATCGGTAGTGAGTGTCGAGCAGACTGCGATCGCGTTTGACGTCGTGACCGAGCCCGATCAGAAGGGCTTCGGCGCGATCAAGGACATGCGGATCGGCGAGATAGCCCGAGGGAGCAAAGAAGCAGAAGGTTGCCATGGGGCGCTAGTGTAAACGCCCGCACCGGCTCAGGCGACCAGCGTGCGGCCGCGACGGGCCGCGAAAAAGCTTGAAAGCATGCTGGCGCATTCATCCGCCAGCAGTCCGCCCTCGGCTGAGGCATGGTGATTGATCTGCCCGATCGCGTAGAGATCGGTCACGCTCCCCGCGACCCCGGTCTTCAGATCCGCCGCGCCGAACACCACCCGCCCGATACGCGCATGGAAGATCGCGCCGCTACACATCGCGCAGGGCTCAAGGGTGACGTAGAGGGTGCAGGCGGGCAAGCGGTAGTTGGCGACGTTCAGACCCGCGTCGCGCAGCGCCATGACCTCGGCGTGGGCCGTCGGATCATGGCGCAGGATGGGCTGGTTGAATCCCCGACCAATGATGGCGCCGTCCCGCACCACGACCGCTCCGACCGGCACTTCACCCAGTGAACCGGCCTGACGGGCGAGATCGAGCGCTTCACGCATGAAGCGCTCGTCATCGAGCGAAAAGCTCATTTCGTTTCGGGCGGGCGCCCGCTCTTCCAGGCTGCCAGCACCATCGTCGTGAGCCCCAGCAAGATCTCGTCGGCGAACGGCACCAGATCCGGAATGAGCAAATCAATCACGAACACGACCAGCGTGATCAGGAACAGATGCGGAAAGCGCAGCCGCTGCGCGAACCGCAGCACCGCACCGGGAAGCATTCCAGCAATCAGCCGCGAAACAGCCATCTTGAATCAGCCTCCGTTGGAGCAGGCGCGTGGCCTCACTCCCACTCAATGGTTGCGGGCGGCTTGCCCGAGACATCGTAGACGACCCGGTTGATGCCCCGCACTTCGTTGATGATGCGATTGGAGACGCGCCCGAGCAACTCGTAGGGCAGATGGGCCCAGTGCGCGGTCATGAAGTCATGTGTCTGCACTGCGCGCAAAGCAACCACATAGTCGTAGGTGCGGCCGTCGCCCATCACGCCAACGCTCTTCACCGGCAGGAACACGGCAAATGCCTGGCTGGTCAGTTCGTACCAGGTCTTGCCAGAGTTCTCGTCGACCGTCTTGTGCAGTTCTTCAATAAAGATCGCGTCGGCGCGGCGCAGCAGATCGGCGTAGTCCTTCTTCACTTCGCCAAGGATTCGAACCCCCAAACCGGGGCCCGGGAAGGGGTGGCGATAAACCATGTTGTGCGGCAAACCCAGCGCGATCCCGAGCGCCCGCACTTCGTCCTTGAACAACTCGCGCAGCGGTTCAAGCAACTTGAGGTGAAGCGTGTCCGGCAGGCCGCCGACATTGTGGTGGCTTTTGATCGTCGTCGCCTTCTTGGACTTTGCGCCGCCCGATTCGACCACGTCCGGATAGATCGTTCCTTGCGCAAGCCACTTGGCATTCGAGAGCTTGCCCGACTCGACCTGGAACACTTCGACGAATTCCTTGCCGATGATCTTGCGCTTAGCCTCAGGGTCGGTCACGCCAGCAAGCTTGCCCATGAACTGCGCAGACGCATCGACGTGAATAACCTTCACCCCCATGTTTTGCGCAAACATCTCCATGACCATTTCGGCTTCGTTCAAACGCAGCAAGCCGTGATCAACAAACACGCAAGTGAGTTGCTTGCCGATTGCGCGATGCAGGAGCGCCGCAGCGACAGAGGAATCCACGCCACCCGACAGGCCGAGGATCACCTCTTCGTCGCCCACCTGCTCGCGAATGCGCGCCACCGCTTCCGCAATGTAGTCGCTCATGATCCAGTCGGCTTTTGCACCGCAGATATCGCGCACGAAACGGTTGATGATCTCAGCACCCTGCAGGGTGTGCGTGACTTCCGGATGGAACTGCACCGCATAGAAACGACGATCTTCGTCGGCCATTGCAGCCACGGGGCAGGACGCGGTAGACGCCATCAGCTTGAAGCCCGGCGGCAGTTCGGTGACCTTGTCGCCGTGGCTCATCCAGACTTTGAGCATGCCGTGACCTTCCACGGTACGAAAGTCTTCGATGCCGTTCAGCAGTTTGGTGTGGCCATGCGCGCGCACTTCGGCGTAGCCGAACTCCCGCACGGTTCCGGGTTCGACCTTGCCGCCCAGTTGCTGCGCCATCGTCTGCATGCCGTAGCAGATGCCCAGCACAGGCACGCCCAGATCGAAGACGGCGGCCGGCGCTTTGTCGTTGGCTTCTTCATAGGCCGACATGTGACTGCCGGACAGAATGACGCCCTTGGCGCCGAATCCACGAACAAAATCGTCGGACACATCGCAGGGGTGGATCTCGCAGTACACGTTGGCTTCGCGCACACGGCGCGCGATCAGCTGGGTCACCTGTGAGCCGAAATCGAGAATCAGAATCTTGTCGTGCATGGCGGGCTTCGGAGTTGGGTACTGCACTTGAATGCGCAAGGGGCAAGGCTCGCGCCTTACCCCTCGTGCGTGCTTTCAATCGACCGGACTTCAGTCGATATGGTAGTTCGGTGCTTCCTTGGTGATCTGCACATCATGAACATGCGATTCGCGCATGCCGGCAGAGGTGATCTCGACAAACTCGGCGCGGACATGCATGTCGGCAATCGATGCGCAGCCAACATAACCCATCGACGAACGCAAGCCACCCATCAGCTGGTGGATCACGGCTGTGACCGGGCCTTTGTACGGAACGCGTCCTTCGATGCCTTCAGGCACCAGCTTGTCTGCGTTGCCTTCGTTATCCTGGAAGTAACGGTCGCTCGAACCTTGCTGCATTGCGCCCAGTGAGCCCATGCCGCGATAGCTCTTGTATGAACGCCCCTGGTAGAGCACCGTCTCGCCCGGCGCTTCTTCAGTGCCGGCAAACAGGCCGCCAAGCATGACGCAGGAAGCACCCGCGGCAACCGCCTTCGAGATATCGCCGGAGAAGCGAATGCCGCCATCGGCGATCAACGGAACGCCAGTTCCGGCCAATGCCGTCGCCACGCTATCCACCGCCGTAATCTGCGGTACACCAACGCCGGCAACGATCCGCGTCGTACAGATCGACCCGGGACCAATGCCCACCTTGACACCGTCGGCACCGTTGTCGACCAGTGCGCGTGCGGCTTCGCCAGTTGCGATGTTGCCGCCGATCACCTGCACTTGCGGGAAGTTCTTCTTGACCCAGTTCACCCGCTCCAGCACGCCTTGCGAATGGCCGTGTGCGGTATCCACGATCAAGACGTCAACGCCCGCCTCGACGAGGCATTCGGCGCGCTCTTCCGTGCCGGCGCCAACGCCAATCGCCGCGCCGACACGCAGGCGGCCCAGTTCATCCTTGGACGCAAGCGGATGCTCGGTGGACTTGAGGATGTCCTTGACGGTCATCAGCCCCACCATCTCACCGGCTTCATTCAGGACCAGCACGCGCTCCAGGCGGTGCTTGTGCATCAGCGCCTTGGCTTCGTCGACGCTTGCGCCTTCACGAACATAAACAAGACGCTCGCGCGGCGTCATGATCGCGGACACCGGTTGGTCGTACTGCATTTCGAAGCGCAGATCGCGGTTGGTCACGATGCCGACAACACGTTTGCCCTCAACGACCGGGAGGCCGGAGATCCGGTGCTGTCGTGTTACGGCAATCACTTCGCGCACGCTCATGCTTGGCGGCACGGTGATCGGATCCTTCAGTACACCAGACTCGAAACGCTTTACCTTGGCCACTTCAATGGCCTGGTCACGGGGCGTCAGGTTCTTATGAACAATCCCGATGCCGCCTTCTTGCGCAAGGGCAATGGCCAGACGAGCTTCGGTTACCGTGTCCATGGCTGCGGACACCAGAGGAATGTTCAATCGGATGTTGCGCGTCAGCTGGGTAGCAAGACTGACATCACGAGGCAGAACCGTGGAATGAGCGGGGACGAGAAGGACGTCGTCGAACGTCAGCGCTTTCCTGACGAGTCGCATGGCTGTCATCCTTTCGGGCAAATACGTATTATACCGGGATGCCGCTTTTGCCGGCAAATCAACGGTTTCCGGAGCGCTCGCATGAAGCATCTGACACTTGTAGTACTGGCCACCCTGCTCGCTCAGGGTTCCGCGATTTCGGCTGAGGTTTACACATGGAAAGACAAGAACGGTCGCGTTCATTACTCTGACCAGCCAAACGCCGACCCGAATGCAAAGAGCATTACCACTACCGAGTCAAGCGGCGGCGTCGGTCTGACCAGCAAGCAGACTGCCGAATCTGCCCGCGCGCTGAACGAGCAGCAAGCCAAGCGTGGCGACGCCGAGAAGACGGCGAGTGAGGAGGCCGCGCGCAAGGCGGCACGCGATGCTGCGTGCAACAGCCTGAAGGACCGGATTGCCTTGTTCGAGCAAGGCGGCCGCATCGTGACCAACAAGGGCGGTGAGCGCGAATACCTTTCCGATGAGCAGATTGCGTCCGAACTGAGCAAGATGAAGGGGCAGCAAAGCAAGGACTGCAAGTGAGTCCGCGAGCCGGCTGCGCGGAGGCTTGACACGAGCCTGAACGGACTACGAACACCCGAACGCTGACACCCTTGCAGGGGCTCATACTGCCCTTCCTTGAGCGGGTGCCGCCAGAGCAGCCCATATCGAGTCTTATCGGCAACAGACAGCATCCAGAAGAAAAAAGCGCCGGCATTGCCGGCGCTTTTGCTTGGGTATGCCGCCTTACAGCAAGTGCTCGTCGATCGCCATAGCCCCCACCGCGCCAGCGCACACCGTGTGTGAAAGCCCCGCCGCCTGTGACAGCACGTGGTCTGCGTAGAAGCGTGAGGTCAAAATCTTGGATCGGTAGAAGTCCGCATCCCCACTGCCCTCTGCAAGCTTGCGTTGCGCGGCAAGGCTTGCGCGAGCCATCTGCCAGCCGCCACACACGATACCCATGAGATTGAGCATCGGAACGGCGCCCACGTGGACCGCCTTGATATCCGTAGCAAAATTCGCCAGCACGTAGGACACCGCGCGCTCAACCGCCATGCCGCCTTCAGCCAGCGCCTTGCGCACCACTGCAACATGCTCGCCCAGCGTACCGGCCTCCGCTTCGGCAAGCTGGCTGTCCAGGGCCTTCATTGTGGCAATCAGCGCCTTGACGGTTACGCCACCTTCGCGCGCCATCTTGCGACCTATCAGGTCATTGGCCTGAATGCCGGTCGTCCCCTCGTAGATCGCCGAGATTCGGGCATCGCGAAGGTACTGCGCGGCCCCCGTCTCTTCGATGAAGCCCATGCCACCGTGCACCTGAATGCCCGTCGAGGCCATCTGGATCCCGGTTTCGGTGCACCAACCCTTGACGATCGGGATCATCAGATCGGTAAAGGCTTGGGCCTTCGCGCGCTCCTGCTCGTCGGCGTGGTGATGCGCGGTATCAATCGCAGCCGCTGTGACGTAGGCCAACGCACGCATTGCCTCGACATGCGCTTTCATCGACATCAACATGCGGCGCACATCCGGATGCTTGATGATTGCGACCTTGCCGCCGCCCTTCACGCCCAGCTCGGTGCCCTGCGTGCGTTCGCGCGCGTACTGCAATGCCTTCTGGTAGGCGCGTTCGCTGATTGCGAGGCCCTCCATGCCAACCGAAAAGCGGGCCTCATTCATCATGATGAACATGTACTCAAGGCCACGGTTTGCTTCACCGACGAGGTAACCGACCGCGCCGCCCTTGTCACCGAAGGACATGACGCAGGTCGGGCTGCCGTGGATGCCGAGCTTGTGTTCGATCGACACGCAATGCACATCGTTGCGGGCACCCAGTGTACCGTCGTCGTTGACCATGAATTTGGGCACAACGAACAGGGAGATACCCTTCACCCCTTCTGGCGCATCCGGCAAGCGCGCCAGGACGAGATGAACGATGTTCTCCGTCATGTCGTGTTCGCCGTAGGTAATGAAAATCTTCTGGCCTGAAATCAGATAGCTGCCGTCTGCCTGCGGAATGGCTTTGCTGCGAACCGCTGCGAGGTCTGAACCGGCTTGTGGCTCGGTCAGATTCATCGTCCCCGTCCAGATGCCGGCCACCATGTTGTTGAGATACCTGGCCTTGAGTTCGTCAGAGCCGCGCAAGACCAGTGCCTCGATTGCGCCCTGCGTGAGCATCGGCCCGAGCGAAAAGGCGAGGTTGGCGGATTTGAACATCTCCGAAACCGGAATCGACACGAGCTTTGGCAGGCCTTGCCCACCGAATTCGGTCGGGCAGCCGATCGCCGTCCAGCCAGACTCCGCGAACTGTTGGTAGGCTTCCTTCCAGCCGGGCGCAGTCGTGACCGCGCCCTGATCCCACTTGGCACCATGGCGGTCACCCACCCAGTTCAACGGGGCCAGCACGCCACTGGCGAACTTGCCGCCCTCTTCCATGATTGCGTCAACGAGATCCGGCGATGCTTCTTCGCAGCCGGGCATGTTGGCATGCTCGCCCAGCCCCGCGAGTTCGTTCAGAACGAATTGCATGTCGCGAATCGGTGCAACGTACTGGCTCATTTTCTCTCCCCCCAAAACACCGCGGCACGGTGCCGCGCGGATTACTTCTTCAACAGGTAGCGGCGATCATCGAAACTGCAGACCCAGCCCGGACAAAACACCACCAGCAAGGTGATCGCCATTCCGCTCAGCCATGCTTCGGCAAAGCTGAGCAACAGGAAATACGGCAGATACTCGTCAAGCAAGACATGTGGTGCCGAGCCCCCCAGCCACAGCACCAGCGTTGCTGCACTACCGACTGCCAGCATGCACACCGCAGCAAGCGCGCAGGCATTGGCAAAGATGAAAACAAAAATGTGCGTTGGTAGCCGTGCCTGAAGCTGCCGATTACAGAAGTCGCTCAGGTAAGCAGGCAACACACCCAGCAAGGCATAGTTGATCGGCCAAGATAGCAATTCCCCGCTCGTTCCAATCGTCGCAGCGAGACTGCCCAAGGCCACGGCGAGAAGCGCCCGGGCTCGGCCAAACGTCAGCACGAGCACCGTTACGCCCAGCAAGTGCAACCTGTAGCCGGGCGCCAAGTCAGCCTTGAGGCTCCAGAGCAGCATCAGAACAACCGATGCGCCCAGCAGCCGCCCCAGTTGCACACCATTGGCCAGGTCGCGCCAGCCGACTCGCTGTGACTCGTACCACAGCACAGCGAGGACCAGCGCCGCGCTGATCCAGACCAGTTCAGCGGGCAGGGATGCGATGCTGAAATCCACCTCCCCACCCCGCTCCGGTCAGTTCAGTGCCGCGGTCAGTTGTGGGACGAGCTCGAAAAGGTCACCCACCAGGCCGTAATCTGCCACCTGGAAGATCGGCGCATCGGGATCCTTGTTGATCGCAACGATCACTTTTGAATCCTTCATGCCGGCCAGGTGCTGGATCGCCCCTGAGATACCAATCGCCAGGTAGAGCTGCGGCGCGACCACCTTGCCGGTCTGCCCGACCTGATAATCGTTCGGCACATAACCGGCATCAACCGCTGCGCGCGACGCGCCCATCGCAGCGCCCAGCTTGTCGGCAAGCGGTTCGAGCACCTGGCGGTAATTGTCACCGCTTCCCAGGCCACGGCCACCCGAAACGATGATTCGCGCAGCGCCGAGTTCCGGGCGGGCGCTGATGGTCAGCTCGCGGCCCACGAGTTTGGAGAGCCCAAGGTCGGCAGCGGCAGGAATGCTCTCGATCACCGCCGCCCCGCCGAGCGCCGCGGCATCGAAGGCGGCTGTCCGCACGGTGACGACCTTGATCGGATCGCTGCTCTGCACCGTGGCGAGTGCGTTACCGGCAAAGATGGGGCGCACGAAGGTGTCTGCCGACTCCACCGCAATGATGTCGGAGACCTGCGCGACATCCAGCAGCGCAGCAACGCGAGGCATGAAATTCTTGCCAAAGGTCGTCGCCGGGGCCAGCACATGCCCGTAGGCGCCGGCCAAACCGACTACCAGGGCGGCAATGTTCTCGGCCAGATGATCAGCGTAATGCGCCGCGTCAGCATGCAGCACTTTCGCCACGCCACTCACCTCTGCGGCAGCCTTCGCCGCCGCAGCAGCGTTGTGCCCCGCGAGCAGAATGTGGATCTCACCGCCAATCGCCTTGGCAGCGCTGACTGCGTTGAGGGTCGAAGCCTTGAGGGTAGCGTTGTCGTGTTCAGCAATTACCAGAATCGTCATGCTCGTCTCCTCAGATGGCTTTGGCTTCGTTCTTGAGCTTGGCCACCAGCTCCTGCACATCGGCTACCTTGACGCCGCCGGCGCGCTTGGGCGGCTCGGTGACCTTCAGCGTCTTGAGGCGCGGCGCTGGATCAACGCCCAGGTCGCTCGGTTTGATGGTTTCGAGCGGCTTCTTCTTCGCCTTCATGATGTTCGGGAGAGTTGCGTAGCGCGGCTCGTTCAGACGCAGATCCGTCGTGATGATTGCCGGCAATGGGACATCTACTGTCTCAAGGCCGCCGTCGATTTCGCGCATCACAACGGCGCGGCCGCCCGCAACCTGAACCTTGGAGGCAAAGGTCGCCTGCGGCCAGCCAAGCAGGGCCGCCAGCATTTGTCCGACCTGGTTGGCATCATCGTCAATGGCTTGTTTGCCAAGAATCACCAGCTGCGGCTGCTCACGCTCCACGACTGCCTTGAGAAGCTTGGCCACGGCCAGCGGCTGGAGTTCAGCGTCGGTTTCGACGAGAATTGCACGGTCGACACCAATGGCCATGGCGGTGCGCAAGGTTTCCTGGCTGCTGGCTGCACCGCAGGAGACCGCGACGGTTTCGGTTGCGATGCCGCCTTCGCGCAGACGAACCGCTTCTTCGACAGCGATTTCGTCAAACGGATTCATCGACATTTTTACGTTCGCGAGCTCTACGCCGGTTCCGTCACTCTTGACGCGAACCTTCACGTTGTAATCGACGACTCGCTTTACGGGTACAAGGATCTTCAACTCGATCTCCTCCAAACGGACGTGGGATAGGCGTCATCAACGCTCACCCCTACATTATCGCGCCGGCCAGCCCAAACATTGACACTGCAGCCTAGTAGCCCGACAATCAGCCATACGTTTGCGTATGGCTATCCATACGGTATCGTATGGCTATCCCCCCTGTCAATTGCGGATGCAATGGAAAAGAAACCGACGACAAAGCCGCGAGCGAGTGCCGCAGCACGCCCTCCCCTTGACCGCAAAGCCTGGATCCAGGCCGCCACCGACGCGCTGGCCGAAGAGGGGCTGACGGGCCTGCGGGTCGAAGTGCTGGCTAAACGCTGCGGCGTGACCAAGGGCAGCTTCTACTGGCACTTTCGTGACAGGCAGGAGCTCCTTGATGAGGTTCTCAACCTCTGGAAAGACGGTCGCATCCGCGATGTCAGCAAACAAGCCAAGGGTGAGTCTGGCAAGCCGCTGGAGCAGATTGTCCGCGTGATCGATGTGTATTCGTCGTCGCGCAATCGGCGCGGCATCCAGATCGAGCTGGCCGTGCGTGATTGGGCGCGGCGCGACCCGAAAGCGGCCAAGGTTGTCGAAGAGGTCGATCAATGGCGCCTGAAAAGCGCCAAAGACCTGTTCATCGGTTCGGGCATGACCCCACAGGAAGCCGCCAGCCGATCGCTTTTGCTCTACGCGTATTCGTTCGGCTTGAGCCTCATGATCTACGAGCACTTTGATGGCGACGTGGTCGCCCTGCGCGCTCAGATCGCTGACTTTATTGCCCGCGGGGCAACGCCGGCCTGACGCGGGCGGCGAGTCCGGGAAGCGCATCGAGGGCGTTGCGGCTTGTCTGCAGCGCGACCGTGTCGACCGAAATGCCGCGCAACTCGGCCAACTCGGCCGCGTAGCGCGGCAGTTCGGCCGGCAAAGATGGGCCCTGCGGCCGCCATGCAGGCGCAATGTCTGGCCCGTCGGTTTCAAGCACGATGCACTCGAGCGGCAACTCGCGCGCCAGCGCGCGAATCCTGCTGGAGCCGGTGTAGGTCATCGCTCCCCCAAAACCCAGTTTGAAGCCAAGTGCGATGAAAGCGTCGGCTTGCTGGCGACTGCCGTTGAAGGCGTGTGCGATGCCGCCGCGGACCCGGATGCGTCGCAGATGCTTGAGGACGTCGTCCTGCGCGCGGCGCAGATGCAGCAGGACCGGGAGCTCGAATTCGCGCGCGAGTTTGAGTTGCGCGAGATACACCTGCTGCAAGCGCTCGCGATCGAGTCCCTCGACGTAGTAGTCGAGTCCGATCTCGCCAACCGCGACTGCGCCGCCTTGAGCAAGCTGTTGCCGCAACGCAAGCAGCGCGCCATCGTCGATTCGATCCACATACAGCGGATGGATCCCGTAGGCGGGCGCTACGTCGGCGTTTTCGCTCGCTAGCGCGGCGACAGCCGAGAAGTTGGCGGGCTCGACAGCAGGTAGCACAAATCCCGCGACACCAGCTTGCCGCGCCCGGGTCAGAACATCGGGCAGGCTGGTCCGGTACTCCTCGGCGTCAAGATGAATATGGGTGTCGATCAGCACCTTGCATGCGCTCAGGCGCCCTTCCAGACCGGCGGGCGTTTTTCGATGAATGCATCGATCCCCTCAGCCGCGTCGGGCGCCATCATGTTTGCCGCCATGGCTTCGCCGGCAAGCTGATACGCTGCCTCGATACCCATTTCAAGCTGGCGATAGAAGATCCGCTTGCCCGCAGCAATGACCGCCGGGCTCTTTGCGCAAATGGCCCGTGCAATCCGGCCAACTTCGGCGTCGAGTTGTTCAAGCGGCACGGCGCGGTTGATCAGGCCGGCTTGCGCCGCCTCCGTTGCGTCGACGAAGTCGCCTGTAACCAGCATTTCGAAGGCACGCTTGCGCCCAAGATTGCGTGATAGCGCCACCGCGGGCGTCGCGCAGAACAGGCCGACGTTGATGCCTGAAACCGAAAAACGGGCCGAATCGGCCGCAAGCGCAAGGTCGCACATCGCCACCAGTTGGCAACCCGCCGCGGTAGCAATGCCATGCACCCGGGCAATGACCGGTTGCGGCTGCGAAAGCAATTGCGCCATCAGCTTGTTCGCCCGTGCGAACAGATTGCGTTGAAACGCATGCGCCGGATTGGCGCGCATTTCTTTCAGGTCGTGCCCGGCACAGAATGCCTTGCCGGCGCCCGCAAGCACGATTACGCGAATCGAATCGTCGCTTGCCAGCTCGCGCAGCGCGGCGGTCAGCGCATCGAGCATGTCGATCGAAAGCGCATTGAACTGCGCCGGGCGATTGAGCGTCAGGCTTGCAACGCCATCCAGGTCGCTGCGGAGAACAAACGCTTGGGCCTCGTCGTCCATTCGCGCGCTCCGCTTCGCTCAGGGCTGGTTGCGTGCGGGCGAGGCATTCGCCGGCACATTGATCAAGGGTGCGATGTTTGAGCCTGCGGGCAGGATCACGGTGTTCGAATTGCCTTTTCGTGCAAACTCGACCAGCGCCTGGTTGGCTTCGTGCTGCAGATACTCACGCGTGAGCGATTGATTGATGATGCGGTTTGCCTCGGCGATGCCGTGTGCTTCGGTGATCTTTACCTCAGCCTCTTTCTTGGCAATCTCTGTCTGTACGGCCATGGCTTCCAGTTTCTTCTGGTTGGCCACGGCTTCCTGAATCGAGCGCTCGATCGATGGATCGGTAATCACTGAACGGACCACCACGCGCGTCACGTGAAAGGTGCCGGGATCGCTCTTGTCGAGCTCGGTCTGCATGTTGCGCTTGATGGCTGAAGCCAGTTCGTCGCGCTTGGTGTGCATGACCAGCGAATCGACCCGCGCCACTTCTTCGTAAGCGATGTTTCGCGCCACCCGCATCACAAGCTCGTAAGCCGGGAGCCAATAGCCCTGCTCCGAGCGGACAGACTGGCCGGCATACTTCGCCTGCAAGGCGGCTATCCGCGAATCCTGAGCGCGGTAGTAAATGGTGAGATCCATGTCGCGCAGGCTCAGGTTGTCTTTGGCCTTTGGCGTCAGATCCGATAGATCGATGTTGATCTCCTTGGCGGAGAACTCCTGCACCGTCGAGATGAAAGGCCACTTCACATAGATGCCGGGCGAGACCTCCCCGACACTGATCAGCCCAAGCGTGGTGCGAACGCCAACGTTGCCGGTGCCGATGGTGCCGGCGCTGGAAAACAGCGCGATCACCGCAATGATCACGATGACGACACTGCCGCTCAACAGGCGCCGCAGGCCTCCGCCAAGTCCGCCAAGCTCCATCACGAGTCTCCTTGTATCCGTCGCGCTCAGCTGGCCGTGCAGCGGCGCAGGTCGGTTGTATCGAGCCAGCGGGCAGCCTCAGCCGCCATGCTGGCGCTCACCTCCCGCAGCGCCAATGCGCCCCCGGCGGCATCGGCGCTTGGTGCGGGGCGTTTTAGCACGAAAGCCTGCTGCGCCAGCACTTCATCGGCCCGGTCGGCGAGCAAGCGGAAGCTGCCTGCTGCATAGCCAACACTGCTGCCGTTCTGCGCAAAAATCTGCACGAACTCATCGAGCCGCACTTGCAGTTTGCAATGGCCGCCTTTGCCATCGGCGATCAGCATGCGTGACAAGTGCGCTTCGAGCAATTGCTGCGGTGTCGCGCTCCAGCGGTTGTCTGCATAACTCAAGCGACGCGTGGATTGCTCGCCCTCGTAGCGATACTGCATCGCCAGGCCAGAGAGCACCGGCGCAGCGATCACCTCAACGCGGCGCAGGGCCAGCTTGGTCTGCGCGCTCCCGGCCACCGGTGGCAAGCCCAGATCGTGCTGGGTTGGCGCCGCACCGCTCGGCCCACGTGAGACACAAGCGGCAAGCAGGAAGATTGCTACAAACAGAATCGGGGATGGAGTTCGCATGTGTTGTCGCTCAATTGCGCGCAGGGGGTACGTAGCCTGATTCGCCGGGGCCGGGCTCGGCCTTTGGGCGCCCGAGCAGCAGTGATTGCGGGTTCCGCTCAAGCGTTGCGATCAGGGCAGACAACTCGGCGCTGGTACGCCGCAACTCTTCAAGCGTCCCGCCCAGTTGCCCACCGCCATCGCCAATCAGCCGTGTCTGGACATCGCTGCCGAGGGCTTCCCAGCGCGCAGTCAGGGTTTCAAGGCTCACCAGCGTGCTGCGCAGCGTTGCAAGCGTGGCCGGCAACTCGCGCGTGGTGCGGTCGACGTTGCTCAGCATGCTGTCGATCTTGTCGGTATCAAAGCGTGCGATCACGCTGTCGGCCTTGGCGATCAGCGCCGGCGCCTGGGCCAGCGTGGCATCAAGGTGCCGCGTACTTGCGGCCACATGCTCAAGGCTGGTCCGAAGGTTGCCTAGGTTCTGGTCGTCGAGCACCAGGGTCAGTCGATCTGCGACGTCCCTGATCCGGTTGAGTGCGTTGATCGCAGCCTCGGTGGTGTTGGTATTCGATTTTTCGAGCGGAAGGCGCGGCAACTCATCGCCCACGGTTTCAAGCGGCCGGGGATCGCTGCCGTCGTCTTCGAGTTGCACAAAGATGAAGCCGGTCAACCCCTGCGTGGCAAGACGGGCGCGGGTCGCGCGCGACAGCTGCAAGCTGGCATCGACCCGCAGGCGGATGAGGATTCGCCGCGGCGTTTCAGGGTCCAGGTCGATATCGGTCACCCGCCCGGCGCGGATTCCGCGAAACCGGACTGCCGCCTGTTCGTTGAGGCTGCCAACGCTGCCATCGGTGTAAAGCAGCACATCGTAAGTGCGTTCGGTTCGGCCGGAGAACCACCAGAACGAGGCGGCGGTCGCAAGCCCCACGACAATCGTGAAGATGCCCACGGCGAGCGCATAGGCGCGGTTTTCCATCAGTTTGTACCCATGCCGCGGCGCATCGCATGCAAGCTGCGCTCGCTTCTGAAAAAGCGTTCGATAAAGGGGTGATCAACGTTCACAACTTCGTCCAGCGTGCCGGTGGCGATGATCTGCCCTTCCGACAACACGGCGATCCGGTTGGCCAGTGCGGCCAGGGTATCGAGGTCGTGGGTGACAAAGACCACCGTGAGGTTCAGCGCCTCGTGCAGCGTCCGGATCAACTGCACAAAGGCCGCGCTGCGATCCGGATCGAGCCCGGCGGTAGGCTCATCAAGCAGCAGCAATTCCGGGTCCAGCGCCAGTGCCCGCGCCAGCGCAATGCGCTTGATCATGCCACCCGACAGCTCCGCTGGCATGCGCCAGGCGGCGTCCCGGTCGATCTCGACCATGCCCAGCTTCGTAAAGACCAGATCGCTGATTTCGTCTTCACGCAGGGTGCGAAGTTCCCGCAAGGGAAACGCGACGTTGTCGAATACGTTCAGTGCCGAAAACAGCGCACCGTGCTGAAAGAGCATGCCGAAACGCCTGCGGCGCGCCGCGCGCGCCTCGCGCCCGCCTTGCTGAAGCGGTTCGCCGAACAGGCTGACCTGGCCTTCGGTTGGTGTGAGCAGCCCGACAATCTGCCGCAGCAAAGTGGTCTTCCCGCTGCCCGACCCACCCACGAGGGCAAGCAGCGCACCCCGCGGCACCTGCAGGTTGATGCCGCGCAAGACCCAGCGAGGCCCAAAACGCGTGCCCAATCCTGTCAGTTCAACCGGCAAGGGCGCGCTCATCCGCGCCCCAGCCCGATGTTGCGGGTTGCCAGGGCGAACAAGGCGTCCAGCAGGATGACGAGGGTGATGGCCGTAACCACCGAACGGGTGGTGTTGCCCGACAGGCTCTCGGTGTTGGGTTGCACACGCAAGCCATAGTGGCACGCAACGATCGCGATCGACATTCCAAAAACGACGCCTTTGGCAATCGCGATCCAGAGGTTGGGCAGCGGGACAACCCGCGGCAGGTTGCTGATAAAGAACTGATAGTCGAGCCCGAGCTCGTAGTGGGCGGCCAACATGCCGCCAGCGAGGGCGATCATGCAGGTCCAGGCCACCAGCAATGGCATCGCGATGCCGAGCGCGACCACTTTCGGAAACACCAACCGCAGATGGCGCGGTACGCCCATCGTCGCCAAAGCATCGATCTCTTCTGTGACACGCATGGTGCCAAGCTGGGCCGTCATGGCCGAGCCGGATCGCCCCGCCACCAGCACCGCAACCAGCACCGGCCCCAATTCCCGGATGATGCCGATACCCAGCACATCGACAATGAAGGCTTCACCACCAAAGCGTTTGAGCTGCAGCGCAAACAAGTAGCTCAGCACGATACCGATCAGAAACGCGACCAGCGCGGCAACCGGCATTGCCCGCACCCCTGCCTTGTGCAGGTTGGCTGAAATTTCCAGCCAGGGAATCTGTCTTGGTGTTCGGAGCACATACGCCAGTTCGATCACCAGTTGCCCCACCAGCGTAACGAAACTCGCGATGTGAGACACGATCCCTTGCACACCCTGGCCCAGCGCGATAACCCACGCCAGCGGATCGCGTGGCGGACGATGGCTGGCCCCCGCGGCAACATGCATCTGCAAACGCGCAAAGAGCGCCTTGTATTCGTCAGGAACTTGCGCCGACGCTGGCAAGGCACGCCCCCAGGCACGCCAGAGCGTGACGGCGCCGTAGGTATCGAGCGACGCGAGTCCGCTCAAGTCCCAGGCGGTGTCGGCGGCATAAGCGCCAAGTCGATTGCGAAGGCTTGGTGCGGCCTTGGTCAGCGCAGCAAGCGTCCAGTGCCCGGAGAGATAGACGGTGCCGCCGGACTCACGCAAGGCGGGGGCGTCAGACTCAGCCATCCTGCTTACCGATCCGCAGGCGCATCGGCATGCCGCACGCTTCCCACTGGGCGCCCTCCTCCTGCAACAAGGCCATCGTGAGCGGACGGTTCTCGAACTCCTGCGGGCCGGCCATCACTTCGAAACCCTTGCGCGATGCTGTGACAGTGAGCGCAGGCACCGGCACATCGTCGCGAGTGCGATGCAGGATGACGGCAATGCGGATACACAGAATCAGCAGTAGATCGCCCGGATTGGGCGGCAAGGCCAGCACACGTTCGAGCTTGCCGCGGTGCCCCAGAGCGAGGCAGGCCAGGCGCGCCTGATCCTTGCGCGAAAAGCCTGGCATGTCGGCGTTGGCCAACACGTATGCGCTGTGCTTGTGATAGCTCGAATGCGCCACGCTCAGGCCCACTTCGTGCAGGCGCGCTGCCCACATCAGGAAGCGCCGATCAACATGATCCGGATCTGCCGCTGCCGGCATGGCCTGTGCCAACAAGGAAACCGCCGTGTTGGCAACGCGCGTGGCATGGGCCGCTTCAACTCCATGGCGGCGCATGAAGGTCTCGACGGTCGTGTCGCGCAGATCATGATGGGTTGCACGGCCAAGCAGGTCGTAGAGCACCCCTTGCCGGAGCGCAGCATCGCAGAAGTTCACCTGGTCAAGCCGCAGCGCTTCCATTGCGGCGGACAGGATTGCAAACCCACCCAGCAGAACGGGCAGGCGATCGGCGCGCGTGCCGACAAGATTGAGTCGATTGACGTTGCCGGCCTTGATCAGTTCATTGCGCAGGCGTGAGACACCGCTGCGGGTAATGCCGCCACTTGAAAACTGGTTCATTTCAAGGATTTCGGCGATCGCTTTTGCGCTGCCGCTCGATGCGATTGCCTGCTCCCAGCCGACCTCCCGATAGGTCGCCGCAATCGTTTCGAGCTCACGAATCGCAGCAAGCTCGGCCGCTCGCATGGCCGACTTGTCCACCCGCCCGTCGGGAAAGAAGCGCAGGCTGTAACTCACGCAGCCCATGTACAAAGACTCAAGGACGATGGGCTCCATACCCCGCCCGATGATGAACTCGGTGGAGCCTCCGCCGATATCGAAAACCAGTTGCTTGCGGGTCGCATCAGGCAAGGAGTGCGCCACGCCCAGGTAGATCAGGCGCGCTTCCTCGCGCCCGGCGATGACTTCGATCGGAAAACCAAGGGCGGCCTCGGCTTCGGTCAGGAAGCTGCCCGCGTTCTTTGCCACACGCAGCGTGTTCGTTGCAACCGCGCGCACCTCATCGGCGCGAAACCCGCGCAGGCGCTCGCCGAATTTGCGCAAGGCGGCCAGTGCGCGGGCCTGCGATGCGGCGTCCAGGTGCTTGTCGGGCGATAAACCGGCAGCCAGGCGCACGGACTCCTTGAGGTTATCTAGCGCAAAAATCTGCTCGCCAACCACCCTGCCGACGATCAGGCGAAAACTGTTTGAGCCAAGGTCTACCGCGGCAATCACTTCTTGTTTCATCAACTGGGCGTGTTCCAGGGCGGGATTGTGGTGCAATTGAAACGGCGCCGATTTTAGCCCGGAAGGCCGCCTGGGGGGCGAAAGGCTTCTTCCCGGGGGCTGACTGAAAAGGAAATCGGCCCACGTCAACGAACCGTAATCGAAATGTCACACAATAGCGGGATCGATTCGAACGGATTGCAAAGATGCGCGCAAATCAAATTCAACGCCAACACCCTGCAGACCACTACCTGAATCGCGAAATGTCGCTGCTCGCTTTTCAGCGCCGGGTTTTGGCGCAAGCCGCCGATCCTTCTGTACCGCTGCTTGAGCGCTTGAAGTTTCTTTGTATCGTCTCAAGCAATCTTGACGAGTTTTTCGAGATTCGCGTCGCAGGGGTGCGCGCCCAGACCGCGCTGAGCGCCGACTCAAGCGCGCCGGATGCGATGCCGCCGCGTGAGCTCTATTCGCGCATCTGTAGCGAAGTGCACGGCATCATCGCTGAGCAGTATGCCTTGCTGAACGATACGATTCTCCCCGCGCTTGCCGCCGAGGGAATCCGATTCCTTCGTCGCAGTGTATGGACCCCCGAGCAGCAGGACTGGATTCGCGACTTCTTCTATCGCGAAATGATGCCGGTGCTCACGCCGATCGGGCTTGACCCCGCCCATCCGTTCCCGCGGGTGCTTAACAAGAGCCTGAACTTTGCGGTTGAGCTGGAAGGCCGCGACGCCTTTGGCCGGGTATCGAATTCGGCCATCGTGCAGGCGCCGCGCGCCCTGCCGCGCGTGATCCACTTGCCGCCGGAACTTGGCGGCAGTCCCCACACATTCGTTTTCCTGTCTTCAATCCTGCACGCACATGTGGGCGTGTTGTTTGAAGGCATGACCGTGCTCGGTTGCTACCAGTTCCGGGTAACCCGCAACAGCGATCTCCTCTTTGATGAAGACGACGTCAAGGATCTGCGCACCACTCTGCAAGGCGAGTTGCAGCATCGGCACTTCGGCGACGAAGTGCGCCTGGAAGTGGCCGACAATTGCTCTGAGCGAATGGCCGACTTCTTGTTGCAACAGTTCGATCTGCGGCGTGAAGAGCTCTACCAGGTGCCCGGGATCGTGAACCTGGTGCGCCTGATGCAGGTGCCCGATTGGGTTGACCGCCCGGACCTGAAGTTCAAGCCCTTCAGCCCGGTGGTCCCCAAGGAACTTGAGTCGCGCAACGACATCTTCGCCGCAATTCGCAAGCGCGATCACTTGCTCCATCACCCCTTCCAGAGTTTTGCGCCAGTGATCGACTTTCTGCGCAAGGCAGCCGACGATCCGCAGGTGGTGGCGATCAAGATGACGGTGTATCGCACCGGCACCGACTCAGTTCTGATGGAGCACCTGATCCGCGCCGCACGCAAAGGCAAGGAAGTGACAGTCGTGGTGGAGCTCCTCGCACGCTTTGACGAGGAAGCCAACATCGGATGGGCGTCCTTGCTGGAAGAGGCTGGCGCGCATGTGGTTTACGGCGTCGTGGGGTACAAGACGCATGCAAAGATGCTGATGGTGGTTCGTCGGGAAGATAACGACGGCAGCAATCCTGGCGTTCTGCGCCGCTATGTGCATCTGGGCACCGGCAACTATCACCCCCGCACCACGCGCTTCTACACCGATTTCGGCCTGTTCACCGCGAATGAAGATATCGGCGCAGATGTGAGCGACATCTTCAAGCAATTGACCGGGCTGGGGCATCCGCGGGCACTGCGCTTCCTTTGGCAGGCCCCCTTCACCTTGCAACCGAGCGTGGTCGCCTTGATTCGCAACGAGGCCGACATTGCCCGTGCTGGCGGCAAGGGCCGCATCATTGCCAAGATGAACGCCCTGCTTGAATCTGAAACGATTGAGGCGCTCTACGATGCAGGCGCCGCCGGCGTCGAGATCGATCTGATCGTGCGTGGCCCATGCGCACTTCGCCCACAGGTGCCAGGTTTGTCAGAGAACATTCGCGTTCGTTCGGTGATCGGGCGCTTCCTTGAACACACGCGGGTGCTCTACTTCGGCGCGAACGGCGAAGACAAGGTCTACCTCTCCAGCGCCGACTGGATGCAGCGTAATTTCTTCCGGCGTATCGAAACCGCTTTCCCGGTGCTGGATCCAAAGCTCAAGCGCCGCGTCATCAAGGAGGGCCTGCGCCCATATCTTGGCGACAACTGCCAGGCGTGGGATCTGGATGGCACGACCGGCAGTTACCGTCGCAAACAAGGCCGAGCGATCCGGCGTTCAGCGCAGGAAATCCTGCTCGCGGAACTGGCTGGCGGAAAAACAGAAGGCTGATCAAGCCCGCCGCGCGCGTTCAACCCCTGAGACATCGCCGATCAGGGTGAGCGCGCGCTGCGCCTGGCTTGCGTTGCGCACTTCAATCGTGAAGCGCATGAAGGCGCGCCCGCTCTTGGACATCGTATTGACTGCAATCACGTTGAGTTTCTCGCGCGAAAGGATCTCTGAAATATCGCGCAGCAGGCCCTGCCGATCGTTCGCTTCGACCGCGATATCGATCGGATAGACGTCCGCCACATTTGCGGCCGCTTCGCTGGCGCCCCACGCAGCTGCCACAACCCGCTCGGGGTGACGAATCGCCAGATGTTTGAAGTCACGGCAATCGGCTCGATGAATCGATACACCCTTGCCCCGTGTCACGAAGCCGGTAATCGCGTCGGGCGGCGCCGGTTTGCAGCAGCGCCCCAGGTTGGTCAACAAGCGCCCTACCCCTACGATGAGGATCTTGTCGTCGGAGTTGCGCTTGCGACTCCGCCCAATCACGACATCGGGTGCCGGCTCTGGCGTGCTGCTGTCACCACGCAAGGCGAGCTGAATCTGGCGGGTGCCAACATCGCCCCGCCCAACAGCAATCAGGAACGCATCGGTATTCTTGAAGCCGAGGCGTGAGCCAAGATCATCCAGACTTGAATGGGCATGGCCCTCACGCTGCAGTTCCTTGAGCGCAATGGTGCGCCCTTGCGAAAGCGTTTCCGCTTCGTCCTGCAGCGTGAACCAACGGCGCACTTTCGAGCGCGCATTCGAGGTGGCCAGATACCCGAGCTGGGGATTGAGCCAGTCACGTGACGGGCCGCCCTGCTTGGCCGCAATGATGTCGACAACCTGCCCGTTCTCGAGCGCGGTGTTCAGCGAGACCATCTGGCCATTGACCTTCGCGCCACGGCAGCGGTGCCCCAGATCAGTGTGCACGCGGTAGGCGAAATCAATTGGCGTTGCCCCGCTCGTCAGGTCAACAACCCGGCCCTGCGGGGTCATCACGTAGATCGTATCGTCGAGCGACGCATTCTTGTAATGCGACTCCCATTGCGATGAATCGCTGATTTCGTCACGCCATGAGAGCAGTTGCCTGAGCAAGGCGATCTTTTCGTCGTACTCGCCCGTCTCACGCGAGCCTTCCTTGTAGCGCCAGTGTGCGGCGATACCCAGCTCGGCGTGTCGATGCATTTCCAGCGTGCGGATCTGCACCTCCAGCGCCCGCCCGTCGGCGGCGCGGACGGCAGTGTGAAGGCTTTGGTAGTTGTTGCCCTTGGGCTTGGAGATGTAGTCGTCGTACTCCCCGGCGATGGGCTGCCAGATCGAATGCACCAGGCCAAGTGCGGTGTAGCACTCGCGCACGTCATGCACCAGCACGCGCAAGGCACGTACGTCGTACACCTGAGAGAAATCGAGGTGCTTGGCCGCCATCTTGTTGTAGATGGAGTAGATGTGCTTCGGCCGGCCATAGACCTCGGCTTCCACGCCCGCTGCCGCAAGATCATTGCGCAAGCGGGTGGTTGCGTTCTCGATGAAGGCCTCGCGCTCAACGCGCCGCTCATCGAGCATCTTTGCGATGCGCTTGTATGTCTGCGGCTCAAGGAAGCGGAACGAGAGATCCTCAAGCTCCCACTTCAGTTGCCAAACGCCCAGGCGGTTTGCCAGCGGCGCATACAAAGCCATGCTCTCGCGCGCCAGTTCCTCGCGCGAGTCGCACTCGTGTTCGGTCAGGTAGCGCAGTGTCTGAGTCCGGCTGGCAAGGCGAAGCAAGACCACACGAATGTCTTCCACCATTGCGAGCAGCATCTTGCGCAGCACTTCGGTCTGCGCGCGAACATCCGGCGCCGTCGACTGCGCTGCCTGCCGGGTAATCAAACGCAAGCCACTGAGCCGGGCCATTCCATCGGTCAGCCGCGCCACGTCGCGACCGAAGCGGCGTTCGATTTCTTCGCCGGGTTGATCGACATACTCGACCACCGCGAACAGCATCGCCGCAAGTCGTGTTTCCAGATCAAGGCGCAATGACACCGTAATCAGCGTCATCCCAAGGGCGTGCCGCAGCACCGGCTCGCCGGTGTTGAGGGTGTGTTCGCCATAGAGCGGCACAATCCACTCAAGCGCAGCTTGCAAAGGCGCGGCCGCACCCTCCCCCAGGCCTTCAGCGAGCGATGCCGCCGACGGGAGTGCGGAGTCGGAATTGGCGAGAGAATGGGCAACTTGGACCATAGCCGCATTATTCCACAAGGCGCCGCGCACTCGCGCCCCGGGCCCGGCTGCTAGACTTTGCCGATGCATTGGCTAAGGCAAATTCTCAACCGAACACCTGCGCCTGAACTCGACAGCGCTGCCGCCTGGAGCGAGGCCGAGGGCCGCCTTCCATTCCTTGATCGACTGACGCCAGAGGCGCGGGGACGCCTGCGGATACTCGCGATCGAGTTTCTCGCGACAAAGGAATTCTTCGGAGCAGAAGGATTCAGCGTGAGCAATGCAATGCGGCTTGAGATCGCACTGCAGGCCTGCCTGCCAGTGCTCGAATTCGGGCTGGATGCCTATCGCGATTGGGTTGGGATTGTCGTGTATCAGGGCGAGTTCGTCGCCCGACGCCGCATTCTGGACGAGGACGGTATCGAGCACGAGTACGACGAAACCGCGATGGGTGAAGCCTCAAACTTCGGGCCGGTGGTCCTGGGCTGGTTCGACGATTTCGCTGAAGCCGATGGCGCGAATGTGGTGATTCACGAATTTGCGCACAAGCTGGACATGCTCAACGGGGATGCCGACGGCTGCCCGCCGCTGCACCGCGGCATGTCACTCGATTCATGGATTGAGGCATTCGACCTTGCCTTCAATGACTTCTGCGCGCGGGTCGACGCAGGCGAAGACACCTGGATTGATCCGTACGCATCAGAAGACCCGGCTGAGTTTTTCGCTGTCTGCAGTGAAGTCTTCTTCACCGGATCAGAAGTACTCAAGCGCGAGTATCCGGAGGTCTATCAACAGCTTGCGCTGTTCTACAAACAAGATCCTGCAAAGCAGGACGCGTGAGAAAAAGGGGCCGCAATGCGGCCCCTTTTTCTGATGCAAGAATCCCTGGAAAATCAGGGCAAAGGCTTGTCGGCCGGCCAGGTCGCCAGATGCGGCATCTTGTCCTGTCCCGTGCGGCCAGAGAGTGCGCAGAGCTCGGCCAGGCGGCGGCCGGCTTCAGGCCCCACGTAATCCCACTTGAAGCGCCATGTCCAGCATCCGACAAGACCCGGCGTATTCATGCGGTGGTAGCCGTCGAGTCCCAAGACGTCCTGGAACTGATAGATCGCCATTTTCGCAACCGACATCGCCGCGGCACGAATCATCACCCAATGGATGTCATGACCGTTGGTAGCCAGGTAATGCCGCGCGAAATCGCGCTCGCGTTCGGTACACGTCGCCCACCAGCCGCGAATAGTGTCGTTGTCGTGTGTCCCCGTGTACACAACCGTGTTTGCCACATAGTTGTGCGGTAGGAAGTTGTGATCGGGACCCGCCGCGAACGCGAACTCAAGGATGCGCATGCCGGGCAGATCAAAGCTGTCGCGCAGGTCTTCGACGTCAGGCGTAATGACGCCCAGATCTTCAGCAATGATTGGCAGCTTGCCGAGCGCCTTCTCGATCGCCGAGAACAACGCCTTGCCGGGGCCGGGAACCCAGCGACCGTGAATCGCAGTGGGCTCGGAAGCCGGGATTTCCCAGTAGCCAGCGAAACCACGGAAGTGGTCAATCCGGACAACGTCGGCCAGCGCCAATTGCCGCTTGATACGCTCAATCCACCATGCGTAGCCGTCCTTGTCCATCGCGGCCCAGTCGTACAGCGGGTTACCCCAACGCTGGCCGGTCGCAGAGAAGAAATCGGGCGGAACACCCGCGATGACCGTCGGCCACTTGTTTTCGTCCAGGTAGTACAGATCCGGGCGGGCCCAACAATCAGCGCTGTGGTGTGCAACAAAAATCGGCATGTCGCCAACAAGTTGAACGCCGCGAGAATTCGCGTATGCCTTGACCGCCTTCCACTGACGGTCGAAACACCACTGGACGAACTGCCAGAAGCTGATTGCATCCGCGTAGTCCTTGCGGGCCTTGGTCAGCGCCTTGGCGTCGCGTTTCGCAAGCGGCGCATCCCATTCCGGCCAGAGCTTGCCGGAAAAGCGCTCGTCCAGCGTCATGAACAGTGCGTAGTCATCAAGCCAGTTGGCTTCGGCTTTGCAGAACGCAGCGAAGGCTGCCTTGTCCTCCGCCGACGCAAGCTTCGAGAAGCCTGCAAAAGCGGCGCGCAGCTTGTCGTTACGGAAGGGGACTACTTTGGCGTAGTTGACTTCAGTGTCGCTGAACCCCTCGCGCTCGCTCGCAGTGATCGGCGCCAGCCAACCCTTTGACACCAGTTCTTCCAGATCGACCAGCAGCGGGTTTCCAGCAAATGCCGAAACGCTCATGTAGGGGGAGTCGGCGGGGCCAATCGGCATCAAGGGCAAAACTTGCCACAGCGATTGACCTGCACCCACCAGCCAATCAACGAAGTGGTAAGACGACGAACCTAGATCACCACAGCCATTCGGCCCGGGCAAGGATGTGGGATGCAGCAAAATGCCGCTGGTGCGTCTATCGAAGACCATCTGCGAGTCCTTTCAGTTTCGGGAGTAATGCAATGTTCGATCGGAAATCAGGGGGTCCCGATCGGAAGTGAAAACAGGGCGGCAACCGCGCGGCGCGCCAGCAGGTAGCGCCCACTGCAGCTGGCTGGTTGGAAGGGTTCTTCCAGATCAGTATCGAACACCCGCTGCCACGGGCCACTGGGCAGTTCAAAGTTGACTGCTTCCAAGTCGCCGTTCAGCAACAGGGCCAGGCGTGGGCCACGGGTGCCCGGAGCGGGCGTAAAGATGGCGCTGAAGCTGTGCTCGTGGCTTTGGTTCCAGTCTTCCGAGGTCATGATGCCGCCGTGCGGGTTGTACCAGACCAGGTCATACGGTGCGTGCGCGGCGTCCATGCGGCCGCCCCACATCGCGTTCGGCATGGCGCCGTGTACGCCCCGCAACCGAATTAGCAGCGCTACGAACTCACAAAGCTTGTCGTCAAACTTGGACCAGTCAAGCCACGTGATCTCGTTGTCCTGGCAGTACGCGTTGTTGTTCCCGCCTTGCGAACAACCGAACTCGTCACCCGCCAACAGCATCGGTGTTCCGCGCGAGAGCAGCAGCGTCGCAAGCAGGGCCCGCTTCAGGCGACGACGTTCAAGTAGCACCGCCGGTTTGTCCGAAGGCCCCTCTTCGCCGCAATTCGTCGTGAGGTTGTGCGAATGCCCGTCGCGGTTGTCTTCGCCGTTGGCTTCGTTGTGCTTCTCGGTGTAGCTGACGCAGTCTTCGAGCGTAAAACCGTCATGCGCAGTGATGAAATTGACGCTGCACAGAGGTGCCCGATGGGAGCCCTGGAAGATATCGCTTGACGCCATGATGCGACGAGCAAACTCGCCACGCCCGCGACTGCGCTGCAGCCAGAAGCTACGCGAGGTATCGCGATACTTGTCGTTCCACTCCATCCAGGCAGTGGGAAAGTGGCCGAGGCGATAACCATCGTGCCCAAGATCCCAAGGCTCAGCGATTCGCTTGACGGTTGAGAGGACGGGGTCCTGCTCGAATGCAACAAAGAAGGCTGCATCCGGGTCGAAACCATGCGCCCGCCGCCCGACAGCCGGCGCCAAGTCAAAGCGGAACCCATCGACGCCAAAGTTATTCACCCAGTACCTGAGTGAGTCGAGCACCAGTTGAGTAACGCGCGGGTGCGCAACGTTAACGGTGTTGCCACACCCGGTCAGGTTCTCGCAGTGCGCCGGATCGTTGGTCAGCAGTCGGTAATAGCTCTGATGATCGATCCCGCGATAGCTGAGGGTTGGGCCGGTCTCACCGGCCTCGGCGGTATGGTTGTACACCACGTCGATCACGACCTCGAGCCCCGCCGCATGGAGGGTATCAACCATCTCGCGGAACTCCGACTCCGGAGAAGGCGTGGTCCGCGACCAGTAGCGCGGCTCGACCGCAAAGTAGGCAAGCGGGTTGTAATTCCAGTAGTTCGTCATTCCGCGAGCAACGACGTGTTGCTCAGGAATGCCAAAATGCACCGGCAACAGTTCGATGGTCGTGACGCCAAGCTTGACCATGTGCTCGACCACGGCCGGATGACACACCCCCAGATAGGTGCCCCGGATCTCCTCCGGGACCTTCGGGTGCAGCATCGTCAAGCCTTTGACGTGTGCCTCATAAATCACCGTCTGTTCGGGCGGAACACGTGGCCGGATCTCGCCGGTCGATGGCAGATCGAGTACCACCCGCGCCTTCAGCGCCGTGCGGCCATTGTCCGTGGCGCTGAACGACCGATGGCCGTCCGGATGGCGCATCTCGAACCCGAAATGCTCGTTTCGCCAGCGGAACTCTCCAACGATCTCGCGCGCGTAGGGATCCAGCAAAAGCTTGTTCGGGTTGAAACGATGGCCGCGTTCAGGGGCGTAGGGACCATGCACCCGATACCCATACACAAGCCCCGGCCCAACCGACTCGAGGTAGCCATGCCACACGTCACCGGTCCGGGCAGGCATCGGGAAGCGCGTGATCTCGGTCGTGCCGTCGTGATTGAAGATGCACAGCTCGACTCGGGTCGCATTGGCCGAGAAGAGCGCGAAGTTTACGCCCTCCCCGTCGGCCGTTGCGCCCAGGGGCCAGGCACGCCCGTTTGCGAGTTGAGATGGCAAATGCATCAGCAAACCCGCTCAAGCACGATCGTCGCGAGCGGCGGCAAGGTGACAAGAATCGATTGCTCGTGACCGGCCCACGGGACGGGCTCGCTTTCAATCAACCCGACCCCATTACCGAGGTTCGAGCCACCATAGTGTTCGGAATCACTGTTGATCGCTTCGCGATAGCTCCCTGCACATGGCACTCCAATGCGATAGCCGAAGCGCGGTTCAGGGGTGAAGTTGCAGGCAGTGACTGCCAGCGCGTTCTCGTCACGCCCAAATCGGGCGAACACCAGCACCGACCAGTCTGCGTTATGCATATCCAGCCATGAAAAACCTGCATGCTCGCAGTCACGCTGGTGCAGCGCCGGCAGGCGCTTGTACATGGCATTCAGATCGCGGACGAAGCTTTGCACGCCGCGGTGCAACGGATGCTCAAGCAAATGCCAATCCAGGCTTCGGTCGTGGTTCCATTCGCGGCCTTGAGCAAACTCGCAGCCCATGAAGAGCAATTTCTTGCCCGGATGCGTCCACATGAATCCGTAATAGGCGCGCAGGTTCGCGAACTTCTGCCACGCATCGCCCGGCATCTTGTCGAGCAGCGAGCCCTTGCCATGCACGACCTCATCATGCGATAGCGGCAGCATGAAGTTCTCGTCAAACGCGTACACCAGACCGAAAGTGAGCTGGTCATGGTGGTAGCGGCGATGAACAGGCTCCCGCTTCATGTATTCGAGCGTGTCGTGCATCCAGCCCATGTTCCACTTGTAGTGAAAGCCCAGACCGCCGGCATACGTCGGCCGTGACACTGCTGGCCAGGCCGTCGACTCTTCGGCGGCCATGATCGCGCCCGGACAGTGCTCGCCGACCACTTCGTTTGCTCGCCGCAGGAAGCCGATCGCCTCCAGGTTTTCACGACCACCATAGGCGTTCGGAATCCACTCGCCGGCCTTGCGCGAATAGTCGCGATAGAGCATCGACGCCACAGCATCGACGCGCAGGCCGTCAGTACCCCAGCGCTCAATCCAGTAGAGCGCATTGCCGACCAGGTAGTTTTTCACCTCGGTACGGCCATAGTTGAAGATCAGCGTATTCCAGTCCGGGTGATAGCCCTCGCGCGGATCTTCATGCTCGTAAAGTGCGGTGCCGTCAAAACGACCAAGACCATGCGCGTCGGTCGGGAAGTGCCCTGGCACCCAGTCAAGCAGCACACCAAGACCCGCCGCATGGGCCGCTTCAATGAAACGCCCGAAGCCGTCGGGCGTGCCGAATCGAGCCGTCGGCGCGTACATCCCGACAGGCTGATAACCCCAGGAGCCATCGAACGGATGCTCGGAGATCGGCATCAGTTCCAAGTGGGTGAAGCCTAGATCTCGGGCATACGGAATCAGGTCCGCTGCCAGTTCGTCCCAGTTCAGGAAGCGATCACCTTCCTCGGGCACGCGCTTCCAGGAACCAAGATGTACCTCATATACGCTGACTGGCGCGTCAAGCGCATTGGCTTCGCGACGCCCTTCTGGCAGGGGCTTGCGAGGCGGCAATACCGCCACAGTGCTCGCCGTCCGCGGGCGTAGTTCGGATCCGAAGCCGCATGGGTCGGCTTTCACCATCAGTTCGCCGTGGTGGCTTCGCAACTCGAACTTGTAGAGCGTCCCCACCCCAACCGCCGGAATGAAGATCTCCCATACGCCGCATTCGCGGCGCAGGCGCATCGGATTGCGCCGTCCATCCCATTGGTTGAATTCACCTACGACCGACACGCGCTGCGCATTGGGCGCCCAAACCGCAAAAGCGGTTCCTTGCACACCTTCCATCTCTCGCAGGTGAGCACCAAGCACCTCAAAGGGCCTCAGATGCGTTCCCTCAGCAAGCAGCCAAGCGTCCGTTTCCCCCAGGATCGGCGGAAAGCGGTAGGGGTCGTCGAGTTCCGACACGACCCCGTCATGCCAGCTCACCCGAAAGCGATAGGCGAAGGTCTCCCGTCGCCGAGGAATGACTCCCTCGTAAAGACCGTCTGCGTGCAGGCAGTCAAGCGCAACAACATCGCGCCCGTCCGTTGCATCAACGCATACGACTTCCGTTGCGCCAGGAAAAAACGCTGACAGTCGCAAGCGACCGTCAGCGTCAGTGTGCATGCCGAGCACGGCGAATGGATCACCGTGCCTGGCTTCTAGTAGTGCCGCAATGTCGTCGGCTGTCAGCATGTCAGCGAGTCTTTATGCCCCAGATGTTTTTGCAGTACTCGCCGATCGTACGGTCTGAGGAGAACATACCCATACCGCTGATGTTATTGACAACCTTGGTCAGCCAAGCCGAGCGGTCGCGATAGGCAGCGTCCACCTGACGATGTGCTTCGACATAGGCAGCAAAGTCGGCGAGCAGGAAGTACTGGTCGCGGCCAAGCAGTGAATCGAAGACGGGCTGATAGCGATTCGGCTCTTCCGGAGTGAAATAGCCGCTGGCGATCATGTCGAGCACAGCCTTCAGATCTGCATTGCCGTCATACCAGGCACGAGGATTGTAGCCGTCTTGCGTCAGTTTCTCGACTTCTTCGGTACGCAGGCCGAAGACGAAGATATTGTCCAGACCAACGTTCTCGGCGATCTCGATGTTTGCACCGTCCCAGGTACCCACGGTAAGCGCGCCGTTGAGGGCGAACTTCATGTTGCCCGTACCGGATGCTTCAGTACCTGCGGTCGAGATCTGCTCGGAGATATCCGCAGCCGGGAAGATCTTCTCTGCCACCGAGACGCGGTAGTCAGGCAGGAACACAACCTTGAGGCGATCCTTGATCCGCGGGTCGTTGTTGACCGTGCGGGCGACGTCGTGAATCAGGCGGATGATCAGCTTCGCCATCTTGTAGGCCGAAGCAGCCTTGCCGGCGAAGATGTGCACACGCGGTTGCCAATCAGCTTCCGGGTTCGCGATCATTTCGCGATAGCGCTGGACCACGTGCAGGACGTTGAGCAACTGACGCTTGTACTCGTGAATCCGCTTGACCTGGATGTCGAACAGCGCATTCGGATCGACCACGATACCGGTTTCGCGCTTGATGTAAGCAGCCAGACGCTCCTTGTTTGCAAGCTTCACCTTCCCGACTTCGGCGCAGAAAGCCTCGTCGTTGGCAAACTTCTTGAGCTTGGAAAGCTGATCAAGATCGATCTGCCACTGACCGCGCAGTTTCTTGCTGATCAGCTTGGTCAAGCCGGGGTTGCACTGACCGAGCCAGCGACGCGGTGTCACACCGTTGGTCACGTTGGTGAAACGATCCGGGAAGATCTTCGCGAAGTCGGCAAAAATCGTCTGAACCATCAGATCGGAGTGCAGCTGCGCAACACCGTTGACCTTGGTCGAAGCCACGATCGACAGGTTGCCCATGCGAACGCGCTTCTCACCGTCTTCGGCAACGAGCGAAACGCGGCTCAGCAGAGCGGTGTCGCCGGGGAAGCGTGCTGCCACCATCGCCAGGAAGCGGCGGTTGATTTCGTAAATGATCTCAAGGTGACGCGGCAGCAGGTACTGCATGATGCCGACCGGCCAGGTTTCGATCGCTTCCGGCATCAGGGTATGGTTGGTGTAAGAGATGATGCGCGAGGTCTGGTACCAGGCGTCGTCCCAAGTCATGCCCTGCTCGTCCATCAGCAAACGCATCAGCTCCGGCACAGCAAGCGCCGGGTGCGTGTCGTTAAGCTGGATCGCTGCCTTCTCGTGCAGATTGTTCAGCGTGCTGTAAGCGCGGATGTGGCGCTGGATGATGTCCTGCAGCGACGCCGTAACGAAGAAGAATTCCTGACGCAGACGCAGCTCGCGACCTTGCGGCGTGCTGTCATCCGGGTAAAGCACCCACGAGATGTTCTCAGCCTTGCTGCGGGTTTCAGCAGCGCGGGCGTAGTCACCACGGGTGTGTGCCGACAGATCGAGCTCTTCAAGCGCAGTGGCCTTCCACAGGCGCAGGGTCGACACGCGCTCGGTGCCGTGACCGGGAATAACCATGTCGTAGGCGCGCGCCATGATGCGCTCGGACGGGGTCCAGACTGCACGGCCATTGACGTACTCAACCCAACCGCCAAACGGCACGATGTAGTGAATGTCACGGCGGGGGAATTCCCACGGGTTGCCATTGGCAAGCCAGTTGTCCGGCATTTCAACTTGCTTGCCGTCCTGGATGCGCTGGGTGAACATGCCAAACTCGTAGCGGATGCCGTAGCCAAAAGATGGCACGCCAAGCGTGGCCAGCGAGTCAAGGAAGCAGGCTGCAAGACGACCCAGGCCACCGTTACCCAGCGCGGCATCGGGCTCGGCTTCGAGAACGTCAGCCGGCTCCAGCTTGAGCTTCTTCATTTCCGCAGCGAAATCCTTGTCGAGGTTCAGTGCTGCGAGCGCGTTGCTCATTGCACGACCGATCAGGAATTCGGCGGACAGGTAGTAAGCGCGGCGTGCGCCTTCAGCATTATCGTCATGCTGGGTTTGCAGCCAGCGAGCGGCGAGACCTTCTCGAGCCGTCAATGCGGTGGCGCGCATCCAGTCTGCGGGGGTGGCCGTCGCCTGCGTGGCGCCGACTTCATTCTTGAGGTGACGTTCAACGGCAACGTCGAAAGTGATATCGAGACCGCCCTGATCGAGAGGTTCGGAGCCCATCTTGTTCATCACTGCTCCTTGAAAAGACAACAGGCCAAGAGTTCGGGGGGACATTGGTTTGACTCCTCAACGCATGCTGCGTATTTGCCAAACCGCTCCGGTGCTGCATGTACCAGTTAAATAGCACATTTGTCGCTCACGTGGCTGTCTGCCTGACGCAAGTGCAGCGGATATTGCCGGTGCGGTAACGTGGGGCGGAAGTTACCGGTCAGGGCAGCCCCCTTCTTGATCTGCATTGCTTGATAAATGCCCTTTATCGGGCCGGCGATGCGGCGCCTCAGGACGATGAGGCAGCGCAACGCACTGAAGGACGGCGCCACCTCATGAGATCCTTTTCCTTTATCAAACAAGGGTCTAGTCTGAGATTTCGTGCCGATTCGCACGGGTCTGACACCTGAGGAGGATTGTTATGTCGATTACATGGGTGCTCGTTGCCAACGCCCGTTCTGCCGCGCTTTACGAAAACCAGGGACCGAACAAAGGTTTGACTTTAGTCAAACAGATCGAGCCCGAGGCGGATGGCTTGGTCGAGGATCTGTCGATCGGCGCGATGGATCGAAGTGCGTGGCACGGGCCTGGAGACCTTCGACGAAACAGGGCGAAAGGCTTTGCGCACCGGCTCGCGGGCGAGCTTCGCAGCGGCCGCAATCGAAACAGCTTTGCGCGCGCGGTGTTGGTGGCGCCGCCGACCTTCATGGGGCTGCTCAACGCCGAACTCGATACACCCACCGCGCAGAAGGTCAGCGGGCGACTTGAAAAGGACTACACCCGCAACACGACCAGTGACCTGTGCGGGAAGCTCAGTGACTGTCTCTGCGCCTGATTGACGCCGACTCCTCACCCCCTGCGAGCGGCCAGCGCGCGATCAATTCATAGCGCGCACCGCTCGCTTCTTTTGCCGCTCTCGCCAACACGAACTCATTGCACTGCCAGCGCAGGGTCTGCTCGAGCGTGGCGGCAGCCGCCGCCTTTGCGCCGCGCAGCAAGGTAATGTGAGGCACCGTCAGCGCGGGGGCCTCCACGATGCCTTCAAGCGCCTCGCGCAGCCGCGCCAACAGTGAGGCCAATCCGGCCGCCGGGTCGCCCAGGCCGGCCCAGACAATGCGGTTATGCGGCCAGTAGTTCAGGCCAGCAGTCTCAAGCGGGAAACCCGGATGTGTGACGCGGCTCGCGCAGGCCAGTACTGCATCAAGTTGATCCGCGTCGAGCCGACCGAGGAAAGACAAGGTGCAGTGAAGCGAGCCCGTCGGCATTGCACGACCACCCACCTGCGCAAGCGCGGCATCACGGGTCAGTGCAAGGGCGTCGGCCACCCATGGGAGCGGCCATACGGCGAAGAAGACGCGCTGCGAATCGCCCGTCTCAGGGCTCACGACGAACCAGCAGCGCCACGGCCTCGGCGGCAATGCCTTCGCCCCGCCCGGTGAAGCCCAGCCGCTCGGTGGTTTTGCCCTTGAGGTTGACCGCGGCTTCGGCCACGCAGAGGTCTTGCGCGATGTTGGCGACCATCGCTTCGACGTAGGGCAGCACTTTGGGCGCCTGGGCGATGATGGTTGCGTCGATATTGCCCACCCGCCAGCCGGCTGCATGCACCGCTGCAACTGCCTCGCGCAGCAAGACACGGCTGTCCGCGCCGGCGTAGCGCCCATCAGTGTCGGGGAAATGCCTGCCGATGTCGCCCAGCCCTGCGCCGCCGAGCACGGCATCGGTGATCGCGTGCAGCAGCACATCGGCGTCGGAATGGCCCAGAAGGCCGCGATCAAACGGAATCGTGACGCCGCCCATGATGAGCTTGCGCCCGGGCACCAGTGCGTGGACGTCAAAGCCCTGTCCGATACGGTAGGGAATCATGCGTTTTCCTTGACTTGCGACCCCAGCAAGCGCGCGGCCATCGCGAGGTCTTGCGGAAAGGTCAATTTGAAATTGGTGGCGTCCGATTCGATCAGCCGGGGCTTAAGGCCAATGGCCTCGATGGCGCCGGCTTCATCGGTCACATCCGGGTGCGCCGCCAGCGCGGCACGAAGCATCCCGATCCTGAACATCTGCGGTGTCTGTGCCTGCCACAAACCCGCACGGGGAATAGTCTGCGCGACGCGGCCGTCAGCGCCGATGCGCTTGAGGGTATCGGCGACCGGCATGGCGAGCAGGCCACCGACCGGGTCATCGGCCAGGGTCTCGATCATTGCCGACACTTGTGCACTTGAAATGCACGCCCGCGCGGCATCGTGCACCAGCACCCAGCTGTCTGCCGAGGCGCTTTCAACAATTCGCGCAAGCCCGTTTGCCACGCTCGCGGCCCGTGAAGGGCCGCCCACCCGCAGAACTTTCAGGCGCGGATCGGCCGGCCAGACAAACTGATCCCAGTGTTCGTCTTCGGGCGAGAGCACCACCCAGACCGAGGCAAGGGCGGACACGCCCAGCAGTGCATCGATGGTGTGGCGGATCACCGGGCGGCCAAGCAGGTCGATGTACTGCTTGGGCTGTTCGTGGCCCATTCGGCTGCCGCTGCCAGCGGCGGGGATCAGCGCATGAAAGCGTTCGGGTGTGTGGATGGATGTCATGCCGCGATTTTAGCGTGGCGCGATGCCCCACCAGCCGCAACAAGTTTTATGCTCCGCCTTGCAAAGGGGGCATCGCGATGGAGTTCGCTCACACGCAGGTCTTGTCGAACATGCAGTTGCTGGTGATCAGCGCAGGCATCGGCTTCCTGATCGGCCTGGAACGAGAACGCAATCCCGCGGCAAGGGCCGGCGTGCGTACCTTCACGCTGGTCGCACTGTTCGGTGCCCTGGCCACCTTCATGGGGCAACTGACCGCAGCGCCGTGGATCACGGCCGTTGGCCTGCTTGCAGTGGCCGCGATGATCATCGCGGCCCACCTGCGTCACCCCGATCCGCTCGACGCCGGCACCACGTCGGTGGTGGCCGTGCTGACGTGCTACCTGCTGGGTGCGATGGTTTGGCTGGGGCAGACACCGCTGGCGGTGATCGTGGCGGTTGCGGTCACGGCACTGCTCTATTTCAAGACCGAGCTTTCGGGTATCGCCAGTCGCCTCACCCGCACCGAGTGGATCTCGATGCTGCAGTTCGCCACGCTCAGCCTGGTGGTGCTGCCGATACTGCCTGACAAGGGCTATGGCCCGTACGGCGCAATCAACCCCCACCAAGTGTGGTGGATGGTGGTGCTGATCTCGGGCGTGAGCCTGGCCGGCTATGCCGGTTTGCGGCTGTTCGGCGATCGCTATGGCACCTTGCTCGTCGGCTTGGCGGGGGGGCTTGTGTCGTCTACCGCCACCACCCTGATCTTTGCCCGCCATGCGCGCGGCGACATGCGCTTTGCGTCAACGGCGGGGCGGGTGATCCTGCTGGCCAACTTGGTGATGCTGGTCCGCCTGAGCCTGTTTGCCGCCGTGGTGGCGCCCTCTGCATTTATGCCGATCGCCACCAGCATGGCCGCCGGGCTGATTCCCGGCGCGCTGTTCCTGTTGCTTTCGTGGCGCCGCGATGCGAACACCGGCAGCTTGCCGCTGCCCCAGACGCGCAACCCGACCGAAGTGCGCGTTGCAATCGGCTTTGCCGTCATGTATGGCGCAGTGCTGCTGATCTCAACCTGGCTGACCGAAACCGTGGGGACCAGCGGCCTCTACGCCGTTGCACTTGCCTCGGGCCTGACCGATGTGGATGCGATCTCGCTGTCGAGTCTGCAACTGCAGGCATCGGGAAAACTCGCGCCTGCCGCTGCCGCCACCGCCGTCGTGCTGGCGGCCTTGTCCAACCTCGCCTTCAAGGCCGGCACAGCGCTGGTGATCGGTGGCCGGGAACTCGCCCGCCCGGTGGCCGCCGGGATGGGGCTGGTGGGCGGCGGCCTCGCATGCGCACTGGTCTTCCAGCAAAGCATGGGGTGATCGGCCCGCGGTTTCTATAATCAAAGAGCCCGCATCTCGCGACGCGTCAAGGAGCAGCGATGAATCAAGCCTGTATCCGCCAACCTGCCGTTGCCGGGGCCTTCTATCCCGGCGACGCGGCAAGCCTGAATGCAAACGTGGTCAGAATGCTCGGGCATGCCGCCGCGTCTGCACAGAAGGCACACGCAAGCTGCCCCAAATGCCTGATCGTGCCCCATGCCGGCTATGTGTACTCCGGCAACACGGCCGCACACGCCTACGCGCTTCTGAAGCCCTGGGCGCGGCAGATCCACCGTGTCGTGCTACTAGGGCCAAGTCACCGCGTGCCGCTGCATGGCATCGCGCTGCCGGATGTCGATGCCTTCGCCACGCCGCTGGGTTTGATCCCGCTCGATCAGGACGCAATCGCCCTGGTACGCACGATGCCCGGCATCTGCGTTTATGACGCGGCCCATGCGGCCGAGCACAGCCTCGAAGTGCAGCTGCCTTTCCTGCAAACGGTGCTGACGCAATTCACGCTGGTGCCGCTTTCTGTCGGCCACGCCGATGCGCAAACCGTGGCCGCTGTGATCAGCCAGCTATGGGGCGGGCCGGAGACACTGATCGTGCTCAGCACCGATCTCTCCCACTTCCACGCCTACCGTGAAGCGCAGGAACTTGATCACGACACGGTGGCGAACATCCTTGCACTTGCGCCCACCGTTACGCCTGAACAGGCTTGCGGCGCCTACCCCCTGAACGGCCTGCTCAAGGCGGCAGAGCGGCACCACCTGAGCACCGAACTGCTCGACCACTGCAATTCGGGCGACACCGCAGGCGACCACCGGCGGGTGGTCGGATACTGCGCGGTCGCCTTGTACGAGACCCCGGGCCATGTCGTCTGAGCCAGGCAAGACCTTGCTGGCGATTGCGCGCCATGCCATTGCACAGCGCCTGGGGGACGATGCGCCCGCACCTGATGCAGCCGCGTTCCAGAAGCCCGGCGCAAGCTTTGTCACCCTCACGCGATCAGGCCGCCTGCGCGGCTGCATCGGATCATTGAGCCCCACCCGCAGTCTGTGCGACGACGTCAAGGCCAACGCGCTGGCAGCCGCCTTCAAGGACCCGCGCTTCCCGCCGCTCGGCGCGCTGGAATGGCCAGACGTCAAGATCGAGGTGTCGGTGCTTGGCGCCACCGAATGGCGCAACTGCCCCAGTCTTGCTGACGCAATTGCGTGGCTGCGCCCGCATCGTGATGGCGCCATTCTGGAAGACGGGGGCCGTCGCGCAACCTTCCTGCCGCAAGTGTGGGAATCGCTTCCCGACCCGAACGACTTCCTCGCCGAACTCCGGCGCAAGGCAGGCATGCGCAGCGACACATGGCCCGAGACCATGAAAGTCGGCCGTTACCCGGTCTTGAAGTACCGTGAAACCTGAGTTCAGCGCGCCGGCACAGGACTATCCGGCACGCTGGTGGCATTGGCTGGACGATGGCCGCATCCAGTGCGATCTGTGCCCGCGCGAGTGCAGGCTGCATGCCGATCAGCGTGGCGCCTGCTTTGTTCGCGAGCGCCGTGGCAACACGATGGTGCTGAGCACCTACGGGCGCAGTTCCGGCTTCTGCATTGATCCGATCGAGAAGAAACCGCTCAACCATTTCTACCCTGGCAGCAGCGTGCTTTCCTTCGGCACGGCGGGCTGCAACCTGGCCTGCAAGTTCTGCCAGAACTGGGATATCTCCAAGTCGCGCGATATGGATCGGCTGATGGATCAGGCGCCGCCGCAGGCCATTGCCGAAGCCGCCGTGCGCCATGGCGCAGCAAGCGTCGCCTTCACGTACAACGATCCGGTGATCTTTGCCGAGTACGCCATCGACACCGCTGCGGCCTGCCACGAACGCGGCGTGCGCACCGTCGCGGTGACCGCCGGCTACATTTCGCCACCCGCACGGCGTGAGTTCTATGCCGGCATGGACGCGGCGAACGTCGACCTCAAGGCCTTTTCCGACGACTTCTACATCAAACTCACCGGCGGGCGGCTCGCGCCGGTGCTCGATACCCTGAGCTGGCTGCGGCACGAATCTCAGGTTTGGCTTGAAATCACGACCTTGCTGATCCCCGGTGCGAACGACAGCACCGAGGAAGTTGCCGCCATGAGCCAGTGGATCTACCGCGAGCTGGGGCCAGATGTCCCGCTGCATTTCACCGCCTTCCACCCCGACTACAAGCTGCGAGACCGGGCGGCCACCCCCGCGGCCACACTGACGCGCTCACGGCAGATCGCGCGCGACGCCGGCCTGCGCCACGTCTACACCGGCAATATTCACGACGAAGCAGGCGGAACAACCTATTGTTCCGCCTGTGGCGTGCCGTTAATCATTCGAGACTGGTACAACATTCGCGCCTACCGGCTTGATGAAGCCGGCGCGTGCCAGCACTGCGGCCATCGGCTTGCCGGGCATTTCGGCAAGTTCGGCACACCCTTCGGGGCAAGGCGGATTCCGATACGGCTCGGTGAGCGCGTTTGAAGCAAAGAACCAAAGAGAGCCTGCCGGCGTCATGCCTCGCTACATACATCGCCATACCGACTTGAGCATCCCCGCCCGCAATGCGTGGCTGGCCGCCCTGCTCTCGCACATCCCGGACGCCAAAGCCCTGGTGGTGCTGTTTTGCCCGGCACCCGCCGCGAACCGCAGTTCGCGCGAGTTCGTCTTTGCCAGCAGCTTTCAGGCCGAAGGCTATGCAACCCTGATTCTCGAAGGCTTGACCAGCTACGAAGAAAAGCGCGACCCCGACTCACGTTTTGATGTGCCCAAGCTCGCCGAACGGCTTGGCGCTGCACTCGAATGGGTGGCCCATCAACCGCTGCTGGCACAGCTGGGGGTGGCGATCTGCGCCTCGGGCACTGCGGCTGCGGCCATGGTGAAGGCGCCGGTGGCCGACGATACCTGCCTGTTTGCCATGGTCAGCCGGGCCGGCCGCCTCGACCTTGCAGGTGCTGCCCCGTTGCGGCGTAATCGCGTGCCGCTGCTGGCCATTGCCGGCGGCGCCGACGACGCGACACGCGGCCCGGCAACCCAGGCCTATGCCTTGATCGACGGCCCCAAGGCCTGGCAGGAAATCAGCAACGCCAGCGACCGATTCATCGAACCCGGCGCGCTCGACGCTGCGGCCAATGCAAGTCTGCAATGGATCGAACGCTGGCGCCCGGCGACGCTCGATTTGTCCGGCACCGGCTGAGTCCCCGCTTCGCACCCCAGCAAGCCGGCCGCCAGGCCGGCCTGAAACCCGGTCGTACCCTCGCCGCACAAGGCTTTCAGGGCTAGGCTTCCATGCAGGAGGCCCGCGATGCTCGGTGGCGTCGACGCGAGTTTTGTCAGCCAGACTTTCTCCGCCAAGGGGGCGGAATGGGCAAGCTCGCGCCAAAGACCAGCAGCCGCAGGCGGTAGCGCCAATGCCGCCGAGCGCGATCCGGAGGTCCAGCGCAAGATCGAGCAGTTCAAGGCGCGCGATGCCGAAGTGCGCGCCCATGAAGCGGCGCATGTGGCGGCGGGCGGCAATCTGGTGCAGGGCGGTGCGAGCTTCACCTACGTCACCGGGCCCGATGGCAAGCGCTACGCCAGCGGCGGCGAAGTCTCCATCGATGTCTCCAAGGGCCGCGATGCGCGCGAGACCTTGAGCAAGGCGGATCAGATCCGCCGCGCTGCACTCGCGCCCGCTGACCCGTCACCGCAGGACTACCAGGTTGCCGCCCAGGCCGCCCGCATGGCGCTGGAGGCCTCGGCCGAACTGGCCACCCAGGCGCGCGAAAAGGCGAACGCCGGCGATGGCCGCGCTAGTTCCAGCAGCGCGCTTGCCGCCTACCGCGATGCAGCCGACGCCTTCAGCGGATTTGTCGGTGGCTTGATCAGCGCCCGCGCCTGACCTCCGCTGCCCCGCCACGGCAGGCGCACGACGGTGGCGCGTATAATCGCGGCCCTCGCTCCCCTGCTACGCACCAATGACCCAGCCGCTCCCGCTACGTCTGTCCGCCATCGACGCAAGCCCGTTTCCAGCCGCTGGCCGGCGGCTTGATTTGCCGCGTTTGCACGGCTCGGCCGATGCGTTGGCGCTGGCCCAGCTGGCAGGCACCCACCCGCTGGTGGTGATCACCGCCAATCCGCTCGACGCGCAACGCCTGCGCGACGAAATCGCGTGGTTTGCGCCGGGTGTGCGGGTGCATCTGCTGCCAGACTGGGAAACCCTGCCCTACGACGCCTTCTCCCCACACCAGGATCTGGTGTCGGAGCGGCTCGCGACGCTCTACGCGATCCAGCGCGGCGAGGCGGACATCACGCTGGTGCCAGCCTCCACCGCGCTGTACCGGCTTTGCCCGCCCTCCTTTCTGGCTGCGCACACCTTCTTCATCAAGCAGGGCGACAAGCTCGATGCCGATGCATTGCGCAAGCAGATGGTGGTGGCGGGCTACGAGCATGTGACCCAGGTGGTGCGGCCGGGCGAGTTCTCGGTGCGCGGCGGCCTGATCGACCTGTTCCCGATGGGCTCGGCCCTTCCCTTCCGCATCGAACTGTTCGACGAAGACGTCGACACGATCCGCACCTTCGACCCGGACTCGCAGCGCACGGTGTATCCGACCAAGGAAATCCGTCTGCTGCCGGCGCGCGAGTTTCCGCTCGACGAGAAGGCGCGCGCAGCCTTCCGCGCCCGCTTCCGCGAAGTGTTCGAGGGCGACCCCTCGCGCAGCCCGATCTACAAGGATGTGTCGAACGGCCTCGCGCCCGCCGGTATCGAGTACTACCTGCCGTTGTTCTTCGAGAACACCGCTACGGTGCTCGACTACCTGCCCGACAACGCGGCGCTCACGCTGCATGGCAAGGTGCCGGCGGCGATCGACGACTTCTGGCGCGAGACCAACAGCCGCTTCAAGCTGATGGCGGGCGACCCGGCGCGGCCGCTGCTGCCGCCCGCGCAGTTGTTTTTGTCCGCCGAGCAGTTCTTCGTTTCGGCCGGCGAACGCCCGCGCATCGTCGTTGGCGAGAAATCGGACGTCGACGCCAGCAAGCCGCTGCCGGATCTGGCGGTTGAACGCCGTGCGGCCGACCCGCTGCACCGCCTCAAGCACTTCACCGAAAGCTTCGACGGCCGTGTGCTGGTCGTCGCCGAATCCGCCGGCCGCCAGCAAACCTTGCTGGAGTACTTCGCCGAGTACGGTTTGAAGGCCAGCGCAACGGCTGATCTGGCCGGCTTCGTCGCCTCGGATGCGCCGCTTGGCGTGCTCTACGGCCTGCTAGGCAGCGGCTTCATCCTGCCGCAAGCCAAGCTGGCAATCGTGACCGAGAACGAGCTGTACGTGACGCAGGCTCGCACCCGCTCACGCCGCGACAACCGCAAGGCCGCGACGATGGAAGGCTGGCTGCGCGACCTCTCGGAGCTGCGCGCGGGCGACCCGGTGGTGCACGTCTCGCACGGCATCGGCCGCTACCTTGGGCTGGTACACCTCGACCTTGGCGAGGGCGAAACCGAGTTCCTGCATCTTGAGTACAACGGCGGCGACAAGCTCTACGTGCCGGTGTCGCAGCTGCATGTGATCAGCCGCTATGCCGGCGCCGACCCCGAGAACGTCGACCTGCACCGGCTCGGCAGCGGCCAGTGGGAGAAAGCCAAGCGCAAGGCCGCCCAGCAGGTGCGCGACACCGCAGCCGAGCTGCTGGCGCTCTACGCCAAGCGCGCGGCGCGCGAAGGTCACCGTTTCGATTTCAAGCAACACGATCTGGAAGCCTTCGCCGAAGGCTTTGGCTTCGAAGAAACGCCGGACCAGCTCGCGGCGATCGAGGCTGTGGTGGCAGACATGCGATCCGGCCGGCCGATGGATCGCCTGGTGTGCGGTGATGTGGGCTTCGGCAAAACCGAAGTCGCGTTGCGCGCCGCCTTCATCGCAGTGGCCGATGGCAAACAGGTAGCGGTGCTCGCGCCCACCACCCTGCTCACCGAACAGCACTACCAGACCTTTGCCGACCGCTTCGCTGACTGGCCAGTCAAGGTGGCCGAGCTCTCGCGCTTCCGCAGCCAGAAGGAACAGGCCGAGGCGCTGAAGTTGCTGTCAGAAGGCAAGGTGGACATCCTCATCGGCACCCACCGCCTGCTGCAGAAAGACGTCGAATTCAAGCGACTCGGGCTGGTGATCATCGACGAAGAGCACCGTTTTGGCGTGCGCCAGAAAGAGGCGCTCAAGACCTTGCGGGCGGAAGTGGACATCCTCACGCTCACCGCCACGCCGATCCCCCGCACCTTGGGCCTGGCGATGGAAGGCCTGCGCGAGTTCTCGGTGATTGCCACCGCGCCGCAGAAGCGCTTGGCGATCAAGACCTTCGTGCAGAAGCACTCGAAGGGCGTGGTGCGCGAAGCCGTGCTGCGGGAGTTCAAGCGCGGCGGGCAGGTGTACTTCTTGCACAACGAAGTCGACACGATCGAGAACATCCGCCAGGAACTGACCGAGATGCTGCCAGAGGCGCGCATCGTGGTCGGCCACGGCCAGTTGCCGGAGCGCGAACTCGAACGCGTGATGCGCGATTTCACCGCACAGCGCGCCAACCTGCTGTTGTGCACCACGATCATCGAAACCGGCATCAACATCCCCACCGCCAACACGATCATCATCCACCGCGCCGATCGCTTCGGCCTTGCGCAGTTGCACCAGCTGCGCGGCCGCGTCGGGCGCTCGCACCACCAGGCTTACGCCTACCTGCTGACCGATCCGCACGCCAAGCCCACGCCGCATGCGCAGAAGCGGCTCGAAGCCATTTCGATGATGGAAGAACTCGGCTCGGGCTTCTACCTCGCAATGCACGACCTTGAAATCCGCGGTGCCGGCGAGGTGCTGGGCGAAAACCAGAGCGGCGAGATCCAGCAGATCGGCTTCTCGCTCTACAGCGAAATGCTCAAGCGTGCGGTGAAAGACCTGCAGAACGGCAAAGAGCCGGATCTGTCACAACCGCTCGACGTGACCTCTGAAATCAACCTGCACGCACCGGCATTGCTGACCAGCGACTACTGCAGCGACATCGGCGAGCGACTCACGCTCTACAAGCGCATGGCCAACGCCGAGGCGGCCGATGATTTGCAGGCGATCCAGGAAGAGTTGATCGACCGCTTCGGCGAGTTGCCACCGCAAACCCAGACCCTGCTCGATACCCACCGGCTGCGCATTGCCGCCAAGCCGCTGGGCATCATCAAGATCGACGCGTCGGAGACGCGCATCAACCTGCAGTTCGTGCCCAATCCGCCGATCGAACCGATCCGCATCATCCAGCTGATCCAGAAGAACCGCAGCTACAAGCTCGCCGGGCAGGACAAACTGACCGTGACAGCGGTCACCGAGACGCTGAAGGATCGCGTATTGAAGGTGCGTGAGGTGCTCAAGGCTCTGGCCGCCTGAAGGGCGTTCAGGCGCCAGACCGCAGGCCCCCGTTTGCTTGCCATGGCCGCTGCTTTGCCATGGCGCAAGCGCGACGAAGGAGTCCGGTGATAAGGTTCGGATTTCCCCAACCGCCCCCGAAAACGATGACCGAAGAAGCCATCGCTGCACAGCAAAGGCAGGCCGCAAAGCCGGCCCAACCAGGTATTCCGGACTACATGAACGAAGTGTACGACTGGGCCTATGTCGATCCGCGCTGGGTGCGCCGGCTCGACTGCAACGCCGTCGTCACCACTTTGCTCTTTGGCAACGCCCGCCGCCTGATGAACGCCTACCTGGCCAAGATTCATCCCGGCATGAAGGTTTGGCAGGTCGCCCACGTCTATGGCGATCTGGTTCAGCAAGTGGCCGCGAAAGTGGGCCCCTCCGGGCATTTCGATCTGACCGACGTGACGCCGATCCAGGTTGCCCAGGCGAAGAAGAAACTTGCTGGCACCGCACATGCGCGTGTGATCGAGCACGACGCGGCCACTTGGTCCGGCGGTGCCGACTACGACCTGGTTTGCAGTTTCTTCCTCCTGCACGAGGTACCCGACGATCTCAAGCGAGCGATCGTCGATCGCATGCTCACGCGCGTCGCGCCGGGCGGAAAACTGCTCTTCGTTGATTATCACCGCCCTGCCCTGCTGCACCCGGTTGGCTGGCTACTGCGTGTCGTTAACCACTACCTGGAACCGTTCGCCAACACCCTGTGGCGGATGGAGATCAGCGAGTTAGCCAGCAAGGCCAAGGAATTCAGCTGGCGCAAGCGCACCGTCTTCGGCGGCGTCTATCAGATCGTCGAAGCAGAGCGGATCGTGCCCTGAAGCTTGCGTGAGCCATTTCGCCGGTGCGACGCCGATGGTGCCGGCGAATTGTTGCTGCAGCGATGCCACACCCCTCAAGCATGTGAGCGGCAAGCCGTAAACAGGGGCAGGAGGATCACCACATCGTCATGTCGGAACCCGACTCCCATTACGTATCCCCCGAGCAGCTGAGAACCGGGCTTTTCGTTCACCTCGATCTGGGGTGGATGGATCATCCCTTCTCGTTCTCATCGTTCAAGATTCGCAATGACACGCAGCTTGCCCAGCTGCGCGCGCTTGGCTTGGCCCGCATTCGTTACTCGCCTGAGCGCAGCGACTGCGAGCCTTTGCCCAAGCCTGCGGAAAACGCCGTGGTGATCCCGCTCCACCCGGAGGCGCCCCCTGTACGCGACGAATCGTACGAAGACCCGGCGATTGCAGAAAAGCGCGCACGCGCCCAGCGCCTGAAGGCGCGAAGGGCCCTGTTTTCGCGCTGCGAACGCGAATTCCAGAAAACAACCCAGGCAGTCAAGCTGCTCAACCAGAACCTGAGCGCACGCCCGGACTGGGCGCGCGAAGAAGCCAAGGCCATGGTCGGGCAGCTGGTTGACTGCTTGAGTGCGGACGGCGATGTCGCGATCAACCTGATGGCAGACCGCATCGGCGCCGACGATGTCTACGTTCACTCCCTCAATGTGGCGGTGCTCTCGCTGATGCTGGCGCGTGAGCAAGGAATGGGGCACGACGAACTGGTCAGCCTGGGCCTGGGGGCCTTGATGCACGACATCGGAAAGATGGATGTGCCACCCAAGGTGCTGATGAAGCAGGATGCACTGACCAGCGCCGAGAACGCACTCCTCAAGGAACACGTGAGCTTTGGCGTGAAGAGCGCCGCACGGATTGGCCTGGCGCCTGACGTTCTGGCGGTGATTGCGCAGCATCATGAGCATGTGGACGGCAGCGGCTACCCGCGTGGTCTGACTGGCGACAAAATTTCGCTGCTCGCAAAGATCGTCGCCATCGCCAACACCTACGACAACCTGTGCAACCCGCAAAACCCCGCGCGGGGCATGACGCCGCACGAGGCGCTTGCGCTGATGTACGCGCAGCATCGCAACCGCTTCGAAGTGGCCCCTCTGAACACCTTCATTCGCTGTCTGGGCGTGTATCCGCCAGGTACGATCGTTGTACTCAACAACGACAATTTCGGACTGGTGGTTTCGGTGAACTCAAGCCGTCCGCTCAAGCCGGAAATCGTGCTCTACGACCCTGCGATTCCAAAGGAAGAGGCGATCATCCTCAGCCTTGAGAACGAGCCAGAGATCCAGATCGCACGCACCTTGCGGCCGGCACAGCTACCGCGCAGCATCTTTGACTACCTCTCACCGCGCAAGCGTGTGGCCTACTACTTTGAGGCGCATTCGTCCGACGACGGCAGTGCGGAAGGAAAGGCGGCCTGAGCGCCGATCCCGATCAAACGCGGGCGGGCGCAATTCCCGTAGAATCGGCCGCCTATGAGCCGACACATTCACCCCGCAAACACATCGCCCCTTCACCGCTTGCTTGCCGGCATCAAGGGCTGCCTCAACAGCATCATCATTGCGCTGAACACCATCATCATGTTCAGCATGATGATTCCCTTCGCGCTGCTCAAGGCAGCGCTTCGCGTCGCGCCGGTCAGGCGATTCGCCGATCGCTGCCTCAATGCGCTGGCAACCACCTGGGTGCGCATCAACGGTTGGTGGATCAGCGCGTCGCAGGATATCCGCTGGGATGTGGAAGGCATCGCATCGCTTGAGCCGCGCGGCTGGTACCTGGTGAGCAGCAACCACCAAAGCTGGGTGGATATTCTGGTGCTGCAGAAGGTGTTCATCGGCCATATCCCCTTCCTGAAGTTCTTTCTGAAACGCGAGCTGATCTACGTGCCGGTCATCGGCTTAGCCTGGTGGGCACTGGACTTCCCCTTCATGCAGCGCAAGGGCGGCATGAAGAGCGGCAAGACCGATCTCGCAACCACCCGCAAAGCCTGCGAGCGCTTCAAACTGATCCCGACCTCGGTGATGAACTTCCTCGAAGGCACCCGCTTCACCGACGCGAAGCACAAGACGCAGCGCTCGCCGTACAAGCATCTGCTCAAGCCCCGCGTCGGCGGCCTTTCGACTGCATTGGCCACGATGGGCGAAACCTTCGACTGCCTGCTCGATGTCACCATCGTTTATCCGCAAGGGGTTCCCACGTTCTGGGAGATCCTGGCGGGCGAAGTGCGGGAGGTCATCGTTCGCGTCCGCCAGGTCGAGATCCCCGCAGCGATGCTTGGCGGAGACTATGAGCGCGACGCCGCCTACCGCAGCAGTATCCAGGCCTGGGTCGGCGAGATGTGGGCATTCAAGGATGCACAAATCGGTCAGTTACTGGCCGATTCAGACGCCCGTAACGCGCCGCACAAGGGCTGATCGCGCCCGCCTGCCCGGTTAGTGCGGCTGACCGCACACCAACCGGGCCAGCACAAGGCTTCCTGCGCGCGACCCGGCCCTGCCGGATCGCGTAAAATCCTGCCTCCGCAGATCCGGACACACCGCCATGATTGCGCAAACCGAAAACCTCAACATCGCCGGGCTCGATCCGATGCCCTCGCCGGCCAACATCAAGGCGCTCGTGCCGCTTACCGAGAAGGCCGCGTCGACCGTGGTCGATGGTCGCCGCACGCTGATGCGCATTCTCGATCGCGAAGACCCGCGGCTGGTCGTGGTGGTGGGCCCCTGCTCCATCCATGATCCGCTCGCCGGCATCGACTATGCCAAGCGCCTCAAAGCGCTGGCCGACGAGGTGGCCGATACGCTCTACATCGTGATGCGTGTTTACTTCGAAAAGCCCCGTACGACCACTGGCTGGAAGGGCTTCATCAACGATCCGCACATGAACGATTCCTTCAACATCGTTGAAGGCATGCAGCGCGGCCGCCAGTTTCTGCGCGACGTGGCGGAACTGGGTCTGCCCGCGGCAACCGAGGCGCTCGACCCGATCGCGCCGCAGTACTACGGCGATCTGATCAGCTGGACAGCAATCGGCGCGCGCACATCCGAATCCCAGACCCACCGCGAGATGGCCTCGGGCCTGTCTACACCGGTGGGTTTCAAGAACGGCACCGACGGCTCCCTGGATGCAGCCATCAACGGCATTCTTTCCGCCGCGGCGCCGCACAGCTTTCTGGGCATGAACGAACGCGGCGAGGCGTCCATCATTCGAACCGGCGGTAACAAGTACGGCCATGTCGTGCTGCGGGGCGGTGGCGGGCGGCCGAACTACGACAGCGTTTCAATCAAGCTCGCGGAGCAGGCACTGGCAAAAGGTGGTCAGAAGCAGAATCTGATGGTCGATTGCTCGCATGCCAACTCCTGGAAGAAGCCCGAGTTTCAGCCCCTGGTGCTGCGCGATGTGGTGCACCAGATCCGCGAGGGCAACAGCTCCATCATCGGCGCCATGATCGAAAGCTTCATCGAAGCCGGCAACCAGGCGATTCCGAAGGACTTGGCCGAGTTGCGCTACGGCTGTTCGGTGACTGACGCTTGCGTGAGCTGGGAGACCACCGAAGAAATGTTGCGCCACGCCCGTGAGGTGCTGGCGCCCGTGATTTCTGCGCGAGGCCTTGGGTGAGTGAGTTTCTGGTCGTACAGGGGCGCGATATTGCTACCCCTGCACTCAAACGGATTGCTCACCTGACGGGCGCTGCCGGCATCGAGCAGATTCACACCGATGCGTTTCGCCTGCTCGGTGCGGCAAGGCATTCGGAACTGGCCGAGCACTGCGCCGCGGCGCAAGCGGACTTCGGATGGGTTCCTGCGGGCCGTCAGCTCGGCGATTACGGCCTCTTCGTCACCGACATGGATTCCACGCTGATCACGATCGAGTGCATCGACGAGATCGCAGACATGATCGGGGTCAAGCCGCAGGTGTCCGAAATCACCGAAGCAGCTATGCGCGGCGAGATCGATTTCGCCGAATCGCTGACGCGCCGGGTGAGCCTGCTTGCCGGGCTGGAAGAGTCTGCGCTGGATCGCGTCTACGCTGAGCGTCTGGCCCTGAACCCGGGCGCTGAAGCACTGATGAAGCGCCTGCAGGCTGCCGGCCTGCGTACCGTGCTGGTTTCCGGCGGTTTCACATTCTTTACCGATCGCCTGCGCACACGCCTCGGCTTCGATCACAGCTTTGCCAACGTGCTCGAAACCCATGGCGGGCGCCTGACCGGCCGGGTCGAAGGCCCGATCATCGACGCTGCTGCCAAGCGCAAGGCACTCGAAAGCCTGCGCGACCAGTACGGCATTGCACCAAGCGCCACGCTGGCAGCGGGCGACGGCGCCAACGATCTGGAAATGTTCTCGGCCGCAGGGCTGTCTTTTGCCTTCCGCGCAAAGCCGGTTGTCCGTGCGCAGGCCAGCTACGCGCTGGACTTTGCTGGCCTCGACGGCATCTTGCCTTTCGTCAGCGCCAACTGAAAAAGGCCCGGATCGCTCCGGGCCTTTTCGTTTCTGCCTGCGTTCTGCTCAGCTGGGCTTGCGGAAGGTGATCTTGCCGGCCTCGGCATCCACCACCACCGTATCCTTCGGGCCAAAGCGGCCTTCGAGAATCAGCTTGGCAAGCGGGTTCTCGATGTGCTCCTGGATTGCGCGCTTGAGCGGGCGCGCACCGAACACCGGGTCGAAGCCCGCTTTCGCCACATCGTCCAGAGCCGCATCCGATGTGGTCAAGCCAATCTCAAGCCGCGCGAGGCGCTTCTCGAGGTAGGCGAGCTGGATCTTCGCAATCGAGCGGATATGCGCGTTGGCCAGGGCATGGAAGACCACCACCTCGTCGATCCGGTTGATGAACTCGGGCCGGAAGTAGGTCTTGACCTCCTGCATCACCGCTTCCTTCACCGCCTCGTAGGTCTGCCCCGCCATCGCCTGGATCATCTGGCTGCCGAGGTTCGACGTCATGACGATCACGGTGTTCTTGAAGTCCACCGTGCGGCCCTGCCCGTCGGTCATGCGGCCGTCGTCCAGCACCTGCAGCAGTACGTTGAACACGTCCGGGTGCGCCTTTTCGACCTCATCGAACAGGATCACCGAGTACGGCTTGCGACGCACCTGCTCGGTGAGGTAGCCACCCTCCTCGTAGCCTACGTATCCCGGCGGCGCGCCGATCAGGCGTGCAACCGAGTGCTTCTCCATGAACTCGCTCATGTCGATGCGGATCAGGTGTTCCTCTGAATCGAACAGGAAGCCTGCCAGCGTTTTGCACAGCTCGGTCTTGCCGACGCCGGTCGGGCCGAGGAACAGGAAGGAGCCGTAAGGCCGGTTCTCTTCCGACAAACCGGCGCGCGAGCGGCGGATGGCGTCGGACACCCGTTGCACCGCCTCGTCCTGGCCAATCACTCGCTCGTGCAGCTTTGCCTCCATCTGCAGCAGCTTCTCGCGCTCGCCCTGCATCATCTTGCTGACCGGAATGCCGGTTGCGCGCGACACCACCTCGGCGATTTCTTCTGCCCCAACCTCGGTGCGCAAGAGCTTGTTCGGCGTAGCGTCGTTGCTGACGCCTTCGGAAGCCTTCAGCTGCGCCTCCAGCTTGGGCAACTCGCCGTATTGCAGTTCGCTCATCTTCTGCCAGTCGCCACGGCGCTTGGCGTCTTCCATCTGCACGCGCAGTTTGTCGATCGCCTCCTTGATGTGCTGGCTGCCGGCCACCTTGGCCTTCTCGGCTTTCCAGATCTCGTCGAGGTCGGCGTATTCCTTGTCCAGCCGCGCAATCTCTTCTTCGATCAGTCCGAAGCGGCGGATCGAGGCCTCATCCTTTTCCTTCTTCACCGCCTCGCGCTCAATCTTCAACTGGATCAGCCGGCGATCAAGCTTGTCCATCGACTCAGGCTTGGAGTCGATCTCCATCTTGATCCGTGCCGCGGCTTCGTCGATCAGGTCGATGGCCTTGTCAGGCAGGAAGCGGTCGGTGATGTAGCGGTGGGACAGCTCGGCAGCAGCAACGATCGCCGGGTCGGTGATGTTCACGCCGTGATGCAGCTCGTACTTCTCCTGCAGGCCGCGCAGGATCGCGATTGTCGATTCCACCGTAGGCTCGTCCACCAGCACCTTCTGGAAGCGGCGCTCAAGCGCGGCGTCTTTCTCGATGTACTTGCGGTATTCGTCCAGCGTGGTGGCGCCGATGCAGTGCAACTCGCCGCGCGCCAGCGCGGGCTTGAGCATGTTGCCGGCGTCGATCGCGCCTTCGGCCTTGCCCGCGCCCACCATGGTGTGGATCTCGTCGATGAAGACGATGATCTGCCCCTCTTCTTTGGCGATGTCGTTGAGCACCGCCTTCAGGCGCTCCTCAAACTCGCCGCGATACTTCGCGCCCGCAAGCAGGGCTGCCATGTCGAGCGACATCACGCGCTTGCCCTTGAGCGTTTCGGGCACTTCGCCATTCACGATGCGCTGCGCAAGCCCTTCCACGATCGCCGTTTTGCCCACGCCGGGCTCGCCGATCAGAACCGGGTTGTTCTTGGTGCGGCGTTGCAGAATCTGGATCGCGCGGCGGATCTCGTCGTCGCGGCCGATCACCGGATCCAGCTTGCCACTGCGGGCACGTTCGGTCAGATCAAGGCAGTACTTCTTTAACGATTCGCGCTGTGCTTCCGCGTCGGCCGACCCGACACTTGCGCCGCCACGGACCGCCTCGATAGCGGTTTCGAGCGCCTTGCGCTGCAGGCCGTATTCCTTGGCCATGCGGCCCGCTTCACCTTTGTCCTCGGTCAGCGCGAGCAGGAACATCTCGCTGGCGATGAACTGATCGCCGCGCTTCTGCGCTTCCTTGTCGGTGAGATTGAGCAGGTTGCCCAGATCACGGCCGATCTGCACCTCGCCACCACCGCCCTGAATCTTGGGCACGCGATCGAGTGCCTGTTCGAGCGCGCGCTTGAGCGGCGGCACATTGGCGCCGGCTCGTTGCAGTAGCGACACGGTGCTACCGTCGTCTTGATTGATCAGCGCCAGCAGCAAGTGCTGAGGCTCGATCGCCGGATTGTCGTTCCCCACCGCAATGCTCTGGGCATCGGCCAGGGCAGACTGGAACTTGGTCGTCAGCTTGTCGAAACGCATGATGGCATTCCTCCGATTGGTACTGTCTCGAAGATGGGGAGCGTGTCGAGGATTTCAATCAGGTGGCATCATCGCTTGACCACAATCAAGCGCCGAAAAGCATTTATTGCGGTGCAGCATTCGCGGTGCTAAGGTGAAGGCGTCCAACCAACCACACCGGGAGCGAACATGACGAACAAGGATATGGGCCTTCAGGCCATGCAGCAGCGCAATATGGAGCTGGCCTCACGCATGGCACAGATGTCGTTCGAGAACGCCCGCAAGATCATCGAGCTTCAGGTGAACCTGGCGCGTGAGCTTTTCGAAGACGGTCTGGCCAATGCCAAGGACACCACCGCTCTTACCGACCCGGCCGCGGCAATGGAAGCACGCACCCGCATGGCGCAGAAGACCGCTGAACGCATGATGGGTGCAACCCGTGAAATCGCCAGCATGACTGCCGAAGCGCAGGCGGAGATCGGCAAGATTGTTGGCCAGCAGCTGAGCGGCGGCACCGATATCACCGAGGCCATGCAACAGGCCTTCAAGGGCGCTGGCTTCAACCCGGCCGACGCGATGGCGGTGGCGCAAAACGCGTTTGACGCCGCGCGGGGCATGTACGAGCAGATCGCCAAGGTTTCGATGGGCGCCTTGAGCGGCGCCGCAGCACCGCGCAAGACCGGCAAGTAAGCCCTCAGGGCTGAACCGAACCGGGCCGGTCGAGCGCCGGCTCACACATCAGAACGCGCCGCTTGCCGGCGCGTTTTGCTCTGAGCAAGGCGCCGTCCGCCAGACTAAGCAAGGTTTCCTCGCGGCTGGCATGGGCCGGGTAGGCCGCCACACCGGCCGAGAAACCCAGCCCCGTCAGCACCTCGCCGCTCTCCAGCGCGAATTGGAGTTCAGCAAAGCAGGTCAGGATCGAGTCGATTCGCTCGCTTGCAATTGCAGCCTCGAGCCCCGGAAACACCACGCAGAATTCTTCACCGCCGTAGCGGCAGCAGTAGTCCGCCGCACGAGTGCAATCCTTAAGCAAGGCCGCCAGCCGGCGCAAGACTTCGTCGCCCAACGCATGCCCGTGACGATCGTTGACCTCCTTGAAGGCATCAACGTCGAGGATCACAAAGGAAAGCGCCGTACCGTCACGTTCGGCCCGCTCGATCTCGCGCGGCAGTACCTCGTTCAACAAGCGGCGATTGGACAGACCGGTCAGCGGGTCGGTCACCACCTGCTCCTGCAGCGCGCCTTGCAAAGACTGAATTTCCCCGAGGCGGTTGCGCAGGTTCTGGTTGAGCCGTTCAACGGTACTGCGCGCGGTTTCGGCCTCTTCGCGCTTGCGTCGCTGGAAGTCACGCTCTACCTGGCTGCGGTAAAGGTCGTAGCGGGCCTGCATCGAGAGCTTTTCTGCCCGCGCGGCCTGCTGCTGAGTGAGTTGGTAGCGATCGCGGTGACGGCGCTCGTAAGCGTAGGCACTGGCCCAATCTTCACGCGCCGCGAACAGCTCGGCTGCTTCCGAGAGCAGGCGCAGATAATTCGGATGCGAGCGAGTCAGCGCCGTATCGTTCTCGATTGCGCGCAAGGCGGTCAAGGCTTCTTCGAGGCGACCTTCGGCACGCAACTGGCAGAACTCACAGACCAGGCTCAGGGTCGCGAGTTGCGAAAAGAAATCTCGATCCGGCCCCGCCGTCGCGCGATCAAGCCATGCACGGGCTTCATCAGTGCGGCCCAACTGGTTGAGCGCCATGTTCATCACCAGGGCGTAGGAGCGCCGGTCATAAGGTGAATCCGCCTCCTCTGTCACCGTTTCCAGCAACGCGAGTGCGCCTTCCGGATCGCCCAGTTCAATTTTCGCTGAAGCGAGATTGGCGGCGAGGATCGTGTGACTGTCGGTCATCCCGATGCTCTGCGCAGCCTCGAGCGCCTCTTCGTAGAGCGACTGTGCGGTTGTAAAGTTGTACAGATCCGCCTGGGTTGCGCCCAGGTTCATCAGAGCGAACACCAGTTCCGGCCCCAACGGGCAGCGCCGCAGCATTTCGATGCTTTCGTATCGCATGCAGAAGCCTTCTTCGTCGCGCCCCTGCCGGATCAGCATGCCGCCCAGGGTGGAGCGGACCCAGGCGCGGTCTTGCTCGTAGACTTCGTTCGCGTCGGTTGCAAGCCAGATCCGCAAGGCTTCATAGGCGCTCTCAACCCCCACCATCATCTGATCGCGCGCGCCGTGCAGGTTTGCCAAAGCGCGCCAGCGTTCGTCGCCGGCCAGCGCGAAGACGCCACTGAGTGCGCCCGAATACTGCGCGCCCGTCCGCACGACCTGTTGCTCAAACTGCTCCAGCGACAGCAGGATCAGGTCGAAGCGCGCGGTATCCACCGCTTCGCCGCGCCGCATGGAACGCTCCCGCGCCGTCTGCGCCAGGCCCCGCACCAGGGCGGGCCAGCCCATGCGCGCGCGCCAGAGTCGATCGGCGATGCTGCGCCAGTCGCCCTCAAGCGCGCTGATGCGATCTAGCCCGAAGGGCAGCGGCGCTTGGGCGTGCAGGCTCATGCTTGCCCCTCGCGCGGCAGCTCACTGGCCTGGACGATGCGGTTCCGGCCCGCACGCTTGGCCGCATAAAGCGCGGCGTCGGCGCGCGCAATCAGCTGTTCAACCGCGCGCGGGTGCTGGTGAATGTCGGCCGTCAGTTCCGCTATGCCGCCCGAGAAGCTGACCTTGAAATCGGGCGAGATCGCCAGAATTTCGGGCTTGTTTGAAAAGTCGGCGCGCAGGCTTTCAAGCAGGGCCATCGACCGATGGCGGTCGAAATTGGGCAGGACAACGCAGAACTCTTCGCCACCGAAACGCGCCACAACGATGCCACTTGCCTCCAGCGCCAGCAGGCTGCCACCCAGGGCCTTGAGGACCGTGTCGCCCACCTGGTGGCCAAAACTGTCGTTGACGCGTTTGAAGTGGTCGGCGTCGATCAGGCACAGGCAGAAATCGCTGCCATCACGGGCGCAACGTGCCAGTTCGGCGGGCAGGAGTTCCTGCAGGAAGCGGCGGTTGTACACGCCGGTCAGCGGGTCCCGGATCGCCTGCTCGCGCAAGCTGCCCTGGAGCGCTTCGATTTCGGCGACTCGCGCTTCAAGTTGCGCATTGAGCTCGGCAATCTCGGCGTGGGCGGCCTCCGCCTCATGCCGCATGCGAACTTCGAAATCACGATCCACCAGAGTCTTGTGAACCTCGTAGCGGGTGTGCAAGGACATGAAATCCGCGCGCTGGAACTCGCGGTTCATTTCGATCGCGTACATGTGATGCTGGCGCGCGTAGCGGTAGGCTTCGCGATAGTCGCCCACCAATTCCATGATCTGCGCCGCCTCAAGCAGAAACTGCAGCTCATAGCCGGGGTCTTCGATGTGCATCGGATCGGCTTCGGCCTTGCGCAAGGCCGCCACGGCCTCATCAGCGCGCCCTTCGCGACGCATTTGCCGCATCCATGCAATACGCAGGTAATGCTTGTTCTGAAGGTCCATGCATTCCGGGCCGAGCGCTTCAACCTGCTCAAGACAGGCGCGCGATTCTGCCAGCCGGCCCAAGGCGCAAAGCGCTTCGGCACGAATCGTCAGGAAGAAGGCGTACTCACGCAGGTCGTAGTCACGCTGCACATCCGGCGCGAGCGCTTCGAGGAACTGGCAGGCCTCGTTCGCCCGGCCCAACTGCAGCAGATTGTTCCCCAGATTGCCGGCGCACACGTTGACCACGGCAGTGAGCCCCTGGCGCTGGATCAACTCGAAGGCTTCGCGCAGATGCGGCTCCGCTGCGGCAAAGTTGCCAAAGCGCATGTACATCACGCCAATGTTGAGCGTGACCATCGCAAAGACCGGCGTTGGCGCAATCGCGCTCAGGTGTTCAAGCGCCTCGTACCAGGCGGACACGGCTTCGGCGTGGCAGCCCTCGTCGACATGTATCGCGCCATATGAATTGAGCAGCCGCCCCAGATCGGGCGGACCAAGCAGCCTCCGCGCGGCGGGCAGACTTGCTTCGACCAGCGCAATCGCGTCGCGTCGCCGTTCGAGATCCGCCAGGGCGTTCGCTTCGATGACGATGCAGCGCGCTGCGTTGCCCTCGTCGCCGATCGCACCCAGGGCGGCGTGGATGCGGCGCGCTTCGTCGGCCACTTCGGCCGGGTCATGCGCCATCCGCGAACGCACGGCCAGGCTGAGCAACTCCCCCAGCAAGGTTGCGTGGGCGTCACCGGCAATGCGCCCTGCCCGCTCGATCTGCAGTGCAAGATCGTGGGCTTCCTTAGGCTCGCGCAACAGCAAGGCCCATACGCGTTCGAACTGCGCGTGCAGTTCGGCGGGTACCTCGTGAATGGGCGCTGTATCGGATGCGGACATGGCCTGCCTGAAGGCGAGTTGATCCCCGATATTACGGCATACGCAGCACGGCCTTGAATCTCAGGCGGAGGAATCCCAACGGCTGGCAGCGGTCTCGTCGGTCTCGCGGGCGTCAACCCAGCGCGCGCCGCTGGGGGTTTCTTCCTTCTTCCAGAACGGCGCGCGCGTCTTCAGGTAGTCCATGATGAACTCGCAGGCCGCGAAGGCCTCGCCCCGGTGGCTTGATGCAACCCCTACAAACACGATCTGTTCCCCCGGCAAGAGGCGCCCAACGCGGTGGATGATGCGCACCGCGGCGATCTTCCAGCGGGCGTGCGCCTCGGCTTCGATCTGCCCGAGGGCGCGCTCAGTCATGCCGGGGTAGTGTTCCAGCGTCATGGCGCTGACGCCATCACTCGCGCCCCGCACCAGCCCGACGAAGCTGGCCACCGCGCCGCAATCACTGCGGCCCTGCGTGAGTGCGGCGGTTTCACGCGCGAGGTCGAAGTCTTCGGTTTGTACGGATACGCTCATGGGCCGCCCTCAACCGCCGGTCACCGGCGGGAAGAACGCAAGTTCATCGCCATCTCGCAACACGTGCGATGCCGGCACCATGTCCTGATTCACTGCGGCCCGCACCGCGCGCCCCGGCCCAAGGGCGGCCCAATCCCCGCCACGCGCGGCCAGCGCCTCGCGTACAGCCCCAACGCTGGAACCTGCGGGTGCCAGATCGACGCTGATTTCGCCAACCCCAAGCGCTTCACGCAAGGAGGCAAAGAAAAGCACTTTCACGCTCATGACTCAGGTTAGCTCCTGCACGCTCAAGAATTGCACCTCATCACCGATCGCCACGGTCTGCGACGGCGCCAACACCACCAGGCCGTGGGCCCAGGCGCAGGAGGTCAGCACGCCGGAGCCTTGCTTCGGAAAAAGAACTGCCCGCCCGGCTTCGTCGATCTGCGCACGCAGAAACTCGCGGCGATCATCGGCGCGCGGCCATTCAAAACCGGCCTTGACCCGGCGCGGCGGCATGTTTGCGCCCCGCCGCCCCTGACGTTTGCGCAGAAACGGTTGCACCAGCGTCAGAAAGGTCACATAGGCCGAAACCGGATTGCCCGGCAAGCCGATGAAGTCCGCCTCGCCAACCCGGCCAAAGGCCAACGGCTTGCCCGGCTTGATCGCGATCTTCCAGAGTGACAACGCGCCTTCGGCCTCGACCGCCGCTTTGACATGGTCTTCCTCACCGACCGACACGCCGCCGCAGGTGATCACCACGTCGTGGCCCGCTGCCGCGCTGCGCAAGGCTTCGCGGGTTTTCGCGGCATCGTCGCGGACGATGCCCAGGTCCGTGACCTGGCATCCGAGTTGATCGAGCAAGGCGCGCAGGACGTAGCGATTCGAGTTGTAGATCGCGCCCGCGGGCAAAGCCTCGCCCGGTTCGCGCAGCTCGTCACCCGTGAAGAACACCGCCACCCGCAGGGGCCGGTGCACCAGAAGCTGCGTGGCGCCAACTGATGCGGCAAGCCCGATGTGCGCCGCACCCAACTGCCGGCCCGCCTCGATCACGACCGCGCCTTGCAAAATGTCTTCGCCCGCGCGGCGGATGTTCTGACCGAGCCGTGGCAACTCATCGACCCACACGCCATCGCCGTCCGCGCGGCAACGCTCCTGCATCACCACCGCATCGGCGCCGGGCGGGATGGGCGCGCCAGTGAAAATGCGTGCGGCCGTTCCCGCCTGCAAGGCGGACCCGGTGGCACCGGCAGCAATGCGCTGCGCCACCTGCAGGCGCGTGCCCGCTGCCGCCACATCGGCACAACGCAGCGCGTAGCCATCCATGGCCGAATTGTCGTGCGGCGGCACCGCGCAATCGGAAAGCAGCGGCGCGGCCAGGATCCGGCCCTGCGCCTGGAGCAAACCCACCATTTCGGTCTTGCCCTGCACCCGTGCGGCGTCAAGCAAACGTGTAAGCGCCGCTTCGTAACTAAGCAAGGGGTGTTTCATGACAGGCCCACCGTTTCGAGTATGAAGTTCGCAATCGCCGCCGGGTCGTTCAGGTCGAGCAGCGGCACGGGCACATCAAGTTTGACGTCGCTTGCAACAGCGATCACGTTCGGGAAGCGTGCGTGCAGCAGTTCGTGGCCGGCTGCGGGCCGGTAGACCTCGATTTTCGGAATCGGCGTGCCGCGAAAGCCCTCCACCAACACCAGATCCACCGCCGCAAGCCGCGCAAGCTGCTCGTCCAGCGTCGGTTCGGGTTCATCGCAGAGCTCGTGCATCAGCGCCCAGCGCTGCCCGCCGGCCAGCAGCACTTCACTGGCACCGGCTGCGCGAAAGCGGAACGAGTCCTTGCCCGGCTTATCGATATCGAAGCCGTGGTGAGTGTGCTTGATCAGTGATACGCGCAAGCCGCGCGCGCGGATCAAGGGAATCAGCGCTTCGATCAGCGTGGTCTTGCCTGAGCCGGAATAGCCGGCGAAACCGAATACCTTCATTGAAACCACACGCAACTGGAAAGCCGGCAAGGATCGCAGATGCCTGTTGTAAATGCCAAGCGTGCGAATCAAGGCAATCACCACGCACAGCTGCCGTGGCCAGCCAAGTCACTATACTGCGGCGTATGGAGACAGAACCATCAGGGAGCACACAATGGACACAGCAGCGCTGATCACCAGCGAGACCCAGGACCGCGTCTGCATCATCCGGATCAATCGCCCGGAAAAGAAGAATGCCTTGACGGCCGAAATGTACGAGGCACTGATTGCGGCATTCACGCAGGCCGAAGCCGACCCGCAGATTCGCGCAATGCTGATCACCGGCAGCGAGATCGCGTTCAGTGCCGGCAATGACATTGCCGACTTCATGGCCAACCCGCCGCTGGACGACAGCGCACCGGTCATGCGTTTGCTGCGCCTGCTCACCGAGCTGCGCAAACCGATGGTGGCTGCCGTGTGCGGGCCCGCCGTCGGGATCGGCACGACGCTTCTGCTCCACTGCGATCTGGTGGCCTGCGGCGAGCAGACGAGCTTTGCGGTGCCCTTTGTCAGCCTTGGCCTCTGCGCCGAGGGCGGCTCAAGCTTGTTGCTGGCACAGCGTGTGGGTGCCGCGCGCGCAAACGAGTGGCTGCTGCTGGGTGAGCCCTTCGACGCCCATACTGCCGCCGGCGCCGGCCTCGTGAACATCGTGTTGCCCAACGGGAAGGTCTTCGACCACGCCCTGGCCTGGGCCCACAAGCTTGCCAGCAAGCCGCCGCAAGCCTTGCTGGGTACCCGCGAACTGATTCGCCGCGCAAGCCAGAGCGCCGCACGCAGCACGATCGCCGCCGAGGCCGCACTCTTCAAGCAACTGCTCAAGTCAGAGGAAGCTGGCGAAGCATTCGCGGCCTTTGTTGAAAAGCGCAAACCGGATTTCTCCCGCTTCTGACTGGCGCGGGGCGGCTTGATCGGCTGCAAATCGGCCCCATCGTCATGAGACCGCAGAATAGGACGCCACATGACTGAATGCACCGAAGCCCAGCTCAAGGCACAAGGATCGCTCGCCGCATGGCTGAACCAGCGATGCGCGTGCGTGACGCTCGACCACGAGCGCTTGAAGCGCGAGTTGCGCGGTGATCCACTCGATGGCGCCTTGTTGGCAATGATCGAAGAAGCGCGCCTGCATCTGTTCTCGGACACCACCGTCTACGTGGCTGCGCACGACCTGGCACGCATGGCCGATTTCATTGCTGCCCATGAACGCATCGTTGCACTGCCCGGCTGGCAGGCCACAGCGCTGAACGGCACCTTGCCGAGCAACCAGATCGAGAGCCCTGCACGGGGCGTTTTCATGGGCTACGACTTCCACCTTGGCGAGGACGGCCCCCAGCTCATCGAAATCAACACCAACGCAGGCGGCGGTCTGCTCAACGCAGTGCTCGCCCGCGCCCAGCATGCCTGCTGCAACGCTGCCGACACCGCTGGCCGCGATGACGCCATCGAAACAGGCTTCGTTGCGATGTTCCGCAAGGAATGGGCCGCCGCACGAGGCGATGCGCCGCTCCGCCACATTGCCATCGTTGACGAGAACCCGGGCGAACAGTACTTGCTGCCCGAGTTCCTGCTCTTCCAGCGCCTGTTTGAACGGCACGGCATTCGCGCCAGCATCTGCGACCCACGCGATCTGCGCCACGAAAATGACCAGCTTTGGCTGGCGGATGCGGTGGTGGACCTCGTCTACAACCGCAGCACGGACTTCGCCTTTGAATCCGCAGCCAGCCATGCGCTGCTGCACGCATGGTTGAACGCCACGGCCGTCATCACGCCCCACCCGCGCGCACATGCCTTGTATGCCGACAAGCGCCACCTTGCGCGGCTGGGCGATACCGGGTACTTGCGGCGAATCGGCGCTGCCGAAGCCGATATCGCGCTGTGCCAGCGCGTGGTGCCGGAAACCCGGATCGTTAACGCAGACGATGCGGACGCGCTCTGGCAGGATCGCCGCCAGTGGTTTTTCAAGCCGGCAGCCGGTTTCGGCAGCAAAGCAACTTACCGCGGCGACAAACTGACGCGCCGCGTTTTCGAGGAAATCATCGCCGGCGACTATGTCGCGCAACGCCTCGTGGCGCCCGCGGCGCGGATCCGAAACCTCGACGGCGCCTCGGTCGAGCTCAAGAGCGATCTGCGCGCCTACGCCTACGCCGGTCAGGTGCAATTGTTCGCGGCTCGCCTCTACCGCGGCCAGACCACCAACTTCCGCACGCCCGGTGGCGGTTTCGCTGCGGTGGCGAGCATTGCCGCCCCCCGGCCGGCGGCTGAGGCAGACCGCAAGGTCTGAGTCGGCGCGCTGCCAAGCCGTGCGCGAACGCCGCACCGCCGGCGGCTACGGTGATCAGTCCTCGCGGCGCTCACCGTTGCGCCAGGCGCGCCGGCCCTCTGCATCGAAGAAGGTCCAGGCCACGAAGCGGCTCTTCTTTTGCCCTTGCGCCATCTCGACCGTGCGGTAGTCAGCTACCCGCGCCCGATCAAGGGCACGGTAGATCGCTGGCAGGTTGGATGACTTGGACACCAGCGTCGTGAACCAGAGGCAGCGGAAGCGGTAGTCCGCACTTTGCGCCACCATGCGGCGCACAATCCCCGATTCGCCGCCATGACAGTACAGCTCGCCCGCCTGCCCGCTGAAGTTGAGCACTGGCGCGGCGCCCTCGTCGCCCGCCCGCCCGAGGTTCTTCCACTTGCGGGTGGAGCCCGCGCGCGCCTCCGCTGGCGAGGCATGAAACGGCGGATTGCAGACCACCAGCTCGAACCAGTCGCGGTGCCCGAGCACATTCCTGAACAAGACTGAATCGAAGGGCTGAAGGCGCAGTTCGATCGCATCGCCAAAGCCCGGGTTGGCATCGAGCGTCTGCTGCGCGCAGGCCAGCGCATCGCGGTCGATGTCGCTGCCCACGAAGCGCCAGCCAAATTCGGCGTGCCCGATCAGCGGATAGATGCAGTTGGCGCCGACCCCCAGATCGAGCACGCTGATCATGTCGCCGCAAGGGATGACGCCATCATTGCATTCGGCCAGCAGTTCGGCGGCATGCAACAGATAGTCAGCGCGTCCGGGAATCGGCGGACAAAGGTACTGCGGCGGCAGCACCCAGCCGGTGATACCGTAGCTTTGCTTGAGCAAGGCACGATTGAGCGCCCGCACGGCATCCGGATCTGCGAAATCGATCGACGCGTCGCCGAACGCGTTGATTTCAACGAAATCGCCCAGCGGCGGATGCTGCGCAATCAACTGATCAAAGTCGTAGCGGGAACGGTGGGGGTTGGCCGGATGCAGGCCTGGCTTCGGCGAGGCACTTGGCACCGGGTTGTCGGCCCCTCGGCCGTGCGGTTGTTTTGACATGAGCTTCGATCTGCCCAAGGGGCAATGAATGTGATGAGGCAAGGCCGCATGGTAAACCCGAGCGGCCAACTCACGCCTGCGCCGTGTTCAGCGCCGCACCGACGAACCGTTGCCCGCTGCAGCGCGTCGCACATGCGTGCCATTGCGTCGCACGTGCGATTGCGCCGGAAAGCATTTATGCGGTGAAATCGCGCGTTACCCACCCTCACCGGCCCCGACATGAACAATCGCATCAGTCTGATTGGCGCACCCACCGATATCGGCGCAGGAAGCCGCGGCGCTTCGATGGGCCCAGAGGCCATGCGGGTCGCCGACATCGGCCCGATGCTGCAGCGCCACGACCTGGATGTGGAGGACTGCGGCAACATCGCCGGACCGAAGAACCCCTGGCTGCCGCCGGTCGATGGCTACCGCCACCTCGCCGAAGTGGTGGCCTGGAATCGCGCCGTGCATGAGGCGATTTATGCCGAACTGGTGCGGGGGCGGCTGCCGATCATGCTCGGCGGCGATCATTGCCTTGCAATCGGTTCGATCAGCGCGATCGCACGGCGCTGCCGCGAAACCGGCCGCAAGCTGCGCATTCTGTGGCTGGACGCCCATGCCGACTTCAACACCAGTGAAATCACGCCCAGCGGCAACATCCACGGCATGCCGGTCGCGTGCCTGTGCGGGCTGGGGCCGCAGTCGCTGATCGAAATCGGCGGCCACACACCGGCAATTGACCCCGAGTGGATCCGCCAGATCGGCATCCGCAGCGTCGATGAAGGCGAAAAGCGTCTGGTGCACACGAAAAACCTTGAGGTGTTCGACATGCGCTTCATCGATGAAGCCGGCATGCGCGCCGCGATGGAGCTGGCCCTCGACGACATGGACCCGGACACCCACCTGCATGTGAGCTTCGACGTCGACTTCCTGGACCCCGAGATTGCGCCCGGTGTTGGCACCACGGTGCGTGGCGGCCCCACCTACCGTGAAGCGCAACTGTGCATGGAGATGATTGCCGACACCGGCATGCTCAGCTCGCTCGACGTGGTCGAACTCAACCCCGCGCTGGACCACCAGAATCAGACCGCGCTGCTGGCCGTCGACCTGATCGAAAGCCTGTTTGGCAAATCGACGCTGATGCGCAAGCCGCGTCGCTGACGACCAGCCATCCAAACAAAAAAACGCCGGCGATTGCCGGCGTTTTCTTTCGGTGACGACACATCTGCTCAGGCGCGCGCATCGCCCCAGCGCAAGGGGCAGCGATCATCACCCACGTACATGGTCTCGCCCTTGCGATCAACGCAGTACTGCGGCGAGGCGATCATCTCGTCGAACACCATGTCTTCGCCCAGGCGGGTGTAGTCGAACAACACGCTGCGGATTACCTTGGCGCCGTGTCGCAGGTGGCAGCCATGATCGATCCAGGCCGGCCCGATCACGCTGCAACCCGGCTCGATCCGAACACCGGAGCCGATATACACCGGCCCAACAATCTGCACGCTGTCCCATGCGATCGAGGTGTTCAGGCCCACCCACACGCCCGGCGCGACTTCCTTGCCCGGCATGTCCATCTGCGCGATCTCGCCACGCAGCACGCGCATGAGCACCGAGTAGTAATCGGATACGCGGCCGATGTCGATCCAGTTGAAAAAGCGCTTCTGGGCGTAGAAGGGCAAGCCTTTCTCAACCAGCAAGGGGAACAGTTGGCTACCGATGTCGAACTCGGTATCCGGCGGAATCAGGTCGAGCACTTCCGGCTCGAAGATGTAGATGCCGGTCGAGGCCGCGGTCGACTTGGCGTCTTCCGGTTTCGGCTTCTCCTGGAAGGAGGTGATGCGCCCGGTTTCATCCGACACCACGATGCCGTAGTTCTTGGTCTCTTCGCGCGGGACGTCCAGCGTCACCACGCTGGCGATGGCGCCTTTGGTCTTGTGTTCGAAGATCGCCGCCTTCAGATCCAGATCGATGATCGCGTCGCCACACAACACGACGAAGGTATCGTCGAAGAACCCGCCAAAGTCCTGAATCTTGCGCATACCGCCGGCCGAGCCGACCGGCTTGCAAACCACTTCGCCGTTCTCGCGCACGCCTTCATACGAATAGCCCAGCTCTACCCCGAAGCGGCGGCCGTCGCCAAAATAATTCTCGATCTTCCAGTGCATGAAGGCCACGTTCACCATGATCTCCTTCACGCCGTAAGCGGCAAGGTGGTCGATCAGGTACTCCATCACCGGCTTGCCCAGAATCGGCACCATCGGCTTGGGTGTGTGCTTGGTCAAAGGTCTTACGCGCGTGCCCTGCCCGGCTGCAAGGATCAAAGCCTTGGCCATATTGGTCTCCCGAACGGATGATTCGTGAAGGCTAGCCGGCGCCCCCGACGCCGACTTGCCTCAACGCAGAACAATGGAATATTCAACTCGCCAATCAGGCGAAGGCGTCACAGTCCGCGAAGGCTTTGCCCTGCTGGTCCTTGGCTGAAAGCGAAGGAACGATATCCCCCAGCGGCCAGGCAACACCAACGGTGGGGTCATCCCATTTGAGCGCCCGTTCATGGGCCGGCGCGTAGTAGTCCGTCGTCTTGTACAAGAAGTCGGCACTTTCGGAGAGCACGACAAAGCCATGCGCAAAGCCTGCCGGCACCCAGAGCTGGCGGTTGTTCTCTTCGCTTAGCTCGACCCCCACCCACTTGCCGAAGTTCGGCGAGCTGCGGCGCATATCCACCGCCACGTCGAACACGCTGCCGCGTGCCACCCGTACCAGCTTGCCTTGCGGCTGCTGCAACTGGTAGTGCAGGCCACGCAGAACACCGCGGCTGGAACGCGAGTGGTTGTCTTGCACAAACTGAACATCCAGCCCGGTCGCCTCACGGAAGGTATTGGCGTTGAAGCTCTCCATGAAGAAGCCGCGTGTGTCGCCAAATACCTTGGGCTCAAGGATCAGAACTTCGGGCAAAGCCGTCGCTGTTACCTTCATCAGAACACCTTGTCTTCGAGAATGCGGGTGAGGTACTGGCCGTAACCGCTCTTGGCCAGCGGCTTTGCCAGTGCAGCCAGTTGCTGGTCGTCGATCCACTTCTGGCGCCAGACGATTTCTTCCGGGCAGCAAATCTTCAGGCCCTGCCGCTTTTCAAGCGTCTGGATGAACTGGCCAGCTTCGATCAGCGAATCGTGGGTGCCGGTATCCAGCCAGGCATCGCCACGGCCCATGACCTGCACATCCATCTGGTCGCGCTCAAGGTAGATCCGGTTCAGATCGGTGATTTCCAGCTCGCCGCGCGGCGACGGCTTGAGGTTGCGCGCAAACTCCACCACTTGCTGGTCATAGAAGTACAAACCGGTCACCGCATAACGGCTCTTGGGCGCCTTGGGCTTTTCTTCCAGGCTGATCGCATGGCCGGCGGCATCGAACTCCACCACCCCGTAGCGCTCTGGATCGGTCACCGGGTACGCAAACACGGTCGCCCCCTCGGTGCGTGCATCCGCCGCAACCAAGCGGCGTTGCAGATCGTGTCCGTAGAAAATGTTGTCGCCCAGCACCAGGGCCGACGGCGAATCGCCGACGAAATCGGCCCCGATGATGAAGGCCTGCGCCAGCCCGTCCGGGCTGGGCTGCACCGCGTAAGTGATATCGATGCCCCACTGGTGACCATTGCCCAGCAACTGCTCGAAGCGTGGCGTGTCTTGCGGGGTAGAGATGATCAGCACCTCGCGGATGCCGGCCAGCAGCAAAGCGCAGAGCGGGTAGTAAATCATCGGCTTGTCGTACACCGGCATGAGCTGTTTGCTCACCGCCAGCGTCACCGGATGCAAACGGGTGCCCGAGCCACCGGCCAGGATGATGCCTTTGCGTTGTTGAGTCATGGAGCCGTCCTATTTTTTTGAAGTACGCGCAAAAAGCTCGGGCTTGGTGGCCCGAGTCTTGATTGATTACTCGCCCAGAATCTCAGTCAGCATCCGCTCTACGCCCGACTGCCACTGCGGAATCACAAGATTGAAGGTGTCTTGCAGCTTCGTCGTCGCAAGCCGCGAATTCAACGGCCGCTTCGCCGGCGTCGGGAAGTTGGTGGTCGGCACAGGCGCGACCTCTTGTACCGCAAGCACCTCACCCGCTTTGCGCGCAAAGTCGATCACGAAACTGGCGTAGCCGTGCCAAGACGTTTCACCGCCGGCCACTAGGTGGTAAAGCCCGGACAAGTCCGGCCTGGCCCTTACGGTACGGATCGCGTGCGCAGTGATGTCGGCCAGCAGATCAGCGCCGGTCGGAGCCCCGATCTGGTCGTCGATGATTGTCAGGCGATCGCGTTCGCGTGCCAGCTTCAGCATCGTCTTCGCAAAATTGCCACCGCGTGCCGCATAGACCCAGCTGGTGCGGAAGATCAGATGCTTGCAACCACTTTGCTGGATCAACTGCTCGCCTTCGAGCTTGGTTGCCCCGTACACACTCAGCGGCCCAACCGTATCCGCTTCGCTGCGCGGTGCGTCACCGCTGCCGTCGAACACATAGTCGGTTGAGTAATGCACCAGCAAGGCACCGCTGCTTGCAGCCTCGCGGGCCAAAACGGCCGGTGCCAGTGCATTGATCGTGCGCGCCAGTTCCGGCTCGCTCTCTGCCTTATCCACTGCAGTATGCGCAGCGGCATTGACGATCACGTCCGGGCCGACGCGGCGAACGGTGTCCGCCAGGCCATCCAGATTCGTGAAGTCGCCGCAGTAGTCGGTCGAATCAAAATCAACCGCCACCAATTCGCCGATAGGTGCGAGGGCGCGCTGAAGCTCCCAGCCGACCTGCCCGCCCTTACCCAGTAGCAGGATCTTCATCACGCCACCACGCGATCGCCGTAATTCTTGGCGACCCAGTCACGGTAAGCACCGCTCAGCACGTTTTGCACCCAGGGCTGGTTGTCCAGGTACCACTGCACCGTCTTGCGAATGCCGGTTTCGAAGGTCTCGGCAGGCTTCCAGCCAAGCTCACGTTCGATCTTGCGGGCGTCGATGGCGTAACGGCGGTCATGGCCCGGGCGGTCAGTCACGTAGGTGATCAGGCGGGCATAGCTGCCTTCCGGGCTGGGTTTGAGTTCGTCGAGCAGCGCGATGATGGTCTTGACGATGTCGATGTTCGGCTTTTCGTTCCAGCCGCCCACGTTGTAGACCTCGCCAACCTTGCCCTTGGCGAGAATCGTGCGGATTGCGCTGCAATGGTCGGTCACGTACAGCCAGTCGCGAATCTGCTGGCCGTCGCCGTAAATCGGCAGCGGCTTGCCTGCCAGCGCGTTGGCGATCATCAGCGGGATCAGCTTTTCGGGGAAGTGATACGGGCCGTAGTTGTTCGAGCAATTGCTGGTCGTGACCGGCAGGCCGTAGGTGTGGTGCCACGCGCGTACCAGGTGGTCGCTGGCGGCCTTGCTCGCCGAATACGGGCTGTTGGGCTCGTAGGTGTTGGTCTCGGTGAAGGGCGGATCATTCGGGCCAAGTGAGCCGTACACTTCATCGGTCGACACATGGTGGAAGCGGAAGCCCGACTTCGCCTCGCCCTCCAGCCCGTTCCAGTAGGCGCGCGCCGCTTCGAGCAAGGTAAAGGTGCCTTCGACGTTGGTGCGGACAAATTCACCCGGGCCGTGGATCGAACGGTCGACATGCGACTCGGCCGCAAAGTGAACAATGGCCCGCGGCTTGTGCGTGGCGAACAGCGAGTCGATCAGCGCGCGATCACAGATGTCGCCCTGCACAAAGGTGTGGCGTGCATCACCGTCGAGCGACTTGAGCGTTTCCAGATTGCCCGCGTAGGTCAGCTTGTCGAGGTTAACCACCGGCTCGCCGGTCGTCGCGATCCAGTCCAGAACAAAGTTTCCGCCAATAAAGCCGGCGCCGCCGGTGACAAGAATAGTCATTCAAATGCTCCCAAAAATATCAAGCAAAGCCTGCACGGGCTTCCCATCAAGGCGATCACGCCGGTAGACCTCAAAGAACTGAAGAATCAAGCGTCGAGGCAGGCGTGCACGCGTCGCAGGCCTTCACGAACCAACTCCTCCGAGCGCGCCTGGCTCGCCGACTCCGCATAGCAACGAAGCTCCGGCGCGTTGCCCGATGGGCGGAAATGCACGATCTCATTGCCTTCGAGCGTGATCCGGAGGCCATCAGTCTGATCTTGCCGCAGCATCTTTCCGCACAGCCCAGAGAGCAAAGCATTCACCGCCTCTTGCGACTCCGCGAGGCCACCGATGATCTTGCGGCTCGCCTCGGTCGGGAACGACTGAATCCGATCGCTTGCCGTGAACCGGGCAGGCAAGTGCTTTGCCAGTTCCGATACCTTGATCGACTTCTCGCGTGCCATCGAAAGCAGGCACAGCATTGGCAACACGGCATCGCGGGTCATCAGGGGCGCCAGCACACGCCCGTCACGTTCGATCTGCGTGCCAACCAGGAAGCCGCCGTTGGGTTCGAAGCCCACCACACGCTCCACCCCCGATGCGATCAACTGCTCAATCCCCTCGATCACGTAGGGCGAACCAATCCGGGTACGCACCACCTTGTCGAAGGACTGACTCAACTCCACCGCGGTATTCGAACTCACCGTCGTCACCACACCCTGCGCACGCAAGTACTGTGCACAAAGAATGCCCACGATGTCGCCACGGAACCAGTTGCCGTTTTCGTCGCCAATCAAGGGACGATCGGCATCACCATCGGTCGAAAGGATTGCATCAAAACCGTGCTCCGCAGCCCACTTCTGGGCCTGCAGCACGTCTGCCTCACTCACAGCCTCGGTATCGATAGGAACGAACTTGTCGGTCCGACCAAGCGAGATCACCTTGGCGCCGAGTGCCTCAAGGATCGTAGTGAGCACCTCTCGCGCAACGCTTGAGTGCTCGTAAAAACCCAGCTTCATGCCAGCCAGGCAAGCCGCGGGGAAGAAGCTCACATAGCGGCTGACATAGGCATCAAACGCGCCACGATTCACAGCGGGCAGATCAATTGTCAAACCGCTTGCCGGAACAGCAACCTCTGCATTACTGATGCTGGCCTCATCCGCTTTGGTAATTTCGCCCTCGACGCGATAGAACTTGATGCCATTGCGGTCAAAGGGAATATGACTGCCCGTCACCATAATTCCGGGCAATCCCTTCTCCTGAGCATAAAAGGCCAACGCCGGTGTCGGAACAGCACCGCAGAAGTCCACTTCCAAGCCGGCGTATTCAATTGCAGCGCCGCATGCTGCTGAAATATCCAGGCTACTGGGCCGCATATCCATTGCCACCGCCACCGCGCCCTCTGAGGCGGAAACGGCTTGCAGAAACGCACTGGCATACGCAAAGCAGACTTCGCTGCTCATGTCGGCCACCAGTCCGCGCGTGCCGCTGGTACCAAACCGAACCCCGCTGGAGTTCATCAATTCCTGAATTGCAATCTTGCGTTCGTTGTTCTTCATTCGATCCATTCCCGATTTACGACTGGGCCTCAAGCCGTGGCTTGCGCGCGCTTTTGCGTACCGCTACCGCGTCTGATCCGGTGCGGTGACGGCGGTACAAAAAGCGGCAAGCGATGCTTCCGCCTGAAAACCCCCAAACTCTCAAGGTGCATGCGCCCGGCTTTGCTAAGTGCGCCCGACTGGCTTGCGCGCTGGTGGTCATGAATCAACACAGCACCCGGTACGCATTCCACTTTTGATCCAGACGCCCAAACCCGCGCACACAGATCAACATCCTCCATGTAGAGGAAATAGTCTTCGTCCATTCGCCCAATCGCCTCAAACAGCTCTCGGCGAATGATGAAACCCGTACCCATCACCCAATCCGCCTCGAATGGCGTGCCCGGCTTCCACGCGCTCAACATCATGTGCTGAGCGATCCGCCCCTGCAGCGGCCAATACTTCCCAAGCGGAGTACGTCGGCCAACGATATCCACAACGCTGTAGAAACGTCGTGCCGAATACTGCCGTTCGCCATTCGGGTAAGTCAGATCCAGACCAACCAGCCCGACTTCACTGTCTTTGAATCGATCCAGCGCTTTAGAAATGCTGGTATCGATAAAATAGGTATCGGGGTTCAGAACCAGCAAAAACGGCGCCGTCGCGTGAGCCGCCCCCACATTGATGCCAGACGAAAACCCACCGTTTCGCTCAGCCACCACCAGTTGAACGCCAGCTGGAAGCCCATCCCGCAAGCGAGCAGCTGAATCATCGGGCGAGGCATTCTCGACAACGATAATGTCCTCGGCGACTGAAACGCCCTTCTCTAGAATCGAACTCACGCATTTCAGGGTGAGCTCCGGCGTACGGTAGTTAACGATCAACGAATTAACACGCGGCATAGCCACCCCTTCACCAATGGTTTTCGACTTCACGCTGTCAGCGCCTGTTCAAGCTTGGGTTCAACCGCAAGGAGCGCCCGCTTCAGAATCTCGGCCGAGTTGTCCCATGTAAAGCCGGTCAGCACTCGTTCTGCCGCCTCTTTGCGCGCCGGCGAGTCCTTCAAGCCACTCGCCAGTTCACTGAATGCCAATGCCCACGACTTCTCGTCGCCCAAGCCGACAAACGAAGCCGCCTCGCCCAGAACCTCGCGATGCACAGGGATATCTGACGCGATGACCGGAACGCCGCAGGCCAAGGCCTCAAGCGGAGGAATTCCAAACCCCTCCCACTTCGACGGATAAACCAGCGCAGCACAGTTCTGATACAGAGCCTTCAGCTCGGCCCAACTCAGATAGTCGAGAAACTGCACCTTGGAAGACAAACCTCGTGCTTGCACCTCACGCTCAAGCGCAGCACGGTATTCACCGCTGCACGAGGTAACTTTCAGCACATACGTATCCGACCAAAGGTGCGCCATCCTTAGCACCTCATCCACATTCTTGTGTGAATAGCGCGCACCGACCATCAACAAGTACGGCGTAGCATTCGCTTCGCTTGACGGAGCAGGCCCAAACTCCGTTCGATCAACGCCGTTCGGCACCACGAAGATCCGATCACGCGGAAAACCATAAGTCTCCGCCACATCATTGCGCGTCGTTTCCGACACCGTGAATACGGCTTTGCAATTGCGAAGCAAGCGAGGAAGGCCGTACTTGAAGAACAAGTACTGCGGGCGGTGCTGGCTAGGGAACCGCAAACAAATCAAATCGTGAACAGTAATGATCTGATTCTTGCGTCCTGGCAAACCGTGGTGCGTTGGCGAGTAGACCAACGCGTTCTCGGGCAGGCGCAAACCGCGCATCCAGAACTGCCGACGAATGGCCGCCAGCTTTCCGCCACCAATAGCAACCGAAGCGGGAGCCCGAGCAATGATGTCTCCCGATGGCGCCACACCCTGACCAGCAAGAATAGACGTACGAAACCGATGCGAAACCGCCAATGCAGCTCGCTGAGAATAAACACCAAGCCCGGTAGGATTCGCGCCAAGCATAGACAAGTTTAAGATTAGACTATTCATCGAAATTACAAGTCCTTCGCTGTGCGATGCAGCTGCGCGGGTTTCTGTCGAGTTAATTCCCTCCTCGACAAACTTTGAGCGACCAAAAAAACGACCACAATCTCAACCAACTGGTGGAATATAATAGGCGCTGCGATTAGAGCCTGAAATCCAGACAGGGTAAACGCGCCAGCGTATAGCCCATAGAGCGCCAACCACAAATAACTCCGCCCCGATCTTGAATAAAAGAAACAAAGAACCGTCATATAGACAATCATCGGCAACCATACGCCAAACACTCCAAAATCCGAATAAAACGGAAACAGAGAGGTAGGCACATTCGCCGCACCGGAAACTGGCTCAAAACTGTCTGCCCCTTCGATCAGGGAGCCAAACCCGGGAATCCAATTCAATTTCAAGCCGAAAAACAACCAGCTGAGACTCATTGCCCCCCAAGTCTTCTTCCGGTATTTCGCTTGGTTAACGTAACGATCGAAATTTTCAAAGCTCAACGGCACATAACCGTAAGCTACGGCAAAAGCACCAGAAGGACCGGCTTCTGCAGGTTTCCAGCCGATGGCCTTTTCGTAACTAACCGAATAGGTTCCAAACCGATTGGTGCGCTGATTTCCAAGCTCGATTGCACCCAAAACAGAAGCACACCCAACGATAATCAACACAATTACATGAATACGCCTCAGTTTCCAAAGAGGTCGAACCCCATAGAGCACGGCAAGTCCCACAAAAGTCATAATTACATCAATTCTGGAAAGCCGGGTCATCGGGAGCAATATCATGCAGCCGAGCAATAGCAGATCAACGCGCCTCCGTCCGCCGAAATAACATAAATACAGTAGCAGCGCGGCGGCGGGGCCACCTCTAGCAAAGAAGCGTAGAGCCGGCGGAAACTCATTGTGCGCTCGATATAGCGCCTCGGGATCCCCAAAGAGTGGAATTAGGCTATGCGCCTGGACATAGTTGCTCGTTAGATAACCAACCAGAACAAGTACAGCCCAAATGCGAGCAGCTATTGCGAAATGCATCGATCGAACGACCGAATCTTCGGCAGCCAATCCGTTTGCAACATCAGATTTTCGCCCAATTCTCAAGGAGACGAGAACGCACAAAGGAAAGATGAGCCAAGCACCAACTGACTGCAAGAAAACCACAACGGTATCGTAGTCCCAACTATTTGACTGCAGAGCCGACAAGCGCATGCTCGCGAGCCACATCGGCACAAAGAAGGATGCGACCAAGATAATGACGGGATTCAAAATCCGCCTAGTCAACACAAACGACCCTGCAGCCGATGCAAAGAGCACGAAAAAAACAAAAACATTCAGCAAAGCGTCCACTAGAATTCGAGCCTCAATTGACGTCGACGTAGCGAAACTCCAAACCACCAGGGGCGCGCCCTTGCGACTCTCGTTCCACTTTGATAGATGGCGAAGCTGGTTTTAGTCTCCCGGATATCCCGACATCGAATTTGCTAGACGTATCGATTGCAATTCGACCCGTAACGACAGTGTTAGCAGGAACAGTAATTACCGATGATCCCACCGTTAAGCTAGTAGCTACTGGGCTAATTGCCCAATAGTAGACGCCTCCTTGGAATGCACGCACGCCAGCCTTTGCAATATCCCAAGACGGAAACCCGCTTTCAACAACAGCTGGCAGGCGCAACGGGTAGGCGAAAACTGCGCGCGCCTGGGTCGGTACTGGCAATTTCCCAGTTTTGAACCACTGATTGTAGAAAGCGAAGACACCCAATAACGCTCGCCCCTTATTTTCCGATGGAACTATGTCCGTATCTTCACCCAAGTCATTCCAGGAAACTACGTTCATTATCTTCACTCCAGCCGACATCGCCAATTTATACGTTCTGTGAATGCGATCAAAGTCTGGAGGAATAAATGTCCTTCGCCCTTGCATGTAATAGCCGGGACTAACACTCCAAATGAAGTTTGCATCTCGAGCGGCGGCAATCGACTGCAAACTATTCCAAACGTCCGTGGGAGCGCCAGGCGCAAACATGTAGCTACCACCTTTGGCAGACTTCAGCCCCTCCAATGGAAATCCATTTCGAACATCCGCGTAGAACGAAAAAGCTCCTGACTGACTTCGAACCTTAGCCAGTACCGATAGCCATCCACCGTCCCCGTCATTGGCTAACGGGTCCGGCTGAAAGCCGTAACTTGGATCCGTTCCAAAATGCAAAACGGCCGGCAATCCGCTCGGCCGCCAAAGCGCAGGATGGTCCTTAGTGCGATCCAACAATCCTGAGAGTACAGAAACCCACTCCTCACTGCTCAGACGCCGTCCATTCGGAAACTCAGCGGACTGATTCTGCACATCCGCAAGTGGAGCGACTTTCAAGCTCGCTGCTGATGCAACTTCCAACCACTCCCGAAACAAAGGAAATAGACAGAACGGCTCTTCAGTTCCAAGTACTCCAAAATTTGGATTAGGGAGCATATCGAAGGCAATGACATCAAAGCCGGATGCGCGAATTAGCGCAGCTTCTTCGACGATGGCACGGCGGTAGCTAGAAAGGAACTTTCCATCAATCGGAGTTGCTCCCACGCTCGGTCCAAACCCCGCGGGGACAATAGGTGAATTTCGCACGGTACCAAGAGACTTAGAAGCTGCGTATCCGGCACCTCCGGAACCCCAACTCTTACAACCATTTAACGGGCCAATTGGAGTATGCCAACTGATCATTGTCAATAGAGTGGTCGCGCCAAAAGTCGGCAGAGATATCACCGAGAGCAATACCACTAGCGTTGCTGCAAGCCCACGCTGCTGTGAATATCTCATTAGAGCCTCCGTGTTGGTCTCAACATCAACCCTAGGATCATCTTCGCTCTATCCGGCTGACTGCGCTGGAAACGCCGTATCACAGCCACCAGTAGTGCGAGATACAGCGTGGGCAAAAAGAGCGGGTAGAATCTGCTCGTAAAGAGTATTCGGCTACGAACGCCGTAGAATTCCGAGACCACACTTCTCGCTTTAGGCGTTCTCGCATTGGTTCCGATCGTAGCCCCCTCTTTATGATATACGACGCTACTATCAGCATATCCGAGTTGAAACCCCTTCTTCCGCGCCCTTTCCGCCCAGTCAAGCTCCTCGAAATATAGGAAATATCGCTCTTCCATAAGACCAACATCTTCGACCAATCGCCTAGAGACGAGCATTGAAGCCCCGGAAACGTAGTCGAGTTCTGGGCCACGACCCGACATATCCGACGAAACGATATCCTTTGCTCCAGGCTTCAGTTCTCGAGTTGTGCAGAAGACTCGGTTGTGAATTCCTCCTCCTAAAGCCTGCACCTCACTGCGTCCGTGCCAGTACACAAGCTTTGAACCGCAAATCCCAACGCCCGGCATGCGTCGAAATTCGTCCAATAGCTCACGAAGAGCCAACGGATCTACTTCGGTATCATTATTAAGGACCCAATAGAAATCGGGATCCCAAGCCTGCATCGCATATCGCATTCCCACGTTGTTGCCGCCAGCAAACCCAAGATTGCTCCGGTTATCGATTAGGGTAATCAGCCTCTCTTGAAATGGAGAGGAAACGGGATTCATTGCCGGGTCTTTTAGAATAACCAAGTTGAGATGATCAGCTGAAAATGCGTTTAGCAACTCATCCAACGATCCGTCGGTTGACCCGTTATCACATACGACAACATTAAACCGTTCATACTTGAGGTTGAATAGTGACCTGACGCATGCAGCTGTATCCTGCCATCCATTCCAGTTCAATACAACGATCGTTACCGATGGATCACTTTTCATGCGCAACCTCTGCAACGCCCGCCAACCAACGATTTGCGATGCTGCTAAGCTCGTAATCTCTCGCTGTTGCAACAGCCAATCGCCGCTGATGTTCAAGGACATCTCGATTGCCAGCGAGGATATTGATGAATGCGCTAGCCTGCTCTAGGAAATCGCCCTCGGAACACACGAGCCCTACGCCTGTTCCAGAGAGAATCTCAGTTGGCCCCCGATGATCAGTAGTTACTGGCACAACACCACATGCCATCGCCTCGATTATCGCCATGCCGAATAGCTCCTCCCATCCTGGAATTCGAATCGATGGAAGCAATAGCACATCACTGTTTCGCAACAAGTCCCCAAGATCCCGTCGATTGCCAACCTGACCGCACACCGAAATGTTGCCATATCGCTGCTCAGCCTTTTTTAGCTCTGGCAAAAGAGGACCATCGCCTATTACTGCGAAAGAGCATTCTGGAAATCGCTCAGCGAGGGCCAGCACGTGAAATAGTCCTTTTGATTTTTCCAACCGGCCAACAAAGACGAATCTAAGTCTCTGGGATTCACGTCGCGGATCACAATAAAATGCCACCTGATCATAGGCATGAGCGACTACCGATGTAGATGGGCCCGCAAACGAGGATTCATTAAAGTTTCGCTCGGCAAATCGGGTGACAAAGAAGACATGTTTAACGCGTTTCTTGCAGAAACTCTCCCACGACCGTAAAACAAAACGAAATCGCCACGGATGAGGTTGAAAGGACAAGTCCCAATAAGGCCAAGATGAGTGCATTAGAACGGTTGCGTTCCTGCAGATAATCCGAATCCAGATCACTCGTGGATTAAAAGGAGCCATTCCAATAACAATATTTTCGCCAGCTCCACCACTAATCAACAGGCGCGCCAGCGCAGCCGCATTTTTGCCAGCCCGTACTACCGCAGAATAGTTTCTAGACACTAATCCTTTCGCGAATTGGCGGAGTATGTGGAATTCCAAAAACGAAACCCCGGAAGAATGCGCCCCAGCGTTCAGTGCAACCTCAAGCCCACGATAGTGGGAAGGCGCTCCGCTCTCATGCAACACCGTCCAACGCTTCATTCCTACCTCCTTAACCATGCCAACATTACCGCGCCTGTGACCCAGCAGCGCACCCAGCCTGGCTGCAAAATACTGATGCAGGCGGTTGTCCACGAACGAATAGGAGAGACCTCCCAAAACTACGGTTGCCAACAATCCAACCGTGGGGTGTAAATGGTGCTTAGCAAAGTACGGCAATTAGCGGAGCAAGTTTCCGGCGCCGATCACAGAAAGGGCGTAGGGTTCAATCGACTCGGGGTACTTCACCACTAGAATTGGGGCTACGATCAACAAATACATCCAAGTAGAGGGAAATATTCGAGAAAACCGGCAACGACTGGTTGTCGCGAAACAGAATCCCCCCAATAAGATACCCCGACAAGGCGAAGAACAACTCAACTCCGACGCGACCAGCATTAACACCGTAAACTAGCGCATCGATCCCCAAACCGGGGACAAAGTGGCCAAGCAAAACCATCGCAATTGCAAGGCCACGCCAAGAATCAAGAAGCCCAACCCGAACCCGAGGCACCACTATTTATTCCGACTTTCTACCGATGCCGCGATAATCAAAACCCAGCGCAGAAATAACTACCGGATCGAAGATATTTCTACCGTCGATGATCAGCCTTCCCTTCATTCGATCTCGCAATTGCGATATATCCAAACTGCGGAACTCTTTCCATTCAGTGACCACAATGAGAGCGTCGGCGTCGTTCGCCGCCGAGTATGGATCAGCTGCAAATGTCAGGGCAGATGTTTCAGGAAGTACCCTCTGAGCTTCATGCACTGCGACGGGATCATAGGCAGTGATTTTCGCTCCGCGAGCCAGAAGCGCATTAATGATTACGCGACTTGGCGCCTCTCGCATATCGTCCGTATCGGGCTTGAATGCCAATCCCCATATTGCGACCCGCCGTTCACTCAAGTCCTCGCCAACCTCCTTTGTCAGTTTGTCGACGAGTAGCATTTTCTGTTCTTCGTTGACATCCTCAACCGCACTAAGTATGCGCATCCTAGTTCCAAGCGCCTTCTCAGCGGTGCTAATCAAAGCCTTTACATCTTTCGGAAAACAAGACCCACCGTAACCGCAACCGGCGTATAGAAAGCCAAACCCTATACGAGGATCTGAGCCGATACCCTTACGCACCAACTCGATATCTGCGTTCAACGCTTCGGCCAGACGAGAGAGCTCATTCATGAATGATATTCGGGTGGCCAGCATCGCATTGGCGGCATACTTTGTTAGCTCGGCACTGCGGATATCCATGACAACGAGCTTGTCATGATTTCTTTGAAACGGTTCATATATTGCACGCATGATCGCGAGAGCACGATCGCTCTCGACGCCGAGAACGATACGATCTGGCCTCGTGAAGTCCTCTATTGCGGCCCCTTCCTTTAGAAATTCCGGATTTGAGACCACGGCATAATCGATTGTGGCGCCTCTCTTGGCGAGCACTTCTGCAATTGCCCCGTTGACCTTGTCGGCCGTCCCCACGGGAACTGTCGACTTGTCGACGACGACTTTGTATCCATTCATATGCGTAGCAATTGTTCTCGCCGCCGCGAGGACATACTGCAGGTCCGCTGAGCCGTCCTCATCTGGCGGCGTACCGACGGCAATAAACTGCACATCACCATGTTCCGTGGCATATTTCGCGTCAGTGGTATACGAGATACGGCCCGCCGACTTATTGCGATGGAGAATTTTGTCGAGACCAGGCTCAAATATCGGAACATCGCCCGACTCAAGCCTTGCAATTTTGGCGGCATCTACGTCGAGACACACGACATTATTGCCGACGTCGGCGAGGCACGCCGCTGTAACCAGACCAACATAACCAGAACCGATTACGGTAATTCTCATTCTGATCTCCCAATAGAGGTTTGTGATTTAAGCTTCTTTAGACTATGTGCGCATACTGCGAGCATTACGGATGTCGAAAGCAGATGAGCAACGACCATACCGGCAACGCCATATACATGCATTCCGAGTAACGCCGCGGGGATCAGCACCACAGCTCCAGCTGCAATAGCGATCACACGGGAACGTTGAGCTCCTATTGCAAGTAGTTGCGCCCCTACATACGCATACAGATATCGAACAATGCAGAGCGCACCAAACAATGCAAAGATCGACTCGATCCCGACAAATGATTCATGTCGCAACCAAAGCGGCGCATAGACTCCAGCTCCGAGCAAGCCAACACCGCAGCCACATCCGAACACAAGATACGTTACCCTCATTGAGCTAGACGGCGGACTCAGATCAACATGAGCACGCGCCAGCTTGGGAACGAACACAGAATTCAGCACTGGCACAAACTGCATTGCACCCTGAAACAGACGAAATCCAATTTGAAAAACACCAACTGCATGTAGGCCGAGAAAGCTTCGTATCAAAATCAGGTCGACGTTTGTATAGGCGGTCCAAAGCCCACTTTCCAGTGCGTAGTTACCGTTAGCTCGGATTGTAGTTCTCATCGCAGAGACCCCTCCGAACGCGAGTCTTGGACGACCGAGTTTGTCGGAAAGTATTGCCATACTCAATAACATACCGATTAACCGCGCAACACAAAATGCTAGTGCCACATGTATTGGGCGACCATATCCGAAATGAACGCCTAACATCACGGCGAAGAACAGCGAAAGATTGACGGTACTGCTTATCACTGCGTCCAAAGCAAAGCTATCGATCGACCGCAATACTGCCGTATAGAAGTCCGAAAACCCCAATGCAACCGCTGCCACCGAGAGCGCGATCGCGATCTGAATCGCACCATCACCAAACCAACCCGTCAATGCAATGGCAGTGTTTCCAAGTACTACGACGAGCCCCAACGACAACTTGACACTGACTATTTCATCAACCAGAAAACGTGCTTCGTTCGTTGCAACTCTAGAGAATCGTTGCAACGCATGAGTGGAGAACCCGAATTCACTTAATAGACTGGACATCGTCGCGACACCAAATACGAACGCGAACTGCCCAAATCCTGTTGCTCCCCATTCCCGAGCGAGTACCGCAAACACGATTATGCTGCTTAGCGCGCGGGCAATGAGCGCCGTTAAACTAAGTGCAAGATTCGATTTCATTTCAATTTGACCCAACGCTTAGAGAGTCGGGCTTTCCAACAATAAGGTTTCGGAATTTTGAATCCACGTTTGAAACGAACTCACTTACGAACTGGTCTTGTAAGCGATAGGAAGAGTCTGAGTCGGTGGATATTTCTGATATACGAATCAGCAGACCATCCGGCACGACACCTTTCATTCCAAACTTGAGGCGTGCGGCGTTCTGTTCAAGTGAGCCCCGCACAATAGAATCACCGACACGAATCCAGTAAGTCACGGGCTCAACTCGCGCCCCCAAACGCGTCAACAGACGCATTGATGGAATGGATCCGTAGGGAGTCTTGATCTCCACCTTCTTTTGACCGAGCAATTCAAAACCTTGGGCTGGGTAGCAAACCTCGGGCTTGTGGACTTGGGTATCTCGCGACTGGTCTCCGCCATATGCGAGCGACAACATGATCCGCCGCCCCTCTTTATTGACGTAGACGCGACTGACCAATTGCGAGTAAAGGGTGTCGAGTAATGCTTTTTGCTGCGGGTTGACGACCGAGGTTGCAACCGCCGAATCCTCACGCCACTCACCAAATTGGGTAGGGATCAGCCTTGCATACTCAACCGCTGCGTTTTCTTGTGCCATGTAGCGGCTTGGCTTCATGGCAACGGCCAACCCGGCGCTGCCTGACAGCAAAACCGCGACCAGGGCTGCACGCAGAAGGTTTGTTCTTGCGTTGAGTGATGACATTGATTAGCTCTGAAGCGATGCGTTGGTGCCGAACTTGCGATTCCAGAGCGCTGCTGTCATTCGTGAAAGACCATCAACACCCATAATGAGCAATAGCGCTGCCACAAAGAGCACCATACCGGCGAAACCATGAACGAAACCTTGGCCGGCTTCGTCCCCAAAGTGGTAGGTGACCAATGTCAGCACGATGACGCGGATGACGTTGGCGGCAAAACTGATGGGGATGATCAATACAGCAAGCACCACATTCCGGAATAGCGAGGCATGCTTTACGACGTTCAGGTAGAGCAAGCCAAGGGCTTCAAGCGTGAAAAGGGTATGCAGCCCTGCACAGGCATCGGCGACTAGCAATTGATAAGGCCCGATTTGCAGGATTACGCCTGTACGGGCTATGGGGTAGCCCACCGCAAACAGAATGTGCTCGGCAACGTAGGACACAGCCATCTTCATGGGATGCGTTACGGCGTCGACGAATGTTCCGGGTAGCGGCACCATGAAGAGCATGAAGAACAGCGCGAAATAGATCGTTTTGAGTTGCTGCGGACCGCGTAGCAACAGCACGATGGCCACCACATTAACGATCAGTGAGCCAACTTCCAGCAGCAGCAGGCCTTGCGAACGGCCAACGGCGTAGAGCAAACAACCAAATACCAGGAGCGCCCAACCGATTACCGGGCGGGGGGCTGCGTTGCTGGAACCAAAGAGCTCAGATCTGCTCCGGTAGATAAGCCACGCCGATACGCCCATGACGATTGGGCCGTGGGCCTGTTCGTCGGTACTCCAAATGCCACGGAAGAGATCGTAGAAGCTTGGGCCATACATCGCTGCCAGCCCAAACAGGACTAGAAGCCAAGGGGCAAGATCAACGGAATCCTTGTGCAGGATAGGGGTGGGTTGCTCTAGCACGGCGGGCATCGAAGGCTTCAGAACGAGTTGAGAACCGAGCCCACGACGAGCGCGTTCGCACCGCTGAGGTCTTTGGTGAGAGCATGGATCTTTGGCGCCGGCGTGTGGTCGCGGCGCGCAACAACCAGGCTTGCGCCGGCGCGCGCAGCGACAACGTTGGCGTCGGCCGCGATGTCTGCCGCGGGGGTATCGATGATGACGACATCGAACGACTTGCTGACCTGCTCAATGAGCCGGACAAACTGTGGGCGTGCGAGCAGCTCTTGCGGATTCGGCGGCACAGCGCCGGCCGGAAGGACAGAGAGGCCGACCAACGAGGGGATGCGAATCAGCGCTTCGCCGTTTGCTCGCCCGGATAGCACCGACGAGAGCCCAGGCGTACGAGGATCGAGTTTGAAGTTCTTGTGCTGGCGTGGGTTACGCAAGTCTGCGTCGATCAAAAGCGTCCGCTCACCCAACTGGGAAAAGACTACAGCCAGATTGGCTGCGACAAAACTGCGGCCCTCGCCGCGCTCGGCGCTCACAACAGCCAAGGCTCTTCGTGTGGTGTCGTCGCTGAACCAGCGCACCATCAGCTGACTGCGCAAGGCTCGAAGTTGTTCAACCATTGGGCTTGCAGGCTTGTAGGCGGCAACCAGCGTGCTGCTCAGGGCGCCGTCGCCCGCGCTCAGGTAGGGGTAATCGAACTGGCGGGCGAGCGCGAAGTCGATGTCATCTTGTTTGAGCAGACCCAATCCGATAGCAGCGTCACCAAAGCGCAGGCCCTTGGCCTTTTGCTCGCGAATGATCTTTTCGGCGGCTTCAACCGAGAGTCGGCCTGCGTCGATCAGAATCGCGCCGATCGAGCGCTCACGTCCGGCATTGGCACTTGATCGGACGGCGGCTTCAATACTGGAGGGCTGGTTCATGTCCATGGTCCGGTTCTCTTTGCTTCGCTGACTTGCATTGGCACTTGCTCTTGACTGCACTGCTCACGGGAAAGGCGTGCGCGCTATGGGCAAGGCTTTAACGGCGTGTTCAAGCTTCGATCGGCCTTGGCGCTGCGGTGGCGTTGAAGGCCACCACAACGAAAAGGTGTGATCGCAAACCTAGGCTGGCTTTAGCGTCTTGCGGCCAAAGGGCATGCGGCGCCCTGGCGTCTCGGTCTCAAGCACGGCAAACACTGGAACACCAAGCGCTTCAACCAGGTCTTCAGCCGAGCGGATACGCCGATTACTCAGTTCGAGCAGCAGCGCTACGCCTACCCCAAGCAAGCCACCAAGAAAACATGCAAGCACTGTGTTCAGAACAATCTTCGGGCCCGAATGCTTGATCGGCGGTTCTGCCGGCGTCAGTACGACCAGGTTGGTCTGTTGCGCCTGACTTTCGAGGTTGGTTTGCGAGAGTCGCTGCCCCACCAGATCGTAGGCGCGCTGGGCGTTCTCAACATCCTTGAGCAGCACGGCTGCCTCATCCCGCAATGCGCGCAACTCCAGCACCTTGAGCTTCTGCGCTTCAAGCGCTGCGCGAAGCGCGGCCTCGCGCTGCTGGTTCACCGTGTTGGAAGTGCCGACCGACGATGCCACTTGCCGCATTTCGGAATCGAGCTTGGTCTTCAGCGCTTCGAGTTCCGCTTGGGTGCGCTGGTATTGCGGGTGGTTCTTGCCGAGCTGGCCTGCCATTTCCTGGAGCTTGGCTTCCTGGCGAGCAACGTCTGCGCGCAGGGATTGAATAACCGGGCTGTTGATGACGTCCGGCGAGGTGGACATCTGTCCGCTTGCCTGGCGTTGGCGCGAAGCAGAATCGGCGCGCTGAGCCTGGACATTGGTCAGTTGCGACGACAATTCGGCATAGCGGGCGTTCTCTACATCGAGCCGATCATCGGTGGCGACAATGCCTTTTTCGCGCTGAAAAGCGGAGAGGCGGGCTTGGGCGGCTTCAAGGTTGTCGCGCAATTGCTTGGAACGCTCGCCGAACCAGGCAGCGAACTCCTTCGCGGGCTCGACTTTGAGTTCGAGATTGGTATCGATGTACGCCCGCGCATAGGCATTGGCCACCGCCGCAGCAAACTTCGGATCGGTGCCGCTGAAACCGATGCTGATGACGCTCGATTCACGCGAGGGTTTGACATCAAGCTTCTTCTGCAGGGCTTCGGCAAAGAAACTGACCACGTTGCCCTTGCCTTGCCCCTCGTCCTGCCATTGCGCGATGGCCTCTGGGCTCTTGTCAAAGCCCAGCATCTTTACGACGCGCTGCGAGACACGATCACTGGTGATGATGTCGACCTGCGTTGCCATGTAGCCCGGCAGCATCTGAGCCTGCATCAGTCCGCCGTAGATCGGGTCGCTCGACTTGACGTCGACCAGCACCGAGGTTGCCGCCGAGTACTGCTTGGGCAGAACCAGACTGATCCCCACCGCCGTACCAACCACCACCGAGAAGATCAGAAGGATGATCTTCCAGCGCGCTTTGAGAATCAGGATGAACTGTTGAAAAGTCATGACGTCGCGGCTCTCAGAAGATGCTTTCTTTGACGTAGACAACGTCGTTTGCACGGATCAGCTCATCGAGGCCCGGCTCGAGAATCTGGGTTTTGCCATCGGCGCTGCGGCGATGGACGCGCAGCCCACGCTGGGTGCCCTTCTGGGTGAGACCGCCGCCACTGGCAAGCGCTTGCATGACGGTCATCTCGCGCTCAAGGCGGAACACGCCGGGGCGCTGGACTTCACCGTAGATGTAGAACACCGGCGCGCGATGCACGTAGAGGATGTCGCCCCCTTTGAGCGGAAGATCGTCCGCCGCATCGCCCTTCAGGAACATCTCAGTCACGTCGATTTCGCGACGGACCAGCTTGCCGTCACGCACGCCGGAGAAGATCACCAGGTCTGATCCGCTTGCGGCAATGCCGCCCGCTTGCGAGAGCAGATCGGTGAGCCGGGTGTTCGCGGTTTCAAGCGGGTAGCGGCCGGGGCGGTTGACCTGGCCCAGCACCGCCACCTGATTGCCGCGGATCTGGATGAGCAGAACAGAGACTTGCGGCTGAACGACGAAGCCGCCGTCTTTGAGCAGTTTTGCGATCTTGGCTTCAGCGGCAGAGAGCGACTGCCCGCCGACCGGAACGTTTCCGATCAGCGGGTAGGTGATGCTGCCATTCTCGGACACTCGGGTTTCAAGCGTGAGATCGGGGCTCTGGAAGACGCTGACCCGAATTACGTCGCCGGGGCCGAGCAGATATTCGGCGGACTTCTCGTTGGCGGCGGATGCGCTGCCAACGAAAACGAGCGTGCCTGCGAGTGCAATCAGCGCGGTGCGAAGCGCACCTTTAATCTTGCCCATTAGTTCAGTCGCCACGTTCATGCCAATCCAGTCTGTTCGAGTATCGATTGATTATGCGAAGCGTTACTTCAGGCCCTTGATGCCCTGCTCCATGCCTTCGACCGCGCCCGATTGCGTGGTTGCCGGGGCCTGCGCTTCAGGCGCCTTCGGTGCGGGTGCGTCTTTGGCAAAGTCGCCCATGTAGCTGATCTTGCCGGCCTCACGCAGGCGCTTGACTTCGGCCGCAACAGCTTCGGACTTGGCTTTGTTGGTCAGAAACTGTTCGATCGCGCCTTTGGCTTTGTCGAGACTCACTGGCTCGGTCTTCGATGCGGCGATCTGCAGGACGACAAGGCCTTCCTTGCGACGCATGATCGAGACTTGGCCATCTTTCAAGCCTTGCAGCTTGCGGGCTGCGTCGAGCGGGAGCTGCTCGGCGGGCTTGACGAAGGAATTCGCTGCAATGCGTGCATTCTCGGCACGCAATGAGGCAACGAGGTCTTCCATCGAACCGCCCTTTTCGAAGTGGGCTTGCACTGCTGCCTCGCGATCACCTCCATCAAGAATTGCGAGTTCGCGGAAGCTGTAGATGCGGCGCTCTGAGAAGAGCTCGGGGTGGTGATCGTAGTACTCGCGGATTGCGGCGTCGGCCGGCTTGGCTTGCGCACTGGCAATCTGTTCGAGATAGGCGCGGGCGATGACTTCACGCCGCGCGGCTTCGATTGCCTGAACCACGCGCGGGTCGCGATCGAGCTTGCGTTCTTTGGCTGCTTGAACCAGCAGCGATTCTTCCACCAGGCGGTCGAGCGCCTGTTTGCGGGTTGCTTCAACATCGCCGCCGGCCGGAATGTTGGCCTTCGAGAGCAACCCGTTGAGTTGATGAACGGTCACCTCTTCTTCGTTGACCTTTGCGGCAACCTGCGTCGCGCCCTGCTCTTTGGATTTGGAGCCACAGGCTGTAAGGGTGCAGACGACCAACAGGGCAAGCGCAGCTTGGCGAACGGAGACGAATTGCATCAGAACCTCGGTGATTTGGACCCGGCGCACGGGCGGATTGATCGGCAAAAAGGCCGAAGTTTCGCACGCTTACGGTTAAAACAAACGCGGCAGGCGACGCCCCTTGGGCCCTCACCTGCCGCGCTCTATTGCCAGCTTAGGCGCGGCGCGAACGGCGGCGTGCGATTGCACCCACCATACCGATACCGGCCAGCATCAGCGCCCACTGCTCAGGCTCGGGCACCGGCGCCGTCATGACGCTCAGCGAATAGGAATTGGCGTAGATCGATGCCGCGTGGTCATAGGCTGCTTCGGCGTAAAGACCGGACAATGTCATGAATTCGAACGACTGCGCGGTGGCGAATGCGGTGCCCTTGAAGTCGTATGTATTCTTCAGGCCGTACTTGTTGCCACCGATTTTGACTCCGGTCATTTCGAACACGTCGGCGTTCGCCTCGGTTGCGTTCGGATTGCCATCAATCCACACAGACGAGATCAGCGCGGCGCCGACTTCGCTACTCGTCTTCATCAGCGAGTACACGCCCGACTGCTTAAGTTCAAGCCCGGAAAAGGTGTAGCCCGCATCCCGCGTGATCGTCAATTGGGCAACGAACGATGCGATGTTTGCCTCATCCGACTTGAAAGCCACGGAAAATGCATCGGTGTCAAAGACAACCGCGGTGCGATCCGCAGAAAGGCTAATCAGTGAAGGAGAGAAGATGTCGGCGTCGAAGCTCAGGTCAAAGCCCTTGCCATCCAGCGTGGTGATGGCGGCTGACGCAGAAACCGATGCAATGGCCGCAATCGCCGCAACGATTGTTTTGATACCAATGGTGCTCATTCATGGACCTCTGTGTTGGGGGGGGGTGGTCACGCGTTTTCACATGCAATCGACGTGCCAGATTCCAAGCGAAGAAACGTGATCTCGCACCAGTCTGTGTGAAAAGTCCGCAAATCGAGGCTCAACACACATCCGGGTCAAATGCGAGCGCGGAGTCTAGCGAGCGAAGATTTGCACCGCAACATGACACTGGCGTTTCGCGAGACATATTTCCGCCTAAGCAGTGACCCTGGCTTATGGAGCGATAAGTGGTCGTTGAATGCGTCCACTCCGGGCGCCAACACCCCATCCGATGCCGCCAAGTCTCAGGCGCAAATCACGCCGCTAGAACCCCACCTGCACCGTTGCGATGCCCGTATGGTTGATGTAGTCGAGCCACATGCGGTTGGAATCGCGTGACTGGCCGCGGTAGCTTAGATCAAGCATCAGCCAGCGGAATGGGCTGTAGCTGGCGCCAAGACTCCAGGAACCGAAGTCGTCCACTCTGTCCTCGACAGACGCGTTAGCGGCACCGAGGTAGTCCCGACTTCCGGCCTCGACATAGGCTTTAAGGGTGATCTTCCCAGTTGCGCGCCAAACTGGTGCAAACCGCAGTGCAGTGGTTGTTGCAGTCAGGAACTCGTTATCCCCTGCGGCACCGGTCGTGCGGTAAACGCTCAGCTTGAAGGCGAGGCTGCTGCCCGGATCCCAGTCCCATGCGGCGCGAAAATTGGGCGCAGAGAAGTCGTTGCGTTCGAAATTCTCGTTCGTACGATCGATGTACCCAACATAGCCTTCCAGCCGGCTGGTGCCGGACACCGCCCACTGCAGGCGAAGCGAGTAAAGACGTTCGTCGTAACCCGAGATAAGCCACGGACGCGCGCTCCGCTCCGTGTAATCGGTAGATGTGTTCTGGGCGACGAGATCGATGCGATTGCCATAGTTGGTTACATAACGGACGCCTGCTTCGTAGCTGCGTCCGTCCAGATCGTTCACCTGATCTTCCTGATCGCTGTTGCGCGATTGATTTGCACCAAGTCCGCCGATCAAGTGCCAGTTCGCCACAACCGGCACGTCAAGGTCAAAGCGAAGCACATCGCGGGTAATCACGTTCCGCCGCACCACGAGGAAGTCGGCAAAGTTCGCGAGCTGCGCGCTGCGAGTCCAACTCAAAACAGTGCGGATCTCGTGTGGAAAATTACCTTCCCAGCCGACATTAATATCCTGTTTGTCATAGTCGAACTCAGAGAATCGGTTAAACTTCGCCGCCCCGACATTGAAGTTTCCATATAGCCGCTGCCGACTCAATGTGGTATCGAATCCGAGATACGCATAGCCGGTGGTGATGTTGTCGGACTGCACGCCGCCCGGCGAATCCTCGTCTCGCAAGAACAGGTTGGTATCCCGCTCAAAAGTTACGCCTGCACCGTATCGCAGCGGCGTGGCCTCTTCCGCACGGATGGGCGAGCTCAGCATTGCAACTGCCGCTGCGACCGTGAAGATTCGAGTTAGGGGCATTCCGGCCGAGTTCTTGCTTGAGGAGTTCATGAGACCTGTGGATCGATGTGGTTGATGTGAATCTTCGCGAGTGCGTGTCGCTCGAAAAAACGCAACACGGGTGCAGATAGTATGCCGCCCGGCTTTCAAATTTTGTGCCAACGGATTCTCGCTTCACGATGCTTGCCCGACTAGAAGCCCAACGTACCCCCCTGAAGAACAACGCGACGCTGTCCGGCATGGTCGAGACTTTTCTCGATCCGGTGATGGTGATCGTTACCCTGCTGGGACTGGCGATCGCGTTCGATGAAAAGATCGACGGCGACTACGTCATCCTCGCCCTGATCGCGTTCTCCTTGAGTTTTCCCGGCAATTCACTGTTGAGTGACCCGATGCGCTTTGTCGCCAGGGAGTCCTTCCTCAACACGATGATTCTGGCGGGGATTCTCTTGCTGCTTGGCTATGCGACCGGGTATTCCGCTTACTTTCCGACCGAGTTGCTGTTTACATGGTTTGCGTCGCTGCCCTTCGTGCTTTTCGCCTCGCACGCTGCGGCGCGCTTCACGATTCCGCGCGTTATCTCGATGTCCGATGCGGAAGTTTCGGCCGTGGTGTGCGGTTTCAACGACATAGGTGCGCAGCTTTCAAGTCACTTCTCGAACAACAAGTTTCTCGGCGTGAAGTTCCTGGGGTTTTTCGATGATCGCAGTCGCGAGCGGCTCGCTGCATCGGAAGACGCCCCCTTGCTCGGCGCCCTGAACCAGTTGGCCCAGTATGTGAAGACTCACCATGTCGACCGGATCTACCTTGCCCTGCCGATGGCAACGCAGCCGCGCATCCTTGCGCTGCTCGACGAGCTGAAGGACACCACCGCGTCGATCTACTTCGTGCCGGATATCTTCGTCACCGATCTGATTCAGGGCAGGACCGAATCAGTCGGCGGCATGCCTGTGGTGGCGGTGTGTGATACCCCGTTCTCGGGTTTCAACGGCATCGTCAAGCGCATGGAAGACATCGTGCTGTCGATCCTGATCCTGATGCTGATTTCACCAATCCTGCTTGTAGTGGCGATTGGCGTGTGGCGAAGTTCCCCCGGCCCGATCGTTTTCAAGCAGCGGCGCTACGGCCTTGATGGCAAGGAAATCACCGTCTACAAGTTCCGCTCCATGACCACGACCGACAACGGCGCAGTGGTCAAGCAGGCCACGCGCAACGACCAGCGGATCACCCCGTTCGGCGCCTACATCCGCAAGACGTCGCTCGACGAGTTGCCGCAGTTCATCAACGTACTGCAGGGGCGCATGAGCATTGTTGGCCCACGCCCGCACGCGGTGGCGCACAACGAGCAGTACCGCAAGCTGATCAAGGGCTACATGGTTCGCCACAAGGTCAAGCCGGGGATCACCGGCTGGGCGCAGGTCAACGGCTACCGCGGCGAGACCGAAACGGTGGACAAGATGCAGAAGCGCATCGAGTACGACCTTGAGTACCTGCGCAACTGGTCGCCGGGGCTGGATCTCTGGATCATCATCAAGACCGCCTTGCTGGTGGCGAAAGACGACACCGCATTCTGAGATTCGACCAGCACCTGACACGGGCACCCCGGACGACATCCGCGGTGCCCGTTTTCTTTGGCCGCTTGGCTACGATGCCTTGGCGACGTCGGTGTGCGCCTCGGTTAGACAATCAAGGAAGGTCTGCGTCACCCGGGAAGGGCGTGGTGCATGGCGCACCAGCGCGGCGAAGTTAACGTCGTAGGTGAGCAAGGCGGGCCGCAGTCGCCGCATCTGGCCGGCGCGCTCAAACGATTCGGCATAGTGATCGGGCAAGAAGCCGATGTAGCGGCCGGATTGAACCAGCATCGCCACCGCCTCCTGGTCGTACGCAGACGCAGCGCGCTTGAGCTTGGCCTCGTGGCTCATTTCCATGTTCGGCGAGTGGTAGCCAAGCCCGGCGTAGCGCTGCTGCCGCACGCAGGGCCAGTCCAAGGACTCGTCGCTGGCGTGGAACAGATCGTGCCCGCGCCCGCAGTAGAGGTACATGCGCTCCGGAAACAACTCCAGATAATCTAGGCTTGCCGACTGGCGATGCATCGGCGCAATCCCGACCTGGAACTGGCCATCCATCACGCCGCGCTCGATTGCGTTGAGGGGGGCCACATGCAGCTCGATGGCGACATCCGGTGCGCGCTCGGCGAATGCCCCCAGCGCCTCGCTGACATGCGCCGCCGGGTTCGTGGCGATCTTGTCGAACAATGCGATGGCGATCGAGCCGGTCATTCGTTGATGGATTTCCTCTACGCCCGAGCGGAAGGCATCGAGCGCAGCGAGCAGCCGCAGCGCATCGTCATAGACCTGCTGCCCCTCTGCGGTCAGTGCAAAGCCACCTCGGCCCCGGTGGCAAAGGATCAAGCCAAGGCGCTCTTCCAGATCCTTGATGTGACGGCTGACAGTCGACACGCCGATGTTCAGCTCCAGTTCGGCCGCCGCGAGTCCGCCGCATTCCGCAACCGTCTTGAAGACCCGCAACAAACGGATCTCCAGGTCGCTGATCTGCCCCAGCGCCATCTTTTTGCTCATCGAATAACTTTCACAGTTCAGCAAGTAAACATCGCCATATTGCAATTTATCGCAAGCATCGTTTTGCGGGAAGATCAGGGCATCCAAACATGTCAGCCTGCGTGGAGTAACGATGAAGATGGAAAGCCTCAATTGCGGCCTGAGCGCCGCGCAGCTTGAAGCCCACTGGATGCCCTTCACCGGGAATCGCGACTTCAAAAAGAACCCACGCCTGATCACTCGGGCAGAAGGCGCCTATCTGTATGACGCCGCTGGGCGACGCATCTTCGATGGGCTTTCCGGCCTTTGGTGCACCGGCCTGGGGCATTGCCGCCCCGAGATTACCGAGGCGATCCGTCGCCAGGCGGCGACACTCGATTACTCGCCGGCCTTCCAGTTCGGCCACCCCGCCTCGTTTGAACTCGCCCACCGCATCAAGGAGATGACGCCGGCCGGGCTGGACTATGTGTTCTTCACCGGCTCGGGGTCGGAATCGGCCGATACCGCGCTCAAGATGGCACGCGCCTACTGGCGGCAAAAGGGCAAGGCGAGCAAGACCCGCCTGATCGGGCGCGAGAAGGGTTACCACGGTGTGAACTTCGGCGGGATCAGCGTCGGCGGGATCGTCGGCAACCGCAAGCTGTTCGGCCAGGGCATCGAGGCCGATCACCTGCCGCATACGCAGCTCAAGCAGAACGCCTTCTCGCGCGGCATGCCGGAATACGGTGCGCATCTGGCCGACGAGCTACTTAATCTGATCACCCTGCACGACGCGTCGAACATTGCCGCGGTGATCGTCGAGCCCTTCTCGGGTTCCTCGGGGGTGGTGATTCCGCCCGTCGGCTACCTCAAGCGCCTGCGCGAGATCTGCACCCAGCACGACATCCTCTTGATTTTCGACGAGGTGATCACGGGATTCGGCCGTTCTGGCTCACTCTTCGGTACAACCGCCTTCGATGTGGTACCGGACATCCTCAACATCGCCAAGCAGATCACCAATGGCGCGATGCCGATGGGCGCAGTGATTGCGAAGGAGGAGATCTACCGCACCTTCATCGAGACCGGCGGGCCGGAGTACATGCTCGAGTTCCCGCATGGCTACACGTACTCGGCCCACCCGATCGCCTGCGCCGCGGCGATGGCAGCTCTGGATGTACTCGAGAAGGAGCAACTGGTTGCCCGCGTGGCCGAACTGGCTCCCTACTTCGAGAATGCGGTGCATAGCCTTAAAGGCAGCAAGTACATCACCGACATCCGCAACTACGGCCTTGCCGCCGGCTTCACTTTCGAAGCCTATCCGGGCGAGCCAGCGCGGCGGCCCTACGAGATCGCGATGAAGTGCTGGGAAAAAGGCTTCTACGTGCGCTACGGCGGCGACACGATCCAGATCGCCCCGCCCTTCATCGTCGAGCGCGAAGAGATTGACCGCCTGATCAACGCGCTGGGCGACGTGATCCAGTCGCTCGCCTGACCCTCTTTCAGAATCCGCAGACCCACCATGAATACCATCGCTCACCTCATCAACGGCGTGCTGGTCGCCGACAGCGCCCGCGTCCAGAACGTCTACAACCCTGCAACTGGCGAGGCGACGCGGCAGGTTGCACTCGCTTCAACTGAAACCGTGCAAGCGGCGGTGGCGGCGGCTCAAGCGGCCTTCCCAGCCTGGCGCGACACGCCACCGATCAAGCGCGCTCGGGTGATGTTCCGCTTCAAGCAACTGCTTGAGGAGAACGCCGACAAAATCTGCGCGCTGATCACCGATGAACACGGCAAGGTGCTCAACGATGCAATGGGCGAGTTGCAGCGCGGCATCGAGAATGTGGAATACGCCTGCTGCGCGCCCGAGTTGCTCAAGGGCGAGCACAGCAAGAACGTTGGCCCGGCGATTGATTCGTGGAGCGAGTTCCAGCCGCTGGGCGTTGCGGCGGGCATCACGCCCTTCAACTTCCCCTGCATGGTGCCGCTGTGGATGTGGCCGATGGCGGTGGTCTGCGGCAACACCTTCGTGCTTAAGCCCTCCGAGCGCGATCCGTCATCCACCTTGTTCATTGCCGAGTTGGCACAGCAAGCCGGCCTGCCACCGGGCGTGCTGAACGTGGTCAACGGCGACAAGGTGGCGGTCGACGCGCTGCTCACCGACCCGCGGGTGCAGGCGATCAGCTTCGTCGGCTCTACGCCGATCGCCGAGTACATCTACGCCACCGGCTGCGCCAACGGCAAGCGGGTGCAGGCCTTGGGCGGCGCGAAGAACCACGCGATCGTGATGCCCGATGCCGATCTCGATAACGCGGTCAGTGCCTTGATGGGCGCAGCCTACGGCTCGTGCGGCGAGCGCTGCATGGCAATTCCGGTCGTCGTGGCCGTGGGCGATGAAATCGGCGACGCGGTGGTCGCGCGCCTGAGCGCAGAACTGGCGAAGATGAAGGTCGGCCCAGGCACCGACAACCGCAATGACATGGGCCCCTTGGTGACCCACGAGCACTTCAACAAAGTGAAGGGCTACGTGGATCTGGGCGTTGAAGAAGGCGCCTCGCTGGTGGTCGATGGCCGCAGCCTCAAGGTGCCCGGCCATGAGACCGGCTACTTCCTTGGCGGCTGCCTGTTCGATCACGTTAGCCCGCAAATGAAGATCTACCGCGACGAGATCTTCGGCCCGGTGCTCTCGGTGGTGCGGGTGGCCAGTCTGCAAGCGGCGATGGATCTGATCGATGCTCACGAGTACGGCAACGGCACCTGCATCTTCACCCGAGATGGCGAGGCCGCTCGCTACTTCACCGACAACATCAAGGTCGGCATGGTCGGGGTGAACGTGCCGCTGCCGGTGCCTGTGGCGTACCACAGCTTCGGAGGCTGGAAGCGCTCGCTGTTTGGCGACCTCTCTGCCTACGGGCCGGATGCGGTGCGCTTCTACACGCGGCGCAAAACCATCACCCAACGCTGGCCGTCTGCCGGGCTGCGCGAAGGCGCGGTATTCAGCTTCCCGAGCAATCGCTGACGCGGCGGCCCGTGCAAGGCGGGCCGCAGTGTTCTTGCCAAAGGTCAAAGACTCCCTGACCCCGGCGCCCACAATTTGCCACGTCACTGCAGCCCAAACCGCTGCAGGGCATCCAGCAAGCGGACTACATCGACTCGGGGGAGACGCGATGTTCCAGGTACGCATTCATGGGCGCGGTGGTCAGGGGGTTGTATCGGCTGCCGAGATGCTTTCAATCGCAGCATTTCTCGATGGTGAATGGGCGCAGGCCTTTCCGAGCTTCGGCTCGGAGCGCACCGGCGCACCAGTCGTGGCCTTCTGCCGTATTGCACAGAAGGAAATCCGCTCACGCGAACCGGTGATGAAACCGGACGCCGTGATCGTGCAAGACCCGACCCTGCTCCATCAGGTGGATCTGTTCGCCGGGCTCAGCGACAACGGCTACATCCTGATCAATTCCAGCAAGGGCTTTGATGCGCTTGGGCTCGGCACGCTCGCCAGCCGCTTCCCAGCAGCACATCTGTGCTGCCTGCCCGCCACCGAGATCGCGATGCGTCATGTTGGCCGCGCGGTGCCGAACGTGCCGCTGCTCGCCGGTTTTGCGGCCATCACCGGGCTGGTGCGGCTCGAATCGATCCATGCCGCGATCAACGAGAAGTTCAAGGGCCGCACCGCCGAAACCAACATCGCCGCCGCCACCGACGCCTACGCGACGGCGCGCCAGCTCAAAACGCTGCCAGCCGCGGCAATCTGAACTGCCAGTCGCCCTACCGGGCTGCAAGGGAGTCACAAGTGCTCAAACAGATTGAAGGTTCTCGCGCCGTCGCGGAGGCGATCGCGCTATGCCGGCCCGAAGTGATCTGCGCCTACCCGATTTCGCCGCAGACCCATATCGTCGAAGCGCTCTCCGAGATGGTTCGTACCGGCGATATCACCCCCTGCGAGTACATCAACGTCGAGTCGGAATTCGCCGCGCTCTCGGTGGCGATCGGCGCATCAGCCGCCGGTGCGCGTGCCTACACCGCGACCGCATCGCAAGGCCTGCTGTTCATGGCCGAAGCGGTATTCAACGCGTCCGGGCTTGGCTTGCCGATCGTGATGACGATCGCCAACCGTGCGATCGGCGCGCCGATCAACATCTGGAACGACCATTCCGATTCGATGGCGCTGCGCGACAGCGGCTGGCTGCAACTCTTCGCCGAGAACAACCAGGAAGCGCTTGATCTGCACATCCAGGCCTTCAAACTCGCCGAGGCGCTTTCGCTGCCGGTGATGGTCTGCATGGATGGCTTCATCCTTACCCACGCCTACGAGCGGGTGGACATGCCCAGTCAAGCGCTGGTCGATAGCTTCCTGCCGCCTTACGAGCCGCGCCAGGTTCTCGACCCGGACGAGCCGGTTTCGATCGGCGCGATGGTCGGCCCTGAGGCCTTCACCGAGGTGCGCTACCTCGCCCATGCGCGGCAGTTGCAAGCACTCGAGTTGATCCCCGAGCTGTCGCTGGAGTTCAGCCAGTGCTTCGGCCGCGAAGCGGGCGGCTTGATATCCGAATACCACTGCGAAGGCACTGACACGGTGGTCGTTGCGCTCGGCTCGGTGCTCGGCACGATCAAGGATGTGGTCGATGAGATGCGCGCCAGCGGCGACTCGATCGGCGTGCTCGCCATAAAGACCTTCCGCCCCTTCCCGCTCGATGCGGTGCGTGAGGCGCTGGGCAAAGCCAAGCGCGTGGTGGTGATCGAACGCAGTTTCGCCATCGGCCAGGGCGGCATCGTGGCCGATTCGCTGCGCAAGGCGCTTGCGGGCCTGCACATCCCGACGCACACGGTTGTAGCTGGGCTCGGTGGCAGGCCGATCACCACGGTATCGCTCGAACGTCTGTTCCGGCGCGCACTCGCGGGCGAACTTGAGAACCTGAGCTTCCTCGATCTGGATCACGCCGCGGTGGACCGCGTGCTGGCCCATGAACGTGAAGTCCGCCGCAGCGGGCCGCTGGCCAACCGGCTGGTGCAGGAAGTCGCCCGCTCCAGCATCCGGATCGAGTAGGAGAAGACCATGAGCTTCCAACCCATCCGCTTCTACCAGACCGGCACCTTCACCGTTGGCAACCGACTGCTCGACGAGGCCCAGCGCACCGTGCAGGCCACAGTCGCCCGCGCGAACTCGCTGACATCCGGCCACCGCGCCTGCCAGGGCTGCGGAGAGGCCCTAGGTGCCCGCTACGCGATGGACGCTGCGATGCATGCAACCGAAGGCCAGATGGTGGTGGTCAACGCCACCGGATGCCTCGAGGTGTTCTCCACGCCCTACCCCGAAACTTCGTGGCAGGTGCCATGGATGCACTCGCTGTTCGGCAACGCGCCCTCGGTCGCCACCGGCGTTGCCGCTGCGCTGCGGGTGAAGGGTCGGCGCAAGGTCCGCGTGGTCGCCCAAGGCGGCGACGGCGGCACGACCGACATAGGCTTCGGCTGCCTTTCCGGCATGTTCGAACGTAACGACGACGTACTCTACATCTGCTACGACAACGAGGCCTACATGAACACCGGCGTGCAGCGCTCATCCGCCACGCCAGCCGCCGCGCGCACCGCCACCACGCCGGCCATGGGCAATGCGCCGGGCAACGAATTCGGCCAGGGCAAGTTCCTGCCCGAAATCGCGATGGCGCACCACATCCCCTACGTCGCCACGGCCTCGGTGGCCGATCTGCGCGATCTTGAAGCGAAGGTGGAGGAAGCCATCCACCTGCGCGGCGCGCGCTACATTCATGTGCTGGTGCCCTGCCCGCTTGGCTGGGGCTCGGCTTCGAACGACACGATCCGCCTTGCGCGGCTCGCCACCGAATCCGGCTTGTTCCCGATCTTCGAGGCCCGCTACGGCGAGCTGACCGCCTCCAAGCCGATCCGCCGCAAGGTTCAGGTGGATGAGTTCCTGCGCGCGCAGAAACGCTTTGCGCATCTGTTCGATCCGCAGCCGGATAGCGCACGCATCGCGCTGATCCAGGCACATGCGGACCGCAACATCCAGCGCTTTACCAAGCTCAGCTGAGCGGAGTGCGATCATGGACAAACCCTTTGCCATCACTCTCGACCCCGGCTCATCGCTCGCCAACCGCACCGGCTCCTGGCGCACGCTGCGCCCGGTTTACGTCGATCGCCTGCCGCCCTGCAACCAGGGCTGCCCGACCGGCGAGAACATCCAGGCCTGGCTCTACCACGCCGAGAGCGGTAGCTACGAGGCGGCCTGGCGCACGCTGGTGCAGGACAACCCGATGCCAGCCGTCACCGGCCGCGTCTGCTACCACCCTTGTGAGAGCGCCTGCAACCGCGGCCAGCTGGATGCGGCAGTCAGCATCCACGCGGTGGAGCGATTCCTCGGCGACGAAGCCATCGCGAAAGGCTGGCGGTTCGAGCGGGCGGCAGCGGCGAGCGGCAAGCGTGTGCTGGTGGTCGGCGCCGGCCCCTCCGGGCTCGCCGCCGCGTACCACCTCGCCCGGCTCGGCCACCAAGTCGAGATCCGTGAAGCCGGCCCGATGGCGGGCGGCATGATGCGCTTCGGCATCCCCAAGTACCGCCTGCCGCGTGAGGTGCTCGACGCCGAGGTGCGTCGCATCGAACAACTGGGCGTGACACTCAAACTCGGTTGCAAGGTCGAACACCTGCAACGCGCGCGGGACGAAGGCGGATTCGACGCGGCCTTCGTCGCCGTCGGCGCGCATCTTTCAAAGCGCGCCTGGGTGCCCGCCGGTGAAGCGGCGCGGATCATGGATGCGCTGAGCGTACTGCGCGATGTCGAGATGGGCGAGAAGCCCCTGCTAGGCCGCCGCGTGCTGGTCTACGGCGGCGGCAACACCGCGATCGACGTCGCACGCACCGCACGCCGCCTCGGTGCCGAAGAGGCGGTGATCATCTATCGCCGCACCCGCGACCGCATGCCGGCGCACGACTCGGAAGTGCAGGAAGCGATCGACGAAGGCGTGATGTTCCGCTGGCTTTCCACCATCAAGATGGCCCTGGACAGCCCTGCCGGCGAAACCTTCACAATCGAAAAAATGGCGCTCGACGAAAGCGGCTTCCCGCAAGCCACCGGCGAGTTCGAAACCATCGAAGCCGATTCGCTGCTGCTCGCACTCGGTCAGGAGGTTGACCTCTCGTTGCTCGACGACGTGAGCGGGCTGGTGCTCGACAATGGTGTCGTGAGGGTCGATGCCAACATGATGACTGACTGCCCCGGCATATTCGCCGGCGGCGACATGGTGCCCTCTGAACGCACCGTCACGGTTGCGCTGGGACACGGGAAAAAAGCCGCGCGCCACATCGATGCCTGGCTGCGAGGTCAAACGCTGGCACCGCAAGCCAAACACGCGCCGGCCAGCTTCGATCGACTCAATACCTGGTACTACACCGATGCGCCACGTGCGGTGCAGGCCGAGCTTGAGCGGGTACGGCGCGAATCGAGCTTTGATGAAGTGGTGAGCGGCCTGAACGCGGATACCGCCTTGTTCGAGGCGCGGCGCTGCCTTTCATGCGGCAACTGCTTCGAGTGCGATAACTGCTACGGCGTATGCCCGGACAACGCCGTCATCAAACTTGGCCCCGGCAAGCGCTTTGCAATCAACCTCGATTACTGCAAGGGTTGCGGGCTATGCGAGGCGGAATGCCCCTGCGGCGCAATCGAGATGGTGCCCGAACAGATCTGAGCGACTGCTGTTTCAGCCAAACACTCGCCGCGCGGCCGGAATGCGCGGCGAGTTGCGTTTCAAGCGCTCAGGATTTTCCGAACACTTCGTTGAGCTGCTGACTGACTCGGATGAAGGTGGTGCGCTTGGAAAGCTCCTTGAGCTTGCGCGCGCCCACATAGGTGCAGGCCGAACGCACCCCGCCGAGCAGATCCTGCAATGTGCCTTCGATTGGCCCCCGGTAATCGATCAGCACTTCCTTGCCTTCCGATGCGCGGTACTCGGCCACGCCGCCGGCGTACTTCTGCATCGCGACGCGCGAGCTCATGCCGTAGAAGCGCATCTTGCGCACCCCGTTGATCTCGACCACTTCGCCCGAACACTCGTCGTGGCCGGCCAGCATGCCGCCTAACATCACGAAATCGGCGCCGCCGCCGAAGGCCTTGGCGACATCACCCGGCGTAGTGCATCCGCCATCCGCGCAGATCAGGCCGCCCAAGCCGTGCGCTGCGTCGGCACATTCGATGATTGCTGACAGCTGCGGATAGCCCACGCCGGTCATCTTGCGGGTGGTGCAGACCGAACCCGGGCCGATGCCGACCTTCACCACATCTGCCCCGCCAAGGATCAGCTCTTCAGTCATTTCGCCGGTCACGACATTGCCCGCCATGATCGTCAGCGCGGGGAACTCCTCACGCAGCTTTTCGATGAAGCGCACGAACGCGTTCGTGTAACCGTTGGCCACGTCGATACACACCGCCGTGATTGCACTGCCAGCTCGCGCCATCACACGCCGGAACTTGGCCATGTCCGACGCGCCAATGCCCATCGAGTAAAACTGGGTTGCGCCCGCAGGCAGCGCTTCAAAATGCGCCACCAGCGCGTCGTCGCCATAGTGCTTATGCAGTGCCGTTGCCAGCCCCTGCGCAGAGAGCGCCCGCGCCATTTCGAAGGTGCCGGTGACATCCATGTTGGCGGCGATGATCGGCACGCCGTGGTAGCTGCGCTTGGAGTGCAGGAAAACATAGTCGCGCGAGATGTCGACCTCAGAGCGCGAAGTCAGGGTCGAGCGCTTCGGGCGAATCAGGACGTCTTTGAAGTCGAGTTTCAGGTCTTGCTCAATCCGCATGCGGGGCTCCAGAAGCGATTCAGAAAAGTGTCAATCGAGGACAAGGCGGCAGCTGGTGCCCCGCAACGCGGGCGCATCAACCCCGCTCAATATTGAGGCAAGCGTCGCGCTTGCAAGCCGCTTTGCGGCAACGGGCCAGATGGGTCGTCAAGCCGGCGTGCGCCAGGCACGGTGCTTGGCCGCTGCAGGCACCAATGGCGCGGCGCGCGGACGATGCTGCTCAATCCAGCTTAGCCAATCCGCCATGCCTTCGCCCGAAACGGACGATACGCGGATGATCTCGATCGCCGGATTCACCTGACGCGCAAACACGCAACAACGCTCAACGTCAAAACGCAGGTGCGGCAGCAGGTCGATCTTGGTAAGCAGCATCAGATCGGCCGCCGCAAACATGTCGGGGTACTTGAGTGGCTTGTCTTCGCCCTCGGTCACCGAGAGCACGACTACCTTGTGGGCTTCACCCAGATCAAAGCCTGACGGGCAGACAAGATTGCCCACGTTTTCGATGAACAGTACGCCATTGGCCGGCACGGGCAGTTTTTCGAGCGCACGTTCAATCATCGTCGCATCAAGATGACAGCCGCGCCCGGTGTTCACCTGAATGGCCGGGGCGCCGGTGGCACGAATGCGCTCGGCGTCGAAATCGGTTTGCTGGTCCCCCTCGATCACCGCCACGGGCTGGGCCCCCGCCAGCTTCGTCAGGGTTTCAACCAGCAAGGTCGTCTTGCCGGACCCGGGGCTTGAAACAAGGTTGAGCGCCAGGACGCCCGCGCCAGCAAAAGCCACACGGTTGCGCGCTGCGATCGAATCGTTGCGACCGAGAATGTCCTCCTGGATCTCGATCACCCGCGACTGTGAAAGCCCCGCGACTTCAACCCCCGCCGGGCCCATGCCAAAGTGCAATGTACCCGCCTTCGGCGCCACGGCCGGCGCAAGGCGGGCGCCCGGACGATAAGGATTTGCGCAGCCGCAGACTTCACACATGGGCGACTCTCAGTTCTGGACGACGCTCAAGGGTAGCGCAGGCGACTGCACGATGGAACGCACCCGCATCTCTGCCCCCTGGAGGATCTCAAGGCCTGCAGTGCCGCAGCACTCGCAAGGCTCGAAGCGGATTTCGATGGACTGTTCTGCGCCGCACTGCCGGCAGCGCGCACGCGCGGGCAAGGACAGGATATGCACCGTTGCACCAGCCGCACAGGTGGGTGCCAGCGCACTGCCCAGCGCGAAGTGCAGCGCTTCACATTCAACTCCCGCAAGCGCGCCGATCTCAAGCGTGATCGCCAGCACTTTCGCACCCGGCTCCGCACGCCGGACTACGATCGCCGCAATCTCTTCGGCGAGCGATGCCTCATGCACCCAGCACCTCTTCCGTCGCTCTTACCCCTTCGATCCAGCCCAGCAGACCATGCCACGCCGCATCCATCGCCCGGGCGGCGGCGGGCGTCAGCGGTGCGCCAAGCTCGAAGGATTCGCCCCGCACCGACAGGAGCTCTGCCTCGGGGGCCCTTCCACCGATCACTTTGGCGTGGACTTCAAGCAGGCCTTGCGGCGACACGGCATGCGTCGAGTAGCTTGCATCGGCACGCGCACACACGGCGTCGATGCGCGCACCGGCATCGCCCGAAGCCCTCGCGTCAACAAACAAGACCCGCCGGCGGCCGACCAGATCGAGCGCGTGCTCGATATTGAGCTGGAAATCGACGATCACTTCGACGTCTCGGGCGCCATCGGCCGCGAGCCGGGTTTCGAGTCGCTCGGCCAGCATGGGGCCCAGCGCATCGTCACCACGCCCCGGGTTGCCAAAGGCAAGCACGAGAATCGGTGCAACGCTCACGGCAATGCCTCACGGCTCAGTTCGCCGCTGCCGCTCTTGACGAGCCGGCTGACCAACTCGCCATCCGGCCCGATCGCTTCAATGCTCAAAGGCATCTTGCCAACCGCGTGGGTGGCACACGACAGGCACGGGTCGTAGGCCCGCACAGCAACTTCAATGCGGTTGAGCAAGCCTTCCGTGATCTCGCGGCCGTCGAAACATTCAGCAGCCACGGCACGCACCGACTCGTTCATGGCCGTGTTGTTGCTGGTCGTGGACACGATCAGGTTGGCCATGGTGATCAGATCGTTCGAATCGATCTTGTAATGGTGGAAGAGCGTGCCGCGCGGCGCTTCGATCACGCCGACGCCTTCACGCAGGGGCGTGCCGGAGCGCGACAGATCGGTGCCGGTGATTTCCGGATCGTCGAGCAGTTCGGCGATTGCCTCGGCACAGTGCAGCAGTTCGATCATGCGTGCCCAGTGGAAGGCGAGCGTTGCCTGTACAGGCTTGTCGCCACCATGGGCCATGAAGTCCACGCGGGCCGCTTCGGCGCGCGGCGTCGGGATATGGTCGCAGTTGTTCACCCGCGCCAGCGGCCCCACCCGGTACCAGCCCTGCTCACGCCCCAGCGCGGTCAGGTAGGGGAACTTCATGTAGCTCCAGTTCTTCACCTCTTCGTGGAGGATCGACGTGTAACCACGATAATCGTAGTGATCCAGAACGATGCCGCCGTCCGCATCCTTGACGCGAATGCCGCCGTGGTACAGCTCCAACCCACCGTCTGGCGCCACCAGCGAGAGGAAATTCGAACGCGCCGCCGCAAAACCCTGATTGGCCGCTTCCTCTGCCAGGTAGAGCTGGCGCGCGATCGACATGCCGTGCGAGGCCCAGCCCAGCACGGTGATCATGTCCTGCTTGAGGTAGTCGCGCTCTTCGTTCGACAGCGGCTTGTTGAACCCGCCCGGCACCGAACCCGTGCCGTGCACCCGCTTGCCGGTGAGCACACGGATCACTTCCTGCCCGTACTTGCGCAGCTTCACGCCGATCAGGCCGATTTCGGGATGATCCTGCAAGACGCCGACTACGTTACGGTGCGCAACGGCATCGTCGTAGCCGAACAGCAGATCCGGCGAAGCCAGATGGAAGAAATGCAGCGCATGCGACTGCAAGACCTGCCCGAAATGCAGCAAGCGCCGCAGCTTGGTTGCGGTGGGCGAGATCGGTACGTTGCCGGCAACGAAAAAGTCCGTTGCTTTGGATGCAGCCAGCAGGTGACTCACCGGGCAAATACCGCACAGGCGCTGCACCAGCGTGGGCACTTCCCAGTACGGCCGGCCCTGGATGAACTTCTCGAAGCCACGGAATTCCACCACATGCAGGCGCGCCTGCTTGACCCGACGGTTTTCGTCCAGCAAGAGCGTGACCTTGCCGTGCCCTTCCACGCGGCTGATCGGCTCGATCGCCATGCGCTCAAGGCCAATGGTTTCGCTGGCGGTTTCAAGATTCTCGTACATGCGTACTGCTCCAGTTCAGCGCTTGAACGCGCCCAGAAATTCGATCGGGTGGTTCAGTCGAAGCGGCGGTGTTCGTAGGCAAGCTCGGGCTCGCGGCCGGCAATCAGCGCCGTCAGCAGTTCCCAGAAGGCTTCGGCCGGCGGCGGGCAGCCCGGCAGCACATAGTCGACCCGCACCACCTCATGGATCGGCCGCACCTTGTTGAGCAAGAGCGGGATTTCCGGATCGCAGGGGATGTGCGGATTGTCGATGCCCGGCGCATCGATGTAGGCCTCACGCAGGCAGGATTCCAACGTGAATTTGTTGCGCACCGCCGGCACGCCGCCGGTAATCGCGCAGGACCCCACCGCAACCAGGTAGCGGCAACTGGCGCGAAACTCGCGCAGCACTTCAACATTCTCGACATTGCACAGGCCGCCTTCGATCAAGCCGACGTCAACCCGCTCGGAGCAGTGCTTCACGTCGGTCAAGGGGCTGCGGTCGAAGGTCACCAACTGCGCAAGCTCAACGATGCGTTCATCCACATCGAGAAAAGACATGTGGCAGCCAAAACAGCCGGCAAGCGAACAGGTCGCAACGGTCAGGCGGGCGGGTTGTTCCGTGGGGGCGTTCATGGATGGGCCTGTTGATCAGTACTTGGATTCGAATTCGCACTCGATCGCTTGCGCATCGAAGCGCCGCTCACCGATCGGTTGTTCGTAGCCACGGCGTTTGACCAGCAAGGCACCGGTCGGGCACACCTGGATCGCGCGATCGTTGGCATCGATGTTGGTGTCCTTGAGAAGGCCGGTCGACGAATTGACCACCAGATGCGTGTCGATACCGCGCCCCGAGAGGCCGAACAGATCCTTGCCATCGGCGTCGCGGCTGGCCCGCACGCAAAGCGAACAGTTGATGCAGCGATCGCGATCCAGCACGACATCGGGGTGCGAGGCATCCATCGCGCGGCTCGGGAAACGGTGCGGCAGAGAGGTGTCTTCCATCCCCAGGTGGTAGGCCACCGCCTGCAACTGGCAGTTGCCGCTCTTTACACAGAAGGGGCAGAAGTGGTTGCCCTCGATGAACAGCATCTGCACGATGCGGCGCCGTGCTTCCTGGATGTCTGGCGCTTCGCTTTCAACCTTGGCGCCGGCGCTTGCCGGCGTGGTGCAGCTGGCGCTCAACCATCCGTTGACGCGCACGGTGCACACCTTGCAACTGCCGTGCGGCTTGAATTCCCGGTGATGACACAGGTGCGGAATGTAATGGCCGGCCGCCAGGGCCGCATTCATGATCGTCTGGCCCGCTTCGAAAACGACGGGCTGGCCGTCCAGCGTGAAGGTGTTCTTGGTTTCGCTCATCGGTCGCTCTCAGTCGCTATGAACCTGGTCAAGTTGATCCTGGCGCCCGGTCAGCGCACGCGATTCGGTCACCGACGCGTCCAGATCGAAGTCCGGCACGAAGTCAGCCTCTGCCAGCAGGCGGCTGGTGTACTCCTCCGGAAAGCGCTTGATCGTGTCGAGCAGAGTGTTGGGCGCCGTCTCGCCCAGGCCGCAATGGGAGTAGCCCTTGACGAACTCGCCGATGGACTTGACCTGTTCGAGGTCACGCTGTGTCCCCTGACCATCCGCAATCTTGTCGGCATAGTGCTTGAGCATCTGGGTGCCGACACGGCACGGGGTGCAGAAGCCGCAGGACTCATGGGCGAAGAAGTGCGCGAACTGGCGCGCCACGTCCACCATGTCGCGCAAGTCGTTGAACACCATGATGCTGCCACCGGTTGCAAGGTCGGCGTAGCTCACCCGCCGGTCGAACTCATCGCGCCCGACGCAGGTCCCAGCCGGCCCGCCCACCTGTACCGCCTTGGCATTCTCTCCGCCGCAGCGCGCCAGCACTTCGCGGACGGTGATGCCAAGCGGCAACTCGTAGATGCCGGGGCGCTGGCAATCGCCGGCGATCGACAGGAGTTTGGTGCCACGGGATTTGGTTTCGCCATGATCAGAGAACCACTCGGCCCCCTTCCATGCAATCTGCGCGGCCTGCACGAAGGACTCGACGTTGTTGTTGATCGTCGATTGGCCAAACAGGCCAATCTTCACCGCTGACGGTGGGCGCACACGCGGGATGCCGCGCTTGCCTTCAAGCGATTCGAGCAGCGCTGATTGCTCACCGCAAACGTAGGCGCCCGCCCCGAGATGGATGCGCAAATCGAAATCCAGCCCGCTTTCGCAGATGTTCTCACCCAGCAGGCCGGCGGCACGGCGCTCTTCGAGCACGGTCTGCAGGCCTTCCATCATGTATTCGTACTCGCCACGCATGTAGACGTAGCCCTTCTTGGCACCCACCAGCAACCCTGCGATGGTCATGCCTTCAAACAGCTCATCAGCGTACTTGGCCAGCAGCACACGATCCTTGAAGGTTCCCGGCTCGCCTTCATCGGCGTTGCAGGTAATGTAGTGGGCGCCCTTCGTTTCATAGGCACCACGCCACTTGCGCCCAACCGGAAAGCCCGCACCGCCGCGCCCCTGCAGGCCGGAGCGTTCCACTTCATCAAGCGTCGCGGGCAATCCCCGCGCCAGGGCCGTGCGGATGGCCTCACCGGGCGGAATGAAGGTTTCGAGCGTGATGCCACGCTCGCGAATGCCGTCATCGACATGGAACCACTCGGCGGGCCACTCGCTGACCGGCACCCCGTGCTCGATCAGCGATGCCATCTTTTCAATGCGCGCTTCGGTCATCCGCGTGAAGACTCGGCCGTTCGCCAGGCCTGCCGGCGCCTGCTCGCAGTGCCCGGTGCAAGAGGTCATGGATACCGTCACGCGCCCGTCGGCACGCGGTTGGCCGAGCGTGACACCGAGGCGATCGGCAAGGCGCTTGGCGACAATCTCGCTGCCGGCCATCCGGTCAGTCACGGAATCGCTGAAATACACATCGAACTGCCCGCGCGGGGTGGTGTGCAGGAAGCTGTAGAACTCCACGCATCCGCGCACATGCGCGATCGGCAGATTGAGTACGTGAGCGAAGAACTGGATTGCCTCTTCCGGCACGTAGGAGCGGCTTGCTTGAACTTCGCGCAGCATCTGCAGCAAGCGGTGCCGCGCATGAAGGTGACGCGCAGCAATGTCATGCAGCGTGACGGACTGACCGAGGGGGGATGCCATGTCGTGTCCCAGAAGGAGTTTTCGCCAAGCGAATTGATACGCCTGCGGCAACCCGATTCTCTTGTCCGGGATCAAGCGCGAATACCGGCGCCCCCTGCTTTCTTACTCACCCTTGTCGGCAATGGGGGTGAGGCTGCTCTCTTCGCCGATATCGTGTTTGTCATAGCGCCGCATGCCAATGGGGGTCGTGAAGGCCTGCCGCTTGGGCAGAATCGCCCCGACCGGGCAAACATGGGCGGCGGCATCCGTCAGGGCGAAGTTCGAGTCCCCCAGCAGTCCGCTTGGACTGTTAACCACAAGCCGCGCTTGCAGCCCGCGACCGGCCACGCCGAAGACCTCTTTGCGGTCAAGATCGCGGCTGGCACGAACGCATAACTCGCACAAGATGCAACGATCGTGATCGATCATCGCATCGGGGTGGGAGGCGTCCAGCTTCCGTTGCGGATACTGGTGCGCGTAGTGGGTGTCCTCCATCCCGAGGTGGTAGGCCACGGCCTGCAACTGGCAGTTGCCGCTCTTCTCGCAGAATGCGCAGTAGTGGTTGCCTTCGGCGAAGAGCATCTGTACCACCCGCTTCCGGTAGCCCTGGATCTCGTCAGTTTCGCTTTCTACCTTCATCCCTTCGGTCACCGGCTCGAAACACGCAGAGGTGAAGCGGCCGTTGGCCTTGACCGAACACAGCTTGCAGGAGCCATGCGGCGGAAACTCCGGGCGATAGCACAAATGCGGAATGTAGTGCCCCGCCTCGGCCGCCGCCTGCATGATCGTCTGGCCAGCGCGAAATGGCGTCGGCTTGCCATCAATGAGAAATTGCCCGCTCTCAGCCATGCTGTCCCTCCTTGAGGCTCTCGTCCGAGATCTTCCTCGCCTCGCTCAGTTCCGCGTCGAGATCGAAGCCGGGGCCATCGGTGCCGCCAAGGAGCTTCGCCTCAAGAACTGGCCGGAAGCGCTTGAGGCCGTCGAGCACCGGGTTGGGCGCGGTCTGGCCCAGACCACAGTGGCTCAGCGAGCGGGTGACCATGCCGCACGCTTCGAGTTCGTCCAGATCGGCCGCGCTGGCGTGCCCGCTCGCGACTTTGTCGATGAGTTGTCTCAGTACGGTCGTTCCGACCCGGCACGGCGTACAGAAGCCGCATGACTCATGCTGGAAGAAGCGCGAGAAGTTCTGCACCACCCCCACCACATCGCGGCTCCAGTCGAACACCATGAGCGAGCCGGTTGTAGGCAAATCCTCGAACGCGATTCGCCGCTCGAAATCCGCCGCACCAATCAGGTGGCCGGACGGCCCGCCAATCTGGATCGCCTGTACCGCACCGGCGCCACAGTCGGCCAGCACCTCTTTGACAGTGACGCCAAATGGATACTCGTACACGCCACGGCGAGCCACGTCACCCGAGATCGACAACAACACCGTGCCTCGCGATTTTTCGGTGCCCTGTTCGGCGAACCATGCGCTGCCCATGGCGGAAATCTGGGCCGCCTGGATGAAGGTTTGCACATTGTTCACTACCGTGGGCTTGTCGGCATACCCGCGGATGGCCGGGAATGGCGGGCGCACCCGCGCTTGCCCGCGTTTGCCTTCGAGCGATTCGATCAGGGCCGATTCCTCGCCGCAAATGTAGGCGCCCGCACCAAGGTGGATCGAGATATCAAACCCCACCCTCGACCCCAGCAGATTGCCGCCGAGCAGGCCCTCTTCGCGGCGCCGCTCCAGCACTGACTCCAGATGCGGCAGCAAGTACTCGTACTCGCCCCGCAGGTAGAGGAAGCCCTCGCGGGCGCCGACAACAAATCCCGCGAGGGCCATGCCCTCGAACAAGGCATCGGCATAGCGGGTCAGCAGGACGCGGTCTTTGAAGGTGCCGGGTTCGCCCTCGTCGGCATTGCAGACGATGAAGCGCTCCATCCCGGGCGCTTCCAGGCAGAAGCGCCACTTGTGCGCGGTGAGGTAGCCCGCCCCGCCGCGCCCGCGCAAGCCTGAGCGCGCCAGTTCCGCCAGGGTGCTCGACGCCCCGCGGGCCACCGCCGCCTCAAGCGCCGCACCGGGGGCCATCTGCAGATCCAGCATCGGGCCGCTCCGGCGGATGTGATCGCGCACGGCGAACCAATCCCTTGGCCACGCTTCCAGCGCGATGCCCGCATCAATCAGATCGGCCATCTCGTCGATTCGCCCCACATCAAGCCGGGTCACTGCCAGGCCATTGACCAGCGCTGCCGGCCCCTGATCGCTCATGCCGGTGCAGGAGGTGTAGTCCACCGTCACCTTGCCATCGGCGCGCGGCTGGCCCGGCGTCAGCTCAAGATGTTGGCAAAGGCGTTCGCACAGCCCGCGCGAGCCGAGCATCTGATCGGTGATGTTGTCAGAAAATCGGACGTCGTAGCGGCCACGCGGCGTCTCGTGCAGGAAGGCGTAGAACTCGACCACGCCTTGCACCTGCGAGAGTGGCACGCCAAGGTGTCGCGCCAGAAACTGCATTGCCGACTGTGGCACATGCGAATACGAGGCTTGCACCGCTCGCAGCATCTGCAGCAACTGATAGGGCTCGTCACGGTAGCGCGCGGAAATGCGGGTCAGCACCCGCTCCAGACTCGATGACTGCGGCATCGCACACCCTCCCCAAGGCGTTGCTGGCCCCGTGCAGACGCATGGCGCCGATTTCATTCTAGGCCCGGCAACTGGCGGTTTCTTGCGCAGTGTCAGTGATGATGAGTGACTTGCCGGCACGCTTGCCCCGACAATGCGCCCTTCCCTCCTTTGCGCAGACTCAATGGCCAAACGCACCCCCACCCTGACCCGCTTGCGACTGGACGTAACCGGACTGGTGCAGGGCGTTGGCTTCCGCCCCTTTGTCGCTCGCCTAGCCATGCAGCACCGGCTGGCAGGCTCGGTGAGGAATATTGCAGGCTCGGTCCAGATCGAAGTCGAGGGGAGCGAGGACGCCCTTGGCACGTTCGAAACCGGGTTGGCAAGCCTGCTGCCCGCGCCCGCTCGCATTGATTACATCGAGCGCCGCGAGCTGGCCGCGATCGGTCAGCACGGTTTTGCAATCGAGGCGAGCACCGGCGGCAACGCCGGCACGCCGACTCTGCTGCCCGACACGGTGACCTGCCCGGAATGCCAGGCCGAAATGCGCAACCCGGCCAACCGTCGCTATCGCTACCCCTTCATCAGTTGCGCCACCTGCGGGCCGCGCTACAGCATTGTCGAAGCGCAGCCCTTCGACCGCGCGCGGACGGCGCTGCGGGACTTCCCGATGTGCGCCGCCTGCGCAGCCGAATATCGCAATCCGTCGGATCGGCGCTTTCATGCACAGACGATCAGCTGCCATGCGTGTGGCCCGCGGCTGAGCATGCGCAACAGCGCGGGGAGCATCGTCGCGGCGGACGACGCCTGCATCGCGGCGGCCGCCGATGCGCTGCGCAGCGGGCAGATCCTGGCGCTCAAGGGCATCGGCGGCTTTCAACTGCTGGTGGATGCGGCCAACGAGGCCGCCGTGGCACGCTTGCGCGTACGCAAGCACCGGCCGGCCAAGCCGCTTGCCGTGATGCTCAGCAGCATGGCCGCCGCCGAACGGGTAGCCGAGCTATGCGCTGCAGGCCGCGCCCTGCTCAGCGACCGCGCTGGCCCCATCGTACTGGCGCAGCGCTGCGGCCATACGATTGCCGCCAACGTGGCGCCGGACAGCCCAATGATCGGCCTGATGCTGCCCTCCAGCGGTTTGCACACCCTCTTGCTCGATGCGTTCGGCGGCCCCTTGGTCGTTACCAGCGGCAACTGTTCGGATCTACCGATCGCGATCGACAATGATGAAGCCATGCTGGCGCTCGGCGGCATCGCGGATCTGTTTCTGATGCACGACCGCCGCATCACCAACCGGCTCGATGATTCGCTCGCGCAGATCGTCCTGCACAGCCCGCAGTTGCTGCGGCGCGCGCGCGGCTATGTGCCGCAGACGCTGCCCCTGAAGGCTGAACGTGGAACCCTCGCCTTTGGCGCGCAGCAGAAGAACACGCTGGCCCTTGCGCTGGGCGAGCTTGCGGTGCTCAGCCAGCACGGCGGCGATCTGGACACCGTTGAAGCGCGCGCGCAGCACGAGACCATGGCAAGCACCCTGCTCGCCTTGCTGGACGATGGCCCCTCCCGGGTGGTTGTCGACGCCAACGCCGACTACGCCAGCAGCATTGCCGGCCACGCGCTGGCGGCCCGCATCGGCACCCCCGCGCTTGCGGTCTGGCACCACCTGGCGCATGTGCACGCGTGCATCGCCGAGCACGGTCTGACCCTGCCCTGCAGCGGCATTGCGTGGGATGGCAGTGGCATCGGTGGCGGCGCCGTGGTGCGCGGCGGCGAATGCTTTTCGCTCAGTGAAGCAGGCGCGGTGCGTATCGCCAGCCTTCACCCTTTTCCATTGCCCGGCGGGGATCGCGCGGCAGAAGAACCCCGCCGCGCGGCCCTGGGCCTGATGTACGCATTCGAAGGGAAGGCCGCGCTCGAACGGCCCGAGATCCTGCGGGCTTTCTCGGCAAGTGAGCGCGCGACGCTGGGCAGCATGCTCGAACGCGAGGTGCGGTGCCCGCCGTGCACCAGCGTGGGCCGCCTCTTCGACGCGGTTGCATTCCTGCTTGGGCTCCGAGATCGCAGCCACTTCGAGGGCGACGCAGCCATGCAAGTGCAGTTCGCCGCCGAACGCGCTGAGCCCGGGCCGCCATTCGCGATGCCTTTGACCGAGCGCGCGCTTGACTGGCGGCCGATGCTCGCAGAACTGCTCGCCGCATTGGAATCGGGCGCATCCCGCGACACCCTCGCCGCCCGCTTCCATGCCACGCTGGCCCGCGCGGCCGTTGACCTTGCAAGGCTTGCTGGGCACCCGCAAGTGGTGCTCAGCGGCGGATGCTTCCAGAACCGGCTTCTGCTCACGCTGACCGTCAACCACCTGCGAAATGCCGGCTTCACCCCTTACTGGCCCAAGGCCGTGCCCCCCAACGACGGGGGATTGGCGCTGGGTCAACTCGCCGCGGCCCGCTTAGGGCATCTTGTCGCCACCGAAGCACCCCTTGAGGACGCCTGAACATGTGCCTGGCCGTACCTGGTGAAATCGTCGCAATCGATCAGAGCGATCCGCTACACCCCATGGGGCGCATCGATTTCGGCGGCGTGATACGCGGCGTCAGCCTTGCCTACCTGCCTGAAGCCGTGGTGGGCGATTGGGTGGTGGTGCACGCTGGATTCGCGATCAGTTTGCTGGATCGGGACGAAGCACAAGCAAGCCTGGCCGCATTCAAGGCGCTGGACGCGACCGAATGAAGTACGTCGATGAGTTCCGCGACGGCGCCCTGGTGCGCGACTGGGCCGAACGAATCGCCCGCACCATGACGCGCCCCTGGACGCTGATGGAAATTTGCGGCGGCCAGACCCACGCGATCGTGAAGTACGGCATCGATGCTTTGCTACCAGCGGGCCTGGAACTGGTGCACGGCCCCGGCTGCCCGGTGTGCGTCACGCCGGAGTCCAGTATCGAGTCCGCACTTGAACTCGCGGCAAGGCCGAACGTCACCTTCTGTTCCTTCGGCGACATGCTCCGCGTGCCGGGTGCGCGCCAGAACCTCTTGATGGTGAAGGCCGACGGCGGCGACGTGCGTACCGTTTATTCGCCGCTGGACGCGCTGGAGATCGCAGCGGCCAACCCGCAACGCGAGGTCGTGTTCTTCGCAATCGGGTTCGAGACCACCTCGCAGGCCAACGCGATGGCGGTCTTTGAGGCACGCCGCCGAGGGATCGAGAACTTCTCGATGCTGGTTTCGCAGGTCAGGGTCCCCCCGGCGATCGAGGCAATCCTCTCCGACCCGGATAACCGGATCCAGGGCTTTCTTGCTGCGGGGCATGTGTGTGCCGTGATGGGCACCGCCGAATACCCGGAACTCGCTGCGCGCTTTCGCACCCCGATCGTGGTAACCGGCTTTGAACCGCTCGACCTGATGCAGGGTATCCATGCTTGCGTTGCCCAACTGGAGAGCGGCCGTCACGAAGTCGAAATCCAGTATCGGCGCGCCGTGCGGCCGGAGGGCAACCGCGCCGCGCAGGCGATGCTCGCGCAAGTCTTCGAGACTATCGACAAAGACTGGCGCGGCTTGGGCGTGATCCCCTCAAGCGGGCTCGGCCTGCGGCCGGCGTTCGCCCGCTTCGACGCCGAGAAGCGCTTCGATCTGAAGCCGCAAGCGCCGGCAACCGACCGCGGCTGCCGTGCCGGTGACGTGCTGCGCGGCCTGCTCAAACCAAGCCAGTGCCCGGCCTTCGGCCAGCAATGCACCCCGGAACACCCGCTGGGCGCGACCATGGTTTCGTCCGAAGGCGCGTGCGCCGCCTACTACCGCTTCCGCCGCCACGAACTGACAGGCTCAACATGAACGGACCCACCTGCCCCTTGCCGATTAGCGATTACCCGCGCGTGCTGCTGGCCCACGGCGGCGGTGGCCGCCTGATGCAGGATCTGTTGAATCGGCATGTACTGCCCGGCGTATCAGGCTCCGTCATCGGCGAGACAGACTCGGCGATGCTCGGCCTCGGACGCGAGCGCATCGCCTTCACCACCGATTCCTACGTGGTGCGCCCGCTTTTCTTCCCCGGCGGCGACATCGGTACGCTGGCCGTATGTGGAACGGTGAACGACCTCGCGATGGTCGGCGCAACGCCGATGTTCCTTTCGCTCTCACTGATCCTGGAAGAAGGCTTCCCGATTGCGGATCTCGATCGCATCCTGGCAACAATCCGGCGCACCGCGGAGGCGGCCGGGGTGGCCATCGTCACCGGCGACACCAAGGTGGTTGATCGCGGCAAGGGCGATGGCGTGTTCCTGAATACGGCGGGCGTCGGACTGCTGCGCGATGGCCCGCCCATTGCCCCTGCCAGCGTTCGCCCCGGCGACGCCGTGATCGTCTCCGGCGATCTGGGGCGCCACGGCATCGCGGTGATGGCGGCGCGCGAAGGCATCGCGTTCGAAACCGCCATCGAAAGCGATGTTGCATGCCTGCACCGTGCGGTTGCAAGCCTGCTCGATGAGGGCATCGAGGTGCACTGCATGCGCGACCTGACGCGCGGCGGCCTTGTCAGCGCACTGACCGAAATCTCGTCGGGCGCTGGGCTCGCCATCGAGATTGACGAGGCCAGGATTCCGGTTGCCGCGCCGGTCGAAGCCGCCTGCGAAGTGCTTGGCCTTGACCCGCTCTACATCGCCAACGAGGGCCGCTTTGCCCTGTTTGTGCCTCAGGCCCAAGCCGAAGCCGCGAGCGCGTGCCTGAAACAGCACACGCCGTGCGAAGGTGCAGTGCAGATCGGACAGGTGGTGGCGTCCCAAAGAAGTGGTTTGTCGCTCACTACCCGTATCGGCGTGCGCCGCCCCCTCGATCTGCTTAGTGGCGAGCAATTGCCAAGAATCTGCTGAACGGCACTGGCGACTAGGGGCCATCCCCAATGTTGCAGCGCAATGCTTGCATGGTACTCATCACCGTCTAGCCAGTGCTTCGGGGGAATGCACCGGCTTGCAATGGGCGACGACACACATCAAACGATAAGGGGAGATCGACGATGGAACGGGTTACGCTGACGCAGTACCTGCTGGAACAACAACGCGAACATCAGGTCATCACCGGCGATCTTCGCCTGCTCATCGAAGTGGTCGCGCGCGCGCTGCGCGCCATCAGTGTCAATGTCGGCAAGGCCAACATCCCGCAGACCGTAGGCTCCGGCTATGGCCATGAGGCCGACCCGCCCGCCCCGGCCGACCCGATCCACCAGGTCGCCAACGAAATACTCCTGATGTCGAATGAGTGGGGCGGCCATCTCGCCGCGATGGCCTCAGACACGATGACTGAGCCCTACCTCATCCCGAACCGCTACCCGAAAGGTGAATACCTCCTGGTTTTCAATCCGCTGGATGCAACCAATAACCTTGAGTACAACGTTTCGGTCGGCACCATTTTCTCGGTGCTGCACTGCCCCGAGGGCCAAGCCCCGGATACCGAGGCCTTCCTGCAACCCGGCGCGAAGCAGCATGCGGCCGGCTACGCACTCTACGGCCCGCAGACGCTGCTGGTGCTGACGGTGGGCTCCGGCGTGGTGTGCTTCACGCTGGATCGCGAGTTCGGCACCTGGTTCCTGACCCAGCGAAACATGCAGATCCCGGCGGACACGAAAGAGTTCGCGATCAACCACTCCAACAAACGCCTGTGGGATGCCCCCATCACCCGCTACATCGACGAACTCCTCGCTGGCAAAGATGGGCCGCGCGGCAAGGACTTCAACATGCGCTGGGTGGCCTCGATGGTTGCCGACATGCACCGGCTGATCACCCGTGGCGGCATCTTCATCTACCCGAAAGACAAACGTGACCCCAGCAAACCCGGCCGCCTGCGTTTGCTCTATGAAGCCAACCCGATGGCGATGATCGTGGAGCAGGCCGGTGGTGTCGCATCGACGGGCACCGGGCGTATCCTTGATGTGAAACCGGGCGCGCTCGATCAGCGCACCCCGGTTGTCATGGGTTCGCGCAATGAGGTCGAGCGCCTTGTGAGCTACTACCGCGAGACGGACTCACGCGACTGAGCAGTAAAATCTGTTTTTGCCCAAACGTGACCCTGTTGCCTTGACACCATTCGGGGCTCAGCTAACGTGCAATCAAGCCCCCCAACTCTTGCAGGAACAAACATGACCCGCTTTCGTGCACCGCTCATTTCAGCACTGTTAATCGGCGCGCTCGGCTACCTCCCGCAGGCATCGGCGGAAGACGTCGTTGACCTCGGCACCAAGGTGCCCGACGCAAAAACTGTTTCTGAAGGGCTCTTCCCGGAAGACTCATGCAAAGAACTTGAAGCTAGCGGGTTCAAGTGCATGGGCTTCAAGCCCGCGGTGCGTTTCTCGCTGCCCGGCGCGTCGTTTGCACGTGGCTCCGCAGAGCTGAGCGATCAACTGCGCAATCAGCTTGATGCCTTTGCCGAAGTGCTCAAGACGCGCACTGACTCAAGCTACAAGATCGTGATCGAAGGGCATACCGACATTACCGGCCCGGACGACTTGAACGAAAAGCTCTCTTACCGCCGCGCCCAGGCGGTCAAGAACTATCTCGTAGCCAAGGGCGCCTCGCCGGCACAACTTGAAGCGGCCGGCATGGGATCGAAGAAGCTCCGTAACCCGAAAGACCCGGAAGGCGGCGAAAACCGGCGTGTCGAAATCGGGCGCCAGAAATAAGCGCTACTTGCGCGAGTTATCCAGCGTGGGCGGCGGCGTGAAGCCAAGCGCCCGCGCCCGCGCTTCATAGCGCGACGCCAAGTGCGGCTGGTCGGTCGCCAGGTAATGCAGCGCCAGCTCGTAGCTGGCAATTCCGTTGCCCAACTCGACGGAATATTGCAGCCAGCCTTCCCAACGTTTCAGATCCTTTGCAAGCTGATGCATGCCTTCGCGGTACATGCGTCCGATCCGCGCTGCAGCATCCTTGTCGCCGCGCGCGGCTTTTCGAAGCTCACTGCGGTACTCCTCATCGCCCATGTCGGCAGCGAATGAACTGCGGTAGAGGCGCACCTCGCGCGAACCAAGCGCCGCAATCGCCTCACGCGCTCCATCGCGCACCACCGCAGCGCTCGCAGCAAAGCGGCCATCGGGAAACGCTCGCAGATAGGCCTCTGCGTGCGCAAGGACTTCGGCCGGCCAATACAGCTTGTCGACCTTGCCCCAGGCTTCGGAGTCATCGGTGCTGATCGCGATTTCGGTCCCAAGGCCCAACCGAATGCGTTCCTGCGTGTTTTCAGCGATGAACGGAATCTGTGCGATCTGGCGTATCGCCCGCACCGGGTGGTTCTCCATCGTTCGGGTCACATCGGCCTTCACCAGGCGGAAGAACTCCGAGAATGAGACGTCGTCAGGCGCCTGGTTGAGCACCCGGACGAACGAACCGGTGTAAAAAGTATTCTGGGCCGGATCCACCGGCGCAATCGCGGGCTTGCCTGCCCCGGTTGCGAATGAGATCAGTGCGCCCGGCGGGGGTTCGATCTGGTTAAGTCCATCGCGATCCCGATTCACCGACGTAATCGACGTTCGGCAAGCATCGATGACCGCCATTGTCAGGCCGCTCGGACGCTTGGTTAACGGATCCAGCACATCGCGCCGCAATCGAATCGCCTGACCGAGAAGCTCGCGCGGCAAACCAGCGGGGTTCATGCCCGCAGATAGCAGGAGGTTCTCGGCCTCCGCCTGAACGCCGTGGCCAGAAAAGAAGAACATCGCAATCGCGCCGGGCCCCGCTGCGCGCACCCGCGCAGCGAATTCGCCCATCACGCCCTGAAAGGCTGCCGTCACCAGATCCGCAGCCGTAGTGACCTGAAAGCCGCGGCGCTCGAGTGCCTCACTGACATCGCGCACGTTCTTCGGGATTGGCGGCAGGTCGAACGGATCCGGATAGACCCGGTTACCCACAACCAAGGCCAACCGGTTCTGCCCTGCGCTTGCCCCAAGACATGTCGCCGCAGCCAAGAGCGGGAGCGCCAGAAACTGTCGGCGCGAGAATGAACCTCGGTTTGCAGGCTTTGCCATGTCGTTAATTCCGTTGCAAGTAGAAGGGCACGAGGGACTCCGCTCCGCGGTGCCGGGCGAAAGCTACCAGACACCTCAACCACGAGCGCACTCCACTGCCTAGGCCGTCACCGGCATGCATTTTGATTTTGGTAGATATTGCATGCCCGAGAGCTCATGATCACCCAGACGCGCACGAAAATCGCGCTGCATTCGTGATGAATTGAACGCTGAGCTCGCACACAAGCACCCAAGATGCACGGCTGGCCGCCGTAACCATTCACTGCAGAGGATTCGGGTTGCAACAAGGATTGAAGCGATCGTCAATACTCAGCCCCGGAGCTTGCGCCAAGCGCAAGGCGCCGCCTCAGGCGATCAAGATTCTGTTGCTGAGCCCCTTGTTCGCATCGGCCTTCGCCCTTGCGCAAACGCCGCGCGTTGTGCCCCACGTTGACGAGCTCAAGCGCGAGATCGAAGAAGCAAAACCGGCGCAGCTTCCGTCCGAGCAACCGCCCGCCCCGCCCAAACCTGCTCCGCCCGAACTCGGCAAACCCGCTGACGATATCCGCATCGACGTCCAGGGTTTTCGCATCATCGGCCTAAGTGAATCGGACCCGGCGCCGCTTGAAGCCATGCTGCAGCGTTTCGCAGGCACGGGCCGCAGCTACGAAGACCTATCGAACGCTGCCGCCGCAGCGACCGAGTACCTGCAAAGCGAACTCGGCTATTACCTGGGCTACGCCTACTTGCCCGCTCAGGCGTCGCGCGATGGGATCATTGAAATCGCGGTGATGGAAGGTCGGCTCGATCGCATTGATCTGGATTGGAACCCTGCCAGCCTGATCCGCCGCAGTGTCATCGAAGACCACCTGTCGGTAATTAAACCCGGCGAAATACTGAGAGTGCGCGATGTTGAGCGCATGGTGTTCCTGCTCAACGATCTGCTGGGCGGTAACGCCCGCTTCGAGGTCAAGGCAGGCAGTCGCCCTGGCACCGCCACACTCGTCGTCACCCCCCTGCCCGACCCAAGATTTGGTGGTCAGGTCACGGCAGACAACATCGGCTCCCGCTACTCCGGCGAGTACCGGATCGGCGTGGGCGCGTCGATGATGAGTCCGCTGGGCATTGGTGACGGGCTCTCGCTCAACGGGGTGATATCGCAAACCGGCGGCCTAGCCTTTGCGCTGGCGAACTACACGGCGCCGCTGACCCGATACGGGCTCAAGCTTGGCGTATCGCTTTCCCATCTTCGCTACAAGCTCGATGAAGACGACTTTCCACTTGGGCTGGAAGGCACAACCGACGCATTCTCGGCTTTTGCGGTCTACCCGCTGGTGAGAACCCGCAACCTGAACCTTTTCGCCCAGATTGGTGGCGACCAGAAGGATTTTGTCGACTCGCAGATCGCGCTGAACATCGAGAACCGCAAACAGACTCGCCTTGGGTGGATCGGGATGGTCGGCGACGCGCGCGACCGTCTTCTCGGCGGCGGCATCAACTCTTTTTCAGCCCTGTACAGCAACGGAGAAGTGGTCCCCGAAAACCCTGCGCTTGGTCTGGACAATGCGCGGGCCTTCTCGAAACTCGCGCTATCCGCGTCCAGACTACAGGCCATCCTTGCCAACCGCTTGCTGCTGTTTGCCCGCTATACCGGACAAATCGCCTTTGCCAATCTGGATTCAACCGAGCGCTTCAGCCTTGGCGGCGAGGGCGGCGTTCGCGCATATGCCCCGGGTGAGGGCTCTGGTGATAGCGGACATGTAGGCACCCTTGAGCTACGTTTCCTTCCGCCCACCCGGTGGTTCGATATGGCCCGTGAATTTTCCCTATCGGCCTTTGGTGACTGGGGCTACGCTCAGGTCCGGCATGACCCGTCCCGGCAACCCAAGGATTTCGACAACTCGATCTATCTGGCGGGGGGCGGTCTGGGCTTGGTTTGGGAACGGCCCCAGCGGTTCAACATGCGCCTCTCGGTGGCATGGCGAGCGACCGACGCAGGCGTGAGCGACCCGGCCGACCGATTGCCCCGCGTGTACTTCGTTGCAAGCCAGGCGTTTTGAAAGAGCGGATTGAGCGGACAGACCGTCAGATGACCAGCCATCAAGCACACCGCTTTCCTCCCACTCGGCGCCGCCATTCAACGCTTGCCACGGCCGTCGCGCTTGCACTTCTGGGTGGCCCCGCTGCCTATGCACTTCCGACCGACCCGGTCGTCGTGAGCGGCCAGGCGAACGTCGGCTCGCCGGCACCGAATGCGCTCCTCGTAAATCAGTCGAGCGATCGCGCGATCATCAACTGGAATAGCTTTGGCATCGGCGCGGGCGAACGCGTGGAGTTCGCTCAGCCGTCATCAAGCTCGATTGTGCTGAACCGCGTGCTCGGCATGGATCCGAGCCACCTGCTTGGCGACATGAAGGCCAATGGCCGCGTCTTTCTGGTCAACCCGAACGGCATTGTGTTCGGACGAAATGCCCGCGTTGATGTGGGCGGCCTGGTGGGTTCGACGCTATCGCTTTCGAACGATGACTTCCTCGCAAACCGCCTTCGCTTTCAATCAAACGGCGGCGCGGGTTCGATCCGCAACGAAGGCAACATCAACGCAGGTGCAGGAGGCTTGGTGCTCCTGGCGCCCCAGGTCAGCAACCTGGGCACATTGCGGGCCGACGGCGCACAGGTCGGTCTGATTGCCGCGGATTCGGTACTGGTCGACGTCGAGGGCGACGGCCTGATGGTCTTCCGGGTCGAAGAAGGCGCGCTGGCGCCTCGGGTCGAACAACTCGGACGAATTGAGGCCGACGGTGGGCACGTCAACCTGCAGGCGCGCGCCCGAGGCACCTTTGCAGACACCGTGCTTAACATGGAAGGGGTTGTTCAGGCCCGTTCAATCGCTGGGCACGGCGGCCAGATCATCCTCGACGGCGGCCCTCAAGGCATCACAAGAATTTCCGGCTCGGTCGATGTCGGATCGGTCGATTCAACCGGCGGGCGCATTGCCGTAACAGGCGAAAAAGTCCTTCTCGATACCGGCGCTCGGCTTGATGCGACCGGCGCCGACGGAGGGACGATCCTCATCGGTGGTGGGGCACATGGTGCCGATACATCGATCTCGAATGCCCGTCAGCTGCATATGAACAGCGGCGCCACCGCAGTTGCCGATGGCAACTCAAGCGGCAAAGGCGGATCGATCATCCTGTGGTCTGACATGAACACCTTTGTGGCTGGCTCGCTCAGCACGCAGGGTGGCATCGGTGGATTCATCGAGACTTCGGCGGCCGGCAGCCTTTCGTTGATGAGCACGCCGAATGCCGGTCTGGCTGGGACCTGGCTGATTGACCCCTACAACATCTCAATCATATCCGGCAATACTTCTAGTAACGTCACAGGATCGACACCGTTTTCGCCCACGGACACCGGCGCAACGCTGGGCGTCCAGCAGATCGAGACTGCACTGCTAGCTGGCGCAACGGTAACCGTTCAAACAACAGCGGGCAGCGGTTCCGACCCAGGAAACATCACTCTTTCAACCGACCTCAGTTATAACAAAACCGGCACCAGCTCTCTTGTTTTGAACGCAGTCGGGAGCATTTTCCTGAACGGTCGAATTCTGAAAAGCGGCTTGGCCGACGGTCTGAACCTGACGCTCCAAGCAGGCGCAGGCAACGAAATCGTGTTCAACAGTACCGATATCAACCTGGGTACTGGCTCGCTGACGGCACTGACGCCGGCTCGACTTACCGAAAACGTCGCATTGACGGCAAACGGCGGCGCAACGTTCCACACCGTCGAAGGTCCGAAGAACCTCACGATCAGTTCCACGGGAGCGATCTCGTTAACCGAATCGATCGGCGCCACCACTCCGATCGGAAACCTGACGATCACCGGCAGCTCAGTCAGCGCTTTCCACTCAGTCAGGTCCGGCGGCGCCGTCGCCCTCACAGCAACAACAATCTCCACCGTTGGCATTGATGCTGCCAGTGGCGTGACCTTGATTGGCGCTTCGACACTCAAAGGGGACTACGCCACCAACAACGCAGCGTTCAGCGTCAGCGGGACAACAACGCTTTCCGACACCACGACCATCAGCACCGGCACCGGCGCGATCAGTTTCAGCAACACCGTCAACGGTGGCGCCGCGCTCACCACCACGAACACCGGCACCACCAGCTTCAGCGGCGCAGTCGGCAACTCGGCGGCCCTGAGCGCGCTCACCGCCAGCAGTGGCACTTTCAGCGCAGCGTCGACCATCAAGACCACCGGTGCG
>NZ_JAPFHA010000010.1 GCF_026586805.1 Niveibacterium sp. 24ML | reverse complement strand
CTCAACGTCAATAGTGGCGCCTTCAGCGCAGCCTCGACCATCAAGACCAATGGCGCGGTCAGCGTGGCTGGAACCAGTATCGCGACAAAGGGCATTGATGCCGGCGCAGCGATCTCACTGAGTGGCCCAAGTACGCTTGATGGCACTTATGCCACCAACGGTGGCGCCTTCACCGCTACCGGCAATATGAGCCTGGCGGCCGACACGATAATCAATGTCGGCAGCGGAAACATCACCCTGGCAGGAAAAGTCGATGGCGCGCATGCGCTCACCCTGCAGCACGCCGGCACGGCTCGCTTTGCCGGAGCGATTGGGTCGAACACGCCGCTAAGCAGCCTGAGCGCCGACCCGGCCGGGTCGACCACATTCGCGATTGCAGGCGCGAACTATCCGTCATCCCCAAGCGTGACGACCAGCGGGACCCAGTCGTACCACAACGTTATTTTGGAGCAGCCGACCTTCTTGAAGAGCACGGGCGGTAGCGTCGTGCTATCCGGAACCTTCGCCGATGGCGGATTCGGCTTTGCTTCAAGCGGCAGCGGATGCGACAACCTGACGGGTAGTTTCTCTGCCGGTGGATCAGTGCCCTGCATCAACCTGCTCGGCCCGGTTTGGCTGACCGCAACCTCTGACCTGAGCTTCCAGAGCACCATCGACGGCGCTTTCTCGCTCACCGTCAGCGGCAACGCCAACAAGACTTTCCTCGGCGCAGTCGGTGGTACCACGCCGCTTGCAAGCCTCACGACCGCCGGCAGTGGCACCGTCAGCCTGGGAAGCGTCACAACAACCGGGGCAATCGGAATCGGCGGCCCAGTAGTCCTTGCAGGCAGCTTGATCTCTGCAGGCGGAGACTTCAATACAGATGGCCCAAGCGTTCTCGTCGGCGCGACCTCGATCAGCACCGGCAGCGGGTCGATCAGCTTCAACAACACGCTTGACGGCGCCTTTGCGCTAAGCACCAACAGTGCTGGTACGACGAGCTTTTTGGCTCCCCTGGGGAGCACGACGCCGCTCGCTTCGCTAAGCACCAACGGCGGCACGTTCAACGCCACAAACTCAATCGCCGTGAGCGGCTCGGTGTCGATTACCGCGTCCGCCATTTCCGTGCATGGCATTTCGGCCAATTCGGGTATCACCCTGACGGGCCCGGCGAATCTGGCGGGCAGCTTCAGCACGTCCAACTCGCCATTCATCCTCAGCGGTGCGGCGGAGCTTGTCGGCAACACAAGCGTTTCCACCGGATCGGGTGCAATCGCGTTTGGCGCGACGGTCGACGGCCATCATGCGCTGCAAACCAGCTCGAGCAATGGCACCAGCTTCATCGCAGCCGTTGGCGGAACGAACGCCTTGAACAGCCTGCAGGTTCGCGGACCGGCGATCATCCGTGGCGCAAGCACCACCGGATCGATGACTTTCGACACCGCTACCTTTGCCGGCACCTATGCCACAGGTGGCGGCAGCTTCACGGCCAACGGGGCGACCATCCTGGCCGGCGATACAGTGATTGGCGCTGGTGCAGGCCCGATCCACTTCGCAGGCACGGTCGACGGCGTGCACGCGCTCACTGCGTCAAGTAACGGAGGGATCTCGGTTGGCGGTCAGATCGGCGCGTCGGCCCGATTGAGCTCGCTCACTCTGACAGGCCCCAGCAGTGCCGCAGGCATCAACACCACGGGCGCGATCACACTCAATGGCCCAAGCACCTTGAGCGGAAGCTACGCAACGGGAGGCGGCAATTTCCTCGCCAATGCGAGCACCTTGCTCGCTGGCAATACCACCATCGATACCGGAACCGGAGACATTGCGTTTGCCGGTACCGTCGTAGGTCCGCACGCGCTTTCCCTCTCAAGTGCAGGCAGCAGCGGCGTCACAGTCTTCGGCGCGACGCTGGGCGGCCCGTTCTCGGTCGTCGGACGCAGCACCTTGGGCGGGACCATTACGACAGCCAACAACGCATTCAGTGTGACTGGGCCGACCGTGCTTTCCCGCAATACCAAGATCGAAACAGGTTCGGCGCCAATCCAGTTTCTGGATACGATCGACGGACCCTACGCGCTTACAACCCTCTCCGCGGCGGGTACCCGACTTGGCGCGCGGGTTGGCGCCACGACAGCGCTTCAGTCGGTTGAAGTCTCTGGCCCCAGCCAAGTCAACGGCATAACCACGGCGGGCGGCGCGATCAAGCTTGATGGCCCCACTCTGATTGGCGGGGAGTACAGCACAGGCGGGGGGCAATTCCAGGCCAGTGGCGCCGCTGCGCTCACACACGACACCAACATCAATGCAGGCAGCGGGGACGTTCTTTTCGCAGGGTCGGTCGATGGTGCGTTTCACCTTGTCGTCAGTTCGTCTGCGGACGTATCGATGCTGGGCGGCGTGGGGACCAACACGCCACTGGCGTCTCTGAACAATGTCAGCTCGGGCTTTGTCAGTACGAGCCCGATCGTCAGCTCAGGCGCAGTGGGCATCTCTGGAACGACCGCCGATCTGAAGGGCGTCAGCGCCGGCGGGCCGCTCCTGATTGCTGCTACGACAACGCTGAGTGGCACCTACACCACCAGCAACGGCAATATTGAGGTCACCGGAAGCAGTCTGCTGAACGGTGACACAACCTTCATCGCCAGTACCGGGAAAATCCGATTAGCAGGCGCGGTCGACGGCGCGCATGCAATCGTGACGAAGTCCGATGCAGGCACTGAATTTGCCGGAGCCCTCGGCGCTACCACCCGCCTCAGCAGCGTTTACGTCAGTGGCGCTACGCAAGCTGGAAACATCTCGACCACCGGCACGATCACTCTGGATGGTTCCAGTGTTCTGGCCGGACACTACGACACCGCCGGTGGCGCTTTTCTTGCCTCCGGGCCGAGTATCTTGGTCAGCGATACCCGCGTCGCCACCGGGAATGGAAGCATCACCTTCGCTGCACGGGTGGACGGTGCCCACGCACTGACCACCACCAGTACAAGTGCAAGCCAATTCATGGACAAGGTGGGCGCGACCAACGCGCTGACAAGCCTCACGGTGTCAGGCCCAGCAAAGCTGGCAAACGTCAGAGCAAACGGCGGCATCACCCTCAACGGTGCAGTAACTCTAGGGGGAACATACGTCACCCAGAACGGCCCGTTTGCGCTGAACGGCCCGGTGGTGATCGCGAGCAACTCGTCGGTCAGCGCAGGCTCGGGAACAGTCCGCTTTGAAGATACGGTCGATGGCCCCGGCGCGCTTTCCGTGCAGAGTAATGGCGGGACCACCTTTGCCAAATCGATTGGTGGCACGACGGCGCTTGCGAGCCTTAGCGTCAGCGGCCCGTCGATTCTTCATGGCGCTCACACTGTAGGTAATCAGACTTTCTCCGGCTCGACCACGCTGTCCGGCTCCCTCGCCTCCGATGCCGGCACGATTTCAACCACAGGAGCGTTGCTGCTGGCCGGCGACACATCCGTGCTCGGAAAAACGGTTACGTTCGACGCTACCGTTGACGGCGCGCACAAACTCGCCATCAACGCCAGCGATACCGCAACGCTCGCGGGGGCGGTCGGTAGCACCGAAGCGCCTACAAGTCTCTCAACCTCCGCGGCAAGAATCGATCTCAACGCCGGAACCGTCAAAACCATTGGTGCCCAGGACTGGCAAGGCCCGATGTGGATTGGCAAAGATGTAAGCCTGAGCAGCATTTCGGGCCAAGCCATCGCGTTCTCCAACCGCATCAATAGCGCAAACGCGTCAAGCCTCGAGGTAAACACCGCTGGGATCACGCAGTTTTCCGGCGCCATCGGCGTTGACGGTGCACTTGGCGCATTGGGCACCGACGTCACCGGTCAGGCAGGCGAAACGACCCGTCTGGACTTCATCACGTCAAGTGGCGAGCCAAACATCCGGGTCACTGGAGACATCAGGATCAATGATGTGCTTGTGAACACCGGCGCCTTATCGCTCGTTGCCGGCGGCAGTATTGACGCGCAGAACGCTGGCAATACGCTGACGGGCAACGAGACCGCCGTCACGATGGATGCCGGGTCGGCCAAACTATTCAGCACTGGCGCGATCGTGCTGCGCGATGTTCGCTTGGCCAACGGCGGTGAGATTCGGGCGGGCGGCGTGCTTAGCCTGACAGGAAACCTTGTTCTCAATGGCGGCCAGCTCGGGCTAGTCAGCGATGCGACGTCGACGGTACTCGCCAGCTACAGCGATCCCGAACTGAACGCCGCAATCAAGACGGCCGGGCTCGATCTGTATCGGTTTGGCGCCGCAACCCTGCCAGAGCTCAGCGCAGTGATTGAGCAATCGGCGAACAGCAAGGTTTCCACTGCAGCAAACAGCCTGTTGTGGCTGCGTGCCCCCGGCGGCGGTTCGCTCAACCTCGCTAGCGCCCTTAACGATATTCAAGGTGGTATTTCTGCGGTGAGCGGCAGCGCTAGCGGACCGTCACGCTTCGACTCGACCGCCGCAAGCACACCGGTCGGCTTCGTCAGACTGAGTTCAAGCCAACTTCACATCGCAGGCAGCCCGGTAACCGGAACGCAAGCACCGGCATCGGGTGTGCTCGGTGATGCCATCAAACTGACAAGCGCGCGGCTTGATACCGGCCCCGATGGGCTGATCAGCGCGCGCACACCTTACGTCGATGCTCAGGGCGTCCCCACCTCGCTGCCTGGCGTGGTTTTCGACATCTTGCCAACAGCGCTCGACACCCAAGGCTTCGGGACGCCAGCGCCAAACGACTGGATCCGCCTGCGGGTCGGCGATGGCTCCCGCGGCGGCTTTGTCACCCTGAACCCCAAAGGCGCGTTCAGGCCGGACTTTGCCGTATTCGCCGGCGGTACAACCCAAGTCATTCCGTTCTATGACGGCACCAACGTCCCAACCGAAATCCAGATCTACTACAACGGCGCGCTGCCACAAGCTGCCAATCTGGTCGGCGCGCTGACCGCCGTATCGGCAGTCGGCGAAGAAGCGCGGCGGCTGAAGATCGACGAAGCGGTTCGTACGGAGAACGTCACCCGCCGCCTGCGTGCCGGGGTGATCTCTGAAGTCGGTCCCGGACGCCCTGCTACGAACGACGCCGAGGGGGCAGCACGCCCTGATGTATGTGAGCCGGATCCCAGCTCGCTGGCTTGCGTGCAAGTCGCACTTGCCCCGCACCGAGAGGACGTTGCTCCGCGCGTGCGCAAGAAGCTCATCGTTGAAGTGGGTCCAGCCCGAGCCGCTACCACTGATACTGAAGGGGCCGCACGGGTCGAGGCCTGCACACCTGACGCACAGTCGCTGTCATGCAAGTAGTCGCCCGTCGTATAAATGTGCACAATGCACCGCTGCATTTACGTCGTACGATTGAATGCAATTCCTGAGGGGGTATCGTGGATCTTGAAGGTTTCCTGAAGCCGGTTTCAGACAGCTCGCCGTGCGGCCCGAATCTCGAGTACGACGCCGCATTCCTTGAACTCGAAGAAGCCGCCCGCGCGCAGCCTGACCAGGAGTTCGGAACCGACGATGGCTCCGGCGTAAAGCGCATCGAAGGCAGCGGACCAGACTGGCCGCAGGTCAATCGACTCGCCAGCGCCTTGCTGTCTCGCAGCAAGGATCTGCGTATCGCGATTCACCTTCTTCGCGCATCGACACACACCAGCGGCTTTTCCGGATTTGCCGAGGGCGTCAGCCTCATCAAGGCCCTGCTTGAGCAATACTGGGACGCGCTCCACCCCGAACTTGATGCAGACGACGACAACGACCCCACCATGCGGGTGAACGCGCTTGCGCCGCTCGTTGCCCCCGAAGCCGTGCTGGGAGACATCCGCGAAGCCTGGCTGGTGAGAACGCGGCAAGCGGGGGCGGTGACCGTGCGAGACATCGAAGTCCTCGCCGGGCGCCTGCCTGCCCGCCCTGATACCTCGCTGAGCGAGACCCAGATTACCGGCATGCTCAGCAGGGGCATTGCAGAAGACCCCGAATTACCGGCCCGCGTGCGCGCCACTTTCGACACGATCAAGGCCATTGAAGCCTTTGTGAGCGACAAGGTTGGCGGCGCTCAATCGATTGATCTAAAACCAATACAGGCCACGCTTTATTCGGTGCGGCAGTTGCTCGATCGCATCGCCCCGCAAGCGGCACCATCGGCCGACGAACCCGGCGAAGTAGCAGCCGAACCCACCGGGATTTCAGGCGGCACCGTCGTCGTATCGCGTCCAGGGGAAATCCGCTCTCGTGAAGACGTCGTCACGACCCTTGAAAAGGTCTGCGAGTACCTTTCGCGGACCGAACCGAGCAATCCGGTGCAACTGGTGTTGCGACGCGCGCAACGAATGATGAATATGAACTTCCTTGAATTGCTGAACGATCTCGCGCCTGACGGTCTGCCGCAGGCTGAAAAGGTTGTTGGAGCAAAGCTGGAAGAGGAATAAAGACCCACGCGACCCGCACAGGGAACCGCAACACCCAAACCGACCGGAGGCCAACATGGCAGACAGCAGCCAGAAGTTCATCGCACGAAATCGTGCACCGCGGGTACAGATCGAATACGACGTCGAGCTTTATGGCGCCGAAAAGAAGGTGCAACTGCCTTTCGTCATGGGCGTACTGGCGGATCTCTCAGGCAAGCCGGCCGAACCGCTGGCGCCGGTCGCCGACCGCAAGTTTCTCGAGATTGACGTCGACAACTTTGACAGCCGCCTCAAGTCGATGAAGCCACGCGTGGCATTCGCAGTACCCAACACGCTCACCGGCGAAGGCAACCTGAACGTAGAGCTTACTTTCGAGAGCATGGACGACTTTTCGCCCGCTGCTGTTGCACGCAAGGTGGACGCATTGAACAAACTGCTTGAAGCGCGTCAGCAGCTCTCAAACCTGATTACGTACATGGATGGCAAGACCGGCGCAGAGGAGTTGATCTCGCAGGTACTCAGCGACCCCGCCCTGCTGCAGACGCTGGCCGCCGCACCCAAACCCGCCGACGAGGCTGGCGCTTAAGCGCCGCTCAACTTCCATTCAATCGATCTTAGCCGGAGGAACACCGAATGGCCGATCCGCAGATGCAGACTGAATCGCAAGCTGCCAGTACCGTTGCCGAAGGCGGCGACTTTTCATCACTGCTGCAACGCGAGTTCAAACCCAAGACCGACGAAGCGCGCGACGCGGTCAGCCGTGCCGTTCAGACACTGGCACAGCAAGCGCTATCGCAGACCCAGTTAATCGGCTCTGACGTCATCAAGTCGATCGAGTCGATGATTGCCGAACTCGACCGCAAGCTCTCCGAGCAGATCAACCTGATCATGCACAGCGAGGACTTTCAGAAGCTTGAGGGCGCGTGGCGTGGTTTGCACTACCTGGTCAACAACACTGAGACCGACGAGCAACTCAAGATCCGCGTGATGAACATGTCCAAGGCGGAGCTCGGCAAGACGCTCAAGCGCTACAAGGGCACCGCATGGGATCAAAGCCCGCTCTTCAAGAAGGTCTATGAGGAAGAGTACGGCCAGTTCGGCGGCGAACCTTTCGGTTGCCTGGTAGGTGACTATCACTTCGATCAAAGCGCACCGGATGTCGAACTGCTCGGAGAAATGGCAAAGGTAGCGGCCTCGGCTCACGCCCCCTTCATTTCAGGCGTTTCGCCGACCGTGATGCAGATGGGATCCTGGCAGGAACTGGCCAATCCGCGCGATCTGACCAAGATCTTCTCAACACCCGAGTACGCCGCATGGCGTTCACTGCGCGACTCTGACGACGCGCGATACATTGGCCTTGCCATGCCGCGCTTTCTTGCCCGCTTGCCATACGGCGCCAAGACGAGCCCTGTCGAGGCCTTCAACTTCGAAGAAGACACCGGCGCAGCAGATCACAGCAAATACACCTGGGCGAACTCAGCCTACGCCATGGCTGTGAACATCAATCGCTCGTTCAAGGAATTCGGCTGGTGCTCACGCATCCGTGGCATTGAGTCGGGCGGCGCGGTTGAGGGACTGCCCGTGCATAGCTTCCCGACCGACGACGGCGGCGTCGACATGAAGTGCCCGACCGAAATCGCCATCAGCGATCGCCGTGAAGCCGAGTTGGCGAAATGCGGCTTCATGCCACTCATCCACCGCAAGAATTCCGACTTCGCCGCTTTCATCGGCGCGCAATCGCTGCAGAAGCCCGCCGAGTATGACGATCCGGATGCGACGGCGAATGCAAACTTGGCTGCACGCCTGCCCTACCTGTTCGCATGCTGCCGTTTTGCCCACTACCTCAAGTGCATCGTGCGCGACAAAGTCGGCTCGTTCAAAGAGCGTAATGATATGGAGCGCTGGTTGCAAGATTGGATCATGAATTACGTTGACGGCGACCCTGCTCATTCTTCTGATGACACGAAAGCTAGACGCCCCCTTGCTGCAGCAGAAGTTAGGGTTGAAGAGGTTGAGGGCAACCCTGGCTACTACGCCTCAAAGTTCTTCTTGCGACCACACTATCAACTCGAAGGCCTGACAGTATCTCTTCGATTGGTATCCAAGCTTCCCTCGCAAAAGGCGGCGTAATCGTGGTACCAGCCTTCTCCGGACTTAATCCATATGCGCTGGTTGAACTGGGCTCTAACCAGTCGCTGAGCTGTATCAGTTTGCAGAGCCCGATAATGTCGGGGGATGGGCCTTCGCAAACCCAATCGCTCCCGAAGAGCGCAATCATCATTCAATTTACCTAGGAGAGACACCATGGCCGTTGATATGTTCATCAAGATTTCCACCATCGATGGAGAGTCGAATGACAGTACGCACAAGAAGGAAATAGACATCCTTGCTTGGAGCTGGGGTATGTCTCAATCTGGTACAACACACGTTGGCGGAGGAGGTGGCTCCGGAAAAGTTAGCGTCCAAGACCTTTCTCTCACAAAGTATGTTGACGCCTCGTCCAACGCATTGATGTTGGCGTGCTGCAAAGGTAGCCACCTTGATCAAGCGACGCTCGTTGTGCGCAAAGCAGGTGATACGCCGCTGGAATACATCAAAATCACGCTTGAAGAAGTACTCGTTACCTCTGTATCTACGGGCGGGAGCGGCGGCGAAGACAGACTTACGGAAAACGTGACGCTAAATTTCGCGAAAGTTAAGTTTGAGTACCAGCCACAGAATGCAAAGGGCGGTAAAGACGGCGGTCCAAAGACCTTGACATGGAACGTACCCGCAAACGCGGTTAAGTGATTCGCAGACGAAACTCAGACTTGGGCGCCGTCAGAAAAGGTGCCCAAGTAGCAGAGAGACCTCAATCAATACCATAGTTTGGAGTGCCGTTTAGATGTCCCAGAGTGACATGTTTGTCAAAATTGAAGGCACACGGCAAGGCCTGATCAGAGGAGAGTCAATCGACCCCAAACACCCAGACGAAATCAATATCCTTGGATGGTCATGGGGCATGGACGCATCACAGGAAGCGCTGAGTCAGCGCTCCGGCCGCACATCGCTGCAGGAGCTTGAGCTTATCAAACGTGTCGATTCGGCGAGCACTGCACTGATGGCTGCACTGCGTAACAACGAAATAATCAAGAAACTGACTTTGTCGGTTCGCAAGGCCGGTGGTGTCGACCCGCTCGACTACTTCACCATCACCCTAGAAAAAGCACGCATTACCCACCAGCATCTTGGGTCCTTGAATAACGAAGGCGCCGTTCTATCTGAAATTGTGCGGATTGGCTTCCAGAAGATCTCGGTCCAATACCAACCGCAGACAAAAACCGGCGGATCACGCGGCGCGATGATTTTTGAAACCGACGTCCAGCCCGACTAACCGAAGCTGAATCCCGACAAGGACTTCCAATGAATCCGGTAGCCGCCGCAGAACAAGCCATTCGAGACGCGGATCCCGACAGCGCCCTCAAGTTCCTTCAGGACGGCGTCCGTGCCAACCCGGCCGATGCCAAGCTGCGCATATTCCTGTTCCAGTTGCTGTCGGTTCAGGGCCAGTGGGATCGCGCCCTCAATCAGCTCAATGTCGCCGCCGAGCTTGACGCTTCGTCACTGGCAATGGCTCAGATGTACCGCGAGGCGCTGCGTTGCGAGGCCTTGCGCGCCGATGTGTTCGCAGGACGGCGATCGCCGCTGATTTTTGGCATGCCCGAGCAATGGCTGGCACTGCTGATCGAATCGCTGCTCAACCGTGGTCAGGGCAATACCGCACAAGCCGCCTCGCTGCGCGAACGCGCATTTGAAGAAGCCCCCGCAACAAGCGGAACGATTGACGAGCAGCCCTTTGCGTGGATTGCGGATGCCGACATGCGGCTAGGCCCGGTATGCGAGGCGGTCATTAATGGCAAGTACTATTTCGTGCCCTTCTCGGCGCTGACCCGATTGTCCATTGAAGCCCCGGAAGACTTGCGCGATCTGGTCTGGATGCCGGCTCACTTCGAGTTCACCAACGGTGGCGAGGCCGTCGGCGTGATTCCGACACGCTATCCCGGTTCTGAAAGCAGTGGCGACTCGCTGATTCGGCTTGCGCGCAAGACCGAATGGACTGAAGTCGGCGATGGCAGCTATCACGGATCGGGCCAACGCGTTCTCACGACCGATGCGGGAGACCTCCCGCTGATGGGCATCCGCGAAATCCGCTTCAATGCCGCCCCGGTGGCCGGGTAAGCATGGTCGAACTCACCCCGCTGGATCGACTTCAACCCGCGCTTCTCGATCGTTTGACCGACGACGAGCCTAGCGTGCAGGTCGAGACCCGCGAACGTCGCGTGCTGACAAAGAGCCAACTACGGGCTGCAGTGCTGCGCGACCTCGGCTGGATCATGAACGCTACCCGACTCGCCGCCACCGAAGACCTGAGCGCCTATCCCGAAGTCGAACGATCGGTGATCAATTTCGGCTTGCCGGCATTCTCGGGGGAGACAGCTTCGACGCTGGATGTCGGGGACCTGGAACGCGCAATCCGTGAAGCGATCTTGCGGTTTGAGCCGCGGATTCTGGCTGAGACGCTCAACGTTGAAGCCATCACGCAAGACAGCGTGCTGAACTGGCACAACGTGGTCAGTGTGAAGATTTCGGCGCAACTGTGGGCCCAGCCAGTGCCGCTCGAATTGCTCTTGCGCACCGAGGTTGACCTCGAAACCGGCCAGGTAGAACTCGCCGACGCCAACGCCTGACACCCCATGGATCCACGACTGCTTCGCTACTACAACGATGAACTTCGCCACCTTCGCGAGATGGGGGCTGAGTTCGCGCAGCAGTTCCCGAAGATTGCCGGGCGGCTTGGTATCGACGGCATCGAAGTTACTGATCCGTATGTCGAACGGCTGATGGAAGGTTTCGCCTTCCTCGCGTCGCGTGTGCAGTTGAAGATTGACGCCGAGTTCCCACGTTTCACCCAGCGTTTGCTGGAGATGCTCTACCCGCACTACCTCGCGCCGACCCCCGCAATGCTGGTGGCCCAGTTGCAACCAGTGCTTGGCGATCCGAACCTGGGCGCCGGCGTGCGCATTCCGCGCGGCACGGCGCTGCAAAGCACAGTCACCAAGAGCGATGTGTCGGCGTGCGAATTCACCACCGCGCAAGACGTGACCCTATGGCCGCTGGAAGTAGCGCAAGCGCGCTATTTCTCCTTCGCGCCAGACGTCCCCTTGCCAAGGTTGGCGCCGGGTGTGCGCGTCAAGGGTGGCGTTCGCCTTCGCCTGCGCGCAACCGCTGGCCTGAACTTCAAGCAGATTGCCGCAGAGCGGCTCCGGTTCTTCCTGGCCGGTGCCGACGAAGTGGCGTACCGCCTGCACGAATATGTCGGGGCGGCGTGTCTTGGCGCGGTTGTCACCCCCGCCGGGCAAACCGACGTCTGGCACGAGTTCATCGCACCAGAAAAGATCGCCCTTGCAGGCTTCGGTGACGAGGAGGCGCTACTCCCTACCGCAACGCGGGCTTTTGGGGGCTATCGGCTGCTGCAGGAGTATTTCTCGTTTCCTCAGCGCTACCTGTTCTTCGACATCGACGGGCTCCGCCCCGCCTTCTCGCGCCACGACGGTTCCGAAATCGAGATCATCCTGCTGTTTTCGCGCGGCGACGCCGTACTCGAGAGCGTCGTTGAACCGGCTAACTTCGCGCTGCATTGCACCCCGGCGATCAACCTGTTTGCACGCCGCACTGACCGCATTCACATCGACGATGCGAATCACGAGTTTCAGGTCATCGTTGACCGCACGCGCCCAATGGATTTCGAGGTTTATGACCTCACCGAAGTCACCGGCCACGGCACCGGCCCCGATAGCGAGCAAGCTTTCGAGCCCTTCTACGCCGAGTATCTGGCCTCCGAGACCCGCCCCCACGGCTTCTATACCCTGCGACGCGAACCGCGCCTCTACTCGGAAAAGCAGAAGCGCGTTGGCGCACGCTCCAGCTATATCGGAAGCGAAGTCTTCATCTCGCTTGTCGATCCGCAGGAGGCACCCTACCGGCCCGATCTGCGGCAGTTGTCGCTGCGCGCGTTGTGCACCAACCGCGACCTTCCGATCCTGATGCCGCTCGGGCTGACCCGCAGCGACTTTTCGCTCGACATTTCGGCGCCAGTCGAGTCGATCAAGGCCATCAAAGGGCCATGCAAACCCTACGCGGCGATTGCGGACGGCGCCTCGGCCTGGAAGCTCGTCAGCCACTTGTCCCTGAACTATCTTTCCTTGCTCGATAGCGACAAGCAAAGCGGCGCAGCCGCCCTGCGCGAGATGTTCGAACTTTATGCAAGCACGTCGGACGCGGGCATGCGACGCCAGATTGAAGGTCTGCGCTCGATCGAAGCGCGCCCCGTCGTGACGCGCCTGCCCATGCCCGGCCCATTGTGTTTCGGCCGGGGCATTCAGATCACACTCGATGTCGATGAACTAGCGTTTGAGGGCGGCAGTGCCTTCTTGCTCGGCGCTGTGCTTGAGCGCTTTTTCGCGCGGCATGTGAGCCTGAACAGCTTCACAGAAACCGTACTGAGATCGATCTCGCGCGGGCAGATCATGCACTGGAGACCACGATGCGGGCTGCGGCCGACGCTATAAGGCAGACCAGTCGCGACGCCCTGCTCGATGCGATCTCGCGCGAGCCGTGGAAGCACGACTTCTACCAGGCGCTGCGGCGACTGGAATGCCTTCATCCTGAGCAGCCACGCTGGGGTCGGGCGCTCAAACCCACCGATGAGGCTGTGCGTCTGGGGCAAGAGCCGGCCATGTCCTTCGCACCGGCAAGTCTTTCGGCGCTTGTCCGGCCCGCGAACAGCGTGGCCCCTCGACTTGAAGTGCGCTTCTTTGGTCTATTTGGCCCCAACGGCCCGCTGCCGCTGCACCTGACCGAGTATGCCCGCGGCCGCCTCATGAATGCCGGCGACCCGACCTTCGCGCGCTTCGCCGACATCTTCCATCATCGACTGCTAACGCTCTTCTACCGCGCGTGGGCGCAAGCGCAACCCACCGTCAGCCTGGACCGGCCCCAGGAAGACCGCTTCAGTTATCACCTGGGTGCGCTCTTCGGCCTCGGCATGCCGAGCCTGCGTGAACGCGATGCGCTGCCCGATTTCACCAAGTTGCATCACGCCGGTTTGCTCAGCCGCCAGGTGCGGAACGCCGAAGGCCTTGCGCAGTTTGTCAGTGGCGCATTTCGCGCTCCAGCGAGCGTTGAACAATTTGTCGGTCACTGGATGCCAACTGAACTGCGCGATCGCACTCAACTGGGCCGCAGCGCCGCGAGCCTCGGGAGCAACGCCCTCGCAGGCAAGCGAGTGTGGGATCGCCAGCACAAGTTTCGCCTGCACATCGGCCCGCTTTCGTTGGCGCAATACCAGGCACTGTTGCCCGGCACCCAAGGCATCAAGAAGTTGTCGGCCTGCGTGCGCAACTACGTCGGCGACGAACTCTCCTGGGATGCGCGCATCACCTTGCGCCGTGCTGACATTCCAAAACTGAAACTCGACAAGCAGGCACGGCTGGGGCTGACCAGCTGGCTCGGGCAGCGCGCCCACGCCAACGACGCTAGTGAGCTCTTGCTCGATGTCGAACGGGTGATCAGGCGCCCGGCAAAGCTTCAGCCCCCCCCCCCAGCAAGCACTTACCAACCCGACAACACAGTGAGACACCCATGAGCGAAATCAGTCGCGTTGCACTCTTCGGCAAGCTCAACAGCCTCGGTTACAAGGCCATTGAGGGTGCCACCGTGTTCTGCAAATTGCGCGGAAACCCCTATGTCGAGCTGGTGCACTGGATCGCACAGATCCTGCAGAACCCGGACTCGGATCTGCATCGCATCGTGCGCCACTTCGAGCTTGACAGTGGAAAGCTGGCCGGCGACATCACCGCCGCACTCGACCGCCTTCCCCGCGGATCAACTGCCATCTCTGATCTTTCAGAGCATGTCGAAAACGCCGTGGAACGCGGCTGGGTGTATGGATCACTGCTCTACAAGGACACCCAGGTCCGCACCGGCTATCTGGTGCTGGGCGCGATCAAGACGCCGAGCCTGCGCAACGCGCTGTCGAGCATCTCGAAACAGTTTGACCGGATCAAGCCCGACACCCTCAGCGACGATTTCGCCAAGATCGTTGGCGGTTCGCCTGAAGACGGCGCAATCGCATCGGATGGCAGCGGCGCACCGGGTGAAGCCAGCGGCGCCATCGCCCCGGCCGCCATGGGCAAGCAGGAAGCCCTCAAGAAGTTCACCGTTGATCTAACCGAACAGGCACGGGGCGGCAAGATGGACCCGATCGTCGGCCGCGACGACGAAATTCGTCAGGTGGTCGACATCCTGATGCGGCGCCGGCAGAACAACCCCATTCTGGTCGGCGAGGCCGGAGTCGGGAAGACAGCCGTCGTCGAAGGATTCGCGCAACGCATCGCACGCGGCGACGTCCCGCCCAGCCTCAAGGATGTTGAATTGCGTTCGCTGGACGTTGGCCTGCTCCAGGCTGGCGCAAGCATGAAGGGCGAGTTCGAGCAACGCCTGCGTTCGGTGATCGAAGAAGTACAGGCCAGCCCCAAGCCGATCATCCTGTTCATCGATGAAACCCATACCCTGGTTGGCGCGGGGGGCGCCGCCGGCACCGGTGACGCGGCCAACCTGCTCAAGCCCGCCCTGGCCCGCGGCACCCTGCGCACCATCGGCGCCACCACCTTCGCCGAATACAAGAAACACATCGAGAAAGACCCCGCCCTCACCCGCCGCTTCCAGACCGTCCAGGTGGACGAACCGGACGAGCCCAAGGCGATCCTGATGATGCGCGGCGTCGCCTCGACCATGGAACAACACCACAAGGTGCAGATCCTCGACGAAGCGCTCGAAGCGGCGGTGAAGCTCTCGCACCGCTACATCCCCGCACGGCAACTGCCAGACAAATCGGTCAGCCTGCTCGATACGGCCTGCGCACGGGTGGCGGTGAGCCTGCATGCTGTGCCCGCCGAGGTCGACGACAGCCGCAAGCGAATCGAAGCGCTGGAAACCGAGCTCGGAATCATTGGCCGCGAAAAAGCCATCGGTATCGACATCGGACAACGCGAAGTCGAAGCCAACGAGCTACTCGCACATGAACGCGAGCGCCTCGCCGAGCTGGATACGCGCTGGACGGCCGAACGCGAGCTGGTGGGGCAAATGCTCGATCTGCGCGCAAAGCTCCGCGCTGGCATCAAGCCGGTGGAAGGCACCGGCAGCAAGCTGGAGGCGGCCGCCGAGGCCGTAGCAGAAGCCGCCGCCCCCGCAACCGACGATGCGGCAGCAAAAGAAGCAGAACGTGTTGCCCAACTCGAAGCGCTCAAGGCCGTGCAAGCGCAGCTAACAACGCTGCAGGGCGAAACCCCCTTGATTCTGCCCACGGTGGACTACCAGGCGGTTGCCAGCGTGGTGGGTGACTGGACGGGCATTCCGGTCGGCCGCATGGCGCGCAATGAAGTGGAAACCGTACTGAACCTCGCGAAGACGCTGGGCGAGCGCGTCATCGGCCAGGATCACGCGATGGAAATGATCGCCAAACGCATCCAGACTTCACGCGCCGGACTCGACAATCCGCAGAAGCCAATCGGGGTATTCATGCTTGCCGGTACATCCGGCGTCGGCAAGACGGAGACGGCGCTTGCGCTGGCCGAGGCGCTCTACGGCGGCGAGCAGAACCTGATCATCATCAACATGAGCGAGTATCAGGAGGCCCACACCGTCTCTACGCTCAAGGGCGCGCCACCGGGCTACGTGGGCTACGGGGAAGGCGGCGTGCTGACCGAAGCGGTGCGTCGTAAGCCCTACTCGGTCGTGCTGCTAGACGAAGTAGAGAAAGCCCACCCGGATGTGCATGAGATCTTCTTCCAGGTGTTCGACAAAGGCTTCATGGAAGACGGCGAAGGCCGCTTCATCGACTTCAAGAACACACTGATCCTGCTGACGACAAACGCCGGCACCGAGATGATCGCCGGCATGTGCCGCGACCCGGAGCTGCTGCCCGATCCTGAGGGACTCGCCAAAGCCCTGCGCGAACCCTTGCTCAAGATCTTCCCGCCTGCGCTGCTCGGCCGCCTGGTGACGATTCCGTACTACCCGCTCTCCGACGAAATGCTCGGCAAGATCGTGAAGCTGCAACTCAACCGCATCAAGAAGCGTGTCGAGGCTCGCTACAAGATCCCATTCGAGTATGGCGAAGACGTCATCAAGCTGGTTGTTTCACGCTGCACCGAGAGCGAGTCCGGTGGCCGAATGATCGACGCAATCCTGACCAATACCATGCTGCCGGATATCAGCCGCGTGTTCCTGACGCGAATGATGGAAGGTCAACCAATTGAACGCGTATTGGTCGAGACCGCGGATGGAAATTTCAAGTACGTGTTCTAGAGAGTCTCATATGTGCATGTAAGACGACACGCGGATTCACAAAGCCCGTCATACGGACCATGGAGGTCGCTTTGTGCACCCGATAACGTGACGTGACATTGCATGGCGGACCAGGACCAAACTCAGCAAGCTGCCGATCGCCCGCGATACAACATAACCTTAGGAGAAGACCATGCCGAATTTTTTTAGCTGGAAAGGCTCAAAAAAAGCATACATCGAAGTAGGCAACATGTATCGCAACGTCACCTGCTCAAAAGGCAAAACACATGTGCTGGCGGTTCAACAAAGAGACATGTCATGCGGGATCGCCTCAGTCGCGATGGTCGTCGCACGTTGTCGCAATCTCTTGTTGGACGAAACAAGTCTGCGCGCTTATTCGGCGTGCTTCGATCAGGGGGCCTTCCGCGCTGGTACCGGTGCCTACTCCGAGCATGGCGGCACAGCAATGTTCAACATGGAAATCATGCTCAAGAAGATGTGTGTACCCTGTGAAAGCCAGTATTTCACAGACGTAAAGCCTGCACTGCGTTCGGCGTCGATCTCAAAACCGGTCATCGCGCACATTGAATGGGCCGGCTCACCGGGCATTCCGGGGGGGGCACACTTCGTTGTCGTCGACGGCATGAATGGCGAGTCTGCGGTGATCTGCGACCCATGGAGCGACTACGGATTCAGCGAAATCAATACGGTTCCAAGCTACAACCCAAACGGCGCGAGCGGTCGATTCTCCGGATGGCTCCTTTTGACGACCTAAGCTTGGCGAAATTGCCAGCCCCACGGAACGCCGATCGGACCACTGTGCACCGACTTGGACTGTACGGTAGTCGCACTGCAACCCCAGCCCGTCGTATCCACCGATGGGCTCCATGACTACTGCTTGCCAATGGAGTCATCTCTTAGTGAGCATCGAAAACTGCAATCCTTCGCCCGCTGTCGCCCACGCTGATACAGAGATAACGATCGACGAAGCCCTCAGATACGCGGTAGCGCTCCATCAGGATCGGCGATACGACGCCGCCGAGGCTTTGTACCGACGTATTCTTGAGTCGGCACCTGAGCACCCGGATGTGCTGCATTTTCTCGGGATCCTTGCGAATCAGCGCGGTCGCACCGAAGAGGCCATTGAACTAATTGGCCAAGCAATCAGCGCGGTGCCGGATTTCCCGGATTTTCACAACAACCAGGGCAACATCCTTGCTCTCGCGGGACGGATGGAAGAAGCAGAATCACACTACCGCCGGGTCCTCGATTTGCGTCCGGATAGTCCGGACACCTTATCGAACCTCGGCACCCTTTATCGGGCGCTCGATCGCTTCGATGAAGCCGAAACGGTGCTCCTGCGCGCTCTAGAGATGGCACCGAATCACATCAAGTCGATCAATAATCTCGGACTCTTGTGCAACCGCCTTGGGCGCAGCGACGACGCCATCGGCTTCTACACCCGCGCCATCTCACTGATGCCACAGCACGCGGATGGTCACCACCTTCTTGGCGCGCTCTATTTCACCCAAGGGCGGCTTAAGGAAGCAGCCGAGGTGTACCGGCACTGGATGGATACAGTGCCGGGGCACCCCACGGCCAAACACATGTATGCCGCCTGCAGTGGCGATAACGTGCCGGCCCGCGCTGCGGACGATTACGTTGAGCGGACTTTCGATCTCTTCGCTGAGAGTTTCGAGCAGCAGTTGCAACAGAAGCTCTCGTACCAGGCACCCGAACTCTGCGCCGAAGTCGCCGCGCGTTTTCTGCCGCGGCCCGAGGCCACATTGACGATGCTGGATGCAGGCTGTGGCACCGGCCTCTGCGGCCCGCTCTTCAAATCGTGGGCAAAGCATCTGGTCGGTGTCGATCTCTCCAGTGGCATGCTGCAGAAAGCAAGTGGCAAGCAATGCTATGACGAACTGATCAAGGCCGAGCTGACGACCTGGATCGCGGCGAACCCAGACCGTTTTGACATGATCGTGTCGGCAGACACGCTCTGCTACTTTGGATCCCTCGCCGAACCCTTGCTCGCCAGTGCCGCGTCGCTCCGGCCCGGCGGCCTGCTGGTGTTCAGTGTCGAAGCAGCAGATGATTCAATTGTGCTTGAAGGGCATAGAATCAATCCGCATGGCCGCTATAGCCACACCCGCAGCCACATCGAAGCCTGTCTGAGCGCGGCAGGGCTTGCACGGCTTGCCATCGAAGACGCAGTGCTGCGAACCGAAAACGGCAAGCCTGTTGAAGGGTTCGTCGTGGCAGCACGAAAGCCGGCCGCATGACCGCGTCGGAGTTCTGGTCACGCCGTATCAACGAGCAATCGATTAACCGACGACCGATGCGCCGCGCGCGCGCCGGGAGGAATCAATGGCGTTCTTAGAGAGCTTTGTCGAGATCGTTTCACCACTTGAGCACGATCTGCTCTTTCGTTCCATGCAGGGCCATGAGGAAATTGGTCGCCTGTTCGAATACCAGGTCACGGTGCTGTCACCGAAAAACCAGCTCGAGTTGGATGATCTGATCGGAAAGACAGTCACGGTCAAGTTGAGGACTGACGAAGGCACCACGCGGGAATTCAGCGGATTCGTCACCGCAATGGCTCAAACTGGCATCGAAGGCCGCTTCCACCGTTATCAACTCACGGTACGACCATGGGCTTGGCTGATGTCGCGCACGGCAGATTGCAAGATCTTCCAGCAGAAAAGCGTGCCGGAGATCATCAAGGCGGTGTTCGCCGACCACGCAGTCGCCGACGTAGAGTTTTCGCTCTCTGAAACCTACCGGACGCGCGAGTACTGCGTGCAGTACCGAGAGTCCGACCTCGGATTTATTTGCCGCCTGATGGAGCAGGAAGGAATCTACTTTTACTTCAAGCACACCGGTGGCCGTCACAAGATGGTGGTAACCGATTCATATGCAGGCCACCAGCCGAGCCCCAGGTTCGAAACCGTTGAATTCGTACCGCACTCCGAACGTGGCATCGAATCGCAAAGCGGACTACGTGCTTGGCGCTTATCGCGCGAAATACAGCCTTCGCGCTACGTCGTAGCCGATTTCGACTTCACCAAACCTCGTGCCAACCTGCTTGCGTTGAAAGACGGGACTCTGCCCGGCAATCATGCGCAGTCCAATCACGAAGTCTTCGATTACCCCGGCGAATACGACGAGCGTAGCGAAGGCGAGCGTTTGGCGCGCGTGCGCATTGAAGAACTTCGTCACCAGCACGAAGTCTGCAGCGGCAGCGGGAATGTTCGTGGTCTTGGCTCGGGGGCATTGTTCAAGTTGGCCGAGCACCCGCGCGCCGACCAGAACCGCGAATACCTGATTCTGTCCGCCAGCTATGCGATCGAGCACGCCGGCCATGAAAGCGTTGACGCTGATGGCGATCGCTTTGAGGTTTCGATTACCGCGATTCCGAGCCGCCAGCCATTCCATCCCGCACGTGTCACGCCCAAACCTTTCGTCCAGGGGCCACAAACGGCCATCGTGGTCGGGCCATCAGGCGACGAGATTTACACCGACAAGTACGGCCGCGTGAAGGTCAAGTTTCACTGGGATCGTTACACCAAAGGCGACCAGAACAGCTCATGCTGGATCCGTGTTTCCCACCCTTGGGCCGGAAACAAATGGGGGATGATCGCCATCCCCCGGATCGGGCAAGAGGTGATTGTCGAGTTTCTCGAAGGCGATCCGGATCGCCCGATCATCACCGGCCGCGTCTACAACGACGTACAGATGCCCCCCTACGCACTACCTGAAAACATGACGCAGACCGGGATCAAAACCCGCTCAAGCAAAGCCAGCCCGGACGACAAGAAGGAGTGCTTCAACGAGATCCGCTTCGAAGACAAGAAAGGCTCGGAGCAAATCTTCATTCACGCCGAAAAGAATCAGGACATTGAAGTCGAGCACGACGAGACGCATCGGGTCGGTAATGACCGCCGAAAGACAATCGATAACGACGAAACCACCCACGTCAAACACGACCGGACCGAGACCGTCGACAACAATGAGACGATCACGATCGGCGTCAATCGCACCGAGTCTGTCGGCAAGGTTGAAGCAATCACGATCGGCACGAACCGCACACTGGACGTCGGCGAAAACGCCAGTACTTCGATCGGGAAGAATCGAAGCATCACAGTCGGCGTTGATGAGTCCCACGATGTCGGGGCCAATCGGCAGCGCACAGTTGGCAAGAACGAAACCATCGACATCGGCACCGATCTGAGCCAGACCGTTGGCAAGAACGTAACCGTCAGCATTGGCGAGAACCAGACGCTGACGGTTGGCAAGGACTCCAAGAGCCAGGTCGGAAAGAAGTATTACCTTGAAGCAGCCGATGAGATCACGCTCAAGACCGGTGCCGCCAGCATCACCATGAAGAAAGACGGCACCATCACCATCAAGGGCAAGGACATCACGATTCAGGGCAGCGGCAAGATTGGCGTGAAGGCATCGGGCGATGTCGTCGTAAAAGGCTCCAAGATCGCGAACAACTGACGCCGATGCTTCAGGTCGACAACCGCACACCCTTCCCTGCCGTGCTCTCGGTGTTTCCCGCCCCATCGGGCGTTGAAACGGCCTACGCCGCGCTGAAAATCACTTATGACCTGACCAGCGGCCGACCTGTACCGTCGCCGCGTCAAGCCGGCTTTCTCGCTGCCGATGTGTACTGGGGCGACCCAACGAGCTCCTCACTGCGCGCCGCAGGCGACGTTACCTTGCTCAAGCCGACAACCGACATCATGCTGATCGGGCGGGCGATATCGATCAGCGGCCCGGTCGGCGTCATGGACGTTACGCTCCAGGTTGGCCCGGTAATCGAGACCTTGCGCGTCAGCGGTGAACGCTTCTGGACGCGCGACGGAAAATCCTGGCGCCCGACTGATCCAAAAGCATTCGACCGCATGCCACTGCGCTGGGAACTTGCGTACGGCGGAACAACCCCGCCCAACCCGGATCAGCCGATGGAGGTCGAAGCACGAAACCCAGTCGGCAGGGGATTCATCGGCAGTTGGGAAACGGACTTCGAAGGTCGACCACTGCCCTGCATTGAATCACCCGAGTGTCGGATTACAACTCCCCAGGACCGCCCGGCGCCAGTCGGATACGCCCCGGTGGCGCCCGTTTGGCAGTTCCGCAGTCGCCATGCCGGCACATACGACGAGGCTTGGCAAAAGACTCGTGCTCCCCATCTCCCATTCGATTTCAACCCGCTATTTCTTCATGCTGCGCCACCCGCATTGATCTCACCATCGCGGCTCGAAGGCGGCGAGGACGTCGTTCTGCGTGGGGTGGCCGCGACGCCGCTGGCCTTCGCACTTCCCGAGCCGGACGTCGAGCTCGAATTCGACTTTGCCGGCGCGAACATCGCGTCCAAACCCCTGCTCGACACCGTACTGTTCGAACCTGATACCGGGCGGATGCAGATGGTGTGGCGGGCGGAACTCGCCGTCGACAAACGCCTGTTGAAACTGCGAACCCTAAGGGTCGCGTACGATAAGGCGCTGCACCCATGACCTGCGTCGTCGTAGCCGCAGGCTTGGTCACTCCTGTCGGTTTGAGCCTAGGAGAAACCGCCGCCGCGACCCGTGCACGCATGCCTCGATTGCGTGAATGCAGCTGGCTCGATCGGCGGTTTGAGCCCTTCATTGTGGGCCGGGTCCCTGAGTCTGGGTTGCCTGCACTCGCCCCCTCCCTGGCCAACGAGTCAATTCAGGCCCGAGAAGCCCGGATGCTACGCCTGGCCCACGCGGCACTGTCAGACACGCTCAGTGCGATCCCGGCCCAAATCACTCCGCCCCCCTTGCTGCTGGGCCTACCCGAGCATCACACCCAGATTGCGATAGAGCCGGCTCGCTTTCTGCAGCGGCTGGCCTTGCAAAGTGGCCCCTGCTTCGATCTGTCAGCCAGTGTCGCCGCACCGCGCGGTCGTGCTTCTGCGTTGATGGCGCTGAGTCAGGCAGTCAGAATCATCGAGAGTGGGCAATCCCCTTACGTGCTCGTAGGCGGTGTCGACAGTCTGAACGACCTCTACATTCTCGGCACGCTGGACCGGGAACAACGCATTCGTGGCGAAACCGTCAGCGATGGCTTCACGCCGTCCGAAGGCGCAGGCTTCATCCTGCTGGCCAAGGACACGGCAATTACAGGAACCGGACTAAAGGCGCTTGTCCGGCTGAGCGGAAGTGCAAGCGGTCAGGAACCGGGCAATCTTTACGCTCAAGCGCCATACCTCGGCGAAGGCCTCGCAGCCGCCGTCTCCGAGGTGCTGGCTCAAGCGGCAACCGACACGCCGATTCAAACCGTGTTCAGCAGTTTCAATGGCGAGCGCTACTGGGCACGGGAGTTCGGCGTAGCCCGGATCCGCAACGCTCAGGCGTTCGGTGATGAGACGCAAATGGAACACCCCGCGGAGTGCTTTGGCGACCTCGGTGCCGCGCACGGAATTGCCCTCGCCGCCGTGGCCGCCCATGGCGTTAGCGAGGGCTACCGTCGCGCGCCATGCCTGGTTTACGCCTCATCCGACCACGCCGATCGCGCCGCTGTCGTATTTGAAGGCACCGCATAACCTAACAGGAGCGCCAGATGCCCTGCACTGTCCATAACATCCAAGGTTTCGCGCACAAAGGCAGCGGCGGAATGAGCATGGTCTTCCCGGACGTGTGCAAGACCCCTGCGCCGCCCGCACCGCCCATCCCGATCCCGTATCCCAACATAGGCAAGTCGTCCGACACCAGCTCAGGCACCAGCACCGTGAAGGCCGACGGCAACATGGTCATGGTCAAGGGCGCCAAATACATGATGAGCGCCGGCGACGAACCCGGATCGGTGGGCGGTGTCATCAGCGGCACGATCAAGCAGGAGTGCGAATTCCTGATGTACTCATTCAACGTCATGCTTGACGGAAAAAATGTATGCAGAATGGGCGACCCGCTGTGGCACAACAAGAAGAATATTTGCGGGTGAGAAAATGACTCAATTTGGCGAACCAATTGCAATCGGCATAATCGATGACCCTGATTCGCCAGGGTGCCCTTTCTCACATGAAACACCGCCAGAGTCTAATCCAGGAGAAAATGAACTGATCGGATCGGGCAGTGAGCTAGCAAAACAACTCAAGAGTCAGCGAAGCACCGACCTGGTGGCTAAACCAAAACCTGATCGGGTAGAGAACCCTCGCTACATTGAAACCCATTCATTTCATTCGCCAAGCTCCTTGCGCGGCGCTTCTGCGGAAGTCAAGGCAAGCTGGCCGGTGACAATTTCCGTCAACGACGAAATACATAAACTTCCTGTGCGCTGCGCGGCCCATCATTTGATCCCCGCACAAGAAGCGCTAAAGGACAGCCGGCTCGTGCCTTTCATGGTTCACCTGCACACGGCAGAGCCAGTGAAAGGCGGCACCGTAAAGGGGAAGCTATGGCGGGACGTAGGGTATAACGTCAATGGAAGCGAGAACGGCGTCTACTTGCCTGGCTCGTATGCAGTCGGAGGGGGACGTGGTGGGCTAAGGGTGTGGAGCACCGCAGACGAGCCGGATCTGGAAGAGGAAGATATTCCGGGAGAAGACGCTGATGGCTCCGCATACCTGACCGGAAGCCCGGAATCGATGACTGAGACGACTCCTAAGTGGCAGTATGTCCGCCAAGCCATGCTGGGAGCTCCAGGTCAATTCCATGACCGTCACGGAAATTACAGTAGCGAAGTCCAGCTGAAGCTCGATTCGATCGCCGCCGCACTGGCGAAGAAGTATCGACATTACGAGGAACGAACCGATGCGTGTCCGTGCAGCGAATGCGAGAAGACGCGCTCGAAATGGTCTCAGATCGGCTACCCACCACCTGCGGGCCTCGTAGCCCGACTCAACGGCGTATCGGCTCGATTGAAGGGCTTCGTTAATGGCTCGACCTGGGCAATGAACCTATTCACATCAAAATGGGGTCAAGCCTACATGACTGCCCGCGCGGCCGGAAAAGCCTGGGCAAAAATCTAAGCTAGGCCTCGCATCCTGGAGTTCGTTACATGTACTTCGTGCTTAAGTGTTTTGACCCACCGAACGCATATCTGGGACGAATTGAATACCGTGACGACGATCCATTTAGATTCTGGAATACGGGAGATCGTTTTGACGACGAGCCGAAGGAACCGCTCAGGGCCCGCGTTATTCTGGATAAGCAAAGCGTACTCGCGGAAATGTGGGAGACCCCGCTCCCGCTGATGACCGCGCGCTTGCACAAAGCACTGCTGGCCGCAGGCGTAAGCAACCTCGACACCTACCCTGTGCTGCTAGAAGACAAGCAAAGTGGGAACATCATCGATGGCTATCTGGCATTTAACATCATCGGCGTCATTGCAGCGGCAGACGCACAGGGGACACGGTACGCACCAGGCTCCACTGATCGCCTTATTTCGGCGGACATCGATCACCTCATCATCGACCCAGAGAAGGTCGCAGGAGGAAAGATGTTTCGGCTCGCCGAATCCGTGAGTGCGATCCTGGTCAGCGAGGATGTGAAAACCGTGATTGAGGCGACGGGGATAAGCACGCTAACCTTCATGCCGCCAGAGACCTGGGTAGGATGATCTACTGGGGAGCCTTCCGCACAAACATTGATGGGGCACGGTAGGATCACCAATAGGAACCACCATGTATTACATGATGCATTGCCCGGATCCAGAAGTCGGATATCTCGCCATGCTTGACTACGATTTTTCGGAAGACCCTGACCCCTTGCGGGACTGGATGTCTGCGGATCGATTCGACGAACCGCCTCCGCTTCCCGTTCGCGTGACGGTAGCGCCTCGCCCAAACAGCGTGATCGGCGAAATGTGGCAGGTCCCTTTACCGATCATGAGCAAGCGCTTGTTGGAAACGCTAACGAAAGGGAGCGTGTCCAATATTGATTCCTATCCTCTCGTCTTCGAAATGCCAGATGGCTCAATTCGCCAGGACACGCATGTCGCATTCAATCTGATCGGAAAAATTTCAACCGTAGCCCAGCGCGGATACATCAAAGGCGGCAACGAACTGCTTGGCGGTGTACGGTTGAACGAGGAGGCGATCGGCGATGCGCTGATGTTCCGCCTCGCCGAATCTGTTAATGCGATCGTTGTGCATGACTCAATCAAAGCAGCCATACAAGCCGCCGGAATTGACACACTGCAGTTTATTGCACCCGAATCCTGGACAGGGTGATCCAGAAGTCTCCAGGCTTTCAGTCAATACGTTTCGGAGTCCAAGTAATGAAACGCTCAAATGTCATCCCGATCGCTGCAGTGCTGGCAAGCGAATCGGGTACTCCCCTTCGCGCGGAGTTAATCGCGATTACCGAAGAAGGCAATCTGACTGTCCGTGACGACGCTGGCCGCGAGTTCGATTGCGACTGGCTCGTCACCGGCGCAGACCTCGTCCTCCAGCCCGGCGACCGCCTCGCCGTGCTGCCCCCGGATTCAACCGGAAAGGGCCTCGCATTAGGCCGGGTTGGCGCCTACCAAAAGCCGGAGCCGCAGGCGCGAATCACGCTTGAAGCCACTGAGTCGGTCACCTTGCGGTGCGGAGACACGGTGCTTGATCTGCGGGCGGACGGAAAGGCCATTCTGAAGGGCGACGACGTGCTGATCCGTGCAAAGGGTCTCCAGCGGATCAAGGCCGGAAGCGTTTCGATCAACTAGGCGACCCATGCTTTCTGTCAAGCCGCTCAATCGCCGCCAGAACCACATCCCGGAACTCGCGCAGACTCACGCCGAGGAACTGGCCTATCTTTGGCATCGACGCCGGCACTCGCTTCGATCGACCGAACTGACGACGCGAGCCTTTGCCGAACTCAACGAGCGGATAGAAGCCCACCTTCAAGGGCTCTTGATCACCGGCGATGCGCTCGCAGAGATTGCCGCACCCAGCCTGCTCAGCGAAGATCGCGACGAGGTATTCGCCGGTGCATGGCCCATGCTGCGGTCTGGCAGCGCAAATGCAGCTCGAACCATTCTTGAGGCTTTTGCCGCCGCAAGTGGAGAGCGACTCCTTGGCCTGCGCGATGCGCTGGGCATGGCATCCCCGCTGCACACTGAAGCCACGCTGCGCGCTGCGCTGACACACGGGCAATCGCATCACGCCGCGGCCGCCGCCGTTGTGCTCGCAACGCAGCGGCGCCTCGAACCCACCCATCCCCGGCTGGCAACACTGCTGGACGAGGCCGACCCAGCGATCGCAAGCCAGGCATGGCGGGCGGTTCTGCAGATTGATCAGCAAAGTGAGCCCATTCCTCGCCCCTACGCGGCAGCCATCGCACACAGCGACGCTCAATTGCGCGCAGCAGCCCTTGAAGCCGGTGTCTGGCGCGGCGAATCCTGGGTGCCGCGCGTGATCAAGCAACTTGCCGAAAGTGGCGATTCAATCGGACTCGACTGGACTGCCGCGACGCTGCAGCGCGAACTTGACGATCAGGGCATTCATGCCTTGCTCGCTCTCCAGGGCAAAAAGCGCTTTGCCCTGCTCGCACGGGCCGGTCACCCCGCGGCCTTCGAACCCTTGCTGATCGCCATTCAGGATCCGGACGCGGCTTGCGCAGCGGCGGCAGGCCTTGCCTGGGCCCGCATCACCGGTTTTGATGTCGAAGGCGAACGGGTGGCCTTGACTCCTGCGGACGACGCGGACGACTTTGCTCGCGATTTCCCTGAAGAAGTGCGCCTGCCAGACGTGCAACGCGCACAGCAGCAGTGGCGGGACAACGCTGCGCAATGGCAGGTCGGCAATCGCTGGTGCCGCGGGCACGACATCTGCAGAACGCTCAGTTCCATGGCCCAGAAGACCATCGACCTCGAAGCCCGTTGGGATTTCGGCGCCCGCGCCGCCCTCGCAGGCACTCGCGTTTTCTCGCCGCCACCGGCCATCTAGCTCGCGGCATAATCCAACAACACTGTCACGCTGGCCGATCGACATGAGACTGACCGTCACCTCCTTCAAGGGCAGCAGTGCCCCACAGCCAATTCAGGCGGAATTTGGGCCGCTGGGTGGCTCGATTGGGCGCGAGCCTGGCAACGCGCTGGTCCTGCCGGACCCGGAACGCCACATTTCGCGACTGCATGCGCAAGTGCTGTGCGAAAACGGCGTCTTCATAATCGAAGATCATGGCGGCAACCCAACGCTCATCAACGGCCGCCCGGTCGGTCGCGGCAATCGGATGGCGGTTGCGGATGGCGATACCCTGGTCATCGGCAGCTATGAATTGCGCGCGCACATCGATCGCCCCGCACCCGCGCTCAGCACTGCGCCGGCGAGCGCAGCGAGTGGCAACGATCCGCTCGGCCTCTTCGGTGGGGCGCCAAGCACGGACCCCTTCGGCGCCCCCGCCTCCTTTGCACCCGCCGCCTTTGCACCCGCTGCACCCCCTGCCGCCGCCAAGCCGACGGTGCCGCCGAGTCCATCCGCTTTCGATAACGCCGACGATCCGTTTGCGGTCTTCGCGGTCGCGAGTCCCCCCCCCACGCCAGCCCCCTCGCACGCCGCTCCGCCGCCGCCTGATCCGTTTGCAATGCCCGCTCCTGCCCCCAGGCCGGCCGCCCCCTTGGGCATGGATCTGAACCTGGCGCCCGCAGCTTCCGTCGATGATCTTTTTGGCCTGGGAACAGCCAGCAGCGCGGCCGACCCCTTCGCCGGCACGCCCTTGTCATCGCACACCGCACCGCCCGCGGCGCAACCGAATGCGGCCGACCCGCTGGCGCTGTTTGGCGGCACGCCGGCGCCCGCACCCGCAGCCGCACCAGGCCGCGATGACGCACCCATGCTCGGCGAGAGCTTCACACCGCCACGTCCGATTGGCCCGGCCCCCACGCTGGCGCCTGCGCCCAACCCACTGCCGCCCCCGGCACCTACTACCGACGCGGGCGCCAGTTCCGGGATCGTCGTGTCGTGGACTGAAACGCCACTGGTGCAGTCCGCACCCGCTCCGAGCGACATTAACGAACTGTTCGTGCCACCGGCAAGCAAGGGGGCAGCCGCGGTCTCGGTGCGAATTGAGCAAGCGCCGGCCATTCCGCCTGTCGTCGCACCCACCATCACGCCCCCGGTCGCGCCCGCCCCGGCCCCGGCGGCAGCAACGCCCCAGCCAACGCCCGCACCGGTCAGCGCCCCGCCACTGGCCACGACACCGCCTGTGCACCAGAGCGCGACGTCTGCGTCGCCCGATGCGCTGCTCGCCGCATTCCAGCGCGGACTCGGCTTCCCGCTGCAACCGAGCGATGGCCTCTCGCCCGAGCGCATGGAGCAGATCGGCCGGGTGCTGCGTGAATCGGTAGCCGGCACCATGGCGCTGCTCACCGCCCGCGCGCTGACCAAACGCGAAATCCGCGCGGAAGTGACGATGATTGTCAGCAAGGAGAACAACCCCCTGAAGTTCGCGCCCGATGTTGAATTCGCGCTGGTTCAGTTGCTTGCGCCGCAGGGCCGCGGATTCATGGAGCCGGTGGCCGCGATGCGCGATGCCTACGACGACCTGCGCTCGCACCAGTTCGGCTTCATGGCAGGCATGCGTGCCGCGCTCAGCGGCGTGCTCGATCGCTTCAAGCCCGAACAACTCGAAGGGCGCATCAGCGAGCGCGGATTCCTCGACAGCGTCTTGCCCGGCGCACGCAAGGCCAAATTGTGGGATCTGTACGAGCAACACTTCGCCGACATCTCACGCGAAGCGGAAGATGACTTCCAGACCCTGTTCGGGCGCGCCTTCCTGCGCGCTTATGAAGAGCAGATCGATCGTCTTGCGTCCGACCCCGGCCGCGAGTGACCCTAGCGGAGCCCTTGATGCTCGAGCTTGAAACCGCATACTTCTCAGACCAGGGTGGCCGCACGCGCAATGAAGATGCCTGCGGGTACTGGAGCTCCGATACCGGCGCATGCTGGGTCGTCTCTGACGGCGCCGGCGGCCACGGCAGTGGCGATGTCGCATCGCGCCTGGTCGTCAGCCGCATCCTGGAGTGGTTTTCCGCGAACCCGGTCGTCGGATCTGACCGCGCGGTCGAATTGCTCCGTGGCGCCAACGATGCAGTGATCAACGCCAAGCGTTCCGGCGTCACCAAGGACGACATGCACGCAACCGTCGCGCTGCTGATGATCGACCGCGCCCGCAACGAAGCAATCTGGGGCCACGCCGGCGATACCCGCATCTACCTTTTCCGCGATGGCGCGGTCGCGTATTGCACACGCGATCACAGCCTCGTGCAGAACCTGATCGATGCGGGCTACGGCAGCACCGACATGATTCGCAGCCACCCGCAACGCAGCCTCCTGACCTCCGCCATCGGGTCGGCCGAATCCATCGAACTTTCGGTCGCCGGCACGCCCCTGCAGATTCTCTCTGGCGACGTTTTCCTGATGTGCACCGATGGCTGGTGGGAGTATGTTGACGAGCAGGAGATGACGCGGATGCTCGCCCAAAGCAGCTCACCGCAGCATTGGCTGCAATTGATGAGTGATTCTTTGCGCGCAAAAGTCAGTTCCGGCAACGATAATTTCACTGCGATCTGTGTCGTTGTCGGGTCCAGCGACCCCCGCACCACGATCATCATGCCCGATGAAAATCTCGGCGACTGACCGGCCCGAACCGGAGGAAAAAATGAGCACACGCAAGCGCGTTATCTGCCTGGCCCTGGCACCGCTGCTTCTTTCCAGCTGCGCGACCATGGACGAAAAAACACAAGGCGCAGCGGTGGGCGCCGCACTCGGTTGCGCTGCGGGCGCCCTGCTCGCGCAAGTCACCTCGAACGACCCAGGCACCGCCTGCGCGGCCGGTGCCGTGGTTGGCGGCCTGATCGGCTATCAGCGCGCGCGCAACAATGAGATCGAAGAGGCGCGCAAGGCCGCCGAAGCCACGACCACCAGTGTCGCGGGCGCAAAGACCACGCCGGTGCAAACCGAGGTCGTGCAAGTCACAGACAAGGAAAGCGGCAAGACCGAGCCGGTGAAGGCCTTCAAGTCGGTATCGGTCGACATACCGGTGAGCCAGCTCAACACCGCCGAAGGCCGCGAAGCGATGCGCAAACTCAACGACTACGCGCGGAAGGTCGCCACCGAACGTGGCGAGACGGTGGATATGACCGTGGCCGTAGCGCCGGACAAAACCGGCAAGACCAAAGTTGCCACGCAACAAACCCGCGAAGCCGCCGGCAAAGGGGCGGTGGTCCGCAACGTGGTCGCCGATACCCGCATCCCGCCGAACGTCCAGCGGGTCACCATCGAGGTCAAGAACCCGAGCCGCATCGAAGTCTGACCCAAGCCACACCCGCCGCACTGCGGGTGCCGCAGCAAGCAGAAAAGGGATCTCTCGATCCCTTTTCTTCGTTCACTTGCACCGGCACCGCATGATCGTGATCGAGGCTACTTCTTTCCGCCCAGCAACTGATCGAGATCGCTGTTGAGTTTTTTCATGTATTCCGCTTCGGCATTGGCCGGATCCTGCGCTGGCGCCTTTTCGCGCGACTTGGCGGGCTTTGTCTCCTGTGCCGGCTTGCTTGCGGGCGCGGATGAACCTGCCGGCTTGGGCGCCGGCGCTGCGGCCACCGGTGCGTCCGCTTCATTGACCGAGAAACTCGTGGCACCGTAGGCATCGCCACATTGACTTGCCCCGTCCGCGCAATGCAAGGCGCCAGAAATGGCGGCGACACCATTGCGCGTGAGCGCAGCTTCGACCGCCGCAAGCGGCGCCGAAAGGATGCCATCTTGCGGCGTGAGCCCAAGCCCCGGAAAGTCGCGCGGCGACTCGGAAACGATGGCCGTCACCTCCCAGTCCCCACGCGGCACGTCGGCGTCGTAGGTCCAGTTCTCGCGCGGAAAGCGCATCGTTCTGCCGGCCGGCAGCAGGTTGTCCGGATCGAGCGCATTCGGGAACAGGTTGAACACCATCCCGGTCCCCTTGTCATGCAGGAAAAGGTAGACGTAGCCGCCCTTGGCGGCGCGCAAGCTGAAGCCCAGCGCGTCCCGCCCGATCGCGGCAGGCGATTTGACCTTGTCGATCTGCACGCCAAAATCGGCCGAGGCCGATGCAAGCAAGCGCTGCTGTGCTTCCGGCAGCGACACCGGCTTCGCAGCTGCGGGTTCGGCCGCGGGCGCCGCAGTCGGTGTTTGCGCTACTGACGGTTTGGCGGCCGGCGCGGAGGCTTCCACGGCCAGCTCAGTCGGCACCGGCTCCGGCTTTTTGGGCGCCAGTGCAAAGTAGGCGCCCACCCCTGCCAGTACCACCGCTCCCGCCGCCGCGCCAAGCAGCACAACGGTGTTTCGCTTCCCTGAGGGCTCCTCGGGCTTGCTCGGCTGCGAGCTGGCCGCCACGGTCCGGGCGCCGTCTTGCGAGGCCGCGCGGGGCGCTGCGGAGCGCGCCGGCGCGTCGCTCGAAGTTGGCGCAAAAAGGGGCGACGCGCTGGCAATGCCGACCGCCTGGCGCATCTCGGCAATCGACTGCGGACGGTCTTCCGCCTTGACGGCCAGGCACTGATCAATGCCGCGCAAGAACGCATCGCCATATTTGCCGGCGACCAGCGTGGCAAGCGGCTCGAAGCTGTCCTGCATCATCCGGCCCACCGACGGCGGCGGCGTCTTGCCGGTGATCATGAAATAGACCACCGCGCCGAGCGCGTAGATGTCGGTCCAAGGGCCCTGCTTCATGCCCGGCATCTCGGCGTACTGCTCAATCGGGGCGTAGCCGGGCTTGAGGATCACCGTGAGCGCCTGCGTCATGTCGCCGATGACGCGGCGCGCAGCACCAAAGTCCAGCAGGACCGGGCGATCATCGGCGAGCAGCATGATGTTGTCGGGCGCGATGTCGCGGTGATAGCAGCTCTGGTTGTGGATGATCTCCAGCGCGTCCATCACCGGCAGCAGGATCTTGCGAATCCAGCTTTCATCCGGCGCGCTGCCGCGGGCCTTGAGCGCGTCGCGCAGGGTAATGCCATCGTAGAAGGGCATTGCCATGTAGGCGGTGCCGTTGTCTTCCCAGAAGCGATACACCTTGACGAGGGCCGGGTGGTCAAACTGCGCCAGCAAGCGCGCTTCATTCACGAAACTGCGGCGACCCACTTCGAAGGTTTCGCGATGCCGCTCGGAGCGCACGGCCACCGACGCGTTTGTTGCACGCGAGGCGAGCGACGAAGGCATGTACTCCTTGAGTGCGACCTTGCGTTCCAGCGAATGATCGTGGGCAAGGTAAACGATGCCAAAACCGCCTTCGCCCACCAGCCCCACCACCTCGAATTCGCCCAGGCGGGTGCCGAGCGGCAAGGCGTTCTGTGAGTGCGCATCGGCGGCGTGAGCGGACGCGCTCGCGGCGGGCGTGCTGGCTGCAGCGCCGCCCAGTACAACGGTCTTGTCGTCGTTCGAATCAGACACAGGGTTCTTCCACAGGCTCGCGCTATGCCCTAGCGGGCAAACGCTTGATCAATCATTTCGGTGTAACGGCTCGGCGCGGGCAACCCAAGGCACAGGAAGGCCGCGCCAGAAGCTTGCCACCACACGGAGTAAGCACTCAAGGCATTGACCAGTAAGTCCCCGGCTACGGCCGCAAGGTCGGGCACGCCATCCCGGCAGGCCAAGGGGAGCGGCGATGCGTGCTGCTGCAGCGCACGAGCGATGGCGCCGCCCTGCCCTTGGCTTGAAAGCTGCGGCAAGCCGGCGGCCAACAGACTTTCTTCAAAGCCATGAAGCGTCGCGTCATGGGCAAGGCAGGCACGCGCGGCGGCCTCGGCCTTGTCGTACCACGGGGTGAGACCCGTGATGCTGCTGCCGTCGAGCGGCGACCCGTCAAGCGGCGCACACACGGTCAAGGGAAAGTAACGCCCCACCCGATCCACCGAGGGGAGTAAAAGCCCCACCCAGGCACGACCGCCGACCACGCCAGGGCTCAGCGCAAAGCGCCAGACCGGCGCGGTGAGGTAGCGGTCTAGCCAGGCGCCACCCAAGGCGCGCTGGCTTTCGGCCAGGCAAGTCTGCAACCAGGCATCCCAGCGAGCGACGAAATCCGCATCGAGCCTGCGGTGCGCAAAGTCGCCAATTGCCGGAAGCTTTCCGTACCAACCTGCGCCGTGCATGGTTAGAGCCCGGCCGGGCAGCGGAACTCGCTGAGCTCGCGCAGGCGGAAGGGGTTCTGCACGCTGCTGGCGGTTACCTCGAACGCGGCACTGCGCCCATCGATATCGAACACCACCTTGAACTTCTCCGGCGCGCCCATGCCATCAACCTTGGCTTTATCGAACAGACGGAACAGCGCCCAGGGCCCTTCGGTCGAGAAGCCCGAATTGCCGGTAGGGCCTGCTGGCGCCACTTGAACCCGCGCGGTCAGCCCGCCCTTTGCGCCGGGCCATTGAATGGATTGCAGTACTTGCGGGCCGTGTGCGTAGCGCACCAATTGACCGTCGACATCAAGGGTGAACTGCGTCAGCGCGGGATCCATCTCGATCGGCTTGAAATCGAGCCGGATCGAGCCACCGCTGCGGAAGAACACATCGCGAATCGTTGCCGCGCGCTGGAACTGCACCAGGCTCCCCGATCCGCCCAGCGACTGTTCCTGAACCTTCTTGAAGCTCCAGGGCCGGGTTGAGGTATCCACGAAATTCGCCAGGTTCTTCTGGAAGAAATCGTCCATCAAGCCGCCGGGCGAGAAAAGGCGCGCGAAGTCTTCGCGCGTCACGTCCCGCGCACTGCCCTTGACGAAGGGGTATCGGCCCTCGATGGCCTGCTGGCAGAACTGCCCCACCTGCGCGCCAACGCTCGCAGAGAGGTTCTCCCGCGTGGCGGTGAGGGCCTGCGAAGTACCGGCGGCAGAGAGTTGCTGCAACATCGAACGCAGCGGCTCCGGCATACGCGCGCTTTCGGCCTTGACGCGAATGCCGGTATCGCCGGTGGGCGGTGCGACTTTGTCGCGCAAGGCGGTCTCGGTCGCGGTCAGCGTGACGTACACATCATTGAGCAGCGCCGTCACCGCATCGATCGGCGCGGTCTTTCCATCGCCCGTCACCAGCGCACGAATCTGCGCGAACCGCTCGTCAACCATGGCCTCCATGGCTGCACTGGTGGGCGCCGCAGGCGCGGCATCACCCATGCCAAGCATCTTGCCAAGCTCCTGACGGGCGCCGCTGATTTTCTCGCCCGCTTTGTCGACCACGGTTTTGTCTTCCGCCCGCCGTGTCAGCGTCGTTTCACGTGATACAGCGCGCAGCAGCTTGGGCAGAGGCGAGTCTGGCGCCGACAGTACCCGCGCGACCTGAATGCTCTGCTGAAGGCTTGCCGAGCGGGCCAGCGTGATGTCGGCAATGAACTCTTCCCACACCTTGATGTAATCGGTGAGATACAGCCGGCGCACCTCTTCGGCGATCTTGCCGGCATCGCCCGGCTGCGCGGCATCCGCGCCCAGCACCCAGGCTTGCTCTTCCACCAGTTGCTTGGACACCCGCCCGAGTTCGCGATCGAAGCCCTTGTAATACCCGTCGTAGGTGTACAGCCCCGCCACGCCCTTCGACAAGGGCTGGCCGCTCTTGCGCACGAAAACCAGCGACGCAGACGGGCCTGCCGCTCGATCGATGGTGAACTCGGCGATATCCGAACCAACCCCTTGTCGCTTGAGGCGGCTGTAGATGCGCGCCGGCAAAGAGAACTGCAACAAACGGGTGCGCGCCTGCGCCACAAGTGCGGCATCCGCCGGCACCGGCGAGGCGACCGGCCCCTGCGCGAACAGTGCGTCAAGATAGGCGGCCAGCGCGCCACGCTGGTCGCTCGTCGTTTGGGTGGGCAGATTGCGTTCCCAGTCGAGCGCTATCCAGGCCTTGAGCGCATCGCCGTCGAAGTGCGGCGCCTGATGCAGCATCAGGTAGGTCTTGAGGGCTTCGTAGGTGAACTCGAGGTTGTTGCCATCAAGGCTGCCGCGCAGTTGCGCTTCAACCCGGTTCGAAATCCGCGGCAGCAACACGTCACGCAGCAGGCCACGGAAGGTCTGCTCGGCCGCGGCGTCAAGCTTGTCGCCCTGCCCCAGGCCAAAACCCAGCGAGAACGGCATTTCACCGGTGGGGCGCGTTGCGGTGTGCGTAACGTTTTCCACCGCTCCGATGACCGGAATGATGCCCACCACATCATCGATCGGCGCGCTTCCAGCCTGCACGACGATCGGTTTGAGTTCCGCAACGCGCGCATCCACCTCGGCCACATAGCCGCGGTTTCCAATGAAACTCATGCCCCAGGCGAGCAGCAGGCCCACCGCGAGCACCCCGATCCCGCCAAATGCGGCCAGCCGAAGCAGGCCGCGCTGACGTTCCCACTTCAGATTGGTGCCACCGAGACGCTGTTCGGCGAAGACGACTTCCTTGAGCAAACGCGTCAGGAAGAAGCTCTTGCCCGTTCCCGCCTGCGGCGGAATGACCCTGCGTTCAAGCCCGAAGGCGCCGCCGAGGCTGGCCAGCACGCGATCGATCGGATTGCCTTCCTGCGTGCCACTGGTGAAGTACACGCCCCGCACCATCAGGGTGTGGTCGTAGCCGGAGGGCGAGAGCACCTGATCAAGAAACTCACGCAGCAGCCGCCCTGCCATTGCGAACTGTTGCGGAAAGCTGGCGATCGCACCACGGCGGGTCAGGTCACGTTCGGCCTGCAGGCGCTCAAGGAACACGCTGTCGACCCGCGCTTGCAGGCCAGCCAGGCGCTCGGCCAGATCCGTGGCCGGCGCGCCCAGCGTCTCGGCCGGGAAGGTGGTCCCCCACACCTGATCACGCGCTTCCTTGCCAAGATCGCCAAAGAACTCGCCAAATCCGGCGATCAGATCCGCCTTGGTCACCAGCACATACACCGGCAGGCGAACGCCAAGCTCGGAATACAGTTCCTGGATCCGCGTGCGCAAGGCCGCCGCATGGGCGGCTGCGGCAGGCCCGCTTTGGGTCAGCAGATCGCCGAGCGATACCGTCAGCAAGACCCCGTTAAGCGGTTGCCGCGGGCGGTGCTTCTTGAGCAGCGCAAGAAAACCCTGCCACGCACTGCGGTCGGCAGACTGGTCGGAATCCTGCGTCGTGTAGCGGCCAGCGGTATCAATCAGCACTGCTTCGTCGGTGAACCACCAATCGCAGTTCCGCGTGCCGCCAATGCCCTTGAGCTGATGCACGCCCAACTTGTCCGCCAGCGGAAAGCGCAAGCCGGAATTGATCAGCGCGGTCGTCTTGCCCGACCCCGGCGCGCCAATGAATACATACCAGGGCAACTCATAGAGGTAGCGGCTTGAGCCAAGCGAGGCAAGCCGCGCCATTGCGCCGGCCTTCTTGTCGGCCCCCATGCGGCTTTGCTTGAGCACCGCAATGCCTTCAGAGAAACGCTGCCGCAAGACTTGAACTTCGGGAGACTCCGCGGGCTCGCCGGCATCACCCGAAAGCCCGTCGAGCAGTTTGGCATTGGCCTTGCGTGCCTTGAACTTGAGATACGCGTAGCGCCCCACAACCACCAGCACCACGAGGCCGATGAGGACCAGTCTGACAGTGGCGGATTCCAGCGGCGCGCGACCGGCCACCGCAATCAGCGGGCCGATGAACCAGATGAGCAGCGCAAACGCGATCAGCCCCAGCAGACCGATCACCACAGGGTGCAACAGTGCCTTGAAGAATGCTTTCATCGGAGGACCTGTCTGCGGTTCAAACCCCGCCCGCGGCGGGGAAAACGATGATCTCGACGCGCCGGTTCTGCGCGCGCCCTTCGGCTGACTCGTTCGAAGCGACCGGCTCGGTTTCGGCACGCCCCTCGGTCTGAATCGATTGCCCCGGCGCCATGCGCGCCTTCAGGGCATCGGCCACCGCATCGGCCCTCGCCTTGGACAAATGCCAGTTCGACGGGAAACGCGCCGAACGGATCGGGCGGTTGTCGGTATGCCCGCGCACCAGCACCGCTCCGCCGACCTTGGCGACCGCCGCACCAACCCGATCGAGGATGTCCACGAAGGCCGGCGCGAGCGTGGCGCTGGCCGGTTCAAACATGCCATCGCCCTGTGCCAGCACGACACTGCGGTCCGACAGATCCCTAACCACGATGCGTCCGGCACGGATGTCGTCCTGCAGCACCTTGCTCAAGCGATCGGGCGGCGTCACCTGCACGGTCTTCGTCACCACCGGCAGGGGCGGTTTCACGCTGAGGGTAAGAATGTCCGAAAACGTTGGATCGGACTGGCGATTGAGCGCAAACGACAGGCCAACAAACGTAAGGCCCAGCACCAGTGCGGCGATGGCGGCAACTGCCCAGATCGGCAGGCTGTCGCGCAGCGGCGTGCGGGTACTTGCGCTGGTTTTCCAGGCGGGCGAGAGCTCGCGATCGGGCTCGCCACGCGACTTCGCAATCATCTGGAAGAGGCGCTCGCGCACCTGATCCAGTTGCGCCTTGCCGTTCTGCAGTACCCGGTAGCGCCCCTCGAAGCCGAGCGAAAGGATCAGGTAGAACAGTTCCAGCAGGGGGCGATGCGTGTCCGCTTGCTCGGCAACCTTGCCCAGCAACTGGAAGAACTTCTCTCCACCCCAGGCTTCGTTGTGAAACTGAACCAGCAAGCTGCGCTGGGCCCAGGTTTTCTCGCCCCACGGGGTGTTTGCTGCTGCCTCGTCGAGGAAGGTACACAAGGCGTAGCGCCCCGCCACCACATGCTCGTTCAATGCGCCGCTGGCGCGTGCCCGGTTCTCGAACTCCTGCACCGCGCGGCCAAGCATGTCACGCAGGCCGGCCGGGTCCGGGTGGGTTGCCTGACGCAACTGCGGCACCAGATTGAGCAATGGCGTCGCGGCCGCCACCAGCGGATTCAGGCCGGTCGTCCAGTCGAGCGAGCCCAGCTCCACCCGATCAAAGCGCCCGCCGCCCGAAACAGGCGGCACATACGCCGGCGCGGGCGCCGCCGCGGCCGCACGCGAGCCGGGCGAAGGAATGATCAGGGTGCGGTCAGTGGGCATTTGCCCAAATGGATCGTCTTGCGCCATTGCCTCTTACCCGTCCATGAATCCGGCGCCTCGCGCCGGGATATCCATTCATCGTGATGCGAACAGCGGCCTTGCACCTGCAAGGCCGCCACCAGCGTGTTCAGCCGGATCAGGCGCGAATCGCCCAGAGCGACAGTTCGAGACCAGGGAACTCGCCCGCCACATAGATTCCGAGGCCGCCGGAGGTTTCAAGCTGCTTCCACAGATCACCGGTCGCATCGAGCTCAAAATACGAAAACCCGGCGTGGTAAGGCAGCTGCCTTGGCGCCACCGGCAAGGGCCGCAGCGCAATGCCAGGCAACTGGAGGTTGACCAGTTCCCGGATGCGTTCCACCGGCCCCAGCTTCGCCTGCGACGGGAAGCGGCTGCGCAGGGTTTCACCGGGCACTTGCGCGTTCACTGCCAGAACGAAACCCGCCTGTCGCAACAGGCCGCGATCCGCAATCATGCCCACATAGCGGCCTTGCTTGTGATCCTGCAGTTCGATCGGCACCGCGCTCTGTTCCAGCACCGTCGCAAGGCCCTTGCGGATCTCGCGCACCAGCGGCAGAAAGCTGGCATCCAGCGCATCGTGCACATAGGCCGGGAAGTTCTCGGGCCGGCGCTCGCTGCGCGTCAGCGTGGCAAGCTCGCCCGCCAGTTCAAGCAGCCGCTCGTGCAAACGTTCCGGGTGCAAGAGCGAGAGCTGCGCGAACTGATCGAGCACCGGCTGATGTCGGTTTGCGAACATCAGGAACAGGAAATCGGCAATCTCGGAAACCCCGCCACTGCCAGGCTGCCCGAGCCGGGCCGCGAGGGCATCGCCGCGCTGGCGGATTAGAGCACAGACTTCTTTCAGGTAGCCGCTGAGAACCGCCGACACCTTGCAGCCGAGCACCGGCGGCACGTAGCCACGGTCAAGCAGCAAGCTGTTGTCTGGCCGGCGCTCCGACACCCGCACGACACCGATCTGCACGAAGGCATCGGTCAGCGGCCCGGCAAGCTCAAGCCGCAAACGCGGATAGGCGACCTCCATCGGGGCCGAGTCGGCATCGGGCGTGTGCGCGTCCAGCACCTGGGTCTCGCTGGGCTCGTATCGCGCAAGCCGCGTCGCCGCATCGGCCTCACCCGAGATTTCGATCGCCTGCGGGCGCCTGAGCGGCAGAGCCAGGCTGACCAGGGCATCCTTGGCATCGGCCGGGAATTCCAGCGGCGGGGGCGCCAGATCGACGTTGGGAAAATCGAACGGAGTGCCGTCGGGCAGGATGCCGCGCGCCTCCAGAATGGCCACCTTGCCGGCCGCGAGCGCCGCTTCGTCCAGCACCAGGTGCGAAAAGCCCCAGAAGTGGCCGGCGAGCGCCCGCGTGCGCGCTTCAACCCACCATTCCGTGTGCCGGTCCTGTTGCTGGAAATGCTGCGGCTGAAGAAACAAGCCTTCCGACCAGACAACCTTGCTGTACCAGGACATTGCTTAGTTCCGGGGGTGAGCGCTCAGGGCGCGGTGGAAATCGTCACGCGATCTTTCAGGATCGCAACCGTGTAGGCGGTGGTTTTGTTCGCCGGCACCGGCACCACGGCACGCCATTGTGTCTTGTTCGGATCACGGAAGGCGACAAATACGCCCAGCGCTTTGGCTTCAGATTGCGGCGCGAGCCGACTGGCGATCGAATCACCCGGCTTGAGTGTCACCTCTTCGCGTGAAACCATGGTTGCACCAAGCGTCTTCTCGTCACTGTCAAACAGCGAAAAGAAATCGGCCGCCTCGAAGGGGCCGGCGTTGGCAAGCAAGTAGTAGCGCACCACCACCGGCGTGGCGCGGCCACGCGCATCCGGGTTGGCATTGGCCTCGGCGGCCACGGTCAATTGCACCACGGTCGGGGGCGGCGGCGGTGCGAGCGTCTTGCCACCGCAAGCACTGAGCACCACACACGCCCCGGCCACCAGAAGCGTTCTTCGGGATACGAAGTTCATTGGATAAACCCTAAAGTGAATGCAATCGAGATTCGCGCCTGCCGGATTATCACGAGCGAAGCGGCCCGCTGCAACGACAGCTTGCATGGGCCGTGAAGTTCGCCCAGGCTAACGATGAACTTTCTGGCGCGTCTGTACAGGGCGTGCTACCAATACGCACAGGATTCCGGGCCCCGCCCCGCCGCCCCAGCAACGCACAACAAGAGGTGCTCATGTCATTTTCCGTCACGAACCCGGTCTGGAAGCTATCGGCTGCAATCGCCCTGGCCATGGCGGTCGGCTGTTCAACACCTAGCCCCCGCTCCCAGGGCCAGGCCGCGACACTTTCCCCGGCCCCCCAGGCCCCGGTGGCGCCCCAGCCTGAACCGCAAGCGGCTCCGGTCGCAACCCCCTTCGATCAGGCAGTTGAACAGGCGGCAAGCGCGCTTTTTGCCAGTGTCGCGGCTGACAAGACCAAGGGCGGACGCATCGTCGTGATCGATCCGTTGATCGACGGTGTCACCGGCGAGCAAACCCAAGCGACCCGGCAAATGCAGGCAAAGCTGACCCAGATTGCCCGCGAGCGTTTTCCTGAGTTCGACGTGCAGGCCTTTTCGGTGGAAAACCTGCGCCGCAAGCCACTGGTTCTGGTTGGCACCTTCACCGGCATCGACGGCAAAGGCGCCACCAAGGGGGCACGCGAAGCCTACCGGATCTGCCTTGCCCTGGCCGATCTCGACAGCCGTCAACTGGTCGGCAAGGGCACCGCGCGCTCGAAAATGGAAGGCGTCGACGCCACGCCACTGGCCTACTTCCGCGACAGCCCGGCGTGGGCACTCGATGGTGTAACCGAGGGTTACATCAAGACCTGCCAGGGCAGCCGCATCGGCGATCCGATGGACCCCTTCTACGTCGCACGCATCGTCTCTGCCGCCAGCGTGCAGCGCGCCATCGACAGCTACAACGCCGGGCGTTACCGGGAAGCGCTTGATCACTACAGCGTCGCGATGCAGGCCGCAGCCGGTGATGAACTGCGCATTCTCAACGGGGTGTTTCTGACCAACATGCGCCTGGGCCGCAAGGACGCATCGGAGTTGGTGTTCAAGCGGATCGTCGACTTCGGCCTTGAGCGCAAGCGGATGGCGGTGCGCTTCCTGTTCAAGCCCGGTTCAACCGCCTTCGCGAATGATCCGCTGTTCGGCAAGTCCTATCCGGCATGGCTGAATGAAGTGGCCAGCCAGACTGCCAAGCGCAACGCATGTCTTGAAATTGTGGGCCACACCAGCCGCAGCGGTCCTGAAGCCATCAATGAACGGATCTCGGTCTTGCGCGCCGAATCGATCAAGCAGAAGCTCGAAGGCAGTCAACCGAGCCTGCGCACGCGCACGATTGCGAACGGCGTGGGTTCTCGCGAAAACCTCGTCGGCACGGGGCGCGACGATGCCTCCGATGCGCTTGACCGCCGCGTTGTCTTCAAAGTGATCGACTGCACCGCGGCGGCTTGAGGCGCCACGGCGACCTTCACTCCGCCCTCAGACGGCTTCGCGCAGGCTGTCACTCATCAATTGCCCGGCGGCGAGGCGCAGAATGCGCCCGCAGCGCGCAGCGAGGTGCTCGTCGTGGGTGACGAGCACCAGCGTCGTCCCCGCCTCGCGGTTCAGATCGAACATCAGGTCGATGATCTGCGCCCCGGTGTGCGCGTCGAGATTGCCGGTGGGCTCGTCGGCCAGCAGCACAGCCGGCTGCACCGCAAACGCGCGCGCCAGCGCCACCCGCTGCTGCTCGCCGCCCGACAAGTGCTTGGGATAGTGGGTCGTGCGGTGTGACAACCCGACCCGCTGCAGCCATTTCTGGGCGCTCTCAATCGCGTCACGTCTACCCGCAAGCTCCAGCGGCATCATCACGTTTTCAAGCGCGGTCAAAGCCGGCAGAAGTTGGAATGATTGAAAGACGAAGCCAAGGGCTTCGCCACGCAAGCGCGCCCGTTCGTCCTCGTTGAGGGCAAACAGATCGTTGCCGCGCAGGCGCACGGTACCGGCTGTCGGAACATCCAGACCCGCGAGCAGTCCGAGCAAGGTGCTCTTGCCGGAACCGGATGCGCCCACCACCGCGACGGTTTCCGACGCACCCACCGCAAAGCTGATCTGCTGCAGAATCGTCAGCGGGCCATCGACGCCGTCGACGCGCTTGAGCAGATCCACCGCTTCCAACACCAACGAGGTATCCGGGTTCATGTTTCGTTCCATTGTTGCGCTTTTCCTTTTGTGCGCCGGAGTGTGCCACGCCAGCACGATTCTGGTTTTTGGCGACAGCCTGTCCGCAGGCTACGGCCTGCGTGCCGACGAGGCATGGCCATCGCTGCTGCAGAAACGCTTGAAGGCAGAAGGCTTCCCGCATGTTGTCGTCAACGCCAGCGCCAGCGGTGAAACCACGGCCGGCGGCAAGACCCGCTTGCCCGCCGCGCTCGCCCAGCACAAACCCAGCGTGGTGGTGCTGGAACTGGGCGCCAACGACGGCCTGCGCGGCCTGCCGCTCAATGCGATGCAAGAGAACCTCACCGACATGGCGCGCATGGCCAAGAAGGCCGGCGCAAAACTGGTGCTGGTCGGCATGCGTCTGCCGCCCAACTACGGCCCCGCCTACACCGAAAAGTTCCAGAACAGCTTTCCGGCGGTTGCAAAGAAGGAAGGCGCTGCGCTGGTGCCCTTCCTGTTCGAAGGTCTCGCCTTGTCACCGCAGATGTTCCAGGCAGACGGGCTGCATCCAACCGCTGCGGCCCAGTCACGCCTGCTGGACAACGTCTGGCCCGCGCTCAAGACACAACTCAAACGCTGAGCCCAGCCACAGGAATCAGGCGATCCGCACCAGAGGCGGGCCTTCGAGCAGTTGCCCGATTACGGCCGCCTCGGCGAAACCCTCTGCGCGGAAGGCCGCCAGCACCGATTCGGCACAGTCCGGGGCGCAGCTCACAAGCAAACCCCCGGATGTTTGCGGATCGGTCACCAGCACCCGTTGCCAGGCCTCGAATCCGTCGGGCGTCAGGACATCCGCGCCATAGCCATTCCAGTTGCGACCGCTCGCACCGGTGACGACGCCATCCTTGGCGAAGGCAACCGCCTGCGCGATCAAGGGCAGCGCATCGAAAGCCACGGTGGCGGCCAGCCTGGAACCCCGCGCAATCTCAAGCAGATGGCCGGCAAGCCCGAACCCGGTCACGTCGGTCAGGGCATGAACACCGTCAAGCTTCGCGAGCGCCGCGCCAACACGATTCAGATGTGTCGTATGGCGGATCATCTCCGCATAGCCGGCTTCGTCAAGCCGCCCCTTCTTGAGCGCGGCGCTGAGCACCCCCACCCCTAGCGGCTTGCCGAGAATCAGCACGTCGCCTGCGCGTGCATCCGAATTCCGCTTGACCCGATCGGGATGCACGATGCCAAGGGCGACCAGGCCGTAGATGGGCTCCGGAATATCGATCGAGTGCCCGCCCGCAATCGGGATGCCCGCTTCGCGGCAGACCGCCGCGCCGCCCTCAAGGATCTTGCCGACCGCATCGAGCGGAATCTTGTCGAGCGGCATGCCGACCAGCGACAAGGCCATGATCGGCGTTCCGCCCATCGCGTAGACATCCGAAATCGCGTTGGTCGCCGCAATCCGCCCGAAGTCGAACGGGTCATCCACAATCGGCGTGAAGAAGTCGGTTGTGGCGACCAGGGCCTGCTCATCATTGAGGCGATAGACTGCGGCGTCGTCGGACGTTTCGTTACCGACCATCAGTGCCGGCGGCACGATTCCCGGCGGCGCACTGGCGAGCAGGCGCGAGAGCACCGCCGGTGCAATTTTGCAGCCGCATCCGCCACCGTGAGAAAATTGCGTAAGTTTGATCGTCATGGTCAGGCCTGTACTGAGAACGCCCTGATTTTACCTGCGCCGCGTTCGCGCCCCTCCCGGAGTTTCAATGCAGACACCTCGCGGCATTGCCCGCATTCCTGATCTTGGGTCGTTCGACCAGATCATCGATACCCGATCGCCGGCCGAGTTCGCGGAAGACCATATTCCCGGCGCCATCAACTGCCCGGTTCTGGACAACGCACAGCGCGCTCAGGTCGGCACGATCTACAAGCAGGTGTCGGCGTTTGAGGCGCGCAAGCTGGGTGCCGCGATGGTGGCGGAGAACATTGCCCGCCATCTGATGACGCACTTCCAAGACCAACCCAAGGACTGGCGCCCCCTGCTGTACTGCTGGCGTGGCGGGCAGCGCAGCGGCAGCTTCACCACCTGGATGCGGATGATCGGCTGGGACGCCTGCCAGCTCGAAGGCGGCTACAAGACTTACCGCCGTCACGTGATCGACCAGATCGCCGCGCTGCCGCCGACGCTGCGCTTCGTGGTGGTGTGCGGCGCCACCGGATCGGGCAAGACGCGCTTGCTCGACGCCTTGGCGGCCGCCGGCGCACAGGTGCTGGATCTGGAGGGGCTGGCGCGCCACAAGGGTTCGGTGCTCGGCCGCCTGCCGGGCATCGCACAGCCGCCGCAGAAATCATTCGAGACGGCCTTGCACGAAAAACTCGCCGGCTATTCGCCCGAGCGGCCCGTTTTTGTGGAGGCAGAGAGCCGCAAGATCGGCTCGATCCAGATTCCCGAGGCGCTGATCGAGCGGATCCGGCAGAGCGAGTGTGTTGCCATCGAGGCAAGCCGCGCCGCAAGGCTCGACTTTCTGCTCAATGACTACGCCTACCTGGGCCACGATGTCGCCGATTTCAAGGAACGCATCGACTGTCTGCGTGGTTTTCAGAGCAACAGCGTGCTCGATGAATGGAAGCGCCTGGCCGAGGTGGGCGACCTCGCAACCCTGTTCGCCGCCTTCATCGACGAGCATTACGATCCGCTCTACCAGCGCTCGCAGAACCGCAACTTCGTGCGATTTGGCGAGGCGCGGCCGATCGTGCTCGAAACCCTGTCAGCGGATCAACTGGCGGCCGCAGCCGCCGATCTGATCCAGAGCCTTACATGACCTGGGCGCTGAGCTTGCGCCCCATCCAGAACATGCCGTTGAGGCGGCCCTGAAACTGGTGCAAAACGTCTGAACTGACATCGGGAAACCGCAGTTCAGCGGCAGGCCGCGAGCCATCACCCGGTTCGCGGCGGATCTCAGGCACCTCAACCGCGCAGTACTTCATGACCAGCGCACGGATGTCATCGTCGGTCACTTCCGGGGCCAGATTGGCAAGCCAAAGGTTCATTGCATCACTCCGTGGGTAGTGGGTAGTGGGTAGTGGGTACTTCCAGAATAGATCGGTCCAGCGGTCGCCGCGCGCACAGGCGCTGCAGACAGGCTTCACGGGGGATTCTGACTGTCGCCTCTTCAAAGGCCAAGACCTCGAGGCCGAACAGATGCGCCCAATCAAGCAATTCGCCCGGCTGCAAGAGAAATTCGGGGCGTGAAGGCCGGCCATGGCGCTCGTGCCCGGCCATGAAGGTCTCGTAGATCAGCACCCCGCCCGCCTGCAAAAGCGCCATCAACTCGGCCCGACGCGGGCGGTGAAGGTAGTGCGTCACCACCACGCCGGCAAAGGTGGCGGCCTGCAAGGGCCAGGCGCCTGTCTCAAGTTCGCACCCCCGGGTCTCGATCAAGTCCACGCCAGCGAGAGCCTGCAAGGCCGTCGCATCACGATCAACGGCCAGCACCGGCCAACCCGCTGCGGCGAAGAAGCGTGCGTGACGCCCGCTACCGCACGCAAGATCAAGCACGCGGCCAGTCGGCACAAGGTGCGCATGGGCGCGCACCCAGGCGGAAGGCGGCATGGTGCCGGCGTGGTGGTGTGACTGCATGGTTCTGCTCCACAAAGTCGGGGGCGAGCCCCTGACGAAACCGGCGCAAACGAACGACAATGTCGGTGCATTGTCAGATCGCACATCGGCAATTGCGACCGGCGCACGACTGACCCAACGCAAGCAATGCGTCAGCCGTGCCCACTACGATGCCGCCACCAACCGGACCGGGTAAACCAGAATGGACGAGCAACACTACCTCACGCCCCTGTTCGTACCGCAGGTGGTCGCCGTGATCGGCGCATCGCCGCGAGACGGCGCGCTTGGCAACGTGCTCGTGCAGAACATGCTTGAGAGCGGCTTCAAGGGCAAGCTCTACTCGGTCAACCCCAAGTACAAGGAAGTCCTCGGCACCCCCTGCGTGCACAGCATTGGCGATGTGCCGCAGCGGGTGGATCTGGCGATTGTGGCAACGCCCGCGCCCACCGTGCCAGACATCGTCGCCGCATGCGGCCGGGCGCGCGTGAAGACCGCGGTGATCCTGTCGGCCGGTTTTGCCGAAAGCGGCAGCGAAGGCGCGGCCATGGAACGCGACATCGTTCGTCTGGCCGATAAGTACGGCATCCGCATCCTGGGGCCGAACAGCCTGGGCATCGCACGCGCCATTGCGGGCGTCAATGCCACGTTTGCCCACGCTGCACCCAAGGCGGGCAGCATCGGTTTCATTTCGCAGTCGGGCGCGCTGTGTGCGGCGATTCTCGACTGGGCCAAGACCACCAATGTCGGATTCTCCAACGTTGTGTCGCTGGGTGGGTCCTGCGATCTGGACTTTGGTGAAATCCTCGATTACCTGATCTGGGACTTCCGCACCGAGAGCATCCTGCTCTACATCGAAGGCATCCGCGACGCGCGCCGATTCATGAGTTCGCTGCGAACCGCCGCACGCGCCAAACCGATCATGGTGATCAAGGTCGGCCGCCATCCATCGGGCTCGCGGGCCGCGCATTCGCACACCGGCGCCATCGTGGGTGAGGACATCGTCTTCGATGCCGCGCTGCGCCGCGCGGGCGTGATCCGGCTGAAGTACCTGACCCAGATGTTCGCCGCCACGCAGGCTCTGTTCACCCGCTTCCGGCCACGCGGCAACCGCCTCGCGATCATCACCAACGGCGGAGGCCCCGGCGTCATGGCGGCTGACCGCGCGGGGGATCTGGGCATCCCGCTGGCCGAGCTTTCACCGCAGACGATTGCCGCGCTCAACCGCGACCTGCCGCGCGCTTGGTCGCACGACAATCCGATCGACATGGTGGGCGATGCCGACCCTGATCGCTACGCGCGCACGCTTGAAACCGTGCTGGCCGATCCGGGCGTGGATGGCATTCTGGCAATCCTCACCCCGCAGGCGATGACGCGCCCGATGGAGGTTGCGCAGCGCGTGATCGAGATCGACAAAAAGGCAGACAAACCCATCCTCTGCTGCTGGATGGGCGAGGCGCAGGTCAGCGCGGCGCGCGAGCAATTTGTTGCCAACGGCATCCCGAGTTACCGCACGCCGGAACCTGCAATCGACTTGTTCTCGCAGATCTCCGCCTACTACCAGAACCAGAAGCTGCTGACGCAAGTGCCCTCGCCGCTATCAAGCCTTGAGGCGCCAGACATTGCCGCTGCGCGGGCCGTGATTGAAAACGCCATCGAAAGCGGCCGTACCACCCTGACCCGCAGTGAAGCGCGGTCCGTGCTTGCGGCCTTCAAGATTCCGGTGCGGCGCACCCTGGTGGCCCACACCGCCGCGCAGGCGGTCACCATGGCCTACGAGCTGGGCTTCCCGGTCACGATGCGCGCCAACACCTTGCGGCGGCAAAGCCTGGGTACCGGTCCGAAACGCTACCCTTCAAGCGCAGTGGCGGCCCATCTGGCCTTCGAAGAGCTGATGGACGACTTGCGCTCGCGCGATGACGACAGTGCCGAGCACGGCGTGACGATCGAACCGCGGATCGAACTCGCCAGCGCGCGCGGCCTCTTGCTGGGTGTGTCGCGAGACCCGGTTTTCGGCCCGATCATCTCCTTCGGCGAGCATGGCGTGGACGCCGACGGGCTTGATTCACGCACCGTTGCACTGCCACCGCTCAACGAGTTTCTTGCGCGCGACCTCGTCCGCTCGCACCGCATGGCCAACAAGCTGGACGCCTGGCGCGGCCTGCCCCCGATCGCGATGGACAGGCTGGAGTTCGTGGTGTTGAGACTCTCGGAGATGGCGTGCGAGCTGCCCTGGGTGCGCTCGGTCGACATTCAGCCGCTGGTCGCCGACGAGAACGACGTGGTGGCGGTCGACGTCCGCATTGTGGTCGGCCGCGTGCCGAAGAACGCAAACCGCTACGACCACATGGCGATCCATCCATATCCGGGCAATCTTGTCCGGCACATCAGCCTGCGTGACGGCAGCGAGGTGCTGGTGCGCCCGATCATGCCGGAAGACGCCGCGCTGGAGCAGGCCTTCGTGCGGCGGCTCTCGCCCGAAACAAAGTACTACCGCTTCATGAGCGCGCTCTCAGAGCTGCCGCCCCAGATGCTGGCCAAGCTCACCCAGATCGACTACGACCGGGAAATGGCCTTCGTCGCCACCGTGATGCGGGACGGAGCCGAACACCAGCTTGGCGTCTGCCGCTATGCCGCCAACCCCGACGGCAAGAGCTGCGAATTTGCCATCGTCGTCTCCGACGACGTCAAGGGCACCGGCCTGGCGCACAGCCTGATGGAGATCCTCATCCTCAGCGCAAAAGACCGCGGCCTGCTCGAAATGAAGGGCATCTTCCTCAACGACAACGACCGCATGCTTCGCTTCGTGCGCAAGTTCGGCTTCAAGCTGACGAACGACCCTGAAGACACTTCGCTTAAACTTGGCACCCTGGATATCCAGGCCTATGCACCCCTTGGAGTTCGCGAATGAGTAATGCCCCGATTCATGTGATCGCCCTTGCGGAGATCGTTCCTCAGCATGAAGAAGAAGCCATCCGTGTGCTGCGCCATGCCGCGGAACTGACCCGTCAGGAAGAAGGCTGCCTGCGCTATGACCTCTATCGCGAAGGGTCGAATCCCTTGCGGATCAACACGATCGAGGTCTGGGCCGACGAAGCCTCGCTCAATCGGCACATGAGTGCGCCGCATGTGAAGGCGGCGATCATGGCCCTGATCGGCAAGCTCGCAGGGATTCCGCAATTCCGCGTGCTCAAGGCCATCGACGAGTTCAATGCCTGACACGCAGGTTCGCTGCAGCTGGGTGACGGCCGACCCGCTCTACATCGCCTATCACGACACCGAATGGGGCGTGCCGCAGCACGACCCGCATGCACTGTTTGAATGCCTCACGCTCGAAGGCGCGCAGGCCGGGCTGTCGTGGCTGACGATACTGCGCAAGCGGGAAGGCTACCGACGCGCCTTCGCCGGCTTTGACCCGGAAATAGTCGCCCGCTTCACGGACCAGGATCTTGACCGTCTGCTTGGCGACCCCGGCATCGTGCGCCACCGCGGCAAGATCGAAGCGACCATCGGCAACGCGCGCGCCTGGCTGGCACTCATTGAACAGGGCATCGACCCGGCGCGCTGGTTGTGGTCGTTCGCCAGCGATGCCGCGGGCCAGCGCCCAGCCGATGCTGCAGTGCAGAGCACCAGCCCCGCATCGGACCGGATGAGCAAAGCGCTGCGCAAAGCGGGCTTCCGCTTCGTCGGCAGCACAACATGTTATGCGTTCATGCAGGCAACCGGCATGGTCAACGACCATCACCCCGCCTGTTTCCGCCATGCCGGGCTTGCGCCATCGGCAGCCGGCGTTCAGTCCTAGAAAGAACACAACATCATGATCGAAGCGATCGAACACATCGAATTCCATGGCATGCCCGCAGTGCGGATATCCGCCCCCGACGGCGCACAAGCAACCATCCTGCGCCACGGCGCGCAAGTCGTCAGCTGGATTCCCGCTGGCGGCGAAGAGCGTCTCTTCCTCAGCGAAAACGCCAAGTTCGAGCGCGGCGTACCGGTGCGCGGCGGCATCCCGATCTGCTTTCCGCAGTTCGGTTCGCGTGGCCCGCTGCCAAAACATGGTTTCGTGCGCACCGTCGAGTGGGACTTCGATTCCGGCCGCAGCGGCAGCGACTTCGCAACGGCGACGATGGCGCTGGGCGATGACGATGTATCCCGCGAAATCTGGCCCCATGCCTTCCACGCCGAACTGACGGTTCTGCTCTCGGGGAAGCGGCTCGACGTGGAACTGGGCGTGCGCAACCCCGGCGACGAAACCATCAGCTTCACCTGCGCGCTGCACAGCTACCTCGCCGTGCGCGAGGTAGAAGAAGCACAGATCCAGGGGCTGCGGGGCCTGCGCTACCTGGACGCCACCAAGGGCACCGAGCACCGCGAAAGCGGCACCGAACTGATGATCGAGGCGGAGACCGATCGCATCTATTTCGACGCGCAGAAGCCGGTACTCGTCAGCGAGCGGGGGCGCTCGCTCGGGCTATCCGCCGAGAACCTGCCCGATGTGGTGGTGTGGAACCCCTGGGAGCATCTGAGCGCCACACTGCCCGACATGACCAAGCTCGGGTTCCGGCGCATGCTGTGCATCGAACACGGCGCCATCGGCAAGCCCGTGGTACTGCCGGCAGGCGCCGAATGGTGGGGCCGCCAGAGCCTGCTCGCGCTCTAAGGCACAGAGCGGGGCGATGTTAGAATCGCCTGTTGATTCCACGCACTGTGCACATGCCTGAACCCACGCCTCCTGCGCCGAGCCCCGCCCTGCCCCGTCTGCTGCTGATCTGGCTGCCACCTTTGCTGTTGCTGGCCGCCGCGGGCGCGCTGCTGCAGCAGAACACGAACACGCCACTGTTCCTCGCGCTCAACAGCGGCGCGGCGATGCTCCCGGCGAGCTTCTGGTCCTGGGTCACCGTACTGGGCACCGGCGCCTGCGCCTATGCGGTGGTGGCGCCGACCCTGAAGAACACGCCGCGCCTGATGGCCAGCGCACTGCTCACCGGCGCATTCGCGGGCAGCTTCACGCACACGATCAAACCACTGGTCGACGCCGGGCGCCCCGCGGCGATGTTCGACCCCAGCCAGATCCACATCATCGGTGAAACGCTCACCCGGAACTCATTCCCTTCCGGGCACGCCACCACCGCGTTTGCCTTTGCAGCGACGCTGGTGTTTTTTGGCCGTCGGCCAGCCCTGCTTGCGAGCGTGCTGCTGCCGCTTGCCGCATTGGTGGCTTTTTCGCGGATTGCCGTTGGCGCCCACTGGCCGCTCGATGTACTGGTCGGCGCTGCTGGCGGTTGGCTCTCCGGCGCCGCGGGCGAGGCGATTTCCCGCCGCTGGATGGTCTGGCAGAAGCTCACGATGCAAGCAGTCATGGCGTTGGCACTGCTGGTGATGGGGATCAGCCTCGCCGGCACCGATCTCGGTTACCCGCTGGCCGATCCGCTCAAGTGGCTGCTTTCAGGCGTGGCGGTAGGCAGTGCCATCGTTGCGCTTCGGGCTATCTGGCTCAAGCGGAGCGCCGCCGCTTGAAGCGCCTGCTTGCTCTTGCGATTTCGCTTGCGCTGCTCGCGTGGCTTGCGCATTCCGGTGATTGGCGCGCCGTCGGCGAACGCCTGGGCTCGATGCCCTGGAGCGTACTTGCGCTGGCGCTCTCGGGCTTTCTGCTCAGCTACCTGCTGCGTGCTGCGCGCATGAGCGACGAGTTCGTGGATGTCTCGCGTGGCCACTTCTGGGCCATGGCGCGTGTCACGACTGCCCACAATGCCGCCATCAACGTCGTCCCCTTCCGCGGGGGCGAGATCGCCTTGCCGGTCCTGCTTCAGCGTGAATTTGGCGTGCCGATGGGGCGAGCGCTGGTGTCGCTGCTGTGGTTGCGGATGCAGGACGCGTTTGTCGTCTTGCTTCTGGCTGCATGGGTTTGGCCCGGCCTCGATCTGGCCATCCGTGTGCTCTGGAGCCTTGGCGTGCTGCTCAGCGCGTGGGCGGTGCCGGCCTGGGCACGGGCTCACCCGGCCAATGTCGCAGAGCAAACCGGCTGGCGAGGCAAGCTGGGCAAGCTGCGCCTTGCCCTTGCCCATTCCACCCGCGGCGCTGTCCGCAGCTGGGCATGGACGCTCGCCAACTGGCTCGTCAAGCTTTCTGCTCAAACCCTGTTGCTCACCGCACTGCTCGGGCGTTCTGACTGGCTTGCCAGCGCCGGCGTGCTCGGCGGCGAGCTTGCCGCCATCCTGCCGGTTCAGGGTGTGGCAGGATTTGGCACCTACGAAGCCGGCGTCGCAGCCGCACTGGTGCCGCACGGCATTACACTCGCGAACGGACTTCAGGCCGCGCTCGCTTTGCACCTCGTTATCATCGCCACCGCTGTAAGTGCCGGGGCTTTGGCCTACGCAGCGCTCCCGACCGGCCCTCGGCCGGTCAAGGCAAACGGAACCACATCATGAATACAGCCGTCACCCCGACCGAGCATCCGGTCGCCCTCTCGATCCCGGCACACCGTCTATCGGTTGTCGTACCGATGTACAACGAGGCCGAAAACGTTGCACCGCTCGCCAAGCGCGTGCATGAAGCCCTGCTCGACTACCCGCACCCGTGGGAATTACTGCTGGTGGACGACGGCAGCTCTGACGGCACCCCCGGCGAACTTGAAGCTGCCGCGCGGCATTACGGCCCCCACGTCCGGGTTGTATCGCTCATGCGCAACTTCAAGCAGACCGCCGCAATGCAAGCCGGCGTGGACGCTGCGCGTGGCGATGTGATCGTCACCATGGATGGCGACCTGCAGAATGATCCGATCGACATTCCGCGCATGGTCGGCCGCTTGTTGAACGAGAACCTTGACCTGGTGGCCGGTTGGCGCAAGAACCGCAAGGACGGCATGGTGCTGCGCAAGATCCCCTCGCGCATCGCCAACCGCCTGATTGCCCGCATCACCGGCGTGAAGCTCAACGACTACGGCTGCAGCCTCAAGGCCTTCCGCGCCAGCGTGATCAAGAACGTCCGTCTGTACGGCGAAATGCATCGCTTCATTCCTGCATGGCTGGCGACGGTCACCACCCCACGGCGGATTGCCGAAGAGGTCGTCACGCACCATGCACGGCAGTTCGGCCAGAGCAAGTACGGCATCTCACGCACATTCCGCGTGATTCTTGACCTGATCTTCGTCTTCTTCTTCATGCGCTATCGCGCGCGCCCTGGCCACTTCTTTGGCGGCATCGGTCTGGCGGTGGGCGTGATCGGCAGTGCAATCCTGGGCTGGCTTGCCGCGCTCAAGCTCTTCACCGGCGCCTCGATCGGGCAACGACCACTGTTGCAACTGGGCTTCTTCCTGATCATCGCCGCCGTTCAATTCATCTCGACGGGCGTGCTCGCCGAAACCCTCGCTCGCATCTATTTTGAATCGGGTGGCGCATCGCAGTACCGGGTTCGCGACCCGGACGCCCCTGACGAAGACGACGCATGGCACAAGCCGGGACAGGCCCTGCCGGAATGAAGCACAGCGCCACACCTACACTGCGCGAGCGGCTGACGCTGTTTCTGCTGCCCGCAGTCCTGCTGCTGCTCAATCTGGGGGGCGCGCCGCTCTTCGACGTCGACGAAGGCGCGTTCTCGGAAGCCACGCGCGAAATGTTCGAGCGCGGCGACTTCCTCTCGACCTGGCTGAACGGCGTCCCGCGCTTCGACAAGCCAATCCTGATCTACTGGCTGCAAGCCATCCCGGTTGGCCTTTTCGGGGTATCGGAGTGGGCCTTCCGCCTGCCCTCGGCGCTGGCTGCTGCAGTGTGGTGTGCCGTGGTTGGCAACTTCGCATGGCCACGCTTTGGCCGTGCAAGCGCGCAGTTCGCTGCACTGGTTGCCGCAACCAGCATTGGCGTGTTCGTGATCGGTCGTGCGGCCACCGCGGATGCGCTGCTGAACATGCTGCTTGCGCTCGCGCTGACCGACGCCTGGCGCCACCTCGAATCCGGCGGGCGCGCGCCCCTTCGCCGCATGTATCTGTGGATTGCCTTGGGCGTGCTGACCAAGGGCCCGATTGCGATGGCGATCCCGGTCGCGGTGACATTCCTGTACTGCGCAAGCCGGCGTGAATTCAAGGCCTGGGCCCGCGCGGCATTCGATCCGATCGGCTGGCTCATCCTGGTCGCGGTAGCCGCCCCCTGGTATGCCGTGGCGCTCTCGATTCACGGCCAGGCATTCATTGATGGCTTCATCCTCAAGCACAACGTCGGCCGATTCTCCGGCCCGATGGAAGGCCACGGCGGCAGCCTGTTCTACTACCTGATCATTGTTCCGGTGCTGCTGCTCCCGTGGCTTGCGCCGCTTGCCAAAGCGCTTGGCAGTGTCCGCAGCGACTGCGCCGACCCACTGCGCAGATTCCTCTGGATCTGGTTCGGCTTCGTGCTGGTGTTCTTCTCGCTCTCCGGCACCAAGCTGCCGCATTACGCACTGTATGGCTGCACGCCCTTGTTCCTGTTGATCGCGATCCATCGCGAGAAGCTGCGCTCGGCGTGGCTGGGCGTGTTGCCCGGCTTGGCAGTGCTGGCTTTCTGTGCGCTGCTGCCGACCATCATCTCCACCCTGCTGGCCCAGGGCAAGGTGGGCGATCCATACTACGCCGCACAGCTGGCCCGATATGGCGAAGCCAGCGGTCCTGCCTACTACCTGCCGATGCTGATCGGTTTGGCAGCGGCGCTCGCCATCACGGCCCTCTGGCGCACCGCTGCCTGGCAGCGGCTTGCGGCGATCGCCGCGATTCAGGGCGTGCTGCTTGCCACCGTGGTGACGCCATTCGTCGGCGATCTCCTGCAAGGGCCGGTCAAGCGCGCGGCCTTGGCCGCCCGGTCCTACACCGAGCAAGGCGTGCAGTGGAATTTCTTCCAGCCCAGCTTTGCCGTTTACCGGGAAATGCAAGCCCCTGCGCGTCCGCCCGCGCCGGGCGAAATCGCCATCACCCGGGCCGACCGCATTCCTGCTGACGCGCAGATCGATATCCTCTTCAGCGAAGGCGGCGTCCGCCTGATCCGCCAACGATGACCGAACGCCGCATTTTCTCGCACGACGCCGACGAAGAACCCGCCGCCAAGGCGCTGATGCTTCTGCTGGGCGCGATCGTCCTGCTGACGGCCTGGCGCATCTGGGTAGTCACCCATTCCGGCATCACGCTGTATGTCGATGAGGCCTACTACTGGGGCTGGGCCAAGGCGCTGGACTGGGGCTACTTCTCCAAGCCGCCGCTGATCGCGGGGCTGATCGCCGCAAGCACCCATTTGCTGGGCGATGGCCTGGTGGGCATCAAGGCAGGCTCGCTGATCCTCTACCCGGCAACGGCGCTTCTGCTGTTCGGCCTCGGCCACCAGTTGTATGGCACGCGCACCGCGCTCATCGGCGCGCTGGCCTTCCTCACGCTGCCCATCACCAGCGCACTGGGGCTCTTCATTTCAACCGATGCGCTGCTGCTGTTCTTCTGGACCGCCGCGCTGTGGGCGCTTCACACCGCCATCAGCCAAGGCCGCACCCGCGACTGGGTCTTGCTGGGCGTGGTCTGCGGCTTGGGGTTGATGTCGAAGTACACCATGGCCGCCTTTGCGCTTTCGGCGGCCGTACTGTTGATCGCAACGCAGGAAGGGCGGCGCCACTTGCTCAGCCGGGGGCCTTGGCTCACGGCCTTGGTCGCGCTGGCGATTCTGGCGCCCAATCTCTGGTGGAACTGGGCGAACGACTTTCCAACCTTCCGCCACACGGCCGAGATCACCCAGCAGCACAAGGATGCCAACCTGCTTGAGTTCATCGGCGCGCAATTCGGATCCATCGGCCCCTTGCTGGCCATTGGCTTCATCGGCGCCGTCGTCACGCTGCGCAGCGCCTGGCAGCACCCGGGCGATCGCCTCTTGCTGGCCGGCTCCCTGCCCTTGCTGCTGTTGGTTATGACACAAGCGAGCACGAGCGAGGCCAATGCCAACTGGGCGGGGCCGATCTTCGCTGGCGGCACCCTGCTGGCCGTGGCCTGGCTCTCGCGCACGCCGCGTCGCATCGCCTGGCTCAAGGCCGCGCTCGCGCTCAACCTGTTGATCATGGTGGTCGTGTACCAGTGGCCACAGATCCTGCATCTGGCCGACCGCCCGCTGACCGCGAAAATCGATCCGTTCAAGCGCATGAAAGGCTGGGACAAACTCGCGCTGGCTATCGAACCTATGCGCGCCGCGCATCCCGATGCCTATATCGTTGCCGATGAACGCACCTTGCTTGCGCATGTGGCTTACACGCTGCGCGAGCACTCGCCGCGCATCGCCAGCTGGAACCCCGCGCGGACGGTCAACGATCAGTACCAACTGACCCATTCACTGCCGAACACCCCGGGCTTGGCGATCCTCTACCTCAGCAAAGGGGAACCCAATGAGGTCGCCCCGCGCTTCGAGCAGGTCGAGAAACTTGCCACCATCCGCGTGCAGACCCATCCAGACTTCAGCCTCACCACCTCGGTCTGGCTGATGCAAGGCTTCAAGGGTTACTGATGCCGGACAAGCGTGAAGGCGCCTTGCTGCTGGCGGTGCTCCTGATCACTGCCCTGATCTTCAGCCTGTGGCCGCAGCTGGACCTGGCTATCACCGCCCTTTTCTACGATGGCAACGAGGGCTTCTGGCTCGACCGCCTGATAGCCGTGAAAGCGATCTACTGGGGCGTTTGGGGCGGCTCGCGTCTTGCCGTCGCGACCGTTCTGCTCTTGTGGCTGGCGAGTTTCGCGATTCGTGGCGGCTGGCTGGCATCGCGCCGGCGCTGGTTCGGCTTCCTTGCCCTCGCCTTTGCCCTCGGGCCAGGGCTGATCACCGATGCGGGCCTGAAAAACAACTGGGGTCGTGCGCGCCCCCACCAGGTTGAGGCGTTTGGCGGCAACAAGCACTTCACGCCCGCCTTGCAGCCGGCCGATCAATGCGCGCGCAATTGCTCTTTTGTCAGCGGCCACGCCACCGGCGCGTTTGCGCTGATGGCTTTCGGCTGGCTTGGCTCGCCCCGGAAGCGACGCCTGTGGATGCTCAGCGCTGCCGGCGCAGGCGCAGTCGTGGGCTTGGTCCGCGTTGTCCAAGGCGGTCACTTCACGAGCGACGTGATCTTTGCCTTTTACGCAGTGTGGATGGGCTGCTGGCTGGCGGAAGTGCTTCTCTCGCGCTTTGGTGTGCTCCCCACCGGCGACCAGTTGCCGGCTGCGATCCGCTAGATCACGAGCGGCGCCAGGACAAACGCAGTCGGCCGATCAGGCGTCGCCGCCACCTTTCTTCATCACCTTGCCGTCTTCGGCGCGCTTGCGCCGCACTTCCTTCGGATCTGCGATCAAGGGGCGGTAGATCTCGACCCGGTCACGCTCGCGCAGCACCGTATCGGCCTTGCACAGTTTGCCGAACACCCCCAGCTTGTTGATCGCCAGATCGATTTCGGGCCGTTTCTGCAAAAGCCCGGAGGCTTCGATCGCTTGCTGCAAAGTGCTGCCAGCCGGCAAGCGTAGCTTCACCAGATCCGCCTTGTGCGGGTGGGCGTAGAGAACCTCTACCTGAATCGAATCCGACATCTCAACCTCTTGGAAGGACTTGCTCTGCACGCTTGACGAAGGCGTCGACAAACGTATTTGCAATGTGGTGAAAAACCGGCCCCACCGCCTTCTCGATCAGCTTGTTCGAGAACTCATACACCAGCCGGAACTCGACCTTGCAGGCCGCCTCACCCAGGGCGGTGAAGACCCAGTCGCCTTCGAGCATATGAAACGGCCCTTCGACCAGGCGAATGTCCATCCGCCGCGGGAATTCCTTGCGGTTCTCGGTCGAAAAATGCGACTTGATGCCGTGGTAATTGATGTGCAAGCGCGCGTGGGTAACCGCGTCGTCGCGCGAAAGCACTTCCCCGCCCGCGCACCAGGGCAGAAAGGCCGGATAGTCCTCGACCCCGTCGACCAGCGTGAACATCTGCGTCGGCGTGAACTCGAGCAGAACAATTTTGCGGACTTCCGCCATGACGAATACGACGCGTGTGCCGAGTTGGTAGAATCGTGCATTTTAGCGGGTCAACCCGCTACGGGCACCACGGACGCACATGAGCATCATCGATAACCGCAAGGCCACTCACGATTACTTCATCGAAGAGCGCTTCGAAGCCGGCATGGCGCTCGAAGGGTGGGAAGTGAAGGCGATCCGCGAAGGCCGGGTGCAGATCAAGGAAGCGTACGTGATCATCCGCAATGCCGAACTGTTCGTGATCGGCATGCATGTGAGCCCGCTACCGACGGCGTCAAAGCATGTCACGCCCGACCCGGTACGCACCCGCAAGCTACTGCTGCATGCCACCGAGATCAACCGGCTGATCGGCAAGGCGGAACGTGCCGGCTACGCGCTGATCCCGCTCAACCTGCACTACACCAAAGGGCGGATCAAGCTGGAGCTTGGGCTAGGCAAAGGCAAGAAACTCTTCGACAAGCGCGAGTCCGAGAAGGAACGCGACTGGGAACGCGAAAAACAAAGACTGGTGCGCGACAAGCGCAACTGAAAACGGCGGGGAACCCCGCCGTTTTTCGTTTGAGCCAGGCGTTGATCAATGCCGCCGGTGTTCCGCCAACTGCATCCAGGTATCGAGTACGGTGTCTGGGTTGAGCGAAATCGACTGGATGCCCTCATCCATCAACCATTCGGCAAAATCGGCATGATCTGACGGCCCCTGACCACAGATGCCGACATACTTGCCCAAGCGGTTGGCGGTGTTGATAGCCATCTTCAGCAGGGCCTTGACTGCGTCATCGCGTTCGTCGAACGCATGCGCGACCAAGCCTGAATCGCGATCAAGGCCCAGCGTGAGCTGCGTCAGATCGTTCGAGCCAATCGAAAAGCCGTCGAAGTGCGCAAGAAACTGCTCGGCCAGCAACGCATTGGACGGGATCTCGCACATCATCACCAGCTTGAGCCCGTTCTCGCCCCGCCGCAGGCCGTTTTCCGCCAACAGGTCGACCACCCCCTTGCCCTCCGCGACGGTGCGCACGAAGGGCACCATCAACTGCACATTGGTGAGCCCCAGTTCGTCTCGCACCCGGCGCATCGCAATGCACTCCAGTTCAAAGCACTCGCGATACGAATTGGCGATGTAGCGCGATGCGCCGCGAAAGCCAAGCATCGGGTTTTCTTCCTCGGGCTCATAGATTTCGCCGCCGAGCAATTTGCGGTACTCGTTCGACTTGAAGTCCGACAGGCGCACGATGACCGGCTTGGGCCAGAACGCCGCAGCGATCGTCGCCACGCCCTCAACCAGCTTTTCGATGAAGAACTGACGCGGCGTCGCGTAACCGCGGGCGCGGCGGTAGATTTCGTCGCGCAGGCCGGCGGGCACATGCTCAACGTCGAGCACTGCCTTCGGGTGGATCCCGATCATGTTGTTGATGACGAACTCCAGCCGCGCAAGCCCCACGCCCGCATTCGGAATCTGCGCAAATTCGAAGGCCAGCTCCGGATTGCCCACGTTCATCATGATCTTGACCGGAATATCCGGCAGATGCCCCATGTCGCGCGTGACAACCTCGAACTCCAGGCGCCCGCGGTAGACGTAGCCGGTGTCGCCTTCAGCGCACGACACCGTGACCGATTCGCCTTCGGTGAGCATGTCGGTCGCATCGCCGCAGCCAACGATCGCCGGTATGCCCAACTCGCGCGCGATGATCGCCGCATGGCAGGTGCGCCCGCCGCGGTTTGTGACGATGGCCGACGCGCGCTTCATCACCGGTTCCCAGTTCGGGTCCGTCATGTCGGTGACCAGTATGTCGCCTGCCTGCACACGATTCATCTGAGAGGCGTCAGAGACGATACGCACCACGCCCACGCCGATCTTCTGCCCAATCGCGCGGCCACTGCACAACACCTTGCCATGCTGCTTGATGCGGTACTTCTCCATCACATGCGCGCTGCTCTGCGATTTCACCGTTTCAGGCCGCGCCTGCAGGATGTAGAGCTTGCCGTCTATGCCGTCCTTGCCCCACTCGATATCCATCGGGCGGTCGTAGTGCTTCTCGATGATGCTTGAGTAGCGCGCCAGTTCCAGAACGTCTTCATCGGAAATCGAAAAGCGGTTTCGATCCGCGTCGCAAACGTCCTCCGTGCGGGTTGAACGCCCCGCTGCGCGCGACTCGGTGAACACCATCTTGATGAGTTTCGAACCCAGATTGCGCCGCACGATGGCCGGTTTTCCCGCCGCCAGCATCGGTTTGTGCACATAGAACTCGTCCGGGTTGACGGCGCCCTGCACCACCGTTTCGCCCAGTCCGTAGGCGGCGGTGATGAACACCGCGTCCTTGAAACCGGATTCGGTATCAAGCGTAAACATCACCCCCGACGCACCAAGATCGGAACGCACCATGCGCTGCACCCCCGCCGACAGCGCGACGTCTGCATGCACAAAACCCTTGTGGACCCGGTACGCAATGGCGCGGTCGTTGTAGAGCGAAGCAAACACTTCCTTGATTGCATGCAGGATGTTTTCGTATCCATGCACGTTGAGGAAGGACTCCTGCTGCCCCGCAAAGGATGCGTCGGGCAGGTCTTCGGCCGTTGCTGAAGAGCGCACTGCGAACGACCCCTCCCCATTGCTCTCGAGGCGTTCGTAGTGCGTCTTGATCTCGGCTTCCAGTGCGGCCGGAAACGGCGTATCGACGATCCAGCCCCGGATCTGCGCCCCCGCGCGAACCAGTGCATCCACATCGTCGACGTCCAGGTGCTCCAGAAGCGCCGCAATCCGGGCGGCAAGCCCGTCGTGTGCGAGGAACTCCCGGTACGCATCGGCCGTCGTGGCAAATCCACCGGGCACGCGTACATGGGACGCAGCGAGCTGGCTGATCATTTCGCCCAGCGAGGCATTCTTGCCCCCGACCTCGTGGACGTCTGTCATGCGCAGCGACTCAAACGGTATGACGTATCGGACCATTGTGTGGACCTTTCATTGTCAGTTTCGGTTGTTGCGGAGAAAATCCCATTCTAGGCAGCTATCTTGCTGCACCGCATCGACGTTTTCCCTGATCCCGGAGCAAGCCGTGAACAATCCGCACCGCAATACGCGCACCGTGTTTTTTGTTTCCGACGGCACCGGCATCACCTCGGAAACCCTCGGCCACAGCCTGTTGGCGCAGTTTCCAGAGGTCCGGTTCCGGCATGTTCGGATGCCCTTTATCGACTCGGACGACAAAGCGAAAGACGCGGTATTCCGGATCAACGATGCAGCACGGCGTGACGGCGTTGCGCCCATCGTGTTTTCAACGCTGGTCAATCAAGTCACCGCCGATGGCTTGCGCAAGGCCAACGCGCACTTCGTGGACCTCTTCCTCGCCTTCATCGAACCGCTTGAAATGGAACTGGGCATGAAATCTGCCCACACCATCGGCCGCTTCCATGGCGGCGCGGATTCGAGCAGCTACACCAAGCGGATCGAAGCAATCAACTTCACGCTCTCGCATGACGACGGGGTATCGCACGAAAACCTGGAAGACGCGGACGTGATTCTGGTGGGGGTCTCACGTTCCGGCAAAACGCCGACCAGCCTCTATCTGGCCATGCAATTCGGCGTGCGGGCCGCGAACTACCCGCTGATTCCGGAAGACTTTGAGCGCAACAAGCTGCCGGTTGAGCTTTCAAAACACCGGAACAAACTTTTCGGCCTGACGATCACGCCTGAGCGCCTTGCGCAGATTCGCCAGGAACGACGTCCGAACAGTACCTACTCGTCGCTCGACAACTGTCGTTTCGAGATTGATGCAGCCATGAAACTGATGCGGCGCGAGCAGATTCCGTTCATCGACTCGACCGCAAGGTCGATCGAGGAGATCTCGGCGAAGATCATCCAGGACATCCGCATCGACAAGAACGGCTACTGACTACCGGGCCCACAGACGTTGTCGCCGCTGCTCGAACAGGCAGATCGCCGCGGCCGCGGCGACGTTCAGGGACTCGATCCCCGGCGCCATCGGAATCACCACGCCGCGGGTCGCCATCTGCGCCAGTATCGGCGACAGGCCCTGCCCTTCGGCCCCGAATAGCCAAGCCGTCGGACCAACAAGCTCACAGTCATACAGGGAAACCGCGGCATCGAGTCGCGTAGCCGCGATCTGACCGGCGTAGCCCGAAAGCAGGCCTGGCAGATCATCGACCTCGTACAGATCAAGCACGAAGTGCGCGCCCATCGCGGCCCTCAGCACTTTCGGCCCCCAGGCCTGCGCGCATCCCGGCCCCAGCAGCACGCAAGCCACTCCAGCTGCGGCCGCCGTGCGCATCAAGGTGCCCACGTTGCCCGCGTCCTGCACGCCATCCAGCACCAACCAGTCGGCGTCCTCTGGCGGCGGCGCTACCGCCACACCCCAGCCGATCGTTGCCAGCACCCCAACTGGCGTTTCGTGAGCGCTGATCAATGCGAACAAGGCATCGGGCAAAAGGTAGGCCGACACGTCACGCGCGCGGTCGAGCAGGCCTTGTACTTCAGGCGCCCTGCTGCCCGACTCGGACACAAGCAACTCGCCCAGCGGCCTGCCCGCATCGAGCGCCGCAGTCACAAGATGCACGCCTTCGATCAAGGCCGTGCCCTCGCTGCGCCGCGCGCGCGAGGACTCCGCTAGCTTGCGCAAGCGTTTGATCAAGGGGTTGTCACGCGATGTGATCGGTTTGAGCATTCAGGTCTGTTCCAGTAACCGGGCGCCCGCTGTCATGGCCCGGCACCCACGCGGCATCGGGTGGGTCAGAAGAGCGTCGCTTGCGACAGCAAGGCCCTTACCGGCGCATAGCTGCGCCGATAGAAGTCAGGCACCCCGTGGATGCGCAGCGCAGCCAGATGCGCCGCAGTCGGATAGCCTTTGTGCTTCGCCAGGCCGAGCAGCGGATAGCGCGCGTCAAGCGCCTCCATCTGCGCATCACGCACGGTTTTCGCCAGAATCGAAGCCGCCGAAATCTCCGCAACCAGTGCGTCACCACCGACAATCGCATGCGTCGCACAACTCAAGGATGGGCAGCGATTGCCATCGATCCAGGCTTCGTCCGGCGTCACCGACAAGCCGGCCACCGCGCGCTGCATCGCCAACATGCTGGCGGCAAGGATATTCAGCCGATCGATCTCGGCCGGGCTCGCTTCCGCCACACACCATGCCAATGCCTGCTCGCGGATCTGCACCGCCAAGGCTTCGCGCTTGCGCGCCGTGAGCTTCTTAGAATCGTTCAAGCCGGCAATCGGCCTTGCCGGATCAAGAATCACCGCAGCCGCAACCACCGCGCCGCACAGCGGCCCGCGCCCCGCTTCGTCCACCCCCGCAACAAGCCCGCTCGGGCGCGCCGGCAAAGTCACCGCGCTCGCCCACCAAGCATGCCGCAAATCGCCGCCGCCGCCTTGCTTGCATTGTCTTGCCGCAGACTCAGATGCACATCGGTGAAGCGCTGCGACAAGGCCGCCGTCGCCTCTTTATCGGCGAGCCAACGAATCACATCTTCCGCAAGCCCCACCGGTTCGCAACGCTCCTGCAAACGCTCTGGCACCACAAACTCCTTGCACAAGATGTTCGGCAAGCCAACGTAGGGCAGATACATCAATCGCCGCACCAAGCCAAATTGCCAGGCGGGCATCTTGTACGCAATCACCATCGGGCGCTTGAGCAAGGCGGCTTCCAGCGTAGCCGTGCCACTGGCAAGCAGAACGACGTCTGCAGCAATCATTGCATCGTGGCTGTGCCCGAACATCAGCGTGATCGGAAAGTCCTTCGGCAAGCCCGCCTCATGCATGGCCTGCTCAAAGAAGCTGCGTGTCTCGCGGGTGACAAAAGGCGCGAGGAAGCGCGTATCGGGGCGCTGTTCGTGAATCAGCTTCGCCGCCCCAACGAAATCTGCCGCAAGCCGCGACACTTCGCCATTCCGACTCCCAGGTAGCAGCGCGACGATCTCGGCGTGCCGCGGCAAACACAGGCGCTCACGCATTTCCATCCGATTCGGCTCAAGCTCAAACTCATCGGCCAGCGGATGCCCGACGTAGGTCGCGGCGACACCCGCGCGCTGATAAAGCTCTGGCTCAAACGGAAACAGACACAGAATGTGATCCGCCGAACGCCGGATCTTCTTGATTCGCCCTGCCCGCCACATCCAGACCGAAGGGCTGACATAGTGAACCGTGGGAATACCGCTCGCCTTGAGCCTGCGCTCGACGCCAAGATTGAAGTCCGGCGCATCGATCCCGATGAAAATCAGCGGCGACTCAGCCTTGATCCGCGCAATCAGCTCGTGGCGAATCCCCAACAACTCGGGTACGCGGCCCAGTGCATCGACGATGCCATTAACCGCGAGCCGCTCGGCAGGGAACCAGGACTCAAGCCCCTCCCGCTCCATCGCGGGGCCGCCGATGCCGACAAAACGCACGTCAGGAAGCTGGCGCTTCAGCGCAAGGATGAGTCGGCTACCCAGCAGGTCGCCGGACGCCTCGCCGGCCACCATGGCAATACAAGCGCTCATCAGCGAACGATGCCGCGTCCGGCAATGGAGATGAATTCAAGCAAGGGCTGCACTTCCGCAACGCTTTCAGCTACTTCGGCCAGTTGCAGGCGCGCTTCTTCGAGCGTCAGTCCGCTCCGGTAGATCGTCTTGTACGCCCGCTTGATCGCCATGATCGACTCCGACGAAAAGCCGCGCCGCTTCAAGCCTTCGCTATTCGTTCCATGCGTGGCCGCCGGATTGCCTGACACCATCACGTAAGGGGGCAGATCCTGAAGAAGGATCGTCCCGCCGCCACACATGCTGTGTGCACCAATGCGGGCGAACTGGTGCACCGCCGTCATGCCGCCCAGAATGGCCCAATCGCCAACCGACACATGACCGGCCAGGGTGACGTTATTGGCCATGATGGTCTTGTTGCCGACCTGGCAATCATGCCCGATGTGGACCGATGCCATGATCCAGTTGTCGTCGCCAATTCGCGTTACGCCGACATCCTGCACCGTACCGGTATTGAAGTTGCAATACTCGCGGATGGTGTTGCGGTCACCGATTTCCAGACGCGTGGGCTCGCCTGCGTACTTCTTGTCCTGCGGCATTTCGCCAAGCGAACAGAACTGGAAGATCCGGTTGTCGCGCCCGATCCGCGTGTGGCCGGTAATCACCACATGCGAGCCAATCGACGTGCCTGCTCCAATCTCGACATGCTCGCCTATAACAGAAAAGGGGCCGATCTCGACCCCTTCTGCAATGCGCGCGCCCGGATGAACGATCGCCGCTGGATGAATCATGCAATCCTCTTGAAAAAGCAAAGCAGGTCCGCTTCGGCGGCAACTTGGCCATCAATCGTTGCAACGCCACTGTACTTCCAGAGATCGCCCTTATTCTTCACCAGCGTGATGTCAAAAACAAGCTGATCACCCGGCACCACCGGGCGCTTGAAGCGGACATTGTCAATGCCGGCGAAGTACGCAACGGTATTCGCATCCGGCTTCATGTCGCGGGTTTTGTAGGACAGGACCGCGGCCGCCTGCGCCATCGCCTCAATGACAAGCACGCCAGGCATTACCGGATAGTGAGGGAAGTGCCCGGTAAAGAACGGTTCGTTGATGGTCACGTTCTTGATAGCCCGGATCGACACACCGGACTCCATTGCAATCACGCGATCAATCAGCAGAAACGGGTAACGATGCGGGAGGTACTCCATGACCTCGCCAATTTCCATGATGCTCAAGACTTGCTCTCCAATTCGTCGATGCGTTTTTCTAGTTCTCGCAACCGTGTTGCCATTGCATCCAGATGCCTGAAATGCGCTGCACTCTTCATCCACTCGTTATGTGGCATGGCGGGTATTGCAGACGTATACACCCCTGCTTTACTGACTGTTTTGCTGATCAGGGTGCGGGAAGAAATCACCGTATCGTCAGCAACGGTAATGTGTCCGATCACACCGGCCTGACCGCCAATCATCACCCGCGCGCCCACATGCGTACTACCTGCGACACCGGAGCATCCGGCCATCGCCGTGTGCTCACCGATGCGCACGTTATGTGAGATCTGCACCATGTTGTCGAGTTTGACGCCGTTGCTGATCACGGTATCGTCCAAGGCACCGCGGTCGACAGTCGTGTTGCCGCCAATCTCGACGTCATCTCCAATCACCACACGCCCGATCTGGGGAATTTTCACCCAGGCGCCGGAACGCTCGCGCGCATAGCCAAAGCCGTCGCCGCCGATCACGGCCCCGGAGTGGATGATGCAACGCTGACCAATCACGCAATTGAAGTACACCGAAACGTTCGGGTACAGGCGCGTTCCGCTATCGATGCTGCAGTCACGCTCAACGACGCACCCGGCGCCAATGATGACGCTCTCGCCGATCGTACAACCCGGTCCGATGTACGCGAACGGCCCAACGGCAACACTGGCCGGCACGGGTGACTCCACAACCGCCAAGGGATGTACCCCCGATGCGACCGCATGCCCGGGGTTGAGCCACTGCGCGAGTTTCGCGTAGTAAAGATAGGGCTGATCAGCAATGATGCGCGGCAAGCCGGTTGCGTCCTCAGCAACCGGAGGCAGAATCACCGCAGAGGCGCCAGTCTGCGCAAGCGCCTTGCGATACTTTGGGCTGGCGAGAAAGGCTATCTCGCCTTGCCGAGCTGACTCGAGGCTGCCAATCTGGCGTATTTCAACCGATTCATTACCGACAACCCGCCCACCGAAGCGCTCGGCGATCTCTCGCAGACTTGGCACGTCGGCTTACTTGCTGTTCAGCGTCTTGATGACCTTATCGGTCAGGTCCACGCGCGGGCTAATGTAGATCGCATCCTGCAGAATGGCGTCGTATTTCTCGGAATCGGCGATCTCGCGAATCGTGCGGTTGGCGCGCTCGAGTACGCCCGCAAGTTCTTCGTTGCGGCGCTGATTCAGGTCTTCGCGGAACTCGCGCTGACGACGCTGAAACTCACGCGTCAACTCTGCGAACTCACGCTCCTTTGCCTTCCGGTCCGCTTCAGCCATCGTGACGGCATTGCGCTCCAGGTTTTCTTGCATACCTTGCAATTGCTTGGTGAGCTTCTGGAGTTCCTGATCCCGCTTCTCGAATTCCTTCTCGAGCTTCTTCTGGGCCGCCACTGCCGGAGCGGACTCACGCAGCACGCGATCAGAGTTGACGAATCCGATCTTGCTCTGAGCCATGGCGCTCGCGGACACGCCAAGCCCTAAAGCGACAGCCAAACATGCACGAGTGACACTCACAACCGCCTCCTCAAGATCAGAAAATGTTGCCCATCTGGAACTGGAACCGCTGCGTACGATCGCCTTCCTTCTTGTTCAGCGGCTGACCAAAGCTGAACTTCAAAGGCCCGACTGGCGAGACCCACGCCAAACCAACGCCCGCACTATACCGGAGATCCTCAGGATCAACTTTCTGGTCGGCGCCCCACACCTGACCACCGTCGGCATAGAGGCTCAAACGGAAACCCTTGCCGGCGTTGGCAACTGGCAAGGGAAAGAAGTACTCCGCACCAAAGGTCAAGAGCTGCGTGCCGCCGAGGGCATTGCCGTTCGATGACCGCGGCCCGAGCGAGTTGTCATCGTAGGCGCGAACCGAGCCGATGCCACCAGCGTAGTAGTTCTTGTAGAACGGAACGGGCAAATCCCCGTAGCCGGAAGCATACGAAACGTTACCGCGAAACTGCAGTGTTGAATCCTTGAAAAACAAGGGAATGAAATACTGCGCCTGATAGTTGATACGGTAGTACTGCTGTTCGGCTGGCGGAATCGCCACTTCGGTTTGCAGACGCTGATAGAAACCGGACAAAGGCGTGAGGTAACTGTCTCGCGAATCTTTTGCCCACGATGCCGTCAGCAAGAAGGTGTTCGTCAACTCACCAAACTGATTCACGAAGTCGATGTACTGCACATCCGTAGTGCCATCAACGAAAGTACGTGTCGAATCGAATGAGGCACCAAAGAATACCGTGTCGTCTTCTGCGATCGGGTAGCCAACGGTCATTCCGAGACCGGTGGATTCCGTGCGGTAGTACGCAACATTGGTTGTCGCGGACGGGTTGTACTTGCGGTGATACAGGTTGTAGCCAAGGCTCACGCCTTCCGGCGTGAAATACGGATTCGTATACGACAGCACAAAGGTCCGATTCGACTTACCGGTATTCAGGTTGAGCGACAAGGCATTACCGGAGCCAAAAAGGTTGTTCTGCGACAAAGAGCCCTGCAGCACGAGCTTTTCCGTAGTCGAATAGCCCGCACCCAGCAAGAAGTTGCCGGTCGCCCGCTCCTTGACCGTTACGTTCAAGTCGACCTGATCGCTGGTGCCTGGCACGGGCTGGGTGTCCACGTTGGTCTCATCGTAGAAACCGCTGCGATCCAGGCGTGCTTTGGAGCGCTTGATTTTCGTGCCGTCGTACCAGGCATTCTCGAACTGGCGCAACTCCCGGCGGATCACCTCGTCACGGGTACGGGTGTTACCGGAAATATTTACGCGACGAATGTAGACCCGCTTCCCGGGGTCGACGAAGATCGTGAAGGTGACCTCACGCTTGGCCTTGTCCAGCTCCGGCGCGGCATTCACGTTGGCAAACGCGTAGCCTTCGTTTGATAATCGTTCGCTAATCAGGCGCGTCGTTTCAGTGAGTTGGTCGCGAGCAAAGACATCACCGGGCCGAAGTTTCACCAGGGAACGCGCTTCGGCATCCGATACGATCAAATCGCCAGCCAGCTTGACGCCCGCAACCTTGTACTGCTCACCTTCAGCCACCGATATCGCGATGTAGACGTCCTGCTTATCCGGCGTAATCGAAACCTGGGAGCTATCGATCGCAAAATCCAGATAGCCACGGTTCAAGTAATAACTGCGAATGTTCTCAAGGTCGCCCTGAAGCTTGGGCTTCGAATACTCGTGCCCTTTTGAAAGCCAATTAACAGGCGGAAACCAGTACTTTGGCGTCGCGGAAATCTGATTCTTCAACTCAGACTCAGAGAAAACCTTATTCCCTGTAATGCTGACCTGCTTGATTGCTGCAATCTCGCCTTCACTGATCTTGAACTTCAGAGCCACACGATTACGTTCCAACGGAACAATTTCGGTCGTAATGGTTGCGCCGTAATAGCTGCGGTTCAGATACTGACGCTTGAGTTCCTGCTCGGCCCGCTCCAGCAGCGCACGGTCAAGAATTCTTGATTCAGCTATACCTGCATCACGCAAGCCCTTCCGCAGGTTTTCGCTATCAAAGGCACTATTGCCTTCGAACTCGATCGAGCCAATTGCAGGGCGCTCGTCGATTACGACGACCAGCACACTGCCATCCACCTCAAGACGTACATCCTTGAAAAACCCGGTCGCATACAAGGCGCGGATCGCCTGTGCCGCGCGCTCTTCGGTGACCCGCTCGCCGACCTTGATAGGCAGGTAGTTAAATACCGTACCGGCCTCGGTACGCTGCAAGCCCTCGACACGGATGTCCTTGACAACAAAGGGATCAAAAGCGTGCGCTGCCGTCGCAGCAAACAAGGACAGAATCAGTCCTGAAATCAACTTATGTCGCATCGGATAGGTCAGGACAACAATCGGGTGATGTCGTTGAAGAAGGCGAAGGCCATCAGACAGGCCAAGAGCACGAACCCAATCTGCTGTCCCAACTCCATGGTTCGTTGGGAAAGTGGGCGGCGGAAGGCAATTTCCGCCAGATAATACATGATGTGCCCCCCGTCCAGCAGCGGGATTGGTAACAGGTTGAGAACGCCGATGCTAATACTGATGAGGGCAAGAAACCGGATATAGGCGTCAAGCCCAACCTTGGCGGACTGCCCTGCGTAGTCGGCAATCGTGAGCGGGCCGCTGATGTTCTTCAGCGAAACTTCACCAACGATCATCCGGCCCAGCATACGGAGCGAAAAACCGGCCATCTCCCAGGTCTTCACAATTGCATGCCCAAACGCGTCAAGGGCGCCGTAGCGGATCTCGACGAAAAGCCGCTCGCGCCAAGGTCCGCTGGCCTCGACACCCACGCCGATTCGGCCGATCGTTTGCCCGCCTTGGGTGTGCTTTTCTGGGATAACGTCCAGCGCAAGCCGCTGGCCTGCTCGGCTCAGTTCCAAGCGCAGCGACCGGTCGGGCGCAGCGCTGATGATCTGAACCAGTTCTCCCCAATGCTTGACTGGCTGTCGATCGACTGACAGGACAAGATCGCCCACCCTGATCCCCGCCCGCTCTGCTGCGCCTCCGGCAACCACCGTGCCAACCAAGGGCGGGAACTCGGGGCGGAACGAGTTGAAGCCGAGCTCCTTCAAAGGATCAGACTCGTCAGAGATGTCCGACAAGCTTGGGGTGGAAAACGTCACCCGGCGATCGTTGCTGCCTGATCGAATCAGGAGTTCCACCTGCGGCTGACCAGCCATCGCTTGCACAAAGCCCCAGCGCACGTCTGCCCAAGTGCGCGTGGCGCGCTCCCCCACCATGAGGATCTCATCCCCGGCGCGAAGTGACGCCCGGGCGACAGCACTGTTTGGCGTTGGCTCGCCAAGAATCGGACGCGGCTCGGATACGCCCTGCACGAAACCGATCCAGTAGATCAACACCGCAAGCAGCAGATTGGCTGCCGGCCCGGCGGACACAATAAAAAGCCGCTGCCAGACACTCTTGCGATTGAAGGCTCGCTCGACGTCTTGGGCCGAGACATCACCTTCGCTCTCGTCAAGCATCTTCACATAGCCGCCGAGGGGGATCGCACAGATGGTCCACTCGGTCTCAGCACCCGGGCGCTGCCAGCGTATCAGCGGCCGACCAAAACCAAACGAAAACCGCAATACGCGGACCTTGCACAGCCTCGCGGCCAGGTAATGGCCAGACTCATGCACCGTCACAAGGATGCCAATCGCGATCACGAAGGCGCCGGCGTACCAAAGAAACCCCATCAACGCATCATCCTGCGGGATTCCATGCATTCGTGCGCAACATGTCGCGCTGACTCATCGGCCGCCAAGACCGCATCAAGACTTGCCTCAGAGCCCACCTTGCAACGCGTGAGGGTCTCCGCCACCACGCTGGAAATATCGCCAAACCGGATCTTGTGATCGAGAAAGCCCGCAACCGCAACCTCGTTCGCAGCATTGAGCACAGCCGGCGCATGGCCGCCCGCGCGCAAGGCATCGAAGGCCAAGCCCAAGCAAGGAAAGCGGCGCGCATCGGGCATTTCGAAGGTCAATCCAGACAAGCTGGCGAAATTCAATGGCGCGACCCCGGAAGCGATACGCTCGGGATATGCAAGCGCGTGAGCAATCGGCGTTCGCATGTCTGGATTCCCCAGTTGAGCGACCACCGAGCCATCGACGTACTGCACCATCGAGTGGATCACGCTTTGCGGATGAACGACCACATCGATCTGCTCCCCACCAACGCCGAACAACCATCGAGCCTCAATCACCTCAAGCCCTTTGTTCATCATGGTTGCCGAATCCACCGAGATCTTGCGACCCATCGACCAGTTCGGGTGCGCAATCGCTTGGTCCGGCGTCGCGTTGGCGATTTGCTCAAGCGCCCATGTCCTGAAGGGACCGCCGGATGCGGTCAGGACAATCTTGCTCACGCCACACTCATGCAAGCCGTAGTCGAAACCAGGCGGCAATGACTGAAACACCGCGTTGTGTTCACTATCAATCGGCAAGATGTTTGATTGCGATTGCCGAGCAAGCTCCATGAACAGTTGCCCGGTCATTACAAGGGCTTCCTTGTTGGCAAGCAATACCCGCTTACCGGCGCGTACTGCCTCAAGGGTGGGCGCCAATCCGGCAGCTCCGACAATCGCCGCCATGACGGTGGTGACTTCTCGCGCAGCCGCTACCCGGCACAGGCCATCAACGCCGATGAACACCTCACAGTCAACACGCCCGCCGGACTCCTCCAGCAAAGTTTGCCGTGCGCGCTCATCAGGAACGACGACAACCGACGGACAGTGCTGCCGGATCAACGCAGCAAGCCTGGCAATCTGGGTCTGCGCAGTCAGCGCAAATACGCGGTACCGGTCAGGGTGGCGCGCGACGACATCGAGGGTGCTCTGGCCAATCGAACCGGTCGCGCCGAGGATCGCAATGCTCTGCATATTCACAGGCTCAATTGCCAAATCAGGGCCCAAAGCGCGGCGAGCGGCAAAGTCGATGTCAGGCTGTCAATCCGATCCAGAATGCCGCCATGTCCGGGAAGCAGCGCAGATGAATCCTTGATGCCGGCCTGGCGCTTCATCAGCGACTCAAAAAGATCGCCAACCACACTCAGCACACCAAGAACAAGGACCAATAACAGTGCCACCAGCCAACCCAATCGATCAGGGATGGCAGCCAGGAACGTAGAAAACAGCACGCACGCGTAAAGGAGCACACCCACAATCCCCGAATAAACCCCTTCCCAGCTCTTCCCGGGAGAGATTTCCGGAGCCAACTTCCGACGGCCAAACGCTCTTCCGCCAAAGTAGGCGGCAATATCCGCAACCCAAACGACAGCCATGACCGCCAACATCAACCAAGGGTCGATTTCTCGCAACCTAGCCATAGCCAATCCAAGCGGTGCGATCAGCACCAACCCGACAAGCAACTGAATGACGCCGGTTGAAAGCGCCCACCGCTGGCGCAACCACGGTGGAATAAAAACCATCCAGAACATGGCTGAAATCGTAAAGACGATCGCATCCAACGGCTTGGACTCCAGTGCTGCGAACGCCCCCACCGCAAAGCCCACCAGCAAACCGTAGCCCCAACGCAAATGCGCCTGCACCTTGCCGATACCCGCCCACTCCCAACCGGCCGCAGCAGCCACAACGGCGCAGACGACCCACCATCCTTGGGTTGGGAGCAAAAAGACTGCGGACAGCAAGGCCGCGAGGAGCAGCAATGCCGTAATCACGCGTTGGCGAAGCATCTTGGCTACTCCGTGGGGGTTTTGGTCTGAAGCTGTTCGCTTGTTCTGCCAAAGCGCCGCTCGCGCGTACGGAACGAATTGAGCGCCACATCAAATGCAGCTGCGTCAAATTCTGGCCAAAGCGTTTCAGTGAAGAACAGCTCGGTATAGGCAAGCTGCCACAACAAGAAATTGCTGATGCGTTGCTCGCCGCCGGTACGGATAAAAAGGTCAGGCTCCGGCAGATCACCCAGCGCAAGAAACGGAGCGAGATCCTCTTCCTGAAATCCGGCGCGCTTATCGGGATGCGCTGCCAGCATTGATTCGACCGCATTGAGAATGTCCCAGCGACCGCCGTAGTTCGCAGCGATAGTGAGCGTCAGCTTGGTGTTCTCAATCGTCAGTGCCTCCGCGTCCGCAATCATCACGCGAATCCGGTCATCGAAACGGGACAGATCGCCGGTGACACGAAAGCGGATGTTATTGCGATGAAGCTTCGCAATTTCCTGTTCCAGCGCCTTCAGGAAGAGATTCATCAGGAAGGAAACCTCTTCCTCGGGCCTGCGCCAGTTCTCTGAACTGAATGCGAACAGCGTCAGATGGCCGATCCCGCGCTCGATGCAGGCGGAGACGATTTCGCGCACGGTTTCAAGTCCGCGCTTGTGACCCGCGACACGCGGCATCATGCGCTTGCGCGCCCAGCGCCCGTTGCCATCCATGATGATGGCAACATGCGCAGGCATCTCACTCACTGCCGGTACGGCACGAGTCGAACTGAATAATCGGCCCAAGGCCATAGGAGTCGGTTTCCGCTCGGCGTCGCGGCTACCCTTAGACCTGCATCAGGTCTTTTTCTTTTTCGGCGAGCAGCTTGTCGGCCTCCGCGATGTAGCGGTCGGTCAACTTCTGTACTTCTTCTTCCGCACGACGTTCGTCGTCTTCCGAGATCTCTTTGGCCTTAACCGCGTCCTTCAACTGGCCATTGGCGTCCCTGCGCAGGTTACGAATCGCGATACGCGCGTTTTCCGCCTCAGAACGAACAACCTTGATCAGATCCTTACGGCGCTCTTCGGTTAGTGCAGGCATCGGCACACGGACCGTATCGCCCATGGTCGAAGGATTAAGCCCGAGGTCGCTATCGCGAATGGCCTTCTCCACTTTGGCGATCATCGGCTTTTCCCAAGGCTGAACGCCGATCGTCCGTGCATCAAGCAAATTGATGTTCGCGACCTGATTGATCGGAACCATTGAGCCGTAATAGTCCACTTGAACATGATCAAGCAAACCGGTGTGGGCGCGACCAGTACGCACCTTACCCAAATCGTTCTTCAGCGATTCGAGCGATTTCTGCATCTTCTGCTCGGTGATTTTCTTCAGTTCGGTAATCATGTCCTGAGTCCTTGCTTCAGATATGCACCAAAGTGCCTTCGTCTTCACCCATCACGACGCGCTTGAGGGCGCCTTCCGCAAAAATGCTGAACACCTTGATCGGGAGCTTCTGATCACGGCACAGGGCGAAGGCTGTTGCGTCAAGCACTTGCAAATTTCTTGAGATTGCTTCGTCGAAGCTGACACGCGAATACCGTGTCGCCGACGGATCCTTCTTTGGATCTGCGGTATAGATCCCATCAACCTTGGTCGCCTTCAGCACAACCTCGGCGCCGATCTCAGCGCCCCGCAGCGCTGCTGCGGTATCCGTGGTGAAGAACGGGTTCCCGGTTCCGGCGGCAAAAATTACGACCTTGCCGTCTTCGAGGTATCGAATGGCTTTGCCACGAATATAGGGCTCAACAACCGCCTCCATATTCAGCGCTGACTGCACTCGCGCAACCACGCCCACATGTTTCATCGCATCGGCGAGCGCCATGGCATTCATGACAGTCGCGAGCATGCCCATGTAGTCGGCGGTGGCGCGGTCCATTCCGCTCGCTGCGCCCGCCATACCGCGGAAAATATTGCCACCACCAATGACGACGCCAACCTCGACTCCGAGGCTGACCACCTCCGCCACTTCCTTCACGATTCGGGAAACCACATCGCGATTGATGCCAAAGGCATCATCGCCCATCAGGGCTTCACCAGAAAGCTTCAAAAGAATACGGCGATAGGCGGGCGTCGTCATGGCGGATCCTTCTTAGCGTTGAGCGGCAGCCGCAGCGGCCTGAGCGGCAACTTCAGCGGCGAAATCGGAGGTCTTCTTCTCGATTCCTTCGCCCACAATGTACAGCGTAAAGCTGTGAATCGTGGCGCCCTTTGCCTTCAGCAGTTGCTCGACAGTCTGCTTTCCATCTTCAGCCTTGACGAACACCTGACCGAGCAGCGTGACTTCCTTGAGGAACTTCTGAACCGAACCCTCGGCGATCTTCTCAAGCATCGCTTCCGGCTTGCCCGCCTCACGCGCCTTCTCAAGCGCAACACGGCGTTCGGTTTCGATCAGTTCGGCCGACACACCGGTTGAATCGAGCGACTTGGGCTTGTTCGCAGCGATGTGCATTGCCAGATCGCGCGCCAAAGCCTCATCACCACCTTCGACATCGATCAGCACACCGATCTTGGCGCCGCCGTGGATGTAGCTGGCAACCTTGCCCTTGGCCTCGATACGCACAAAACGGCGGATCGACATGTTCTCGCCGATCTTGCCAACCAGTGCAGTACGCACGCCATCAACGGTGGACTCACCCAAGGGGAGTGCTGACAGCGCAGCAACATCAGCAGGCGCCTTGGCAGCAACCAACTCGGCGCAATCGCGGCCGAGCTTCAGGAAATCATCGTTCTTCGCGACAAAGTCGGTTTCGCTGTTGATTTCGATGATCGAGGCCAGCTTGCCGTCAGCTGCGATGTAAGTCGTCACGACGCCTTCGGCAGCCACGCGAGCGGCAGCCTTCGACGCCTTGTTGCCCAGCTTCACGCGCAGAATCTCTTCTGCCTTGGCCATGTCGCCGCCAGCTTCAGTCAGCGCCTTCTTGCATTCCATCATGGGAGCATCGGTCTTCTCGCGAAGCTCTTTGACCATGCCTGCGGTAATTTCCGCCATATCTACTCCTGAATTTCTGTTAGTGCAGTGGATTGGAGAGAAGCCCCGGCTCAAGCCTGGCCTTCAACGCCCTCTTCCACTTCAACGAATTCATCCGACTCACCAGCAGCAACGATCTCGTTGATGACCTGGCTGCGACCTTCCAGCACGGCATCTGCCACGCCACGGGCGTACAGGCGGATCGCACGACTGGAGTCGTCGTTACCCGGAATCACATAATCCACACCTTCCGGCGTGTGGTTGGTATCAACCACGGCAACGACCGGGATACCCAGCTTCTTGGCTTCGGTAATGGCGATCTTGTGATAGCCGACGTCGATGATGAACAGAGCATCGGGCAGGCCACCCATCTCCTTGATGCCGCCAATCGACTTCTGCAGCTTCTCCAGCTCGCGAGTCGCCATCAGCGCCTCTTTCTTCGAGAGCTTCTCGAAGGAGCCATCTTCAACCATCTGTTCCATATCCTTGAGGCGCTTGATCGACTGCTTGACCGTCTTGAAGTTGGTCAGCATGCCACCGAGCCAGCGCTCATCCACAAACGGCATACCTGCGCGCTGTGCTTCCTCGGCCAGAATTTCGCGTGCCTGGCGCTTGGTGCTCACCATCAGGACGGTGCCACGGTTGCTCGCGAGCTTGCGAACGAATGCCATGGCTTCCTGGTACTTGGCCAAGGTCTTTTCGAGGTTGATGATGTGGATCTTGTTGCGATGACCGAAAATGTAAGGAGCCATCTTCGGATTCCAGAAACGGGTCTGATGGCCGAAGTGAACACCGGCCTCCAACATCTGGCGCATAGTGACGGACATGGTAATTCTCCGATCTAAGGGTTAGCCTCCGCCCCTGGTGGTCGCGCAGAGATCGCGACCTCGCCCGCATCAGCGGGACCCTTGCAACAGGGACGTGCGTATTTCGCCGTACCCCCCATGGGTACAGCCAAGCCCATGATTATAGCAGGCTAGTCGATTGTGGCTCAAGCAGACGGCGCGCCAAACACCCGGGGCGAGTGGCCGATCCAACCGAAAGACGCTAACCTTTCGGTTTATGCAGCCAACACCAGAACAACAATGAGCGTCACGATCAAAACCCCAGCAGAAATCGAATCCATGCGGCTTGCCGGACGCTTGGCTTCGGAAGTGCTCGATTACATCACGCCGCATGTTCAGCCCGGCATTACGACCGAAGCGCTCGACAAGCTCTGCCATGACTACATGGTCAATGTGCAGGGCACGATTCCGGCCCCGCTGAATTACGCGCCATCGGGCTACAAACCCTACCCGAAGTCGATTTGCACATCGATCAATCATCAGGTGTGTCACGGCATTCCGGGCAACAAACAGCTCAAGCGCGGCGACATCGTCAACCTCGACATCACCGTGATCAAGGATGGCTTCCACGGCGACACCAGCCGGATGTTCATCGTAGGCGGCGATGCGAGCATTCTTGCCAAGCGTCTCTGCCAGATCACCTATGAATGCATGTGGCTCGGCATCGCGCAGGTCAAGCCAGGCGCAACGCTCGGCGATATCGGGCACGCAATCCAGAAGCACGCCGAAGCGGCAGGCTTCTCGGTGGTCCGCGAGTTCTGCGGGCACGGAATCGGACGCAACTTCCATGAAGAGCCGCAAGTCGTTCACTACGGACGCCCCGGCACGGGCATGGCGCTGAAGGCTGGCATGATTTTCACGATCGAACCGATGATCAATGCGGGCAAAGCCGCCATTTCCGAACTGCCTGATGGCTGGACCATCGTAACCAAGGATCGCAGCCTGTCGGCGCAGTGGGAGCACACGGTGGTGGTGACCGAAACGGGCGTTGAAGTACTCACCCGCTCCGCCGGTTCGCCCGCGATTCCCGAGTCGCTCGCCCACCTTTTCACGGCCTGAACGATGACCCCCGAAGCGAGGACCGAGACGCTGCGCTCGGTCGCAACGGCTGTCCGCAAGCGCATCAGTGAAGGGCGCATGCGCCTCCGGGACCACTTCGAAAATCGGCCAGAGCCAGCGCGACTGCTCAATGAGAACGCGCTACTGGTCGATGACGCCCTGCGGGATTTATGGCAGGCCGCACAGCTGCCAGCCAGCACAACACTGGTGGCGGTAGGCGGCTACGGTCGCGGCCAGTTGTTTCCGAACTCTGACGTTGATGTCCTGATCCTGCTGCGCGACGAACCCGACCGCGAGACCAGACAATTGATCGAAGGGTTGATCGGTGTCTTCTGGGACATCGGTCTCGAGATCGGTCACAGCGTGCGGACAATCGAAGAGTGCATCGAAGAATCGGCGCTCGATGTCACCGTCCAGACCAATCTGCTGGAGGCACGCTGGCTCGCGGGGGATAAAGCGCTGCTGGAAACCATGCTGCAGCGGCACCGCGACGCACTGCAGCTTCCCGCCTTCTTTATCGCCAAGCGCGCCGAGCAGGAGCAGCGCTACAACCGGTTCAACGACACGCCTTTCGCGCTTGAGCCCAACTGCAAAGAAGGCCCGGGCGGGCTACGCGACCTGCAGACCCTTGTCTGGATCGCACTTGCGGCAAACCTGGGTTCAAGTTGGGAAGCGCTGGCCGCCCAGGGCCTCATCACGCACGAAGAATGCAATGAGCTGAACAAGTCGGAGCGCTTCCTCCAGACCGTCAGGATTCGCCTGCACCACATCACGCGGCGGCGTGAAGACCGCCTGCTGTTCGATCACCAGGAAGCGCTCGCCCGCTCGCTCGGGATTGGCGCCACGTCGACGCGCCGCGCGTCTGAAGTGATGATGCAGCGCTACTACCTGGTCGCAAAGAAGATCACGCAGCTGAACGCCTTGCTGCTGCAAAACCTTGCCAGCCGCATCCTGCCAGCCGGGCTCGACACCCCAATCCCGATCGACGAACGCTTCTGCAAGCGCCAGAACCTGCTGGACGTCATCGACGACCGCCTGTTCGCCAAAACACCCGGCGCAATCCTCGATGCTTTCCTGCTGCTTGAACAACATGATGACCTGAAAGGCATGACTGCGCGGACCTTGCGTTCGCTCTGGCAGAGCCGCGGCCTGGTTGATGGCAGCTTCCGCCGCAACCCGGATAACCGCAAACGTTTTCTTGAACTGTTCCAGCAACCCCAAGGCATTACCCACACATTCCGCTGGATGAACCAGTACGGCATTCTGGGCCGCTACCTGCCCGCGTTCGGGCAAATCGTGGGGCAAATGCAGCACGACCTGTTTCACGTTTACACGGTAGATCAACACATTCTGCAAGTCATGCGCAACCTTCGGCGCATGACCATGGACGAGCACGCGCACGAGTACCCGCTCTGTACCCGGCTGATCACCGCCATGGACCGGCACTGGCTGCTCTACGTCGCCGCGCTGTTTCACGATATCGCCAAAGGCCGTGGCGGCGACCACTCCAAACTTGGCATGGCCGACGCCCGGCATTTCTGCGTCGAGCACGGTCTGTCCGATGAAGACACCGAGTTGGTGGAGTGGCTGGTCGAGCAACACCTGACGATGTCCCAGGTCGCGCAAAAGAGCGATCTGAGCGATGCAGCGGTCATTGATCGCTTTGCGAAACTGGTCGGCACAGAGCGCCGGCTTGTTGCGCTCTACCTTCTGACCCATGCGGATATCCGGGGGACCAGCCCGAAGGTCTGGAACGGCTGGAAAGCCAAACTGCTCGAAGACCTCTTCCTGACCACCCAGCGCCTGCTACGCGGGGATACACCCGCGCAAGCCAAGGGGCTTGCAGAACGCCTCGACGAGGCGCGCGTACGCCTGCGCTTCTTCGGCCTGGTCGAAGGTGTCGAGCGTCCGTTCTGGGACGAGCTGGACACGGTGTACTTTATGCGCCACGAGATCGATGAGCTCGTCTGGCACACACGCATGCTGTACTACCGCCCATCCAGCGAAGAGGCGGTGGTCAAGGCGCGCCCAAGCCAGGTCGAGCGCGGCCTCCAGGTGATGGTGTACGCGCGTGACACGCAGGATCTGTTCGTGCGGCTTTGCGCCTTCTTCAGCCGCCATGGCTTGAGCATTCTTGACGCGAAGATCCACACCACACGCCACGGCTACGCGCTCGATAGTTTTGTGCTGCTTGATCCGGGCGGCGAAGACAACTACCGGGAAATGGTGCCCCTGATCGAACACGATCTGGGCGAGCGCTTGCGTGCAAACGCGCCCATCGACAAACCCGGCGCCGGCCGCCTGTCGCGGCAGGTGCGGCACTTCCCGATCACGCCCGAAGTGTCGATCCGGCCCGACGAGCGCGGCCAGCACTACATTCTGTCAGTGGCCGCTGCCGACCGACCGGGCTTGCTGTTCGAAATCGCAAGCGTCCTCACGGCATGCCATGTCAACCTGCACACAGCAAAGATCGCCACCCTTGGCGAGCGAGCGGAAGACACCTTCCTGATTTCAGGTCCGGAACTAGCCGCCACCAGCGCCATCGTCAAGCTCGAAGGCGCGTTGCTCGCGAAACTTCAGGTTTAGCCAGTTCAGTCATCATCCCGGGCATCGAGCCCGGGAAACAACACGTCGGTGAAACCGAAGCGGGTGAAGTCGGTGATGCGCATCGGGTACAGCACGCCATCCAGATGATCGCATTCGTGCTGCACCACCCTGGCGTGAAAACCCTTCGCAGTACGCTCAATCGCAAGCCCTTCCGGGGTAAAGCCGCGATAGGTCAGCTCAAGGTGCCGCGAGACTAGGCCACGCAATCCCGGTACTGACAGGCACCCCTCCCACCCGGCTTCGGTCTGCTCCCCAATGACCCGGATTTCGGGGTTGCACAGCACGGTCAGCGGAACCGGTTCAGCGTCGGGATAGCGTGGATTCTTTTCGACACCGAAAATCACGACCCGCAAGTCGACACCGATCTGCGGCGCGGCAATGCCGGCGCCGTTCAAGTGCCGCATCGTGTCGAGCATGTCGCCCACCACCTCAAGCAGGGCAGCAGTGCCAAACTCTGTCACCGGCTTGGCAATCCGCAGCAATCGCGGATCACCCATTCGCAGCACATCTCTGATCATGGTGAATTACCCGCAGATCCGGTCAATCACAACCCGGACGCGTGCCATCGCGGCTTGCGCGGTCTGCTCGATCGACGAAAAGCAGATCTCGTGTTCACTATCCGCACGGCCAGCCGCCCAATTCACAACCACATTGAGCGCCGCGTACGGCAGATCAAGCTCACGCGCCAGCACGGCCTCCGGCATCCCGGTCATGCCCACGACGTCAGCACCGTCACGGGCAAGGCGGTTGATTTCCGCAGCGGTCTCCAGGCGCGGCCCCTGGGTCGCCGCATACACCGCACCGTCCAGCACCTGCTCACCCACTTCCGCGGCCGCAGCGAGAATGCGCCGACGCAGCACCGCGTCGTAAGGTTCGGTGAAATCCACATGAGTAACCGGGCCATCCACGCCGTCAAAGAATGTGCTGCAGCGGCTGTGGGTATAGTCGATCACCTGATGCGGCACCACCAGCGTGCCGGGCCCAAGATCCGCCCTGATCCCGCCAACCGAAGCTACCGACAGCACCCCGGTTGCCCCCGCATGCTGGAGCGCCCACATGTTCGCCCGGTAGTTGACCATGTGCGGGGGAATCGTATGGCCGTAACCATGCCGCGCTAGAAATACGACGCTGACGCTGCACACCCGACCAAACAACAGTGCACCGGAAGGTTCGCCGTACGGCGTGCGAACCACCTCGCGCCGCTCGATGTTGAGGTTGGCCAACTGGGTGAGGCCGCTACCGCCGATGATTGCGAGCATGAGTACGCTTTCGGTGCAATTTGGATAACCAAAAATGGTAGCATGGCCGGTTACCTGTTTTCGCTGCACTGCGGTAGCGCCGTGCTAGAATCCGCCCCTTTTTCAAAGACTTGGGACATCCCATGAGCCGCGCAATCCGAAATATCGCCATCATCGCTCACGTCGACCACGGCAAAACCACGCTGGTCGACCAGCTTCTCCGCCAATCCGGCACCTTCCGCGAAAACCAGCAGGTTGCCGAGCGCGTGATGGACTCCAACGATCTGGAAAAGGAGCGCGGCATCACCATTCTGGCGAAGAACTGCGCCATCCAGTACGGTGAAACCCATATCAACATCGTCGACACCCCCGGCCACGCCGACTTTGGCGGCGAAGTCGAACGCGTGCTGTCGATGGTCGACGGTGTGCTGCTGCTCGTCGACGCCGTCGAAGGCCCGATGCCGCAGACCCGCTTCGTGACGCGCAAGGCGCTCGCGATGGGCCTCAAGCCGATCGTCGTGATCAACAAGATCGACCGCCCCGGCTCGCGCCCGGACTGGGTGATCAACCACACCTTCGACCTGTTCGACAAACTCGGCGCAACCGAAGAGCAGCTCGACTTCCCGGTTGTCTACGCCTCGGCGCTCAATGGCTACGCAATGCTGGAAGCCGACAAGCCGGGTACCGACATGACCGCGCTGTACGAAGCGATTCTCAAGCATGTGCCGCAGCCGGAAGTCGACGCCGAAGCGCCGCTGCAGTTGCAGATCTGCTCGCTGGACTACTCCACCTACGTCGGCCAGCTTGGCATTGGCCGCATCCGCTCGGGCCGCATCCGCCCGAACCAGGAAGTCGTGGTCATGTACGGCGACGAGAACCGCGGCAAGGCCAAGATCGGCCAGGTGCTGACCTTCAAGGGCCTCGAGCGCAGCCAGGCCGAATCGGCCGAAGCCGGCGACATCGTGCTGGTGTCGGGTATCGATCAGGTGAACATCGGCGTCACGATCTGCGATCCGGAAAAGCCTGAAGGCATGAAGCCGATCGCCGTCGATGAACCGACGCTGACGATGAACTTCATGGTGAACTCTTCGCCGCTGGCCGGCCGCGAGGGCAAGTTCGTCACCAGCCGCCAGATCCGTGAGCGCCTCGACAAAGAGCTGCTCAAGAATGTGGCGCTGCGTGTGAATTACACCGGCGATTCAGACGTCTTCGAAGTCTCGGGCCGTGGCGAACTGCACCTGACGATCCTGCTCGAAAACATGCGCCGTGAAGGCTACGAACTGGCGGTTGGCCGCCCGCGCGTCGTGTTCAAGGAAATCAACGGTGAGAAGTGCGAGCCGTACGAAATGCTGACGGTGGACGTGGAAGAAAACCACCAGGGCGCAGTGATGGAAGAACTTGGCCGTCGCCGCGGCGAACTGCAGGACATGCAGCCGGACGGCAAAGGCCGTGTGCGCCTTGAGTACCGCATTCCGGCACGCGGCCTGATCGGCTTCCAGGGCGAATTCCTGACGCTGACGCGCGGCACCGGCCTCGCCAGCCACGTGTTCGACGACTACGGCCCGATGGCCGGCGTGATGGCCGAGCGCCGCAACGGCGTGCTGATCTCGCAGAACGACGGTGAAGCGGTTGCCTACGCGCTGTGGAACCTGCAAGACCGCGGCCGCATGTTCGTCAGCCCGGGTGAAGCGCTGTACGAAGGCATGATCATCGGCATCCACACTCGCGACAACGATCTGGTGGTGAACCCGATCAAGGGCAAGCAGCTGACCAACGTGCGCGCTTCAGGCACCGACGAAGCCGTGCGTCTGACGCCGCCGATCCAGCTGACGCTTGAATCCGCGATCGAATTCATCGCTGACGATGAAATCGTCGAGATCACGCCGAAGTCGATCCGCCTGCGCAAGCGTTACCTGAAGGAAACCGACCGCAAGCGCGCCAACAAGGCCGAGGCGTCGTAAGCGCCTTCCCACATCGGTTCGTACAAACAACACGGGCAGCCCAAGGGCTGCCCGTGTTGTTTTTGGCGTTGCTTGTATCAGGCGGGCGGCGCGAAGCGTTGCGAGAGAAAATCGCTGAAATCCGCACCGATCTCCTTGTGGCGCATGCCAAGCTCCACCATTGCTTTCAGGTAACCAAGCTTGTCACCGCAGTCATAGCGCGTGGCATTGAACTGATAGGCGAGCACCGACTCTTCGCGTAGCAGCGCCGAGATCGCATCCGTCAGCTGCAACTCCCCGTGAGTACCAGGCTTCAGGTTGCGCAGGTGCTCGAAAATCTGCGGCGTCAGGATGTAACGCCCGACAACGGCCAGATTCGACGGCGCATTTTCCGGCTTCGGCTTTTCAACGATGCCGGAAATCCGCCGGATCTCGCCGGAATCCTTCTCGGTACTCACCACACCGTAGGACCCCGTCGCCTCGCGCGGCACCTCCATCACCCCAAGCACCGAGCAGCGGTGGTAGTTAAAGACATCGGCCATCTGTTTGGTGACCGAGACCGAGCCATCGAGCAGATCGTCGGCCAGCAGCACCGCGAACGGCTCGTTGCCCACCACCGCCTCGGCGCACAAGACCGCATGTCCAAGGCCCAAGGCTTCGGCCTGGCGAATGAAGATGCAGTTAACGCCCCTCGGAATCGTGTCTTCAACGATCTTCAGCATGTCGTGCTTGCCGCGCGACACCAATTCGTTTTCCAGCTCGTAGGCCTTGTCGAAGTGATCGGCAATGGCACGCTTGGTGCGCCCGATGATGAAGACCATGTCGGTGATGCCGGCATCTGCCGCTTCTTCCACCGCGTACTGGATGATCGGTTTATCGACGATCGGCAGCATCTCCTTCGGCATCACCTTGGTCGCCGGAAGAAAACGGCTACCCAAGCCCGCCACCGGAAATACTGCTTTACGAATTCGCTTCATTGTCCTGTTCCTGATTCGTGGAGAGGTCAGATTGCGCCAGCAGTGCCTGTAAACCGGCCTCGTCAAGGGTCTTAATGCCGAGTTGTTGCGCCTTGTCGAGTTTGGAGCCGGCTTCGGCCCCTGCAACGACGTAGCTCGTTTTCTTGGAGACTGAGCCGGACACTTTGCCGCCCTGTGCTTCGATCAGTGCCGATGCCTCGTCGCGCGACAAAGTGGGCAGCGTGCCGGTGAGCACGAAGGTCTTGCCGGCCAGCGCGCCTTGCGTCGCACCGCCGCCGTCGGTTTCCGGCCACCGCACCCCGGCTGCGATCAGCGCATCAATCACCGAGGCATTGTGAGTTTCGGAGAAGAAATGCGCGATGCTGGCGGCCACCACCGGGCCAACATCGGCAACCAGTTGCAAGGCATCGGCGTTCGCGCGGCGCAGTGCGTCAAGGCGGCCATAGTGACGCGCCAGTTCTTTGGCCGTGGCCTCGCCTACATTGCGAATGCCGAGCGCGAAAACGAAGCGCGCGAGCGTTGTCTCGCGGCTCTTGCTGATAGCCGCGACAAGATTCTGCGCGGACAGCTCGCCCATGCGTTCGAGCGAGGCGAGTCTTTCCACCGTGAGACCATACAGATCGGCCGGGGTAGTGACGATACCGGCATCGACCAGCTGATCCACCAACTTGTCACCCAGGCCTTCGATATCCATCGCGCGGCGCGAGGCAAAGTGCAGCAGCGCCTGCTTGCGTTGCGCCGGGCAAAATAGCCCACCGGTGCAGCGGTGATCGGCTTCACCCTCTTCCCGCAACACCGCCGACCCGCAGACCGGGCAAGTCGACGGGATGCGGAAGGCGCTCGCATCCGCCGGCCGACGATCAGTCAAGGAACCGACGATCTCCGGGATCACATCGCCCGCGCGGCGCACGACAACGCTGTCGCCGATCCACACGTTCTTGCGATCGACTTCGTCCTGATTGTGCAGGGTCACATTAGTAACGGTGACGCCGCCCACGAACACGGGCTCCAGCCGCGCCACCGGGGTCAGCTTGCCGGTACGACCGACCTGGACCTCGATATCGGTGACGCGCGTAACGGCTTCTTGCGCCGGATACTTATGCGCAACCGCCCAGCGCGGTTCGCGGGTGCGAAAGCCGAGTTGCCGTTGCAGCGCAAGGTTGTTGACCTTGTAGACCACGCCATCGATATCGAAAGGCAGGCTCTCGCGGCGCGCACCCATCTTGTCGTGAAACGCGATCAAGCCATCCGCGCCCAGTGCTGTGCATCGTTGCTCACAGACCGGAAACCCCCACTGCGCCAGCTGATCGAGCAGCTCCGAGTGATTCAGCGCCTCCGTCCATCCCTCGGTCTGACCCAGCCCGTAGGCAAAGAAGGACAAGGGGCGTTGCGCGCTGATCGCAGGATCGAGTTGGCGGACACTGCCCGCCGCAGCATTGCGCGGATTCACGAAGGTCTTCTCGTCACGCTCCCGCTGGCGCTCGTTCATGCGCGCGAAATCATCGCGCCGCATGTAGACCTCGCCGCGAACCTCGAAGACGGCTGGCGGAGTCTCGGTGTTCAGGCGCAGCGGGATCTGGCGGATCGCACGGATGTTCTGAGTCACGTCCTCGCCGGTTTCGCCATCACCGCGCGTCGCCGCCTGAACCAGCACGCCTTGCTCGTAGCGCAGGTTGATCGCCAGCCCGTCGAACTTCAGCTCGGCGGCGTATTCCACAGCGGGGTCGGCGTCAGTCAGCCCCAGCTCACGCCGCACCTGCGCATCGAACGCGCGCGCCCCGCTTGCCTCGGTGTCGGTTTCGGTGCGGATCGACAACATCGGTAAGGCATGCCGTACTGGTGTGAAGCTCGCCAAAGGCTTGCCACCCACGCGCTGGGTCGGCGAATCGGCGCTGCGCAACTCCGGAAATTCGGATTCGAGCGCCTGGAGTTCAACGAAGAGGCGGTCGTATTCGGCGTCCGGCACCAGCGGCGCATCAAGGACGTAGTAGGCATGGTTGTAGCGTTCCAGTTCCGCACGCAGGCTCGCCGCGCGTGCAAACGCTTCAGCTGACGCAAACACGGCCGACCTTAGACGAAGAGGCGAAGCGCAAGCGGACTGCCGGGCGCCACGCCCTGGCCGTGCATCTGCTCCTGAAACTGCTGGATCTGGCTGCGGATCATGCCGAGCGAAGCCTCGTTGAGCGGCTTGCCGTTGTCATCGACCAACTGCCCCTGCATTGCGGCCGCGATCTGGCGCGAGAGCGCAATCATCTTGTCGAACACCTGAACACCCGCCGAAACCCGCGGCACATCAAGACTCAAGGTGACGCCACTGATGCTGGCGCTGCGAAGTGTGTCGGCCGAGAACATCGACGCATCGCTGTTGGCCAGTACGAACTGGCTCAGGCCCGCGTCGTCGCGTGCGTGAAAACAACCGTCCGCCTCCAGCCGCAGCCCCGCCGCCTCGGTCAGGCCGCGCAGCTTGGTTCCGGCGAACGGCTGCGGGCCTGCCACCACATTCACGGCAATCTGGATATCCAGCGCAGCACAGAACTGATCCACCCCCTGAGCAAGCGACAAGGCTTCACTGCGTTCCATAAAACGCGGCACCGCCATGAACTGATCGCAAACACGCTGGATGGCCGACGTGAAGGCATCCAGCTCGCGCTCGCTCACCGGGCCACGACGATCCGCCAATTGCATCGCCGCGCATACGCGGGTGAAGCTGCGTTTGTCTGCTGCGTCCAGCGGCACCCAGTCATGCGCGCCGTCGTCAAAGCCAAACCAGCGCACCGCGCGATGAACCTGCGAAAGCGGCCCACCGGCCCCCTGCACCAGTGCGCCCCCGACCACACCAGCGGGCGCCTCGATGTGAGCCACCGCGTCGATTGCGCGCGCTTCGACCGCCAATTCAGGCTCAGCCGCGCGGCCGATCGGCGCCTGTTGCGGAATGCGCGCCGAAGCCGGTTCCTTGCGTTCGCCCGGTTCCATGTCGGCCCCGGCGCCGGCACCTTCGAGCAGCACATCGCGGTGCTCCGAGCGGAAGGCCTTCTCGGCGTTGCGGCGGGCCTTGCGTTCTTGCCATGCGTTGTAGCCCACAACCAGCACCACAATGCCGGCGCCAGAACCGATCAAACCGTAAAGGAGTTCGTTACCTGCCATGAGTTCCCTCAAGCCGCGACCGGGTCAGCTAGTCGCAGCGCTTCTTCGATATCAACTTCAACCACGCGGGAGACGCCCTGCTCCTGCATCGTCACGCCCACCAGCTGGCGCGCCATCTCCATCGTGATCTTGCTGTGACTGATGAACATGAACTGCGTGATCTCGGACATCCGTTTGACCATGGCGCAGAAACGTTCAGTGTTGGCGTCGTCCAGCGGAGCATCGACTTCGTCGAGCAAGCAGAACGGCGCCGGATTAAGCTGAAAGAACGAGAACACCAGCGCGATCGCTGTCAGCGCTTTTTCACCGCCAGAAAGCAGGTGGATCGAGCTGTTCTTTTTGCCCGGCGGCCGCGCAACAATCTGGATGCCGGCATCGAGAATCTCGTCGCCGGTCAGCACCAGTTGCGCCTCGCCCCCCCCGAACAATTGCGGGAATAGCTCGCCGAAATGGCGGCTCACCGTATTGTACGTCTCCTGCAATTGCTCGCGCGTCTCGCGGTCGATACGGCGGATCGCGTCTTCGAGCGTGCCGATCGCTTCGTCCAGATCGGCAGATTGCGCGTCAAGGTAGCCTTTGCGTTCTTCAGCGGCTGTGAGTTCCTCCACGGCCGCGAGGTTTACCGGCCCAAGTTCACCCAATTCACGCGTCAGGCGGTTGATTTCGCGCGCCAACGTCTGGTCTTTAGGGCCAGCAGCGAGCCGCGCGGCAAACTCTTCTTCGTCGACTTCGATCTCGGCCAAGCGTTCGTCATACTGCTGCTGGCCAAGCTCAGCGGCCTGGAGTTTCAGGCGCGCATCGGCGAGTGAATCATTCAGCGGGCGCAGCGCCAGCTCGGCACGCAAGCGCGCTTCGTCGAGTTCGCGCAAGCGTGTCGCCGCGGCCTCAAGGGCTTCACGGCATTCGGTGAGTTGCGCCTCGCGCCGTTCGCGCAGTGCCAGCGATTCCTGCAAGGCATCGGCAAGCGGTGTTTCGTCGAGCCCGGCGTGTTCGGCTTCTGCACTTTCACGCTCACGCGCACAGCGGATGATCTGCTCGGCGGCTTGCGCGAGTTGGCGCCCAAGTTCGTCGAGCTTGGCGCGGCACTCACGCTCCGAGAAAGCCGCCTCCTGGGTTTCGCGCGCAAGCTGCTGCTCTTGCGTGCGCAGCGCGCGCAGTGACGACTCTTGTTGCTGGACGATGGATTCGGTTGCCTCAAGACGCTCGCGCAACTGCTCGACCCGCTCCTCCTGAATCCCCTGCTCGGAGATCGCGCGCTCAAGGTGGGCGCGCTCGGCGGTAACCTGCACGTCCAGTTCATCGAGATCCCGCTGCAACTGCCCGTAGCGCTCATCGAAGCGCTGACGCGCCTGCCCAAGCTGCACCGCCGCCATCTGCTCACGGTGCGCAGCTTGCTGCGCGGCCTGGTGTTCGCGGCGCAGGCTGGCAAGCGATTCCTGCGCGCGCTGGCTGGCCAGTTCGGCCGCCGCCAAAGCTTCGTGCGCGGCCTCGGCGTCGGCTTCAAGCACTTCGACCCGCGCTTCAAGTTCGTCGAGTTCGCGCTGGCGCTCCAGCACGCCGTGCGTGCCGGCATCCGGCCGCACCCATGAACAGGAGGATCGGCACAGCGCACGGCCGGCGCGGTCCACCAAACGGACATCGATCGGCAACTCAGGCGCCTGCGCCAGCCATTCACGGCAATCCTCAACCGCACGCACACGGTGCAAGAGCGTACGCAAGGGCGCCACCCAGACCGTATCGTCGAGCCGTACGAAACTCGCCAGCGCATGGCCAGGCAGTGTCGCCTCATCGGTCAGCACGGCGGATTCGCCCTCCTCCCAGGCCAGCGCCACGCTTGCCGGCGGCTGGCTAGCCAGCGCTTCAAGGCAATCGGCGGGCGATTCAATGCGCAGCGCGTTGAAATGCTCGCGCAAGGCCGCCTCCACCGCCCCTTCCCAGCCAGGCTCAACCCGCAAGGCACGCCAAAGCGGCTCGGCAGCATCCAGCCTACGTTGCCTGAGCCAGTCACCCAGCGCGCCGGGCGCCGCGGCCTTCTGCTGGATACGCACCAGCGCCTCGCGCCGTGCGCGAGATTCGGTGAGCGCACGGTTGGCGTGGCGTTCGGCTTCCTGCGCGCTGCGCACCGCCGCGAGCTGGTTCGGCAGATCCGCTGCGCCAGCGTCGAGCGCCTCCTGCAGTTGTTCGAGCCGGGCATTGGCGAGTTCCGCCGCTGCTTCGGCGCGTTCAAGCGCCTGCAGATCCGGCGCCTGCAAGGCATGACGTTCGCCTTCAACCCGCATACGTCGCTGCGCGAGCGTGTCGAGAGCGCGCAAAGCGCTCGCACGATGGGTTTCTTCAACCCGAAGCTGCTGCTCCGCGCTACCCAGTTCGTGACGCAGCGAGCGGCTGGCCGCCTGCGCGCCCGAGAGTGCGTCTTCCGCTGCGGGCAGCCGGGCAGCCATTTCCTCGTGGCGCGCCGAAGCCTGCTCGTGACGCAAGGATGCAGCGTCGAGCAGGCTGTCCCAACGCTGGCGATCGTTCTCGGCGTTGCCTTGCTGTTCAAGCCAGCGTGCCTCATCGGCCTGCAACTGCCCGACGCGGCTGCCCAGCATCTGACGGCGCTCGCGCAAACGGGTGATCTCGCCCTCTTGCCGCGTCACTTCGCCATTGGCGGCATACAGATCCGCCTGCGCGGCGTGCAGCGCATCCGAGGCTTTGTAGTGCTGCTCGCGGGCGGTTTCGGCGAGCGCTTCGGCTTCGACCAGACGGGCGTTTTCGGCCTCAATGCGGGCGCTGGTTTCAGCCACGGCTGCGGCGACGAGCGCGGCATTCTCGCGCGCCTCATTGCGGCGCAAGAGCCACAGCAGGATCTGCTGCTCGCGCAGCGCTTCGTTGAGCGATTTGTAGCGGCGCGCAACCTCGGCCTGGCCGGAGAGGCGGTCGATCTGGGCGCCGAGTTCGTTGCGGATGTCTTCCACTCGCGCGAGGTTGTCACGCGCGTCCGAGAGGCGGCCCTCGGTTTCCTTGCGGCGTTCCTTGTATTTGGTGACGCCGGCGGCCTCTTCGAGGAAGCCGCGCACCTCTTCCGGGCGTGCCTCGATGATCCGCGAGATCATGCCCTGCTCGATGATCGCGTAGGCACGCGGCCCAAGGCCGGTACCAAGGAAGAGGTCGATCACATCCTTGCGGCGCACATGGATGTTGTTGATCCAGTAGCTCGATTCACCGCTGCGGTCGAGCACCCGTTTGACCGAAATTTCCGCGTACTGCGACCACTGCCCCGCCGCCTTGCCTTCAGCGTTTTCAAACACCAGCTCGACGCTGGCCCGGCTGACCGGCTTGCGCGTGGTCGAGCCGTTGAAGATGACGTCCATCATCGATTCGCCACGCAGCGCGCCGGCGCGCGACTCGCCCAGCACCCAGCGCACCGCGTCGATGATGTTGGATTTGCCGCAGCCATTCGGCCCCACGACCCCCACCATCTGGCCGGGCGTGAGCACCGTCGTCGGATCGACGAAGGACTTGAAACCGGCGAGTTTGAGTTTGGAGAGTCGCACGTGGGCCAGACAGTATCGAGCGGAACAGGCGCGGTGAGCGGCGCGGCGGGCAAAACGGGTGGCTATAATATCACCCCCGCATCGCCGCCCATGGCGCCCGCCGGCGCGCCAGCCAAGCGCGCGCCTGGCCCGCCAGCGCGGTCAGCATGCTTTCCCTGGAGCCCGAATTGAATCCGCGCCTCGACCTGCTGCAGCCCTATCCGTTTGAACGTTTGCGGCAACTGTTCGCCGGCGTCGAAGCGCCAGCTGGCCAGAGCCCGGTGCGGCTATCGATCGGCGAACCACAGCACGCCACGCCGGCCTTCATTCAGGAAGCGCTGGTGATGAACTTGCGCGGCCTCTCCGCCTACCCCACCACGGCGGGTGGCGACGCCCTGCGCGAGACCATCGCGAACTGGCTGACGCACCGATACGGGCTCGATCCGATTGACCCGGCCAGCGAAGTGCTGCCGGTGTGCGGGTCGCGCGAGGCGCTGTTCGCCTTTGCGCAGGCGATTGTGGATACCAGCAAGCCGGCGCCACTGGTGGTGAGCCCGAACCCCTTCTATCAGATCTACGAAGGCGCCGCTTTGCTGGCCGGCGCCGAGCCGGTATTCCTCGACCAGATGCCGGAGCACGACTACCGGCTCGATCTGGATTCATTGAGCGACGCGCAATGGCAACGCGTGCAGCTGATGTTCGTCTGCTCGCCCGGCAATCCGACCGGCAAGGTGCTGCACCTGGATGACTGGAAAGCGCTGTTCGAGCGCGCGGATCGCTATGGATTCGTGATCGCCGCCGACGAGTGCTATTCCGAGATCTATTTCGACGAGAGCAAGCCGCCGCTGGGCGCCCTGCAGGCCGCCAAGGCGCTCGGCCGCCATGACTACGAGCGGCTGGTGGTGTTCTCGAGCCTCTCGAAGCGCTCGAACGTACCGGGCTTGCGCTCCGGCTTCGTCGCGGGTGATCGCAAGCTGCTCAAACAATTCCTGCTCTATCGCACCTACCACGGCTGCGCGATGAGCCTGCCGGTGCAGGCCGCGAGCGTTGCCGCCTGGCGCGACGAATCGCATGTGCGCGAGAACCGCACACTCTACCGGCAGAAGTTCGCGGCGCTCGAACCGATCCTGAGCCCGGCGCTGGGCATTGCACTGCCCGATGCCGGCTTCTACTTCTGGGCACGCACACCCTGCGACGACCGCGAATTCGCACGCGAGCTTTTCGGCGCTACGCATGTCACGGTGCTGCCCGGCCAGTTCCTTTCCCGCGATAACCACGGCATGAATCCGGGCGCCGGCTTCGTCCGTATCGCCCTGGTCGCGGCGCACGACGAATGCGTCGACGCCGCCCACCGCATTGCAGCCTTCGTCGCACGCCGTTTTGGCAACGCCGGCTGATCCAGCGTTTCAACCCACCATTCGAAGAGGTCCCCCTGATGAGCAACCTGCAAACCATCATCGAGAACGCCTGGGAACAGCGCGCCGAGATCAACCCGGGCAACGTGGCAGCCGAGCTGCGCGACGCGATCGAGCACACGATCGGCGATCTGGACGCCGGCCGCGTCCGCGTTGCAGAGAAGATTGACGGCGCCTGGGTGACGCACCAGTGGGTCAAGAAGGCGGTGCTGCTGTCCTTCCGCGCCAACGACAATGTGCTTACCGACGACGGCGTGAACAAGTACTTCGACAAGGTGCCGACCAAGTTCGCGAACTGGACCGAAGCCGACTTCCGTGCAGCAGGTTTCCGCGCTACGCCGGGCTCGGTTGCTCGCCGTGGCAGCTTCGTTGCCCGCAATGCGGTGCTGCTGCCCTCGTACCTGAACATCGGCGCCTACGTCGATGAAGGCACGATGGTCGATACCTGGGTTACTGTCGGCTCCTGCGCGCAGATCGGCAAGAACGTTCACCTTTCCGGCGGCGTCGGTATCGGCGGCGTGCTCGAACCGATGCAGGCCAACCCGACCATCATCGAAGACAACTGCTTCATCGGCGCCCGCTCGGAAGTCGTTGAAGGCGTGATCGTTGAAGAGAACTCGGTAATCTCGATGGGCGTCTACATCGGCCAGAGCACGAAAATTTACGACCGCGAGACAGGCGAAGTGAGCTACGGCCGAATCCCGGCCGGTTCCGTCGTGGTTTCCGGTAACCTGCCTTCTTCCGACGGAAAGTACAGCCTGTACTGCGCCGTGATCGTGAAGAAGGTTGATGCGAAAACCCGCGCAAAGACCAGCATCAACGATCTGCTGCGCGCCTGAACCTGAATTAGTCAAAGAGAGCGGCGGACCATGATCCTCGACAAGCTGTTCCAGCTGATGAGCGAAAAGCACGCGTCAGACATTTTTGTCTCGGCCGGCGCGCCCATCCACATCAAGATCCAGGGCACCGTGATGCCGGTGAACCAGCAGGTGATGGAACCTACTGTGATCCAGCGCATGGCCTACGAAATGATGACGCCGGAACAGATCCAGTCCTTCGAGAAGACGAAGGAACTGAACCTGTCGTTTGGCCGCCGCGATCTGGGCAACTTCCGGGTCAACATGTTCTGGCAGCGCGGCTCGATCGCGATCGTCGTGCGCTTCATCCAGGGCGAGATACCCAAGCTTGAAACCCTGGGGCTGCCGGAGTCGCTGTCGGATCTGATCCTCGAAAAACGCGGCCTGATCCTGGTCGTGGGCTCCACCGGTTCAGGCAAGTCGACCACGATGGCCTCGATGCTCGATCACCGGAACGAGACCAAGCCCGGCCACATCCTGACGCTTGAAGACCCGATCGAATACCTGTTCCGCCATAAGCGTTCGGTGGTCAACCAGCGCGAAGTGGGCCTGGACACCCACGACTGGCACATTGCGCTGAAGAACGCGATGCGCCAAGCGCCGGACTGCATCCTGATCGGCGAAATCCGCGACCGCGAAACCATGCAGGCCGCGATTGCCTACGCGCAAACCGGCCATCTGTGCCTGGCCACCCTGCACGCCAACAACGCGTACCACGCGCTGAACCGGATCGCGAACTTCTTCCCGCTTGAAAGCCGCACCCTGCTCTACCTCGACCTTTCGGTCGCCTTGCGCGCGGTCGTCTCGCAGCGCTTGGTCAAGCGGCCGGACGGTCGCCGCATCCCGGCGGTGGAGTTGCTTTCGAACACCCGCCACATCGCGGACCTGATCGAGAAAGGCAACTTCCCCGAGATCAAGGATGCGATGGAGCAATCCCTCGCGCCCAGCTCGCAGACCTTCGAGCAGGATTTGTTCCGCCTCTATCGCGAAGGCGTGATCTCGCTCGACGAAGCACTGGGCAACGCCGATTCGCCGACCAACCTTTCCTGGCTGATCAACAACCAGCAGCTAGGCAGTGCGGAGCCGGCGAGCAGCTCGGGCGCGCCCACGATCATCGACTTCGAAGAGAGCCTGTCCGACGGTGCGTCCTTCAAGTCCTTCACGCTCCACATGGAAGACACCCCTTCCAACCCCTGAGCCCGAATGAGTAACAGCCAAACCGTGCAATCCCCTACCCGCGCATTGACCGAAGCTCTGATTCGTCGCGCATCGGTCACCCCAAAGGACGAGGGTTGCCTCGAACTGATCTGCGAACGCCTCGCGCCACTGGGCTTCCGCTTCGAACGGATCGAAGCCAACGGCGTCAGCAACCTGTGGGCGCGGCGCGGCGATACCCGCCCGGTGCTGTGCTTTGCCGGCCACACCGATGTGGTGCCGACCGGCCCTATCCCTGAATGGGCGAGTCCCCCGTTTGAGCCCACCGAACGCGATGGCTACCTGTACGGGCGCGGCGCGGCGGACATGAAGGCATCGCTTGCGGCCTTTGTCACCTCGATCGAGGACTTCGTTGCCGCCCACCCTGATCACAAGGGTTCCATCGCACTGCTGCTGACCTCGGACGAGGAAGGCGTTGCCACCCATGGCACGAAGATCGTTGTCGACACCCTCGCCGAGCGCGGCGAAGCCATGGACTATTGCATCGTCGGCGAGCCGACATCGGTCGATACGCTGGGCGACATGATCAAGAACGGCCGCCGTGGTTCGCTCAATGCTCTGCTGCGCATCAATGGCCTGCAAGGGCATGTGGCCTACCCGCACCTGGCGCGTAACCCGATCCATCTGGTTGCGCCGGCCCTCGCCGAGCTGACGGCCATGCAATGGGATGCCGGCGACGAGTACTTTCCGCCGACCACCTTCCAGGTGTCGAACATCCACGCGGGCACCGGCGCAACCAATATCGTGCCTGGCTCGCTCGAGATGCGTTTCAACTTCCGTTTCTCACCGGCAAGCCCGGCAGAACACCTGAAGCAGCAGGTCCACGCAGTGCTGGACGCGCACAAGCTCCACTACGAAATCGACTGGCAGCTTTCCGGGAACCCCTTCATCACCCCACGGGGCCCACTGGTCGACGCAATGGAGGCGGCCATTGAAGCGGCCACCGGCCTCAAGCCCGCGCTATCAACCACCGGCGGCACCTCAGACGGGCGTTTCATCGCACGCCACTGTCCCGAGGTAGTTGAATTCGGCCCGGTCAACGCCACGATCCACCAGGTGAACGAACGCATCGCGGTGTCCGCGATCGAGCCACTATCCGCGGCATATCGAGGCATCCTCGAACGCCTGCTCAGCCACTGAGGGTTAAAATGAGTCACGATCACCAGCACTGCGACGACGAGCAGTGCGAACACGAGCACGCGCACGATCCGCGCGACGAGCTGGTCACCGTCCGCGATCTGCTGCGTTTTGCAGTGTCGCAGTTCAATCGCGCCGGCCTGGTTTTCGGGCATGGCACGGCCGACGCATTCGACGAGGCGGCCTACCTGATCCTGCGCACCTTGCATCTGCCGCTTGATCGCCTCGACCCGTTTCTTGACGCCTGCATCCCGTCAAACGAACGCAGCGAAGTGCTCGCGGTCATCGACGAGCGTGTCACCTCACGCAAGCCGGCCGCCTACCTGACCGGTGAAGCCTGGCTGGGCGAGTTCCGTTTCAAGGTGGACGAGCGCGTGATCGTGCCGCGCTCGTACTTTGGCGAACTGCTGCAGGACGGCTTTTCGCCCTGGGTCCAGGATGCCGAAGCCGTGGGTAGTGCGCTCGATCTTTGCACCGGCAGCGGCTGCCTTGCGATCGTGATGGCCCATGTCTTCCCGAACGCGAAGATCGATGCGGTCGATCTCTCTGACGCCGCGCTTGAAGTGGCCCGAACCAATGTCGCCGACTACGGCATGGATGAGCAGATCGAGTTGCTGAAGTCAGACGTTTTCTCAGCGCTCAATGGGCGTCGCTACGATCTGATCATCAGCAATCCGCCCTACGTCACGCAAGCCTCGATGGACGCCCTGCCGCCCGAGTACCGCCACGAGCCCGCCATGGCACTTGGTTCGGGCGAAGACGGGCTGGACGTCGTGCGGCAGATCATTGCGCAGGCCCATGCGCACCTGAATCCGGGTGGTCTGCTCGCGGTGGAAGTCGGGCATAACCGCCATCTGGTCGAAGCAGCATGGCCCGATCTGCCGCTCACCTGGCTCAACACCGCAGGCGCGGATGACGGCGTATTCCTGGTCCATCGGGAAGACCTCCCGCAGTAAGCCGGGCGTCCCCAAAAAGCGACACGTCGACGCGCATTCCACAGTGGGCTAGACTCCTTGGAAATGCGCGCCGACGCCGGTTTCATCCAAACGAGCGTGCAAGGTATTGCTTTGCGAGCCCCCGAAACCGCGACCCGTTACACACAATGACTACCGATCGACCGATTCTGCTCGTCGAGGACAACCCTGACGACGAAGCGCTTACACTGCGCGCCTTCACGAAAAACCGGATTGCCAACCCCGTGGTCGTCGCCCGTGACGGCGTCGAAGCGCTCGATTACCTGTTCGGGACCGGGCGTCACCTCAATCGTGACCTCAGCCAGATGCCTGCGGTGGTACTGCTGGATCTGAAACTACCCCGTATCGATGGCCTTGAGGTACTGCGGCGGATCCGTGGCGATGCGCGCACCGCACAGCTACCGGTGGTGGTGCTGACAACATCGCGCGAGCAGCAGGATATCCGCGACGCCTACGCCTTGGGTGCGAACAGTTATATCCGCAAGCCGGTCGACTTCGAACGCTTCATTTACACCGTTGGCCAACTCGGCATGTACTGGCTGTCTTTGAACGAACCGGCCGAAACGCCGCTTTCCTGAACGGCAAGGCCCGCTACAGCAAAAACAAGAACGGCGACCCCAGGGTCGCCGTTTTGCCATGCCACACGCGCAGCATGTTTCAGCCGAGCAATTTCTCGATCGCCGACTCCATGTCTTCAGGCTTGGTTGCGGGTGCGAAGCGCTCTACCACCTCGCCGTCCCGCCCGACGAGAAACTTGGTGAAGTTCCACTTGATCGCCGTGGTGCCCAGCAAGCCCGGCGCTTCTTTCGTAAGGTATTTGAAAAGCGGGTGTGCGTCGTCACCGTTCACATCCACTTTCTCGGAAACCGGGAAGGAAACGCCGTAGTTCTTCTCGCAGAAGGCACCGATCTCGACTTCACTGCCGGGCTCCTGGCCTCCGAACTGGTTGCAGGGAAAGCCCAGCACGACCAGCCCGCGCGAGGCGAACTTGCGATGTAGCGCCTCAAGCCCCGCGTACTGCGGCGTGAAGCCGCAATTACTCGCGGTATTGACGATCAACAGCACCTTGCCAGCATAGTCGGCAAGATTCAGCGGCTTTCCATCAAGGGTACGGCTCTCGAAACTCAGGATAGATGCGGTCATCGTGTTCTCCGGCAGGCGGGCAGTTCAATCGGCTTCGTCAATCCAGGTACCCTGGATCGCTTCGAGAATCTTCTCGCCACAGCGCTTGGGGTCGTCGTCGAAGCCAGGCAAGGCGATCACCCAGTTCATCAGATCAACGAAATTCACTTTCAGCGGATCGGCATCCGGGTGATGCTCGGTCAGCGCGATTGCGATTTCGCGTACGTCCGTCCATTTCATCGCTTTCCCTCCCTGGCCATGTTGATGGTGTAGCGCGGGATCTCTACCACCAGCGGCGTCTTGCCAACCATTGCCTGGCACGAGAGCCGCGAGCAAGGCTCAAGGCCCCAGGCCTTGTCGAGCAGGTCTTCTTCAATTTCTTCGGCGGGCTCAAGCGTATTGAACCCTTCACGCACCACCACATGACAAGTGGTGCATGCGCACGACTTCTCACAAGCATGCTCGATTTCGATGCCGGCATGCAGCAGGGCGTCGCAAATGGATTCGCCTTCGGCCGCATCGAGCACCGTCCCTTCCGGGCAGAGTTCAACATGCGGCAACACGATCACTTGAGTCATTTCTTCAAACCTTCAGGTCACTGAGCTTCTGCCCGGCCAATGCGGCGCGGATCGTTTTGTCCATGCGGCGCGCGGCGAAGGTTTCGGTCAGTTTGTTGATGCCTTCGAGCGCGCTCTTGATGGCGCGTCCGTCGTTACCCGCAATCAAACCGCTCAAAGCGGCCAGTGCGGCTTCGATTTCGGCACGCTCTGGCGCGTCAAGCAGGTCACCGTCGACATCCAGCGCGGACTGGACCGATTCCACCATGCGTTGCGCTTCAACCTGTTGCTCGCGCAATGCACGCAGACGCATATCTTCATCCGCATGTTCAAATCCCGCGCGCAGCATTCCGGCAACTTCGTCATCAGACAGCCCATACGAGGGCTTGACGACGATGGAAGCCTCGACGCCCGACGACAATTCGCGCGCGGCGACCGACAGCAAGCCATCGGCATCGACCTGGAAGGTGACCCTGATCCGGGCTGCCCCGGCCGCCATGGGGGGGATGCCGCGCAACTCGAAGCGCCCGAGCGAGCGGCAATCCCGCACCAGTTCGCGCTCCCCCTGCACAACGTGGATCGCCATCGCGGTCTGGCCATCCTTGTAGGTGGTGAACTCCTGCGCTTTTGCGGTCGGGATCGTGGAGTTGCGGGTCACGATCTTTTCGACCAAGCCGCCCATCGTTTCGATGCCAAGCGAAAGCGGAATCACGTCCAGCAGCAGCCAATCGTCTTCCTCACGCCGGTTGCCGGCCAGTACATTGGCTTGGATCGCAGCGCCGATCGCGACCACTTTGTCCGGATCGATATCGGTCAGCGGTTCATCGCCAAAGTGCTGGGCGACCGCCTCACGAATCTGCGGCATGCGCGTTGCACCGCCGACCAGCACGACGCCGTGCACATCTTCAACCGAAAGGTTGGCGTCACGCAGCGCCTTGCGCACCGGCGTCAGCGTCTTGGCGACCAGCTTTGCGGTCAGCGCTTCGAACTGCGCACGGGTGACTTCTGCCGATAGCGTGCTACCGTTGGTTAGCGCGACGCTCGCAACTTCAGCATCCTTGCGCGAGAGCACTTCCTTGACGCGGCGGCATTCCACCAGCACGGCACGGGCGTCTTCCGGCGAAAGCTCGTCGGCAGCGCCTTGCGCCCGTAGCCAGGTTGCAAGCGCCTGATCGAAATCGTCGCCACCCAGTGCAGCATCGCCACTGGTGGCCAGCACCTCGAACACCCCTCTCGATAGTTTGAGCACCGAGAAATCGAAAGTGCCCCCGCCCAGATCGAAGACGGCATAGATGCCTTCGGTTTCGTTGTCGAGGCCGTAGGCGATCGCCGCCGCAGTCGGCTCGTTGAGCAGGCGCAGCACGTTCAGCCCGGCAAGCCGTGCGGCGTCTTTGGTGGCCTGGCGCTGCGCGTCGTCAAAGTAGGCCGGAACAGTGATCACCGCGCCAACCAGCTCGCCGCCCAGACGGCTTTCCGCGCGCTGGCGCAAGACTTTGAGGATTTCGGCCGAGACCTCAACCGGGCTCTTGACGCCGGCGCGGGTGTTGATCCGCACCATCCCTTCGGCATCAACGAAGTCGTACTGCTTGCGCGCGCCGGCTTCCAGGTCATCAAGCCCCCGGCCCATGAAGCGCTTTACCGAAACAATCGTGTTCTGCGAGTCGGTGGCTTGATGTTCAGCCGCTTCCTTGCCCACGGCCACGCTGCCATCGGGCAGATAACGCACGATCGAGGGCAGCAGGATGCCGCACTGCTCGCCCGGCAGGCACTCGGGCAGACTGTGCCGCACGGTAGCCACCAGAGAATGGGTGGTGCCAAGGTCAATCCCCACCGCGAGCCGATGCTCGTGCGGCGCGGCCGACTGGCCGGGTTCAGCAATCTGTAGAAGAGCCATCAGTTTTCCAGAGTTTCCAGCGCACTGCCGATGTCTTCCTGCAGCCGCTCAAGGAACATCAATTGGCGCACCCGCGCGGTCGCCGCGATCAGGTCGCCATGCTCGTCAAAATCGCCGGCGAGCTGTTGCTCCATCGCACGGGCGTCGCGCCGCAACTCACGCAACAAGCCGTCGAGCGCTTCCACGTCTGCATCGTCCTGCGCCTCTTCAACCGCTTCGCGCAAGAGCATCTGCCGCATCAGGAAATCGGCCGGCATCGCGGTGTTCGATTCGATTTGCGGATCGATGCCCGCCAGGTGCAACAGGTAGCGCGCACGCGGCACCGCTCGCCTGAGCACGCGGTAACCCTCGTTCGCATGCGAAGCCCACTGCATTGCCACCCTGCGTTCGTTTTCCGGCATGTGCGAAAAACGGTCGGGGTGAATCTTTGCCTGCACATCGAGGTAGGCCGATTCGAGCACTGTGGGATCTACCGCAAAACGGCGCGGCAAACCGAACAATGCGAAGTAGTCGCCGAAGGCGTTAGATGCGTTCATCGAATTCAGTAAAGCCAACGCCGCCGCACGCACTCAAGCGCCGCGGCGGCGTCATGCCAGGCGTGCAGATCAGACTCAGACGTTGAAGCTTTCGCCGCAACCGCACTGATCCTTGACGTTCGGGTTGTTGAACTTGAAACCTTCGTTGAGCCCCTCACGCACAAAATCGAGCTCGGTTCCATCAATATACGGCAGGCTCTTGGGGTCGACGAGTACCTTCACGCCAAAGCTCTCGAATACGAGGTCCTCGCCCTGCGCTTCGTCCGCGTATTCGAGCTTGTAGGCCATGCCGGAACAGCCGGTGGTCTTCACACCCAGGCGAATCCCGACCCCCTTGCCGCGACGGCTCAGGAAGTTGGCCACGTGCTTTGCAGCGCTTTCAGACAAGGTGACAGCCATGATTCCCTCAGTCAGCTTTGGCGGACGCCTCGGCCTGCTTCTGGCGGTAGTCCTCTACCGCGGCCTTGATCGCGTCCTCTGCCAGGATTGAACAGTGGATTTTAACCGGTGGCAGCGCGAGCTCTTCAGCGATCAGCGTATTGCGGATGTCGAGCGCCTGATCCAGCGTCTTGCCCTTGACCCACTCGGTCACAAGCGACGATGAAGCAATTGCCGAGCCACATCCGTAAGTCTTGAACTTGGCGTCTTCAATCACGCCAGTTTCCGGGTTGACCTTGATCTGCAGCTTCATCACGTCGCCACAGGCCGGCGCGCCCACCATGCCGGTGCCGACATCGGCTTCAGTCTTGCCGAAGGATCCGACGTTGCGCGGATGCTCGTAGTGATCCAGAACCTTTTCGCTATAGGCCATTTTGGTGCTCCTCAGTATTCGTCAGTGCGCGGCCCACTGGACCGTATTCAGATCAACGCCTTCCTGAACCATTTCCCACAGCGGGGACAGCTCACGGAGCTTGCCGATCTTCTTGTGCAACAGATCGATCGTGTAGTCGATCTCTTCTTCAGTCGTGAAACGGCCGATCGTGAACCGGATCGAGCTGTGTGCCAGCTCATCATTGCGACCCAGCGCGCGCAGCACGTAGGAAGGCTCCAACGAGGCGGAGGTACAGGCAGAGCCCGACGACACCGCCAGATCCTTCACCGCCATGATCATCGACTCGCCTTCAACGTAGGCGAAGCTGATGTTCAGGTTGTGCGGCACGCGATGCACGAGATCCCCATTCACATAGGTCGCCTCGATATCCGCCAAACCGTTCATCAGCCGATCACGCAGCTTGGCGATGCGCGCATTGTCCGCCGCCATGTCTTCACGTGCAGTCCGGAACGCCTCGCCCATGCCAACAATCTGATGCGTCGCAAGCGTGCCGGAACGCAGGCCACGCTCATGGCCACCGCCGTGCATCTGTGCTTCGAGCCGCACGCGCGGCTTGCGACGTACATACAGCGCGCCAATTCCCTTCGGGCCGTACGTTTTGTGCGCTGAGAAGGACATCAGGTCGACCTTGAGTTTTTCAAGGTCGATCTCGACTTTGCCGGTTGCCTGCGCCGCGTCGACATGGAAGATGATCCCGCGCTCGCGGCAGATCTCGCCAATCTCGGCGATCGGCTGGATCACGCCGATCTCGTTGTTCACGAACATCACCGATACGACGATCGTATCGGGGCGCAGTGCCGCCTTGAAGGTATCAAGGTCAATCAGGCCGTTATCCTGCACATCAAGATAGGTCACCTCGAAGCCCTGGCGCTCCAGCTCGCGGGTGGTGTCCAGCACCGCCTTGTGCTCGGTCTTCACGGTGATCAGGTGCTTGCCCTTACCGGCGTAGAAGTGGGCTGCCCCCTTGATCGCGAGGTTGTTGGACTCCGTCGCACCAGAGGTCCAGATGATCTCCTTGGCGTCGGCATTCACCAGCGCAGCCACCTGCTCGCGCGCCTCTTCGACCGCGCGCTCAGCCTCCCAACCGTAGGCGTGCGAGCGGCTGGCGGGGTTGCCGAAATGCTCGGTCAGGTAAGGAATCATCTTCGCAGCAACACGCGGATCAACCGGCGTTGTCGCGGAGTAGTCAAGGTAGATCGGGAACTTCAGCATTGTGTCGACTCCAGGCGGGCGTCACCCGCATCTCTCAGATACTCAGACCGTTACAGCCGAGAACGTTCTCAAATTCGCCAGCGTTTCGCCGAGCGCAGTAAGGAAGCGCTCGACATCTTCATCCGTCGTTTCGTCACCCAGGCTCACCCGGACGGCGCCACGTGCAATCTGTTCTTCCACGCCCATCGCCAGCAGCGTCGCGGACGGGCGTGGATCTGCGCTTGAACAGGCCGATCCACTGGCTACCGCAAACCCCGCACGATCAAGCTTGGCCACCAGCGTCTCGCCATCGACATGCTCAAAGGCGAAGAAAGCGGTATTCGGCAGCCGCGGCGCCTGCGCGCCGAAAATCCGCGCACCACGCGCGGCCAGGCTTGCCTCAAGCTTGTTTCGCAGGCTTGCTAGCGCCCGGCCACGTTGGGCCAGGTCAGCCACCGCCAACTCGCAAGCACGCCCGAACCCAACGATTGCAGCGACGTTCTCGGTACCCGAGCGCAAGCCGCGCTCCTGCCCGCCGCCGGCAATCAGCGGCGCGAGTTCAATCCGCTTATCCAGCACCAGTGCGCCCGCACCGATCGGTCCGCGAATCTTGTGCGACGAGAGCGTCATCGCGCCCACGCCCCAGTCGCGAAAACTCACCGGCACCTTGCCCAGGGTCTGCACGGCATCGGTGTGAAACCACGCCCCGGCGGCACGCGCCTGCGCAGCCAGCGCGACAATGTTCTGCAACACGCCCGTCTCGTTATTGGCCGCCATCACCGATACGAGCTTGGGTCGCAAGGCCATCGCCGCGGAAAACGCAACGGAATCGATCTGACCAGCCGCATCCACCGCGGCAACCGACATCTGCCAGCCGGCCCGCGCCAACTGCCGCGCAGGCTCTCGCACACAGGGATGCTCCGTCGCGCCGACCACCACCGTGCCCGGCTTGATCAGGGCGGCGGCGCCTTTGATAAACAAGTTGTTCGCCTCAGACCCACCGGCGGTGAACACCACCTCGGTCGGATGCGCACCCGCTGCTGCCGCAACCTGCTGCCGCGCCAGATCAATTGCAGCCCTCGCCTGTCGACCGTACTCGTGCCGGCTCGACGCATTGCCGAAACGCGCCTCAAGGTAAGGGAGCATCGCCTCACGCACCCGCGCGTCAAGCGGCGTGGTGGCGTTGAAGTCGAGGTAGGTCGGCGCAAACATGATCGGCATCAGGCCGAAGCAATCGCCTCGGACTTCAGCTTGGTCTTGGCTTTGCCAAGGCATGCACGCTCATCGTGCATCACGACCTTGCCTTCGGCCTTGGCACGCTGCTGAGCGACCAGACCGCCCAGATTGACCGAATGCAGGTACTCGTACATCCGCTTGTTCAGATTTGTCCAGAGATCGTGCGTCATGCAGCGATGCTCGTCCTGGCAATTCTCTTTGCCACCGCACTGTGTGGCATCAAGCGGTTCATCCACCGCGATAATGATGTCTGCCACCGAGATGTCCGGCGCCGGGCGCGACAAGCAGTAGCCACCACCCGGGCCGCGCACGCTCGCAACCAGATTGTGCCGGCGCAATTTACCGAACAGCTGTTCAAGGTAGGACAGCGAAATCCGCTGACGCTCACTGATGCCCGACAAGGTGACCGGCCCGTCGCCTTCGCGCAAAGCGAGGTCAATCATCGCCGTTACCGCAAAGCGCCCCTTGGTTGTCAGTCTCATTGCTCAGCCCCGCATGAAGCCGGGTTCGCGGAAATCGCGCCCAACCGGCATCAATAGTTGATTGATTTACTCAAGAATACAATTCCCGATTAAATCAGTCAACATTAAGCGGCGCGTTCAATCCACCATCTTTGATAGCTGGCCGGGGTCGAAGCGGTCACACGCCGCAAGACCACCATCCACATCCACACCGGCGGCCTTGAGCTTCGCGAGCAGCACGTCAAAGCGCCTATCGGTCTCAACCGCGTGATCAAGCAAGCCATGCAAAGCCTTGGCCACCGGGTCGTCCATGTTCTGCGTCACGCCGTAGGCAGAGAAACCCATTTCCATGGCCTTCTCTTCACGGGCCTGCTCCCGCGCGGTTTCGATGATGCGCGCCGGATTCCCCACCGCGGTCGCGCCGGGCGGTACCGGTTTCACCACCACCGCATTGGAACCGACCTTCGCGCCCGCCCCCACCGTGAAACCGCCAAGCACCTGCGCACCCGCCCCGATCACGACGCCCGCTTCGAGCGTCGGATGCCGCTTCGCGCCGCGGTAAAGCGACGTCCCGCCCAGGGTCACGCCCTGATAGATGGTGCAATCGTCGCCAATGTCGGCGGTCTCGCCAATCACGACCCCCATCCCGTGGTCGATAAAGACCCGGCGACCGATCGTCGCGCCGGGATGAATCTCAATGCCAGTGAGCCAGCGAGAGAAATGCGACACAAAGCGCGCCAGCCAGTACCAGTTACGACGCCACAAGGCGTTAGAGATGCGGTGGTAGATCAGGGCATGTACACCCGGGTAACAGGTCAGCACCTCCCAGCGTGATCGGGCCGCAGGGTCACGTGCTAGAACGCTGGCAATATCTTCACGCAATCGCGCAAACATGAGGTGCTTCCAGGTCGGGAGTAAAAGGAATACGGCTCGGGCAGGGAATCGTATTAATCCCTAGTTTTTTGGTCAACTATCGCTTCGAAGCTGGCGAGCATGCCACGCAGAATCGCCACCTCTTCCCGCTCAACACCGGCCCGCCCGAAGAGACGCCTAAGCCTGGGCATAAGGCGTCTGGGCTTGGCCGGATCCATAAACCCGCTCGCAGTCATTGCACGCTCGAAATGCGCGATCAGGCGCTCGACATCATCATGCGGTGCAAGCTCACCAAGCGACTGCGGCATCGACGCAAGTCGCCCCTCAAGCGCAGAGCGGCGCAACTCGTAGGCAATCACCTGAACCGCAGCACCGAGATTGAGCGACGCATACTCCGCATTTGCCGGGATGGTGACGGCACGCTGGCAGAGCATCACCTCTTCGTTCGACAGTCCAAACGTCTCATTGCCGAACACCACGGCCACATCCCCCTGCTCGGCGTGCGCAAGCAGTTCCCGCGACACCTCGCTCGCCCAGCGTGGCGCGGCACACATCTCGCGAATACGCGAGGTCAGCGCGGCAGCGAGCACGGTCCCTTCAAGCGCCGCTTCCAGCGAATCCACCACCCGTGCAGCCTCAAGCACATCAACTGCGCCAGAGGCCCGTGCGGTGGCCTCTGCATCGGGAAAACGCTTGGGCGAAACCAGCACGAGCTGGTTCAAGCCCATGGTCTTCATCGCCCGCGCCGCCGCGCCGATATTGCCCGGATGGCTCGGGCGCGATAGCACGACACGAATGCGGCTCAGCGCCAAAGGCTCAGTCATAGTAGAATGTAGGGTTTTCCGATTTCGAAAGGTTTGCTGATACCGGCAAACCCACGACCAGGCGGCATTCGCCGCAGCAAGGCAGACGCACTTCATGCACCCGACGCTCACCATCGCAGTCAAGGCAGCGCGCCGCGCGGCTAGCATCATCAACCGCGCCTCGATGGACCTCGACCAACTCGAAGTCCAAACAAAACAGCCCAACGAATTCGTCACGGAAGTCGATCGGGCCGCAGAGCAAACGATCATCGAGACAATCCGGGAAGCCTATCCGGACCACGCAATTCTAGCAGAGGAGTCCGGCAGCCTCGGCGACAGCGAGCACCAGTGGATCATTGATCCTCTCGATGGCACCACCAACTTCATCCACGGTTTCCCGCAGTATGCCGTCTCGATTGCCTACGCCCAGGCCGGCGTGGTGCATCACGGCGTGGTGTACGACCCGACGCGCAACGAACTCTTCACCGCATCGCGCGGCCGCGGCGCCTTCCTGAACGATCGACGCATCCGCGTATCAAAGCGCATCCGCCTCTCGGATTCGCTGGTCGGCACCGGATTCCCCTACCGCTCGTTCGCGCACGCCGACGCCTACATCAAGATTTTCCGCGAGCTGACAGAGAAAACCGCAGGCCTGCGCCGCCCCGGCTCCGCCTCGCTCGACCTGGCCTACGTCGCCTGCGGCCGCTTCGACGCCTTCTTCGAAATCGGCCTCGCACCGTGGGACTTCGCTGCCGCAGCGCTGATGGTGCAGGAGGCCGGCGGATTGGTCAGTGACTTCGCTGGCGATGCCGATTACTTCAACACCGGCAACATCGTCGCCGGCACGCCGAAAGTCTTTTCGCAGCTGATGCAGATCATCCACGCCCACAAGGGCGAGGCGCTTTCCGCATAAGCGCACCCAGCCCAAGAGGCGCGCAGCAGCAGCCTGAGCCCCTGCAATAGGCTATACTGCGCGCCCTCAAACACACTCGTGCGGGTGTGGCGAAATTGGTAGACGCACCAGATTTAGGTTCTGGCGCCGCAAGGCGTGTAGGTTCGAGTCCTATCACCCGCACCACTTTGATTTTCATAGGTTTTTTCACACAACCCTGGCGCCGCTGACGCGAAACGCTCATAGTAGGTAGACGCCGGGTAGCTTTTCAAGCTCTCAGTCTGATCTGCGCTTAGCTTGCTCTTCAAGCGCTGCGATGCGTTTGTTGCTCACTTCAACAAAATCGAGTGCATCGTCGATTGCCGCACCTGCGCGTTCGGCAGATTGCTTCGCTGCATCAGCCAAGGCGCCAAGACCCTCGCTGCGTTCGCTTTTTGTCAGCGTTTCCGCAGTCAGCGCACTGAACCAGCCGCAGCTTCTTCTGTGAAACGCAAGACCTCTGACAACGAGCCGCGATATTACTTCTCTAGCAGATAGGACTTCTCCACTCTCCCGAGTTCAGCCGTTCCAACGATTGTGTGCCTCACCCAGACTACCTTGCCCGTTGATAGTCGCCTTAGGTGGCCTCGGCGCCAGTGCGCTCTCGGGGAGTTTCGATCGGCAAGCGAAGATCCGTCTATAGCAGTCTCGCTGCTCTGGGCGACCGGAATGCGGAGTACGTGATAGCTATAGAAAGGCTCGCGGCCGTTCTTTTTGCGCTTCGCCCCCAACTTTTCTGGCGGCACGACCAGTTCCGACTCGATGTTTTCGCAGTTAATCGTCAGGCAAAACTCAAATAGCGGCGTGGCAGCGCTCTGCAAATCTTGGTTCAGCGATTGCTCGTCAAATCGTTCGTAGGGCTCTGGATGGCAAGGAAAGTGGTGAAACCCAGTTACCGCGAAGTTTCCGTCGGTAATATCAAGTTCGCCAGGATCGAAGCCCCACACCACCGGCGATGGCTCCCACTCGCCTTGCTCGTCATCAAACCAAACTTGGGTGAAATAGATCGACCGCGCGGGAGCGCTTGGCATCTTGAAGGTGGTATCAGCATCCTGCGTCCACGCGAGGACAATTCGCTTCGACGACGGAAGTGCGCCCCTTTCTGGGGGCGTTTTGACCGAAAATTCCAAGGTTACAAGCGGATAGGGCAGCATCAACATTGGCTCAAACTCTGGCCGGTATGACTTCAAATCCAGAAGCAAGCCGTCATCAGGAAGATTGAACTTCTCCGCAGAACGCATCAGCCGTATCGTCTCGGTCATTTCTCTGGCGGCCTTCGGAAATTGTCGTGCTGCGGCTTTCTGCAAGCGCAGGACGCTTTCGATCGCATCGCTTGAAAAGTGGTTTGAATGCGCGAAGGTTGAAGGCATCGAGTTACCTGAGGCAATAGGGGTGGCGACAGAACAGCCGTCTGGATGCGTTGCACTTTACAACGCCAATGACTCAAGGCGGAGATGGAATCGCTCGACAACCCGGATGACCGTGCAGCGAAGCTACCGGCCCTGCGTACTGTGGCAGAAGCCTACTCTCGCCCCGCCCTGCCCGATTCCGGGCCGTCCGGGCGTTATTGAACGCCCAGCCCGCCGCCCTGCGACGGATGGCGCTTTCTGGGTTGCGTAACGAAATTGCGTTTGCAATCGCGACAGCGGTAATGCTGCCGGCCGCACGTATCGATGAAGGAGCGGTTGAGCGCTCGACCGGAGCAGTCGGGGCACCTCACTGACTCATCGAGCGGAAGCATGTGCCGTCGCGAGGCATGGAGCTGGAACTGATACCGGCAGTTCAGGCACGCAAAGGTTGGATTGGCATGGTTCCCGCGCTTGCGATAAACGATGTCGCGACCACCGCAGCGCAAGCAAAGGACTCCTTGTTGGTTCGGGGTGAAGCCGAGTCGATAAGCAGCACGGCTTGCAAGAAGTGTGTCGTCCGGCAGTTGTTCAAAGAGGGGCGCCAGTCTGCGACGAAAGTCAGCCAGTTGTTTGGCGTCGGTACAGCCTGCGATGCGCCACGCCTGCACGGGCGTCCATGGCCCCCATAGCACGACCAGCGTGCCGTAGAGCGCAGGCCAATTGCGCTCATGCACGCGAAAGAACGGTGTTCCGACGGTGTTCGTGAAGGATTTGCCGCAGGCCTCGCAACGGTTGCGCATCGCATCGCTATAGCTGCTGTGCCACCGAGCGCCCACGTGACCGCAGCACGGGCAACGCGTGTGCCGATGACGCGACGGATGCAGCGTATCGATGAGTAAGGCGACAGTTCGCAGTGCGGGTTCCGACTTCCAGAGCGCGGACACTGTCGCGAAGTCGTCTGGTGCGAGGTGGGCGAATGCCACGCAAAACCAGTCAGGAAGACCGTCGACCGTTCTCATGGCTCAGCCGTTGGTGAACGTTCCAAGCGTCGCAATCAACTCAGCGCCGCAGCTGGTCTTGTGGCCTTCGAAGGCCACTGCGCGACCGTCGACGACAAAGTTGGGATCGCCTTCGATGATCGTGCAGCCGTCGTGGCCCTTCTTGGGACAAGTGCAGACATCACCCACACGAGCCACTGGCAGTCCCATCACGAGATAGGTTCCGTTCGCGCCGACCACGTTTCCGCCATGATCGGTCGGGTCGTTGAGGCGGATCACGCGTGGCATCAGCCCTGATCCTTGGAGGACGCGCCATTGGCGTCCGTGGGAGCTGATTCGTTGGACGCAATCGACTGCGGCGCGTCGTAAGCAACGAGCGTCCAGACCGTCGCGATCTTTACTTGACCAACATCACCGCGCAGCTTCTGCCATAGCGACGAACTGCCGGTGACGAGAGTTCGCGGCATGATTTTTCCTGCCACGAATCGTTGCTCTTCACATTCTTCCGAGCGCCACATTCCGGTTTGGGGGCACGTGCGGCCGATAGCGGCCAACTCGCCCAACGGCGTCCGCGGAGGTTCTACAGCCGAGATTTTTGCAGGGCCGGCAGGCCGCAGACGGATTGAATTGACGATGCTGTCGAAGAGTTCAACCGCCTCCTTCTCGCTGATCGTCGGTGCCTTGTCATTGTTACCGCGACCCGTCGAGAGCTCTACGACCAGCATTGGCTTGAACGGGTCATTCAGTGCGAAGTGCGATTCCCACCGGAACTCATGTGTCTTGAACCCGTGATCCGACGGGTACATCTCAAGGGACTCCTCTCCGGTTATCGGGCCAACATTATGTCGACCTTCCCGGACACGCTTGATCGATGCCACTGCCGAGCGAAGGATCGCTGGCACGGGTCCGCGCTTCATGCGCTCCAGGAGTGATGGTTCCGGCGCATGGACGGTCGAACTGCGGACTGTGACTGCAAGATCCGGCCAGCGCTTGAAGGACAATTGAAGCTGGACAGCTTCGAGAGTGCGCTCACTGCCATCACTGTCGATGAATCCGTCTCGAATGCAAAGCCCTGGCACTTCAGGTACGGCATCGGTCGTCCGGGCGTGCAGACTTGGTAGCAGTTCGGTTTGGATCTCTTGGAACAGCGCTTCCAACTTGTCTGGTAGCAATCCAGATTGCCGAATCGAAAAGACGATGCCCTTATCCCACTTGTAGGCGTCGAACCCGTTAGACGGACCAAGTAGCAGCTCCTGCTTGAGCTCGAACAAATAGGAGTCGCCTTCTCCCGCCATTCGAGTCTGGACGTAGATGTCACCATGGCGATCGTGTCCGACGCGAAGCTGTTGTTCCCAATCCTTCATCTTCTTGGCAAATGCCTGCGCGTCGAGTGTCGTTGGCTCGGACTTGATCTGCCCAAACCGGTAGTCGGTGATCAACCCTGCAGGCTCCGCACCGTCGGGCAAGTCGATCAGGAACCGGCCAAAGCAGGCTGCGCGCTTCTGTTGAGCTTTATCTGCTGCGGCGACCTCGCTCACGCAGGCGTTTCCTGCAACGAGGATGACAATCACGGCGAAGATTCGCCAGACGACGGCGCTGAGGGTTCGCATGTGCCGGCCTAAGCTCTCGACGCGTCAGTCGGCGCTTCGGCCGTGAGGCCGGATTCGTTGTAGTCCACGAGCTTCCACACCGTTGCCGCGCGGTGCGTTGGCACTTCACCCTTGAGGCGTTGCATGAAGCTTGGTTCGCCTTCCTGCGTGACCTTGGGCAGCACTTCACCAGCTCGGAAGAACTGGCGCCGGCTGCCGGCGATGCGACCTTCGTCCGCACATTCCCACCAACCGGTTTGCGGGCAAATGCGTCCGGTGGCAGCGAGTCCGCCAAGTGGAGTGGGGGGCGGTTCGTTGGCGGATGTCTTTGCCGGCGCCGTCGGACGCAGACGGATCGAATTCACGATGGCGTCGAACAGCGCGATGGCCTGCTCGTCGGTCAGGGACGGTTGGCCGCTGTCCTCGTCACCGGTTTTGTTCTTGCCAGACCCAAACTCGACCACGATGGACGGCGCCAGTGTCTGCGCGCGCTCTCCAAAGGCCTCCCAGCGAAACTGGTGAGCATACCGGCCGGTCTTGTTCGGCATGGCTTCCAACAATTCCTCTGCTCTGACCGGCCCCACGGGATGCTGACCGCGACGCAGCGTGCGAACCTTCGCAAGTTCGTTCAGGATATCGAGCGGCAGCGGTACCGACATACCCTTGTCGACGCGCGCCAGCAGCCCAGCGTCGACAACCTGCTCCTTGCCGATCGTGTCGGTAGTGATATCGATCCACACGTCGGGATGATCCTTGAGCGTCAGCCGGATCGAAGCCTCTTCCTGATTGGCCTCTGGCACGCCGACGAAGTAGCCGCCGTCGATGCAAAATCCGGGTTCGGTTGGGATTTCGTCGGGCGCGCGAGGGCGGAAATCCGCAAGCGCCCTTTTTGCGTCAGTGAGACCTACATTTGCCTTGTCTTGACTGACCTCTCCACTGACTGACAATTGAGTTCCGTTGTTCCACACAAAGCCTTCGACCTTGCTCGTGTGGCTTGAGAACGACTTTTCCCAATGAACAAATACGATTGAGTTCTCGTCGCGATCTCGATCCACAAGACGTAGAAGGCTTGGGTCCTTCTTGTGCGGAGTGGCGCGCAGACGATCTTCGAGCGTCTTCGCTTCACCCAAATAACTTGACCTAGTCGCGGGTTTCACCGATACGCGCATCCAGTCGTAGTCGACGGTGAAGAACCGTATGTCTGCTGTCTCTGGTAGGTCGATGAGGTAGCGCCCGACGCAGTGCGTGCGAAATCCCTTGGGGGCGGTGGTTTCGGTCATGGGTATCCTGTCCTTGCTGGCGCCTTGAGCAACTGCTGGCACGACTCCAATCAGCGCGAAAGCCAAGAGGGCTGCGCGGAGGAGCTTGGATCGGCTGTGATCGATGCGGGTCATCCCGTGGTCCCGTCGCTGTTGAGGGGGAGGTGTTGGGCGATCTTGCCGATGGCATAGAGCACCGTGTTGTGCACCGTGCTGTTCTTGTAGCTATCGGCATGTTCGAGCTTGAGTCCTTGCAGCCGAAACACCGTGCGGATGCCGTCAAGATCGGAAACGGCGTGCCCCGAAGGCGCCGGCACGGTGCCGTCGCCTGGTCCATCCTTGCCCTCCAGTTTGAAGCGTACGGAGGTTTTGCCGATCTTGGCTTGAGTCGGACCGAGAAGATCAACGTCGCCCCTCTGGGCGGTCAGCACGTCTTCGTCAGTGAAGCTCGATAGGTCTCCGTTCGTTCGCCAAGTCACGCTCACGAAACTCGGCTGCTTCGGGTCATCGCCATAATGAGCGTAGGTCCTATCGTGGCAGTAACCCGCGATCGTGTCGTGAAAGTTCTCGGCCTTTTCAAGGTTCTTGAGGAAGAAGTCGTGTGACTTCAGCTTTGTCAAAGCTGGAAGCAACTTCGCCGGATCAATCAATTCTGGATCGACCATCCCCCACCAGCATTCGTTTGTGCTCCTGCCGTAGATGTCGCTGTAAGGATTGCCACTGGCCTTGGGTAGCTCGATGGTCTTCTTGCCGTCGGTCACCTTAAGCCAGCCCGGCGGGTAGCGTTTGGTTGGTAGCAGTTCCAGCGGGCCAGACGCGTTGGCCATCACACACGTGATGTCGGCCGCGTCCCAGCCGAGCACGGCAGCTGCACCGAGATTGCCTAGCCAGCCCCCGAGGCCATCCCATGAGGCTTCGGTGCCGGCCTTGAAGCGCCGGTAGGTCACTGGCGCGCCTTCAGTCGGCATGACGCCGTGCACGACGCCGAGCACCTTGTCGCCGAGCTTTTGTGCGGCGCGTCGCGCCACGAGCCCGCCCATCGAGTGGGTCACCAGGATGACCTTCTCGGGTTTCTTGAAGTAGCAGCTCTTGGAAATACGGGCGATGACTTCTTCAACCCTTTTCACCACGAGATCGGCCGAGTCTTCATTACTCTTGAGCCAGTTGTAGCCGCAGGCGAAGACGGGGAAGTAGACCTTGCCGAAACGGCTGGCGAACTCGCCGTCGGTGAGCGCTTCAAAGCCGGTGATCGGCGTCCAGGGATGCGGCTGATCGCCGGCGATGGTCTCATCCCATGCCGGTGCACGTTTGGGGGCATCGGGATTTTTGCCGGAGATGTCCTCAAACGGATAATTCAGGCGATCTTCGAGGATGCGCAAGAAGGGCAAGTAGCCGTCTGCAAAAACCTCTCCCCAGTAACGCCGACCTGCTTCAGCACTGTCGAGGGCTGGATAGTCAGTACCCAACTTCACCGATTCCGTCCGGTTCCACACTTTGACTGTCTCGGGGTTGAGTTGTTTTTGGCGCTCCTCCGGCTTTTGTCGGACGCGTGCCTTGAGTTCCCCAATCTTTTCTGAACCGCCATTCGGCGGTCGCCATGCCGGCTTATCCTGCTTGTCGATCAAATTAGACCCCATGATTCCCGGAATGAAGATCACGGGAATCGGCATGCGAGCTGGCCAGACCGCCATGGCACGACAGGTAAAGTCGCTCGCGCTGAGCGCCGAGCGCGAGAGCGGATTGAAGTTATCGTCGAAGGTGAGTGCGACGCGGCGTAGCGGTTCGTTCATGGGACTCAGTCAGGCAGGAAGGCGACGTGAATGGCTTCAGGTAGATTCTTGGTGGCCAGACCCGTGGCGCCGCTGGCATCGGTTCGTCCGGACCACAGCACCTCACCCGATGCGGTTTTGACCTCGGCTTTGAGGTTGCCCATCGGTTCGCCGTTGGGAAATTTCAGATGGAACTTCTCATCGGTTTTGAGCGCGCTGTGCGGCATGTCAGGCAGGCTGACCGAGGCGTTGCCACCACCGCCAAAGTTGAAACTCGATGCTTTCACGTTGAAGCTGCCAGCAGTCTCAATCGTGACGCCGCTCGCGTTGAGCGTGAGTTGCGCGCCTCCGACACGGAGCGTCAGGGTGTTCGGCGCCTCGACAAGCACGTGTCCGCCGGCAGAGTAGATGTGAACGTCCTTTGCGGCGGAGAGCTCCGTCTCGCCGTCCTGCGCCTGAATCTGAATCTTGCCTTTGCCTGCGATCTGCTGGATCCCGCTCTGCTGCGTGAAGAGGCTCAGTCCATCAAGCGCACGCATGCGAATTGAGCGTCCAGCATTGACTTGGGTATGCAGGCCGCTGCTGAGGTTGAGTACATGGCCCGTCGCGAGCGTTGTGCTCTCCGGTGAGCCCACCACTACGCCGGCTGGGCCACTGATCGCGACGATCGGTTGTGCTGCCGTACCTGTGGGGCTGCCCTTGGTGGTGTTGCTACCGATCTCCCAGTCTTTGACGCGCTGGATCAACGCCTCCTGCGCCTTGGTGTCGGTTTCACCCGCTTGATGGGTGCCGGCCAGTTCGCTGGCTTTGCTCACTAGCGCCTGTGCTGCGTCCAGTTGCCCGGCGAGGGTGTCACGCGAGAGATGGGCGCCCCCGGCCTTCGTCTGCGGCTCGGCGGAGACCAACACCCCTTGCGCACCGCGCACGGCCGTCATCTTGTCTGAACGCAGTTCGGCCCCCTCACCCCTCGGTGTCGCCTTGCCGTTGATGCGCGCGCCGGTAAGGTAACCAAGGTTCACTTCGCTGTAGGCATGTTCGCTCTGCAGCTTGAAGCTGATTTCACCAGGGGTATCGTCCGCAAGCCACTGGTTGTAGCGACCGCCCCCGAGTTCGGCGCTCTTGTAGCCGGAAAGCGCGCGGTTTTCCGGGAGCGCGCCGACATGGGAGAAGCGCGGGGGCTGATTGGCACCGTTGTGAACACTGCCGATCACCATCGGTCGATCGATGTCCCCTTCGATGAAGCCGATCAGAACTTCCTGACCGATGCGAGGGAGGGTTTGCATGCCCCAGCCGCTTCCGGCAATCGCGTTGCTCACACGCAAGCGACAGGTATTGGTGCGATTGCGGTCCCAGTGAAAGCACACCAGCACGCGACCCAGTTCGTCGACGTCGATCTCGTTGCCGGATGATCCGACCACCAGTGCGGTTTGTAGACTCGGCGCGGTCGGTTTGGTGAAGCGTATATGGTCGAACGCCGGGCGCCAAGTAACAGACTGACGGATCGCGGTGAAAGCGTTGCGGTAGCCCGGCTCAAAGCCGACCTCGGTTACAACCCCTGCAAGATCAGAGCGCTTTTCGAGGGTGGGCGCGTCCAGGAACTCTTTCGGCAGGTTGTTACGCGCATCATGCTCGACGGAGAGCAACAGGTAACTGTCGTCCTGGCTACCCCCGCTGACCGCGTTTGTAATCGCACCAAGAAGACCGTCGTAGTGTCCGGTGATCGCTGTGACAGTACCGGGGATGAAGCTGCGCACCGAGCCTTCACCAAAGCGGGTCTTCGCTTGCGCTTCTAACGCCTCCATGCGCAAGCGGGTGTAACGACGCAGATCTTCCGTGCCCGATCCGTAGTACTGGGCTTGCGGTGCGTAGTCTTCCAGTGCGGCAATCAGTTGGCGCGCAGCGCCGTGTTCAAAGGCAGTCCCTTCCGAGGCGGATTGTGTGCTGGCGCCTTTGTATTCCCAACTTGCCAGGGTGACTTCGCCTGGGACGAAGCGCGATTCACTCTCCCATCGATCGATCGTATCGGCAGCTTCAGTGACGGCGGCGCGATGAAAGCGCGTCGTGGCCTGAGCATTGGTAGGGAGCGTATCGCTGCGATCGAAGAACACCACGCGCGTTTGACCGACCAGCGTACCGCTCACCGGTAGGTGCTCGATCCGGTAGCCGATGCCTTCCTCGGCACATAGCCGTTCGATGAAGGCCAACGGGCTTTCGGCATACGAGGCCGTGTAACTACGAACCGGATACTCACCGACGAGATCGAAGCGCCACTGCAAGTCGGCAATCTTCGCCTGCCAGCGCGAAAGCTCGGCGTCCAGAATGTCCGGAACGGAAAGCTCCTGATAGATCCAGCTGCTGCGAGGAATGCCCAGCAGCGCAAGCGCCGGGGCGATTGTGAGCACATACCGCCGACGTCCGCCGTCCGCTTCGCGCGGCGCGGCCTTGGTCACAATGCCGTTGAACCAGCGCTCGCCTCCCGCCGCACCATTGAGCGAGACGCTCAGGCGCCGTCCCAACAGTTGCTTGGCCTCGATCCCAGCATCCAAGGCATAGCACTCGACTTCAAAGCTGCCGCATTCGGAGACCGCCTCGCGCCCCTGCACGCGCCGGACCAGCAGAGCGCCAGTCGCAGGGCTACCAGCGTCGAGATGCAGCGAAAGCAGACGGGTGTCGTCGGTGAAGGGCAGCAACGCCGACAAAAGGCCGCGTGGATTTAGATCCATGTCTTGAAAATGCCTTGGTGTATGCAATGGGCATTATTACAGGAAGCCCCATCCACTGCAGGGCATAGATCACAGCGGCGGCTCTGTATCCGCGTTACGTCGCCTTCGTGAAGCGCTACCCAAGCACGACTATCCTGTATCGTTCATACATGGACTGCGACGAACGCGACGTGCAGGATTTCTCGACCCTCTCCTCTTCCCAGCACTCCGAGTTCGCTGACTTCTGCCTCGCCAAATACGGCTTCGACGAACCACGGATCTGCAACGCGATTTACGCTGAGCAGCGCAAGATCATTCTGGAGAAGCTGGCCACCAGCGCGGCAGCCAAGCCATGAAGGCATTGAAGCGCATCGCCATTGGTCTGGCGTTTTTGTTCGCGGCCGGTGTCACGGTAATTGCAGTGGATGGCCTGGACGACGACGCGACAAAGAGTGATGTTGCCGTTGTTCTCGGCTCGAAAGTCATGCCTGACGGGACGCCATCTGCGCGCCTGCGGGCGCGTCTGGATCGAACCGCCGACCTCTACCAACAAGGTCTGGTTCTGCACGTGATCGTTAGCGGCGGCACCGGCAAGGAAGGCTTCAGCGAAGCTCGCGTGATGGCGGACTACCTGATCGATCAGCGGAAGCTACCTCGAACGGCCATTATTCTCGATGAGATGGGTAACACTACGCAGGCCACCGCGCAAAACAGTGCCGCGATCATGCGGCAGCGCGGCTTCACCAGGGCAATTGTCGTCACCCAATACTTCCACGTGACGCGCAGCCGGTACGCGCTGCACCAAGCCGGCGTCGTGACGGTGCACTCGGCGCACGCCCGCTATCTTGAGTGGCGCGACCTCTATTCCGTCGCCCGAGAAGTTATTGCGCTGCCCACGTACTGGATCGCGTCGGGATCGCAGTAAAACGGGCGCGAGGCCAACGTACAACAGTCGTAGAACAAAGCCCGGACTGCCGGCCGCAGTCAGCGCGTCGCTCCAGCGAGCGCCTGCAGCTCCTCGACGAACTGCATACGGCTTGTATGAGGACGGGCCCGAAAACCGGGAAACACCAACGAGTTGGGGTGGCGACCGAACCACTTCTGCCAACCCACTTTGATGCGATCCTGGCGACTGAGCACTCCATCAGAGGCAAGCACCCAGTTCGCGTAGGCGCAAAACTCCTGACTGTCGAGATGATTCATCAGCGCGCGATTGCTCAGCGCGTTCCCCGTGTGTCGCCAGTCCGTAACGAAAAAGACCGTGCCAAACCGCTCAACGCCCTTCTCCACTTGAGCCAAACGGTGTCGCTCAAAATGAATGTTGATGCCGAGGTCGCGCTCTTCGATCAGGGCGCGCAGTCGCAGGTAAAGGCTGTGGCAGTGCCAGTCCACCTCATACTGATGCAGATGCACGTTGGTAAGCGTTACAGGCCGCCCGCTCTTCTCTGCGGCGAATGCCAGCGCAAATTTCGCAACGATCGTTCGGTGGTTGCCACCGCCGTCCGAATACCAACTCTCGCCATCCACCGAGCTGAAGTAAATCTCCTTGGCTTCGCCAATCCGCGCTGTGTAGTAGCCGGGGTTCTTGTCGAGCATGTGCAGCACATTGACCATTCGTCCAGCCCGATACTTGGGCTCAAGGATGGCGTCGCGCCAGGTGCAACCTGCATAGTGGTCCCATTGTCCGACCACGGCATTTATGTCGATGTCCCCAACGCACCAGCGCTCCTCGGAGACGAAGTTCAGAACATCAACGGCACCACTGCGTGGAAAGACGTCGTCCCAGGACTTGATGGTCTGGTTGGCCCACGCCGGCGGTGTTTCGCGTACCCACGCCAGCAACTCAGCCTGGGTGGGCATCACGACACGCTTAAACGGGACTTGCATCTTCGGTCTCCTCGCGCCCTGCCCGCTCCATGATGGCCGTCATGTCGCGTTCGCCCTCCTGGGCACGGGCCATCATCTGCTCCGCGGAGAGCCGCCCGGGCTCTCGGATCAACTGGATGGTTTGCAGCGCGGGGATCGCGTCGACAAGGGTTTTGAGCAGCTTGTCCAAACGTCCGGTGCCAATCTGCGAAACCTGGCGAATCGTCGCAAAGACTCGGATGACGCCCAGATCGTGCGGGCTGTAGCCGGCCGCAATAGCCTCGATTTCGGATTTGATGGCCGAGCGGGCTTTGAGCGCCGAAAGTTCGCCGGTCACATTGACCATGGAGAGGCACAAGCGCCCTTGAGGGGGTGACTGAGATTCAGTGTTTTGCATCGTCAAGGAAGGTTGTTTGGATGCAGAAGCGCATCCGGAATTGTGCCGGTTGTCACGCCGCAGTAGCTGATTTCAATCAGTGGAACACCGTGGGGCGCTGCCCCACACCCCGCACTCGCCGTGGGGCAACCGGGGCAGGTGAAAGACTTCCCTGCCCCGCTCACCCGGAGCTTATCGACGCTCCAAAGGCGTCAAGGACAGGCCGCTGCGCGGTCGCTGCGCGATCCTTGACCCCTTCTCCACGTCTCACCCCATCCCTGCACCTGAAAACGCCGCTGAGGCGGTTTTCGTTCGATTGACACGCCCTGTTCCGTCAGACCCTCGACCCGTCGGACTTGTCCGACGGGCGGGGGTTGTACGGCCTCGGGACAAAACACGCTCTGGCCGTGGGGGTTGGGGTGGTTTGTCCCCAACCCCCGCGAGCCCCCGGCGGCGAGGGCGGGGCGTGGGGCAGCGCCCCACGGTGTTCCCGCTTGGGCCGGTGCGGGCTATTGAAGCTGGACGGCAGGCAGGTCGAACTGAGGGCCGGGTGCCGTCCAGCACCCGCAGGGTGCGATCTGGCCCCCGCTTGCGGGGGCGTCGATGTAGGGAGGGGGAGCCCCGTAGGGGTGCCCCGGCCGTAGGCCGCCGTATTTTTGCACCGTCGTGCGCAAAGGCTCTCTAACATGGGTATACGTATTTATCATTTCTTTTAACACCATCGCACCCACGAAGTCTTGTTTTTTCAAGACCTTACGCCACCCAACTGCCCCGGCCATCCCCGCCCCTTCCCCGGCCTTCACCAAAAATCCGCCCCGCCCGCCACCAAAGCGTTCCTGATATGTCCGTTTGTCGGCGTTATGTCCACGGGCGTTCCTGATATGTCCACGCATGCGGGTTTGCGCCGAAAATGCCCCCGTCTTCACCAAAATCTGCCCCGGCCATAAACCACAACTTCGTTGATTAAAAGCGCTCTAAGTCATTGTTTCCGCAAGACATATTTGTACATATTTAGATTGCGAAGGCCGCAACTTCGGTTGGCGCCCCGTTCGCTGGGTGGTTACGCTGCGTCAGACTGCCAGTCTCCACCACGAATCTGCCCCGGTTTGCCCCCAAATTCTGCCCCGGCTTGCACCGCAATTCACCCCGACCTTCACGGGGCGTTGGAGCACCGGAAAGCGTTCCTGAACACCAAAATCTGCCCCGGCCAGACCCCACAATTGCAAGTGCTGCGTCCATCAAGTCTCGGTGTCTGTCGCACTTCGGTGCGCGCGATGTGCGGTTTGATCTGATGTTCGCGCAGGTGCGCGACGAAGTCCTTCACGTGGTAGCCCTTGTCGGCCCCCAGCGTCTTCGGATGCATCTTCCGGCGAAGGGCACGGTAGAGCAGTTGGCGCGCGCCCTGATGCTCGGCCAGTGTGGCGTCAGTGATGAGCAGATCTACGCACAGGCCGCTGCAGTTTTCCATGAAGGCGTGGCCGCCGTAGCTGAGCTTGGCCGGTTGGCCGTTGCCTTTGCGCATGAGCCTCGCCTCGGGGTCGGTCGTGCTCTGGCGGAATCGAAGGTCGCCCGCCCTTGGCGTAAAGCGCATCCATATCCGCCGAAATGGCCGACAGTGCCGAATCGGCCAACTTCTTGACTGCTCCGAGCGGGTGTTTATAAGAGCTTTTTCTTCTTCTCTTCTCTTCGCTCTACGTAGACTCGGTCAGAAATCTCTCCGTGCCTCCTGCTGCGCCCTTGCAATCCGATTGTCCAGCCGAATCCTTTAAGAGATTCGTGCAGATCTTTCACAAGCTTTCGCGCTTCGTAAACTCGGTTCAAAAGCGTCTTGTGACTCATCTTCTCAAGCTTTTCTTTTCCTCCGTTGACTGCTGCAACAAAGTCTAGCAAAGGAATGAATTGTCCCTTCGATGTGTGACCAGCCGCTGGACGAAGGCAGTGCACAGAGAGAAAACGATGACCGATTTTCGCCTTTTCGTTCTTTCCGAGCACCGCGCGCTCGCCGAGCGACAACAAAAACCAACCCCCGAATTCCCCACGTTTTTGCAAAGCAGCTGTGAGGTATTCGCTAAGGATTACCCTTACATCTTCACCTACAACTTTTGACTTAATAAAGCAATGCTCAGGAAAATCTTTTCTTAGCTCACTCTGATTTCCCGTGTCTTTGTAAAGCGTAATCATCACACTCTCAAGTCTTGCAAGCGATGCAGTGATGCGCTTCGCAGTAAAGCCAGGTCTGAAGTGATCTTTGCTGCAAGTTGCTTCGTGAATTCGACGAAATGTTGTCGTATAGTCTCCTGTATAGACTTCTGCTGAACCGTCATTTGAATTTTCCGAAGCTGATTTCAAGCCGGCTAAGTATGTCAGTGCGATCAACACAGTTTCGTCGTACAAGCTCAAATCGAACGGTGCTGTCACTAAACAAGACCATCCATGTCCCGCCGAGATTGTAATCGCTTGCCGACCGGATCTTTCAATGAGCAACTTTCCGACAGCGCCTTTGCTTTCATAGTCTCCGTCGTGGCGAATTGCCGGAAAGAAAAGATTCCACAGCCCAACGCCCCTTGGGCATCGCGCGTCGTATCGGAAGTCTGGTTTGTCTTGAGTCAGCATTGCACTCAATTCCTAATTTCACTTCTTCTCTTTGACAGCGTTAGCGCGCTTTGCTTCTGCAGCAATGTCTAGCGCGTCCTTGACCTGACGGCTTATCGAAACACCCTCACTGATTGCGCGCTTACGAAGAGCAATATTTTGCTCCGGTCGAATCGTGACAGTGATTCGAACATAATCCTTTTCGTCTTGTTTGTTGTTCATAGCGGCTCTCCGTACTCGCCGAGGTGTTTGCGCAACGCTTCTACGAAGTCCCGCACTGCCCTACAACCTGCAATTGCTTCCCGAAGAAAGAGTTGCATTAGTTCCACAGCATCGATATTGCGACTTATGTCGAAGTGTCGATTGTTTTCATCGAAACCGACAAGTCGCGCAGTTTTGCCTTCAACGAAGACCCGCAGGCGTTCTTCGTTTGCTCCTTCGCGCGGGCTTGCATAGCTTCGCGTGATGACCAGCCCGCTATTTAATGCACTAGCGTGCCCGACATGTCCGTGCCATCGTGGCGGCGTCCGGTCGTCATACTCAAGAATCTCTTCAACCTGATTTGCAATCAGAATGGCTTCTTTATTCATAGCATTGCTACTTTTCGCTATACAACTGCAGAGCATGCACCACTAACAACTTGCGCCGCGCTATTCGCCAATTCGGCGCTTGCACCGACCTTCTGCTGCAAGTCGGCAATACAACCGACGATCTTTGTTGTCCGCAGGTAGCTGCAGCGAAGCTCGTTTTCGCTGACACGGAACTCGGCCCCTCCGGCTTCAACTTCTACAAGCACGAGGTCCTTCACGTTCCAGTCTGGTATCTTTGATGCCGAGCGGATTGCATCGTCCGCATTACGAAAGTAATAGAACCCGCTGCCAGCGTTGCGTTTCGCCGTCTCGTTCCGCCAGCGCAGGCGCGTCCAAAGGCTACCGTCGTAAACGCTGCGAAGGCGTCCGTTCTTGTCACGCACTACTACTTTGTAGCCCTTTCGGACTCGCGCTGGGGGAGTGATTTTCAACTTCTCTATTAGCATCTCAATGATGTCACCGAGATAATCTGAGCATCGATCAAGGTACGAGAACATTTGCGCGCTTGTATAGTCAGCTTGTACGCTCCGACCCCTTTTCCTCAACAAGAAGAAACGGGTATTCCGAGAGCTGGTGTAGTACTTGCCCTGCAGCAGATCAGAGCTACTGAACAGCACGTCGTTCCCGTCTTTTGATATATCGAGGACTCTGAACTTTCGATGCTTTCTGTACTTGATGCCTTCCTTGCGGTAGTACATGTTGTAACGCGGTTCAACTTTCCCCAGCTTGATTGCTTGATCTAGCAGCATTGTTGCTTTTCCGACTATAGCTTCCTCAGCTTCAGTAACCGGAATGAGTTCATTATTGCGTCCATAGCGCATTTTGTAGCTCCTATTTGCAATTCTTTCGTTCAGTGATTCAGCTATTCAGTGATTACAGTAATTCAGTGATCAACGCGTCGATTTGCGCTTCGACTTCAACAGCACGACGTGCGGCACTCGCTGCACGCCAGCGCGCAGCTTCGATTTGCGCGTCGAGCACTGCTTTAAGTTGCAACATGCTTTGCAGAGATGCTTCAGCATCTTCACGAGCTGCATGTGCTGCTGCTTTCACTGCGCGCAATTCGTTCTTCGTCATTGCTAAGCTCCTCGTTGATTCAGTGATTCAGTGATTCAGTGATTCAGTGATTCAGTGATTCAGTGATTCCATTTTCGGCCTTTCAGAAAGATATTACCAATCAATAATTTTTCTAACCGTTCTCACGTAAAACAACCGTTTATTACTATCGTTTGGTGAAAAAACGGGATTTTTCCGACTATGATTTGGTGAAACCCCTTGCTATTCACCACATGAATAAATATGCATGGAAGTCGATAAGGTGGCTTTATGATGCGTTCCTGATATGTCCACCTGATCGGATTTTTTGGAAAGCGAGCGTGCAATTCCGGTAGCGTTCCTGATATGTCCACAAACAAAAAAAGCCCGCATATGCGGGCTTTCATTGACGGGGTTTCCATCACTGCATCAGCGCAGGTTCTCGCAACTGCACAGCTTCTACAAAATCGTAAAAATGCGCCCTCGCTGCAGCTGCAAGGTTTGCAGCTGCTAAAGCATCGTCCCAGAGATCAATTTGCCGCTCGGACAACCAGTGCACGACGTTCAGCACACAGAAGAGATCCACGCCCCATCCTTGACGCTCGCACAGCTGCTTGAAGAAAGTTGCGTATTTGCGTCTCTGCGGTTCGTCGAAATAGCTCTCGACTGTCTGATAGCCCGACACTTCAAACCGCAATGCAGACTTCGGGTCATCGACGAGCACGAGCACTGGCATCTCATACCCTTCTGCTTCAAGATGAAACGCAGGCAGCTGGGTATTGTCTTGCGTTTCATATACACGCACCGTTCCCAGAATTTCGGGGGCGTCTGCATGCTGCAGAAGTGCGAGCGCGAGCGCACCATCGCGAGCATTGATATACCGACCTGCCGGGGCTTGTGTATTGAGTTTCATGTTTGTCTCCCCCTGTCAGCTGATCTTCGGCACTTGTTGACCGCTGGATTGCTTCAGCCGGTCAGCTTCTCGCGTCGCGCGCGACGAATCAATGCGCTGCGACAGGTCGGCAAAGCGACTTTGCATACCTTGCGAGACAGCTGCAGCGGGCTGGACGTCCGTTTTCTTCGACATCCGCGACATCAAAGCGTCTTGTCGCGCGTCCAAGCTTTCGCTGAGCTGTTTGTTTGCAACCGCTTCGCTCCGCTGATCGCGCGCGGTCTGCCGCGCGATGGGTTCGAGCTTGATCGCGTCCCAGTTGACCCGCACAGCTGAATCAGGCGCGTAGATGCTGCCGCCCCGCTCGCTCGCAAAATACCCAAGCGACTTGGATCGAGGTGCTTCGACTGGAAGTCGCTGCGAGATCCGCGACGTGTCGATATTCTCGAAGTGATTGCGCTGCCCGGACGGCAGCGGCCGGTCAGCGCGCGAGCGCTGATGCTGCAAGAATGACTCGAATGACATGCTGTGCCTCCTCCGTCAGCTGATAACCAAGTCGCTTGCGTGCGCGAGCTTGCGCGCACGCTCGGCAAGCTCAGACGCGAACCGCGCTGGGTCCGCAAGGAACGCTTCGAATGCAGCGCTGTTCCCGAAGATCATCGTCACCGCCGCGCCGGGCGCAGGGGTGACAGGGTGCGCAAGCGCATCGAGCGCACTGAGCACGACTAAGTTGTCTTCGTCAGCGTCAGCTGATGCTTCGAAAATCGTGATGTCGCTCATCTGCACATCTCCTTGTGCGATTGACTCGACGAACCATCTCAAGTCAATAGCCAGAAATGAAAAACGCGCTCAGGTGAGCGCGTTCAGATTTAGTAAGTTCGCTGAGCTAGCAGCGAGCACGATTATTGCGCCCGCCGCCGCCGCCCCGGCTCGATAGAGCCAAAGCACTAATTTGTCCGTGCCATCCATTTCGCACCGCCTCTTTTCGTAATTGCATGTTTAATACGCTATCACTTTCAATGCGCAATCACAATAAATAGAATCGGCCGGATTATTACTTTCATTTAGTGAAACCCGCGAATTGCACTATTTAGCGGGGTTTGTTACAGCTGTTTACACTTTTCCCCGCAATTGCGATTTCACGCTTTTCAACCAGCGCGTCGCGCGCCAATTCTGACCGCATAGGCTGCAGCTGTGGGTCCGGCAATCCAGCGCCCGCCCGTTTCATGAATTCATCTGCAGTCAATAGCAGTATCTTCTCGATCAGCGAAGTCATCTTTGCCTCCACGCTGGGCGCGGTGTCGGCGCCCAGCTCAAACTTGCAGCGGCAATTCTGTTCTGCACGTCGAACATTCGCGACACGATCTTCTCGATTTCAGTAAGCAGCACGATGTCGTACTGACGCAGAATGCGAGTCCTCAGCGCGCGGTCAAGACCCCGGCGGCAGTCACAGAACGTCTCCCACGCCTCCCAAGTCAATAGAGTTGGATTGACGTGCGGCTCAAGTCGCGCGAGGTATTGTTCAAGCTGCTCTGCAGTCTTGATGAGACCTTCACGCGCTTCAGTGAACTGGTCGTAAATCATCATTTTTGCGCTGCCAGAGCGCCCCAAACGTCTTCGTTCTTTCCGCTCGCAGCCGGCTTCACAAGCGACTTGGGCTTATCGACTTTCTGATCGCCAAGGGGTTTTGCGAACTTGATCGAACCGGCAGGCGGCGTGTAGCGGACCGCATCTTCAGCGCGCGATCCGCGCGATGGGGACGGCTCCACCGTCGTCGCCCTCGTCTCCTTCGTCGTCGTCGGCGGCTGCGTCGGTTGCGTCGCTTGCAGCGCTGGGGCCGGTGCCGGAGCCGCAACTGGTGCCGCACTCGGCGCCGACTGCGCCGCCGCCGGGGCGGCTGTGGGCGGGTTCGCTTTCGACTTGAACGCAAACACGGGCGTCGCGAGCAGCGTCAAGCTGCTCCAGCAAACTACTAAACACGCTTTGCTTTTCATGTTTCGCACTTTCACTCTCCAATTCCAATGCAATTCTATTCCCTCGATTCCGAGACGACAATGAATTGAGCAATTCATTTTCCGCGCGAGCATCTTCTTCTGCGCGCAAGTCAATAGCATTTGCGCGACTTTCATTCGCTGAAACTCTTTTCTTTTTGGCCCGCTTTGCCTCGAATTCTTCGCGCTGAATAGCGATCTGAGCGCATGCACGCTCGATTCCAGCGCGAACTGCGCGCTCGATTCGCGCACAGTTGTTTGCGTCGCTTTCATGCTGAATGCGCATGCGCTCGACGAGCGCAGCTGCGCGCTCGTCGCTGTCGTCAAAGTCGTCCTCGGTGGTCACAGCCGGGCGGAAGTTGACTGGCGCTTGCGATCAGCGTCAGATTGCTTCTGCGTCGCCCTCTCGACCGTCTCGCTTATTGACTTCACAACGTTCGGCGGTGGTACAGCGCGGTGCTCATTGCGAGCACATGCAGAAATGCACTTGTCAGTCATGCGGCGTTCGAGCGAACCAGCAGGCTGAAGATCAAGGTTGCGCATGACTTCATCGACGTCGAAGCCGAGCAGGTCAGCGTTCGCTTGGGCGCGTTCGTGCCCCGCAGCAATGGATTGCCAAGACGCTTGTCCCGTGTTTTCAGCCGTCGCGTTGAGATTGCGCTGGAGGGCCTTAATTGCGTGCGCTTCTTGAACGGGGGTAGCAAAAGCGCTTGGCTCGTCCTGGCCCCGGCCCTGCCCTTGGAGCTGGGCAGCTGGGTTGTCGCTAAGCTTGTGCAGCTTTTCAAACGCTTGCAGCGCAGTCAGCGCTGTCGCCCGCTGCTGCTCAGCAGCTGCTGCAAACTGCTGCATCCGCACCTGCTGTTCTTTATCGCCTACAACTCCTTGGACCCCCGCAGCACGCTCCGCGACGTGCTGGTCGTGATCAGCTGTAATGACTGCAAGCTGCAGTTGCAGGTGCTTTTTCTCTGTTTGGTTTTGAGCGCTCTCGATCCGCTGCCCGAAATCACCCTTCAGCTGCTCGTGCGCGCAGTGCTCGTCGTAAGCGCTTTGTGCAAGGTTCGACGCTTCATTTCGAAAACGGCCATAGCTTTCATCGCGCCAGCGTTTTGACGAGTGCTTTTCGCGGAGTGCTTCGAGACGCTCGTCTTGAGTCATATCCCACCACGTTTTGCTCATTGCATTTCTCCTGCACGAGGTGCATTTACATGCACGAAGTCATATCTGAAACCGTTTGGCGTTTGGAACAAGCAGAACGCCCGGTTGCCAGCTGCCGCGAAATCCTCCGGCCGCAGGATGGGCTCTTCAGACGCGTCTCTCTGTGCTTCAGAGCGCTTGTCTTCAGCGCGGTGCTTTGCCGCGCGCATGAAGTTCCGGTACTCAGATGAGTTGCCCGAAGGCTGCCCCGGATTTACCTCAATTAAAGGCGGCGCGTAATCGAGATCAAGAGAGAGCGATGTCGAACCGAGCGAGAATTCGAATGGTTGCGTGACATGCAGGATGTCGAAGACAGCTGATAGCGACTTGCGCACGTATGGGGTTGAATCTTCGCTTAGACGGACCGGCACCTGCACTTCTTCAATCGCATCGAGCCCGGTCATGCGTCGGAAAGCGTCGTAACTCTCGAATTCACCGTCGTTGCGAATTTGGTAGCGCTTTGCAGTGCCAACGAAACTTTTGAAGAATTCGAAGGTTGCTGGATCGCGCGTCTGTAAGACAATTGCGTTCGACAGATTCAATTTCATGTTCGCTGCAGCATGCTCACCAAGTGACATGTTCACTGCTGTCAAATGCTGAGTCGAATACACACCGACGACTCCGGACGATCTAGCGATGTTTGACCACTCACTATCTGCCCACAAATTGCCCTTTATCAGTAGATTCTGGGCTTCGTCGAATACGCAAATGAGTCGCGACTTCTCAGAAATCTTCCCATCGCAATCCTCGCGGCGCTTCGCTTCAATCTTTATGCGATTGTTGATGAAGATATTCAGCAAGCGCGCGGCAACACCGTAATTCCCTTCCGGGAGGTTCACAAGAGTGATTCGCTTGTCGAATGCCTCGCTGACGTCGTAGAGACGGCGGGGGTTCCCTGACGAGAAGTTGTAATACAACCCGTCATGAGTAAGCAGCATCCCTAGTGCATTTCGCACGTTGAACAAGACGCTTGTTCTCGTTTCCGCAGCGAGCGCGCGCCAGTCGATGCACATGTAGGTAATTGCGTTTTCGAGAGACGGTCCGACAAGCGATGCGAATCCTCCGAGACCGGAGTTCTGTTGAATTGCCTCGTTGATCGCTTCAATCGCGCGGTTCATGCGCGAGTAGGGTTCGACGTCAGTCACGAGTCGGTAGATAGCAGCGAGCGAATAGCATCGCTCACTAGTTTCGCTCATGTAGCTGACCCCATCGCTCGTCTTCTCCCAAGCTCGGGCAATAATTGCTGTCTGCAGAAACGCATCAGCAGCAGCGAGTTTCCATTGCGCGCCGGACCCGTCTTTTCCGCCGCCGGTCGCTTGATCAACTGCGCCGGTCAGGATGTCAGCAGCCACAGGCGGATCAACGCCTTCGAGCGGATCGACTCCAAATTCGTTGTCTGCGATTCCAATCACACGGACAAACTCAGACATGCACAAGTCGCTTGCGAGCGCGCTCACTTCGCGCCACAAAACCGCTTTAGCGTCTGAAACCCACAGCGCGCTTTTCACAAAACCCGTAGCGCTGTCGCGCATCGCGGTAATCCATTGCCGGCAGAGCGGCAGGATCAGCTGGGAAGTCTTACCTTGGCCTGTATCGCCGAAAAACCATATCCCGCCCTTGCCCATTTCTGACAAAGACAGCTGCATCACCGTTTGCGGCTCAGGACAGCTCAGGCCGCCTCGGAACAAGGCGTCCCCCGTTGAGATGCCGAAATTGAAGCGGAACGATTCGTCTTTGTTCGAGCGAGCAATCGTCTCGCTGTACTTCGCGCGCGATGTTTGCACGCGGTCGAAGCGTTCGTGGTATCGGCGCAGCGAGTCGAGAAACAGCCGTGCGTAGGGTTCGAGACGCGCCTCAACACTCGACGACAGCAGCTTGCGGAAGTGCGCGAACCCAACGAGTGCGCCGAACAAGACGCCCCCGGCGGCTGCAACCAGCAGGTCAACGGTTAAGACAAGCGACTTTGCCCCGAGCGCCTTCACGAACGCGACCCGGTCAGCTGACTTCTGTGCATCCGCGAGTGCTGCGTCGAACTCGGATTGAGACCAATAGCTACCGGTCAGCTGATCCGCGCTGACAGCAGCGTGCGCATCGCTGCCGGAGAGATGTCCGAACAGAATCGCACACGCAGCGACGAGCGCGACGAACATGACGAACGCGTTGATCACGCCGACGCGCGCGGCCTTGCGAGCTGCGACACCGACCGCAGCTGTGTCGATCAGACTGGGTGCCAAGCCTTCTGCGATCAGCTGGCCATTCGGCAGACGGCCGTCAACGACGACGGGCAGCCGTACATGTGCCGGGATGCGCTCTTCATATAGCCACGCATGCTGAGCGCGCGGGTAGAGCTGCTCAGCAACTGCATCTACGTCGCCCCGGTGTGCGGGGTCAACGGCGTTCGCAAAGCGTTTGTCGAACCACGCCTCGATGTTCGCGTCTGAGAAACGTGCGTCGATCTGAGCGCCGAGCCGCTTCAGCGGCGTCCTGCGTGCCAGTTTGTATACAGACGTGATGGCGCGCTGTGGCAGCGACAGCACAAACATGAACAGTCCGAACAGCAGTTTGAATGGTTGCGAGATCAGCTCAATCAAGACCGCAAGCGCGCTCAAGGCGTTTTCGATCAGCGAAGTCATTTCACACCTCCGATTTCAGGGAACGCGCTCAAGAGCGATGGGGCGATGCGCGCAGCCGGAATAGTCTCGAAACCACTGACTTCAGCTGTCCGTAGGCCCGGCACCTGTACATTCACGTAGTGCCACCCGTCTGCTTTGTGAAACGCACCCAGCCATGGCTGCAGCTGCTGACGTTCGTTGAGCACGACGCTCGCGATGTAGATCGTGTCGCCAGCCGACCGGCAGAGAGGAACGTCTGGCTTGCCCGTCGACGGATTCGCCCAGCTGCTCGTGATAGCGGTCAACTCGGCGCACGGGATGTCAGCTGACAGCTTGTTTGTCTTGCTTAACGCGTCCAGCTGCTGTTTGACGAAGTTCGGCAGCTCGCCTGCGAGCGTCACGTTGTGCTGCGCTACGTCATCGCGCGTGACTTGAGTTGTTGGCTGCCATCGAATTGCCCGCACGACCTCACTATTGACCTGGCTGCGTTCGTTGCGCGATTCCGCTGCGGCGGCGGGATGCGACTCGAACAGCCGAGGTGCGCGCGATGCGTAGAGCGCAAAAGCGAGCAGGAAGATCGAGAACCCCGTGAGCAGCGCGGGGCCCCACGGCAACGCTGCGATGCGCGAGTGCCAGCAGTGTCCGAAACTGACGAGCGCGCGGATCTGCCCGCGCAGCTGCGACTTCCCGTTTACATAGTGCGGGTCCTGCCGGTGTGCCCACCCGTCTGCTAGCTGATCGTCTTGCGCGTACCGCGCAACAGCCTTGCCCCCCTTCTCGGCCGCAGCTGCATGTGCAGCCTCAGCTGGTGGCAGTTCAACATCTTCTCTCTTCATTTCTCGCTCCGTTCATGTCGCATTTGTACTATCGTTCCACCAAACTTTGATCGCCTGATGAGCCAGCACTCCGCGCCCTTGCCGTGTGGTACACGCGGTCTGCAACCGCACGGCAAAACGTCCGCTGTCCGCTGTCGAGCGCTGTGAAATCTGCCGCAAGCAACTTGTTCACTGCGTGCATCGAAGGCAGGGGCTCTAGCACCCGGCCCGGAAACTCTTGGTGAAGAACTTCAAGCAGGGGTTTGTCCGCCTGCGCGGCAAAACTGTTGGTCGGCCACCGGTTAGGTAAGATCACAGCTGACGGCATGCGCTCAGCATCGCGCCAGACTCGCTTGACAGACTCGAAACTCGGGTCCGCAGGTAGCACGCACAAAGTCGAGACGCTTGAGAGCCAGTCGTCGATCTCAGTTCGGTTGCCGCCGCCGTCTATGACAAGCACGCAGCGATGGTCAGGCTGCTCGCGATTAAGCTTCAGCATCAAGTTAACGAAGCGCTCAAGCTCACGCGGATCTCGCCCATCGCGAACGCGGTAAGGGCGCTGAGCATCTGGAAAGACTTCGCGGTCGTCGGTCAAGACGTACCAACTTTCTTCGATGCAGAGACCTTTCTCGATCACGACCCCGGCTGCGAAAGCGTGGGCCAGAGTAGTTTTTCCAGTACCGCCCTTAGCGCCAAGGAATGAAATAATCACAGGTCGCTCGCTTTCTTCGCACGCGTCTCGTCACGAACAGTGCCAACAACATCAAACCGGGGCATGTCTTTCTTCGTCGAGAGTTTGTACAGCCCCGCGAACTCCAGGTCTTGAAAGTACAGATCACGTCGCACCTGATTTGCATATCGCCGGTTTCCGGCAACAGCAGACATTTCAAGCGCATCGACTATCAAAAGACCTTCGCGCACTAGCGACGTAATCGTTACGCCCCGATCCTTGTCGATCACACGCCCAGCTGCTGAACGCCACCGGAGGAAACTTAACTCGCTTGTCGAGTGGCGCGACGACACAACAACAGGATCTGCAATGAGCCGCTTAGGACCCCAGACTTCATCTGCGCCGCGCTCGCGCGCTTCAACGCAAGGACGTGCAGCAAGCAACTCACGAACAGAGAAGAACTCTTCAAACAACTGATCACCCACGTCAACGGCGGCTTCAAGGTCTCGGTCGCATGCGCATTCGAAGATTTCGTGACGCATGGATGTCGCGAGTTGCAAGAGTGTCGAACGTACAAAACCTTGCCGGACATCTCCCCGCTGAGCACGTGCAGCAGCGATTGCAGCAGCCTGCAATTCGAGTTTTTCGACTTCAGACATGTCGAGCAAGACGCGCAGGTCGGGTAATTTGTTTGACACTGCTACAACCCTTAGCGCTTGCTTCGAGCAAGCGAGCGTGTAACAACGCTACGCAGAAACTCTGAGCGCGACAAAATTGGACGCACCGCCACCCGCTCGTCGTCAATCTGCTGCAGCTGAGATTCAGTCAAGTACACAGCAACTTGCTGCAGCTGCTCGCTTGGTTGTTTGTTGCGCAACGTTTTCTTTCGAGCGTCAGTAACCGGGGCTTGGGTACCCTGCTCTGAATCAACGGGCGCCCCCGGCAATTTTGCAGCGACTGCAGCGGGAAGTTTCGCTTCAAAGTCAGACAAACTCATTGCACGACTCCACGATTTCACTATTTCATTGCACGATAGTACAAGCGTGCAGGTCGGTCAATCTTCTACGAGGAAATCCCGCTATATCAACACTTTTCAATGTTCCAGATATTTAACTGCTCAACTCCGGAATCGCGTAGGTATCAAGCCATTCCGGCACTTCACTCGTACATGAGTCAATACCTAAGTTGCTCAGTTATTGAGTTGCTGAAGCGCTCAACAACTGGACGCGTAAGTCGCTCAAGATCCTTGCGTCTCCAGCACTGACCAGCTCAAGCGCGGAAGGGCACAATAACAAGCGCCTTGCGCGCTTGAATGTCTCAAGCTGAGCACAGGGATCGTACGTGACATGCGCCTCACCCCCCTGACTGCCGTTTCGTACATCAGCCACCGCCGTTTTATACATTCATTGGCCTATTGCCGTTTCATACATCGCCGAACGCCGTTTCGTACATCAATCAATGCCGTTTCGTACATCCTTCACATCCATTTTGTACAACTCGACCACGCATCGCCGTTTTGTACATCGGCAATTGCCGTTTTGTACATCACTTGCAACCGTTTCATACATCCAGCCTTCCCTATTGCCGTTTTGTACATTGACCATTGCCGTTTTGTACATTGCTCAATGCCGTTTTATACACAGGGCTGCCAACCGCAAGATCTCGCATGCATACAGCCAGCACCTTGCGCGCAATGAACCCCCATTTCTGCAGCGATTCACTTGTTTTCCCACACCCAATGCACCTGCCGGTGCATTGGGTTTCGTTTGCATACCTTGCAAACACTGGCTATTGCGGCTATTTCTACTTAGTCTGCAATTGCAGACACTGAATACAATTGTCTTTCCATCGCGCTTGTACTATCGTGCAATTAACGACTTAGCGCGTAAGCAAAGTGTCTGCATATGAATACGCTCGGAGAACGCAAGATGCGCAAAGAAAAGAAGGGGCCGACAGCTGTATCTACGTTCCGACATCCAGACGCTCGTTTTACACAACGCTTAGCAGCGAGGGCCGCTGAGCAAGGGTGCCCCGAGCCGAATCGGTACATACGTGAGTTAGTCGAGCGAGACCTGGCCGGGCAAGTGGTCGATGTGACGGAAGCTGAAATTAAGCGGCGCGATCTTGTCGAGCGTGTCGAGAACATTGAACACGCTCTGACAGCGTTTGCTTCCCGGTCTCGTGAAAACACAGAGCAAGTGCGTGAACTGCGTGCTGACGTCGCAGCAATTACTGCCCATCTGGAACAGCTTTATAGCGTCAACAGACAGTTAATAGAGTTGCTTCACGCGCGCTTTGAGCAGCCCCGCGAGCGCGAATTCATGACGCGCAGCGAGCGCGCCTTCGACGCTAAGACGTCGTCACAAACAGTGTGAGAGCGACATGAAAACGATTATTACGTTCACAGTCGAGACAGACAATCTGTCGAACCTTACAGACGAATACATCAGTCAGCTGTGGCACGTTTCGCAGGCAAACCCCGCACCAATAGATAGTGCCGAAGCGGGCGAGTTTGCGGAAACCGTTGGGCGCGAAATCATCCGCCGCTGGCTGTCAGCACAGCCCCCAGCGCTCTGGAACCACCAAGGCCGACACTACAACTCAACTGTGCTGTCTCGAATTGCACGACGCGTAGGCGACGATTGGGTCCCGCTGCGCAGCAGCGACAGTGACTGATCATGTCGCTGTCGGTTAAGAAGATACTCAGCGACGAGAGCGTGTCGTATCTGCTTGATCATGCCCGCGACAGGCACGAAGAGTACCTTGCTGCGGAAGGCACCGGGTACTGGCTTCGAAACGGCATTGCAGTCCTTCGCGGCGCTGTTGACGCATCAGATTTCCGCAAGCTCGCCGACGGTTTCGATCCAATTGCCGGTTCAAAACTCCGGCAGAACGCTGGAGAGCGTGGCGCGGTCAAGGGCTTTAACATCGCATTCAGTTGCCCGAAAGATCTTTCGATCATTTGGGCTCTCGGCGACGACAACGTGCGCGAGACTGTCGAAGCTGCGCAGCGCGCAGCAGTTGAATCTGCGCTGGATCACATGCGTCGCGAAGTTATTAAGTCCAGGTCGGGGCACGGCGGCACTGAACAAGTAGACGTTTCTCGGATTGCAGTCGCACTGTTTGAACACAAGACCGCGCGCCCAGTTGACGAGGCTGGGCGTAAAGATGGAATTCCCATGCCGCAGCTGCATACACATGCTGCGCTATTGAACGTTGCACAAGACTCAGACGGGAAGTGCCGCACTATCGATGCGCAAAGGCTTTTCGCGTGGCGCGCGGAAGCTGAGTCGATGTATCACTCGAACCTTGCACGCGAGATTGAACAGCGACTTGGCGTTCGCGCAATCGAAACCCAAGGTAAGCGCGGTTTCAAACTTGACTTGCCCTGCGAAGTATTCGCTCCGGCTATTGAGTCGTTTTCGCAACGTCGGGCTCAGATTCTCGCGAACGCGGGAGGCAAGGAAGCGCTCGATTCGATGTCAAGCGCGTTAGAACAGAAGCACGTCGCAAAAGACCGCGCTGGTAAACGTGACGAGATCGAGCCTGAACAGCTGCAGCGTATGTGGCGAGAAATGGGTAAGGAGTTCGGTCTCGACCGGTCTTCAATATCCAACATGCTCGCCGACGCGCGCGGGCGGCTGCATCAAGAACCAACACCCGCAAAGCTGACAGATGACCTGCGCGCATTCGCGCGCGGTCGTGCATACGCAACGCTCACAACGAACGAATCGACGTTTTCTGAACCGCAGTTTCGCCGCGAGTTCACAAAAGCGTTGGTCGGACGCTGCAACGACATCGCTGCAGTCGAACGAGCATCGCGCGAGGAGTTATCAGAACTCGTCGATACAGGTGAGGAATCGAAACATGAACGCCTGTACACAACACGTGAGCAGCTGTCGCTGGAACTCGATGTGCTGTGGCAAAGCCGCGAGCTGTCGGCGGGTCGCGCAGTGTCGCTCGACATCGTCGAGGACGAGATCGCGAAAGCCCAGCGCAATCCAGAGCGCCCTCTAACTGACGAGCAAGCGCGTGCTGTACGACATCTTCTCCTCGCTCACGACGAGCGCGATCCGGCGGAGCACCTTGACGCGCGCGCTCCGGTGGGAGATCAAGCGTTAGCTGTCTTTGAAGGCCCTGCAGGCTCAGGCAAAAGTACAACACTGAGCGTAGTCAAGTCTGTGTGCGACCGTGCAGGGCTCCGGCTTCTTGGTACAGCGATCAGTCACCGCGCCGCAGGCGTCGTCAAACAAGAGACCGGCGCAGAATACTCGACTGCAATCGCGCAGCTCGCTGAAGACCTGCGCACTGGGAAACTGAAGCTGAGTGAGCGCGACAGGATTGTTGTAGACGAAGCATCGATGTTGAACGCGCGCGACGCCAACACGATCCTCGCCGCTGCGCGGAAAGCCGGTTCGGGAGTGTGGTTCGCGGGCGACCGGAATCAGCTGTCGCCAGTTGCCGGGTCGGCGATCTTCTCGTCTGTTGTCGACAAGCTCAGCAGCGCGCGGATCAACACTGTCCGCCGCCAAACTGTTGACTGGCAACGCGAAGCAGGTTTGCGCGCAGCAGAGGGCGACGCAGCAGGGGCTCTCCGCGCGTACCGCGAAGCTGGGAAGCTGCACATCTGTCGCACCCGCGAGGAAACCGTTCGGACAGCTGCCGCGCTGTATACAAAGCAGCGCTTCGACAACCACGTCGATCAACACGTCGGCATCGTCGCTGCAACCCGCGCAACAGCGCGCGCTGTGACAGCTGAAGTGCGGACTGACCTGTCGGCACGCGGCATCGTTGATCGTAGCAGCGCAGTAGCCATCCAGCTGACCGACGGCGATCACTGCTGGAAATCCGAACTAGCGCCCGGCGACCGCATCGCTTTCCGCAGGACTGCAAAGCGCGCGCGCGTCGCGGGCGACGACGCAGCGCAGGGCCTCGTAAACCGCCTTGAAGGCACCGTGACAAGTATTGACCTGGGCGGCTCCGTTCCAGCGGTCAAGATCACGCTGGATCGCGGCGGCGAGTACGTCTTGCGGCTGGACGGCGACAAGAAAAACGACTTGTTCAACAACGACAAGCGCGCGTACCAGCTTGAACACTGCACTGCGAGAACAGTACACGCAGCGCAGGGGGCGACGGATCAGCGCGAAGTCATCGTGCTAGAGAACAACAACAAAGAGTCGTTGTACGTCGCGCTCACGCGCCATCGCGAAGATGCAGACGTTGTCATCAACGCTGAGCCGTACATCAAGTCAATACAGTCACGGAGCCCCGACTGGCGCCCAGCGCATGAGATCAGCGACGACGAGATCGTCGCTGAGGTAGCTCGCGTCGGATCGACGACCGGCGCTCGCGTCGCTGCTGTCGACTACCTCGCAGCGCACGGCACGCTCGAAGAAGCACTGACACAGCGACGCGAAGAAGTCCTTGCTGCTGAAGCTGCCGCTGCTGCTGTCGAGAACACGAAGCAAGCGTCGCTGCGCTTGCAAGCAGAAACCCGCCTCGCCCTCGAAGGGCTCGCCGCTTCACGCGGGGTCACATTGTCCGGAGACCATCATGCCCGAACCGACCAGCCTTCAGTCCCTTCTCCAGCAGCTGCCCGCGCCCCCCAGCGCGCCAGTCACAAGCCCGACCTTGCAGGCTATCGCCCACCGCCACCCGCTGCCCGACACGGCCTGCGCGACATGTCCCAACTCAGTGTGGTTCACGCCCCCGGACGGCTTGAAAGCGTACTGCAAGGTGATGTACCTCGTCAGCTGGAGCGAAGCGATGCCGGCGCAGATCGCGATGTGCGACGGGCAGACGTTGACTTGACCGACCGCTTCTCGAAGCGTGTGTATCGCTTAGCTGACTCTGATCACGAGTGCCCTGTCCTGTTCACAACAGACATCCAACGCGGCCTCGCACTGCAAGGTGCCTTTGCAGAACGCAACGAAAATCTCACCGTCGTTTTGCTCGACAACGACACTGACCCCCTGCTCGAACACCCCAGCATCAAGTCAGCGCTGAGTCATGCTGCGCGACGAATCATTGTTGATGACAACGTAATCACGAGTCGTGCGTTTAGCAACTGCGAGCGAGAAGAACTCAGTGAAGTCGAGCGCGAGGTAGCTATTGCGAGCGTGCGTGTCCAATGACGGTGTATTGACCTGAGTCATGAGAGAACGTCTATGTCGTGTGGGGTTCTTCACGCTTGCATGGCTTGAATAGTTTGCAAGATAGCGCTTCATACCCAACGCCGAGGCTGAAATGCAATTACGAAAATTCGTAGCGCCGATATCAATATTGGCAATACTTCCATTTTCAGCAAATGCAGCCGAGACGCTGGGTTCGCTTTTGAACAAAGCGTTGCATGACGCGACAAAGAAGTCCGTGGAAACTCAGCCACAACAACAATCTAATTCAGCTCAGCAGCGGCTTTCGCCGTGGGCGAATTGGAAGCAGTCGTCACAGAACGGCTTGATCACGACATACACCGGAGAAGTCGAAATCCGGGGAAAGGTCCAGCTTGTTCGAGCGTCAGACCACCCGCTGGCGGGCTCTGTGTGCATGTACCCGATGCAAACACACTTGAACCGGATTCCTCGCTTGCCGGGAGATACACGACCGGCGATGTTCTGTTTTGAGGCCGACTCGCAGACCTATCAGGCCTTGGGGATGCGCGCTTCCGGGGCAAAGAACGCTGCGTGTTTGGAACGGGAACTGACGGTTGTGGTTTCTTCGTACGTGGAAAATCAGACGCCGTCGACGCCTGATATGCCGATCAGCGATATTGCACACCTTGTCAAGGTTGCCCAAGCCGATCCGGGCGCTGTGCCAAAGCCACGCGCGCAATGTATTGGGATGGGTGACTCAGGTGCGCCAACCCCCAGTGCAACAGCCGCGTCCCGCACGAGTCAGGGTTGGACGCGCCAACAGAGCGCTGATGCTTGCGTGAGGTACACCGGTCACGTTGAAGTTAGCGGCACTTTTGTTCGCGATGCGACCCCTGCGATTGCCGACGAGGTCGGGGACCGAGTGTGTTTCACAGCAGACTCGTCGGGGAAGCGGGCGCTACCGCCTGAAGCTGGCACTTCCTTTTGCTTTGATAACCAGCCCGATGCAGCGCAAGCATTGCGCCTCGCTTTCAAGTTGCCGCGAGGCATATGCAAGGTAACTGGGACGGCGAACATTGTCCTCAGTGCGATTTCTCTACCGGGGGATGGGTCAGTGCAGGCGACGCTGGAGCGCTCGCTGGGGTCCGGGAATCCGCAGATGGAACGCTGCAGATGAAAGAGCCCGACGAACCCGAGGTGGTTCTCCTGTATCGAACCGGAATCGAATTGCCGCTCGCGGGCATAGTGCGCACTATTGTAGCGCCCGACACACCTACCTTCGTCGCATTCATGTGCGCGCGACTCGGCGAGCAATCTGCATCCACATTCATGATCGACACCGACAAAATGCGCTTCGAGCGCACAGGTCTGAGCATCGACGAATATCTTGCGCTCAACTGCCTTTCTATTTCTATCTATTTGTATCAAACACATTGCAACGACATCGCAGACCCCGCTGATGCGATCTGCGCAATGAATACCGCGCTCTTTCTTGAACGACTATTGAAACACGCAAGACTTGAAGAATTGAGTTCTGAAGATATTCGAGCAGCGGTAAGTCTATCAGTCGAAGCAGTCGATGGATTCGCAGCACTTACGCGCGCAAGAGCTGCAGAGCTTTGCGCTTCGATTCACTAAACCGGGGGCCAGAAAGAAATGTTTCGTTCGCACGATCCACGGGAAATCGCGATATTTGCAACGGTATTTGCGGTCTACGGCATCAACATTGCTGCGTTCGTATTAGCGCCACGGCAGTTCATTCGTGCGCTGCTAGAAACGGGAACGTACTACGTTGTCAATCTGCACAAGACCCTAGGCATGTTCATGCTAGGACTATTCATTGCCGGCGCAATTGGTTCATACATACACGACAGCGGCGCAATTGTTCCGCTGCTTGTTGTCTTTTTGCTAGCTGTGGTCGGAAAACGAATGGTGTCGAGCTTTATCGACTTCATGCAATTCCGCTTCGCACGTAACAAGTTCAAACGTGCAACAAGGAAGCTAAACAAAAAGACAATCAATGGTCCGCTGAAAGCGGGGCCTGCATGCGCGCTGGAAGAAGACGAAACGGGGCAGCTGTCACTACATATCGTCGGCATTCATATACCTGACCCTGAAAACCTGAAAGTCCAAAAACCGGCATATGCGAAGATCGATCTCCGACAAATCTCCCGGCTGTCATGCGGCGACGGCAGCGGCAGCGCACCGGAGATCTTCGTCCCACTCGTTCAATATAACTTCGCGACGGCAAACGGCATCCCGACGATTGCGAATGCCGCAGGTGCTGTTGCGGGCGTCGCGTTCGCTGCGGGGTTCCAGATGAATGCACTGAACGCGTCGATGAATGCAAACGCAGGGCTCAATGTCTATGTCGGAACCGGCCCAAATTCGGGGCTCTGGGTAATGAATAGCGGCTGGCGCTATCTAACCAAAACTCAAGCAGCCTTCGACCTTATCCGTGCAGCTATTGAATGTGGGGGCAACGGTTTTGCGTTGCGCAAGCGTTTTGCGTAGCCCTGCGGTCGCTGACGCTGCATACGTTATCGCAGGCATAGCGGTAACGCTTGCTGTCAACGCGCTGTTCGCAAACGACACTCTCACTTACATCGTCGCACAATCAAGCTTTGTCATCGCCGGAGCGGCAATCGCAATTCGCAACACTTCAATCCCACGAAAGAGAGACCATGCTAATTCCACCGTTCATCCCGCAGAGCCCGAAAATTAGCATCGCAGCTATACTGCTTGTAGTTTCTGCAGTCGTCGGAAGTACATATTACGCATACGTCGGCTCTTGGAATATTCAAGAGAAACTTACGCTGGTTGGCGACGATCAGACATTCCCGGCTGTTATAAGGCTTTTGGATGACAAGGGTAATGGAGTTCTTGAAGCCAAGACACAAGAAGGAATGAAGAAGATCAACGTTACGGTGTCTAGCTTTGAAAACGGCAAATACAAAGTCTCAGCGCCTGGAATACTCTTTGAGCTGACCGGAGACCCAACGCAATCGCACGCTCTAGTCTGCAATTTGTGCAAAGAAAGGCAGGATGTCCAGCTGCCATTGCTCTGGCATAAGACGTTAGAAAAGTAGCACGAGATGAGAGAGCGCCTCGACGATTTGCTAAGCGCACGTTACCCACTTATCTTCGCTGACCGACACAAGAGCCCACAGGTCAGTTGCATGTCCCGTGGTTTCTCATGCGGCGACGGCTGGTTCGATTTAATAGATGTACTGTGCGAGCGCCTTCAGTTCTTCACTGATCACAATAAGTCGCCCCAAGTTGTCGCGATACAAGTAAAAGAAAAATTCGGCGCTCTATGTTTTTATGTGCGCAACGCAAACGATGTCCAGCGCGGCATGATCGCGATGGCAGAGGCAATGTCAGTGCGCATATGTGATGAGTGCGGAAAACCGGGAAAACTGCTAATTGCAAACGGTTGGCACATGACTCGTTGCGACGAACACGAAAACGCACCGATAAGAACGCTGCCCAGTTAGAAATAAAATACTGGTTTTGGAGGCTGAGGAAGGTCAGCTCGACTCTGCGAGCGCTTGAGCATTTGCAGTACCTTGCTGCTCGCATTGACGATTGTCAGTTGCGCAGCAGGATGAGAGAGCGGAAAGACGCGCACTAGTTCATCGGCGAATGACGCACCGATCTCTTCTACACCCTCGAAATCAACTTCGACTTGATCGTAAGCTTCGAACTCGCTAAGAAGATCCTTCGCTTCAGCGCGAGAAACATATGCATTGCCAGCAGCTGAGAGCTTGATGAAGCCGCAGCATGGAGTAAGTTCAACTGCTGAAAGCGCACTTGTGTGCTGCCCCTTCCATGCCAGCCACCCGGAGCGGTGCGCCTGCGCATCGTGCAGCGCGTGATGCCAGCTGCCTTGTTTGGCGTGATAGTCGCAGACTGCTGCGTGAAACGCGGCGGTGTTTGAAAGTGTCGCGAGATCAAAACGCTTGGGATCGAGATTCTCTGGCAGCCCTTCGCCGAAAGCGTCCCACAGCAAGTCTTGATCGTGTTGGGAGTCGCACGCGATCTGGACGCGCCCCGGAAGGGATTCGAACCACGCCCACAGTCGGGTCTGGAGTTCATCGCGGTTGCAGATCGCCGCAGGCTGCTGCCCCAGTTGCGGCAGCACCGCGAGCCGCACAAAATCGCTCTCCCATTCGCGCCGGTAATCGTTGCGCTCGGCGTAAAACACATGCTGGCCGTCCTCGGACACGATGCCGATGCTGATCAACTCGCAGTCGATGAAGTCGGTGAACTCGGTGTCGAGGAAGACCAGCATCAGTTCTTTCTCTCGCGTCGCAGACGTATACAAATCGCAATCAGCCGCCCTGCCCGCCCGACGAGATCTCCGCCCACGGCAAAAGCGAATGGAGCAACAGCTGCGGGGTTGAGTGCGACGAAAGCATACAAGAATGCAGGAAGCCGCAGCAGGAACTGCGCGATGTCAGCTTTCACATCGAAATCGCCGACGCCCTGCTTGCCCCGCAGGAACTTCATGATCTGCGGAACATAAAAGAGCGGAAGCGCAGATCCTGAAAGCCAATAAATTCGAATTACAGTTTGCTTTACTTCGTCTCGCGAGTCAGCGGTTGCGAACGAAACTGCAGCGAGCAGCACAATGACGCTGAGCATCGCAAGGTCGAGCCGGGGCAACTTCATGTAGGGACGCTCAGCTGCAACTTCAGTACGGAGAGACATGTAGTCCCCCCTGGGCGTGTACAACCCGTACAAGCTGCCCGCGCTCAAACTTCTCGCTGTCGTTCTGTGCTTGTATGACACTGACAAGCTTCCCATCGCTCATCTTCACGACAATTTCGAGACCCAGCGTATGGCTCGCACGTTCGTCGTAGTCAGAACCTAGCGACCCACCAACGGCACCTCCGGCAGCTGCGCCTACAAGCGTTGCGGCTTGTTTCCCCTTGCCGTGCCCCACAGCTGACCCGCCCAACCCGCCCAGCGCCGCGCCGAGCGCGGCACCAGCGTACTTGCCGGTCGAACCAGCTTGTGCTTTAAGATCGACAGGCTTCAAGGATTCAATCACTGCAAGTTCCTGTGAGTTCGCCCGCCGCTGCTCACCGGCAGCGTATTGCGGCAACGCTCCCTGCCCTGCAGGCATGCCCGCCCCGCTCCGCTGGGGCGCTACGACGCATGCAGACAGCGCACTTGCAAGCAATAAGCTTGCGACAACATTCGTTCCGTTTGTCATTATTTCTGCTCCCGGTGTTACTAGAAATCAGTGCTTGAGCGACGCGAGGAACTGCTGCGCTCGCCGCGAGGTCGGCGCACCGAAAAAGGTATCCGCCCCCGCTTCCTCGACGACCCGACCGGTGTCCATGAAGATCACGCGGTGCGCGACCTTGCGAGCAAAGCCCATCTCGTGCGTGACGACCATCATCGTCATGCCTTCGCGGGCCAGCTCGACCATCACGTCGAGCACCTCGTTGACCATCTCCGGGTCGAGCGCCGAGGTGGGCTCGTCGAAGAGCATGCAGATCGGGTCCATCGCGAGCGCGCGGGCAATCGCCACGCGTTGCTGCTGGCCGCCCGACAACTCGCCGGGGAACTTGGCCGCGTGAGCCTTGAGCCCGACGCGGTCGAGCAATTTGATGCCCCGCTCGCGCGCTTCGTCGCGCGCGCGGCCGAGTACCTTGGTCTGCGCAATCGTCAGGTTTTCGATGACGCTCATGTGCGGGAACAGCTCGAAGTGCTGGAAAACCATGCCGACGCGCGCCCGCAGCTTGGGCAGATCGGTTTTCGCGGCGCCGACCGAGATCTCGTCGACGACGACATCCCCCTTCTGGAAGGGCTCCAACCCATTCACGCACTTGATCAGGGTCGACTTGCCGGAACCGGAGGGGCCGCACACGACCACCACTTCGCCCTTGCTCACCTGTGTGCTGCAGTCGGCGAGCACCTGAAACTGGCCATACCACTTGGAGACGTTGCGGATTTCGATCATCGACATGGGGGACGTTCCGTTAGCGAATGATGGCGATGCGCTTCTGCAGGCACTTCACCAGCGTCGACAGGCAGAAGCAGATCGAGAAGTAGATGAGCGCGACGAAGAGGTACATCTCCACCGGGCGGTTGTAGTTCTTGCCGGTGATCTCGGCGGCCTTCAGCAGATCCTTGGCGCCGATGGCGTACACCAGCGAGGTGTCCTGAAACAGGACGATGGTCTGCGTCAGCAGGACCGGCAGCATGTTGCGAAAGGCTTGCGGTAGCACGACGTGTGCAAGCGCTTGAATCTTCGTGAGCCCCAGCGCTGCAGCTGCGAATCGCTGCGGCTGCGGAACACTGTTCAAGCCAGCCCGCACGATCTCCGAGTAGTACGCAGCTTCGAACGCCGTGAAGGTGATCAGCGCTGAGTTCTCGGCGCCCATCGGCGCGCCGGTGAACAGTGGGATCAAAAAGAAGAACCACAGGATCACCATTAGCAGCGGGATCGAGCGCACCGTGTTGACGTAGGCAGCGGCTGCGCGCGACGCAGCGACCTTCGACGAGGTGCGCGCCAGCGCAAGCAGCGTACCGAGCACGATGCCGCCGCTCATGGCAACGAGCGTGAGTTTCAGGCTGAACAGCAGTCCGATCCAGATGAACGGCAAGCCGGGGCCGACGATGGAAAAGTCGAGTTGGCCGAGCATCGTCATCCCTCACTTCGCCCCGGCGATGTAGCCGGGCACGCGGGCACGTGCCTCGATGAAGGCCATCACACGGTTCGCAGCAAAGGCGCAGACGGTGTAGAGGATGGTCGCGGCGAGCAGGCTTTCGAACACCTGGCCGGATTCCTCGATCATCTGGCGCGAAATAAAGGTCAGCTCCATCAGGCCGATGGCGAACGCCACCGCAGAGTTCTTGATGATGTTCATGAACTCGGACGTGAGCGGCGGGATCACGATGCGAAAGGCCATCGGCAGGATCACGTAGCGGTAGGTCTGGGCCAGCGTGAACCCCATCGCGAGCCCCGCCATCTTCTGGCCGCGCGGCAGACTCTGGATGCCGGAGCGCACTTGTTCGGCGACGCGCGCCGAGGTGAAGAGACCGAGGCAGATCGTGGCAGTGAAGAATTCCTTGGCGGGCATGTCCTGCTTTACCCAGCGCGACAGTTCGGCGGGCAGAAATTCCGGCACGACGAAGAACCAGATGAAGAGTTGCACAAGCAGTGGCACGTTGCGGAAGAACTCGACCCATGCGTTTCCGGCGATCACCAGCCAGCGGTTCGGCGCGGTGCGCAGCGTGCCGACGACTCCGCCAAGCAACAGCGCGATGACCCACGCCGTCATCGACACCGCAACCGTCCAGCCAAGTGCCGAGACGATCCAGTCGAGGTAGCGCTCGTCGCCCGAGCTGACCTGTTCGAGATACACGCCCCAGTTCCAGTGGTAGTTCATCGCGTCGGGCTAACAGTGAGTGATTGCTGCAATGGACGTTGAGAGCGCGGCGCCCCTGCGCTGGAGGCGCCGCACGTGCTTACTTCTTGTTGTACTGCTCGGCGGGCGCGTCGTTCGGCGACTGAAGCGCGCTCTTGAGCGCATCGCTCATCGGCAGGTTCAGGTTGGCGTTCTTCGGCGGGATCGGCTGGGTGAACCACTTGGTGTAGAGCTTGGCGACCTCACCGGTCTTGATCAGGTCACGCACGGTGGCATGCACCAGCCCTTTGAACTGCGGGTCATCCTTGCGGAACATGATCGCGATGGGCTCCACCGACAGCGCCTCGCCGACGACCGCGTAGTCGCTCGGGCTTTGAGCGGTAGCGATGAGGCCGGCAAGCAGGTTGTCATCCATCACGAAGGCGACGGCGCGATCCGACGCGAGCATCAAAAAAGAATCGGCGTGGTCCTTGCCGGTCACCTCCTTGAAGTTCACGCCTTTGCTCTTCTCGTGAGCGCGCATCAGCTGAACCGAGGTCGTGCCCGAGGTCGTCGCGACGGGCTTGCCGTCCAGTTGCGACAGACTGGTGATGCCGGAGGCCTTCTTCACGGCCATGCGGACGGTCGTGACATACGTTGTCGGCGCAAAGGCAACTTGGTTCTGTCGTGTCGCGTTGTTCGTCGTAGAGCCGCACTCAAGATCCACCGTGCCGTTGGTGACGAGCGGAATGCGGTTCTGCGAGGTCACCGGCTGGGTGTTGACCTTCAGGTTCGGCAGCGCGAGCTTGACCTTGATCGCATCCACGATGCGGTTGCAGATGTCGATGTGGTAACCGACCGGCTTCTGGTTCGCGTCGAGGTAGGAGAGCGGGATCGACGATTCGCGGATGCCAAGCGTGATCGAGCCACTTTCTTTGATCTTCTTGAGCGTACCGGTTTCGTCAGCGCTTGCTGCAACCGGGATCGCAGCGAGCATTGCGAGAAGCACAAGTCGTTTCGTATTCATGTTCTTCACTTTCGTTCAGTGGAAACTGTTTTCAATTCGACCAGCCGCGCTCGACAGTCAGAGCGGCAGCGAGCGAGTAGTCATACGGGTTGTCGCGTGGCAGGAAGTTCTTGCGCTCGTTCGTCTCATTGATAATTTTCATGAGCGCTTTGTCTGCAAACCCGAATTTCTCCATCAATTCAACGTTATGCAGATAGAACTCCTGCGCACCCGCAACAAGACCTCGGGCGACCGAAAGGCACTGAATCGAACTGCGCTCACACGATTCGCGATTCACAACAAGAACAGCTGCAGGAATGCGGCCGATAAGCTTTTTGGAACCCGGTTGATATGCAGACTCGGTTGACCAGACAACCCGGTCGATTGAAGAGCGAATTGCGGCAGGAGCTGCGAACGGGTCATCAATAGGGAACGTGACCGAGACGCAATCGACTTCCCCGGATTCAAAAGCGCGGCCGAGATCGCCCGCCGGAATCTTTACTGCTTTGTCAGACAGCGAGCCGGGTTTCGCATGAAACTCGCGTTCCCACAGCGCCAGCGCGAGCACCTCTGCGCCGCCAAGGTCCGCGACACCTACCTTCCTGATTTGCCCGAGCTGACGTTGTGAGCGCAAAGTCTCAGTCCGTTGGCACACAATTGAAGCGCGCGTCGCCGAGACGTCTTGTACAAGAACGAACTCCGGGTGCGCGCGGGTAATAGCAACAGCATCGACAACAGAAAGAATTGCCGCATCAACGTGCCCGCCCGGCTGCTCGACTGCAGCTGCGGGACTCGTGACTTGTTCGAATTTCACCCCTGCAGCGAACTTGCCAGCTTTCGAAGCAATCACTGCCGGCAGTGAATCAACAGTCTTCGGGCCAACGAATACAAAGTCGTCAGCAGAAACCGCTGCAGCTGCTGCACACAAGAGACTTGCGAAAAGCGCTTTCAGACCATTGCTCATGTCGTTCTCCTTTTCTTCAATCATGGAAACTGAATGTCGAGCGAACTCAGCGTCTCGCTCAAAGTCTTTTGTGTTGCAGCACTGCTGCGCAACCAGACGTAGCTCTTGCCCTGCGCAGCAAGCCGGATGACTTCGAGATTCGGGTCCCCTGCGCTAATCCGGATCAAGCGCTCAATCACAAGCGACTTGTCTTCGTCACCCGGCGCGACAGCAAGAAACACTTTCCCAGCGCTTCTTTGCGACGACTCACCAACTGCTACTGCCGCGCGGAGCGCAGCGGGCATCCGGTTCATGTCGAATACGACGAACGACTGCTCGAATGCCGCGCCGAGTCGGTTGATCGTGTAAAGCTCATTCGCGTCGATCCGAAAAACCGGCAACCCTGCTGCGTGAGCAGAGATCGAGAACAGCGTTAAGAGAAAACCCGCGATTCTTTTCATTTCACTACTCCGGCAGCTGTAGTTTCTTGGCGACGAGCACATGCGCGAGCGTCGGCTCTGATACTGCTTTCGTGTCCCGAACCCACACCAGCAGAGCGTGCGCGGCAGGGTTGTTGCCGACGACTTCAACTGCTACCGCTCGCTTCCCCGCACCCGACTTGATCGCTTTCACAAGCGCATTTGCTTCATCGCTCGAAGCAGCTGCAGCGAGGTGCAGCGTTACGCGCACGTCGCTATTAGTCGACGCGAACTTGCCGACAAGCTTGCAAGTCTTTTCACGCTCTTCAGCGTTTGAAGAGAGCACCGCGATGGCTTGCTCGAAATGCCCGTCACTGCCTGCAAAAGTCTTCGTCTGCCCCACAACGAGCTTCTCGTAACCCACCAGCTGTGCGGGTGCGGGTGCAGGCGCCACGGCCCGCGCGATCTGCGGCGGCAGACCGACGCTGACGCGGCCGTTCTCCACCGTCGCGCAGCTGCACAGAATCGCCGCAAGGCAAACGAGCAACGTCGCATTTGTACTATCGTTAGTCCGCATTTTTTGCCCCCGTTTTGCCAGCGCGCAGCCCCCTGATGGCTTTTCGCTGCGCGTCGTCGAAGTGCTTCTGTAGTGCGTTAACAAGCTCTTCCGGCACGCTACTGAGCAAGTCAGACACAACGTCCCCCCGCTTGCTGACGAGCGCGAGAAGATCGCTCAGCAAGCGATTTCCGGAGATCTTCTTGCCGTCAGACTGCAACGCAGTCGCAACACTGGACATTTGCGCAACCCACCGGTGCTGCGCATCTGAGCACCTGACCGGTAAATACTTACGTGACGATGTGATTTCGTTTTGCATGTGCAAATAATGGTCTTCGTGCAATCACATGTCAACTTTCCGCTTTGCAATCAACAACTTAACTCATGTCTATAGTTATTGCAGGCGCGAGCGTACGTAACGCCTTGTCAGCTATGGATTTATTGCGGAGAGGGTTCGCGCGGAATTGCGCGGATGAACGGCTTGGAGCGACGCCGGCACGCAAAAATATTTTTCGTGGGTCGGCTAGTCAATAGTTCGTGGGGCGTCCGGTACGCAGTTTTTGAAGTGTTTTGTCGTTTTTTGCTCTCAAAACTTCAGAAACTGCGTACCAGCGGGCAGTCAATTTTGTTGACAAGCAGGAATGTGAAGCGTAGCGTTTTACTCGTGGCACTTCACTGCTGAATAAGCAGCTTAGAAAGAAGAGTAAGCAACTGCTGTATGTCGCTCTAACTGCTGAATAAGCAGAAAAAGACCCGCTTGCGCGGGTCTTTTTGTTTCTAACGACAAGGGCGTTCAGATGAAGCGAAGACAGAAAATACAGACTTGCGAGCGAGCGCAGCGATACAGCGCAACTTTAATGTCGGCCGGCGACGGCAGCGGAGATGCGATTGTCGAAATTCCTGAGCCGGTTCGACGCGCGCTCAATCTACATCCGGGCGACAGAGTACGTTTGATAGCGCGCGATGGTCGGATCGAATTATCGAAAATCAATCGACATCGCCCGCTTCGGCCGCGCCCATACCTCATCAGCGAAGATCAGCTTCACTCTGCAAGTTCCCGCTCAGTGCCATTTCCGGCACCCAACTGCGCCGCCGCCGCCAAAAGACGCTTCGCGTTTGCGGGTGTGCGCAGGAGGTACGCGGTTTCTTCGAGCGCTTTGTAGTCTTCGAGCGAGAGCATAACTACCGACTGCTCTCCATTGCGCGTGATGATCAGCGGCTCGTGGTCGTTGCAAACGCGATCCATCGTTCGGGCAAGGTTTGCTCGAACCGTCGTGTAGGTTATGGTGTCTATTTTTGTCTCACAATGCAGATAATCATGACAGCAAGAACAGCAGCAAGAACAGACGGGCAAGTCGCGTACCTTATCTCGCGAATCTTACGTGCTGCTTTACGCGGCGACGATCAAACTGTTCAAGATGTTATAGCTCTCATCGAAAACGGCGAACATCCGAAATCTGCAGAAATCGTAGCGTCAATCAAAGCAGATATCGATGCGCAGCGAGTTCAATACGTCGCAGCCGGTGCGCGACGCTTCTTCGAGTTCCCGCTGAACTGGCACGTAATCGATAACGAGCTTTGCCACGACGACAGCGCTAAAGTGCAAAACTCGGTGCCGGGCTAGACGCATTGCTGCCAACGCCCAACTCTTTCGCGATTTCTTCTTCTGTAGATCGCATCCAGCGAAGTATTTCACCAGAAATTCGATTTGTAACCCGACGAAGGTCGGCGTTAGTCGCTGACACATAGCCGTCGGACACACTAAGATTCTTTGTTGAGTGCAGCTGCAATTTCGCAATTAGAAGCGGGTCGATACCGAGGACCGCCCGCGCAATGTATGCAAAAGTCCTGCGCAAATCATGCGCTGTAAGAAGCGTTTTGTCGTTTGCGTAAAAGCCTAGCCGCTTAAATACATCGCGATCATCTTGCATCGCTTTGTTTGTGTCCGCTGGTTTCCGCTTGCTCCAAAACAAATAGTCAGACGTATTCGAGAGCCGCGCGTAGCGGTCGCTGATAAGCCCACGGACTTGTTCTGACACAACGAGTTCGCGCGGCGCGCGAGCTTCTGTTGCGTCAAATATCAGCGCCCTCCCCTCGCTCCACGCGAGCGCGTCCGCGCGGCTGCAGGACATGACGTAACGCAACCGCATCACAGCTCCGCTGCGCATCCCCGTCAGCAGCAGTAGAAGTACGTAGTCGCGGTCATCCGGGTCGAGTTCAAGCAGCCGCGCGCGGAGAGCAGGCAACTGCGTGAGATCGAGGCGACTGCTTTTCCGGCCCGGTTTTTCAAATCCCCGCAGAGCTTTCTTTTCGGGAACTGGCAGGCCGTCCGGAAACAAGTTTGGGTCGCGTTCAGCAGCATGCTTGAGTACCGCGTGCAAGTAAGCCCACCACCTCCAGCCGGTTGATTTCGACCGGGCATAGATCTCTTTGAAGCGTCCGTCGAACCAGCTTTTCGTGATTTCGCTGACCGGTCGCTCCAGAATGTCGAACGAATTCAACTTGCTTTCGAGGGTGCCTCGGTATTCAGAGACAGAAGCAGCTGCAAGGTGCTTTGCATTTATATATGCGTCAATGCAGGACTTCAGCGTCGTTGATGAACGCTTGTCATCAACAAGTTCTTGTGCGCGACGAGCGTTCTTTTGTTCGACGTAACTAATCCCATCTGCAGCTTGGTGCTGCACTCTCTCGCGTCGCTGCGCTGCGACTGCTCGCGCCTTTGCGAGCTTGATGACGCCGAAATCGCCGAGCTTTTCGTATGTTCTCTTCTTAGAGATACGGTCGTACAACTCAGCGTAGTAACTCGCTTTACCTGAGCTTGAGACTCTGACTACGAGTCCCGGCGTCGACTCGTCTCGGATTTCAGCTTTTGACCCGGCACGCGGCGGATAGTCAATTGCATGTTGTACGCGAAGTTCAAACGCTCCGCGCGGGTGGGTAGACGTCATCGACGGTTCTGTTGCGTCAGCGGGTAGACGGTAGGTAGACGAAAAACAGAGCGCACTGAGTGCACTCAGCTGAACACTACAGCAGCACTACATGCCGGGCAAGACAGGCGTCTGTGCAAGTCAATACAAAAGATTGCGGGGAATCGCGGAAAGCGGACTATCACCGAACAGAAGTCGTGCGTTTTGGGGTGTTTTTGGGGGTAAAACAGATTTAGGTTCTGGCGCCGCAAGGCGTGTAGGTTCGAGTCCTATCACCCGCACCATTGATTTTATTGGGAATTTTTGATTTTCGATGTGCCGCTTTGTACCGCGTTTCGATCGAAATTTTCCCCAGATTTTCCCAAACGGATTCCCATTTTACCAACAGGGACTCCCTCCTCTCCTCCCTCCAATGTGAGTCACTCTGTTCTGAACGGGAACACGACGACTCAGGTTGGACCGTTGCCGCGTGCTCCATTTGCTGACCTGAGAATCCGTTGGCTCAGGCTGTTCCCGGCTAGGGCCATGCAGAGAGCCCGCGTGGACATCGGAGCGAAGTCGCCGACCGAATTGCTGTCCGATTGCGAGATTACGGTGCTACGTCTACTGGCTGAGGGGCGGATCAACATCGAAGTGGCCATGGCGCTGTTCATCAGCAACAAGACTGTCAGCACTTACCCGCTGACAATCGCGTCGCTCAGCGCATCACCAACTTCACGGGAAATCCAAACGCATGGGCTCGTACACCGCTTGCGGCGACCTCAACCGGATCGCTCCGGTACGCGCCGAAAAGAAATTTCGGCACTCACCACATCCGCGAAGGACACAACCGGGAGTCGAACGCGCCCTCCTTCCACTTGTAGCGTCGCTTTCATGCGTGACGCGGCGTGACCGCTGTGCCCTTAAAACCCCCAGCGCAATTCAGCCCAGAGACGCGTAGATGGAACGGTGCTAACGAGCTCGGGTTTATCGCCAATGTGCGTCGCCCAGTAGAGACGCCCGGAGAGCTGCTGCGGCCCCGCCCAGTTGAGCCCCACGCCCGCGCCGCTGAGCGTGGCGTGGTTGGTGCTGTCGCCCCAGGGCGAATGGTTGATCGTGACGCGGGCACTGTCGGCGAAGGCGACTGCCTGCCAGAACCCTAGGGCTGAACCCAGATCCTGGCGCAGTTCGATGCTGCCCAGATTGCCCTCGTCGCCCGAGATCGCGCCGGGCGCGTAGGCGCGCACCGAGTAAGGGCCGCCAACGCTCATCTTCATGGATGAGTCCAGATTGCTCTGGGCCCATTGGCCGAAGTACGACAGATACAGGCTCGTGCGTAGCCCCAGCCGCTGCAAGCGGCTGAGGCTGGCATTCCATTTCGCGAAGCCGCCGCTGGTCTGCGCGCTGGCCGCATCGGAGAGACCTGCCGCCTCATCCTGGAAGCTCACCTCGCCATTGGTGTAGCTCAGGCTCAGGAGGTTGAGGCCGCCGGACAGCAGGGTGTCGTGCAGATCGGCAGTGAGGCTCGCCATCCAGTTCTTGAGGCGACGCTTGTTCTCGACCGCGCCGACTTCAACGCGGTCACTCAGGTGCAGTTGGTCATACTGAAGCTGGCCATAGAGGTTGGCGGTCTGGCTCCGCAGCAGGGGGTGTTTCGCCCACAGGCT